>JAXLYN010000067.1:0-47389 GCA_046351435.1 Polyangiaceae bacterium
CAGCGCTCGGTCTTTGCCCATCCTGCCGTCGACACATTCGCGTAAGTGAGTCCGAGTGTCCTTTCTGCAGGCAACCAGTTGTAGTGACGCCCCTCGGGCCGTTTGTTGTGCGGCACGACCTGTCGCGCTCCGCAATGATGGCGCTGGTCGCCGCTGGGTTCGCGGTCACGTCGGGCTGTTCCGACACTCCCATGTATGGCGCTCCTATCCCTATGGGAGGAGCGGGGGGTAAGTTGGACGCTGGGTCGTCTGGCGGAAACCCGGCAACAGGCGGCGTCGGCGCAGGTGGGGCCGGCGGCGCAGTGAATACAGGTGGGGCTGCAGGCACTGTCACCACGGGCGGTGCGGCAGGACAGAGCGGTGCCGCTGGCGCTCCTTCCGATGCGGGTGCTGACTGACCTTCATCGCCGCATAACTGGAAGTTCCACCCGCCGAACGCCGGCCATGGCGGGCTTCACCGTCCGTTCCTCGCCCGCGGGCGACCACTCTGTCTTCGGCACTCGCCCGCGTGCGTTCACGCCTTGCCGTCTGCTACGATGAGCCACGGCGCTCGCGGGTCAACGCGTGCCCCGTCAGGCGGACCCGATGCTCGCTCTCACCGGCCGTCGCCCTATGATCCGGTTGCGGTTGGTCGCTGCATCGGCGCTGACGCTTCCACTGCTGACCGCATCTGCGTGCAAAGCACAGCGTCGCGTCAACGCTAAGGATCAATTTTGCACCGATCCCACCCGTGCTGGCGCGTATTACATCACCGGGGATCTTGTTTGGTGGCACTGTGTGCCGCTCCAAGGACACGGCGACGACATGTATTGCTGCTGTGTTCCTGACCGGCCTTGCCCGCGTCCATGATTCACTGGTCAAACGATGCCGCCTAACTCGCGTTCGGCGGGTGGAACGTCGAGAACGTCGAGTTATACAGCCGCGCTGAAAGCGCTGGCACATGTTGCGCCACAAATGCTGCTGCCTCTCGCCCCATGCGTCGTCACCGTTTCGGTTTGATTGCGCGCCTTCTTGGCCAGGTCTCCTTGCTGGCACCTATTGCGGTGCTTGCCGCCGCTTCGGTCCACGGCTGCGGCAGCGGCGATTCCCGCGACGACCGAGCGGATGCGTCCGATTGCCCTTCGGGCACCTTCGCTACTCCCGACGGATGTCTCACGTGTGAGCAGGCGCGCGCTCACGTTGGCAAGGCCGTCTACGCCGTCCTTGATGGCGCACAGGCTTGCTCCACGGATATCCAGTGCACTTCCTCTGGCAACATTGCTCTTGGGTGTCTCAACGCGTGCGCAGTTCCCATCGCTGCATCGCACTCCGGCGACCTCAGCAAGGCGCTCGTTGAAGCCAAGTACGGGGGATTCTGCGTGTGCTACCAGCAGCCTCCGGAGTGCTTTGCCACAGCATCCGTCGCCTGCGTTGCGGGCACGTGCCAATTTTCAGTAGCCACCGCGCTTGGCGCTGTCCAACTCGACGTTCCACCCGCCGAACGCCGGTCGTCGCGGGTTTCACCGTCCGTGCCGCGCCCGCGGGCGACCACTCTGTCTTCGGCACTCGCCCGCGTGCGTTCGCGCCGCGCGCTCTGCTACGATGAGCCACGGCGCTCGCGGGTCAACGCGTGCCCCGTTACTGTAGGCCGACCGAATGACGACGATCAGCAACACGCATTTCACGTGCCTTCTGCTGCTCGCGGGAAGCGTCTCGACGTGCGGCCCTTCGGATGCGCGCCTCGCCCAGCTCGAAGCCCGAGTGTCGCGACTCGAAAGCCGAGCGATCGCATCGCCGGCCAGCGCCGCCCCAACCTCTTCACCGGCCTTGGAGGCCGACGCGGGCCAGCCACCGACCAACGACTATCCGGGTGAGCGAAGGGTTGGCGATTGGTTGCTAACCGGCGTTGGAGCTCCGGACTTCGACCTACGCAAAGACGGCGAAAGTATCACGATTGACCGGATCGCCGACGGCTCACGGCGGTGGGTCGCAGTAGTGCGCGCTGTCTCCGCGGAGCCGTACATCGGCAAGACGGTCGCCGCGACCCTCGATGTTCAGACCAACGGCATGACGGAGGGCGGAGCGTGCCTGATCAAGGTGCAGCGTCAGCGCCAACTCGTGTACTGGGGTTTTCTGGCCGCCGATCTGAAGGAACTACCAGCGACGACAGACAACTTTGTCCCTTGCGAAGTTGTCGCGCAGATCCCGCCCACCGCGAAATGGGTGCTTTACGGGTTCACATATCACGGACCGGGCAGAGTCTCGGTTCGCAGTGCGAGCATCGCCGCCAAATGACTCTGGACCGTGGCTGATGCGAATCCTTGCGTCCGCGGCCTAACTCACCTTGCACCCGCGCTTCCGCGGGCGACCAAACTGATGCGGCACTCGCCCGCGTCTGCATCGCCTTGCCGGAGGACGACTTGACGCTCGGCGTTCGCGGGTGAACGCCGTTAGGCGGACGCCAGCTAGTCATGATGTCGATGCTCTTCCGTCTATTTCGGAAACGCTGTCTCGATTGTGCCGACGGCCGTCTTCGTTCGCGGAATTGGCTGCGAGCGTCCCGCGTTGCCGAGAACGGCAAACGCTATCCTGACTCCTGGACCTACTACGAATGTGACTGCTGCAGCGCGCGATCAAAACACTTCATCGACGGCCGTATCGAAGTTCCATCGGCCGACGAGTGGCGCCGGCATTGCTCGGGTTAACCTGGTGACGTTGTGAAAACCTTCGACTATCGCGTCGTCTTCCGAAACGGCGAATATGCTGTGCACGAGGTCTATTTCGACGACCTCGGACGCCCGGAGTCGTGCACAGCCGCCGCCGTCTCGCCCTCCGTGTCGTCCATCGAGGGCTTGCGTCACGAACTTGCTCTCATGTGCAAAGCGCTCGACCAGCCGTGTCTTCGTGACGAAGACATTGGCCAGTTCTTTCCCAACAAGTGACGGTCCGCCGCCTAACACGCGTTCCACCCGCCGAACGCCGGCCCTACCGACTTCACCGACCGCGACCATTCCGATGCGGCTCGCGCCCGCGTCTGTTGCGCCTCGCCGACTGACGACCTGACGTTCGCGGGTCAACGCCAGCCTCAGCCCGCGAGCCCCAGGTTCCTCCGCATCCTTCCGATGGGCTCTTCCAGGTTCGGAACGAACGCTTCGCCCGTGAGCGTCTCCACCGCTTCGATGTAACGTCGCGCGGCCTCGACCCGGATCTCATCGGGGATTTCAGGGATCGGTCCATCTCCGGTGAAGCCACGCTCGGCGAGCCAGCGGCGGAGGTACTCCTTGTCGAAGCTCTCGGGGTCTTGGCCGGCGGCGAAGCGGGCGTCGTAGGTGGCGCTCTTCCAGTAGCGGGACGAGTCGGGGGTGTGGATCTCGTCGATGACGACGATGCGGCCTTCGGGGGTTTTGCCGAACTCGTACTTGGTGTCGACGAGGATGAGGCCGCGGTCGGCGGCGACGCGTTGGCCTTCGGCGAAGAGGGCCATGGCCATTTCGGCGGCGGTGTCGAAATCGGCGGCGGGCATGCCCGAGAGCTCGAGGATTTCGTTGCGGCTCGCGGAGACGTCGTGGCCGCCTTTGGCGGCTTTGGTGCTGGGCGTGAGGATGGGTTGAGGGAGACGTTGGTGTTTTCGGAGGCCGTCAGGGAGCGAGTGGCCGCAGAACGAACGGGCGCCGCTCTGGTAGTGAACCCAGATGCTGGTCGAGGTGGTACCGGTGAGGTAGGCGCGGACGACCATCTCGACGGGGAGAGGTTTGCACTCGCGCGCTACGAGCACGTTGGGGTCGGGGACCTCGATCACGTGGTTCGGGGCGACGTGCTTGGTTTTTTCGAACCACCAGGCGGCGACGAAATTCAGGAGCTGGCCCTTGAGGGGCAGGGTTCCGAGGATGCGGTCGAAGGCGCTGATGCGATCGGTGACGACGATCACGCGGCGGCCGTCGGACGTCGTGTAATTGTCTCGAACCTTGCCTTCGTACTTGGTTCCGAGCTCGGGGAAGTCGCTCCGGTCGAGGGTATGAGCGAGAGCCGCGCGCAGAGTTCCTTCGTCGACGCTTGCCACGGGCGCAAGCTAGGGCAGCTCGCGCGCCGGTGGAACAGAAACAGAGAAGCGGAGCGGGGCGGATGCGACGAGCGTCAGGGCGACACGCCGAGATCGCTTGCTTTCACCCAGAACTGACCGTCGCCGTGGGGCGTCACGTTGAGGGACTTGGGGAGCACGCTGGCCCAGCCGGCGACGATGTCGAGTACGTAGACCTCGGCGCCGGACTCGAGCGTGCCGACGGTCTTGCCCTTGTCGCTGGCGCTGGTGCGAATCGACAGATCCTTCGGGGCCGTGGCGGTCCTGGAGTTGCCCGCGAGCTTCAGCGTCGGTGGGTTGCGGCTCGAGGTGGACGGCGGTTGGGAGTCTTGGGTCTCGCCGCGGGCGAGAGCGTGCAGCGCGCTGGCCTTGGCCCAGGCGTCGATGACCACGTCGGAGTGGTGCACGAGATGGACCCAGCCGTTCTTCTTCTCGGTGCTCCACAGCACGATGCCGTCGCTCGACGGGTCGGGGCTCAGCATACTGACCATGCTGCGACCGTCGTCGCCGCTGTCGTAGAGCTCGACGTCTTTCTTTGCGACGAAGGCTTGGGCATGGCCTTCGGGCGTCCAACCGCTCGGGACCGAGGCGCTCAGACCGAGGGCGCTGCATGGCGCCCAACCCGTGAACGATTGGCTGAAGGGTGAGCCGACCTGGCGCTTCACGCGGAGCTTGCCGTTGCCCGCGGCGATGGCGAGGACCTCGCGGTCGGCGGCGATCCACACGTGGTTTTGCACCACGGGCACGTCCTTCTTGAGGTGAATGGGCAGGCGCGAAGCGTCGACCCAGCCCTCGATGCGGAAGCCGTTCGAGCCGGAGCTGGTCTTGACGCGAACGCGATCGCCGCCGCTGGCGAAGAAGTCGGAGAGCGTGAGGGAGATCTTTGCGCCGGGGAGCTTGGCGACGGCGCTCGAGCCGTCGGGCTTCTCGTAGATGGTCGTGTCGATGGCGGGCAGGGCGCTGCCGCTCAGAGTGCACGAGGTGACTTTGCTCGAGTCATCGGCACGCGCCGGGGTTTCGGTGAGCTCGATGCTCGCGGCCGCGGTGAGAGCGGCGCCGAGGACGACGACGGTCCGGGGGGAAAGCATGCTAGGTCTCATCTCCCTCACCTCTGTTCTGCGCCAAAGCCGCGCGCGTGTCATGTAGCCGTTCGACGGACGAGTCCCGAAAAACCCATGCCGAGCCCTGCACTTTCCTTCGCGACGCCGCGCAAGCTGCCGAAAGCTGGGCAGCTTTCCGGGAAGGTGGTGGTGGTCGACGTGGCCTTCGCTGGGCTCGGGAGCGGCTTCGAGAAGGTCACGCTCCCCTTCATCACGGGGCTGGGGGAGCGCCTGCGGGCGTGGGTGGATCACCACGACCACGAGGAACATCCCCGCTTCGCCGGTGACCCGCGCTTCGTGCTCGCGCGGAAGGCCGACCACGGGGCTTGCCCCGAGATGATCGACCCGGAGTTGGTGGAGCGCGTCGGGCCCATCGACACCATCGTGTGCCACACCGACTTCGATGGGCTCGCCAGCGCTGCAAAGTGGATTCGACGTGGGGTCGAGCCGTATCCGGGATGCGACGACGACGCCCGGGCCATCGACACGCGCCTGGGAAAGCCGAGCGCGACGGGGGAACGCTTCGATCGGGCGCTGCGCGCGCGGCCGACCGACGCGGGGCTGTTCGGCATCATCGTGCGCCACCTGGTCACGGGGCTCGACGATTCGAGCTTGTGGGAGCCGGTGGATCGCGCGGCGGCCGAGCTCCTGCCCGTCGAGCAGGAGACGCGGCGAGCCGCGGCACGTTACGAGCGGATCCCTCCCGGCGTGGCGCTGGTGGACGTGAGCGAAGGCTTCGGCAAGCTCGACAAGACCCTCCTGCTCTTGCTCGGACAGGAGCGCGAGCCGGTGAGCGTCGTCGTCGATCGCGACAACGTCAGCGTGGCGGCACGCTTCGACAGTGGGATGAACTTCCTCACGCTGTTCGGGCTCGCGGGTGGAATGCCCACGCGCGTGTCGCTGCCGAAGAAGGAGCTCGCTCGCGTGCTCACGGCGCTCGGCGTGGCGCCGGATCGCGCGCAGCAGCTCGCACCCTGACGCGTCGCGTTGCGCGTGATGAGAAGTTCGCGGGACGGGTTTGCTCGACCCGTGCGGGCGTGGTAAGCGGCCTTTCACTTTTGAAACCCGCGCCCGGTTTCCGGGCGATAACCACGCGAAGTGGGGTCCGACCCACCCCACCTCCGGAAGTCCCAAGGGGGGTCGATGGCGAGTCGCAGCAACACGGCACTCAAGGTCTCTCAGGAGATCTTCGTACAGAACAACACGGCATCGCTTTGCCTCCTGGTGAACCGGCGGGCGCGAATGCTCCGGGTCATCGATTTCCGTTCGGGTCCGAGCTCGGCCAAGCGCGCGCTCGTGCTCGACACGGCCCGAAAAGAAGGCATCGAGCGCGTCTACACCCTGGTCGAGCGCGACGAGTGCTCGGCTTGGGCGCGCATGGGCTTCGCGCGCGAGGGCAACATCCCGGGCTTCTACAAGCGCAGCGACGCCTTCGTACTCGGGGCGATGGTCGGGGGCGCCGACAACTACGAAGAGAACGAGCAGTCGGGCACGCGGCCGGCCCTCACCGAGAGCGGGGACGACCTCGAGACCGATCGCGCGTACCAAGCGGCGCGGCGTGCCATCAAAGACATCGAGGCTCTTCCTGTGCTGGCTGCGAAGCTGTCGCCTGCGAAAGACGCGGACGTCGAGGCAGCGGTGGCGGCAGCGGTGCGCTCGGGCCGGGCGCTCAGCGGGTTCGAGCCCTTCGGGCGCGACGTGACGCGCGCGCACTTTCAGTGCACGGCGCGGGGCGGGCTTTCGCTCACGGCATCGGTCGAAATGCAGACGTGTTTCGACAACGCATTCCTCGAGCTGCTCACGGCGCCCAAGACCGAGAAAGAGCTCGCGCTGACGTCGGCGGCGGTGAAACAGATCTGCGACGAGCTCTTGCGTCGCGAGATCGTGGGTTGCTTCGCCTTGACCCCCGCGGACGATCCCAAGCTGTCGGCCATCTTCCCGGTGCACGGGTTCCGTCGCACGGGGACCCTGCGCGGGCACATCGTGCAGGGCAAGCGCCGCGTCGATGCCTTCCTCTGGTCGCGCAAGCTGGCGCAACCGAGCGACAACTGATTCAATCCGCCGGGTGAATCCGCGGGCCCTGGCCGCCGCTCTCCTGTTTGCTCTACCGGTGAACGCCGGCAAGCCGCGGCCCGTGGTCGTGCACGCCAAGGCCGGCGACTCGCAGCCGGCCCTGAGTGTCGGCTTCGACTCGAACGGTGCCCTGGTCGCGCAGACCTGCGCGCAGGATCCCTGTTCGCTCCAGGGCGCGGTCGACCTCGGCATGCCCGCCGACGCGCGGGAGCTCGCGTCGAAAGCGTCGCTCGCCGTCGTGCGCATCGCCAAGGCTCGACGCATCGTCAGCGTCGAGGTCGACGATCCGTCGCGCTCGCGCACGTGGGTGATCTTGGTCGCGGCCCCGCTCGACGGCAGCGGTCGACCGAAGACCTTGTTCTCCGGTTGGACGGGACTCGTCGAAGGCGAGCCAGGCGAGCGTCGAGGGCCCATGGTGCAGCGCGGCCTGCCCAACGCCGACGGGACCTGGGACGTCGTGATCGGCGAGCGGCAGGAGCAGCTGGATCTGTGCGGGCGGAAGACGATCCTTTCGCCGAAGTTGGTGGTCGCCGATCTCTCGCTCCGACCTGCCAAGGTGCAGCGGCTCGGCTCCGACGAGCGCGATCGCGCCCAAGAGATCACTGCGGTGCGACTCGCGGCCGACGCGCCGAAAGCGAGCTATCGTTTGCTCCGCGCGACCGCCGCCAGCAGCGCCGTCGGCGATCCCGGGAATCTGACCGATGGCAAGCCCGAGACGACCTGGGCCGAGAACCGCGGCGCCGAAGGACGCGGCGAGTTCGTGCGAATGGACGCACCGTCGCAACTGCCCATCACCGGCTTCGAGCTCAGCGTCCGGCCGGCGGCGGCGACTCCCGAGCGCGGCGTTGCGCCCGCCGACTTCTGGCTCGCGACCCACTACGAGATCGTCCACGTGCGCATGCCCGAAGACGCGTGGAAGTTCCCGGGTGCGCGCTATCAGGTGAAGCTCGAGCGGCCCATCCGCGACGATTGCCTCGCGCTCGTCACCGAGAGCGCGTTCACGAACGACAAGGACGCACGCGTGACGTTCGGCGAGTTGTCGGCGCTCACCGAGTTCGATGCGACCGCGGTGGATGCGCTGGTAGGCGCGCTCGCAGGGGGCGGCGCGCGCGCCGAGGCCGCCGCTGACGCGCTCCGCGCGCTCGGGCCCGTCGCCGTCGAGCCCATCGCCAAGGCCTTCGATCTCTTGGACGAGGGCGGACGTCGCGTCGCGTTGGCCGTGCTGGATCAAGCAGCGTGCAACGACAGCGCGCCGACCTATCTCAAGGCCATGACGGGCCCGTTCCCCGCACACCGCGTCCACGCGCGGGATCGCCTGCGGCGCTGCGGTGAGCCCGCTGCCAACGTGCTCGAGCAGGCGTTCGCTACCGCGCCGAAGAGGCTGCGCCCGCTCCTCGCGTCCGAGCTCGCGTTGGTGGCACCGGAGCGCGCGGTGCGCATCGTCGTACCGCTCTTGCCCCAAGCGGACACGGCCGGGCGGCGCCTCTTGCGCAAGGCGCTCGGCTACGCGACCCGTGATGGCAAGGCGGCGCCCGAGGTGCGGAAGCTCCTGGCCGATCCCGCGCTCGACGCCGTCGCGGGTCTCGACCTCTTGCGCGCCCTCGGGGATCGCGCACCTGGCTTCGCGCCCGAGGCGCCCGCGGCGCTCGCGCGTCTCGTGGGGCCCAAGGCCGACTTCCGAACGCGCTACCTCGCCCTCGGACCCATGGCGGCGCTGGCGCGCTCCGACGCCGGCGCCAAAGGCATGTTGTCTCGGGCCATCGTCGCCGATCCGAGCCATCACGTGCGCGTCGAAGCCGTGCGGCGCGTGCCCAAGGTCGCAGACTTTCGCAGCGAGCTCGTGAAAGCGCTCGGTGACGACGAGGTGCGCGTGCGCGAGGCGGCGGTCGAGACACTGCAGAAGCCCGAGGCGAGCTTTGCCGCAACGCCCGTCGCCAAGCTCTTGCTGTCGGATCCCTGGCCCATGGTGCGGTCGGCGTCCGCCGTCGCGCTCTCGAAGTACGGGGCCGATGCCGCGATCGATCGCGCGCTCGCCGACGCACTCGGCGACGCCTCGGCGAAGGTTCGAGCGCCCGCGGTGCTCGCGCTCGGAGACCGGCGCGCCACGGCCCACGCCGAGCGGGTGAGGGAGCGCGTCGAAGACAAGGAGGAAGCCATCGAGGTGCGTGTCAACGCCGTGCTGGCGCTCGGCCTCATGTGCGACACCGGGTCGCTCGACCTGCTCACCGACATCGCGCGCCGGCTGCGTGACCCCGGGGCGGCGCCCGTGTGGCGCGCGCTCGCGCCCGTGGCGCTGGGTGCGCTCTCGCGCATGCACCCGCCCGACCTCCGGCGGCGCCTCGAGCCCCTCCTCTCCGAAAAGGCATCGAGCGCGCGGCGCGCTGCCGAGGCGGCCTCAGCGCCCCCGCGACCTGCGGGCGGCGCGCGAGCCCGCGGCCCTGAGCATCCGGTCGACAGCCACGGAAACTCGGTGGTACGAAGCCGGCATGTCCGAGTCGTGGACCCTGGTCACGGGTGCCTCTGGTTTCGTCGGGTCACGCCTGGTGCGCGCGTTGATCGAGCGTGGGGATCGGGTGAAGGCGATGGTGCGCGCGGGCTCGAACCTGCGCCATCTGGCCGACCTGCCCACCGATCGCCTGAAGCTCGCGTTCGGCGACATCACCGTCGAGCACACGGTCTACCGCGCGCTCTCGAGCTGTGACCGACTCTTCCACGTCGCCAGCAACTTCAAGATGTGGGACGAGGATCCGGACGAGATCCTGCGGCCCGCCATCGAGGGCACGCGCGCCACACTCGAAGCCGCGCGCCGGCGGGGCCTGGAGAAGATCGTCGTCACGAGCAGCGTGGCCGCGCTGGGCGCGAGCACCTCTCAGGAGCCGATGGATGAGACCCACGCCTTCAACTTGAAGGATCCCGAGACGTACATCCTGTCGAAGTACGAAGCCGAGCGGGTCGCTCTCGAAGCAGCGGACGACGGGCTGCCGGTCGTCGTGGTGTGTCCCGCATCGATCTACGGCCCGGGCGATTGGAAGCCCACGCCGACGGGGCAGAGCGTCCTCACGTATCTCAAGACGCCACCTTCGCTCAGCGTCCCCGTGACCGATGGCGGCATCAGCGTGGTGGACGTCGACGACGTGGTCGAAGGCCACATCGCTGCGATGGAGAAGGGCGAGATCGGCGAGCGCTACATCTTGGGCGGCGAGAACCTCACGTTCCATCAGCTCATCGACCTGCTCTCGGACATCACCGGGCTCGCACTGCCCGGCTCCACGTTGAGCCCCGGCATCGTCGGATTGCTCGGCAGCTTGATGGAGCTGAAGGCGAGCTGGTTCGGCGGCGACCCCATGCTGACCCACAAGCTGGCGCGCGACTACTCCAGCTCCTATGTCTGGGTTTCGAGCGAAAAAGCCGAGAAAGCCTTGGGCTATCGTTTCCGTCCGGCGCGCCAGACGCTCTCGCGTTCGGTCCGCTGGTACCTCGAGCACGGCTACGTGCCCGAAGCGGCCGCGCGGCGCGTTCGGCTGGAGTTTCGCACCACGTGAGTGACGACGCGGAAGCGCGATCGCTCGGCGCGGTCTTTGGCGAAGGCCTCTTGATCGCCACGGTGGCCACCGCTCTGGTGGCCGTGCCCGCTGCGCTTCGTGCCGGCAGCGGCGGAGTCTCGCTGCCTCTCGCGTGGATCGCGCTTTGGGGTTCGGCAGCGCTCGTCATCGCGCCCGTGGCGGCGTCATTTCGCATCGCCCGGCCGCTGCCTCGCCTCGCGCTGTGCGTCCCGGTGGGCTTCGCCATGGCGCTCCCGGTGTTGCTCGTGTTCGCGCGCGTGCTCAAGACCGCCACTCACCATCGACCGCTGGGCGGCGCGACGTTCGCCATCCTTGCGGCGGGTCTGGTGTTCGGCGCCGCCGTGTTCGCGCTCCGGCTCATCGCTTGGTCCGAGCGACGTTCGGGTCTCGTGCGACAGGCTCCGTGGGCGCTCGCGGGTCTCGGGGCGCTCGCGTCACTGCCGCTCGTCCTGCCCATGCTGTCGGGGTCGCTTCGGCCCTCCCTGCTCGACGGAGCGCTCGGGCTCGGCGCGCTCGCGGCGGGCGCGCTCGTGACCTTGCCCGCGGCTCTCGGTCGCCGAGCCTCGGTGATCGGAGTCGTACTGTTCGTGGTTGCGGTGGGCGCGGGTCTCGGCCTCGGTCTCGGGGCCGCAGAGACCCGGCTAGTTCTGTCGGACGCCGCGCCGGTGCTGCTCGGGCTAGCAGGTTGGCTACGCCCCTGAACGCTCGCGAGCGTCCTCTGCGTTGACGGAGTGGAGAGCGGCTCTTACCTTGGTTCGACCATGGGCGCCGTGCGCCTCGGACTTCACTTCTTCCGGCGCCTCGCCCTGCTGATTGCGCTCGCTCTTGCGCTCTTCGGTGCGGACACGGCTCTCGGTCAAACGCCGCCCGCGCCGGTGCGCATCGGCGTGTCCGCTCCCGCGGTCGCCGCGACCGCCGAGCCCGAGAAGCCGGGACCCGGGCCCGATCCGGAGGTCCACGCTCCGCCCGCCGACGCGCCGCGCAGCGAGCAAAAGCTCACGATCCCGGCGCCTCCGGCCGGCTTCAACCTCCACGACGGCGGTTGGGTTCGCTTTTACTACGAGCCCGGACTTCGGGACCGCGTACAGCCGCTCATCACCCAGGCCGATGCGGCGCGCGCGGATCTCGTGCGGCGGCTCGGCCGCCCGGTGTTGAACAAGGTCACCATCTACGTCGCGCGCACGCCCGGTGAAATGGCCGCGCTCGCGCCCGAGGGCGCCCCATTCCCGAGATATGCCTCGGGCGTCGCCTACTCCGACATCGGCTTCGTGCTGCTCACGCTTCAGCCCGTCGATCCCAACGCGCACCACGATCTGGCCGAGGTGTTCCGACACGAGCTCGCCCACGTCGCGCTGCACGACGCCGTCGACGGTCGACCGGTCCCGCGTTGGCTGAACGAGGGCCTCGCCGTGTTCGCTTCGGGCGAAAGCTCGTTCACTCGCGTGCAAACCCTTTGGACCGCGACGGTGAGCGGCGAGCTCTTGCCCTTGAAGCGTCTGGAGCGGACTTTCCCAACCGACGCCGCGGGGGTGTCGGTGGCCTACGCGCAAGCCGCCGACATCGTCCGCTTCCTGATCCGCAGGGAAGATCACCAGCGCTTCGTGGCGATGCTCGAGCGCGTGCGCAAAGGTCAGGAGCTCGAGGCCGCACTCAAAGACTCGTACGGCGTCGATCTCGCCACCCTCGAGTTCGAATGGCGGGAAGACGTGAGCCGCCGCTACACGTTCTGGCCGGCGGTTTTTAGCGGGTCGTTCGTGTGGGTGGGGGCCATCGGGCTCTTCGTTTGGGGTTGGCGCCGGCGAAAGAAGCGAGCGAAAGAGGTGCTCGCGCGCTGGGAACGCGAAGAGGCCATGGAAGACGAGCTGCGTCGCCGGTTGGAAGACGCGGCGCGACAGCGCGTCCACATCGTGTTCGCTCGGGATCAGCGGCCCGAGGTGGCGGCGCTGAAGCCGCCCGTGGAAGAGGGCGACGTGCCCCGCGTCGAAATCGACGGGCGCTGGCACACCCTGCACTGAGCCGGCGAGCTCACTCCTTCGAGCCCGACTGTTCGGCGGCTCGCGTCTCGTCCACGATGCGCTCGAAGACGCGTCGCACGAGCTCGGCGTTCAGCGGAAGCGGGACGTCGCGGCACAAGCTCTCGAAAATGGCCCGTTCGCGCTCCGGATCGTAGATCGGGAGCCCCGAGCGTCGCTTCACGCGACCGACCTCGATGGCGAGACGCACGCGCTCCGCGAGCAAGGCGAGGAGCTGGCGATCGATGCCGTCGATTCGCTCTCGGAGGGCTTGGAGGTCGGAGTCGGTTTCCACTGCGACGAGTCGGAGTAGAGCACGACGCGCCCGCGTGCGGGTGGTCACTCCGCGTGGGCGGGGACTTCGCCGGCGAAACGCCGCGGACTGCAGGCCGGAGCGCTGCGAGCTCGTTCACTTCACCGACGTCGGGCAACCGGAGACGACCTGCACCTGAATGACGTCGCCGCTCTTCAGCTTGTCGCACGCCGCGCCGTGGAGCTCGACGCTCTTGTCGCTGGTCCACGTCCAGCCGTCCACCGGGTCGAGCTGAACCAGGGCCGTGTCGAGATACACGTTGACCTTGCTGGTGTCGGGGGGCGCCGCGTCGAGATCGATGCTGCAGCTGATCGAGACCTTGATGCCGATGTCTTTCAGCGCCGCGGTGAGCTGCTCCTCGTCCTGCGCCGGAATGTAATAGGGTGCCGCGGGTTTGGCCGTGCCGCCTGCCACCGCCAGGTTGTCCAGCACCTGCGTGTAGAGCTCGGTTCCCGGCATGCCGATGACGTAGGTGCGAATGCCCGCCTGAAGGAGGTCGGAGACGACCTTCACGCTGGCGGTCTGATCCACGCACATCTCCGGGCCGTCGGTGGCCACCTTGGGGTCGCAGCAGTTGAGCGGCGCAACGCAGGGTGTGTTCGGGTCCAGGTAGAGCCCTTCGATGTTCGCCATGCACTCGCTCGGACCACACACGGCGCTCGGATTGCAGTTGGGAGCGCCGTCGGTCGCGAGCACCACGAACGTCTTGCCGGGGAGCGCGGTGAGCGTCGGAACCAACGCCTCGAGCGTCGGTGACGTCGGCGTGCCGCCGTCGGGCTGAAACCCAGCGAGCACCGCCAGGAGCTTCTTCAGCGCCGGACCGTCAGTGCCCGCCGCAGCGTACGAAGACGGATCGCCGTCCTGGGTCGGGAACACCTCTTTGCCCGGGTTACAGCTCTCGAGGCTGCCGCCCGGTATGGGAAACACGGCCGCCCCGTAACGCAGTCGGTGGCCGATGGACCGGAGCACCTTGCCGATGGCGATGCGCGCGTTGACGTACTTGTTGTAAGGGCTCTTCGGCAGCGGATCGAGCATGCTGCCCGAGCGATCCACCACGAAGTAGACGTTGGGGCGTTCAGCGACCACCGGGATCACCTTGTTGCCGCACAAGCCAGACGCGTCGGGCGACGGTGGACCATCGGTGAGCGCCGCGTCGAGCGCGCCTGCGCCGCCGCTGCTCGAGCCGGCTTCGCCGCCCGTGCCGAACGTGAAGGGCTTCGAGCGCTGGTCGGAGCTGCACGCGTGCGCAACCGTCGCCGTCAGGAGCAGAGCCAGACCGAGCGCGCACCGCACACGGCCAGAATAGCAGATGCTCGCCGGCGCGGGCCGCGGCGCCGGAGATCGGGGCCGCGCTGCCGGACGGAAGCGCCCGCGGCGCCATCGCGTTATGGTCGCCGCGCCGATGTCCGAGCGCCCTGCCCAGCGCCTGATCGCCTGGATTGCCATCTTGGCATGTCTGGCGTTTCTCGCTCGGATCGTCGACGTCGGGCTCCGAGCGCCACCAGCGCGCGTGACCGCGCCTCCCCCTCCGAGCGACGTGAGCGAACGCGATGCCGAGCTCGTGGTGCGCGTGTCGGCGGAGGGTGGCGAGCGTGTCGCGGGAGCGGACGTGCGCGTCTTCTGGGAGCGCGACCGGCGCTTCTACTCCGCTGGCTCCGGGCGCACCGACACGAACGGGAGCGCGCGGTTGGTCGGGCTCCCCCGAGGCAGCGCCTGGATCCTGGTCGATGCTCCGGGTTTCGGTCGCGCGTCGACGCGCCACGTGCTCGAAGGGGGGGCGCTCGAGGTCGGGGTCACGCTGCAGGTCGCCCACGAGCTTCGCGTCACGGTGGCCGACGAAGCGGGCACTGTGCTCCCCCGCGCGACCGTGCTGGTCACCTCCGGAGATCCGTTGCCCTTCGGTGCGCTCACGGGGCGCGACGGTGCCGCGGTGTTCCGCAAGCTCCCGCCGTCTCCGTGGACGGTGAAGGGCTCCGCGCCCGGCTACGAGTCGGTCACCCGCTCGGGTGTCACGGCGGACGTTACCCTCGAGCTCCGCCGGCTCGGGTCGTTGGAAGTGATCGTCGAGAACCCCGATGGCTCGCGCGCGGGCGGAGCGCAAGTGGACATCGTGGGTTCGAATCTCTGGCCCGCACGCCGCGCCGAGACCAGCGCCCAAGGCAGCGCCAAGATCGCGGGGCTGCTCTCGGGGAGCTACGACCTGCGCGCGCGGAAAGGCGACCTGGTCTCCGAGACGCTGTTCGGCTTCGAGCTCGCGCGCGGCGCGGACGGTTCGGTCACGCTGCGTCTCGGGCCCGGTCGAATGGTCCCGGTTTCGGTGACCGACGACGACGACGATCACCCGAGCCCGGTGGGCAACGCCGACGTGGTGTTGGCAGAAGGCGGGCTCTCTTCGTTCCCGATCCAAGGGCGCACCGCAGGCGACGGCAGCGTCACGCTCGGTCCCATCGCCGCCGGTCCCGCCACGGTATCAGCGAGCGCCGATGGCTTCGTCACGCGACCGGCGTTGGCCGTGCCCGACGTGATCGACGGTCCGATCCGTATCGCGCTCCAGCGCGGCGCCACTCTCGAAGGCGAGGTGGTGGATTCGAAAGGCCGACCCGTGGACGGCGCGTCCATCGAGGTCATCGGTATCGACTTGTTCGGTCTTCCCGTCGCCGACACGCCCTCGTTGATGGCGTTTCGGCGAAGTCACTTCGACTGGGCACTGCCCGGGCCGCGACCGCTCATCCCCGCGGGAGAGCTCGGTGTGATGCCGGGACCGATCCCGCCCATCCCCAAGCTCGGAGCGAGTGGTCCCGAGCTCGCCGTGGCCGAGCCGCTGCCCGACATCGAGCCTTGGGTCACGCGCTTCGATGGGACGTTCCGCGCACATCCCGTGACTCCGGGACGCGTGCGCGCACTCGTTCGCCACCCGGCCTACGTCGAGGGCCTGAGTGAGCCCGTGAACTTGAGCCCCGGCGGCAGCGGCAAGGTGAAGGTCGTCCTGCTCTCGGGAGGCAGTCTCGAAGGCCGCGTGGTCGATGCGTCCGGGCGTGGCGTTTCGGGCGCGCGGGTGGATCTCGTGGCGGTGCGCGGCACGCTCTCGCGCACCACGCTCACCGCAACCGACGGCAGCTTCGCTTTCGCGGCGGTGCCCGAGGAGGTGATGGTGTCGGTGGCGCGGCCCGACGACCTCTCGAAGCTCGTGGTGCGAAAGTCGGTAGAAGTGCCCGAGGGCTCCAAGGTCCAGGTCGACATCACGCTGCCCGGCGCGCGTGAATCGGTGCGCATCAGCGTGCGGGGCGAAGACGGTCGCGCCGTGGACGGTGCGCAGGTGGCGCTCCTGTCGCTGGATCCCGACACGCCGTTCCGGCACACCACGTTCACCGGAAAAGACGGCGTTGCCGAGGTCGCCGACGCGCGCGGGCTCGAGCTCCGTGTCGTGGTCGAGGCGCCCGGCTTCGGGGTGGTCGTGAAGCAAGTGGAGCGCGCAGCGGACAAGCTCGAGATCGTGCTCTCGACGGGAGTGCGCGTCGAAGGGCGCGTCACCAGCGTGCGCGGCCGACAGAATCTCGAGGGCGCGTCGATCACGCTGGTCTCGGAGGGCCGCCGCTATTCTGCGCTCAGCGACAAGGACGGAAAGTATCGGATCTCCGACGTCACGCCCGGTCCCGTGCACGTCACGGTGAGCCATCACGAATATGCGAGCGCGGAGCTCGCGACGCGGGTGGAGGCCACGGGGCGCGCCGATCGCGCGTTCGAGCTTCCGGTCATCGATCTGAGCGAGGGCGGGGGCGTCGAGGGCGTGGTGCTCGACAAGGACGGCAAGCCCGTGCGCGGCGCGCGGGTCGCCGCCGGAGTCGTGCCGGCCTACCTCCCCGCGGGCACGTTGCCGCCGGGCATGGCGGTCACCGACGCCAAAGGGCGGTTCGTGCTCACCGGCCTCGCGCCGGGCAAGGTGGAGCTCGAAGCCTACGCGCCCGACGTCGGGCGAGGCAGCGCGCACGCGAACGTGGTGGCCGGTCGCAACGCGACGGGTCTCAGCTTGAAGCTCACGGCCGATGCGGGCGACGACGACCCCACGGTGAGCGGAAGCGTGGCCATCACGCTGGGAGAGCGAGGCGACGGTGACGAGCTCGAGATCGTCGTCGTTCACGTGGCCGGCGGCAGCGAGGCCGAGCGCGCGGGGCTCGCCGCCGGCGACGTCGTGCTGGGCGTCGACGGTCACGAGGTCGCCGACATGCGCGAAGCGCGTGCACGCCTGAGCGGCCCCATGAACGTCGACGTCGTGGTCGAGGTCGACCGTGGCGGAAAGGTCCTGAAGCTGCGGGTCGGACGCGAGCAGGTCCGGCGCTAGCGTCTCACTTCGCTTTGGCGCTGAGCGAGATCTCGATGGGCGCCTCTTTGGCGACTTTCTGCCCGAGATCCGACAGCGTCTTCTGGGCGAGCTTGCCGAAGAGCTCGCGCGGGCGGACGTCGTGCTCTTCGAGGCCGACGCTCATCGGCGCAACGCTCTTCACGCTGACGCCCGTGAGCTTGTCGCCGTCGTACTTGAACGTCGCCTCGATCTTGGCTTGCTTCCGCGCCTTGCGTTGGTGCAGGCGGAAGTCGCCCTCGACGGTGGCCGTGACCTTGCGTTCGGCGCCGCTCAGCTTCGAGAGATCGGTGGCGGAGGCCTCGATGACCTTGTCGATCTTGAGCTCGACCCAGCGGTTGAGCTCGCGTTGATCGGCGGGCGCGTCGGGTGCGATCTCGAGCCAGGCCTTGGCGTGCTCGTTCTGCTTGTCGCTCTTGGTTCGCTCGCTGAACTCGCCCTTCTCGTCTTCGCGCTTCTGCTGATAGAGCACGAGCTTGTCGAGATCGACCTGGAGCAGGCCCGTGGTCTTCATCAGATCGGCCGGGTCCACGAAGAGCTGACCTTTGACCGAGTCGGCCGCTTCACCGTGGATTTTCTCGACGGGCGCGTTCATCACGAACGCGACTTTGCTTCCGGCGCTCTCGATCTCGAAGGCTCGCGCCGATTCGCTCTTCTTCTCGGCCGGCGCCAACGCGGAGGCGCTCGGGGCGAGGGGGGCCGAGGGTTTGTTCTCGCAGCCCGCGAGCAGCCAGGAAGTGCAGAGCAGTACGGAAACGAAACGCATTTCGATGATCCCCTCTCCTTGGGTTCTCGTACTACGTTTGGCGAGGCTCGGGGTTTCTCGCCTGCACGCTGGCGTTCAGGGCGCGTACAGGGCGGCCCCGCGACCGGGCAGCGAAATGCTGATCTTCCCCGCATTCGGCGTGATCGAGGGGCCGCCGAGGCGATCCTTCAGGGCCGTCCCGTTGGCGACGGGGAGGGTCACCGGAAGGGTGATGTCCGTGGTCGTCGGGCCTGGGTCCCGAGACAAAGCCACGATGGCGACCTTTCCATCTTGCGTCTCGCGGGCGAAGGCCAGGAACGTCTCGGTGGCGTAAAGGCTCCGATAGGTCCCGCGACGGAGCGCCACGAGCTCGCGCCGCGCCGCGCCGAGCTTGCGAGTCCGATCGAGCACCGCCGACTCGTTGGCGGAGAGCGTGCCGTCGCCGCGCCAGAGCGCGCGGTTGCCCGGATCGGAGCCGCCCCATTCAGCGTACTCGTCGCCGTAGTAGAGCAGCGGCGCCCCGGGGAGCCCGAACAGCCACGAGAGCGCCAGCGCGTGACGCGCGTAGGGTTCGGCGTCCGGCGGCGCCCCGGCCACGTCGTTCCACTGATTTCCGGGCACGCCTTTGTCGTAGCCCGGTTGTCCGCGATAGCTCGCGAGAGTCACGAACCGCGGCGAGTCGTGGCTGCCGATGAACGGCGTCATCACCGAGCCTGCGGGGTACTGCGCTTGGCTTTGCTGCGTCCAGTAGTCGGCGTGCAGGAACCCCTTCTCGTCGTAGGCGAACACGCGATACGGAACGCCGTGGTAGAGCACGAAGTCGAACTGGCCATCGAGGGCGTATGGCCCGATGTATTGGCTGATGGTGCCGTATTGGCTCTTGTTGCAGTCGAGCCCGCAGTCGCTCCAGCCCATGGCGGTCTCGCCCATGAGGAAGTAGGGCGTCCCTCCGACCTCGAGCTCGTCGGCGATGCGCGTGGAGAGATTGCGGATGGCGATGTCCTCGACGTGTTTCACCGCGTCCACGCGGAGTCCGTCGAGATCGAACTCCTCGAGCCAGTAGAGCGCGTCTTCGACGAGCTGTTCGCCGACCGCCGGCACGGTCCAATTCACGTCCGGTAGGTAGGGCGTGAACAGGCATTCCAGGCGCTTTTCCGTCCAATCGCAGCCGCTCGTGCCGCACACGCACCCGGTGCGGAACCACTCGGGATGCTGCTTGTAGTACTCGTGATCTTGATGGACGTGGTTCACCACGTAGTCCATCAGGATGCGGATGCCGTGGGCGTGGGCCTCCTTGACCAGGGCATGGAGAGCCTCGGCGCCACCGATGCGCGCGTCCACCTCGCGAGCACGGATCGGCCAATAGCCGTGGTAGCCCGTCACCATGTGGAAGTTGTCCGACGCGAGATAGGCGCCGGCGGGGTTGGTCTGGAATGGCGTGAGCCAGAGCGCTCGGACACCGAGCTGGTCCAGCGTGCCGTCGGCGATCTTCTGAGTCACACCCTGCAAGTCACCGCCCTGGAAGTCGCCGCGTGAGTCCTGCACCCCCGCCGTCTTCGGCGCGTCGTTCTTGGAGTCGCCGTTCTTGAAACGGTCGGTCATCACCATGTAGATGAGCGCGTCCGACCACTGGAACTTCTCGGCTTCGACCCAGAACACCAGTCGCAGCGGTTCGGAGGCGAGGCCGTCGGCATCGGCGATGCCGAGCAGGAGCGTGTACTTCCCATCGGCCAGCGCCGAGAGCGAGATCGAGAGCTCGTCGTTGGCGAGCGACACGCTCTTCGCGACGTCGTCTTCGCTGCCGTGATGAAGGAGCTTCGCGCTGACGCTTTTGGCATCGAGCGCGGCGTTCGTCACCGCGCGCAGGGCGCGGACTTTGGCCGAGAGCGCGCCGGCTCCTGCGCTCGGTCGTGACACGCCGGTGGTCACGGCCTCGAGCCGCGGAAAACCGCAGTCTTTGACGCGAAGCCCCGAGTTTTCCGTGCCGTCTACGTATTTGCGATAGCCCTGCCCTGGATCGAGGATCCAGTCGCTGCCGTTCAGCACGAGCTTGTATCCCCAGAAGCCCGGTTTGAGCTCGCGGCTCCCGTTGTAGTAGCCGTCGGCGTCCGGTCCCGTGAGCTTCAACGTCTGGCTCTTGTCGAACCCGTTCCACTCACCAGCCACTTCCACACTGCTGAGCGTCGTCCCAGCGTCGGGCTTGTAGCGGAACTCGACCGAGCAGAGCGAGTTGCTCGTCGTGCCGCCCGATCCGCCGCTGCTCTGAGCGCCCGTGCCCCCCGATCCGCCCGATCCGCCCGCGCCACCCACTCCGGGCTTCGCCGGCTCCGCGTCGTCCGCGCAACTCGCGGTGGACAAGAGCGCGGGCAGGAGGAGCAGAAGCGAGGTGGTGACGGTCGATGTCTTCATGAAAGGGACCCCGATCGCGAGCGGCGTCGCGCCCATGCGCAAAGAGCGAGGGCGAAGCCAAACAGCGCGAGCGAACCCGGACGCGTTCCAACCGCGTGGCAACCGCAACCCCCCGAGTCGTCGCTGTCGCCGCTGCCCTTGGCCCCACCACTCCCTGCGCCGCCGCCAGTGCCCGCGCCCGACTGCCCGCCGGTGCCCGCGCCCGACTGCCCGCCGCTTCCGCTCGTGCCGCCCGTACCACCCGAGCCACCCGTGCCCGATTCGAGCGCGTAGGTTCCACAGGGCAGCGGAGTCTCGCCAGTCGCGCGCGCGGAGAGCGCCAGCAAGTAGGCACCGGCGCCGAAGCCGATCATGGGGGCTTCTCCCGCGTAGTCGGCCGTCGCTGCATCGTGGAGCTCGGAGATGATGCCGTAGTTCTCGCTTCCTTGCGAGGTGACCCAGCCGAGCAGATCGCTCGCGCCGGCGTCGCCCGCGAGGCGCATCACGTTGGCGGCGCGGAGGTCAACGAACACCCACTCCTGGCTGTCGTACCAACCACCGTCGTCGTTGCGCATGAAGCCGCGACCGCTGGCGGGGACGAGCTTCGCGCGCATGGATGCGAGAGTAGCTTGAGCGGCCTTGCCTTTGGGATCCACGAGACCGAAGCCCGCGGCTTCGATGGCGGCGGCGTCGAGAAAGCCCTTTCCGCTCGCGAGATCTTCGCTGCTCTGCGCGAGCGTGCCGTCCGGAGCCGAGAGCGCGCTGACGAGGGCGGCCTGAGCCTTCTTGCCCGCAGCGCGGTATTGAGTTGCACGCGCGGCGTCACCCACCTTGTCCGCGAGGTCGGCGGCCAGACAGAGGCCATTGGCGGCGGTCAGCGTGGTGTACGCGAAATGCTTCTGCTGGCCGTTCCAGTGCACTTCCCAGATCGACGAGTCTGCTGCGATGAGCCCGTTCGACTCCTGCAAGGCCACGAGCACGTCGCCGACCTTCTCGCTCACGACGGGCCACCAGGTCGACAGGCTCGCGTCGTCTTGGCTCGCCTTCACGTATTCGGAGAGCTCCCACAAGAAGAGCCCGAACCCGTCGTACTCGATGTTGGGCCCGTTCTCGTTGGAATCGGTCTCTTCCACGCCATCGCCGAAGTAGCGCGTGATGGAGATCTGATACGGATGGCCGACTTGGCTCTGGTACTTCCCCGAGTCTGCGCCGAGCTGGAACGCGATGGCGCGCTTGGCTTCGCTCGCGTGTCCGCTCTTCGCCAGTGCGGCGACGGCGTAGCTCATGTCTCGCACCCAGGTGATGTTCCAGTTGCCGGGCGGCAGGCTCGCGAGGATCTGGCCGTCGGGTTTCCCCGGCTCGCTCACCTGGCCCATGCGCAGGAACGCGAGCTGCTGCCGGACGAGCGGATCTTCCAAGCTCGAGAGTCCGCTGGGGAGCGGCTTGTGCCAGCTGGTCCACGCAGCGCGTTCGGCGTCCAGCAGAGCTTCCGGACTCTTGCCCCCGATGAAGCTCCGGACCGCGTCGACGCGTGGGCTCACGTCGCTCGCCGCATCGAGCACCACGAACGCACCGGACCACGCGCTCGCCCCGACGGCGAGATCGCCGAGGGACTTCTGGAGTCCCGCCGCGGCGTCGTCGAACTGGCCGCCCGTGCCCGCGTTGTCGGCGAGGTTGCTCCCCGCGCCGAGCGCAGTGAACGGGTTCATGGGGCTCGCGCCGTGGTGGGTCGACGCGCCGATGCTCGCATAGCCGAGCGTCGCCCCGCCCGGCCCCCACTCGTAGTACGCGTCGCGGAGCCCGTCCCATTCGACGACCTCTTTTTCGGCGCCCGGCGTGGGTGCGCCGGCGCCCAAGTGGAAGTTGAACAGGTGATAGACGTCCACCGGGCCCGAGCCGCTCACGCGCTTCACGCGCACGAGTTCGAAGAAGGCGTACTCGCCGAGCTCGATGGGCGAGTAGACGTATTCGTCGATCTCGAGTCCCGCGTGAGTCCGGCTCACGTGGATGATGCCCGTTCCGGTCTCGTACTCGACGAGCGAGGGCGTCACCTCGGACAGCCACTTCCCTTGGGTTCCGACCCGGACGCCTGGGTAGACGTCATACGCAAGGTCGCGGGTCACCTCACCGTTGCTGCGCGCTCGATAGGGGTGCTCGAGGAAGCTCGTGACGCGAGCTTGTTTCACGTCGTAGCCGACGACCGCGCGGCCGTTCGACGACACGAGCTCGCTCGTCGACCGATGCGGAGGCGCAGCGGCGAAAGCGGTCTCTCCGAGCAAACACAACGCAATGCACGAAACGAGGCCCGGGGTTCGCACGGCGGGCACCGTAGCGCGCTTTGTCGCATTGCCAAGCGAAGCGCAGAAAGTGCTGCCGCAACAAAAGCAAACCGCCGGCAGCAGATGCGGCCGGCGGCTAACTCGGTTTCGTTACTCTTGGATCAGGCGCACTCGGTCGCGCACTTCGTCGTGGCGCAGGCGTCGACCGCGTCCCACGCGGTCTTCCCGCCCGGGTTCGAGCTGACGCAAGCGTCGACGCAAGTCGAATCCGTACACGCCTGGGCACAGGTGATGATCGCCTTGCAGTCATTGCTGGCCGCACAAGCTCCCAGTTCGGTGGTGCAGTTGGTCGTCAGGCAGGTCGTGCAAGCGTCGCCGCCGCCCGTGCCGCCGCCGCCCGCCGCGCCGCCCGTGGCCGAGCCCGCCGCGCCACCCGTGGCCGAACCCGCCGCGCCGCCCGTGCCGGTGCCGCCCGTGCCGCCGCCGCCTGTGCCGCCGCCGCCCGTGGCGCCGGTGCCGGCCAGCCGCACCGCCGGTGCCGCTGCTCGAGCCGTCCGAGCTGCAAGCTGCCAAGAACGCCAATCCGCTGATGAATCCAAGAGCAATCAAGTTCTTCATGTGATTTTGCCTCGCAGGTAACTCGCGCGCCGATCTCGGTCCACCCGAGCCGCCCGCGCCAACAACTAGGCGGGGTAGCTTGAGGAACCGCGTCGGTCAAGCAAATGACGAGCTAACGCCTTGCAAGTGCTCGAAATCTCGTCCGGAGGACCGAACGATCATTCGATTCCGGCGAGAGGATCCTTGGGCTCGTCGGTCTTGCCCGGCGAGAACAGGAACACCAGCGGAATGATGCTGATGGCGACCGACAAGAGGCCGACGATCTTCGCGAGGGTGACGAGTCCAGGCTCCATGGCGCGCCATCCATTACTCGTTCGGTGGCCGGGCGCAAGAGAGTCGCGTTCCGCGTCCGCCCGAATGTGTTATCCGCCGCGCAACATGAAGCTCGGAGCTCGCTCTTGGGGTGCTCTGCTGGCGGTGGAGCTCGTGGCCGGGACCGCGTTCGGCCAGCCGGGCGCCGCGCCTCCCGACACGACCCCGCCTCCTGCCACGGGCCCGACCGAGGTCGAAGAGCCCAAGCCGGAGACCGAGTCCTCCAAAGCCGAGGCCCCGGCCGAGCCCGCGCCTCGGCCCGAGCGGGACGTGCCGCGCGGCAAGGTGCCGGCGGTCCTCGGTCCCGTGCGTGTCGAGAAGGCCAAGCTCGACTATCCGCGGTCCTCGTTCTCGTTTGGTTCCTACGGGCGAGTGGTCGTGGCGAGCGACGGGCGCGGCGGAGAAGGTCGTAGCGCGGACGTGGTGGCCTACGGCTCGCGCATCGACGAGACCTCGTATGCAGAGCTCGAGCTCCGGCGCGACGACGAATGGGAAGCGGATCTTTCCTCTCGCGTCGTCACCACCCTCGCGCTCGGTGGCCCGCTCTTCCACTACGACGGCAAGTTCGACGCGAAGGTCGCCGTCCGGAACCTGTACCTCGAGGAGCGCGGCATCGGCGACAAGGGGCTCAGCGCGTGGGCGGGCTCGCGCATGTATCGAGGCGACGACATCTACCTGCTCGACTTCTGGCCCCTCGACAACCTGAACACGGTGGGCGGAGGCGTGCGTTTCGACACGCGCGACGACCACAGCTTCGTGGCCTGGCACATCGGGCTGAACCGTGCCGACGATCCCTTCCAATACCAAGTCGAGAAGCGTGCGGCGCCGCTCAACCAGCCGGGCACTGCCGACGTCGCGATCCTCGATCGCCCGCGTGTGATCTCGAGCCTGAAGCTCTCGCACATCGAGCCGCTGTTCGGCCCGAACGGCGGGGTGAAAGCCGTGCTCTGGGGCGAGGTGCACCGCCTACCGAGCGGAGAGCGGCAGAAGCAGCCCGGCGTGCTGGAGGAAGTCCCGGGCGACAGCGGTGTTCTGGTGGGCGGTCAGGTCGGTCTCTTCACCGGCGAGCACGACACGTTCGTGAACCTCTTCGTGCGCCACGGCCGCGGCCTCGCGGCCTACGGTGAGCTCGCGACCCCCGAAGGCACGAGCCCCGAACGCACGGTCGAGGGCGCGACGCAGACCTTGATCGGGCTCTCGGGCAACTACGAGAACCATCCGTTCGGGGTGGTGGTGGGCGGCTACTTCCGAACCTTCCGTGAGCCGACGCCCGAGAAGTTCAACATCAACAACGTCGACGAAGGCATCTTCGTGGCGCGGCCCCACGTGTTCTTGGGCGACCACGCGGGCGTGGCGGTCGAAGGCTCGTATCAGGCACAGCAACGCGGCGTGCTCAACATCGCGACGAACCGCCCGCTCCACGCGAGGCTCTGGCGCTTCGGCCTCATCCCCTACCTTTCGCCGTCGGGAGCCGGCGTCTTCAAGCGACCGGTCCTGCGCGCCATCTTGGCCTTCACCCAGCGCAACGACGACGCGCGGGCTCTCTACGCCTACGACGACAACTTCGCGCGTCGCAAGGTGGAGCAGTTCTACGGCATCGGTGCCGAGTGGTGGTTCAACTCTTCGAGCTACGGGAAGTGATGGCCATGAAGCACGGAAAGACTTCGCTCGCGTTCCTCTTGGCGTTCGCCAGCGCTGGTTGCATGGACTTCGAAGGGCTCGACGGCGAGCGCCCCATGAGCACCCACGTCCAGGATTGGCGGAACGAGATCGTCTATCAGGTGATGACCGATCGCTTCGCCAACGGCGACTATGCCAACGACTACCGCGTGGTCGAAAACGCCCCCGCTCGCTATCACGGCGGCGACTACCGCGGGATCGAGGAGAACATCAGCTACCTCGACGATCTCGGCGTCACGGCGCTCTGGATCTCGCCCATCGTGAAGAACGTGGAGACCGACGCCGGCGTCGACGGCTACCACGGCTACTGGACGCAAGACTTCACTCAGCTGAACCCCCACTTCGGCGATCTCTTGAGCCTCCGCCGTATGGTCGACAAGGCCCACGAACGCGGGATGAAGGTAATCCTCGACATCGTCGTGAACCACGTGGGTCAGGTCTTCTATTACGACATCAACCTGAACGGGCAGCCCGACGAACGCGTGGCGGGTACGGGGCCTCTCGTCGCGCCGACGCGCCCGGATGGATCGGCGACGAGCCCCGTGAGTCACGTCAACGAATACGACCCCGACTACGATCCGCGCGGCGTCCAAGCGTGGACGAGCCTGGGTGAAGCGGGGCCCGCGCCCGTCGTGTTCGTGTTCGATCCAGAGTCGAACCATCTGCCGCCCGAACCCGCCATCTTCCAACAGCCGAAGGCCTACAACCGCAAAGGTCGAGTCTGGGACTGGAACGTCCCGGAACAGGTGCGGCTCGGCGACTTCCCCGGTGGCTTGAAGGACCTGAACACCGAAGACCCCGAGGTGCGTCAGGCCCTCATCGACGTCTTCGTGCGCTGGGTCGAGCTCACCGATCTCGACGGCTTCCGCATCGACACGTTGAAGCACGTGGAACACGAATTCTGGAAGACCTTCGCGCCCGCCGTGCGCCAGCGCCTCGCGGCCAAGGGCAAGACGAACTTCTTCATGTTCGGCGAGTCCTTCGATGGCGACGACAAGCTCGTGGGCTCATTCACGTTCGGCGACGAGGTCGACAGCGTCTTCTACTTCCCGCAATACTACACGGTGATTCGCGACGTGTTCCAACAGAACGGCGCGACCAAGAAGATCGAGGACCTCTGGAACCAGCGCCTCGGGCAGAACGGCAACTACGGCACGGTGCCGCAACCGGGCGGCATCGGGATCCCGCCCAACAAGGCGCTCGTGAACTTCCTCGACAACCACGACGTCGGGCGGTTCTTGTTCTTCAAGAACGACCCCGCCGCGCTGAACAACGCCCTGCTCTTCCTGCTCACCGAAGACGGGATCCCTTGCCTCTACTACGGCACCGAACAGGGTTTCGCGGGCGGCAACGACCCGTCGAATCGAGAAGATCTCTGGCGGAGCGGCTTCAACCAGAAGCACCCGCAATACGAGTGGGTCCGCCGCCTGGCGCGCATCCGTCGCTCGTACCCCGCTCTCACCCATGGCGACCTGAAGGTGACGTGGGCCAGCGACCGCACGGGCAGCGAGTCCGACGCCGGCATTTTCGCTTTCGAGCGCACGGGCGGCGACGCGGGCAACGCCTACGCGCTCGTGGTCTTGAACACCAACTCGTCCCACGAGAGCTCGACCGAGTTCTCCGGTGCCGGCATGACCGTGCAGGCTGGAAACGGCGCGAGTCTGGTCAACGTCCTCGATCCGAACGAGACCGTCACGGTCGGGGGCGACGGCAAGCTCTCGGTCAGCGTGCCCGCCTCGAGTGGGAAGCTCTTCGTGCGCTCAGCCGACCTGATCCCGGGGCTTTGAGCTTCAGCGCACGAGCCGCTGATTCAGGTAGAGAGCGACCGCCGCGCTCTCGTTCACGGTGCGCGCGCTGATCACCGGCAGCCTGCCCGAATAGCCGAATGCACGGAGCGAGAGCGCGTCTTCCGGCGGATGGGTCAGCGCGAGATCGAACTGGGAAGCGAAGCGAAGCCCACTCGGTCGCGACGCGAACGCGTGGCCTTGCTCGAGCCAGAGCCGCGCGGACCCGGCGGTGTGACAGCTCACGCAATCGACGTTGGCGCTCGAACGCAGCGACGGATTTTCCACGCGCAGCGTCGTTTCGTAGAGCGACCAGAGCGCGGCTTCGTCGAGCTTGGAGGCCGCGCCGCGGTCGTAGAGCGGGCCCATGTCGTCGAGCGCACCCGAGAGCTTCGGCACCACTTGGGCGGAGAGCCCGTCGGGGTCGCTGCTCGGTTCCACCACGAAGCTCTGCTCGCTCACGCCCGTGCCTGCGATGGCGATGGGCGCGGCTTTGCCCGAAACCAAGTCGACGCCTCCGAAGCTCATGCTGTGACCCGACGCACCGGCCGTGCTGAACGTGACCCGCCGGAGCCGGCTCTCGCCCGCGGCATCGAGCAACGCCGCCCGCACGCTCGCGGCGTAGCTTCCAGCGAGGCCTTCGGCCGCGAGCGTGGGGTGCACGTCGAGCGGACCCGCGATCGCTTCGGGTCGCGCTGTCCCGAGCTCGCCGGTGAGCGCGATGAAGTCCGAGACCGGCAAGTCGTAGAAGAGGTGCAGCGCGAGCTCACCCGCCGCCACTTCGCCGTTCGTTTCCGTGAGGGGCTGGAGCGTCAAGCGAAGCTGGAACCGACAGCTCGCCTTCGGTGCGCCTACCAGCGAGGGAAAACAAGGGTCGATGCGCATGGCCACCACGCGGAGGTCCGCGCGCGCTTCGCCCACGGGCAGCTCGCTCGCGAGCCACTCGGGCAAGAGCACGCCGTGACGACCGGTGCTGTCGGCGCCGAGCCACGAGCCGAGCTCCCCCTTCGCCGGGAGCGGAAACAGGATCGACACGTCGTGGAGCCCGAGCTCGTTCGTGAGCACGCTCTCGGGCTCCTCGCGGAGTTCGGTGTTCGAGCACGCGGCCGCCGCGAGAGCACACGCGAGAAACAGAAACCTGCGTGGCATGTGAGGCTGCGTTGCGCGCGGCATTCGTCGCATTCGAGACGCGACGGATTTTTTTTCGACGTGAAGCAACGTGCACTCGCGAGTGTGGTCTCGCGTTCGCGATCCATTGAACGGATCTGAAAATCCCGGGCACGCAGGCGTGGCACGTCGGTTGCTGACGCGCCACGAGGAGGTTTCATGCAGCTCAGGTCGAGCCACACTCTGCTTCTGTCTCTCGCCATCGTCAGCGGCTGCGTTTCGATCACGCGAAACGCTCACGCCGACCCCATCTTCGGCACCAACGATCCCCCCGCCGACTCGGTGAGCGATCGGGGCGTCGACCCCGCCGCACGCCGCGCCAAGGCCGAAGCCTTTCGTCCGGGCTTCGGAGCTCGCGTCGGTGGCTATGGTTTTCGCAACCAGGAAGGCGGCGACATCTGGGACACCTGCCGCATGAACGGCTTCGGTGTCTTCGGCACGCTCGATTTGAACAAGTATGCGTTCGGCGAGCTGTCGCTGGATTTCTACAGCGCGACGCCTGACACCATGAATCAGGGCCTCGATCGCACGTCGACCCATGCGCTGGTCGGCGCGGGCTTTCGCATGCTTCCGGACTTCGTGCTCACGCCCCACGTGGTGATCGGCGGCGGCGGCGAGCACACGCGAGTCGAGCTCCCGGCAGGAACCATCGACGCCGTCTACCCCATGGCCTACGTGGGCGTCGGCGCGGAGCTCAACATCACCCGCGAGCTCCGGCTCGGCTCGACGCTGCGCATGTTGGGAACGACGCGTCCCAAGCTCGCGAGCGCCTCCGCAAGCGGCGGCATTTACGGATCGTCGAACGAGCAAGCGCTCACGGGCGAAGCGTCGGCAAAGCCCGAGATGCAGTTCGACGTCGCGGCCCAGGCGCAGTTCTTCGTGCGCTACGCCCTCTGACCAGAGCCGGCCGAGGCGCGTCGCTGGAGCGCCGCCCTCGGTCCGTGGAAAGCAACCGCATGGCCGCCGACGACGACGAACTCCGCACGGGCGTCCGCGAGCTCGACTAGCAGGTCCCGAAAGTCTGCCGATTGCGGTTGGCTGTCGCGGATCCGGTCAGCTGACGCGGATGGGAAATCCCACTGGCGCGAGGTGGCCGCGAACGCGCCACCCGAAGCCGCTGGGTATGCCGATTGCGGTTGGCTGTCGCGGATCCGGTCAGCTGACGCGGATGGGAAATCCCACTGGCGCGAGGTGGCCGCGAACGCGCCACCCGAAGCCGCTCGGCCTGCGGGCAGCGCTTTCGGCTGTGCCGGCTACGCCGGCGCCGGTACGAATCCTTCACTTCGAGGTCGACAAGATCCCGAGCGAGACGTGCGCCGCGAACCAAGTCACCCGGCCGCATAGGCCGAGCGCACGATCTTCGCGATCGTTGCCAGCTGCATGTTGCTCGTGCCTTCGTAGATCTTGCCGATCTTGGAGTCGCGGAAGAGCTTCTCTACCGGGTATTCCTTGGTGAAGCCGACGCCGCCCATCAGCTCGATGGCGAGGCTCGCGGTGCGTTCGGCCACTTGCGACGAGAAGAGCTTGGCCATGGCGGCTTCTTTCACGAAGTTCTGGCCGGCGTCCTTCAGGCGTGCAGCGTTGTAGACCATGAGCTTGGCGGCTTCGATCTCCGTCGCCATCTGGGCGTATTGGAATTCCATGCCCTGGAACTCGGCGATGGACTTTCCGAACTGCTTGCGCTCCACGATGTACTTCATCGCGTAGTCCAGGGCGCCGGCGGCGAGGCCGATCATCTGCGCGCCGATGCCGATGCGACCTTCGTTCAAGGTCTCGATGGCGATCTTGTAGCCGACGCCGACCTCGCCGAGCACGTTCTCGGGGCCGACCTCGCAGTCTTCGAGGATGAGCTCGGTGGTGCTCGACGCGCGGATGCCGAGCTTGTCTTCCTTCTTGCCGACGCTGAAGCCTTTGTGGTCGCGCTCGACCAGGAACGCCGTGATGCCGCGGTAGCCCTTGGTGAAGTCGGTGTTGGCGAAGACGATGAACAGAGAGCTCTCGGCGCCGTTGGTGATCCAGAGCTTGCGGCCGTTCAGCACCCACTTGTCGCCGCGCTTTTCGGCCTTGGTCTTGAGCGCGAAGGCGTCGGAGCCGGAGCCCGCTTCGCTGAGCGCGTAGGAACCCACCCACTCGCTGGCCATCTTGGGCAGGTAGCGCTTCTTCTGCTCGGCGTTGGCCCAGCGCAAGATGCAGTTATTGACCAGCGTGTTCTGCACGTCGACGAACACGGAGATGCTGGGGTCGACCAGGGCGAGCCCCTCGACGGCCAAGATGGCGTTGAAGAACGTGCTCTCGGCACCGCCGTATTCACTGGGCACTTCCACCGCCATCACGCCGAGCTCGAACAGGCCCGGAATGAGGGATTTGTCCACCGCCCCCGCACGGTCCATCTCGTGGACTTTCGGCGCCACGCGCTCGCGAGCGAACGCGACCACGGCGTCCTTGAACATGCGCTCTTCTTCGGAAAGCTGGGTGAGGGCGAGGTGGGTCATGACGCGGACCGTCTAGCACGAACTTTCTCGGGGCCCTATGCTCCGGCGGCGTGGCAGGAAATACTTTCGGGGAGGTCTTTCGAGTCACGACCGCGGGCGAATCCCACGGCCCGGCCAACGTGGTGATCGTCGACGGCTGCCCGCCGGGCATGCCGCTTTCGGAAGAAGACCTGCGTCCGGATCTCGCGCGGCGCCGTCCGGGTCAGAGCCACATCGTCTCGCAGCGCCTCGAACGCGACGAGCCCGAGATCCTGTCGGGCGTGTTTCAAGGCAAGACCACCGGCACGCCCATTGCGGTGCTCGTCCGCAACGAAGACCAGAAGAGCCAGGACTACGCGGCGCTCGCCGACGTGTATCGCCCCGGGCACGCCGACTACACGTTCGACGCCAAGTACGGGCTCCGCGATCACCGGGGCGGCGGCCGGTCGAGCGCCCGCGAAACGGTTGCGCGGGTCGCCGCCGGGGCCATCGCCAAGAAGCTCATCGCCACGGCCTTCGGCGGGCGGGTTCTCGGCTACGTGGTGCAGGTCGGGGAGATCACTGCCCACGTCGAGCACCCGGAGCGGGTCACGCTCGAGAGCGTGGAGTCGAACGCCGTGCGTTGCCCCGATGCGGCAGCTGCTGATCGCATGCTCGAGCTCATCGAACGCGTGCGAAAGGAGCAGGACTCGGTGGGCGGTGTCGCCGAGATCGTGGCCACGGGGGTGCCGCCGGGGCTCGGCGAGCCCGTGTTCGACAAGCTGAAGGCCGACTTGGCCAAGGCCTTGTGCTCCATCCCCGCCGTGGTCGGGTTCGAATACGGTTCGGGCTTCGCGGCGGCCGAGCTCCGCGGCAGCGAGCACAACGATCCCTTCGTGATGGACTCGGGCCGCATCGCCACGCGCGGGAACCACCACGGCGGGATCCTCGGCGGCATCTCGACGGGCATGCCCATCGTGCTCCGCGCGGCGGTGAAACCCACGAGCAGCCTGCCCCGCGAGCAGGACAGCGTGACTCGTTCGGGTGAGGTCACGAAGGTGCGCACCACCGGGCGCCACGATCCCTGCCTCTTGCCGCGCTTCGTGCCCGTCGCGGAGGCCATGGTCGCGCTCGTGCTCGCCGACCACTGGCTTCGGCAGCGGACGAATCGCGGCTGAGGGTCAGCTCTAGCTCTCGCCGATGGCCGGCACCACCTTGCGATCCTCGCGATACAGGCGAAGCGCGAACTCACCGGCGACCGAGTCGCGCAGGTGACGCACCTCCGAAGACATGGCGGTGCCGAGCGCCTCGAGGGGCGGGAGGGGCCAGCCGTATTCGGGCGGGACGATCACCGGCGCCGAGAGGGCGGCGAAGGTGAGGTCGGCAGCGGTGAAGCGATCTCCGGTGAGGTAGCGGCGACCGTCGGAGAGGCGCTCGCCGAGCTCGCGATAGAGGGCGAGGATGCGCTCGCGCGAGCGCGCGGCTCCGGCGGCATCGATCTTCATGCTCTTCCGCATCAGCGCGACGATGCCGGGGTAGCCCGCGCGAAAGAGCGCGGCCTCGCTGCCTTGGGCGCGCACCGCGTCGAGCATCAGGGCCTTTTCGCCGAGCACGTGGAAGTAGGCCAAGCGTCGCGTGTGGGGTCCGAGCTCCGTGTCGAAACGCTCCTCGAGCTCCGTAGCTTGGCGCCGGACTTCGCCGCTGCCGTAAAGACCTCCGCTCGAATGCCGGTCGCAGAGCTCGAGGATGTCCGTGGAATCCACCAGCGTGCGCGTGTCGGTGACCAGCACGGGCACCGAGCGACCACCGAGCTTCTTGGTGTGGAACAGGTGGAAGCCCGGGGCGTGCGCCTCTTCGACGAAGGGCACACGGGTGCGGGTGAGCGCCCAGCGGGCCTTTTCGCAGAAGTGACTCGGGCCGATGGTGATCAGCCGATATTCGGGCATCGGAGCCCTCAGCTACCCTTCCGCTCGCGCCTCCGCAAGCGCGACGCGCGGCGGCGAAGCTCCTCGCGGGGCTCGATTTCCACTATCTTCCGCGCTCCGTGGCCCAGGTCAGCATCGTCGGGGTCGAAAAGCGGTTCGGTGAGACACGCGTCTTGTCCGGCGTCGACATCTCCGTGCCCCACGGGGGCTTCGCGGTCCTGGTCGGGCCATCGGGCTGCGGCAAGTCGACGCTCTTGCGACTGATCGCCGGTCTCGAAGAAGCAGATGGCGGGACCATCCGCTTCGGGGACCGCGACGTGACGCGACTCGCTCCCCGCGATCGGGACATCGCCATGGTGTTCCAATCCTATGCGCTCTATCCGCACCTCACCGTGCGCGAGAACCTCGCCTTCGGCCTCGAGCTGCGCAAGACACCGCGCGCCGACATCGACGCGCGCATCGCGGAAGCTTCGGAAATGCTCGGGCTCGCCGCGCTGCTCGATCGCTTCCCGCGCCAACTTTCGGGCGGACAGCGGCAGCGGGTCGCCATGGGGCGCGCCATCGTGCGACGCGCACAGGTCTTCTTGTTCGACGAGCCACTCTCGAACTTGGACGCAGCGCTGCGTGCGCAGGTGCGCGTGGAGATTCGCAAGCTCCACGATCGCATCGGCGCGACCAGCGTGTACGTGACCCACGATCAGGTCGAAGCCATGACGCTCGCCGACGTGATCTTCGTGCTCAACAAGGGAATCGTCGAGCAGTCGGGGCCACCCCTCGACGTGTTCGCGCGGCCCGCCACCCGTTTCGTGGCGGCGTTTCTCGGGAGCCCCGCCATGAATTTTCTCGACGCGGAGCTCGCGCGCGAATCCGAGTCGTGGCTGGTGACGGCGCGCGGCGTCCGACTCGAGGTGCCGGCGAGCGCGCTGGGAAGAGATCCGCGTCCGCGAGAGATCATCTTGGGCCTACGCCCCCACGACGTGGTGCCGAGCGGCGAGCTCGCGGCGAGCGCCGGCGAAGTGCGTGCGGAGGTCGACGTGCTCGAAGCCCTCGGCACGGAGAGCTTCGCGCACTGCCAGGTCGGCGGTCACGGCTTCGTCGCCCGCCTTCCGGGCGCCGCGCGGCCGAAGAAGGGAGAAGAGCTCGTGCTGGGTGTGTCACCGGACCACGTTCACCTCTTCGACCCCGAGACCGGGCGCGCGCTCTGGAACGAGGCGGGTGCGTGATGGAGCTTTCGGGAAGCTGGGCCCTCGTCACGGGCGCTTCGTCGGGCATCGGCGCGGAGCTCGCGCGAGCGCTGGCCGCGCGCGGTGTGAACCTGGTGCTGACCGCGCGCTCTCACGAGAAGCTGGAGTCGTTGGCGCGGGAGTTCGAGCAGAAGCTACGAGTCGAGACCCGGGTCGTGATCGGCGATCTGGCGCGGCCCGATGGCGCCGCGGCCCTCGGGTCCGACGTGGATGCGCTCGGTCTCGAGGTGGATCACCTGATCGCCAACGCGGGGTTCGGTGACGCCTGTGCGGTGAGCCGCGCGGATCCGGACAAGCTCGTGGAGATGCTGCGGGTGAACTGCGAGGCCGTGGTGGTGCTGACGCGTCACTTCGTGCCCCGCATGCTGTCGCGCGGGCGCGGGGGCGTCCTGTTCGTGGCCTCGACGGCGTCGTTCCAACCGATGCCTTTCATGGCGACCTACGGCGCGACCAAGGCATTCGTCACGAGCTTCGCGGGCGCGTTGGCCGAAGAGGTGCGCGGCACGGGCGTGCGTGTGACGGCGCTCTGCCCGGGACCGGTGCCCACCGGTTTCCAAGCTGCTGCCGGGATCGAGCCGGGCATGGAGCGTGTCGCGGCCCTCAGCGCGGAGGAGACTGCCGAGCGAGGCGTCGTCGCGTACCTCGCGGGTGAAGAGCTGTGCGTGCCCGGCGTCGTCAATCGCGCCCAGACGCTCGTGAGCAAAGTCATGCCGCGGCGCATGGTGGCCTCCGCCGTGTCCTTCGCCATGAAGCGCTCGGGACGCGCCAAATGAGGCTTGTCTTCGCCTGGCTGCTCGCGCTCGGCGTCCTTTGCATGGCGGTTCGCGCCGCCGCCGACGAGCCGCTCGCCGTCTGGCATGCGTATCGCGGGGACGAGAAGCTCGCACTCGAAACGCTGCTCGCCCAGTTCGAAAAGAAGACCGGACGCAAGGTCGAGGCGCTCCAGGTACCGCACGACGCCTACGCAGCGAAGCTCACCGCGGCCGTGCCGCGTGGCCACGGTCCCCACGTGTTCATCGACTCCCACGAGCGCCTCGGAGACCTGGAGGAGCGGGGAGTGGTGGCGACGATCCCGAGTGCCACGGCGGGGCTCGACGAGTTCTCGGCGCGCGCCATCGAAGCGCTGAGCTCTGGAGCGGGCCTACGCGGTCTGCCTCTCGCGCTGAAATGCCTCGCGCTCTACGTGAACCAAGACCTGCTCGGTCTGCCGCCGGCCTCGCTGGAGGGCTTCGCGGATCTGCGGCTCCCCACCGGAGTCGTGCCGCTCGCGTACGAGACTCGGAACATGTACTTCCACGCCGCGGTCTTGCACGCGTTCGGAGGTAGCCAGCTCGGTCCCAACGAGAGCTTCGGTTTCGCCGGCGATCCGGGCGTGCGCTCGCTCGAGCTCGTTGCTTCGCTCACGCGTCGAGGCGCTCTGCCCGAAGAGGCGTCCGGCGCCGTGGTGGGCGAGCTCTTCAAGACCGGGCGTGCCGCTGCCGTGGTGAGCGGACCGTGGTTCGCGAGCGACGTCGGACAGAGCGTGCGCTATCGCGTGGTGCCGCTGCCCAAGGTCGCGCGAGCGGGCCAGCCCATGCGGCCGTTTCTCACGGTGGAGGCCGCTGCGCTGACGCCGCGCGGGAAGGCGGACCCCGGGGCCCTCGCGCTCGCCGAGTTCCTCGCCCGCGAAGGCGCCGAGGTGCGCGCACGCAGCGGGCGTCAGGTCGTCGCCCTGCGAGAGCTGCCGCCGGGCGTGCGAGACGATGCCTTCTTGGTGGCGTTCGCGCGCCAGGCCGAAGACGCGGTCGTCATGCCTTCGTCGCCGCGGATGCGCGCCACGTGGGAGCCCGCCGAGCGCGCGCTCAAGAAGGCGCTCTCGGGCACGGTGAGCCCTGCGGCGGCGCTGGCCGAAGCCGAGCGGCGTTTCGACGACGTGGTGCGTCCGCCGCCCGCGCGGCGTTCACCCACGCTGGCGTGGATCGTACTCGGCCTGCTCACGCTCGGTGGGTCGTTTCGGTTTTGGCAGAAGTCGCGAGGAGGTGAGCTCGGCGTCGCCTTGCGCCGCTCGATCCCCGCCTATGCGTGGGTGGCTCACGCGGCGCTGGCCATCGGCGCGCTGGTGTTCTTCCCAATCGCGGTCGGCGCCGGCACCTCTCTCTTCGCGGGCCGGCAAGGCGAGATGCACTACGTCGGGCTCGCGAACTTCGTCGAGATCCTGACGGCGCGCGGAGCACCGCTCCTGTCGAGCGGTTCGTTCTATCTCGTGCTCCTGATCACGCTGCTCTGGACAGTGTTGAACCTCGCGCTCCACGTGGGCATCGGCTTCGGGCTCGGGCTCTTGCTCTCGCGCCCGACGCTGGCGCTCAAGCCGCTGTATCGAGTGCTCCTGATCGTGCCTTGGGCCGTGCCTTCCTACGTCACGGCGCTCGCTTGGAAGGGCATGTTCAGCCGACAGTTCGGCGCCGTGAGCGCGTTGGTCGAGGCGTTCGGCATCGAGCCGTTCTCGTGGTGGGCCCGCTTCTCCACGGCATTTTCCGCGAACCTCGCCACCAACGTCTGGCTCGGCTTTCCGTTCATGATGGTCGTGACGTTGGGCGCGCTCACCTCGGTTCCGAAAGAGGTGCTCGAGGCCGCGGAGGTCGACGGAGCGACGCGCTGGCAGCGACTCACGCGGGTGACCATCCCGATGGTCGTCCCGACCATGCTGCCAGCGGTGCTCCTGGGCGCCATCTGGACCTTCAACATGTTCAACGTCGTGTTCTTGGTGTCTGGCGGCGAGCCCGACGGAACCACGGACACCCTGGTGTCGGAGGCCTACCGCTGGGCGTTCACGCGGCAGGCGCAATACGGCTACGCAGCGGCGTACGCCGTCTTGATCTTCCTCCTCCTCTCCTTCGCCTCGAAAGCGACGTCGAGGGTGTCCACCGCGAGGGCGCGATGACGAGCGCGGCGGGCGAGAAGAAGCCCAGCGTGATCGAGAGCGTGCTCTCGCACGCGGTGATCGTCACGCTGGTTGCGTTTTCGCTCTATCCGGTGGCGTGGGTGATCTCCACGGCGTTTTCCGCGGGCAGCGCCCCCGAGCGACGCATCTTGCCCGTTCCGGGACACTTCACGTTCGCCCACGTCGTCGAGTTCGTGACGAGCCCCCACGTGTTGTCTCAAGCCGGGAGCTCGCTCGTGGTCAGCGTCGCCACCGCGCTGGTCGGGATCGCCATCGCTCTGCCGGCGGCCTACGCACTGTCGCGCTTCAGCTTCGTGGGGAAAGAGGCGGGTGTGCGCCTGCTCCTCGCGACCCAGATGTTCCCCATGGTGGCGAGCGCGGTCCCCCTCTACATGGTGCTCGAGGCGCTCGGGCTCCTGGACACGCGCACGGGCCTCGTCGTCTGTTACGCGACCACCAGCGTTCCGTTCGCCATCTTCCAGCTCCGGGGCGCATTCGACAGCATCCCGAAAGATCTGGAAGAAGCCGCCATGGTGGATGGCGCCACGCGGCTCGGCGCGTTCTTGCGTGTGGTCCTGCCCGCGGCGCGACCTGCCATCGCCGTGACCGGGCTCTTCGCGTTCATGAGCGCGTACAACGAGTTCATCCTGGCGGCGACGATCTTGGGCAAAGAAGAAGCGCTCACGCTGCCCGTGGTGCTCCAGCGCTACGTCGGCGAGCACGACGCGCAATGGGGGACGTTCGCGGCTGGGTCCATTCTGGTGAGTCTGCCAGTCATGTTGCTCTTTTACGTAGTGCAGCGGAATCTCGTGTCGGGACTCACCCAAGGTGGCGTGAAGGGCTGAGCGGCCGACGGCGCTTGACGTCGGCGCGCGGCAGGGTTTGACCGAGGGCCGCGATGCACCATCTTCCGCGCGACACCGGTTGGATCGAGGTCATCACCGGCTGCATGTTCAGCGGCAAGACCGAAGAGTTGATCCGCCGATTGAACCGCGCGCGCTACGCCAAGCAGACCGTGTGCATCTTCAAGCCTCGTATCGATTCGCGCTATGCGCCCGACAGCGTGGTGAGCCATTCCAAGCAAGAGCTCACGGCGGTGGCCATCGACGACGCTCACGAGATCATCGAGCACTCGCAGAAGGCGGACGTCATCGGCATCGACGAAGCGCAGTTCTTCGGCGCACCGGTGGTCAGCGTGGCCGAACGCCTCGCCAACGAGGGCAAACGCGTGATCGTCGCGGGCCTCGACCAAGACTACCTCGGCCGCCCCTTCGAGCCCATGCCCCAGCTCATGGCCGTTGCGGAATACGTGACGAAGAACCTCGCCATCTGCATGCGCTGCGGAAACCCGGCGGATCGCTCGCAACGGCTCGTGCGCCGGGACGCCACCGTGGTCGTCGGCGGAACGGAAGCCTACGAGGCGCGCTGCCGCCGCTGCTTCGACCCCTCGCTGTCGGCGCCAGCGCAGCAGGGGCTGTTCGAGGCCGAAGAGGGCAGCGCCTGAGGGCGCCGCTCCTCCAGGCTCACTGGCGGCCGCACACCACGCCGAGCAGCGCTTCGAGTCGGCCGAGTGCTCGCATCTTCTCGAGCGAGCTGGGAAGCCCGCGGATCACGCTGGTGTAGTCCTGGAGCTTGCGCGCGTCGGCGCCGGTGACCTCGCGCGTAGCGGCTTCGAGCCAGCTGAGCTCCGCTTCACTCGGGAGGTCGCGCAGGCTGAGCAAGAGGTCGACCGCGAAGTCGAGCCAAGCCGGCGAGGGCAGCGCCCGCGCGAGCATCGTGGAGAGCCGGATTGCGAGCTCTCGCGATTGCAGGTCGCAGATGCCTTTCGACGCCGAGGCCAGTACCTCGTCCAACCGAGCCTTCAAGATCAGCTCGGCGCGCGAAGCGTCTCCCGTGCCGATGGCTCGCTCGGCCACGCTCCCGAGGAGCTCCAGCGCATGTGCCTTGGAGGTGGCTGCGCCGGGTGGCGCGGTGCTGAGGGAGTCGACGAGAGTCGGTCGGCCCGACGGTCGCCCGTCTTGCGCAGCCGGCAGCGTGGCCTCTCCTGCCGAGAGCTCGAGCTCGAACTCGCCGACCAGCAGTCGATCTCCGACTTGGAGAGGGTGGCGACCGCGGACCAAACGTCGGCCGTTCACGAACACGCCGTTGGAGCTGCCAAGATCCTCGATCGTGGCGCCAGAAACGTCGACGACGATGCGGGCGTGCAGACGCGAGACCTTCGCTCCGTCCAAGATGACCTGGCAGTGCGCGCTGCGGCCGATCTCGAACGCCCCCACGGGCAGCGGCAGCCACCCGTTGGGGACTTTCAAGCGCAGTGGACGTCGCTCGCTGGTCACTCCCTCGATCGTACCGTTCCTCGGACCGCAGTGAAACCCAACTTCAGTTGCAGTCCGTGTAGGTGAGGCGGAGCTTCGGCCGCTCGTCCGGGCTTCCTCGCTCGCGGCTTCCGAGCTCGAGCCGCTCGCCGGAAAGGCCAGAAGCGCTCACGGGCTTCAAGAGCCAGCCCTCGTTTTGGAAGGAGCCATCGAGGACCTTGGTCACGTCGCCCGTCAGGTCCAAAGAGACGACACCGGTGCTCTTGTCCACCGCCGTTTGCGCGGACACCGCTTCGTAGTCCCCCCCGCCCTGGGACCAATCCGAGTTGGAATCGTACCTGTCCCAGGAAGCGCTCTCGTTCCAGTGCCGTTTCACACGGTAGGCACCGAGCTCGAAAACCGCACCTTCGTTCAGGGTGACGCGAAACTCGAGGGTTGCCTGGCTCACGGACGCCGAATTGGGAACCGCATCGAAGTCGAAACCCACGAGCCCGCGACTGTTCCCGCTGGAGCTCCCCGTGCGGATCAGTATGAAGTCTTCGCTTCCGTGCGTGGACTTGGGAGGTGAGCTGACGATGTACGTGTCGCGGCTGGCGCTGAGCGTGAGGTTCTTCGCTGGACAGCCAGCCGCTCCGCCTGCTCCCCCCGTTGCCGCGCCGCTGCTCCCCCCGCTGTTGCCCGAACCGCCCGCGCCACCCGTGTTCACCGTTCCGCCGAAGCCCGCGGTTCCACCCACTCCAGCCGCGCCGCCCGTGTCGGCTCCCACCACCGGCGCCGTTTCGGGGAACACACTACAGCCCAGCGCGAGGAACACGACGCTGAACGGAAGGCACCGCACGAGACCGAGTATGCCACAGCGGCGCGATGTCGAGTCGACCCGTAGTCGGTTTGCCCCTATAGTAGCTCCGTGCGTCATACGCCGGTCACGTGGCCGCGGGCGGAGCTCACGTCCGGCATTCCGACGAAAGCCCGCCGCTTCACACTCTGGATGGGGAAGAGCGAGATCGCGCTCTCGCGCGGCGAGCTTTTGCTCGGGCGCAGCAGGAGCTGCCAGGTGATCGTGGACGACATGCTCGTCTCTCGCCATCACGCCCGCCTGCTCGTATCGAAGACCGCGCTCTTCGTGGAGGACCTGGGCAGCACCAACGGTATCATCGTGAACGAGTCGGTCATCGCTGGTCCGACGCCGCTCGCGGACGGCGATCGGTTGATCGTCGGCACGCAGGAGTTGCTCGTGCGCTCCGCGGACGAAGGCCCCGAAACCGTGGAGCCGCCTTCGCCCCGAACCCGCCAGCAGACTCCCCGCGCCCAGCCGTCGATCCAACTTCGCGCCGTCGACCCGCCGGCCACTGTGCCCCGAGGCCGCACGGACCCGTTTCCGGTGCCCGCCCCCGAGCTCCGTCGCGAGAGCGGGCAGCACCCCGGCTTCGATGGCGCCGAGACCACGCAGCGCACCGAGAAGCAGGACGGGCTGCTGACCATGGCTCGCATGGCCGATCGCATGATCACCATGGGGCGTCACGACGCCGCCGCGCGCCTCCTCGGCGATCACTTGCGGAGTGTCGTGGCCAAAGCCAAGAGCGGCCAGCCCGTGCCCAGCGACGTGCTGGAGACCGTGGGCGCCTACGGGCTCAAGCTGACCGAGGTCACGCACCACGGAGAGTGGGCGAACATCGCCATCGAGCTCCATTTGGTGGAAAGTCGCCCACTTCCCGAGCGCGCGATCTCGGCGCTGGAAGCCGTCTTGGCCCGCGTTCCGTCCGTCGATCGCGGGCTCATCCTTCGATACAAAGCAGCGCTCCGCGACGCGAGCGAACGCTTCACGCGAGAAGAGCAAGCACAAGTCGAACGCATCCTGAAGATCCCGACCAGGTGAAACCGTGGGAGCCGCCGAAGTAGCACCGAGCTTCGAGTCCCGCCGCCGCCTTTCCGGCGCGCGACTCGGCCGCTACCACATCGGGGCCCGCATCGGTGCGGGCGGAAGCGCTGCGGTCTATCTCGCGCGGCCGCGCGAGGCCACGAGCGCCGACGACGTTTGCGCCATCAAGGTGGTGCACGACCACCTCTCGGAAGAGAAAGAGTTCATCAGTCAGTTCCTGGACGAAGCGAACCTGCTCGTGCGCGTCGCGCACCCCAACATCGTGCGCGTGTACGAGCTCGGGCGGGAAGGCGAGACGCTGTTTCTCGCCATGGAGTACCTGCACGGCCAGCCGCTGTCGCGCTTGACGAGCGCGCTCGCGCGTCGCAACTCGCGACTCGATCCCGTGCTCGCCGCATGGCTCGGAGCGCGGGTCGCCGAGGGGCTCGCATATGCCCATGCCCTGAAGGACGACGCGGGCCACCCGCTGGGTCTCGTCCACCGTGACGTCAGCCCGCAGAACGTGTTCGTCACCTATGGTGGAGACGTCAAGCTCATCGACTTCGGCATCGCTCGCGCGGCGGGTCGAATCGCCCAGACCACGCTCGGACGCATCAAGGGCAAGTTCAGCTACATGGCGCCGGAGCAAGTCCTGGGCAAGGACTTCGATCACCGCGCGGACCTCTTCGCCCTCGGTGCCACGCTCTACGAGGCGGCGGTCGGATCTCGTCTTTTTGCGGGAATCGACGAGTCGGAGACGCTGCACAAGTTGCTCTTCGAGTCCGTGCCCGACCCGCGCACGCGCGTTCCTGGCTTCCCCGACGAGCTCGCGCGCATCCTCGGTCGAGCGCTCGAGAGCGAGCCGGACCGGCGCTATGCGAGCGGCATCGAGCTGGCACGCGAGCTCGACGCGTTCGTTCGGGCGAGCGGCGTGTCCGACCCGAGCTCGGCGCTGGCACTGGCGGTCGCGCGCTTGTTCCAAACCGAGAAGGCGGAGCAGCAAAAAGCCATCGATGCGCTGGCTGCGCTCGACGACACTCCGCCGGAAGTAGCCGTGCTCGGGCGTACGAGCGGCGTCGTGAGCCGGCCGCCCATCTCGAAGCCCCCGACCCCGATGTGGGTTCATGCGGCCATCGGTTTCGGGATCGTAGTCGTCCTCGGCGGCGCCGTGCTCGCTCTGCGCGCGCAGACCCGAGTACCCGCCGCAGCGGCGAGCGCCGCGCCGGTGTCCACCGAGGTCACGCTCGAGGTCACCACGCAGCCCGACGTCGACGGCGAGATTCGCGTCGACGGCCAGCGGGCGACCGGCAAGCCCCCTAGGGTTTCTCTGCCACGTTCGAGCACGGCCGTGACCGTCGAGGTCGTCGCTCCCGGCTTCGAACCGGCCAAGACGCTCGTCGTTCCCGATCGCGATCGCGGGGTGATGATTCCGCTCACGCGCGTGACTCCGCCTTCTCCGCCCGCGAGCGCAGACAAGTCGGAGGCGGCCGAAAAGCCCGAGAAGACCAAGGTGCCGCCTTCGAGCGGAAAGACGCCTGGCACCACTCCCAAGAAGGGCGACCCCTTGGTGACCAAGTACCCGTTCGGCAAATGAGAGCTCGCTAGAAGAGTCGCCGATTCGTGCGTGGTCGGGTAGCCTGTGCAGCCGATGCTTCGCTTTTGGCCTGCAGCATTCTGCGCGAGCGTTCTCGCGCTGACGATGCCGGCGGCCGCCGGCGAATGCAGCGGCGATCCAGCCGATTGCGCGCGCACCGAATTCGAGGCAGGCATCAGCGCATATCAGGCCAAAGAGTTCGAGTCGGCGGCGAAGCACTTCGAGGCGGCGCACGCTCTCCGACCTCACCCGGTGGTGCTCTTCAATTGGGCGCTGGCGGAGTCGAAACTCGGGCGCTTCGTCATCGCGCTCGAGCACTTCGATCACGTGCTCGGGGACGTCGAGACACCCAAGGATCTCGTTCCGGAAGTACAACGTGAACGCGCCGAAGCTGAACGCAACGTCGCGAACATCGACATCGAAGCCGGGGCTGACGCCCAGGTCTGGGTCGACGACCGGCCCGTCGAGGCGAAGCCGCCGAGCGTGCGCGTGGACCCAGGCGAACATCGCGTGCGCGTGGAGGAGCACGGTCGCACGGTGTTCGACAAGACCCTGCGGGCCGCTCCCGGGCAACGCTTGTTCGTCGCGGTGGAGCACAGCCGCGAACCGACGAAGAAGCCGCCTCCCAAGCTGCCCCCACCCCCCCCGCCTCCTCCGCCGCCGGCGGGCCCGAGCCCCATCTGGTTCTACGCCGGCGTGGGGCTCACCGCCGTGCTCGGCGGCGTCACGGTCTGGAGTGCGCTCGACACGCAGAAGGCCTTCGACGACTACGAGCGGGACCTTCCGAAGCTGAAGCAGGCCGAGGTCGACGCGCGTGTCGAGGACGGTCACGACCTCGAACGACGCACCAACCTGCTGCTCGGGGCCACGGCGATCGCTGCCGCTGGAACGGCGGCCATCGGGCTGTTCGTCGTCGACTGGAAGCAGGGCTCGTCGCCGCGCACCGGCCTCGTCTTGACGCCGGGTGGGCTCGCCGCCGTCGGGCGGTTCTGAGCCGTCAGCTTTCGCTGCGCAGGCAGGCCTGGAGCTCTTCGAGCGCCTTGTCGGCGAGGGCGATGCCGCTGATGAAGTTCTCGTCTTCGAGAGCGCGACGCGTGAGGCGGCCCTCGGGTGAGATCCGGTACGGGCTCCTCCTTCGACCGACCAGCTCCCCGATCTTCTGCGGGTCGAGGGGCGTGTCGTTTCGCAGGTGGAACGCCACGCTCTTCTTGCTGGCTTCGCAGCCGAGGACCATCAAGCGCCGGAGCTCGGTCTTGAGGCGCATCAGCTCGACGAGCTTCTTGGCCTCTTCAGGCGGAGGGCCGAAGCGGTCCTCGATCTCGGCGCCGATCTCCTCGACCTCGGCCTCGTCGCGGGCGCTGGAGAGCCGCTTGTAGAGCGAGAGCCGCACGCCCACTTCGGCCACGTAGTCCTCGGGCAAGAGCGCGTCTACGTCGAAGCTCAGGTCCGGATCCACCTCGTGGATCACGGGCTCACCTCTGAGCTCGTGGGTCGCCTCCTCGAGCATGTGGCAGAACAGGTCGAAGCCCACGCTCGCGACGAACCCGCTCTGCTCCGCGCCCAGGAGATCCCCCGCGCCCCGGAGCTCCATGTCGAGCGTGGCGATCTGAAAGCCCGCGCCGAGCTCGGTGTGGCGCTCGAGCGCCTCGATGCGACTGCGTGCCTCGTCGCTGAGCTGGCTCGGCGGCGGCACCAGGAGATAGCAGTAGGCGCGCTCGGTGCTGCGTCCGACTCGGCCCCGGAGCTGGTAGAGCTGCGCCAGCCCGAACATGTCGGCACGGTCGATGATGATGGTGTTGGCGCGCGGGATGTCGAGACCGCTCTCGATGATGGCCGTGGCCACCAGAACGTCGAAGCGACCCTCGACGAAGTCGAGCATGGTTTGCTCGAGCGCGGCTTCGCTCATCTGTCCGTGGCCGACGCTGACCTTGGCCGTCGGCACCAGCTCTTGCACGCGCGCCGCGCGCTCGTAGATGCCTTCCACGCGGTTGTACACGTAGAAGACCTGCCCGCCACGCGACAATTCGCGCTCGATGGCCTCTCGGATGATCTGCTCGTCGTAGCGCGAGGTGATGGTTCGGATGGCCCGCCGATCCATCGGCGGCGTGGTGATGAGCGACATGTCGCGGAGCCCGCCCACGGCGAGCTGCAGCGTGCGCGGGATGGGCGTGGCCGACAGCGTCAACACGTCGACGCTGGCTTTCAGCTGCTTGATGCGCTCCTTGTGGGTCACGCCGAAGCGCTGCTCTTCGTCGACGATGAGCAGGCCGAGATTCTTGAAGTGCACGTCCTTGCTCAAGACGCGGTGCGTCCCGACGACGACGTCGATGGTGCCCTCTTTCAGACCCTTCAGAGTGTCGCTCGACTCCTTCTTGGACTCGAAGCGGCTCAGAGGTCGCACCTGGATCGGATAGCCGCCGAGGCGGCCGGCGAAGGTCAGGAAGTGTTGCTGGGCCAGCACCGTGGTCGGGCACAGGAGCGCGACCTGACGCCCGCTCATGGCGACCCGGAACGCCGCTCGGAGCGCAACCTCGGTCTTCCCGAAGCCGACGTCGCCGCACACCAGGCGATCCATCACCTGGGTCTTCTCCAGGTCGCGATTCACCTCCAAGATGGCCGCGCTCTGATCGCGGGTCTCCTCGTAGGGGAACGTCGCCTCGAACGCCGCGTACTCGTCGTCCGGCGGATCCAGCGCTTCCTTGCTGAGCGCGGCGCGTTCGGCATACAGGCGCAGGAGTTCGTCCGCCATCTGTCGCACGCGCTTCTGCACACGCGCTTTGGTCTTGGCGAAGCTCGCACCGCCCAGGCGATCGACCTTGGGGGTGCCCTCCCCGCCCGAGTACTTCTGCACCTGGTTCAGGCGGTGCACCGGCAGAAACAGCTTGTCGCCGCCGGCGTACTCCACGACCACGAGCTCCACGCTCACGCCGTTGATCTGCTTCTTCTCGAGGCCGAGATAGCGCCCGATGCCGTGATCGACGTGGACGACGTAGTCTCCGCTCTCGAGCGCTCGCAGATCCTCCAGGAATGCTTGGGTGCTCTTGGTTCGCTCCTGACGGCGGTGCGCGCGCTGGCCGAAGATCTCCTCTTCGGTGACCAACACGAAGCGTTCGGTGGGGACGACGGCTCCGCGCGCCAGTTCCCCCGGCAGGATCTTCACCGTGCTCCGCGGCGCGTGGACCTCGCCGCTGACCACCGCGATGCCGCGGTGCCCGAGCAGCGTGCCCAGGCGTTCGGCTTGCGTGGTCGTGCGCGCGGTGATGGTCACGTCGAGACCGGCCTCGTGCCAGGCGGCGATGCGTCGCACCAAGGGCTCGAGGGCGGCACCTCGCCCGCGCTCTTTCCGGGCGCGCGCCACTGCGCGGCCGAGATCTGCGTGGTCGCGGATGGCGAGGCTCGGCGCGTCGGGTGGAGTGAGCTCGAGCGCATCGAGTCCCGTGGCTGCATCGGCGCTGGCCGCGACGCCCGAGCGGTGTAGCGACACCACCGAGCGCGCTTCGAGCGCGAGGCACAGCTCCTCCCGGCTGGCATACAGGGCCCCCACGTCGAAACAGGGAGCGCCGCTCTTGGCGGCCCAGGCCGTCTGCGCGTGTTCGAGCTCGCTCGTGAGCTCCGATACGATGCGCCCTGGGTCTTCGAGCACCAGCACCGTGCGCTCGGGCAGATAGTCGAACAAGGTCGACAGTGGATAGAAAGCGGGCAAGAAGCCTTCGAGACCGAACAGACTACGCGCCGTGGCGACGTCTTCTTCGAGTGCCCGCGCTTTGGTCGAGGGCCAGTCTACTTTGTCGCACAACGAGCGCACGAGCATGCGTGCGCGCTCGCTGCCCTCGGGGCTCGTGATCACCTCACGCGCCGGCGGCAACAGCAGGCGATCGAGGGAATCGAGCGTGCGTTGGGTCTCCGGGTCGAAGCGCTTCAGCGAGACCACCAGGTCGCCGTAGAGCTCGGCGCGAACCGGCGCCTCGGCGGTACCCGGCCACACGTCGAGGACGCCGCCACGAAGGGCGAACGATCCGGGATCTTCGACGATGGGTGTGCGGAGGTAGCCGGCGTAGGCGAGCGTGCGGGTCAGCTTCGCCAGGTCGAGCTCGTCTTCGGCAACGAGCTCCGCCGTCGCCGCCACCAGGGGCGAAGCCGGTGCCAGCTTGCGCACGAGGCCGGCAGCCGTCGTGACCACGAAGCCGAACGGCAAGCCCAGCGCCAGGTGCACCAGAGCCCCCGCGCGGTTCATCTGCGCGCGCCGATCGGGGCGCACTTCGGCCCAGGGCGTCGACTCCGACGGCAGGAGCAAGAGCGGGCTCTGCTCTTCGGGAAGATGCGCCGAGTCGAAGGGCTGCGTCCGCGACAGATAGGCGAGGTCCGCTTGCGCGCGCCGCGCGGCGTCCACGTCGGGCGCGACGTAGAGCACGCGCGAACCCGACAGCGCCAACGCGCGCGCGACCAGCGCGGGCGCCGACCCCTCCGCGCCCACGACATGGACCAGACGCGTGCTGGACGCTGCCACCGCGACGTCGCGCGCGGTCACGAGCCTGCGTCCCTCGGGCAGGCTCAGCGCGTCGGCGATGGAGTCAGTTTCGTTTTCGAGCTCGGGTTCGGTCACGGGGCGGGCGTGCTCTCGCGCGAACGCTGCGC
>JAXLYN010000068.1:0-45996 GCA_046351435.1 Polyangiaceae bacterium
GGAAGGCGATCGAGACCATTCGGCTCGACCTCCAGACCGTTGCGTTTGCTGCACTGTTTGCTGCACCTGTGCAGCAAACAGTCCGGGATCCCGCTGCGATCTCCTGGAGCCAGCTTCGAGACTTGAACTCGAGACCTACGGTTTACGAAACCGTTGCTCTACCACTGAGCTAAGCTGGCAACCCCTGTGGGGCGCGCGAGAATACGCGCGCGCCTCTCCGAGTCAAGAGAGCCCGTCATGCGCCCACCCCTCGGCTTTCGTTTCGGGGCCGTTTCGGCCCATATCCGCAAAGACGGCCGGATCGACCTCGCCCTCGCCGTCAGCGACGACGACGCGGTCGCGGCGGGCGTCTTCACGCGGAACCTGGTGCGCGCGGCGCCCGTGGTGGTGGCCGAAGAGCGCCTCCGAAGCGGAGTCGCGCGCGCGGTGCTGGTGAACGCCGGCTGCGCCAACGCGTGCACCGGCGACGCCGGGCTCCGGGCAACGCTGGCGTCGACCGAGAGCGTGGCGCAGGCGCTCGGTGTCGCGAGCGAGAGCGTGCTCCCGGCGAGCACGGGGGTCATCGGCGCGGTCCTTCCGAGCGAGAAGATCGCGAGCGCGGCGGAGGCCCTCGTCGGAAGTTTGTCGGTGGATGGGGTCGACGGGTTTTCGCGCGCCATCTTGACCACCGATCGCGGGCCCAAGCTCGCGCGGGCGGAGCTCCCGGGAGGCGCCAGCGTGCTCGGCGTCGCCAAGGGCGCGGGCATGATCCACCCTGATCTCGGGCCGCCCCAGGCGACCATGCTGGCGTTCCTGTTCACCGATGCGCGGGTGGACCCGAAAGCGCTCGCGGGGGTGCTCGATCGGGCGTGTCAGGTGACCTTCAACGCGGCGAGTGTGGACGGCGACACCAGCACGAACGACAGCGTCATCGCGCTGGCGTCGGGCAAGAGCGGCGCGAGCGTGAGCGAAGCCGAGCTCGAGGCCGCGTTCACCCGGGTGGCGGGCGAGCTCGCGCGGGCCATGGTGGCCGACGGCGAAGGCGCGAACCACGTGTGCGAGCTCGTGATCGAGGGGCTCGGCAGCGACGCCGACGCGCGTAACGTGGCGCGCACGGTCGCGACGTCGCTGCTGGTGAAGACTGCGCTCTTCGGCAAAGACGCGAACTGGGGGCGGCTCTTGGCGGCCGCCGGGCGTGCCGGGGTGAAGTTCGATCCGAACGTGGCCGAGATCTCGGTGGGACCCGTCGCCATCGTGAGAGGCGGCGTGGCGGTGGGCGGCGAGGCCGAGCGTGAGGCCGCGAAGATCTTGGCGGGCGCGAGCTACACGATCACGCTGCGGCTCGGTTCGGGTCCGGGTCGGGCGCGCTACCTCACGTCGGACCTCGGGCACAGCTACGTCGACGTGAACGCGGGCTACCGTTCGTGACCCGCGGGTGGGTTCTGGGCCTCGCGCTCGCGGCGGCGGGCGCGAGCTGCGCGCCGGCGCAGGGGACCATCGGCGCGATGTTGGTGCAGGACTCGGGGGGCCGGCTCGTGGTGCAGGAAGCGCCGACCGGGCTCGCTGCCGACAAGGCGGGGCTCGCACCGGGTGACGAGATCCTCCTGATCGACGGCATGGACGTGCGCGCCCTCGACGACAAAGCGCTCCACCGAGCGCTCTCGGGTGAGATCGGTACGCAGGTGAAGCTCACAGTGCTGCGCGGTGAAGAGGTGCTCCACCTGACGCTGAAGCGCACTCCGGCCAAGAAACGGCCGCGCCCAGGGCCCGCGCCGTCCGAGGCGAAGTGAGCCCGCGAGCTTCGGATCACTGGCAGCGGAAGCCGTAGAAGAACTTGTCGTCGTCGTTGACGTCGCCGTCGGTGTTCAGGCCGAACATGCGTACGACGGGGCCACCGAGGGCGTGGGTCGTACACGTGTTGTCGACACCGGCGCCGTTGACGCAGGCGTTTTCGCTGGTGCGGCCCCACTTGGTGGGGGGCGTCGAGCAGCCGTCGCAGTTGTCCATCCAGCCGAAGTAGACGAAACAGCTCTGGGCAAAGTAGCTCTGGAGCACGTGAGCGATGGGCGCACAGATCGGCGTCGAGCCGTTCAGGCCCACCAGGAACTCGCCCACGGCGCACGACCCGCCTGTCGGGAATCCTCCACTGCCGTAGCACTTGAGGCCGATGCTGAACTTGTCGTCGTCGTTGACGTCGCCGTCGGTGTTCAGGCCGAACAGACGCACGGCCGTGCCCCCGAGCGTGGGCGCCGTGCAGGTGTCGTTGAGGCCGGCGCCATTCACGCAGGTGGTGTCGTTGACGTGTCCCCACTTGGTGGGCGTGGTCGTGCAACCGTCGCAGTTGTCGGCCCAGCCCGCATAGAGGTGACAATCGGTGTTGATCACGCTGCGCGCGGTGGTCGTCGGCGACCCACATTGCACGGTGCCGTTGGTCACGCCCGTGACGAACTGGTTCGCGGGGCACTGGCCGGCGGGCGGCGTGCCCGTGGGCGGGTTGCAGCGAAGGCCGACGTAGAACTTGTCGTCGCCGTTCACGTTGCCGTCGGTGTTCAGGCCGAACAGGCGCACGGCCTGCCCCCCGAGGGACGGCAAGATGCAGGTGTCGTTCAGGCCGACGCCGTTGCTGCAGCTCACGTCGCTCGTGCGGCCCCACTTCGCCGGGTCGCTCTGGCAGCCGTCGCAGTTGTCGCGGAAACCCCAATAGACGGAGCAGTTCTGGTTCACCCAATTGCGCACCGTCGAAGCGATGCTGGCGCACACGAGAGTGTTCCCCGAAACGCCGATCGCGAGCTGACCGCTCGGGCACGTGCCGGTCACACCACCGCCGGTGCCGCCCGTGCCACCCGTCGCTCCGCCCGTGCCACCCGTCGCTCCGCCCGTGCCACCGCTCGCTCCGCCCGTGCCACCCGTCGCTCCGCCCGTGCCACCCGTCGCTCCGCCCGTGCCACCCGTCGCTCCGCCCGTGCCACCACTCGCTCCGCCGGTGCCACCGCTCGCACCGCCCGTGCCACCGCTCGCGCCGCCGCTGCCACCACTCGTGGCGCCCGTGCCACCCGTCGCGCCGCCGGTGCCACCGCTCGCTCCGCCCGTGCCACCGCTCGCTCCGCCGCTGCCACCGCTCGCTCCACCGCTGCCACTCGCGCCCGCGGCGCCCGAGCTACCGCCGCTCGGCGTGCCGCCACTGCCGAACACGCCGCCCCCATCGATCTTCGAACCGCCGGCTCCGCCGCTCGCGCCAGCGCCACCGCCGCCTTTGGGCTCGTCCACCTCTTCGCCCCCCGCACAGCCCATCCAACCGAGGGGCAAGCCCACCACCAAGAGCACCGGCCACCGAAGCATTCGGCGAGCCTACCACGCCCCTCCGCAGCGGGCTCAGCGTGGCGCGGGCAGCCGATCCAGGAAGGCGGCGACTCGGTTCGTGATGGCGTCGATGTGGAGCGGAAAGGTCATGTGCCCGCCGTCGATCCACAAGATGTGTGGCTGACCCCACTCGCGCCACTGGGCCTCGGCCAGAGCAGCGTCGATGTAGACGTCCTCGCGTGCCTGGATCCAGAGCTGTCGTTCGGGTGCGAGCCTCGGGCGATAGCTCGAGAGGCCGAGGCGCCGGAAGAGGTCCTTGCGCTGCTCGCGGTCCACGCCCCAGCGGTCGAGATCCTGCTTCATGCGCCAGAGGATGGGCGCCTCTTCCACCGCGGACTCGAGCTCCAGATGACTGATGATGGGAATGATGAAGTCGGGGAGCGGCTCGACGCAGCCGAGCAACATCGTGATCGCTCCGCCCAGGCTGATGCCGGTGACTCCGACGTGCGAGTAGCCACGCGCGCGCAAGAACGCCAGGATCGCTCGCGTGTCGCACACGGCCTGGCGAACGCCCTCCATGGAGCGCACGAGGTCCGCGGTCCAGAAGAACTCGCCGCTGAAGAGCGCCTCTTTGGGCTTCCGCGCGCCGTGGAACGGAAGCGCAACGTGCACGATGTCGCTGTCGAGCTCCTTGGCCCACTTGCGGAAGAGCGTGGTCTCTTCTGCCCAGGAGCCCGGCTCGAGCCAACCGTGGACGTAGATCAGGCAGTTCTTGCGAAGCGCTCCCTCGGGGCGGATCCAGCGGGCGTGGGCACGAAGGTTCGCGGCGTATTCGCCCTCGTGGCGCCGGCGGTAGCGCGGGCACAACACTTCATGGGTGCTGGTCCAGCTCAACGTGGACGTGCGGAACGCACGATCGATGAGCGAGCGCTGCATCTGCAAGTCGGAGATCGGCCGCGGCTCCGGGAACAGCTGCTCCGGAGCGAGGTCGAGGTACTGGTGCAGGTAGCCGATGGTGTTCTGCTTGGCTCCCCGAAGGTGCAGAAGTCTCGATAGGGCCCCCGCCACTCGATCGGCGCTCTTTCCGTAGCCCATGCGGGCCCGAATCATAGGACCTCGCGATGCGGGGTTCGACAAATACCCGCTCTGATGTAGCGTCCCGCGACGTGAGCGCGGGGTCCGCCGAGATCTACGAGCTGTTCCTGGCGCTTTCCCCGCCGCGGATCGGGGCTGCGCGCGGCGCTCGACCTGCCCGATCCCGGCGAGCGGGCGGGAGCTCGGTGCGGCTCTGATCCCTCTTGCCGTAGACGCCGCGCTGCTCGGCGCCGAGGGCGTGACGGCCCTGGCGCAGGCCCTTGCAGGCGGAGCCCATCTGCCTCACGCGGAAGCGGAGGCGGCGCTCGAGACCCTCGAGCAGAGCATCGAGGCGCTGTCTCACGGCGACGAGTCGGGAGCCCGCGTGGACGAAGCCGCGCTCTTCGCTCGGGCCGAAGCCCTCGGAGGCGCGCGAGGCGACGCAGCACCGAAAGCGGAACTGTCTGCGGCGATGGCGAGCGCCGCTGGCGCGGGCGCAGCCGGGGCGGACGACGAGACGAACTGGGTGCCCGCCCTCGCCGAAGACATGGTGGCAGCGTTCCTGGACGAGTGCGGCGAGCGCCTCGACGGGCTCGCCGAACGCCTGCTCGTGCTCGAAGAGCGGCGCGACGACAAGGAGCTCATCAGCGAGGTGTTCCGGGATCTGCACACGCTGAAAGGCGGCAGCGCCTTCGCTGGACTGAAGAAGCTGAACCGCGTGGCGCACCTGGCCGAAGACCGCATCGGCGAGCTGCGCGACGGCAAGCGCGAGTGCGACCGCGCGCTGGTCGACTTGCTCCTCGAAACGCTGGACACGCTCCGCGCCATCGTGGAGCGCGCCCGCGCCCGGGCGCCCATCGACGTGGACGTCAGCGACCTGGTGCGCAGGCTCAAGGATCCGAAAGCTCCGAAGGCCGCCGCGCCCGTGGAGGCCGCGGCGAGCGCGGGACCGCGCCCTGCCCCCGCAGTGAGCGGCGCATCGCCGACGCGCGAAGCCGCCGCACCGGCAGCCGCAGCGGCCAGCACGCTGCGCATCGAGTTCGAGAAGGTCGACCATCTCTTGAATCTGGTGGGCGAAGTCGTACTCGCCCGCGGCCGGCTCACCACCGCGGCCGAGGTGCAAGCCGCGCTCTTGCGCGAGGTGTCCCAGCTCCGCAAGAAGCTCGCGGTCTGGGCCGCGGCCGAAGGGCGTGCGGGCGGCGCGGGGGCCCTCGACGACTTGCAGCGCACCGAACGCGTGCTGCGGGAGACCTGGAGCGATCTCGACGCCGGACTCGGAGGCCTCGGCCTCGCCGTCGGCCAGCTCCGCGACAACGTGATGAAGCTCCGCATGGTGCCCATCGCGCGCCTGTTCACCAAATACCAGCGCACCGTGCGCGAGCTCGGAGGCAAGCTCGGCAAAGAGGTGAAGGTGGAGCTCGAGGGCACCGAGACCGAGCTCGACAAGGTGCTGGTGGAGCGCCTCGAAGATCCGCTGCTGCACCTGGTGCGGAACGCAGTCGATCACGGCATCGAAGAGCCGGCGACCCGCGAAGCGCGCGGCAAGCCCCGCGCCGGGCTCGTGCGCCTGTCGGCCCACCAGCGCGGCGGACAAATCGTGGTCACCATCAGCGACGACGGCGCAGGCATGGACCCGGAGCGGCTGCGCGTGAAGGCCGTGGAGAAGGGTCTCCTCAGCGCCGAAGAGGCGGCGGCGCTCGACGACCGGAGCGCGTTCGATCTGATCTTCCGGGCGGGCTTCTCCACCGCCAAAGAAGTCAGCGACGTCTCGGGCCGCGGCGTCGGTATGGACGTGGTGCGCGACGCCATCGCGAAGCTGAAGGGCAGCATCGTGATCGGCTCCGAGCTCGGCAAGGGCACGCGCATGGAGCTCCGCCTGCCGCTGACCCTGGCCATCACCCAGGTGCTGGCGGCCCGCGTCGGGGGCGAGCTCGTGGCGATCCCGCTCGACGCCGTGGTGAGCGGTGAATCGCTCTCGGCCGGCGACCTGGAGCAAGTGGCCGACGGCGTGTGTCTGCGAGTCAACGATCGCTTGGTGCCCGTGGTGAACCTCGCGGACGTGCTCGGCCTCGGTCGCGGCAGCGCCCTCGACGACAGCACGGACTCGGCCGTCGTCATCGTCGACGTCGGCTCGGACAGGCTCGGCCTCGGCGTGGAGCAGCTGCTCGGCCGGCACGAAGTGGTGATCAAGTCGCTCGGCCCGCTCTTGTCGAGCGCTCCTTGCGCCGCCGGCGCCACGCTGATCGGCGATCGCGTCTTGCTCGTCGTCGATCTGCTCGAAGTCGCGCAGCGCGCCCGCGATCCGAGCGGCACGCGCCCGGCGCCAGAGCGCCCGGTGGTCCGCGCCAAGAGCCGCGCCCGCATCTTGGTGGCCGAAGACAGCGACGTGATCCGCGAGGCCATCCGGCGCGAGCTCAGCCAGGCCGGCTTCGAAGTGGTCGCCGCGCCCGACGGCGCAGCGGCGCTCGAGCTCGCTCGCAGCGAGCACTTCGACGCCGTGAGCACCGACGTCATGATGCCGAAGCTCGACGGCTACGAGCTGACCCGCGCGCTGCGCAAGGACCCGCGCTACGAGAGCGTGCCCATCGTCATCTTGACCAGCAAGGACGCTCGCATCGACACCTTGCGCGGAATGGACGCCGGCGCCGACCTCTACCTGGCGAAGCCCCTCGAAGCCTCGGTGCTCACGCGGGCCCTGGACGAGCTCCTCGCCAAGCGGCGCGCGTAGGAACCGCCTAACCCTTGGAATTTTCCTGGGCAATACCGCCGCCGGGATTTCCGGGTCGGTCGCCGGCAAGCGGTGCTAGGGTGCGCCGCCCCGCGGGCGGCCGGTGCTCGGCGAACGCGGGTGAGCCATCACGCATCAGAGCGAGACCAACATGAGTCGTTACCTTTTCACCTCCGAATCCGTCAGCGAAGGCCACCCCGACAAGATCTGCGATCAGATCAGCGATGCAGTGCTCGATGCCTGCTTGAAGCAAGACCCGCGGAGCCGCGTCGCCTGCGAGACGCTGTGCAAGACCGGGTTCGTGGTGATCGCCGGCGAGATCACGACCACCGCCAGGGTCGACTTCGGCAAGCTCGCGCGCGGCGTGATCAAGGACATCGGCTACACCAGCTCCGAAATGGGCTTCGATGCCGACTCCTGCGGCATCTTGCTGGCCATCGAGCCCCAGTCGCCCGACATCTCGCAGGGCGTCACCGAAGGGGAAGGCATGCACAAAGAGCAGGGCGCTGGCGACCAGGGCCTGATGTTCGGCTACGCCTGCGACGAGACCCCGGAGCTCATGCCGGCTCCCATCATGTACGCCCACCAGCTCGTGAAGAAGCTCGCTGACGTGCGCAAGGCCGGCAAGGTCGACTTCCTGCGCCCCGACAGCAAGAGCCAGGTCACCGTCGAGTACGAAAACGACCGGCCGAAGCGCATCGACGCGGTCGTGGTGTCGACGCAGCACAGCCCGGACGTGAAGTACAAGACGCTCAAAGAAGCCGTGATGGACCTCTGCATCAAGAAGAGCCTCCCCACGAGCCTGCTCGACAAGAACACCAAGTACTTCATCAACCCGACGGGCCGCTTCGTCATCGGCGGTCCGTTCGGCGACGCCGGCCTCACCGGGCGCAAGATCATCGTCGACAGCTACGGCGGCATGGGCCGCCACGGCGGCGGCGCCTTCAGCGGGAAGGACCCGAGCAAGGTGGACCGCTCGGCCTGCTACTACGCGCGCTACGTCGCCAAGACCATCGTGGCCGCCAAGCTCGCGCGCAAGGTCGAGGTGCAGGTCGCCTATGCCATCGGCGTCGCGCGCCCCGTCGGCGTGTACGTCCACACCTTCGGCACCGGCGTCGTCGACGACGAGACCTTGCAGAAGTACGTGGCCGAGAAGTTCGACATGCGCCCCAAGGCGCTGATCGAGGAGCTCGACCTCTTGCGCCCGATCTACGGCAAGACCGCCGCCTACGGTCACTTCGGCCGCAAGGAGTTCTCGTGGGAGAGCACCGAGCGCGCCAAGGAGATGGCCGACGATCTGCTCAAGGGCAAGTCGAAGGGCGAGAGCAACGGCTCGAGCAAGAAGAAGAGCGCCAAGGGGCGCGGCGCAGCCCAGGCCCGCGCCTGAGAGCTCGCGCTCCAGCCATCCCGGAAAATTCCGTTCGACCTGAGATCGATCGGGGTTTTCCGGGACTTTTCCGTGTGCGGGGCTGTGGGGCGCAGCGTGACACCGAACCACACCGGAGCTAGCCTTCGAGAGCGACGGGCGCCTCCGACCGTCGTGTGCACTCGCACGCATCGCGGTTGGTCATGCGGCTGGTCCTTCCCACGACGCTCGGTCCTGCTCTGCTCGCGACGAGCAGCGCGGCGGTCTGTCTCGGCTGCTCGGGGGCTTCCGCGTCGAACACAGCGACGGGCGGTGCGACCGCTTCGGGCGGCTCGGGCGGCACTTCGATCAGTTTCGGCGGCAGCGGCGGCGGCGGGGGGAGCGGCGGCAAGCTGACCCAAGCGCCGCCCTGCACCGTTCAAGATCCCAACGCCGACAACGACAAGGATGGCTTCACGCCGGCCACCGGCGATTGCAACGACTGCACCGCGCAGATGAACCCAGGCGCCTTCGACTACCGCCAGAACGGCGTGGACGAGGACTGCAACGGCACCCCGGACGACGAGCCGACCGATTGCGACACGGCGCACGTCGACGTCGCCGACGCGGATCCGGCTCTCGCTGCGCGCGTCATCGGCATCTGTCGCACCGCCACTTCCAAGAGCTGGGGTCTCGTCAGCGCGAAGTACGTGAAGGCCGACGGCACGGTCGGCATGGCCGACGCGTCCCACGGGCTCTTGCCCGGCTTCGGCCCCAACGTGAAGCCGCGCGCCGGCGCCAACTTGCTCATGCTCTCGAGCGGCACCGCGCGCCAGCCGACCGACCCGGGGTTTCTGAGCCCGGACGGCGCCGAGATGGGGACCGCGAGCTACACCCCTCCCGGCTTTCCCATCGACTCCCCGGCCTGCGACGTGAAGACCGCGAGCGACACCACCGCCAACAACCCCGCGGCCCTGGAGCTCGTGATCCGCACGCCCACCAACGCGAACCTGCTCTCGTTCGACTTCAACTTCTACACCTACGAATTCCCGGTGTTCGTCTGCACGGAGTACAACGACTTCTTCGTGGCGCTGGCGAACCCCGCGCCGCCCAACGCGCAGAGCGGCAACATCTCGTTCGACAGCCAGGGCAACCCGGTCAGCGTGAACAACGGCTACCTCGAGGTGTGCGCGCCCCAGACCGCGGGCAAGAAGCAGTTCGACTGCCAGCTCGGCACGAGCAGCCTCGACGGCACGGGATTCGAGGGGCACGCCGCGACGGGTTGGCTCAACACGCAGGCCCCGGTCACGGGCGGCTACGAGCTCACGTTGCGCTTCGCAATCTGGGACATGGGAGACGAAGTCCTCGACTCCTCGGTCCTCATCGACAACTTCACCTTCGACGTGGGAGAGGGCTCGACTCCGGTGACCCGACCGATTCCGCGTTGACTCGCTTGCTTTTGGCGGTAACTCAAAACACTTCTGGATGGGCACATGGCGCTTTCGAAACTGACTCTGGTGGGATGGGCAGGTAGTGCGTTCCTCGCCGCGGCGGCCTTTGGCTGCTCCGGCGCAGGCGGGACCAACGGCGGCGGCACCGGCAACGCGGCCGGCCTCGGCGGCGGCGGCACCAGCGGCGGCGGCGGCGGCATCAACTTGGGTGGTGCGGGCAGCGGCAGCGGCGGCAGCGGCGGCGGAAGCGCCGGCGGTTGGACTTGCACTCCCGGCAAGCCCGAGCCCGGCGCGGTCGACATCCCGGGCAACGGCAAGGACGACGACTGCGACGGTACGCCCGACAACGGGCCGCCCGGCAACTGCGACTCGGCCATCACCCAGGTCGAGGACAACGATCCGATGAACGCCGCGCGCGCCATCGGCCTCTGCCAGATCTCGGATGGCACGAGCTGGGGCGTCATCGAGGCGAAATACGTCAAGGCCGACGGGTCGTCCGCAGACGCGATGCCGGCGGTGAATCCCCTGCAACACGGCCTGCTCACGCACTTCGGTCCCAACGTGAACGTGCAGGAAGGCACGCGCATGCTGGGCCTGTCCAGCGGCACCGCGCGCCAGCCGAGCGACCTCGGCTACCAATCGGTGGGCGGTTTCGACACCGGCTCCATGGGCACGACGCCCAGCGGTTTCCCCATCGACTCGCCTTCGTGCCCCGGCGTCAACACGGCCAACGATCCCCAGGCGTGGAACCCGGTCGCCCTGGAGCTGAAGATCAAGGCGCCGCTCAACGCCAAGAGCTTCAAGTTCAACTTCAATTTCTACACCTACGAATTCCCGGTCTACGTCTGCACGCAGTACAACGACTTCTTCGTCGCGCTCCAGAGCCCGCCCCCGCCGAGCGCGCTCCAGGGCAACATCTCGTTCGACAGCCAGCACAACCCGGTCAGCGTCAACAACGGGTTCCTCGAGGTGTGTCAGGCTCAGAGCGCGGGGGGCAAGAACTTCCCCTGCGCGCTCGGCACGACCCAGCTCCAGGGCACCGGCTTCGAGCCCAGCGCCGCGACGGGTTGGCTCGAGACGGCGTCCCCGGTCTCGGGCGGCAGCGAGTTCACGCTGCGCTTCGCCATCTGGGACATGGGGGACCCCGTCCTGGACTCCAGCGTGCTCATCGACAACTTCACCTGGGCGACCGAGGGTGGCGACATCCCGGTGACCAACCCGGTCCCCGTTCCGAAGTGATGTTCGCGCGGGGGGGGGCGCGCGGACGAACGAATGCGACTTCAGGGGGCAGTGAGACCGAAATCCGACTCTCCATTTTTCCCGTGAGGCCCACATGAAACAGAAAATCCTTGGGACCCTGGTGAGCAGCTTGGCCCTGGCTGCGTGCAGCAGTACGTCCAGTGGCAGCGGCGATCTCTTCACCGGCGGCGCGGGCGGCAATCCGGGCAGCACGGGCGCCACGGGCGGCGTCGAGCTCGGCGGCTCCACGGGGAGCGGTGCGACCGGCGGCGGCTTGAACCTCGGCGGAGCCCCCACCGACGGCGGCGGCGGCACCGGCACCTGCTCCTCGGGCCCCACCGACGACAAAGACGGCGACGGCTTCACGCCGCAGGACGGTGACTGCAACGACTGCGACGCCAACGCGAACCCCGGCGCCTACGACGTCGCCAGCAACAACGTCGACGAAGACTGCAACGGCACCGTGGACGACACGGTCACCAATTGCGACGGCGCCATCACCGACGTGGCCGACGCCGACCCGATGAACGGCGCGCGCGCCATCGGCCTCTGCCAGCAAGCCACGGCGGGCGACAAGAAGTGGGGCGTGCTCGAAGCCAAGTGGGTGGCAGCCGACGGTTCGCCGCTCACGGGCCACGACAACGGCCACGGCCTCTTGAACGCGTTCGGGCCCAACGTGAACTGCCAAGAGGGCACGCGCATGCTCGGGCTGTCGAGCGGCACCGCGCGCCAACCCACCGACCCGGGCTACCAGTCCGTCGGCGGCTACAGCTCGTCGGCGTCCAGCGCCTGCCCCACCGGCTTCCCCATCGAGTCGCCGTCGTGCGGCTCGGCAGTGTCGGGCACGACCGCCAACGATCCGGCGGGCCTCGAGCTGAAGATCCGCGTGCCCACCAACGCCAAGAGCTTCAGCTTCAACTTCAACTTCTACACCTACGAGTGGCCGGTGTATGTCTGCACGCAATACAATGACTTCTTCGTGGCTCTGCTCAACCCGGCCGTGAACGCCACGCCGCCTCAATACTCGAACATCTCCTTCGACACGCAGGGCAACCCTGTGAGCGTGAACAACGCCTTCCTCGAAGCCTGCGACCCCACCATCGGCGCCACGAACCCGGGCGGCAAGAACTTCCCCTGCACGCTCGGCATCGGCATCCTCTCGGGCACGGGCTTCGACACCAGCCACGCCGCCACGGGCTGGCTCGAGACGGTGGCGCCCATCACACCCGGCAGCGAGATGATCCTCCGCTACGCCGTGTGGGACGCTGGCGATCACATCCTCGACTCCAGCGTGCTGGTCGACAACTTCAAGTTCAGCGCAGACCAAGCCTCCAACACGCCGACGACCAAGCCCGTCCCGACTCCGAAGTGAACCTGGCTCGCCGAGCCGAGGACCCGCCATGAAGCAGACGATCACCCTCGTCCTGATGCCCGTTTGTGTCGCCATCGCGGCGGCGAGCTTTGCCTGCAGCAGCGCGAGCAGCGGCAGCGGCAACCTGTTCACCGGCGGCGCCGGCGGCACTCCGGGCGGCGCGGCGACCGGCGGCACCAACGCGGGTGGCAGCGCGGCGGGTGGAACCGGCGGCGGGCTCGTGCTCGACGGCGGTGGGGCCACCGGGGGCGGGAGCACGAACTGCTCGTCGGGTCCGACCGAAGACAAGGACCAAGACGGTTTCACCAAGCAGGACGGCGACTGCAACGACTGCGACGCCAACGCCAACCCTGGCGCCTACGACGTGGCAGGAAACCAGGTGGACGAAGACTGCAACGGTACACCGGACGACACGAGCACGGACTGCGACGGCGCCATCGCCTCGGTCGGCGATGCCGACCCCATGAACGGCGCCCGCGCCATCGGCCTCTGCCACGCGGCGAGCGCTGGCGACAAGAAGTGGGGCGTGCTCGAAGCCAAGTGGGTCATGGCCGACGGCACCACCGGCATGAACGACCTCGGGCACGGCTTCTTGCCGGGGTTCGGCCCCAACGTGCACTGCCAAGAGGGCAAGCGCATGCTCGGTCTCTCGAGCGGCACCGCCCGTGAGCCCACCGACGCGGACTACGCGGACGTGGGCGGCGAAGACATGCTCACCTCGAGCGCGCCGCCCACCGGCTTCCCCGTCGATTCACCGACCTGCCCCGGCAACAACACGACCGGCACCACCGCCAACGACCCCGCGGGCCTCGAGCTCAAGATCCGCGTGCCCACCAACGCCAAGAGCTTCTCGTACAACTTCAACTTCTACACCTACGAGTGGCCCGACTTCGTGTGCTCGAGCTACAACGACTCGTTCGTCGCCATCTTGAGCCCGGCGCCGCCCACGGCGAAGCTCGGCAACATCTCGTTCGACGTCCAGGGCAATCCCGTCAGCGTGAACAACGGCTTCCTGGAGGCTTGCGGCTGCTACGCAGGACCGCCGTGCGACGCGGGCGGCAAGACCTTCAGCTGCCCGCTCGGCACGAGTCTCTTGCAGGGCACCGGCTTCGGCATGGACACGACGGGCTTCGACGACCACGGTTCCACGGGCTGGCTCGAGACCAAGGCTCCGGTGACGCCGGGGAGCGAAATCACGATCCGCTTCTCCATCTGGGACGCCGGCGATCACGTGCTCGACTCCACCGTGCTCGTCGACAACTGGAAGTTCAGCGCCGAAGAGGCGACGGGCACGGTGACGAACCCCGTTCCGACCCCCAAGTGAGGCGGGCTCAGCGCACGCAGTTTCGCCCTGCGCCCTTGGCGGCGTAGAGCTGGCCGTCCGCGCGCTCGTACAGGGCTTCCGGGGCCTGATCGGTCGGGGCGCGCTCGGCGACTCCCACGCTGATGGTGACCGGAATGCGCGTGCCCTCGGCCGCGAAGGCTGCCGCTTCCACCGCGCGCCTCAGGTGCTCGGCGAGCTGCCAGGCGTGGGCGATGGGGGCCCCGGGACACAAGACCGCGAACTCTTCGCCGCCCGTGCGCGCGAACACTGCGCCTTGCGGCACCACTTGCGCCACCACGGCGGCACATTGGCGCAAGATCGCGTCTCCTGCCGGGTGGCCGTAGCTGTCGTTGATGCGCTTGAAGTGATCGAGATCGAACACGATGAGGCTCACCGGAGCCCCGTCGAAGCGGGCGCGCCAGATGACGTTGTGCAGGGTCTCGTCGAAATGGCTCCGGTTGTACACACCCGTGAGACCGTCGTAGCGCATGAGGCGCTGGATCTCTTCGTGGTAGGCGGCTTCCACGTTGCCGCCCGCCAAGTACTTGAGCAGCACCTTGCCGATCCCCACGCGGTCGCCGTCCGCCAGCGGATGCTCGCTGACGCGATTTTCGTTCACGTAGGTGCCGTTGGTGGAACGCAGGTCTTGGATGAAGTGGCGCGATCCGTCCCACCGCACGCGGGCGTGCAGGCGACTCACGCTGTCGAGATCGAGCTGGAAGCCGGCGCCCACACCCCGACCGATGTCCAGGGTTTCTTCCCCGAGGAGCACGCGGTGCCCGAGACGCGGACCGGCGATCACCACGAGAAATGCCTGCCCCGGCGTGCTCTTGCGCCAGGAGCGGGTGAAGTCACGGGTGACGGTGACCTCCACCGTCGTCTCGAACAGATCGTCAGCCACTACGAGAGAGTGAACCGTACCATAGCGAGGTCGGAGCGGAATACCGCGAGCCGGCGGGCGCACGGTGTGGTTGATTGTGCGGCGCGCGTAGCCAGCACAAAGCCACGGCCCCTGCATCGCACGGTCGACGCAGGGATCCCGACGTCCCCGAGTGGGAGAGGCTCCAGATGTCGTAGTAGAGGAAGTACTCCATCGGCGTCGGGTGCAGACGCGAGAGCTTGAGATCGTTCTCGCGCTTGTATTCGAGCCACATGCTGATGACGTCCTTGGTGAAGACGTCGCCCTTCAGAAGGTACTGGTGATCGCGCTCGAGGTAGTCGAGGCTTTCTTCCAGCGACGCGGGCATGTGCGGCACGTCTTTCAGCTCTTCCGGCGAGAGCGAATAGATGTCCTTGTCGAGGGGATCACCCGGGTCGATCTTGTTCTGGATGCCGTCGAGACCGGCCATCATCATCGCCGAGAAGATGATGTACGGATTGCCCGTGGGGTCGGGGAAGCGCACCTCGATGCGGCGCGACTTGGGTGACGCCGAATAGGTCGAGATGCGGATGGCCGCCGAGCGGTTCCGGCTCGAATACGCCAGGTTGACCGGAGCTTCGTAGCCCGGCACCAGGCGCTTGTAGCTGTTGGTGGTGGGGTTCGTGAGCGCCGCCAGACTCTTCGCGTGCTTCAGGATGCCGCCGATGTAGAAGAGCGCGAGATCCGACATGCCCGCGTAGCCGTCGCCGGCGAAGAGCGGCTTGTTTTCGGTCCACAGCGACTGGTGGCAGTGCATGCCGTTGCCGTTGTCACCGAACATGGGCTTCGGCATGAACGTGGCCGTCTTGCCGTTCTTGTAGGCGACGTTCTTCACGATGTGCTTGAACCACATGAGCTTGTCGGCACAGCGCACCAGGCTGTCGTACTTCATGTCGATTTCGCCCTGGCCCGCCGTCGCCACTTCGTGATGGCTGACTTCGACCTCGATGCCGACCTGCTTCATGGTGAGGCAGATGTCGGTACGCAGATCCATCTGCGTGTCCTGGGGCGACACCGGGAAGTAGCCCTCCTTGTGTCGGATCTTGTGGCCCAGGTTGGGGCGCTCCTCACGACCGGTGTTCCAGTCCGCTTCCACCGAGTCGATACGGAAGTACGCCTCGTGACCGCTCGCGTCGAAGCGGACGTCGTCGAAGATGAAGAACTCGGCTTCGGGTCCGAAGTACGCGGTCTCGGCGATGCCGGTGCTCTTCAGGTACGCCTCGGCCTTCTTGGCGATGTGACGCGGGTCCCGCGAGTAGTTCTGGCGGGTGATGGTGTCCTGCACCGTGCAGAGCAAGCTCAAGGTGGGGTGTTTGGTGAACGGATCCATGACCGCGGTGGCCGGATCCGGAATCAGGAGCATGTCGCTCTGGTTGATGGGTTGGAAGCCGCGGATCGACGAGCCGTCGAAGCCGAAGCCCTCTTCGAAGCTGTCCACCTCGAGCCGATCGAACGGCACCGAGGTGTGCTGCCATTTTCCGGGTAGGTCGATGAACTTGAGATCGACCATGACCGCGCCATTTTTCTTGCCGTACTCGATGACGTCCTTGGGATTCATTGGATTCGTTCTCCTCGCGATTCGCCGCGCTGCCTTCAGGAACGAGAGCTGGTGCGCCCCCGCGTCAAATAGCCTCTTCCCCTCGCTCGCCCGTGCGGATGCGCACGGCCTCGTCGATGGGAACGACGAAGATCTTTCCATCGCCGATTCGCCCGGTCTTGGCGCTCTTCTCGATGGCGTCGATGACCTCTTTGACCATCGCGTCGGGCACGATGATCTCGAGCTTCACTTTCGGCACGAAGTCGACGACGTAGGCCGAGCCTCGGTAGACCTCTTTCTTCCCCCCGGTCCGCCCGAAGCCCTTCACCTCCGTCACGGTCATGCCTTGGATGCCGACTTCGGAAAGTGCGTCTTTCACTTCGTCGAGCTTGAACGGTTTGATGATGGCTTCGACCTTCTTCATGGCGTGCTCCGACGCGCTCGTCTTCCGAGCGCCCGGAGCCACTACCAGCCCCATTGTTTCGGCAATGTTTCGGCGCGACGTCCAGCGCACCGCACAGGTTTTGCACAGGGCAACGTCGCGAAACCACGTCGCCCGGGTCGCGCAGCGCTCACTCGTCGCCGAGCAGGTGACCCGCCTCTTCGAGACTCGGGCGCGCTGCGGCCAGCGTGCGAAACGTCTTCGTTCGCGTCTTGCCGATGGGCGGCACCTGACAGCTCTGACCGCCGCCGTAGAGGCTGAACATGCCGTAGTCCCAAGGCACACCGGCACCGCTGCACGACTTCCGCGAGCGCGCCAGGAGCCGCATGCCCACCTCGAAGCAACGACCGAGCGCTTGGGGGTCGTCCCCGAGCAGCGAGCGCGCGAACGCCTCCCGCGCGTCCCGATCCGCGAGTGCGCGCTCTTTCTCGGCAGCGGTGAGCCAGCTCGCCACGCGCGGGCCTTGGTCGAGGGCAACCTGCACCAAACACGCTTCCCCGCGCGGGCCGCGCCCGAGGGGCGGGTGGCCGAACTGCACGTCTTCACGGAGCCCGGATTCGTGGAGCGCGACGGTGAGTGTCGCGAGCACGAGGGAGCGCTCGCTGCCGGGCCAACCGAGTGGCTCGCAGGTTTCACCATTGCACGCGGCGAGTCGCGCGCCGGTGGCCGAGAGAGCACGCGCCATGGTGCGGAAGCGCTGCGCGGCTCGTTCTCTGGTCTCCACCTTCACCCAGCCCGCGCGCGGCGCGGACCAGCGAGGCGGCCGACAGAACGCCGTCTTGTCGGTGCAAGGGGGCTCGAGCGAACAGCTGGCCTGACTGGGATCGCTGCCACACTCGGGCACGACCTCCGCGGAGTACGGCGATCGACCCGGGTGGCCGTGCTGCAACATCAGCGCCAGCGCGAGCTCGGCCAAGGGAGAATGCGCCACGGCAGTCAGGCTAGGCAGAACTTCCGCGCTCGATCTTCCACGAACGACAAAGCGTCGTGATCCAGTCGAGTTGCCCCGGACGCCGGCCGGGAGGCCGTCAGCTCGGCGGCTTGAGCGAGCGGTACGGTGGGAGCGATGGCGGCGGTGGCGGGACCATCGAGTCGAAGGACTCCGGCTCTTCGTCACCGAAACACACGCCGAGCTGGCGCGCCGTGATGAGGACGTCGGAGTCGGGCGGCACGGTGCGGGTTCGGCCGGTGCCGTCGGCCAACGGAACCAGCTCGATGCGCGAGCCGCGCACGGCCACGAGGCCGCTGGCGTTCGACTCGGCGATGAAGCGAGTGGCGGCGCAGCCGAGCCGCAGCGCCAGCACGCGATCGGTGGTGACCGGGCTACCGCCGCGTTGCAGGTGCCCGAGCACGATGCTGCGGGTCTCTTTGCCGGTGCCCTCGCTGATCTCGCGCGCGACTCGCTCGGCGATTCCGCCGAGCTGGCCGTGCTCTTTGAACTTGCCCGCACCGGCCTTGAACACCGCTTCGCCGCCGACCGGCATGGCGCCCTCCGCCACCACCACGATGGCAAAGCGCCGCTTCATGGCCTCGCGCCAGCGAATCTTCTCGCACACGCGCTCGATGTCGTAAGGGATCTCGGGGATCAGGATGGCGTCGGCGCCGCCGGCGATACCCGAGTGGAGCGCGATCCAGCCCGCGTGGCGCCCCATCACCTCGACGACCATCACGCGCTCGTGGGCCTGAGCCGTGGTGTGCAGCTTGTCGATGGCCTCCGACGCGGTGGCGACGGCGGTGTCGAAGCCGAAGGTCTGGTCGGTTCCGGGCAGGTCGTTGTCGATGGTCTTCGGTACGGCGATCAAGCGAGGAAGGCCGCGCTCGAGCAGCTTCGACGAGATCTGGATCGACCCGTCTCCGCCGATGGCGACCAGGACGTCGATGGCGAGCTGGTTCATGCGCTGGATGACGCGCGCCGAGACGTCGGTGGGCACCAGCTCGCCGTCCTTCATCACCGGGTAGCGGAACGGGTCGCCGCGATTGGTGCTGCCGAGGATGGTGCCGCCGAGGTGATGGATGCCACGCACGCTGTTGCGGTCCAGCGAGACGACGCCGTCCGGCTCGTCGAGCAGGCCGCGATAGCCGTAGCGGATCCCCAAGACCTCCCACCCCCGACTCATGGCGCTGATGGCGACGGCGCGGATCACCGCGTTCAGACCGGGCGCGTCCCCTCCACCGGTGTTGACCGCAATCCTTCGAATCATGACGCCGCCAATGGTAGACCAGGTCGGCGCCTCGAGCCCTCTCTACGAACGCCGCTCTGGCGCACCTTTTTCATGAAGCCGCTTCCGACCCCCGTGTCGCTCGGTGATTTCCCGACTCCAGTGTTTCGGGCTCGGGAGCTCGAGCGCGGCACGACGGAGCTCTGGGTCAAGCACGACGGCGTCTCCGCCGAGCCCTACGGCGGGAACAAGGTGCGGAAGCTCGAGTGGATCTTGGGCGCGGCGCGCGCGCGCCATCCGCGTCGCCTGCTCACCACCGGAGCGGGCGGGAGCCACCACGTGCTGGCGACGGCGGTCTACGCCGCACGCGTCGGCATCCCGGTGGCCGCCGTGCTGTGCCCGCAGCCGCACACCGCACACGCGGAAGCGACTCTGCGCGCCTCGCTCGGTCTCGGCGTCGAGCCCTACCGCGTCGGCTCCATGGCCAGCGTACCGTTCGGCGTCGCACGCGCGTTTCGCCGCGGCGACCTGTTCGTCCCTGCTGGCGGTTCGAGCGCGCTCGGTTCCTACGGCTATGCGCGAGCCGTGGGCGAGCTCTCGGCCCAGATCCGCGCCGGCGAGCTGCCGGAGCCCGACGTCATCGTCGTGCCGCTCGGCTCCGGCGGAACGGCCGCGGGGATCTTGGTCGGCGTCCTGCGCGAGCGTCTCGGCTGTCGGGTGATCGGCGTGTCGGTGGCGGTGGGGGCGCGCGTCGGTCGAGCCGTCGTGCTCGCCCTGGCGCGGGCGGTGGCCCGACTGGAAGCCGACGCTCCGACGACGCTCCAGCTCGCCCGCGCCCTCGAGGTGGACGCACGTCATCTCGGCGCGGGCTACGGTCACGCAACGGATGCGGGCGCTCGGGCGACCGCGCGAGCTCGCAGCGTGGGGCTCGAGCTCGATCCGACGTACACGGCAAAAACCTTCGCGCGCGCCTTGGAAGAAGCCCATGCCGACGGCCCCGACACGGCATCGGGCCGCGCGCGCGTCGTACTCTACTGGCACACTCTTTCGTCGCGCTCCCTCGCCCCACTCTTGGAAGCGGCTCCGAAGGAGCTGCCCGAACCCCTCGCGCCCCTCCTGCCGAGGCGCTGAGCTCGGGCGAGATTCGCCGGAATTTCCCGGGCCTCCGCGGGTGCTTTCTCGCGCTCCAAGACCACCCTTGCTAACGTGGTCCGCCGCTCGGTCCACGTACGCCGGCGCATGGTATGGCCCCCCCGCAGAACAAGTCGCAGGTGCCGGTCGGCACGGTCCTCGAGGGGAAGTTCCGCATCACCAAGGAGATTGGCCGCGGTGGCATGGCCGCGGTCTACGAAGCCGAGAACGTGACGCTCGGCAAGCGCGTCGCCGTGAAGCTCCTGGCGGCCGAGCTCGTGACGTCGCGCATCGTGCGAGAGCGTTTCATTCGCGAGGCGCGCGCCGCCGCCGCCATTCGCAGCCCCAACATCTGCGACGTCTACGACTCGGGGATGTACGACGGGCGGCCGTTCCTCGTGATGGAGCTGCTCGAGGGCGAGAGCTTGTACGACATGATGACGCGGGTACGTCGGATCGACGCCGACACGACCCTCGCCATCATGACCCAGGCCGCGCGGGGCCTGCAGAAGGCTCACGAGTCGAGCGTCATCCACCGAGACCTCAAGCCCGAGAACATCTTCATCACGAAGACCCCAGAAGGCGAGATGGTGGTCAAGCTCTTGGACTTCGGCCTCGCCAAGTTCTACGAGCAGAACGCGGACGCCACGTCACCGCGCCTCACGCGAGAGGGCGCACTGTTCGGCACGCCCGCGTACATGAGCCCCGAACAGGCCAAGGGTCAGGGCGAGGTCGACCTCCGGGCGGATCTCTGGGCGCTCGGCTGCATCGTCTACGAGTGCCTGACCGGCACGACCGTCTGGAACGTCGATCAGGGCGTCGCGATGATCCTGGCGCAAATCGCCGGCGCGCCCATCCCGAAGCCCTCCAAGCTCCGCCCGGACCTACCGCCGCAATTCGATCAGTGGTTCGTCAAAGCCCTGGAGCGGGACCCGCAGAAGCGCTTCCAGACGGCGAAAGAGTTCGCGGAGTCGCTGGGCACTGCCTTGACGCCGGCGACCACGGTCCCGCCGCCGGCGTGGCGCCAGAGCTCGGCGCCGAGCGCCGAAGAAGGCGCCCTCATCGACGAGCTCGTGCGCGAAGGTGCCAAGCCCCCGACGCCTCCGCCGCCTGCGCCGGAGCCCCCGCGCGCCCTGAGTCCGGGCGAACAGGGCATCCAGCTGCCGGAGGCACGTGAGAAGAGCGGACCGAGCGCCATCACTCTGCTCTTCGGCGTCGCGCTCCTGGCCGTCGGTGGCTATGCGCTCTGGTTCTACGTCCTGCATCCCCCGGGTGGTCCGGTGCAGGCTGCGACGAGCGCGCCTGCGATCAGCGCCAGCGCAGCGCCGCCGCCATCGGCGAGCGCTCCGGAGAACGACCGCCCCCTCGAGACGGAACCGTACGCCAAGCTCATCGGCACCGCGCAAGAGCAGCTGCGCGACGGCAAAGGGGAGACGGCGCTCGCCACCTTCAAAGAAGCTTTCAACACCGGCGGGTCGGGCGTGGCCCGCGGGCTCCTGAGCCAGGCGGCCGTCGCCGTCCCGAAGAGCGACGGCAAGTGCCGAACGCGAGCCCTCGGGCGCCCCCGCCCGTTCGAGCGTGCGACCCCGAGCTCGCGGCCCGACGTGGTCGTGACGCGAGTGGGCCCCATCGTCGCGTGGGTCGACAACCAGCAGGACGCTTCGCGCCGGCAAGCGTTCACGGCGGTGCTCGACGACGCTCTCCGCAGGGTGAGCCCGGCGCGCCTGGTGACCCCCGAAGCCACGACCGCGCGCCATCCGCAGCTCTTGGCGGCCGGAAACAAGCTGGCTCTCCTCTTCTGGGAAGATGGCGGAAGCGAGCCGGGGGTGTACGTGCGATTGCTCGAAGCCGACGGGCGCATGGCCGGGCCTCAGAAGCGCATCGCCAACGTGAAGCACCAGGAGCTGCACCCGACCTTCGCCCGAGCTCCCGACGGCTCCTATTGGGTGCTGTGGCAAGACGCAGTGGACGACGGCAACGACATCTTCGCGCGCCACTTGTCGGTGGAGCTCGAGCCGCTCGGTGAGGCGGTGCGCCTCACCGCATTCGGCTCGGGGCGCGACGGGCACGGCGCGGTGGTGAATGGCCTCAGCGTGGCCGTGGTCGAAGGGGAGCTGCTCGCGACCTTCCCCATGGAGCGCGACAAGAAGCGGAAGGTGATGCTGCTCCAGGTGCCGCTCACCGATCCTGCGCTATCCGCCGGGGTGAAGCCGGACGGCAAGAAGAAGCTCGAAGACCGCGTGGCCGGCAAGCTCGTGACCGTGAGCGCGAACGACGGCCAATGGGCGGAGACCCACATGGTGTGTGAGCGCGACGACTGCTACGTGGTTTGGGACGACGAGAAGCACGGCGCGTTCGCCGCGCACTTCGACCGCAAGAAGTCCCAGACCATCTGGCACCGAGAGTTCGCACGAAACGGGGCCGGGCCAGCCCTCACCAAGAGCCCGACGGGCGCCACGGTGGCCTACTACGACGGCAACCGCGTGAAGGTCGCCGCGATGACGCGAGACGGGTTGGAACCCGGCAGTGTGGTGGCCAAGGTCGGCGGGATCCAACCCTACGCCGCGGTCGCGCCGGGCACTGCCCCTGGGGCTTGGTACGTGGCGTTTCGGGACTACGAGTCGGGGCACTTCGAACCCTACGTGGTTCGCGCGGAGTGCCCATGAGTCGCACGAGCTCGAGCGACGCTCCGCTTCATCCGGCCCCGATCCACCAGATGTTGACGATCCCGGCGCGGGCCGCGCTGCGACGTTCGCCCATCGAGACGCCACGCCTGCTCCTCACGCCCATCGAAGCCGCCGACGGCCCGGAGCTGTGGCACGCGGTCGACGGGTCGCGCTGGCATCTCGAACGTTGGCTGCCCTGGGTCCCCTTCAACAACACCCCCGAGGCGAGCCAGCGCTACGCCGACGCCTGCGCTGCGGATTGGGACGCGGGGCGCGCGGTGCGCTTCGCGATTCGCGATCGGGACCGGCGCGAGCTCCTGGGCGTCGTGGGTCTCGATTCCTGCATTCACCTCCACCGATCGTGCGAGCTCGGATATTGGCTCCGGCGAGACGCGACCGGCCGCGGACTGATGGCGGAAGCGGCACGCGCATCCATGGGGTTCGCGTTCGAGCGCATGGCGGTCCACCGCATGCGCTGCGCGGCCGCCACCGACAACCACGCGAGCCTCCGGGTCATCGCGCGACTCGGCTTCCGTTTCGAGGGCATCGCGCGTCAGGCGGAGTTCGTGGGCTCGCGCTGGCTCGACCACGCCGTGTTCGCCCGGCTCGCGACGGACCCGTGAACGAGCGCGGCGGGCACGAACGAGCGCGGCGGCTGCGCTTCCTTCCACTCGCGCCCCTCGCCGTCGTGCTGCTCGGCGTGACGGCGGCCCTGGTGGTCGCGATGGTGGGGCTCTCGCAGCTCGAGCGCGCGAGTCGGGCCTCGGCGAACCAAGCTGCGAGCCTCCTGACCCGAGCGCTCGCCGCCCGCCTGTCGGCGAGTGCGCCCGAGCGAGAAGCGGAGGTAGTGGAGCGTGCTCGCGCGCGGTCCGGTATGGAGATCGTCCTCTCCGAACCCGGGGCTCGGGACCCGGGCGCCGAGCTCGGACCGGACGCGGTCGTCGCACCGGTCGGCACACGACGCCTGTCGGTACGGGCGGGCGCTCCCATCGAACCGACCACGCGCGGTTCGCTTCTCTTCAGCGTGGCGGCGCTCACCTGGATCCTCGTCGGCGCGGCCGCGCTGGTGGCCTACGCCATCGCGCGCGACGTTCGATCGGACGTCGCCTACGTACGCGATCGCATCACGGAAATGGCGAGCGAAGAGCGCGAGCCCGCAGGCAAGCTGATCCCGGTGCGCAACGTCGACAGCATCGGCATGCTGACCGTCGCCTTCAACGGTTTGGTCGAGCGCTTCACCGCGGCGGAGCTCGCCTACCGCCAAGATCTGGCAGGAGCCTTGGCCTACGATCGCGATCGCAGCGCGTTCTTGGCCGCGCTCTCCCACGAGCTCCGGACGCCGCTCAACGCGATCTTGGGCTTCGCGGACGTGCTCCTCGCGGAGGTCGACGGCCCGCTCAGCGCCGAAGCCCGCGAGAACCTGGAGGTCGTGCGTTCGAGCGGGCAGCACCTGCGCGAGTTGATCGACGACATCCTCGAGCTTTCGGCCCTCGAGAGCGGGGAGCTCGAGCTCAGCTGTCAGAGCGTCGACTTGGTGAGCCTCGCCGAGGAGGTCGTGAAGGAAGCGCGCGTGACCGCGCAAGAAAAGGGACTCGAGGTGGTGCTCGAAAGCGAGCCGACCGAGGCCCACGGTGACGCGCGGCGCATCCGACAGATCCTGGCCAATTTGGTGGGTAACGCCGTCAAGTTCACCAGCCAAGGCAGCGTGCGGGTCTCCGTCGAGCCCGACGGCGAGCGTTGGGCGAAGCTCAGCGTGAACGACACCGGCCCCGGCATCGCGCCCGAAGATCAGGCGAGCATCTTCGAGGAGTACCGCCAGGTCGGCGACGAGAGCGCGCGGCGCGCCGGCTCCGGCCTCGGACTCGCCATCACGCGCCGGCTGGTGCAGATGCACGACGGCACCCTCGATCTCGAGAGCGCCCTCGGCCGCGGCAGCACGTTCCGCGTTTGGCTGCCACGACGCGCGCCCGAAGCGAGCCGCGCGGCGGAGACCGCAACATGAGCCCGTTCGGCGCCACGAAGCTGGAGCTTCGGGTCCTCCTCTGGCAGGTGGCGTTCGCCGCGGGCGCTGCCTTCCTGGTCGCGCCACTCGTGCCGCGGCTGCTGCTGCTCTCGCCCGCCCTCCAGAGCGCCGCCACACGCGTGCTGCTGTACGCGGTGGGGACCGGCGGCGTGGTGGCGCTGGTGCACAACGCCATCGTCCTGTCGCGACACCGCGAGCTCTTGTCGGCGCTCGGGGCCGGACGAGCTGAAATCGAGCCCGGAGCGCTGGCGCTCCTGTGCGAAGACCAGGACCGCGTCGTCACCGGTTGGCTCGCGCCGCCGCTCGCCGGGCTGGCGCTCTCCGGAACGTTGTTTCGCCCGGCGCTGCTCGACGCCACCACGGCCGTCAGCGTCGCTCTGCTCGGCACCGTGTTCGTCGCAGCGGCCAGCTTGCCACTCAGCTTGATGGTGCGCGCGGAGTTCGCTCGCGTGTGCGAGACCGCAGCGCCCGACGTGATGCGGGTGGTGATGGAGGACAAGCAGAACCGCCCGCTCGTAGACCGCCACCTGCCGCGCCGGCTGCTCTTCGCGGTCGCCCTGCCCGTCGCGTTCATTTCGGTGGGCGCGGGTCTGGTCACCAACGCGGTGGTACGACGCGCCGACGAGCGGAACCGGGAGGCCATCGCGCGGCTCCTGGCGCGTGCGACGCTGGACTCACGGCCCGACGGTGCCGACGCGGCGGGCGTCGAGGAGGCCGTCCTGGCGCTGGAACGCGCGGGCTACGTCGCAGAGCTCACGCGGCGCGCCGAGCCGGCGCGCGTCGAGCACGAGCGGGGCACGGCCGTCGAGGTGTCGACTCCACTCGAAGCGGGCACGGCGCGCGTGCGCTTCGCCACCTCCGACGTGGGCGTGTTCAGCCCGGTGTCGATGGTGGTGGCGTTCTCGGCCGTGCTCTTGGCGGCTCTCGTGGGTCTCGGCCTCGGCCGGGTGTTGCACGACGATTTGCGCACCGCCACGCGTGGCGTGCGTCTGCTCGGCACCGACAGCGTCATCGGAGGCAACACGCGCGTGATGCGCCCGGTTCGCTTCCGGCTGATCGAAGAACTCGGTCTCGCCATCGAGCGTCTCGCCGACCGCTTCCGCATCTTCGCGCGCGCGCAAGAACGGGCCATCAGCGCGCGAGAACGCGCCGCCCGCATGCGCGGATTGTTCTTCGCCAGCGTCAGCCACGATCTGAAGAGCCCGCTGAACGCCATCCTGGGCTTCACCGACTTGGTGCGCGCCACCGAAGACCTCACGCCGGGCCAGACCGAGAGCGTGGAGTTGATCTCGAAGCGGGGCCGCGAGCTCCTGGCGCTCATCGAAACCATCCTGGACGCATCGCGCGTCGAAGCGCGTCTGCTCACGCTGTCACGCGAGCAGGTGAAAGTGACCGACCTGTTCCAAGAAGCCCTGGCCAAAGGCCGAGACCTGGGCGGCGACGGCGACGTGGAAGTGGTGGCCGAGGTCGTCGATGGCGTGCCGGACCTCGAGGTCGATCGCTTGCGACTCACCCGAGCCCTGGCCACCATCATCGGGCACGCCTTGCGTTCCAGCGAGCGAGCCTACGTACGCATGCGCGCGGCGCCCTCTCGCGCGGGGGGCGCGCGCATCGACGTCGAGGTGCCGAGCACGCGGCTGACGGCGCGCGAGCTCGCGGGCATGCTCGACCCGAACCCCAACCCGGGGGAACGCGAGCACCGCGGGCTCGCGCTGGGGCTGTCCTTGGCCCGGGCGATCATCGAGCTCCACGGCGGCACCGTGAACGTGACGGATCGCGGTCAGAAGGGCAGCGTATTCACCGTGCGCTTGCCGGTCTCGTCGGCGAGCTGACACGCGGATGGGGCTTGTCGCCGGAGCGCCGCTTCAAGATGATGGGTGCCATGAACGATCTCGAGCGCACCGATGCCGTTGGGTTGGCTGAGCTGGTCCGAACCAAGCAGGTCACGGCTCTCGAGCTCGTCGATCACGCCATCGGACGCATCGAGAAGCTGAACCCGCTCTTGAACGCGGTGGTGACGCCGATGTTCGAAGCTGCGCGCGAACAGGCCGGGCGACCGCTAGGCGACGGCCCCTTCGCCGGTGTTCCGTTCCTGCTCAAGGACATCTTGGCCGCGTGCGACGGCGTTCGCTACACGAGCGGCTCGCGCCTGCTTTCCGACTTCGTCGCCTACGAAGACAGCGTGTTGGTGGAGCGCCTCCGCCGCGCGGGTTTCCTGTTTCTGGGCAAGACCAACGTGCCCGAGTTCGGCTTCTTGCCGACGACCGAACCGCTGCTGTTCGGAGCCTGCAAGAACCCCTGGGACCTCGGCCGCTCCACCGGGGGGTCGAGCGGCGGCTCGGCGGCGGCGGTGGCCGCGCGCATGGTTCCAGCCGCCCACGCCAACGACGGCGGTGGCTCCATCCGCATCCCTGCATCTTGCTGCGGTCTGTTCGGCCTGAAGCCCACGCGCGGACGGATCACGCTCGGCCCCGCCCTCGGCGACATCATGGGTGGCCTCGTGGCCGAACACGTCGTCAGCTGGTCGGTTCGAGACAGCGCCGCGATCCTCGACGCGACTCACGGTCCGTCGGTCGGTGATCCCTACTATGCGCCACCTCCGGCTCGACCCTACGCGGACGAAGTGAAGACGCCTCCGGGCAAGCTCAAGATCGGCTATTCGGCCAGGACCATCTCCGGCGTCCCGGTGGACGCCGACTGCGTCGCTGCCCTCGAATCCTGCGCGAGCCTGCTTCGCGAGCTGGGTCACGAGGTCGTCCCGCGCGACATGTTCCTTCCCGCGGACATGTTCCTCGAGGCCTTCTCGGTGCTCTGGACCGCGGGCGCCGCCGCGACCATCGATGGGCTCTCGTTCTTGACGGGCCGGAAAGCGACGGCGGAAAACGTGGAGCCCATGAGTCTCGCGCTGGCCGAGGCAGGCCGGCAGCGCAGCGCTCACGAATACCTGATGTCGCTGAGCATCCTCCAGCGCTTGAGCCGCGAATGGGCGAAGCAGCGCGCCGACCTCGACGTGTACCTCACGCCGACACTGGCCAAAGTGCCCGTGCCGCTCGGCACCTTCGACGACGCGGAGAGCCCGCTGGCGGGCTTGTTCCTGGCGGCCGAATACGCGCCGTTCACCCCACTGCAAAACATGACCGGGGAACCCGCGGCGAACCTCCCGCTCTACTGGAATCGTGAGGGCCTGCCCATCGGAGTCCAGATCGTCGGGCGCTACGCCGACGAGGCGACGCTCTTCCGCTTGTCCGCCCAGCTCGAGGAGGCGCGCCCCTGGGCAGCCCGAATCCCCGCTCTGGCGCTGTGATCGCCGCCCTGGCGCTGGCCTCGAGCCACGCCTCTGCCGAGCCTCCGAAGCCCGAGCCACCGGAGGTGACTGGCGTCGAGCGCGAGGAATCAGAGCCGGCCGATGGCGCGCGCCGGCTCGCCAACGTTCCGCTCTTCGTTCCACGCGTCGTCACCGAGCTGTTCTTCGTCACGACCGGAGCCGCCGCAGGCCTGATCGAAGAGGAGCAGGTGGTGCCCCGCATCGACGACATGCTGAACCCCGACGAGGGCGAGGTGCACGTGTTTCCGACCGCGTTCATGGAGACGGGGACCGGTGTCAACGTCGGCGCCCGCGTCATCGGTCGAGCCGACGGCGTCGCCACCACCGTTCGCGCGGGGTACGGAGGCAACCACGACGTCGTGGCCGAATCGCGCCTGCGCCTGGCGTTCCGTGAGCCCTTGCCCTTCGCGCTTTCGCTCGAGGCCCTGCACGACGAACGTTCCTCGATCGGGTACAAGGGGCTCGGGCAGGAACCCGAAACCGACCCTCGCAATCGTTTTGCCGCCAGCGCGCCGGCGCGAAGCGCGAGCTACCGCGAGCTCCGCGAACGCTTCGTGGCCTCCACGGGCGTGCGCCCCGCGCGTGACACGGAGTTCTTCGTGTCGGCGGGCTTCACCTCGAGACACGTCCTCGACCCGCCCGAAGCCGCCGATACGCTCGACGAAGTGTTCGTTCCGGGCAGCGTCCCGGCGCCGGTGAGCACATCCGAACGCTCTACACGGAGCCTCGCTCCTCCGCGACACGCGGAGACTGCGCGCTGGCCCCGCGCCGGGCTTCCTCTTCGAGAGCTACGCCGGTCGCGGCGACGGCGCCAGCGCGTCACGTCATCTGTTCGTACGCGCGGGAGGACGGGTCGCGGGCTTCCTCCAAGTATTGCGTCCGGGCAACGTGCTCTCGCCGAAGTTGGTGCTCGATGGTCTGCGCAGCGTCGACGGTCCCATCCCGTTCGTGGAGCTCACACGCCAGCCCGACTATCGCGGCATCGACGATCGCCGCGACTACGTGTCGTTGGTCGGCTCCCTCGATTACCGCTGGGCCGTGGCGCGCTACCTCGCGGCGCGCGCGTTCACCGACGTGGCCACCGTGGCGCCCGAGCTCGGCTCCATCGACCTGGGTGCCTTGCGCTACGCGGCCGGGTTCGGCTTCGACGTCTACAGCAAGAGCGCCCCTCTGGGGTCGCTGGCCATTTCGGGCAGCCCCGACGGTGCGCGCTTCTTCCTGTCCTTCGGCGTCGCGTCGTCGTTCGGCGACCGACAACATCGAGGCTGATGCGACGCGCGGCGATCCCCGCTCTGGCCCTCCTGCTCGGCAGCGCCGCCTGCCACTACACGCCCGCTCGTTTTCGAGCACGGAGCGCCGTTCAAAATGCCGACGACGAACGCCCCATCCCGGTCCCGCGCCGCAGCCCGTTCGTCGAAGCGTTCTACCTCTCCGACGTCTACCTCCGGCGTCCCGTGGTCGACGCCCTCGACGCCGAGCGCTTCCCCTACGCCCGGGACGTGAACGCGCTGGACGAGGTCCCTCGCTCCAGCTGGTTCTCCCCCGTCCCGCTCGAGCCGGACGCGTTCCTCGCGCGCTACGCCGCCGACGGCCCGCCGCGGCCACCCGTGAGAATCGAGGGGAGCGGTCGCTTCCGCCGACTCTTCGACGCGCGCGGCCTCGGCTATCGCATCATCGAAGACCATCCCACGCTTCCCGCCGTCGACACGGCGGCCTCCGTCATCGCGAGCCGCCTGGTGCGTGCGCTCGGCTACCGGACGCCCGAGACCTGGCTGGTGGAGCCTCGCTCACTCGGCCTGCGAGCGAACACCGATCGCTGGACACTGGTGCGCTGGCCGCTCGGCGCAGCGCTCGGGCCCACGGACATGACCTATCGCCGCGACGACGATCCGAACGATCGCGTGGCCCACCGCGATCGCCGCACGCTGCGAGCGCTCGGCGTGCTCGGCGCTTGGCTCGACCTGCGCGAGCTCGGCCCGTCGAGGCTGGTCGACGTCTACGTCGGTCGGCCCGGCCGAGGTCACGTGGAGCACCTCCTGGTGGGGCTGGAAGATGCGCTGGGCGCGGCGGCGCTCGCGCCAAGCCACGCCCACGCGAAGACGCAAGGTGCAGTCGGCGGCAACACGCTGGAGAACCTGCTCACGCTCGGATTGGGCGAAGCGAATCCGCGAGCTCCGTCCCGCGAGCGTTCGCTCGTCGCGTTCCCTGCGTCGTTGCCGGCGCGCTACGAGCTCGGGCACCCGTACGAACCGGTGGATCGACTGCTGCCCTCGGACGGCTACTGGATCGCGAAGCGCATGTGCGCGATCCCGAGCGCGCTCATCGAACGAGCGGTCGCCGACGCGAAGCTCCCAGCTCCCATCCAGAGCCACGTCGTCCACGCCCTCGAGGCTCGGCGCCGCACATTGGCCGGATACCAGCTCTCTCTCGTCACCCCGCTGGAGGTCGAGAGCGTCGTCGGCCGGCGGCTGGTCCTCTCCGACGGCGCCATCGCGTGCCGCTTGGTGAACGAGGCCGAGAGCCGTTACGAGATCGCGTTCCTCGATGACTCCGGACGCACGCTCGCGCCCAGTGTCCACGCGCGGCCGCTGCTCGGCGAGCTCGAGCTCGTGGTCCCCGAGCTCGAGGCCGGCTACCTCGTCGTGCGCGTGCGCGTAGAGCGGCCGGGGCAGGCGCCCGCTCGCTGGTTCGAGGCGCACTTCACGTCTCGGAGCGGCGCGCTCACGCTGGTCGGAGTGCGCCACTGACCTGGTAGACGAGCGGCAGGAGGAAGCGGACGCTCGAGCCTCGACGCTCGAGTGGGAAGGCTCGATGTGGGTGGGCCCGAGTCGCGTCCGCAAAAGCGACCGGGGACCAGAGGAGGAACATCTCGTGAAGCTCTACACCAATCCGCTCTCGCCCAACGGCCGCCGCGCCGCCATCGTCGTCAAGCACTTGAACTTGCCGGTCGAGCTCGTCGTACTCGACTTCGCCAAGGGCGAGCACAAGAAGCCCGAGTTCTTGGCGATCAACCCGGCGGGCCGCTTGCCGGCGCTCGTCGATGGCTCTTTCAACTTGAGTGAGTCCCGTGCCATCGGCAGCTATCTGGCCGAGCAGAAGGGCGACGCGAGCTTCTATCCGACCGAAGCGAAGGGCCGCGCGGACGTCGCGCGCTGGCAGTTCTTCGATGCTGCGCATTTCGCGCCTGCGCTCTCCACCATCGCCTTCGAGAAGCTCCTGAAGGCCATGATGGGCCTGGGCGCACCGTCGGAGAGCGTGGTCGCCGAAGCCACGGGTCGCTTCGAGTCCAACGCGAAGATCATCGATGCCCACCTCACGGGTCGCGACTGGCTCGTCGGCAAGACCTTGACCCTCGCGGACCTGACGCTCGCTTCGTCGCTCACCTACGCGCACGCTTGCGGCTTGTCCTTGGACCCGCTGCCGAACCTGAAGGCGTGGTTCGGACGCATTCGCGAGCTCGAGGCTTGGCGCGCGACCGAGCCGAAGATGGGCTGAGGCTCGAGCCAAAGTCCCAGGCCCTGGAGCCCGGGCGGCCGAAGGGGTCGCTCGGGCTTTGCCGATTTCCCGCGTTTCGTGGGTCTGCCGCGACACGACCCCCTTTGACGATGGGCCGCGATCGCGGCAGGTTTCCGCCCGCATGCGTCGCTCCCTCCCGCTCTTGGCTTGGGCCCTCGGTTCGCTCTCTCTGTCGGGCTGCGTGAAGGGCACGCCCCCGAGCCCGGAGAACGTCGCCGACGCGAGCCCGGCGCCGAGCGCCAAGCTCGACGAGGTGCCCCGCCCGATGCCCGGCGCCGCGCCCACCTCGGTGAGCGGCGTGGTGGTCGAGCACCTGACGCTGCCGACGTACAGCTACCTGAACCTCGACACCGGCGGGCAAAAGGTGTGGGCCGCGGTTCCGCGCACCGAAGTCAGCGTGGGTCAACGCGTCACCATCAGCAACGCGATGCTCATGAGCGGCTATCACAGCGCGGCGTTGAATCGCGACTTCGAGAAGGTCTATTTCGGCACGCTGAACGGCGCGGTGGCACCGAGTGCATCGAGCCCTCACGGGACCGCCAATGACGTCCCTGCACCGACCGGATCCGCAGTCGTCGTGCCCAAGGCCAGCGCGCCCGACGCCAAGACCATCGTCGAGATCGCCAAGAGCAAATCGCTCGCGGGCAAGCCCGTCACCGTGCGCGGCGTGGTCGTGAAGTTGAATCTCGGCATTCTGGGCAAGACGTGGCTCCATCTGCAGGACGGCACGGGTAACGCCGGCGACAAGACCCACGACTTGCTGGTCACGACGACGCAACGTGACCTGCCCAAGGTGGGCGACACCGTGCTCGTGCACGGCAAGGTGGAGAACGACAAAGACTTCGGCGCGGGCTACCGCTTCCAGTTTCTGGTCGACGCCGAGAGCATCAAGAAGGAAGCGAGCCCGAAGCCATGAAGTCGTCCTGGACAGGTCGGCGCGCGTCACGCATTTGACACGTTCGGAGGGGCTGAAATCCCGGCAGACCGGCGGTGCGCAACTCCTGCGCACGCGCTCGCGTGCGGATGCGAAAAACACCCGTCCGTGCTGTTGACGCGAAGCGGTGCGCTGGGGAATATGCGCGGGTTACGGGAGGTATTCATCATGAAGAGAACCCCGGTTGCGTGGCTGCTTTTGCTTGCCGTCGGTGTAGGAACCTCGGCGATCGCATGCGGCTCGGACGGTGAAGATGGTGCGAAGGGTGCAACGGGTCCGGCAGGCGCCACGGGCGCGACGGGTCCCGCAGGTGCGACGGGCGCAGCAGGCCCGACGGGTGCGACGGGTGCCGATGGTCCGGCGGGCGCCACGGGCGCGACCGGCGCGCCGGGTGGCTCCGGCGACGGCGGGCTCACGGCGAGCTGTCTCGGTCCGTGTCACGGCTTCTCGGGCATCGTGGAGCAGTGGAAGACCAGCACGCACTTCGCGGTCTACGTCGCCAACAACTTGGGCGGCGAAGAAGTCGGCACGTGGACTTCGTCGACGGCGAGCTGCGGCAACTGCCATGCGGTGGACGGCATCGAGCAGCGCATCGCGGGCACCATGAAGCACAGCGGCACGACTGGCCCTGCGTCGCCGGGCGACGGCCAGATCAGCTACAAGAACCTCGACCAGCAGCGCCATTCTCCGAAGCTTCGTACGGAGGCGCAGCGAAGGTCGCGGTCGTTCACTGCAACACCTGCCACAACGCCACGGGTTCGATCCGCACGCCACCGGCGCGCAGTACACGACGCCGGGTTCTTCCCGTCCAGGCCAAGGTCGGCGCCAACGACGAAGCTCTCATCGAGAAGAGCTCGGCGGCCGGCACCTCCGACGGCACCAAGGCTGGAAAGTACGGCAACGGCAACGCCTGTGTGTGGTGTCACAAGTCCCGCAAGGACGTGACGAACTACATCCCGGCGGCGGGCAACATCAACGTGACCAGCATCCACTGGGGCCCGCATCTCGGTCCGCAGACCGACATCTACTCGGGCAAGGGTGGCTACCACTACGCGAGCAAGACCTACGCGACGGCCACGCACGCGGGCTTCGCCAACGGTTGTATCGACTGCCACATGCCCAAGGTCGCGGCCAACCAGAACATCGGCAACCACTCGTTCTACCCGCAGCTCGCTGCGTGCAAGACGACGGGCTGCCACACCAGCGCCACGAACTTCAACGTGGGCGGTGGTCAGTCGACGGTCACGAACCTCTTGCAAGAGCTCCGCGTCGAGCTCAACAACAAGAACATGCTCACCCGCATCGAGGCGGCGCCCTACGGGCCGCTCACGACGGCCGAGCTCGCGGACACCGACTTCAACCTCGATGACGCGCGGCCCATCAACGGGCTGAGCGCCGACAACGCCGGCGCCCTCTACAACTACATTCTCGTGGCTCGCGGCGGCGCCAAGGGCGTCCACAACCCGATCTACGTGAAGCAGTTGCTGTGGGACGCGATCTTCGCGGTCAAGGGCTCCGCGCCCGCCAGCATGCCGACCCGTCCGTAATCGCGAACGTTTCGGCAGCACCTCGCACGCCCCCTCCGCCCTCACGGGTCGAGGGGGCGTCGACTTTTTGTGAGTCAGTGTCGGCCGCCTCGTGACACGACCCGGGCCCTTCGCCTCCGAATCGGCGATCAGCCGAGCCCGACTGCCGACGGCGGACGGGCGACAGCGGCTTGCTCAGGGCTTCGTGACGATGCCGTCGACGTGGGTTTCCGGCGCGATGATCTTCAGCGACGTGTCGACGTTCGGGTGACAGAAGTAGCAGTTGGCGATGCTGGTGTGATTTCCGACCGGGGGCATTCCGTGGCAGGTGCCGCACTGCGATTGCGTGCCGTCGACCTTGGTCCAGACCGGCGCCGTGACCGAGCCCGCCGAGTCCGCGAAGCCACCGTGGCAATACGTCTTCTGGCACGAGCCGCTGGTGTAGGTGGGCGTGAGCCCGCCCGTCACGGCGACACCGCTGAACGTGAGCTCCGCGGGCTGGAGTGTGTCGGCGTGACCGGGATCGTCCCACTTGGACGGAACCACGTGGCACTCGGCGCACGCGACCTTGCGCGCGCGACCGCTGCCGACCAGGTGGGCCTGATGGGCGCCCACACCGGGCGACGTGGTGTTGGTGTTCCCAGCGAGATCCGCCGGTGGAGCTGGCGAAGTGCTGCCGTGGCAGCCGGTACAGGAAGTCGGGACGACGACGTTGATCACGCCGTCCACGTGCTTCGAACGATCCTTGATGCTCTTGTCGTCGTCGGCGACGACGGCGCCGTGACAGCGAGAGCAGTCGGTCATTTGGGGGTGCGGGGGCGCCGGGGGCGTGCCGTGGCAGCCATTGCAGGGCAAGCGCCCCGCATCGCTGGTCCAGAGCGGCGACTTTTGACCGGCCTGGTCCGGGGAGTGGCACCAGGCGTCGGCGCACTTCTGCTCCTGGCGATCCCAGGCGGGCTTGCGGCCCTTGTTCGACGCCACGCCGTAGAAGATGACCTCGGCGGGCAGCGGAGTGTCGCGGTGGCCCGGCTCGTCCTCGAAGCTCGGCACCGTGTGGCACTCGGAGCACTGTACGGCTCGACTCGAGTCGCCGCCCGCGAGGTGCACGCGATGGGCGCCGACGCCGAGCGCGGTCACGCTGGTGTTGCCTCCGAGGTCTTTCGGGGGCGCGGCGACGCCATCGCTGCCGTGGCAGAAATCGCACTTGCCGGAGCCGCGCTCGAGCTTGCCGTTCACGTGGAGCTCGGGCTTCACGAAGCCGTTCTCACCGATGACTTCGCCGTGGCAAAGGTGACAGCTCGGGTTCTGCGGGTGGGGCACCGGCGGGGGCACGCCGTGGCAGCTCCCGCACGCCGCATCGCTCGTCCGGGGTTGGTTCCAGACCGCGTCGGAGTCCTTGTGGCAATACGTGTCGCTGCAGTGCCGCGCGCTGAAGTCGTAGCTCGGGGTGAGACCACCCTGGGCTGCCAGCCCGCTCAGCACCACCTCGGCCGGCAGGGCGTCGTCCAAATGGCCCTTGGCGTTCACGCTCTCGGGCACCACGTGGCACTCGGCGCAGGGGATCGCGGCGTGGGTCGGGCTCGCGAAGATGTGCTTCGAGTGCGCACCGACGCCCGGAAACGCCGGGTCCTTGTTGCCCTGCGTGTCCGTGGGAGGCGCCGCGCGCACGAGCTTGGAGCCAGCGCGGGCGCTGTTGCCGTGGCACGCCGTGCACTCGCCCGCGTTCTCGTCGATGTTCTCGTCGCGGGGCGATTGGCAACCTGGAACGAGCGCAGCGAAGGCGGCGCCCATCAGCGACAGCACGAGAGCCAGCTTCGGGGCGCGCTCATTCATGGCAATACCTGCACATCGCGGCTTGTTCGCCCCGCGCGCTCTTCCAGCCCTTCGGGTGCGGGTTGCCGCCGTAGGCCCCGACCTTGTGGCAGCGGATGCAATTGGTGGCCGGCCCCTGATCGTGGCAGCCCGCGCAGGTGAGAATGTCGCGTCGGGCGACGCGCGCGTGGCCGCTCGGGTCGCCGCCCGTGGCGCTCACCCACCCCGGCGGGTGGGGGTTCCGTCCGCTGATCCTTCCGCCGCTCACGCCGCGCTCCAAGTGACAACTGTCGCACGTGCTCGGCTCGTGGCAACGCGCACAGCGAGCCGGCTGCGAACGGGCCTCGATGGAGTGGCGGGTCAAGAAGTCGCCCCGATGTACGAAGTTCCGCTCGATGGAGTCGGGGCGGCGCCGCTCGACGGAGAGGTCTTGTGAAACGTCGTGGCAGTCGTCGCACTGCTGCTGGACGTGACACTGCTGGCAGAGCTTCTGCTGCTGCCGTGCGGCGAGGCCGTGGTTCCTCTGGAAGCCCCCGTCGTGGCGCGCGAAAGTCTGCGGCATGATCCGCTCCATCTCCTTGCGCTGGTGGCACGGCGAGCATTGGGCGCGATCCCACTGGGCCTGGTGTTCGTGGCACTGGAAGCAGCGCTCCATGGCGGGGAAAAGCGCCGTGTCGGAGTAGGCCGTACCGGTGTGGCAGGGCACGCACTGGCCCTTCACCTTGGGCATGTCGAGGTGCTTCTTGTGCTCGAAGCGAATGGTGTAGGCGATGGGATCCGGCACGTTGCGCGGCGGACTCACCGAGAGGTCACTCGACTCGCTGGGCTTGTGGCAACCGAGGCACAGTTTCTTCTCGGGGAAGGCCTGGCGCTTCTCGGACGCCAGGCGATGGCAGGTATTGCACGTGAGGCAGTCGGGGAGCCCGCGCCCGCCGCACTGGATCCCCGACAGGTGAACGACGTGGGGGAAACGCGGGGGAGAACGATCCGCGCAGGCCAAGGCCAAGGCCAGGGCGCACGCAACCGCGAGCCAGAGCGCCGAAGCACGAAGCGCGCTCATTGGAGGCCTCCCGATGCGTAGCGCAGGCGGAGCTGCGTCTGAAGATCCGAAGCCGCGTAGGGCGTGCGCGCGAAGGACGAACCCCAGAGCGCCGACAGCTCGCGGGTGAACTTCCACTCGAGCGTTCCGGCGTAGACGCCCGAGGTGTCGTAGCCGCGGATCGCGTCGTCGTAGAAGTAGTTGTAGACCTCGAGCGTCGAGTAGAGCGGCAACGCGATGCGCTGTCGCCACGCGGCCCGCAGCGCGCGGTAGCCATTTTCGGGGGCGATCACGCGCGAGGCCGTGATGAGGAGCACGGTCCGCTCGGTGCGCCCGGGCGAGAGGCGACCGCCGATTTCTCCCCGAACGCCGTAGTCGTCCGCGGAGTAGAGCCCGACGAATCCGTTCCCGATGACGTTGAGCTCACGGAACAGCTTGAGCCGGAAGCTGCCACCGGCTTCTTCGTAGGCGTCCGTGGAAAACACGCTGAAGACGCTCTGCCGCGACAGGAAGAGCGAGGGCTCCGCGTGGAGGACCTCGGCTTCGAGGTCGAGCTCCCGCACCGGCGTCACCTGGCCGAACAAGCGAGCATCGGCGATGCGGCTGGAGTCCATTTCCATCACGCCCGCGCCGCCGACGCTGACGCGCTTCGAGAGATCCGCGCGCAGATCCAGGCCCAAGTTCCGGTGTGCGAGCTCGGCACGCTCGTGCTCTTCGTGGATCGACACTCCGGCGTCGACGTTCGGGGAGTCGTAGTAGAGCCGACCACCTGCCAGCCAGTAGTCCTGCCGCTTGGGGTCGGGGAGCGCCGCCGGGTCGCGCCACAGGTGCTCCACGGCCGCGCCGAGCTGGTGGTAGCCGGGACGCTCGGCCCAGCGCGGCAAGACGCGGAGGCCACCGTAGCCTTCGAGCCCGAGTCCGAACGGCAGCGTGCCGCCGGCCGAGGCGCCGTCGAAGCGAGCGTAGCGCGCGGCGCCGCCGGCGAAGCTCTGGCGTCCGAGGCGCAGCCACACGGGGCCCGTGTGGTAGCGAATGTTGGCGCTCTGCACGTCGCCGTCCATGCGGCGCGCGGAACCCGCCTCGCCGAACGTGGCGCTGCCCCAAACGTCGAGCTCGAAGTCGAGGCTCCGCTTCTGCCAGGGGGCGTCGACGTCGAGCGCCGAGACGGACGCATATTCGACGATGGGAGCGGCAGTCTCTTCGGTGACGACAGCGCCATAGGCTCCTGGCAGGAGCGCTCGCTGGTAGAGCCGGAAGTGCGTTTCGCTGCGCACGAGGACGGCCGAAGAGGGCGCGCCACCTTCGGGCGATTGGGCCGGCGCTGGCGCGGCGGTCGACACGCCGACGGCGAGCGCAACGCCCCCAAGAAATCGGCGTGGATTCATTCCGTTCCATCGTCCGATAGGTCGGGGCAGGTTTGGAATGAAAGAATTGCGCATGGGCTCGAGGTGCGGCTTTCCGACCTAGCGGGCGATCACGACGTACGTCCCGCGTCCATGACGGCCGCCCGGTCCGGCTCCACCCCAGGCTTCGGGCACGCTGGGACTCGTCCAGTCGTAGAGCCACTTGCCGTCTTTCGGGGAGACGTTCACGCAGCCGGCGCTCATGGGCTCACCGAAGTCTTCGTGCCAGTACGCGGTGTGGAGCGCGAACGGCGCGTTGAAGTACTGCGTGTACGGGACGTCGGCGATCCAGAACTTGCGGTTCTCGCCGTACTCGGGGCTCATGGTGGTCGCACGATGCTTGAACGTGATGCGATAGACCCCGAGCGGAGTGGTGCTCATCTTCACCGGGTCTTTCCCCTTGATGGGCACGCCGCCAGCGCCGGGTGACGCCAGCGTCACGAACACGGCGCGGGTGTCTTCGTACGCGATCAGCGTGCCCTGCGTGATACTGTGGAAGATCCACTTTTCACCAGCGGCCACGCCGATGGGCAGCTCTTTGCGCTCGCGGATCACCGTGGCGTCGTCCTCCAAGACCCAGACCGCCGCGCCCGAGCTCTTTTCGCGGGTCGCGAGGTAGCGCTTGCCGTCGGCCTGCACGGGCTCGACTGCCGCATCGAGCCCCACGTGGCTGCGGGCCGAAAACACCTGACCGGTGCTCTCGAACGCCTCTCCCACTCGCTTGTACTTGGCGCGCGGACGCGCGCGGAAGAAGGCCAGCGGCAACTCTTCGCCTCGACCGAGCTCGATGCCTTGGAACTCGCTCACGCGAAACGGCCGCACGCGGTCGGCGGGCACCAGCGTGCCGTCGGCGCTCGCGAGATAGGTGCGCCCTTCGTGCTGGAAGGCGCCGGCGAACGCCAACATGGACCCGTGCGGGATCTGACGGCGCAGCGCCTCGAGGGGGCGCTCTTCCCCGGCGCCGCCGCCGCTCTCGAAGAACCACGGCACGCTCGGGCTGGCTGCGACGTCGCGCACCTCGGCCAGCTTCTCGTGGCCGCGGTTCCCCCAGGATTGGGGCCGATATGTCCGCGCTTTTCCGAACGTGGCGGTCTCGCGCTGAACCTCGCTCGGGGTGGGCAGCCTCCGGTACATCGGTGCGCCGTTGGAGAGCGCGTAGTCGAACGGCATCAAAGTCTTCTTGGGCGAAAGCGTCGCCATGGCGCGGAGCCAACGACCTTCACCGCTGAGCGTGGCGGTGCGATCGAGACAAACCCAACCGTAGGGTTCCACCGGATGGTATTCGCCCGCGCAGCCAGGTCCTTTCGCGGGCGCGGTATCGCGCAGAGGCAGCGACTGGCCCATGCGGATGTAGCCGAGCGCGTTCTTCGTGCGCTTCGGCTCGGCGTAGATCCACGTGGTTTGCCCCCGACTGTAGATGCGCTTCGGTCCTGGCGCCGCGTGAATGCGTGGCGCAGGCGCGATGGCGAGCGCCGACAGGATCACGACCGGGGCGAGGCTCGCGAGGCGCATTTTCGCGCATCGTCACCGAGATTTCTCCGCTTGAAAAGGGCGAGCTTCGCCGCGTGCCGGCCGTGGCCTCGGACCGGCCCGAAGGGTAGAGTCCCGGGCGGAATGGCGCCCCGGAACAAAGAGGACCCGAAGCCCGAAGCCGACGACAGGAGGGTGGTTTCGGCCGGCGTGACCGGAGACGACGAGCGCTTCGATCGGCTGTTTCGGCCCACGTCGCTCGACGAGTTCGTGGGCCAGGAGAAGCACAAGCAAAACCTCCGGGTGTACGTCGAGGCGGCCAAACGCCGGAGGGAACCGCTCGATCACATTCTGCTGTGCGGCCCGCCCGGCCTCGGGAAGACCACGCTGGCGCACATCCTGGCCAAAGAGATGGGGGTCGGGCTGACGTTGACCAGCGGTCCGGCCATCGAGCACAAGGGCGTTCTCACCGGGCTCTTGTCGCGGCTGGAACGCAGCGACGTCCTCTTCATCGACGAGATCCACCGACTGAGCGCGCCGGTGGAAGAGGCACTCTACCCGGCCATCGAGGACTTCCACATCGACGTGATGATGGGCGACGGCGCGTACGCCGAGAGCATCCCGCTCGACCTCCGCCCGTTCACTCTGGTGGGAGCCACCACGCGCACGGGGCTGCTGACGAAACCGCTGCAGGAACGCTTCGGAGTCACGCTGCGGCTCGACTTCTATCCGGTCGAGGATCTCGAGCGCATCATCACGCGCAACGCCAAGCTCTTCGGCGTGGCCTGCAAACCGCGCGGTGCACACGAGCTCGCGCGACGCTCCCGTGGCACACCCCGCGTGGCGAATCGCTTGCTGCGGCGAGCGCGCGATTTCGCGGAGATCGAGGGCACGGGCGTCATCGACGAAGCCATCGTGGAGCTCACGTGCGCGCGCCTGGAGGTGGACGCCGGCGGCTTGGACGAAATGGACCGCCGCCTGCTCTCGATTCTTATCGAGCACTACGAAGGCGGGCCGGTCGGCGTCGAGACCATCGCGGCCGCCATGGCGGAGCCGAGAGACACCATCGAAGACGTGTACGAGCCCTACTTGCTCCAGCAAGGCTTCTTGGGTCGAACGCCGCGCGGTCGCGTGGCAACGCGCAAGGCGTACGAGCACCTCGGCGTCACGCTCCACGATCGCGAACGCCAGAAGAAGCTGTTCTGAGATGGCCGAAGAGGGCTCCGAGCGCGCCGACGAACGGGTCATCGAGCTCGAGCTCGAGCGTATCGAGCAGCTCTTCAATTCCATCGACCCCGCGCCCTTCCCCGAGAAGGACTTGGACGACGACATCGACCGATTCCTCGTGAGCTGGGCCAAGGAGTATCCGGATCGCGCTCCCCTCAAGGTGGTGATCCACTTGGGCTCGCTGCCCGAGCGGGTGCAACCCGACGAGCTCTGCGAGGAGGCGCTGCACCACTACTACGCCTACCGCCGCGAGCTCTCGGAGCGGGAATTCCGTGACCTCATGCGCCGCGGGAGGACGAGTCTCGTGATTGGGGTCGCCTTTCTAGCACTCTGCCTCGGAGCGAGTCGATTGCTCGAGTCGCTGTCGAGCTCCCCGATCGCCACGATCATCCGCGAGAGCTTGATCATCGGTGGCTGGGTCGCCATGTGGCGGCCGCTCGAGATCTTGCTCTACGACTGGTGGCCGGTGCGTCGTTCGACGCTGATCTACGAAAAGCTCGCCAAGTCCGCCGTCATCGTCGAGACGCGCTCGCTAGCGGACGGAGCGCGTGGTCGCCGGCAGACGGGCAATCTGACGTGAGAGGGCGACCAAGGTTCCGGTCTCGTCCCAGAGCTCGCCGTCTTCTTCCAAGTGGCCGCCGAACGCGAAGCGCGTGGCGAATTCGGCCATGAGCCACTCGCTCTCGGGTCTCGCGCGGACGTGGACCGTGAGCTCCAGCGTCGGCACCCAGCCCACGCCGACCACGTGGAAGATGGGCGGCGGAAAGGCGTCGGCCAGGAGCGGCAGACTCGCCACGTCCACCGGACGACCGTCCGCGAAACGCACGTAGCCGCTGACCCTCGCGTCGTCACTGCGCTCTCCGCTCATGAAGCGCGTGGAGCGTTCGCTGAGCCGCAGGTCGAAACGCTGCAAGATCGCCGGTTCGGAGATCTCTCGTCGCTCCAACGTATCGCGCGGCGGGAGCGCGGGTGGTGCGCCCTTCACGAGCTCCACGGCGCCGCGATCACCCAGGTCGCCGAAGGTCGCGAGCAGGCGCAACACCTCGCTGTCGCCCTGGAGCATGCGCGCGGACGCCGTGGCGTAGCTCCTCCCTTCTTTCGCGACATCCACCTCGATGCGCACGTCACCCGGCATGGCCGGCCGCAAGAAGTGACCGGTGATGGTCAAGAGATCCGGCTTCTCCAGCGTTCTACCTACCGCGGCAGCTCCGATGCTGAGCACGTAGCCACCGTTGGGAACGGGCCCGATGTTCCAGGCGTCGCTCACGCGACCTCGGAAGACACCGGGGCCGAGCGCGACGAGGTCCGTATCTCGGTCGAATTCGAACATCCGCGCAGGGGTATAGCCGAAGCTCTTGCGGAGCGCCGGCACGTCCTTCATCCTTGTCGAATGCGTCGCGCGGTGCTCGTCCTCTCGAGCGTCGTCGTCGTGGGCTGCAGCAACGTGCTCGGCTACGACGACATCACGTTCGAGTCCCACGACGGTGGCGCGGGCAGCGGCGGCGCGGTCGGGGGTGGGGGCACGGGCGCCGCTGGCGGTGGCTCGGGTGGTGCCCCGAGCGGCGGCGGCGCTCCCAGCGGCGGCGCAGCAGGCGGCGGCGCACCCGGTGGCGGTGGCGCTCCAAGCGGCGGCGCTCCCAGTGGCGGTGGCGCACCGAGCGGCGGTGGCGCGCCGAGCGGCGGTGGCGCGCCGAGCGGTGGCACGGGAGGGACGGTCACGGGCGGCACCGGCGGCGTCGCAACCGGCGGTACGGGTGGCGGCTGCACGCTGCTCAAGTGGTGCAAAGACGAAGATGGCGACGGCTATGGTTCACCGAGCGTCACCGCGGTCGCCTGCGAGAAGCCAGCCGGGAGCTGGATCCTCGACGGCTCGAAGCCCCACGCCTGCGAGGACTGCTCGGACACCAACGGCAACGCGCATCCGAACAGCAATCACTGCGGCGCAACGGGCTATCCCGTCGCCGGCGGAGTCTCGTTCGACTACAACTGCGACGCTCAAGAGATCGCGTGCTCGGCCTTCCTGAAAGCCGGCACGTGCAACGTGGACCCCGTCAACCCCACCAAGTGTGTCGGATCGGGCTACTTGCCGGTTTCGAACGGTGGCGGCACGAACAAGTACTGCGGCAGCACTCAGTATCAGCAGTGCCAACCCGTGAGCGTGGGCCCCGATGGCGGTACGGGTGCAGGGTGCGCTGCCACCGTGGTGGTGTTCAACCCCGTCACCTGCAAATAGCTCATGCGCGAGCCGGCGTGCTTCGGCGCGCCGGCAGCTCGCACGCGTCCGTGCAACGCCCCGTCCACTTGAGTCGGTTTTCGGCGAAGCGCGCGTACGCGAACTCGAGAACGTCGCGCACGCCGGGTGCGCGAGAGAGCCAAACCAGTGGACCGAATCCCACCGCGCCGTAGAGGCGTCGGAAGACCTCCACGCCGTCGACGAAGCTTCCATCGGGTAGGCGCCCGTGGATCCGGCGCATCAGAGCCTCCCAGGTCGTTCCGAGCGCCGCCGGATCGAAGTCGGGCGCCGCGATGTCGGTGAAGCGGATGCGGCCGCGGCCGCGGTCCAGGAATCGAAGGAAGCGGATCTCGCGCAGACACAGCGGGCAGTCGCCGTCGTAGAAGACCTCGATTTGGAATGTCCGTGGCATCTCCCGATGCATCGTCCAGGACAATCGAACGTCAAGGGGGGTACCCGCACTACCCGCTGGCGATGGGCTGGGCCATGATGCCGCCGATGCGAGCTCGCTCCCTCGCCGCCATGGCCCTCACGCTCGCAGGCCTGGGCGCGTGCCGCGAAGAGCCGACGTCCCCCGACGCGGGCGGCGGGGCCGCGGGCTTCGGCGCCATGGGTTCGGGGGGCAGCGGAGGCAGCGGAGGCAGCTACGTGTGCTCGTCGAGCGCCAGCGTGGTGCACTTCATCACGGACGACGGCGTGAAGCTCGAGGCAGATGACTACCCCACCGGAGAGGCCATGGGGCCGAGCGTGGTCTTGCTCCACATGATCCCGCCTGCCAACGATCGCAAGAACTTCCCGACCGCGTTCCTCGACGCGCTCACGAAGAAGAAGATCCGCGTGCTGAACGTCGATCGCCGCGGGGCGGGCGCTTCCGCAGGAGTCGCGGCCGACGCCTACCTTGGCGACAAAGGGAAGCTGGACGCCAAGGCCGCCATCGTCCACCTGACGCAAGGCGAGTGCCCCGTCGACCCGCTGCGCATCGGCATCGTCGGCGCGTCCAACGGTACGACGACGGCGCTCGACTACACGCTCGAGGCAGCGGCTCATGCCGAGCTGACGTTCCCGAGCGCCTTGGTGTTCCTGACGGGCGGCGCCTACACGGAAAACCAAGCCAAGATCTCCGACTTCATGCCCGACCTCGAGATGCTCCCCATCGAGTTCGTGTTCGCGAAGGACGAGGCCGCTTGGAGCCAGGGCTACATGACCAGCGCCCCGAGCGCCTGGCGCTTCGAAGAGTACGACCCGGGCGGGCACGGAACGGCCATGTTCGACGCGCGCCCCGAGAGCATCGAGACCGTGGCGAAGTTCTTGTCCGACGTGCTCTGAAGGTCTGCCGGAAATCGAGGGCGCACGCCGGCGAAGCCGGCCCGCGTAGGGTGAGGCCCCGACAGAGTGAAAGAGCTGTCGACTTTCGACAACTCTCGAGGTCTTGCGTGCCGCTGCGGTCAGTCGAGCCCGAAACGTGGGGGTCGCATGCCGCGGACCGCCTGAGTCTGAAGGTGATCCGCCAGGGTCTCGAACGCGAGCTCGTCCGCGGTGCGCGCGGGGATGCCCAAGAGGTCCGCACAACGCTTCAAGAACGCGCGTTCCGCCGGTGACAAGCGCCCGTCCGCAGCGGTGACGTGCGCGATGCCGCGCAAGAGATCGTAGCGTTCCGCGCCCGCGTTCTCCCGGAGCCAGGTCGCGCTCTTCTCCAGGATCTCTTCGGCTTCCGAACGGCTCTTGATACGTGCCACCTCGGCCTCGGGATCCGCGGAGACCGGCAACAGCAGCTGTACCAGCGTGTTCCAGCCCGCGTCGTCCATCTCGATGTCGCCGTCGATGTATGCGGCCAGCAGCCCTCCCGCCAAAATGAACTCGCGCGCGTTCAGGTCGAGGGGCTCGCTCGGCGCGTAGTCCATGAGTCGAGCGATCGCGGCCACTTCTTCGTCCACCGCCTCGAGTGGGCGCTCCGCCCGGCGTGCCTCGCCGAAGAGCTGCAAGGCGCGTACGCGAATCGGCGTCGCAGGATGGCTGAACTCGGCGAAGAGCTCGCGCCGACTGGCCTTCTGGAGCGACTCGAGCTGCTCGAGGATCGCGGCGATGTCGAACTTGAGATGCTCGGGGCCGAGGCCGCTCTGCAACTTGAAGAACGCGCTCACGGCCACTTCCAAGTTGCCGTCGATGACCGAAAACCCAGCGCGGTCCGCGCTGATTTCTGCCATGCGGTCCCAGCTCTCGAGCCGGCGCAAGAGCAGCGGCGGCGCCTTGCTCTCCCCCTCGGGGGTGCGCCCGAACGCTCCCTCCGCCAGCCGCGCACGATAGTGCCGATAGCTCAGGTGCCCGAGCTCGTGTCCGAGCACGAACGACAGCTCGGCGTCGGTCATGCGCTCGACCAGCGCGCTCGTGAGCGAGAGCACGTGGGGCTCGTCTTCGCTCATGCGGTGCATCGCCGCGGCGTTCACCTGGGCGTTTTGTCCCACGAAGAGCTCGAAGGGCTCGTCGAACTCGAGCTTTTCACGCGCGGCGTCCAAGAGCCCCATGAGGCGCGGCGCGATCATCCGGGTCAGGCGTAGCTCGGACGCGAGCACGGCGTCGTACACCGAGCGCACTCCGCCCGATTCGACGAAATGCTCGATCAACACCTCGAGGCCGAAACGTTCGAAGAGCGAGTCGATGAGCGACCGCTCGGGTCCGAAACGGATGGGGTCCAGCACTCTGCTCACATGCCATGCCTACCACGACCGGATGCCCACTGGCCCGCGAGCTCCTTCGGGTGCTCTAATCCGAGGCAGATGTCCCGTGCGGCGTGGTTCGCTGTGCTGCTCTCGCTGTTCGGATGT
>JAXLYN010000069.1:0-44805 GCA_046351435.1 Polyangiaceae bacterium
GCTCGAAGGCGATCCGGGACAGCTATTCGATTCGCCGGAACACGCTGCTCTGCAACATCCCGTACTTCACCACCATGAGCGCCGCGCGCGCGGCCGTGGACGCGATGGAGGTGCGGTTCGTGGCGGGCCGGAACATCAGCGCCGTGCGGAGCCTCCAGGAGTGGCACCAGCGAGCGCGTCGCGCCGCAGCGCGCGAAGTGCCCGAAAAGACCTGAACAAGCGTGCGGAAAGTCGCCCGACCCCGCTGCCTGGGGTACGGTCGAGCGAGTGAAGCGTCGCTACCCCCTCGAAGCCCTCAAGACCGTGCGCGACCGCGCGGTATCCGAGCGGATTTCGGAGCTGTCCGAGCGGGTCACCGAGACCGCGGAGCGGCGGGCGGCGTTGGCTCGCGCCGAGGAGCGGCGGCGCACCCACGAGGAGCACGTGCGGGGCACGAACCTCGCCGAACGAGATCGAGTGGAGGCCGGGCTCGCCCGCGCGGCGGATCTGCAAGCCCGAGCCGCGTGGGAGCGGGGGGAGAATGAGCGCCTAGACGCGCTGGCGTCGGCGGAGCGCGATGCGGCGCGAGCATCGACGGAGGCGGAGCGCGCGCTCGCCGATGCTCGCGCGGAAGTCGCGCGGGCTCGCGCAGAGGCCAAGGCCGTCGAGCGGCACCGCGATCGATTCGTGCTCGAGCACGAACGCCGGGAAGAGCTCGCGCTCGAAGACGCCATCCAGGACGTCGTGGCCGCCCGCCTGGGGAGACGAGTGTGAGGACCGCCAGCGCCATCGCGCTGTGCGTGGCTTTCGCGTGCTCCGCGCAACAGGCGCCGCCCGGCGGCAACGGCGCCGTTCCCCCGCTCGGCGCGGACGCGGGCGTGCCGCTCGCGAAAGCCCAGCCCACGGTGGTGGTCAAAGACGAAATCTCCATCGCAGAGTTCCAGCCGCTGCTCGCGGAGCCCGTCTTCGCCAAAGCATCGAAGGCCGTGGAGGCTCAGAACTACGCGCTGGCCGCCCGCGAAGTGGAGACGCAGATGCCGCGAGTGGAACCGACGCCGAAGGGTGTCGCGCGCATGCAGATGCTGCTCGGTCGCTTGCGAGAGCTCGCTGGCGACGGCAACGGAGCCATCGCGTCCTACCAGCTCGCGTTCGGAGAGCGTTGGCCGCTCACGAGCTACGCCGCGCTGGCCCTCGGTCGCGTGCTGCTCCGCGCGGGCAAGACCGAGGAGTCCATCGCTTGGCTGGAAAAAGTGCCGGCAGGTGAGCCCCTCGGTAACGACGCGCGACTGCTCCTGGCCGAGGCCGCGCTGAAGGCCCAGAAACCCGACCTCGCCATCGACGTTTGGCGCACCCAGCTGGCGCAGAAGCCCAAGGACGCAACGGATCTGGCGCTTCGCCTGGCGCAGGCCCTGATCGAGCGCGCGGGCAGCCAAAAGGGCGAACGCGCCCTCGCCGACCTCAAAGAGGCGCTGCGCATCGCGCGGCGCGTGACGGCCGAAAACGCCGGGAACGTGGCGGTGCTCGGTCGCGGCCGCAAGCTCGAGCGGCGCGTGCTCGACGCGCTCCCTTCTCCCGAACGCGAGGCGCTGGCGAAGCCGACCCTCGAAGACGAGCTGGTGCGAGCCCGCGCCCTGGTGGATGCCAAGCTCGAGGCCGAGGCCGAGAAGGTCGCGGACGGCATCCTCGCATCGTTGGAAAAGGCGAATCGCTACGGTGCAGTGGGCTGCGAAGCGACGTTTTGGCGCGCCAAGGCCATCGCGTTGAAGAAGGACGCGCAGCGCGCGCTCGACGGGTTCGACGAAGTGGTCAAGAACTGTCGGGGCGACGGCGACCTCTGGGCGCGCGCTCTCTACTCGGCGGCCAAGCAGGCAGCCGCCGACGGGCGCCACATGCAGGCCATCCAGCGCTTCACCGAGCTGGAGAAGGCATTGCCCAAGCACCGGCTCGCTGACGACGCGCGGCTCGGGGCCGCGTCGAGCTACTTCGAGCTCGGTATCGAAGCACGATTCACCGAGCTGCTCTCGAGCATCTCGGACGACTACCCCGACGGTGACGTGGTGTTCGACGCGGTGTTCCGCCTGGCGTTGCGTCGGATCGAAAAGAACGACTGGCAGGGTGCGGCCAACGTGCTCGACAAAGTCACGGGCGCGGTCGCCAAGAACGACAGTGCGCGCGGCACCGAGCAGAGCGGGCGCGAGCGCTACTTCAGGGCGCGGGCCTTCATCGAGACAGGCGACGCCGAGCGGGGTTACTCCGAGCTCGAGGCCATCGTTCGAGAGCTGCCGCTCTCGTACTACATGCTCCACGCCTGGGCGCGGCTCTCCGAACACGACGCCGAGCGCGCGAAACGCGTGCTCGGTGAAGCAGAGAAGAAGGCGGAGACCCAACCGTTCTCCTTCGAGCAGCAGCCCGAATTCGAGAGCCCGGGTTTTCAGCGCGCGCTGGAGCTCCTGCGACAGGGCGAGCTCGACTTGGCCCGACGCGAGATCGAGGCGCTCGGTATCGCCAAGCCCGGAGCGACGCCGCGCCTTTTGTGGGCGCTCTCGCTCTTGTACGCGCGCGCCGGCTCGGCCCGTGATGCCCACGTCATCGCGCGAGGCATGTTGACCGATTGGCTCGGGCGCTGGCCCGCAGGCGACTGGACGCGGGCGTGGCAGCTGGCCTATCCGCGACCCTATCGCGCCATCGTGCAGCGAGAGAGCAAACAAAGCGCGGTGCCCGAGCCGCTCATCTACGCCGTGATGCGCGAAGAGAGTGGCTTCGACCCCAACGCGGCGAGCCCGGCGGATGCGTTCGGCCTCATGCAGCTCATCGTGCCTACGGCCAAGCTACTGGCCAAGTCGACGAGCCTGCCCTCGGATGCCCAGAGCCTCCGCCAGCCCCCGGTCAACATCGCGCTCGGCACACGCGGCCTCGCGGATCTCACCAAGACCTTCTCCGAGAATCCGCTGCTCGCCATCCCTGGCTACAACGCCGGACCGAACCGACCCCGCCGCTGGTTGCGCGAGCGCCCCCGTGCCGACTTCGATCTGTGGGTCGAGCTCATCCCCATCACCGAGACGCGGCGCTACACGAAGCGGGTATTGGCGAGCCGTGCCGCTTACACCTACCTCTACGACAAGGACCACGCCGCAGAGGCGATGGCGCTGCCGATTCGGCTGGACTAGTCTTCTCTGCTGAGCATGGCGACTTGCCCGAAGTGCTTCACGCGGTACGCGGACGAGACGGTGAACTGCGAGGTGGACGGCGAGGCGCTGGTGCCGGACGCGGCCCTCAAAGCCATGGACCGCGACGTGGTCGTCGGCGAGATGATCGGCGAGTACCGCGTGGAGTCCAAGCTCGGAGAGGGTGGTTTCGGCGCGGTGTATCGCGCCATCCAGCCGCTCATCGGCAAGCTGGTCGCCATCAAGGTGCTGTCGCGCAAGCTGTCCGGTGATCCCGAGATGGTCTCGCGCTTCGTGGCCGAGGCGCGGGCGGTGAATCACATCCGCAGCCGGAACATCGTGGACATCTTCGGGTTCGGGTCGCTGCCCGATGGCCGACAGTATTTCGTGATGGAGCTCCTCGACGGCACGACTCTCGAGGAGTACGTGCGCGAGCGCGGGCGCCTGCCGGCGGAGGAGGCGGTGGCGATTTTTCGCGGCATCGCGCGCGCGCTGGACGCGGCGCACGCCGCTGGCATCGTGCACCGGGACCTGAAGCCCGAGAACGTGTTTCTGGTGCGAGACGACGGCGGGCTCATGCCCAAGCTTCTCGACTTCGGAATCGCCAAGCTGATGGGTGGTGCGACCGGAGGTCACAAGACCCGAACCGGCGTTCCGATGGGGACGCCGTACTACATGTCCCCCGAGCAGTGTCGCGGGGACAAGATCGACCACAAGACGGACGTGTACTCGTTCGGGGTCTTGGCGTTCCAAGTCCTGACCGGTGAGCTGCCGTTCCGCGGCGACTCGTTCATGCAGATCATGTTCGCTCACGTGAGCAGCGCGCCGCCGGCACCGTCGTCCGCTTGGCCGCGGCTTTCTCCGCTGCTCGACCCGCCGATCCTCACCATGCTGGCCAAGAGCCCGGCGGAGCGTCCGGACACCTGCGGCGCAGCGGTGGAGGCCATCGCGAACGCCGCTGCGAGCGCCGGACATGCCGTGGGGACGTTGCCCGTGGGCACGCCCAGCTTCGCCTTGTCCGCGACGACGCCAGCCGCGATGGGTGCGGTCTTCGCCGCGCCGCGCGAGAGCCCGGGTTCGACGCTCTCGGCCGCCGAGACCGCCACCGACGTGGGCCCGAAGAGCCGCGCGCCGCTCGCGGCCTTGGGCGCCGTTCTGGCGCTCGTGCTGGTCGGCGGAGGCTTGGCGCTCGCCATGACTCGCAAGCCGACCGCGGAGGCCACCGAGCCGACCGCTTCGCCGAGCAGTGCGCCGGCGGTCAGCGCGGGCCCGACGCCATCCTCCGTGATCAGCGCTGCCGTCGAGCCCGCTGCTCCGGCCCGCGTTCGCCTGACGCTGACCTCGGAGCCGAAGCGTGTCGCCGTGTTCCTCGGCAACCGCTTGCTCGGGACTGCTCCCGACGACGAGATCTGGCTCGACCGATCCGACGTCGAGCTCGAGCTCACGCTCAAGGCCGACGGCTACGCGAACGACAAGATCAAGGTGCGCCCCGCGGACAACGTTTCGGTTTCCGTGAAGCTCACCAAGAAGGCTGGCGGGGGAAAGCCGGGGCCCGGTGTCCCCGCGTTGGAGTACTAGATGCCGAAGACCTGGTCCTCTTGGTTCTTGCTCCTCCCCTGCGTCATCGGCTGCTCGACACTCGAAGACATCTCTGCGGGCGTGTGCGGCAACGGCATCGTGGAAGGCGACGAGGACTGTGACGGTGAGGGGAGCTGCGGAAAACCCGGCTCGACATCCGAGTGCCGCTTCGTCTGCGACACCACGGCCGACTGCCGAAAAGGCTCCTACTGTGGGCTCGACGGCGTTTGCCGCGAGCCCGAGGGCTCGTTCAGCGTTCCGGAATCGGGGCTGGTGACCGACCAGCAGACACGGGTCCAGGTGGGGGACTTCGACGGCAACGGGATCGACGACCTCGTCAGCGTGGAGGAAAGCGGTCGCTTCGCCGTGCGCTACTTCGAATCGGGCGGAGTCGCCGACACGCGCTTCGTGCAATCAGGCGTGTTTCCGCCGTCCATCGGTCGGCTCACGGGGGATGCCAACGGAAAACCCGACGCCACGGACGACATCGTTCACACGGGCGGCCTGGCCTTGGGTGTGCTCGAGGCTTCGACCAGCCGTGACTTGCAGGCGAAAGCGTACGCACCGATTCCGGTGAACGAGCTCGATTCGCGCTTCGTGACCATGGAGGGCAAGCTGCCCGCGAAGAAGGTTCTCGAGCTCGAACAGCAGCAAGAGCTGATTCTCTTCGGCGGAACCGAGATCCTCCAGTTCACCGGCAGCACCTTGCGCAGCGTCGTCGACGGTACGGAGCTCAGCAACGCGCTTCCGGTGCAGGCGTTCTCTCTGGTCCCGGACCCCAACCGCGGCAGCCTGCCGACCGGGCAGCTCGACGAGGGCGTCGACTCGCTATGCGACGAGCTCGTGTTGATGCAGCCGGATGACTCGCAGGTCTACGTGGTCACGCCTTGTGTAGGCCAAAACTGGAACCTCGGGCTCACCAAGCAGTACCCGAGCGTCGGGCTGCCCATCGGTGGAAAAGTCGGCAAGATGGCCGTGCTCGGCGACATCGACGGCGACCAGCACCTCGACATCGTGGTCGCCGGTCCGAATCTCGAGACCGACCCGGAGCGCCCGGAGGTGAACGAGCTCTACGCAGCCTTTGGCAACGGCAACGGGACGTTCCGCGACAAAGACGGCAAACCGGACGTCATGAGTCGGGTGAACCAACCGGGAAAGACGTTTCCCGGCATTCCCCTCGCCGCAGGTCGCCTGAACGCCGACAACAAAGCCGACTTCGTCTTCCCAGGCGGAATCGTGCTCAGCCAAGCCTGCGCCCCCGGACCGGACTGCTACGAGTACATACCCAGCGACGGCAAGAACTTCGAGCAGGCCGTGATTGCGGACCTGAACTCCAACGGACTCAACGACATCGTGGCGCGCACGTCCGATAGCCGAGGAGTGATCTTCCTCAACGGCACGGGCGTCGGCATTTTCAATGCCTATGAGGTCCCGACGGCCAATTACCCGACGCAGCTCGCCGTCGCGGACTTCGACGGTGATCTCGTGAAGGACGTGGCTGTGGCCGAACGCGAGAACCCGCTGTTCATCGGAGTCGGCACCAAAGACACCGACCCGATTCTGCAAACGCACGACTCGCTGTCGATTCTCTTCGGCAAGGTCCAGGGAGCACCCGAACCGCCGGTGAGCATGGGGAAACTCGGTCTGATCACCGGCATCGCCCCTGGGAACTTCTTCTTCAAGGGGTTCGACAGCGCCTCCGACATCGGAGTCTTGACCCAGAGCTTCGATGGCGCGCTCAGCGTCGCCCTGTTCGGTGGCTCCACCGATCGGCACATGGCGTCGCCTTTCGAGCTCACCGAAGGGCTCGGCGAGAACCCTGAGTTCGCCTTCCTCACCCAGACGGGCCGCTTCGCGGGAGAGGCCCATCCAGACGTCGCGGTGCTGTCGTTTCCCCCACCGGACAGCGCCGCGGGAGCGAAGCGGCAACCGGCGAAGCTGTGGCTCGCGCCCTCCACGGGAGAGGCGGAACTGTCGGCGCAGTCCAACCATGCGACGAGCATGGAAGGCGTCGACATCGATCCCTGCACCGTGCTCACGCCCAAGCTCGACCTCGACGGCGACGGCCAGGACGAGCTGGTCATGCTCGGTCGTGCGTCGAAGCGTGGCGAGGATTCCGGCCGCGTGCTCGTGGCGCGCTCCACGGGCGGCGCCTGGAAGCTCGATCCCGTGATCAAGATCCCCGGCGTGCCGTTCACCAACGAGCGCACGGCACGAATCAATTGCCGCTATCTCGAGCTCGGTGGCTTGGGCAAGCCCTACGTCGCGGATTTCATCGATGACGGCACACTGCAAGTCGCCGACGCCGATGCCAACGGTGCGGAGGATCTGTTGGCTTTTTCGGTACTCGCCACCTTCGACGGCACCAACATCAGCGACCCGGAGTTCCACGTTTCCCTGTTCTTGAACGGCGACCTGGCGAACCCCCTGGCGCTGACCCTCCCCGCCGACTTCATCGCGCTCGGTGCGGCACTGATCAACGCCGACCTCGACCCCGAGCTCGAGCTGCTCCTGGTGGGGCCGAGCGGGGTGTTCCGCCACGACGTCGATCTGGGGACGGGCCAGCTTTCGGAGCCGCTGCCGATCTTCCAGAACGGCGGTCCCGCAATCCCATTGACGTCCCCGCTCGAAGCGCTCGACCTCGGACTGACCGGGATCGTGACGGGCGACTTCAACGGGGACAAAATCCCCGATTTCGTCGTGAGCGATCGCAACAGCGTCAACTTGTTTCTCGCCAAGGCGGTGAAGCCGTGAAAACCCGCGCCCTTGCCGCCGCAGTGTTCGCTCTCGCATTCGCCGCGTCTCCCGCCTTCGCTGGCGACGAAGCCCGAACCTACTTCGACATCGGGGCGAAGGCCTATCAGTCCGGGCGCTACCTCGATGCGGCGCAAGCGTTCGAAGAAGCGTATCGGCGTTCGAGCCGCCCGGGGCTGTTGTTCTCCCTCGGACAGGCACACCGCATGGAGTATTTCGCGCGCAACGACCCGGCTCGGCTCCGCGACGCGATTCACTACTACGAAGAGTACTTGGCGAAAGAGCCTCAGGGGAAACGCGCGGCGGAGTCCGCGGATGCGCTGTCGAAGCTGAAGCCGTTGGCGTCCGGCTCGGGAGACAAGCCCTCGGGGCCCGTGTCGCCGCCCGTGACCAGCAAGCCGCGCGTCATGATCTCGTCCCCGACTCCCGACGTGCGCGTGTCGTTCGATGGCCGATCCGTGAGCCACCCGTTCATCCAGGAGGTCGAGCCTGGAAAGCACAAGCTCGTCCTCAGTGCGCCGGGATTCCAGGACTACGTGCGCGAGATCGTGGTGGATGCGAAGACCGGTGCGCCTCCCTTGGACATCCCGCTCGAGGAGCGACCCGCAAGTCTCGTGATCCAGGCAGCCGACGGCGCCGAGGTGGCCATCGACGGGCGGCTCCAAGGAGTGACTCCTCTGCCGGCCCTGGCGCTGCGGGCTGGTCGCCACTTCGTGACCGTCACCAAGAACGGGAAGAAGGCGTTCTCGTCCAGCGTCTCGCTCGAGCGCGGCCAGCGGAAGGTCGTCGAGGCCGATCTCGAGAGCACGGGTCAACGCACGGCGTCCTGGGTGCTGATGGGCGTGGGGGCCGGCGGGCTCGTGGCCGGCGGAGTGCTGGCGTTCGTGGCGTTCGACAAGCAGAACCAAGCTCGTGACGTGCTCGACGCGACGCGTGGCCGCGGGAACCAACCAGCGAGCGAACTCGGTCGTTACGACGAGCTCCGCCAGAGCCGCGACGATTTCCGACTCGCAGCCATCATCACGGCGAGCGCTGGCGCGGGCGTCGGGACCTTGGGACTCATGCTCCACGTGTTCGACCCGGCGAGGGCACCGCTGCCGCCGGCCGAAGACTCGACGCCGGGAAGCCCGAATCCCAAGACGCCCAGCGCGCCGGGGATGGAGATCGGCGCGCATCCACTCCTGTCGCCTGGGCTCGCTGGCGCCAGCCTATACGGCCGCTTCTGATGCGTCTCAGCCACCCGGACAGGTGAGCGTGAGATTCCCGGAGCCGTCGAGCGCGCACCAGCTTCCGCAAGATTCGTTCGCGACGCACCCGCAGCCCGGGTTGGCCCCGCAGCCAGCCGGGAGCTGTTTGCAGGTGTAGTTGTTGGGTTCGCCCCCCACATCGGAAGTGGCGACCTGACAGTACTGGGAGCCGACCGAGCAGAACTGGTAGCCGCAGGGGAACATGCCTTGCGGCGGTGTGCAGCCGCCGGCCTGGTTCACGTCGGTTCCGCCCGAATACGCGGCGCAATCGTTCCCCGCCTGCTTTCCCTCGCACGTGCAGACTGGGGCGTAGAGCAGATCGCAGCCCTGCGGGCGTTTGACGCACGTCCCGCTGGCGCCCGCGCCGCAGCGGTTGTCCGGGTAGTCGCAGTATTCGTCGCTCGCGCATGGCAGCGACGGGCTGCAAGCGCCTGGGTTTGCGGAACAGGTGCCGGTGGCGGGCCACGAGGATCCCGGCGGGCACTCCGGTTGGTTCGGCACGACGCAGATCGGCGTGACGGGATGGCCGGAAGCATCGCAGCACGGCGTGAAGCTCTCGCAAGAGCCGCCCGCGCCACCGCTACCGCTGGCGCCCCCGGCGCCTCCGCCGGACGAGCCACCGGTCGACGTACCGCCGGCTCCGCCAGCGCCGCTGGCTCCGCCCGTGTTGCCGGAGTCCGTCGAGCCGCCGCAGGCGCAGACGAGCGAAGCCGCGCCGAGGAAGAGAGCGAAGCGAGCGAGGGCGTTCATGGGCGTTCGAACTGCAACTCGCGTTCCAGCCGGAATCGCTGGAAACACCGCCAAATTCCGCGGCTTCGCTGTGCCGCGCTGTGCCACGCCGGACACCCGCGCCGGTCGTACCGCGCGCGGGCGATCACGGCGAGCTCAGTTCTTGGGGCAGGCCGGGCACTTCGGCTCTTTGCTCGCCTCGCTCACGCAGATGAGGTCCCACTTGCCGTTCTGCGAGTCGCAGCAGTACTTGTCCTTGCCGCACACCTCTTTCGTGCAGTCGGTACACGTTTCGGTGAGCGCGTTTCCGGTCGTGCACTCGCTGTGTGCGCCGCACGGCGCTTTGGCACAAGCGCCGCCGCATTCCGGCTTGATGGTCACGTCGTTCAGGACCTTGTCCACGCACGACTGGTTCCACTGGCCGTTGGTGGTATCGCAGCAGCTCGGGTCGGCGTCGCAGACCTGAGTCGTACAGTTGTTGCAGTCGGCGTTCATGGCGGCGCCGGTCTCGCACGGCGTGTGGGCCGAGCAGCTCGGATCGCCGGGGCACGCCGTCGTGCAGTAGTCCTCGACGGCCTTCACGCACAGGTCGTCCCAACCCAGCGTGCAGCAGAAGATGTCGTTCAGGCACACGGCGGCTTCGCACAGGCCGCAGGTCGGATCGAGCGGACCGCCCTCGGTGCAGGTGTCGTGCTCACACTTGCCGCTGGTGCCGCCGCTCGGGCTACCCGCACCACAGCCGTCGAGCGGGTTCGCGCAAGGCACGCACACGCCGTAGCCGGCCGCCACATCTTGGCACTGCATGTGGATCTGGTGCTTCTTGTCCTTGCCGAACAAGAGGTCCATCAAGAACGACGAGGCGATCTGCATCAGCGGGTCGCCCTTGAAAAGATCACTGATCAGCGGGTCGAGCTCGATGGGCGTGCAGTCGGCGTCGTCGTTGCATGGCACGCACACGCCGCACTTCTTGTCGTCGAAGAGTTCGACGCTGGCGCAGGCTTTCATCGGGAATTTCAGGATCGCGTCCTGGATCTTGACCTTCTTGATGCCGAGGTTGATCTCGCTCGAGCCCACCAGGTCTTTGATCAGCTTGCCCACGTTCACGTCCATGCTCACACCCGCGCAGTTCGCGTCCGTGGAGCAGGTATTCGTCACGCCGTCGAAGGGCGGTGGGAGCACCGCGCCGCTCGACAAGAGGTCGGTGCAACCTTGAGCTGGGTGCTTGCAGGTTCCGTGGGTCCCGCCATTCACGGGGAACTTGCACTTCCAGGTCTCGGTCGCGTTGGTGTTGCCACAGCCGTAGCACTCGGCGTCCTGCTTGCAGTCCGCATTTTCTCCGCCGCTCGCGCCGCACGGCTTCACGCACTTGCCGCTCTGGCAGTCCATGCCGGTGGGGCAGGGCGAGGTGTTCGAGCACTCGGAGCAGACGTGGTTGTTGCACGCCTTGGCTTGGGTCCCGCCGACCTCGCACTTGCCACAGTCCGTGTCCTGGGTGCAGTTGGTCGGGCACTTGTTCTCGCACTTGCCGGTCGCGCCGCAGGTCTGGTTCCCCGTACAAGCGTCGAGCTTCGATCCCAAGCAGGACACGCACTTGCCCTGAGTGGTGTCGCACACCTGGTGCATGGGGTCACACGCCGAACACTCGGTGTCGCTCTTGCACGTGATGGTCGGCGTGCCGGTGCTGTCGGTGGGGCAGGTCAGCTCTTTGGGTGCGCACGTGCCGAACGACGTGCACTGTTCACCGGTCTTGCAGTCCTTCTCGGTCTTGCACGCGATGCAGCGGGTATTGGCGATGTCGCACTTGTTGCGACCGAAGGAACAGCCGTCGCACTCGCCATCGCTGTGGCAGTTGTTCAGCAGGCACACCCCGGAGCCATTGGCTGCCGTCCCGCCGCCGCCGGCGGACCCACCGAGTCCGCTGTCACCACTGGTGCCGCCGCCCCCGCCGCCCACGCCCGGGGGACCCCCGCCGCCCTTGTCCGAGCCACACCCCGGAACGAAGAGGACTGCGGAAACCGAGAGCGTCAGCAGAGCGGCAAGCAAGCGTTTGACGGACCACGTCATCGAAGGGGCCTCCAACCACGTTGCAGGATAGCAGGTTGCGCCGGGCCGGTCAGAGCTCTGGCCCCCGAGCGCCGCTTTTCGCCCGGAGCCGTCGCCCGAATTTTCTGCACAGAAAAGCCGAAGGCCGCGGATTGCCGCGGCCCTCGGCTTCCCATCGGCAGGTTCAGCTCACGGACAGGTGCAGCCGGTGGTCGTCTTCGCTTTGGTCACGCACAAGCTGTCCCACGACGTGTTGCAGCAGAAGGCGTCCGAGTTGCACACGTTGGTCGCGCAGGTCGAACAGGTCTTGACCAACGGACCGCCCGACGTGCACTCGCTGTGGGCGCAGCCGGTGCCGCAAGCCGACGAGCACGCCGACTCCGAACCCGCTTCAGTGACACACTGCGAGTCCCAGGTGGTGCTGCAGCAGAAGGGGTCCTTGTCGCAGACCGCCTTGGAGCACGCGCTGCAGGTCGGGCTCAAGGCGTCGCCCTGCGTGCACGGAGTGTGGTCGCAGGTGGTCGTTCCGCCGCCGGTGCAACCGTTCGGGCAGTACTTGTCGACTTCCTTCACGCAGACGCTGTCCCACGACGTGTTGCAGCAGTAGGCGTCGTTCTTGCAAACCTCGGCTGCGCAGGTGCCGCAGCTGTCCTTCAGTGGTCCGCCTTCCTTGCAGACCTCGTGGTCGCAGGTGCCCGTGCCGCCGCTCGAGGTCTGGCCGCAGGCCTTGGTGGGGTTCGAGCAGGGCAGGCACACGCCGTAGCCCGCCGCGACGTTCAAGCACTGGAAGTGCAGGCTGTGATCCTTCTCTTCGCCGTACAGGAGGTCCACCAAGAAGGCGCCGGCGATCTGGGCCAGCGGGTCACCCTTGAAGAGGTCGAAGACGAGTTTGCTGATGTCGATCTTCTGGCAGTCGGCGTCGACCTTGCAGGGCACGCACACGCCGCATTTCACGTTGTTCACCAGCTCGATGCTCGCGCACTTGTTCATGCCATAGGTGACGTTGGCGTCCTGGATCTTGATCTTCTTGATCCCGATGTCGAGCTCGGGGCCGCCCACCAGATCGCGGATCAGCTCGCCCACGTTGTACTGGATGCCCACGTTGGTGCAGTCCGTGTCCTTCGAGCAGAGGTTCGTGACCTTGTCGTAGGGCGCTGGGAGCACGGCACCCTGGCCGAGATCCGAGCAGCCAGCGGCAGGTGCCGCGCACACGCCGTGCAATCCGCCGTTGATGGGGAACTTGCAATCCCACTTGGGCGCCGACGTGTTGGCCGGGTCACCACAACCCTCGCAGTCCGTCTTGTTGTTGCAAGTACCGGTGGGCTGCCCCGCGATGCCGCACGGCTTCACGCACTGGCCCTTCTGGCACACCATGCCGGCCGCGCAGGCGTAGGTGTCGGAACACTCGGCGCACTTGTGGTTGTAGCAGGCCTTGGCCTTCTTCCCCTCGCTGTACTCGCAGCGCGCACAGTCGTTGTCGATGGTGCAGCTGTCGGGGCACTTGTGCGCGCACTTGTTGTCGACGCAGATGTCGGCCTGCGAACACTGGCTGGTGTTGGCGTCCGTACAAGCGACGCACTTGCCCTTGGTGACGTCGCAAATCTGGTGCATCGGGTCACAGGCCGCACAGTCCGCGTTGGCCTGGCAAGTGATGGTCGGCTCGCCCTTGGCATCGGTGGCGCAGGTCTGCCCGCGGGAGCGCAGGTTCCGAACGAAGTGCATTCCTGACCTGCGGGACAACCTTGTCCGGTGGCCGGATCGCAAGCCACGCAACGATGCTCGGCGGTCTTGCACTTGGTGCGGCCGAACGAGCACCCCGAGCACTCGGCGTCGGAGTTGCAGTTGTTGAGCAGGCAGACGCCGGGGCCGGTGTTGCCGGTGCCGCCGGTCCCGCCGCCGGTTCCGCCCGTGCCACCGAAGCCGGTGCCCCCGGTGTTCCCGGAGCCGCCACCGCTGTCTCCGCTGTCGTCCCCCGCGCAGGCCGGGGCCAAGCTGAGCGGTACCGCCACCGCGAACGTAGCTACGATGAAGCCCTTCAAGCGCTCTCGGAAAGACACGGCTGCCTCCTCGGTCAGAAGCCCACCCGACAGGATAGCGAACCCGGTCGGGAAAGGAAAACGGAGGGCCCTCTACACCTAGAGCCATCGCCGGGCAACCCGGTCGGGTGAGCGCGTGTGGTCCCAGCGCGTCCCGGCGCTTACAGTGTCACTTCAGCCGGTAGACGACCTCCGACCCGACGACGAGATCGTGGGCCGCGCGCTTTTCCGGATGAAAGGCCGCGAGCGCCAGGCCTGCGGCGTAGAGCAAGCTGAGGAGCACGTTGCCCAGCGCGACCGCCAGCACGAGCCCCTTGAACGCGTCCACGTTGGTGATCTGGATCTGCCGCACCGCGACCTGGAGGCCGCCGCGCCCCTCGGTGAGCAGGATCACGAGTCCGGCGAAGAACGGCAGCCACATGCTGGCGACGGTGCGCGCGATGGAACGCCCGAACCCGAGCGGCGCTCCGTCGAGCCGCCGCACGCGGAGGTTCATCAGTGCTTTGCCCACCGTCTGACCTCGTAGCGCGTGCGCGACGCTCACGTATGCGAGGTGCAAGAAGAGTCCCGGGAGCCCCAGAAGCCCGATCACGATGCTGGCCAAGACCACGTCGATGCCGACCGCCGCGCCGCGCACCCAGAATCCGGCGAAGCGCACTTTCTCCGGAGCGGCGGCCGCGAGCGCCGACAGCAGATCGTCGTAGCTGGCATAGCGTTGCGACGGCTCTTTCGCCATCAGGCGCGCGATGATGGTCGCGAGCGCCCCCGGAACTTCGGGCGCGGCGCTCGTCAGCGGAGGAGGGGGTTCGGTGAGGTGCTTGCTGATCACCGCGACCGGCGTCTTGCCGTCGAACGGCGGCGCCCCGCTGAGGAGGTGATAGAAGGTGCAGCCGACCGAATACATGTCGGCGCGATGATCGATGTCTTCGCCCTTGGCTTGTTCGGGCGCCATGTAGAGCGGGCTCCCGACCACGGCGCCGTCTCGCGTGATCTTGGAGTCGGTGCCGCCCACGGGCTTCGCCACTCCGAAGTCGGCGATCTTCAGCGAGCCGCTCTTGTCGAGGAGGAGGTTGCTCGGCTTGATGTCGCGATGAATGATGCCGGCGGTCTGGGCGTCTCGCAGCCCTTTCGCCACCTCGACGAGCAGCCCCCGCGCGCGTTCGGGTGCCAAGCGCTCGCCCCGTTTGAGCACGTGCTCGAGGTCGCCGCCGTCCACCAGCTCCATGGCGAAGTAGAGCGAGCTCTTTCCGGTCTCCTCGGCGGGAGGAGTGCGCCCGATGTAATAGATGTGCGCGACGTGGGGGGAGTTCAGTCGCGCCTGCGCCCGCGCTTCGCGCACGAATCGCTCCTGGAGCTCCTCGCTCTCGGCCAGGCTCGGGGGCAAGACCTTGATGGCCACTCGACGATCGAGGGAGCGGTCGTGCCCGACGTACACCGCCCCCATGCCGCCGCTCCCGAGCGGGCGCTCGACGTCGAAGTGGTCGAAGCGTGCGCCGACCCAGCGCGAGGCATCCCCACTCGGCGGCTGGGATGTGGTGCGTGGGCCACTCTCCGCCAGGAGTGTGGTCTCGAATGCGTCAGCTCGGTCCGCACTCATCCGGGATCCCCGTCGCAATAGTTCCACTCGTGGCTTCCCAAAGCAAACGGCGTGCCCGAGTGGAAGCGCCCCGGCCCTTCACCGACTTCGGGTCAAGAGCGCGGTCGCCGAGGCACCCGCCCCCTGCCAGGACCACTCCAAGCCGTCTTCGCCGACGCGGACCCGCATCGTCCCCTCGTCGATGCAGCGCTCCTTGCCGTCCGTGAGGTGCTCGACGATCTCGAGGGCGCCGTCTGCGGCGACGCCCTTGCAGATCCAGTCTCCCGCGCAGGGAATCGACGGGTAACTGACCTGGCCGCACACGCCGGCAGTCGCGCCGGTCAGACCCACTCGCATCGGCCAGACCTGTCCATCGTTCTGAACTCCAGTGCCTTCCCAATCACCGGCCCAAGGGTTCTCTGGTGCGGGTGAAAGCGGCAGCGCGGGTTCGGGCTCTCCCGCCGGCGGCGGCGTGGCGACGATCAGCGGCGGCTCGGGTCGGGTGCGACTGCTCGCGCAACTCGGCAACAGCAAGAGCGCGATCCAGGCGAGCGCCCAGCAGGTCACCCAACGACGTTTCCGGTCGAGTGAAGATCCCATGACGAACGAATTGGACAAACGGGAACGCTGAACGGTCCAGAGCGCGATGGATTCCCGGGCGGAGGCCTCTCCGTGGACGGGCGGGACCTCAATAGGGGCTCGCACCGAATACGTCGCGGAGCCGATCTTCGAGGCTCGGATTCGGACTCGGAAGCCCGATGCGCAACGTGATGGTGGTGTCGTCACCCCAAGGCCACCAGAGGGCGTAGATGATCGCACCCCCGCTCGACTGGGTGGCGAAGAGCCATTGGTCCGCGCGGACTCCGCCCGTGCGCTCCGCGATCTGCTGCACGAGCGGCGGAGCCGACGACAACGTCTTGTGATTCCAGCGATTCGGGAACGTGGGGGTGAGCGCCACGTTGGCCTCTTCCACCAGCTCCGTCGAGAAGGCGGAGGCGACACAAGAAAAGCGGCTGTCCCAACTCCAGCCCCGCTTCGGCCACTTCGCGCGGAAATCCGCGAGCTGGTTGAAAAGCGGATCGAACGCGGTCGTGACCCGTTGGCTCATGAGAAGCTCTAGCCTAGCGCGGACCGCTGGCCGGGTGGAACTCCCCTGAAACGAGTTGCCGAACTCCGCCGGCCGCGGTCTGATTCGGGTGTGAAGAACCGAGCGCTCGTGGCTGGGCTCTCGAGCCTGCCTCTCACCCTCACGTTGCTCGTTTCGAGCTCCGCGCTCTGCCAAACCGACGCGGAGCTCGTGAAGGCGCGAAAGCTCTACTCCCAGGGGCTCACCCAGGAGGCCGCGGGCGACTGGGCCGGGGCGCTGGCCACGTTCGAGGACGTGGCCCGCATCAAAGCCACGGCCCAGGTCCGATTCCACTTGGCGCGCTGCAAGGAGCACCTCGGACGCTACAACGAGGCGCTGGGCGGCTACCGCATGGCCGAATACGAGGTCGAGCAGGCGGGGGCCAAAGAGAAAGCCCTGGTGGACGAGATCCGGAAGGCGCGCGAAGGCCTCGAGGCGAAAATCCCTCGCGTCACCATCGTCCGCGGCAAGAACGCCGAGGCCATCAAGATCGAGCTCGACGGTGTCATCTTGGGCGACACGCAGCTCGGCCAACCCATCACGCTGGATCCTGGGCCGCACACCGTCGTCGGCGTCGTGGCGGCCGACAAGCGCTTCAAGCGCGCGCTGAACGTCGCCGAGGGCGACACCGTGCGCGTGGTGCTGGACGTGCCCGACGACCTGGTGACGGCCGAAGCTCCCCCACCGGAGAAGAGCGAAGAACCAAAGCCGAAGGAGGCGAGCAAGACCCGCGAGCCCGAGGAGCACTCGCCCACCGAGCCCTCACCCTCGCCCTCGGCGTCACCGACTCCGTGGATCATCGGTGGGCTGGGGGTCGCGAGCCTGGCAGCGTCCGCGGTGTTCTACGCACTTCGCTCCAAGGCGGAAGACGAGCTCGACCAGGGGTGCCTTGGTCGCACGTGCCCCGACACTCTGGAAAGTACGCAGAAGCGCGGCGAAACCTACGCCGCGCTCAGCGGAGTGACCTTCGGTCTCGGCGTGGTGGGAGTGGGAGCGAGCGCGCTGATGCTGCTCGGCCGCTCGCGTACCCCAGCGCCAGCTACGAGCGGGTTTCTGACCGTTTCGCCGCGTGGGGCCGGTCTGGGGTACGCGGGGCGTTTCTGAGGGTCATTCGCAAGCTCGCGTCTGGTCCGGTATGATCCCACGACTCGCGGTGTCCCCTCGAACCGCCCTTCTTCCACTGCTTCTCGCGACCGCCGCCCTGGGCTGCGGCCTCGAGACCGAAGGCCAAGCGTCACTCGACGCCGGCAATGGTGCGAGCTCCGGCGCAGCTGGCACGCCGTCGGGTGGGAGCGGAGGCACCAGTGCGGGTGGCAGTGGCGGTGCTGGGACTGGCGGCGTTGCGGGATCCGGCAGCGGCGGGAGTACGCCGGTGAACTGCGCGTCGGACATGCAGTGCGTTCCCGCTGCTCCGGCCGGCTGGAGCTACGCCTTCCACGTGAAGAGCCCGTTCTCGAGCTCGGTTTCCGTGGGGCCAAAGTGCCACGACGGCGCCGATCCGCAGCGGTTCTACAGCGAGCCGGTGGCCAGCTCGTGCCAAGCGTGCGCTTGCGGCCCTCTCGGCGGTGGACAGTGCAACGTACAGCTCCTCTGTGCTGGGAACTCGACCTGCGCCGGCCCGGGCACCGGCTACACCGTGGACGATGGCGACTGCCACGGCCACTCGGGAGGTCCCACCCTTTCTTGCATGTTGGGCCCTACGACCGTCCTCCAACCCGGCACGTGCACGCCGAGTGGGGGTGCCCCCGTGGCGGCCGACCCGTTCCAGAAGTCCGACGACGTTTGCCCGGTTCAGCCCGGCGCGAGCTGTGGCTCCGGATCGATGTGCGTGCCAAAGGCCGCGGGCGTCTACGCCGGCAAGGTCTGTGTCTTCCTGCCGGGCGATCAGGCCTGCGCCACCGACTATCCGCAGAAGTCCGTGATCTTTCAGAAGGCGCTCGACGAACGCAAATGTTCGGCGTGCACGTGCACACCGGCCACGTCGACCTGCCTCGCCGAATACAAGTTCTACGACGACGCTTTCTGCGCGACGTCTGGGACCAGCGTCAATTCGACCACCTGCAAAGACGTTTCGTCCACCATCAACGTGTTCACGCTCGCGTGGGGCCACGAGCGAACCAAGGCTCCCTACCTCACGGGCACGTGCACGGCCGGAGGCGGAGTTCCGAGCGGCGCGTTCGCGGGGGACCCCAACGCCGCCGTCACGCTCTGTTGCCGCCCGGTCCCTTGACGGAGCAGCCCGAGAATCCCGGCGAATCGCGCAGGAAAGCCGGCGTCTCGTCGGGGCGGCGGTCGCGCGCCACGTCTCCCTCGTACGCGCACGCTTTCGGGTAGAATGCCGCGCCGTGCCGCGCTTCTCGTACTACCGATCGCTCCCTCGAGCCGCGCAGCGCACGTACGACAAGAGTGACAAGATCACGTTGGTCGCGTTGCCGCGCCTCGCGCTGCACCGCGAGCGAGCCGAGACCTTGCGTGCGGCGCTCGTGAGTGAGGCTCGCAAAGACGTGGAGAGTTCTGCCCAAGCTTTGGTGACCGGCATCACCCGCTCGCTCGGTGTGCGCAACGTGAAGGTGCGAGTCCTGGCCAAGAGGCCCAAGAATCGCGAAGGGGAGCTGCACGGGCTCTACACTCTCGAGACCGACGGCCGCGCCCACATCGAGGTTTGGATGCGCACGGCGGAGCACGAGCGCGTCGTGGCGTTTCGTACGTTCTTGCGCACGCTGCTCCACGAGGTCTGCCACCACCTGGATTTCACCCTGTTCGGGCTCTCCGACACCTTTCACACCGAGGGTTTCTTTCGCCGCGAGTCCAGCCTGGTGAAGCAGCTCACCGCGCGTGACGCCCCCGAAGCCGCCGCTGCCGCGCCGAGCCCTTCGCCGCGCAAGGCGTCGCGGCGGCGCGCTCAGCAGCTCTCGCTGTTCGAGAACTGACATGCTCGAGTTCGACGACCCCCAAGAGCTCATCGGCGCGGTGCTCGACGGCCGCTGGAGACTCACGCGCAGCGTCGGCCAAGGCGGTCTCGCCGCGGTCTACGAAGCCGAGAATTTGGAGGCCGGCGGGCGCTTCGCTCTGAAGATCTTGCGCGCCGAATTCGGGGAGAATCAGGACGTGGTCACGCGTTTCCTCAACGAGGTGCAAGCCAGCGCGCGTGTGGAGCACCCGGGTGTGGCGCGGGTGTTCGAGGCCGTGCGCGCGGCCGACGGCACGCCCTATCTCGTGATGGAGCTCCTCGAAGGGCAGCCGCTCGCCCAGCGCATGAACCGTGGGCGTGTGCCAGTGGAGCAGGCGGTGGCCATCATCCAGAACGTGCTCCGCGCGCTGTCCGCTGCCCATGCAGCTGGGGTCGTGCATCGGGATCTCAAGCCCGGTAACGTCTTTCTCCTGGGCGACGCGGTGCAAGGCACCGAGATCAAGCTGCTCGACTTCGGGATCTCTCTGGTGCTCGACGCCGCGGGAGGACTGCACCGCAAGACGCGCACCGGAATGCTGCTCGGCACGCCCGGCTACATGAGTCCGGAGCAGATCAAGGACATCAAGCACACCGACGCCCGTGCCGACCTCTGGTCGACGGGGATCTTGTTCTACGAGCTCCTCTCCGGAGTTCCTGCGTTCGAGGCCGACAACGAGTTCGCGCGCGTCACCAAGGTGCTCACGAGCGATCCGACCCCCATCGATCGAGTGGCGCCCCAATACGCGCACTGGGCGCCGTTCTTCTCGCGGGCGCTCGCGCGCGACGTGCTCGAGCGATTCCAGACCGCCTACGAGATGGCACAGGCCGTGGACAGCGTGGCGCGCTTCGGCCAGATGCCCGCCGCGCCCGAGCCAGTCCCATCGGCGGGTGCCGCCGTTCCCATCCACTCCCAGTCGCAACCAGGGCACTACCCCTCGGTTCCCCCGGCGCCGAGCGCGGGCCACTACGCCTCGTCGCCCCAGCTGCCCCGAGCGTCCGTCCAGCCGGGCCAGCCGGCGCCACGTTTCGGTGGCGACACCGCCGTTTCCGCGGGCTTGCCCGGCGCGCCGGCGCCCCCGCACCCGACCCCGCCTTCGGTGGAGGTCGTGAGCGTGCCGCGGCGAGGGATCCAGCTGCCGCTCGTGCTCGCGTTGATCCTGAGCCTCATCACGCTGATGATCGGATTCGGAGCGGGATTGATCGTCGGCAAGTGGTGACGCCTGAACGCTGCTCGGGTAAGACCCAGCGCATGACGGAGCTCGATAGCCGCTGCCTCGAAGCATTCCCGAACTGGCTGCGCACTCTGGGCGAAGACGCTCGCGCGCTCGGCGCCTTGGTGGAGAGCGAATCGAACCCGGAGGCCGTCCGGCGCTCCGCGACCCTCGCGCTGAACTACCTGTTCAAGTCCCTCGACCTGATCCCGGACGGGATCGAGGATCTCGGCTTCATCGACGATGCCTTCGTGTTTCGAGTGGCCGCTGCCAAGGCCGCCAGTGACGGCGCCGCGGAGGCCACCGTCACCCGGCTCGCAGCGGATGTCAGCCTGATTCGCGACTTCCTCGCCGACGACTTCGCGCGCCTCGAGAGCTACGTCGCGAGTCTCGCTGGCGCGTCGGCGCGCGGTCGCAGCGTCGACGACATCATGGGCGACGCGACGGTCCGCACCGAGTTCGTGCGCGAGGTACGGGCCTGGGCCGACGGCTACAGCGAGCCTTCGTTCCAGCGCGACGCCAAGAACCTGGTCAAGCTGAAGAGCTTCTTGTCGGCGAAGCTCCCCAAGTGATCACGGCGCCCGCGCGCTGACGTTGGTCCAGGGCTGCGCATCGGGCTGCTCTTGCGGGCTGCCGCTGTTCTTGAGCTGCGTCATCAGATCGCGGCACTCCGGCCGATCTTTCAAGCCTTCGATCAGCACGTGGGAAGCGTCGCTGAACGCCTGCTCGAGGCGAATGCCTTCGCGCGTCCGTCCGGCGACCTTCTCGCGGCCGGTCGCCAGGTCTTCTTCCAGCGCTTCGGCGTAGCGCGCCAGTTGCGCGCGCAGATCTTCGATCTGCCGGCGCAGATCCCGCGCGATGGCTTCACGGCCCGTGCGCCGGGCTTCGCGGGTTTGCAGCCACTGCCGCTTCGCTTCCACCATCGCTCGGGCAGCCCCGGCGCCCTCGTAGATGGCACGGCTGCCCTGACCCGAACGCTCCGCCGTGTCGGCTTGGGCGATCTTGTCTTTGGCCAGTTGCTGCGCCGAGCCGAGCTCGCGCCGGGCGGCTTCTTCTTCTTCGCCGTACGCAGCGGCGTCGCGAAGCGCTCGGCTCTCTTCTTGTGCGAGCTCCTCGACCTTTCGACCGATCTCGGCGCGCAGCGCCCGACCTCGTCGCTCGAGGGCCTCGAGCTTGCGCGTGTGACTTGCGATCTCGCCCTCCAGGCCGTTGGCCTTCGCCGTCACGTCCCACACCGTGGCCATGGCCGCCGCCAGGTCGGCGCTCGCGTTTCCGGATGGGAAGGCACGCGCGAGCATGCGCGCGAACAGGCCAGCGCGGTTCGCCCACTCGGTCACGGGCGTGGACTTGGGCGGCGGCGGGGGTGGGGGCGCGGCCTGCTGTTGATCTTGGCCGCCCTCCTTGTCCCACGATGTGCTCGGCAAAGAGCGCTGGAGCGCCTTCAGCTCTTCCAGCAAGTGATGGCCGTCGCGATAGCGCTTGCGCGGGTCCTTCTCGAGAAGCTTCAGGATGATCTTCTCGGCGACGGGATTGATGTCCTTCTTGATGGCGGTGGGGCGCGGAGCCGGCGCCGTGCGCTGCATTTCGAGCAGCGTGTCGCGATCGGCGGCGCGGAACGGGAGCTGCCCAGCGAGCATCTCGAAGAACAGCACGCCGAGCGCGTAGAGATCCGACTGCGGCCCGGCCTGCTCCCCACGGGCTTGCTCCGGCGACATGTATTCCGGAGTGCCGAACACCGCGCCCTTGGGCGCGAGTCGCGGGTCGTGGGCGAGCGCCGCCAGACCGAAGTCCAAGATCTTCACGAAGTCTTTGCGACCGCCGCGCTGCGTGAGCAGGATGTTGTCGCTCTTCAGATCTCGGTGGACGACGCCGAGGTCGTGGGCACGCGCGAGGGCTGCGCCCATCTGCTCGAGAATGTCGACGCCCCGCGTGAGGGGCATGGGCCCGCGCGCGAGCTCGGTCGAAAGCGGAATCCCGATCAGGTATTCCATCACGAGGTAGAGCTCGCCCTCGTCGGTCTCGCCGATGTCGTGGATGTCGATGATGTGCGCGTGGTCGACCCGGTTGGCCGCACGTGCTTCCCGCAGCATCCAGGCGCGAAGGTGGGTCTCACCGCGGAGATCCGGGCGAATCAGCTTGACCGCCACCACCCGGTCGATGAGCACGTGGCGGGCTCGATACACGATGCCCATCCCGCCCTCGCCGATCCGGGCTTCGAGGCGGTATCGCCCCGCAATGACCTTGCCGAGGGAGGGATCGTCTCCGCGGCCTCGGGACCCCGACCGTTGCGGCGCTGCTTGTGCCATGACTTCTCGTGTTTCGGGCAGAGAGCGCCATGGTACTTCGAGCCCCCACGGCGCTCAAAGTCCCGGCTAGCCCGGCAGGCTCAGAAAACGAAGTTCATCACCGGGACCCGCAGCTCCGTGCCCTGCTGGACGCCGAACTGCGCGAGTTCCGTGCGACTGTAGAGGTTTCGGACCTCGACCGCCGGAATGCTCAGGCTCAGGCTGGTAGGCGTGACGCCGACCAACGCGGGAGGGGCGCTCGCTTGGAGGACCGCTGGTGTCGTCGACCGGCGGGCCACGCGCCGCACCGGCTTCTTGGCCGCACCCTGCGCCGGAGCCGGCTGTGCTCCGGGTTGCGGCGGTTCCGCCACCGGCTCGTCGCTCGGCCGCTTGTCCTCGGTCACGTCCGCGGGAGGCTCGTACGCCGACGCACTCAGCACCGCGACCGTGGTCGGAATGGCGAGGGCCATGCCGCCCGCCAGCATGTAGATGCTGAGCTTCGCGTCGCCCGAATCCTCGACGAAGAACCCGCCGACGCCGCCCGCGATGCCACCCGCGATGCCACCCACGGCGTAGGCCCACGGCTTCTTCACCTTCAGCGCAGCTTCCACCAGCATCACGGCCTCGCCGCCGAGGAGCACGCCGCCCGTGATGCCCTTTCCCGTCGGAGAAGCTTCGGTCTTGTCTTCGGCCGCCTGGGAAACGCTGGTCCCGAGGAGCAGGCTCGCCGCGATGGTCGCAGCCGAAAGCGAGTGAAGAATGCGCATCGTTCCTCCGCTGGTAGGGGTCCGGACGTCCGGTGTCCCTCCACGCCGAAATGTTCGCGGAGATTACCCTGGTCCCGCCGCGCCACCAAGCTCCGACGAGGGGGAGCAGATGAGCAGGGGGCTCGCTTCGCCGGACTCGGCGTCCGAGCCCCGACCGATCTAGGCTTTTCTCATGGGCGGCCTGGGTCGGAGAGCGCTGGGGGCGGCCCTCGGGTCGGTGATCATCCTCGCCCTGTTCGGCCTCGCCGCCGGCCTCGTGCGGCTTCTGCCGTGGTTGGTCTCGCCCGAGGTTCCGCTCGATGTCTCGCTGCCCTTTGCCCGTGCGCTCGGGGCGGGCGCTACCGAGATGGCGTTCCTGATCGGAGCGCCGCTCGGCACCGCCCTGGCGGTGGCGCGGTTCGTGGAGCGGGGAGAGGCGCGCGCGCTCCACGCGCTCGGGGTCACCCCGGCGCGGATTGCTCGATCCCTGTTCCCGAGCTCGTCGCCGTCGGCCTCCTGGCGCTCGCGGCGACTTCCGCCTGGGGCTCGAGCGCCGACGTGCCCGGTCGCTTCGCTCGCGACCTCGTGAGGAAAGCACGAACGAGCTGCGCCCGGGCCAGCGCGCCGAAAAGCGCCGCCGTTCCGCTGCTCGGCGTGACCTGGCTCTGCTTTCCGGGTGAGCCGCCGCGCGTGACAGGAACCTGCCAGGCACCGGTGGAGCGTTGATCTGCACGGCCACGGACCTGTCGCCGAGTGACGATCTCCGCGCGGTCGAGCTCAGCCACCTGAGGAGTCCACGCCAAGAAGCTCGGGTCGATCCCGCTCGAGGCTCGCGGTCGAGAGCGGCGTGGTGCGCGGCCTTCCCGGTGGGGGCAGGAGCGCGAAGCTCCCCGCGCTGGTGCGGAATCTGCTCGCGAGCGGGAGCGCGATCGCGCTCGGTCTCTTGGCCGCGCACGCGCTGCTCGCACACTCGCTGACCCGTCGCTCCATGGCTGTCGTGCTCGGCGCGATCCCCTCGGTCACCGCACTCGTCACCCTGAGCCGATTGGACGCGAGCACACTCCCTGGGCACTTCTACTGGCTCGTGCCCCTGTCCGCGGTGGTCACATCGGTCGTCCTTCGGCTGGTGCTCGCCCGGTTCTTCCTGCGAGTCGGCGCCGCACACCCCACGTGACTCGCCGCTCGGACCGAGCTCCCGGTTTTCCTGAGTAGAAACCGCGCGAGAAAAAAGGACAGGATGCGACGCGGCGAACGCGCTATGGGGAGCGCCTCGCGGCTTTCCGACTCTGTCGGCGCGGGTGAAGGACGGAAGGGAGCGAACATTGCCCAGGGATCTGGCCAAGCGATTGGACGCCGTCGCGCCGAGCGCGACTCTCGCGATGACCGCCAAGGCTGCCGAGCTCCGCGCACGCGGGCGCAAGGTCTACGGATTCGGCGTGGGCGAGCCGGACTTCGAAACGCCCGAGTACATTCGCCAAGCCGCCGAGCGGGCCATCGGAAAGAGCTCTCACTACACGGCGGTGCAAGGCACCCAAAGCCTGCGCGAGGCCGTGTGTGTGGCCACCGAACGCGACCGCGGTTGGAAGCCGACGCCCGACATGGTGACCGTCAGTGTCGGCGCGAAGCATGCGCTGTTCAATCTGGCGGCGGTGCTCTGCAACCCGGGGGACGAGTTCGTGATCCCCGCGCCCTATTGGGTGAGTTACCCCGAGCAGATCCGGCTCTTCGACGGAGTGCCGAAGATCGTCGAGACGCGAGTCGAGAACGGCTTTCGCATGACGCCGAGCGAGCTCGAAGCCGCCATCGGACCACGCACGAAGGCGCTGATCCTCTGTTCTCCATCCAATCCCACCGGGGCCGCCTATGCTGCGGACGAGCTTCGTGCTTTGGCGGACGTGCTCGTCCGTCACGACCTCTGGATCATCCTGGACGAGATCTACGGAGACCTCACCTACGACGGGTTCGAGCAGGTCTCGCTGGCGAAGCTAGCGCCGGAGCTCCGCGAACGGATCATCGTCGTGGACGGGGTCAGCAAGACCTACGCGATGACCGGCTGGCGCATCGGCTGGTCGATCTCTCCACCCGCCGTCGCCAAGGCGCTGCTCAAGGTGCAGGGGCAGTCGACGACGAATCCCACCGCGGTGGCCCAGGCGGCCGCCGAGGCCGCGCTGCTCGGCCCTCGCGAGCCCCTCAAAGAGATGGCGAAGGTCTTCGCTCAGCGCCGCCGGCGCATGATCGAGGGCCTGAACCAGATCCCCGGGATCCGCTGCGACTGGCCGCGCGGGGCGTTCTACGCGTTCCCCGACGTCACGGGCCTCTACGGCATCCGCTGGGGCGAGCGTCGGCTCGCCAGCGCAGATGACGTTTCGCTCTGGCAGCTCGACGTCTGCGGCATCGCTGCGGTCGCCGGTGAACCGTTCGGAGCGCCCGGATACGTGCGCTACACTTACGCCACCGCCGAGGCCGACATCGACGAAGCCTTGTCGGCGCTCGGGCGCGCAGTGGCTGCGGCAGAGCGTTGAAAGATCGCGGAGCACGATGAGCCCGAGCCTCGAACACGCGCCAGCGACCCGATCTCGCGACGCCGCGAGCACGCTCGTCGCACTCGCCCAGCTCACGAAGCCAGGCGTCACGCGCATGGTCGTCTTGACCACGGCCATCGGTGGGATCCTGGCGCCGGGCCGCGTCGACATGATCCGTCTCGGGTGGACGGTGCTCGCCACGCTCGCCGTGGTGTCGGCGGCCAATACCCTGAACATGTACCTCGAGCGCGACGTCGACGCCTTGATGCCGCGGACGCGCGAGCGGCCCATCCCGTCCGGGCGAGTGTCCCCCGAGGTGGCGCTCGGTTTCGGTGTCGCGCTCGCGTTCGCGGGCCTCGTCGCGCTGACCTTCCTGGTCAATGCGCTGAGCGGCCTGCTCTGCGCCATCGCGCTCATCTCCTATGTTCTCGTCTACACGCCCCTGAAACGCATCACCCCGTTCGCGTTGCACGTGGGAACTCTGCCGGGCGCCATCCCTCCGCTCATCGGCTGGGCGGGCATGACCGGCAAGTTGTCGCTCGCCGCGCTCTCCGTCTTCCTGATCCTCCTGGTCTGGCAAATCCCGCACTTTCTGGCCATCGCCATCTTCCGAGCCCAGGAGTACGAGTCCGCTGGCCTCGCGGTGTACCCTTCGGTACGCGGCGTGCCCGCAGCAAAACGCGCGGTCGTCGGTTACTCGTTGCTGCTCATGCTGGTCAGCCTGGTCCCGGCCCTGCTCGGGCTCGGCGGCGCGCTCTATGTGATCGTGGCCGCGGCGCTCGGGATCACTCAAGTCGTGATCGCCTATCGCGGGCTCGCCGCTCCCGACCTGAAACGCTGGGCGGGCGGCCTATTTCTCGCGACCCTGCCGTATCTGCTCGTGGTCTACGGCTGTCTCGCGCTCACGGCGCCTTGAGGAGCGAGTGGCCAGCCGTCTGCCTTCCATGCGCTGGTGGGCGTGGTGCCTGTTCGCGGGCGCGTGCCTCGCCATCCCGATGATCGGCTATTGGCTCGGCCGCTGAGATAGAGCTACCGATTCGGCGCGCTCACGGGCTGCTGCCAGCGCCGCCAAGAGCGCCGCGAGCAGCAAGCCGAGGGCGGGCACCGGAATGTCGACGCCCGCGCGGGACACGAGCACGAAGCCGATGGCGGCGCGGGCCAGCGGTCGATCGGTTCGGAACGCGAGGCTCGTCGGGATGGCGACCAACCAGAGGGTGGCCGTGGCGAAATGGAGCGCGCTCGGAACGAGCGGCCAGGGGTGGCGCACCAACGTGCCCAACGACTTCTGCACGAGGCCGAGCACGCTGCCCGGTGTTTGGCTCGCGCGCGCCGCGAGGGTCACCGCCAGGGTGACCGCGAAGACAGGCAGCCAGATCGCGGCAGCACGCGGCCACCTACGGTCGCTGAGCCACGCGATGGCGACGCCGAAGGCCAGGAGCTCGATGGCCCAAGACAGCGTGGCCAAGATCTGCGCGCTGCGGAAGAGCCCGGTGAGCGCCTCTTGGCTCGCCCACACTGCCAGCGCACGCGCCGTCAACGTCATCAATCCGGCCAGCCCGGACAAGCCCACGGTGAGTCCCAGTGCGCGGGTGCGCTCGGTGATCACGGCCGGAACGCTGGCGCTCAGCGCGATGAAACTGGAGAGGATGCCCAGGCCGAGCGCAAGGAGCACCGGCAGCTCGCGCGTCGAAGACGCCATCACGAGTGTGATCACGCCGGCCGTGAGCGGGGCGGCCACCAGTCGGTAGGCGACGCTCAGTTGGCTCTCGACCAGCGTGGCGATCAGATACTGAATCGCGATGAGCGACCCCGCGACGACGGCACCTTGACCGAGGAGCGCGGCCGCGGTGTCCACGCGTGCGATCCAGAGCTCGATGCCCGAGCGCCACCCGAGGATGGCCGGTGACAGGACCCGACCCGCGATCAAGGCGGCGAAGAACAGCAGGACCAGCGCGAAGAGCGCGAGCCGGCGCGATGGACCGAACATGCGCTGCGGCGCATGGCTGGCCCGAGGCCGGCTGGCGACCGGCGGAGCGATCTCTTCCGAGGGCCGCTCCGATTCGCCCTCGGGACCCGACTCGCTCTTCTCGGCATCGATGGAAGTGGTCACCCGCGGTCTCGTCGAGCCATACCCGGTTTTTCGCGACTCGCTCTTACCTGAGCGAGGCCCACTTGGCCAGTTCGGGCGCGGGCAGCGTGAAAAGGCCATGTCGCTGGTCCGCCGGAGAGGTCTCCCGCGGCTCGATGGGCCGCCAGGGCGGCGGCTCGACGCTCGGCGGAGCGCTCTTCGGTGCGCCCTTCAAGATGAACGGGTGCGCGAAGTAGGTGGAGCAGGCGTAGAACGGGTTCCGATAGAACTCCCAGTGGAAGTAGACGTTGCCGTCGGGTGAGATGATCTCGCGCGGCGGGGCTCCGAATGGACTCGCTCGCATCACGCTTTCGAGGGCGGCGATGTCGAAGGCCGTGACACCGCTCGTGTGCGTCACGCCCATCCGCACCACCTTGCCTTCGTCCTTGTCGAGCACGATTTCGAGATGCGTCTTGATGTCCGGCCGGTTCATCGGATGGGAGCCGGGCATGCTTTCGAGCGAGGCCAAGAACGAGTCGGCGAAGATGGGGTGGAGGCGGTTGTGGACGGTGTTCAGGTAGCTGGCGAACGGAACCCGCGCGGTGTTGAGCGCGGTCTGATTTCCAGGCTTCACGCTCGGCACGTAGTTCTCGATGGAAGCGCGCCAGCGCTCGATGCCGAGAGACTGCCAGGACCCGCGGTGCGCGCTCTTGCGCCGCTCGGCGTCCCTCTTCTTCTCCTTGAACAGTCGGTCTTTGCCGATGGCCGCCAGAGCCGCTCGAGGTGTGAGGTTCAGACTGACTCCGCTCTGCGTCGTCCCGAGCGCACCGAGACCCAGGAGGTCGCTGGCGCCGCCCTGTCCTTTCATGGGTGGAAGGCGCTTCTTCTTGGCGCGCCGCGCCTTCTGAGCCGACTGTGCGGCTTTGGCTTCGGCGACGGCCCAGCTGCCCGAGTCGGAATTTGCCGTGTCGGGTGCGGGCAGCGTTTCGTCTTTGGCGGCTTGGGCCTTCTGCCCCTTGGAAGCCGGATCGGTGCCCGCTCGCTTGCTCTTGTCGCTGCCGGTTTCGACCCCCGGCGCCTTCTGGTCTTGCCCCGGCTGAGGTGGTGGCGCAGCCGACGCGCTCTTCTCGGGTTTGTCGGGTGAATCGTCGGGACTCGTGGGGGCCTTGTCCGGCTCGCCCGGCTTGTCTTCGGATTGCGCGACCTTCGATTCGTCGGAGTCTCCTGGGGCTTTGGTGGGGCCGGCGTGGGCGCCCCCCGGAGTGGGCTGCTTGTCGTTCTGATCGGTGGCGGTGATCCGGGCCTGCGACTGCTGTTTCACCCGGTTGGCTTCGTCCGCAATGAACTCGGCGTTGGGGTTGTCCTTTTGGTCCTTGTCCTCGACGTGCTGCACCACCGCGATGCGCTTCTTCGGCTGGGCTTTGGGAAGCTCTTTGGGTTCCTCGGGCTTCTCCTGCTTCTTCGCCTCTTCCTTCTTTTCCTCGGGCTTGGGCGGCTCCGGTTCTTTGGGCTTGTCGGGAGGAGCGGCCTTCTCCTCCTCCTTCTTCTTCTCCGGCTTCGCGCTGCTCTCGTCCTCGGGCGGTGTGGTGTCGTCCTCTTCGGGGTCGGCGCTTTCGGTCTTGTCGGTGGCCTTCTTCTCCGGCTCCGCCGGCGAGGGCTTCGCCGCTTCGGACTCGTCCAGAAGGGCGATCTCGACGTTGCCGCCCCCGCTGACCTGGCGCTGTACGCTCTTCGCGAAGCGCTTGATGTCCAGCGTCTCTTCGAACGCCTTGGACATCTTGGACGCACCGCCGCCCCAGAGCAGGTGCACGAGTAGCGCCGTGGCCACCCACAGGAAGAGCGGAATGTTGGAGTCGCGCGTCATCACGGCTGGAACGCCCGCCTAACGTAACATCCGACCCGCGGGCCAGCAATCGACGCGCCAGGACCTCGCTATACCTTCGAGATCACTTCCCAGTGCTCGGCGATCTCCTGTGCCGTCCAGACGCCTTCGTCCGCATCCTTGAACTTCCCGGGGCTCTCGACCACCTTGTAGATGCTGAGTTTGCCCCCCGCCACCGAGAGCACCGCACCAGTGACGTCCCGGGACAAGTCGCTGGCCAGAAACAGGTGGGCTGGAGCGACGTGCTCGGGGGTCATGGTCGACACCTTCTCGAACATCGGCAAGTCCTCCGTCATTCGCGTTTTCGCGATGGGGGCCACCGCGTTCACGCGGATCCCGTGACGCTGGAGCTCGATGGACGCGGTCCGAGAAAATCCGTAGATCCCGGCCTTGGCAGCCGCGTAGTTCGCTTGGCCGAAATTCCCGAGCATGCCGGAGATGCTGGTGGTGTTGATGATGCTGCCGGGTGCATTCCGCGCGCGGAGCTCGGCCGCCACGGCCTGCGTACACAGGAAGGTGCCCTTCAAGTGAACTGCGATGACCGCGTCCCACATCGCGTCGTCCATCTTGAGCAGGGTCTTGTCGCGCAGGATGCCCGCGTTGTTCACCAGGACGTCCACGCGCCCGAAGGCCTCCACCGCGGCGCGGACCAGGGCCACAGCCCCATCGCGCTGCGACACGTCGTCGGCGTTGGCAATGGCATCGCCCCGCGCGGCGCGGATCTCCGCGACGACGCTCTCGGCTGGGGAAGCGCTCGAGCCCGTGCCATCGCGCGCCCCGCCCAGGTCGTTGACCACGACCCGCGCGCCTTCTTTCGCAAAGAGAAGCGCCGTCGCGCGGCCAATGCCTCCGCCGGCGCCCGTGATGATCGCAACTTTGTCCGTGAGCAGACCCATGGTCGTCGTCCTCGGCCCGGGAGCTTAGGAGGATTTCGGTCGCGAGTCTGTCCGGTCGCCGTCAGCGGTGGCCGAGCAGCGCGGCGCGTGTGCTCGGCTCGCGCTTTTGCGGCTGCACGAGCACGTCGACCAGCAGCGCGAGGCCGGTCCCGACGACCGTGCCGAGGACATCCCACGTGAAGTCCTTGGCGCTCGGGTCCCCGCGGCCAGTGGCGTCGTAGGCTTCCTTTCCCGCGCCGAGTGTCAACGAGAAGCCGGCGCCGAACGCCGCGCGCTGCCAGCGCTCGTCCAAGAAGAGACTACCCGCAGCGTAGCCTCCGGCCGACAGACCGATGGACACGCCGAAGTGCAGCGCCTTGTCGCGACCCCACCAGGGATCGCTGGGCTCGGCAGTTGCACGGGAGCAGAGGAGCGTGAGCGCGAGGAGCGTCGAACAAGAAGCGAAGCGAACGTGAGTCCGAAAAGCCGGCGCCCGAACGAGCTGTCGCGAATCGTGTGAAATAGTTTTGGCCATCGTCGGCTGCTTCGCCACCAACTCTAGACGTGTCGAGCTGTGCCTGGAACGCTCGCCGGAAGAGGGAACGATGCACAGATCTTCGGTTCGTCGAGCACTGTTCGCTGGGGTTTGGGCAATCGTAGCTGCCGCTGGTTGCGGTGGTGGCGACGAGGGCGGCGGGTCGGCCGGGACTGGCGGCAAAGATGCTGGGACGGGCGGGCTAGGTGGGAGCGGGGGAGGAACTGGCGGCGCCACCGGGGGCGCGGGCGGGACCGGGGCGACGGGGGGCGGCGGAGCCAGTGGCAGCGGTGGTGCGACCGGTGGCACGAGTGGGAGCGGCGGCGCGAGCGGTAGTGGTGGAGCGAGCGGAAGCGGTGCAACCGGTGGAGCGAGCGGCGGCGCGGGCGGAGCGAGCGGCAGCGGCGGAGCGAGCGGCGGAGCGGGCGGAGCGAGCGGCGGCGCGGGCGGAGCGAGCGGCAGCGGCGGAGCGCGCGGCGGAGCGGGCGGCGCGAGCGGCGGCGCGGGCGGAGCGAGCGGCAGCGGCGGAGCGAGCGGCGGCGCGGGCGGAGCGAGCGGCGGCGCGACGGGTGGGGCCGGCGGAACCGCCGGCGATGGCGGAACACCTCAGTGCACGCTGAATAGCGAGTGCGACGACGGCACGTACTGCAACGGGCAGGAACAATGCGTTCTCGGCCAGTGCGTCGCAGGCACGCCAGTGGTGTGCGCGAACGACGGGAAGTCGTGCACCACCGAGACCTGCGAAGAGAGCACGAAGAGCTGCAAGACCGTGTTCAGCGACACCGCGTGTCAAGACGGTCTCTATTGCAATGGCGTCGAGACGTGCGACCCCACCAACGCGCCTCCCGCCTCGACGACGGGCTGCGTCGCAGGCACGACCGTGAACTGCAGCGACGGCGTGAGCTGTACGACCGACTCGTGCGACGAGCAGGCGGACAAATGCGTGCACGTGAACAGCGACGCCGCGTGCAGCGACGGCAAGTACTGCACCGGCAACGAGACCTGCGCTCCGGGCACCTCGGGCGCGAACCCGACCACGGGCTGCGTGGCGGGCTCTCCACCCAGCTGCGCCGACAATTTCGGCTGCACCACGGACAGCTGTGACGAGTCCATCGCCGGCTGCAAGCACGTGGCAGACGACTCGAAATGCCAAGATGGGCTCTACTGCAACGGTGCCGAGATCTGCGACGTGTCCGCGGGCTGCAAGTCGGGAGCGGCGGTCTCGTGCCCCAACAGCGACGGCATCGCCTGTACGGTGGAGTCTTGCGACGAAGCCCAGAACACTTGCAGCGTGACCGTCGACAACACGAAATGCCCGAGCGGTCAGATCTGCGCGCTGGGCGCGGGCTGCGTCACCCAAAACTGCGCGAGCTCGCAGCAGTGCACGGACGGAAACGCCTGCAACGGCATCGAGACATGCGACACGAGTGTGCCCGGCGGCAAGTGCGTGGCGGGTACGCCCGTGAACTGCAACGACGGAGTCGATTGCACGTTGGACGAATGCAGCCCCGGAAGCGGGACCTGCTCCCACACGCCTCTCGACGTGGTGTGCAGCGACGGGGACGCCTGCAACGGCGCCGAGACCTGCAACGCTCAAAACGGCTGCCAGGCTGGAACGGCCCTCGTCTGCAACGACGGCAAGAGCTGCACCATCGATTCCTGCTTGCCCGCCATCGGCTGCGTCGCGCAGCCGAGCAACGCGCTCTGCCAGGATTCCAGCGTGTGCAACGGCTCGGAGACCTGCAACCCGGGCGCAGCGAACGCCAACGCGACGACCGGCTGTGTGCCGAGCAGCGCGCCGCTCACCTGTCCGAACTCGGACGGGATCGCCTGCACCGTCGAGTCCTGCGTGGAAGGGGTCGGGTGCGTGTCCAAACCAGACAATACCAAGTGCGGTTGTCGCGAGACCTGCGTGCCCGCGCTGGGGGGCTGCGGTGAGTTCTGTACACCTGGGACCTGTCAGGGCAAGACCTACGCCTGCGGGGACTGCCTAGACAACGACGGCGACTGCAAAGTCGACTCCGCCGACGAGCATTGCATCGGCACCTGCTCGGACAACGAGACCGGTTACAAGGGGGAAATCGCCGGTCAGAACAACGCAGCCTGCAAGATGGACTGCTACTTCGACCAGGACTCGGGCTCCGGCAACGACGATTGTCACTGGGACCATCGCTGCGATCCCAACGAGCCGCAGAAGGGCGACGGCTGCAACTACGACGCGAGCTTCAAGTTTCCCGGCAACAAGAGCTGCAGCGACTACAGCCAGACCCAGCCGACCGGCTGCCTGAACTACTGCGGACCGCTCGTGCCGAACGGCTGTGACTGCTTCGGCTGCTGCGTGTTCCCGCAGGTGCCGTACCCTGTCTACCTCGGCTCCGCGCCCAACAAGCAAGCGCCTGGCACTTGCAACATCAACACGCTGACCGATCCGACCAAGTGCTTCCAGTGCGTGCAGGTCCCGGCGTGCCTGAACACCTGTGACAACTGCGAGATCTGCGTGGGCAAGCCGAACCTGCCGCCCGAGTGCAACGAGCAGAGCTGTCCCGTCGGCAAGGCCAAGTGCGGCCTGCCGGGACAGATGCCGTGCCCCGACGGCCAATACTGCGTGACCGGCTGCTGCACGCCGAATCCGAACTGACGCGTGGCGTGACGGACGTGAGCGGCTTGGGCTAGGCTCGGCCGCTCATGAACCGTCGCATCTTGGTCACCGCCGCGCTGCCTTACGCGAACGGGCACATCCACCTCGGGCACCTGGTCGAGTACATCCAGACCGACATCTGGGTGCGCTTTCAGCGGCTCATGGGAAACCGCGCGATCTACATCTGCGCGGACGATACCCACGGCACTGCCATCATGATGCGCGCTCGCCAAGAGGGACGTACACCCGAGCAGGTCATCGCCGACATGAGTCTCGCTCACCAGCGGGACTTCGCGGGCTTCGACATCCGCTTCGACCACTACGGCAGCACGCACTCGGCGGCGAACCGGGCGAGCTGCGGCGAGATCTGGGCTTCCCTGCGCAAGGCCGGCCTCGTGACCGAGCGCGACGTGACGCAGCTGTTCGACTCGAAAGAAGGCACGTTCCTCGCGGACCGCTTCGTCAAGGGCAAGTGTCCGCGCTGCGGCGCTCCGGACCAGTATGGGGATTCCTGCGAGAAGTGCGGCGCGACCTACGCCGCCCACGAGCTCGTGGACCCGGTCAGCACCCTGAGTGGCACCCGCCCCGAGCTCCGGAGTGCGCAGCACCTGTTCGTGACCATCGAGACCTTGCACGACTTCCTGACGGAATTCACCCAAGCTCCCGGCACGCTCCAGCCGGAGATCGCCAACTATCTCGCCGGGCACTTCTTGTCCGAGCCGCTCCGCGACTGGGACGTCTCGCGGCCGGCGCCCTATTTCGGCTTCGAGATCCCGGATGCGCCGGGTCACTACTGGTACGTGTGGTTCGACGCACCCATCGGCTACATCGCCTCCACCCGTGAGTGGTGCGAGAAGACTGGAGAAGACCTTGCGACCTGGTGGCACGACAAGGACACCGAGATCCGGCACTTCATCGGCAAGGACATCACCTACTTCCACACCCTCTTCTGGCCTGCGATGCTGAAGACTGCGGGCTTCTCGCTACCGAAACGGGTTCACGTTCACGGCTTCCTGACCGTGAACGGCGAGAAGATGAGCAAGTCCAAGGGCACGTTCGTGCTCGGCTCGACCTACCTCGAGCACCTCGACCCGGCATATCTCCGCTACTTCTATGCGGCGAAGCTCGGAGCCGGCCCGGCGGATCTGGATCTCAATCTGGAGGAGCTGGTCGCCAAGGTGAACTCGGATCTCGTCGGCAAGGTGGTGAACCTCGCGAGTCGCTCCGCGCGGTTCGTGAAAGACACAGGCCTTTCTCCGGCCTACCCCGCCGACGAAGGCCTGTTCGAGCGCGGGGTCGCCGCCGGCAGCGAGATCGCGGAGGCCTACGAGAGCGCCGACTACGCCCGTGCGATGCGCGCCGTCATGGCACTCGCCGACCGAGCCAACGAGTACGTCGACCGCGCCGAGCCCTGGAAGCTCAAGAAGGACGCGGCGAAGGCCGCGGAGCTCCGCGACGTGTGCACGGTGATCCTGAACCTCTATCGGCAAATCGTGGTGTACCTCAGCCCCGTGTTGCCGAAGCTCACGGAACAGACCACGGCCCTGCTCGGCGCGCCGATCCAGAGCTGGAAAGACGCCGAGACGCCCCTAGTCGGTACAGCCGTCGCGGAGTTCCAACACATGATGCAGCGGGTGGACCCCAAGAAGGTGCAGGCGGTCATCGATGCCAGCATGGACGCTTCACAAGACGTGGCGCGGGCGCAGTCGGCAACGGCGTACGCGGACGACGCTGCCGCGCTCGAAGCCGAGCCGCTCGCGGCCGAGTGCAGCATCGACGATTTCACGAAGCTCGATCTTCGCGTCGCACGCGTCCTGCGTGCCGAGCACGTGCCCGACGCCAAGAAGCTCCTCAAGCTCACGCTGAGTCTGGGTGGCGATCACACGCGGACGGTGTTCGCCGGGATCAAGGCGGCCTACGAGCCAGAGCGTCTCGTCGGGCGCTTGGTCGTGATGGTGGCGAATCTCGCTCCGCGAAAGATGAAGTTCGGCGTCAGCGAAGGCATGGTGGTGGCGGCAGGGCCCGGCGAAAAGGACGTGTTCTTGCTCTCACCGGACGACGGCGCGAAGCCCGGGCAACGCCTGCACTGACCGCGGAGTCCGTAGGGCCGCGCTTCAACGGCGCCGGCGGCTCGGCTTCGCTCGCTTGGGAGTCGCGCTGTCGGCGATCCGCTCCAGCACGAGCGGCGCGGGAGCCGGGGCCTTCTTGCCGACCGTGATGGCCCGCGTCACGCGCGCTACGAGCGCAGCCTGGTCGCGCTTGTGCGACAAGTGCAGGTATGCGAGCGGCTCGCCGCGCAGCACTCGGTCGCCTGGCTTCTTCGCCAGCTCGATGCCGACGCTGGGATCGACCGACTGATCCGCGCGTGTGCGCCCGGCACCCATGACTACCGCGGTCAGGCCGAGCTCGAGGGAGTCGAGTTTCGTGACGACGCCGTTCTCGACGGCAGGCACCGCCACCACGTGTTTGGCCTGGGGCAGGCGAGTCGTGTCCGTCACGACCCTGGGATCGCCGCCCTGCCCCTTCACCATCCGTGCCATCACTTCGAGGGCACTGCCGTTCCGGATGGCGGCTTCGAGGGGACGCCGCGCAGCGCCCGGGGTCTTTTCGATGCCGCCCAAGACGAGCATCTCGGACGCGAGCGCGAGTGTCAGCTCCCGCGTGTCGGCCGGGCCTTCGCCGTGCAGGATCTGTATGGCCTCGCGGGTCTCGAGCGCGTTGCCGATGGTGGTGCCGATGGGCACGTTCATGTCCGTCAGGAGCGCGACCACGCGCTTTCCCGCACGGGTGCCCACGCGGACGAGCGCCCTAGCCAGCGCCCGAGCGCTCTCGAGATCCTTCATGAACGCGCCGCGGCCGACCTTCACGTCGAGCACGAGACCGTCGATGCCTTCGGCGAGCTTCTTCGAGAGAATGCTGGCTACGATGAGGGGAATGCTCTCGACGGTCCCTGTCACGTCGCGCAAGGCATAGATGCGCTTGTCCGCCGGCGCGAGACGCTCCGTCTGCCCGATCATCGCGACCCCGACCTCACGCACCAGCTTCTCGAAGCGCTTCGCGTCGAGATTCACCGAGAAGCCCGGAATCGCCTCGAGCTTGTCCAAGGTCCCACCCGTGTGCCCGAGGCCTCGTCCAGAGATCATCGGGACGGCTACCCCGCACGCGGCCACGAGCGGCGCCAGGCAAATGCTGATCTTGTCCCCCACACCACCCGTCGAGTGCTTGTCGACCTTCCGCTTCTTCACGCTCGGGAGCGCGAGCACGTCGCCCGAGTGCAGCATCGCCTCCGTCAGCGCCACCGTCTCCGAGTCGTCCAGGCCGCGCAAGAACGCGGCCATGAGCCAGGCGCTCATCTGGTAGTCGGCGACCTCACCTTTCACGAACGCGTCCACGAGGCCTCCGATGGCCTCGGGCCGGTGGGTCCTGCCTTCACGCTTCTCGATGATGAGCTCGACGGGGCTCTGTTTCATGGGCCCACAAAAGCACCGCGCCCCGGCGTTGTCACCGGGGCGCACTGCCTCTCACCCGCTCACAGCGTCGGATCCGCCGCGAAGCAGCAGCGGAAGCCGACGTCGAACAGCTTGTATTGCGCGTCCACGGTGAAGAACGTGAAGTCGCAAGCCGAACCGTCCTCGGAGTCGGAGTTGAACGCACCGCCCATCAGTGTGAAGAGGCAGGTGCTGTTCGTTGCCGTCTGGTTGCAGCCAACCGGGCTCAGCGCGGAGTTGTAGGTGATCTCTCGCAGGTTCCCGGTGACGTCGCGGATGTTGTTGTTGGCCGCGACGTTGCCCTGGAGGTTTGCCCAATCCGCCCAGCAGTTGGCCAAGGAGGCAGAGGACGTCGGCAAGAGACCATCCTGGTTCCCCGGCGTCGCCGTGTCGAAGTCGAAGGCGCCCAGGTTGCAGAACTTGGTGGGCGGAGCCGCGACGCTGGTGCAGGCAGCGCCTCGCGGGTTGTAGCCCCACTTGCAGGTCGAGGTGGCCTGACAAGCGCTCGTCCACTCCGTCGTGGAGCACAGCCGACCGCCGCGCGCGGCGCAGGTCTGGGCGGCTTCGACCGGCGTGATGTTGAACCAGGGAATGACTCCCGACGCCGAGCAGGCCTGGACCTTGTCGATGGTGGAGCCCGTGGGCGCCGACGTCTGGTAGCCGTTTCCGGAGCCAGGGTTCGAGTTGGTGGCTCCCGTGCGGCTCATTTCGTATTGGCTGATCCACAGGCTTGCCGCGATCTTGGTCACCGCCGGCTTCACGAAGTAGGTCAGGTTCGTGCCCTTGGCTTGATACTGCTCGTCGACCAAGCCGTCGCAATCGTTGTCGATGGCGTCGCAAAGCTCGGGGCCCGCCGCGCCGTTGTTCTTCGCGGCGTTGCACACGGTGCCCGTTCCAGCCGGGTTGCACACGAACTGGCCCGTGCCGCGGCAGGCGCCGTCGCCTGGCGGGGGCTTGCCGTCGTCGGAGGCGCAGGGCTGCGTCAGGTAGCCCTGCGTCAAGATCGGCAGCTTGTAGTTCTCGTCGGCCGCGCCGTTGCAGTTGTTGTCCTTGCCGTCGCAGGTGTCGACGGTGCCCGGACAGTAATTCGGCTTCGTGCCGGTGCAGTACGTGGCGGGGAAGGTGCACTGCCAGCCGCCGTTCGTGCAGCTCACCTGCACGAGACCGCCCTGCGAGGTCGACTTGCAGCCGTTGTCCGTCGCCGCCGCGGCCACACCGCACACCTGGACCGGCGTGGGCGTGTTCGAGATGTTGTCGTCCACCAAGCAGTTGCAGTTGTCGTCGATGCCGTTGCACTGCTCGTTGTTGGAGACGAAGGTGCAGGCCTTCTCACAGTCGTTGTTGTTGCCGTCGCAGTTGATGAACCCGGAATCACACCCAGTGCGGACGCAGGTGCCGGTCTGGCAAGTCCACGTGCCGTGGCCGCCGGGGCTGAGCTGCGTGCAGTCGTGGCCGCAGGTGCCGCAATTCTTGACGTCGGTTTGGAGGTTCGGCTGACCGGTGAGCGTGCCGTCGCAGTTGGTGTCCACGCCGCAGGCGTCGCTCTGACCCGTGGGTCCCACGGCGCCGACGCACTGCTTCACGCCGCCGACGCACGCGAGCGCGCCCTTCTGGCACGGCGGAGGCACCGGGAGCTGGAGCCCGGGCGGCGCGCAGTCGCCGGCCGCATCCGTCGGTGAGTTGACGCACTGCTTGGCCGCGCCGACCTGGGCGCACCACTCGGTGGACGTGCAGTTGGCGCTGGTCGCGCACGTCTTGGGAGCGCCGGCCGGGATGGTACCGTCGATGACGCCGTCACAGTCGTCGTCCTGGCCGTTGCAGATCTCCGCCGCGGGGTCGATCTTGCCGACGCAGACCAGCGCCCCGTTCTGGCACTGCTCCGTGCCCTTCTGGCAATTGCCGGTGTCCGAGACGCCGCACTTCCCACCTTCGTCGGTCGGGTTGTCGTCCTTCGTGCCGTTGCAGTCGTCGTCGAGGTTGTTGCACTTTTCGAGCTTGTCGCCCGGTTTGATCACTTGAGGACCGTTGGGCGAATCGCAGACGCCGTTGCGCAAGCCCGTGACCGGGAATGCAGGGTTCGTGCCGTTGATGTTGTTCGAGTCGCTGTCGCAGCACTCGATCTTCCCACCCATGCACTTCTTCACGCCTTGGTTCGCTGGATCGGCGCAGACGCCCTGGGTGCCGCCCGAACAGGTGTCTCCCAGGTCTTGGTCGTCGGTCTGGAGGCTCGGATCGGCGTTGTCGATGAGTCCGTCGCAATCGTTGTCCTGGCCGTCGCAGACTTCGGGCCCGACCGTGGCGGTCGGGCACTTGTACTCGCAGCCGTCGTCGGGGCTCTTGTTCACGTCGGCGTAGCCGGCGGTGCACGAGTCGATTTCGCACCCCGTGTTCTTGTCGGTACACGGCGTGCCGCTCGCTGCCGTCGTCACACACTTCGGCGTGGCGTTGGGCAGGTCACACTTCTTGCCGCACTTTCCGCAGTTTTCCAGGTCCTTGCAGGTGTCGACGTCTTCGTCGACCTCGCCGTCGCAGTCGTCGTCCTTTTCGCAGCCGAAGGCCCCGCCGGGATCCGTGGTGTTCGTGCCGTTGGGGTTCCAGGTGCACTGGTAGGAGCAGTCGGCGCCGGGCTTGGTCTTGTCGTCGTAGAAGTCTTGCTCGCACTTGAATTTGCACGTGCCTGGCGTCTTGCCGTCGAGCGTCGTCGGGGGCTCGCAGGTCTGCTCCACGCTGTGAGGGATCTGCGTGCAGTTCAGGTCACAAGTGCCGCAGTGCTCGGGCTTGGTCCAGTCGAAACCGTCGTCGATCTTGCCGTTGCAGTCGTCGTCGATGCCGTTGCAGATTTCATCGCCGCTCTTCACGCAGGCGTCACCCGCATCGGGGAAGACGATGCCGCCGCCCGTCCCGCCGGTGCCGCCGCCGTCGATGTTGATGCCACCGGTGCCGCCGGGACCGCCGTCCCCTCCCGTCCCGCTGGCGGCGGTTCCGCCCGTCCCGCAGTCATCGAAGCAGAACCCCGCGGTCGTGCATCCGGTCGTTCCCCAGAGACCGAACGCAGCGGATGCGACGAACGCTGCCGTAAGCCCGAAGCGCTTCATGACCAATCTCCCTTTTTGTCCCATTCGCTGCCACGCCCGTTGCGATCGGTGACGCTCGCCCCGCGCCGCCGACGCCTGCCCGCCAAACCCGCGACCATCGCGAGCGAGAGCGCCGCCGCCCACGGCGTAATCGGCTCTCGACCCGTTCTACATGCGCAACCACCGCCGCCCGTCGCGAGCCCCCACACGCCCTTCTGCTCCGCGCTGCCCGCGGACCCGGCCGAACCGCTGGTTCCACCAGCGCCGGCGCCACCATCTTTGCCACCGGTCGCGCCACCACCATCGGTCGCGCCCGTGCCGCCGGTGCCACCGCTGCCACCGGTGCCGCCTTCGGGAGCCCACTGGCACTCGCCATGCGACGCAGATCTGAGCGGTGGGGCACTTGATGGCGGTGCAGGGGTCGTTGCCGCAAGCGCCGGTGGCTGGATCACACCACGCGCCGTTGGAGCACGGGAGTCCGCCGTCGGTCTGGCACTTGTCGGGGACGCAGGTCCCGCCGGCGTCGCCGCTCGGAGCGCAAACCTGCCCGCTGGGACAATCGCTGCCGCAACCGGTGGGGGTGCAAGTTCCTTCGAGGCACTTCTCGCCGGTCTGACAGGTGACGGCGGCGCAGCTCTTGACGCAGCGGGGCTCGCTGAAGGTCTCGTTGGGCTTGCAAACCTCGTCGGCTTTGCAGGGGTTCGGCTCGCAGGGGTCATCGACGCAGGCGCCGTTGTTGCAGGCCTCGCCGGTCTTGCAGCCGAAGAAGTTGCAGTTGGAGTCGGGCTGACAGGTTCCGACGGCGGCGCCAGCGGGCACGCAGGCTTGACCCGTCGGGCACTGGACGCCCTGACACGGGCTCTGGCAGCCGAGGTCACCTTTGCACACGCACTCCGGGATGCCCGGAGCGACGCTGCCCTTGGGCCCGCACAAGGTTTCGCCCGTGGTCGGGCTCTTCGCCGTCTTCTTCGAGCAGTCGCCGCAGGGATCGCTCACGCAATACTTCCCAGTCTCGCTCGAGCCGCTCTTCTTGACGACCTCGCAGGTGGAGCCGCCGGGGCAGATTTCACCCTTGCACGGCCCGGCACACTGGCAGACGCCGGCGGTGACTTCGACGCAGCTCTTGCCCGGGCTGCAGATGGCGAGCCCGCCACCCGCATCGTTGCCGCTGGTGGTGTTGTCGATCTGGCCGTCGCAGTCGTTGTCCTTGCAGTCGCACTGCTCGGGCTGCGGCCCGACGCCGTTGGCGCAAGAGAACTTGCCAGGAGTCGCAGATGAGCTGACCCTTCTTGCACTCGCCGACGTCGATGCCGCAGGGGTCGCCGATCTTCTGGTTCGGGTCGCTGGGGTTGGCGGTGCCGTCGATGCCGTCGGGAGCCGGACCGGGTTCGTCGATCTGGCCGTCGCAGTCGTTGTCCTTGCCGTCGCAGATCTCGGGGCTCGGTCCGATGCCGCCTTGGCAGATGGTGTTGCCGCTGCCGGCGGGGTCGCACTGGCTGACGCCCGGCTTGCACTCGCCCTTGGTGCGGTCGCCCGGATAGAGAGTGGTGTCGTAGGTGGCGTTGCAGGGCCCGCCGAGCCCGAGGCCATCGTCGACGGTGCCGTTGCAGTCGTCGTCCTTGGCGTTGCAGGTCTCGGGCTGGGGTTTGACGCCGCCCTGACAGTCGATGGTGCCGTTGACGCAGGCGGTGACGCCGGGCGCACAGGGTGGAGTGGTGTTGCCGCAGGGCTGACCGACGCCGCTGACGTTGTCGTCGACGGAACCATCGCAGTCGTTGTCCACGCCGTCGCAGACTTCGCCGCTCGGGGTCTTGCCGCCCTGGCACTTCCAGCCCTGGTTGCCGTTGCAGACCAAGGTGCCGACCTGACACGGGTCGGCCAGGCTGCCCTTGCCGGTGCAAGTGGCGCCCGTGGGCGGACACCACTGGACGTTGGCGTGGGAGCAGACGGGAGCGCAGCCCGTCGCCGGCAGATTCCAGCAGCCCGGAGTCGCCGGCTGATCGGTGAGGGGGGCATCGTCGGTGGTGCCGTCGCAGTCGTCGTCGATGCCGTTGCAGCTCTCGGGCTGGGGCGGCGTGCCGCCCTGACAGATGAGCGCTCCACCGACGCACGCCGTGGTGCCCTTGGTGCAGATGCCACCCTGGACGCCGCACGGCTGACCCACGCCTGGAACCCCGTTGTCGACCTGGCCGTCGCAGTTGTTGTCGATGCCGTCGCAGACCTCGGCGCTGGGGCCAATCCAACCCGAGCAGGTGCCGTTGCAAGGCAGCTGGCCCTTCACGCACTGGCTCTGGGGGAAGGTGTCCTTGTAGACGAGCCCCGGCTGCCCCGGGATCGTGCAGGTCTGCGGTGGGATGCCCTCGTCGATGGTGCCGTTGCAGTTGTTGTCGATGCCGTCGCAGACTTCGCTCTGGGGCGCGTTGTTGCAGGCTCCGAAGCCCTTGGGCACGCCGTTGGCGACGCAGCCGCCGACGGGCACGGCTTGGCCCGTGCTGAGGCAGCTCTGGGTGCCGGCGCAGTTGGCGGGCGGCGAGAAGCCACAGGGGATGGCAGCGACGCCGTCGTCGGCGACGCCGTCACAGTCGTTGTCGCAGCCGTCGCAGATCTCCGGGCTCGCCTGGCAGTTGTTGGGGCAGATGCTGTAGGGCACGCCCGGGTTGGCGGGCGAGTTGTCGGTGACGCCGTCGCAGTTGTCGTCCTGGTTGTTGCAAGTCTCGGGGATGGGGCAGTGCAGCGGATTGCCGCACTTCAGGACGCCCTCGTCGATGACGGTGTTGCAGTTGTCGTCCTGGTTGTTGCACTGCTCGGTGGGGTTGTAGCAGAGCCAGTTGAGCGGCTGCGTCTGCTGCACCGCGCTGGTGCACGGGAGCTTGGTAATGTCACCCTGCGGGTTGGCTGGCGTGATGGACGCGGTGTACTGCGAGAGGCACGTCGCACGCGCCAGAGTGCAGCAGTCCGTGCGCTGGTTGCAGTAGTGAGAGTAACCCTCGTCCGTGCACCCGTTGCAGTTGTCGTCCGCGTTGTTGCAGACCTCGGGCTTGACGGCGCCGCCGATGATCTTGGCGAGCGCCTGGCTCAGCGTGGCCTCGTCGCTCGCGGTGTAGGCCGCGGTGGTGCCGCCCGCCGCGGCGATGTTGTCCGCTGTCGCTCCGGCGTTCCCGAAATCGATGACGAAGGTCTTCACCTTCCAGTTGATGCCGTCTTTGGTGAACCCCGCGAAGAGATCTGCCGCGGCGTCCACTGCGTCCGCGGCGACGTCGCAGGTCTCCCCGCCGTCGGTGACCAAGATCACGTTGACGCTACGGCAAGCGCGCTCGCCGTTGGCCGCGCTGGTGAGGGGCGACGTATACGTCACTCCACCGCCCGGACGAGTCCAACTCGCCGAATAGTACCGGTACATGTCGCGCAGGATCCCGTTCAGCGGAGTGCAGCCGTCGGCGAAGAGCTCCTGGCTTCCCGTGCAGTCGTTGTCGACCCAGGTCAGGATCTGCGCGGTGTTGGTGGCGACGCTGTCGGGCGCCATGGGCACGAGGATGTTGGCGCCCGCGCGCGACGACGAGTTCGTGGCGCCCGGCGTCGGCTCCGGCCCGCAGCCATTGGTGCAACTGCTGCCCGCCGAGTTGCCCGGCAGGTTGGCGTAGGTGCAGTTGGTGTAGCAGCTCGCGCTGCAATTGCTCATGGTGCGCGCGAAGTTGGCGAGTCCGAAGCGCGCCTCGCCCGCAAAGGCCTGAACGGTCTTCTTCACCGCGCAGCGGCCGTGCCCGATACGGTCGTTGGGATAGCCGCAGGAATTGTTGGTTGCGACCGCCGAGTCCATGGACCCGGACGTGTCGAACGCGATCATGAAGTACGGACGAGAGGGCGCCGGCCACACTGCCGGATTCGGGTCGAGGCACTTCGGGTCTTCTTGCGCCCGGGCGGTCGCTGCAGCTGACACGACCGCCCAAGAGAGAAGTGCTGTTCTGAAGTGTCTCGAGATACCGTGCAAGACGTCCTCCGACTCAAGCCTGGGCCCGTCGCCTGCGCGCCGCTCCCAAGGCCATCGCTAGCCCGAACAACCCGAGGGCGAGGGCGTTCTGCCGCGGTGAGGTGGGTGTGGTGCGGCACGCGCAACCACCGCCGCCCGTCGCGAGCCCCCACACGCCCTTCTGCGCGCTGCCTGCGGCACCTGCGGCGCCGGCCGTTCCACCCGCGCCCGAGCCGCCATCTTTGCCGCCGGTCGCGCCGCCACCATCGGTGGTACCGCCCGAGCCGCCGCTGCCACCGGTGCCGCCTTCGGGAGCCCACTGGCACTCGCCT
>JAXLYN010000070.1:0-44053 GCA_046351435.1 Polyangiaceae bacterium
CCCGCTCGAGGCCGTGCACTCGGCCGAGCTCCTGACCCGCCTGGAGCGTCAGCGCCGCGCCGGCGGCAGCGCAGACTGGCTCGACCCGCGACGCACCACCCGGCCCCGCGCGTTTGCCGAGGTCTTCACCGCTCGTGAGCTGGCCGAGCGTCTGCCCGGGCTCGCCGAGAGGCTCGAGGTGCTGTGCTGCCAGCGAGAGGCCAACGCCTGGACCGTCGCGCGCCTTCTACGGGACGCGCGCAGGGCCTTGGAGCGCGGCGAGCGGACGCATCAAATCGACGCGTCGCGCTTCACCTCGATGGTCCGCGCGCTCGCGGGATCGTAGTCGGCATCGGGTTCGGCCGCGGCCGTGGCTCGGACGTGGCTGCGGGGCCAGTTCCGCCGGCGGCTGCTTGGCTCCCGACGAGCGTGCGGTATGATCCATGCCCATGAGTCGTGCCGCACCCGATGAGCTGTCCGGCGTCGGGCTTTCGCCAGCGGAGCGCGCGTGGCTCGAAGCGGACGAGGCACTCTGGCAGCGGGCCCACCGAATCGCTCGCGAGAATCCCGCCCTCGACGTCGGGGACGTTTACCACACGCTCCGGAACTTCCAGCGCTCGCCGTCTGAGCGCCTACGACGCGGCCTCCGTGATGGACGCACTAGCACTCGCCCCGTCTGAGCGCGCCTTCCTGGAGGCATTGAACCGCCTCGGCGTGCGTTACCTCGTGGTCGGCATGTCAGCGGCGCTACTGCAGGGCGCGCGCGGAGTGACAGAAGATGTGGACCTGTGGTTCGAACGGACGGACGACCCGCGGATCGGCGAATCTGCGCGCGCAGCAGGTGGCTTCTGGATCTCCGGTAGCTTCGGCATGCGCCCGCCGGGGCTCGGCGGCGCTGGGCTCGATGATCGATTCGACGTCGTGCTCACGGCAAGCGGCCTTCATGATTTTGCCACCGAGTACAAGGGAGTGCGCGAGGTCGTGGCAGACGGCCTCACGCTTCCGCTCTTGCCTCTCGACCGCATCCTCGTCAGCAAGCGCGCCGCGAATCGCCCGAAGGACCAGGCACAGCTACCCGCCCTCGAGGCGGCCCTCGCGGTGGAACGGGACAACGAGCGGGGACCGCCCTGAGCGGGCTCCACCTGGCGACGAGCAACCAGAGCACCATGCTGCCGCCGATCGCGAGGAGCATGACGATCGGTACGATGACGGCGACGCGGTGATCCAACCCGCGCGCGTCATGGCACCCTGGAATTGCTGCTCCTGGAACTGCTGTAAGCCCGGGTTCATCGGGGCGCCGAAGCCGTAGCCGATCTGGGGCACATGGCCCGGCGGCATGCCGGGATATTGCGCGCGCATCCGCTACCGGTGGCGTCCCGCTTGAGTTGCGCCGTGCGGGCGTGGTGGTTCGGCGCGGCCTGCATCACCGACGCGGAATACTGATTGCCGTCGGACCACACCCCCCTTGACCTTCGAGCCCGCGACGAGGGCTCACCCGGGAGCTCGAGCTCCTCGGCCGTCGGCGAGAGGCCAACGCCTGGACCGTCGCGCGCCTTCTACGGGACGCGCGCAGGGCCTTGGAGCGCGGCGAGCGGACGCATCAAATCGACGCGTCGCGCTTCACCTCGATGGTCCGCGCGCTCGCGGGATCGTAGTCGGCATCGGGTTCGGCCGCGGCCGTGGCTCGGTACGCCTCCCACCACGCCCGAGCATCGCGTTCGCTCCAGGGCGCGACGTCGCAGCGCGCGAGCGCGTCGCGGAATTCGGCGGCGCTCGCCGGTCGCTCACTCGGGCTCTTGGCCAAGCCCTGCATGATGACCGCCTCCAGCGCGGGGGGCACGGGTCGCCCGAGCCGCTCGTGGACCGGGATCGGCGCGCGGTGCAGATGGTCGGCGCAGACTTCGATGACGGACTTCCGATCGAACACGTGCTTTCCGGTCAACATGTAGTAGCCGACCGCCGCGACCGCGTAGAGATCGCTCGCCGGACCCGCACCGTCCGGCTTGGCGATCATCTCAGGTGCCATGTAGAGCGGCGTGCCGGTCAGCTCGTCCTCTCGGGAAAGCGTGCTGCGATCGATCTTCGTGAGAGCCTTGACCAACCCGAAGTCCAAGACCTTGACCTGATCGAACGCTGCCGTGTGCCCGATGACCATGACGTTGGCGGGCTTGATGTCGCGATGCACGAGGCCGATGGCGTGGGCCTCGTCCAGCGACGCGCAGACCTGGGAAAGGAGCCAAATCACGCGGCCAGGCGGCAGGGGCCCCTCTTTTTGGACCAGCTCGTCGATGGTCAACCCGTCGAGGTATTCCATCGCGTAGTAGAAGACGCCCTCGGGCGTGCGACCGTAGTCGAAGATGGCGACCGTGTTCGGGTGGCGGAGCCGGGCGGTCGCCACGACCTCGCGCTCGAAGCGCCGTACTGCCTGCGCGTCGACTCGGTCGGGAGGCAGGAGCTTCAGCGCGGTCTCGCGACGCAGCATGGCGTGGGTGGCGCGATAGACGATGCCCATGCCCCCTTCGCCGATCTTCGTGCCCAGCGTGTATTGGCCGAGCTTTCGCGCCTCGCTGACTTCGCGACGCAATCCGAAGATGACCCGCGACGCCAGCGCGGCGGTGGCCAAGAGGGAACCGAGCCAGAGCACCAGGCTGATGAGTTGGAAGGGCAGGGACCAATCTGCGGGTCCCGATTGACGCACCGGCCAGCGTGGGTGGAGCGCGGACAAGAAGAACACGATCACCGCGAACCCGCCGGTGATCGCTCCCAGCGTGAGCGTGCGCCCGGCCGTGCTCGGCACGACCACGGCGCGCAATACGGCTGCGCTACCCGTGGTCAACACCAAGTTGAACACCGCGACGGTTCGAATGTTGAACAGCGAAGCGTTCAAGTGAAGCAGGACGGAGAGTCCGATGATGCCAGCGGCGTCGATGACCTCCAGGGCGCGGAAGGACAGCGACTTTCCGCGAAGGACGAGCCAGCACCCGCCCGACACCAGCGTGGCCACGATGTGAAACCAGCGCGAGGGCGAGCGGAGCTCGGTCAAGACGTTGCCGCCGATGAGTCCGCGCACGACCACGACGCCCAAGAGAAACGCGACGCACAGCGCGAAACCGACTCGGTACATCAGCGCGAGACGCTTCTGGAGGAAGCTCCGAGCTTGTTCGGAGTGCGCGACCGAGCTCACTTTCGCCCAATAGCACGGCGCCCGTCAGCAGCCTTCGCGCACTGCTTGCGCTGGTCGTGGCCCTGGCCCCGGCTGGCGCAAGCGCTGGCCGCGCGTGCACTCGCCCCTCCGATGTCGTTCAGAGCGCGTAGCGCGGACGCTGCCAGGCCCGCGAGCCTGATCGAGTCGGGTAACGACCGACGCCTTGACGCGCGAAGGACCCAAGTGGGAGCCTGGCCGCGGGCGGATGGAAGGGGCCAGCAAGCGCGCGCATGGGCGGGTACCGTCTCGCATCAGGCGCACGGCGACGCGGTCGGTGCCCTCAGCCGCCAGCATGCCAACGAAGTGGATGAGGAAGACACGATGAAGAGAGCGCGCGTTTTTGCGATGTCACTGCTGCTGTTCGCTGCCCTGTTGGCCTGCAAGGGTGGCAAGTCGAAGGCGTTCGCGGCCTTCGACAAGCACCGCATCGAGTACGGAAAGTGCGAAATCATCGCCGAATCCAAGACCGAGGTGGGCGGCAAGCCCGCCTGGATCGCGGCCACGGTTTGCAGGACCAAACACCGGCAAGCGGTGTGCAAAGACATCAGCACCAGCGAGTACGACAAGTACATCGACGATTGGAAGAAGGAGTTCGGCGCGAAGGCCGTGGAAGACGCGCGTTCGGCGCCCGACACGGAGGGCGACACGACGAGCGGCTCGTCCGGAGGCGACTGTCCGAACGGCGCGGCGTGCCTCAACCGATGCCGTTCGGAGTGTGAAGCCAAACACGGCAAGATGATCGACCTCGACAAGATGAAGGAGTGCACTTCGTCCGGCGGTGGTGCCGATTGCGTCAACAAGGCCACGAACACGAGCACGCAGCAGTGCTTCTTGAAGTGCCGCGGGCTCAGCTCCGACTGAGCTGCTTCGGCGCGCGCTGCGTGGGTCGCCTACTTCACGAAGTTCCGCTGGACGCCGATGGCTGCCGTCATGCCAGCGAACGGAACCTGTTTCCCGATCCCGTCGATGGGAGGGTCGCCGGTGAGCGAAGCCGTGAGCTGGAGCTCCGGATACGTGAGGAAGTGAGAGAGTCCGGCCACGAAGCGGATCCTGCGCGTGTCGCTGCCGGGGGCCTCTTCTCCGTCGCTCGACGCCGGTAGAGTCCAACGCCCCGTTGCGCCGAGTTGCGCCGACCAGTGCAGGTCGAAGACATGGAGCAGCCCGAGCCGCGCGTCGATCTCGTCGCCGGGCGTGAAGCGGAGGGACTTCCCGCCTGCGCTCTTCACGTCGTGGGGGAAGCGCCGCGCGTAGGAGGCCCCCAAGAGCACCGCCTCTCGGCGCGTGACGTACTTGGTGACGGAGAGCCCAGCGACGGCGGCCCAGGCACCGTCACCGGTCACGTCCGCTTGGGAAGGCGTCTCGGAGTTGCTGGGGGAGCGACCCGTGGGAGCTCGAACGCCGACGAACGGCTCGAGCGTCGGCACGAAAGATTCGCTCCGCGAAGCATCGATGCCCGTCGCGCCGTCTTCGAGCAGCGTGGCGCGAAGCGTGAGCGAGACGTCGGCGAGGCCTCCACGCGTCTCGCCCGGGAGGCCTTGGAGCTCGCGGTGTTGGAGCTTCAAGGGCACGAGCCCGTGCAGTTGGAGCAGGGGCGTTCCGAGACGCACTCCGCCCCCCAACGTGAACGTGACGTCGTCGACCTCGGCGTTGTCGAGCTGCGCGTAATTGCCTTTCGCGTCGAAGCTGCCGAAGCCGTGGTCGTAAGCGATCTGCGCGGCAAGGACCGCCAGGTGGCGTGGTCCAACGACCCCGAACTCGTTCGAGCCCGTGGCCGTGCAGCACGACTGCGCGCGGGCGGGAGCGACCGCGCAGGTGATGAGGCCTGCGATCAGAAAGGCCTTCGCTCTTCGCACCCGATCACTTCACTTCGTATTCCACGACGATTCGATCGTGGATCTCCGCAACGTCCAAGTTGACGCGAAGCTGCCAAGTTCCCGGCATCATGAGGTGGATCTTCTCGGCGTGGTAGTCACCGCCGCCGAGCTCGCTGACCACGGGTAGAGTCGACACGCCGTGGCCGTGGGCCAGCATGAACGGCTCGATGCCGAGCACCGCGTTCTCGACGCCCACGCCCTTCGTGTCTTCGATTCGGACGCCCAGCGCGTTGTCCCCCGTGACCGGCGGGTTCGGCTCGGGCGTGAAGCGTCCGAAGTACGCTCCCGACTCGGACTTCACCCGGGAGAGGTCCTCGGGTTCGGAGCTCTCGCTGCCGCAGGCGATGCAGGACCAGCCAGCGGACACGAAGAGAAGGAGACGGGCCAGGTTGGACACGACGTCTCCGTAGCGCCGCGGCTCGCGCGCGGACCTGTGGCGGGTTGTCGCACCTGATGGCGCTCAGGCCGAGCTACTGCTTGGGCGGCAACTTTTGCAGCTTTCGCTGGAGCGAGCGCCGGTGGATGCCCAGCCGGCGCGCTGCTTCCGAGATGTTCCCGCCCGTGTCGGACAGGACGCGCTGGATGTGCTCCCACTCGGTTCGCGCCAGGGAGGGCGCCGCCGGGTCGTGGGCATCGGTGGAAGGCGGCGCGCGGCCCCGATCGAACGCCGCGAGGATGTCGTCGGCATCGGCGGGTTTCGGCAAGAAATACACCGCCCCGAGCCGTACCGCGTCGATGGCAGTGGCGATGCTGCCGTACCCCGTGAGGATCACCACTTCGGTGTGAGGCTCGATGCGCCGCAGCTCCTGCAAGAGCTCGAGCCCGCCGCGGCCGGGCATTCTCAGGTCCAAGACCGCGAGCTCGGGTGGGTCTTCTTCCGCGAGCTTCACGGCCTCGTCGAAGTCGGCCGCGCCTCGCGCCAAGAAGCCGCGATCTTCGAACGCGCGCACCAAGCGCGAGCGGAGTACGTGATCGTCGTCGACGATCAGGATGCTCTGGGACTCGTGACTCGAGCTCATGCCGGAACCTCGACCTCCACGCTCGTGCCTCTTCCGGGTTCGGAATGCAACGACAGCTCACCGCCGAGCTGTTCGACGATGCTCACCGCGAGGAACAAGCCGAGGCCCATGCCCTTGTCGGGAGCTTTGGTGGTGAAGAACGGATCGAGTGCGTGGGCCCGCACCTCGGGCGGCATGCCGGGCCCGTCGTCTTTCACCCGAACGTGCAGGCGTCCGGCACCCCTTTCGCACTCGACCACGACCTTCCCCGCCGACGTCACGGCGTCGAACGCGTTGTCGACGACGCTGCGAAGTGCGCGGGCCAACAGGCGTCCACGCAACGTGAGCGTGGCGTCGCGGCTGCCTTCGGCATAGCGCACCTCGAGCCGAGGGTCGTTCACGTGGCTCGCCAGCGAGGCCAGAACCAGCTCTTCGAGCTCCATGGGCAGCGGAGGCTCCGCGCGTGCCTGCCCCGCCTCGGCCGAGAGCTCCGAGAGGATCGCGCTGCAGCGTTCGACCTCCGCGCGGATGAGCTTGGCGTCCTCGGCGTGCACCGCGTCGGACGCGCGTGAGAGGGCGCGCTCGAGCTCTTTTGAGACGACCGCGATGGTGGCAAGCGGAGACGCCAGCTCATGGGCCGCTCCCGCGGCCAGCGCGGCGAGGCCCGCGAGGCGTTCCTGGCGCGCACGGCGCTCTTTTTCCAGCTCGAGCGCCAGATCGCGGTCGCGGAGGGCGCGCTTCACGCGATCGAGGAAGTAGACGATGAAGACCGAGGCCACGCCGAGCGCGACCCACATGCCCTTCAGGTGCATGCCGTAGTGGCCCATGGCCGCGTGGTCGTGGCCGCCCATGGCGAGGGGCATGTGCGCGAAGAACAGGCCGAGCGAGCACAAGAGCGTGAGTCCCACCAATGCCGACGTGAAGCGTGGGCTCACCACCAACGCTGCGAGCGCCAAGTGGATCAGGTAGAGCGAGCTGAATGGATTCGTGGGGCCGCCGGTCAGGTACAGGAGGCCCGTGAAGAGGACGAGGTCGACGGAGATCACCGCGGCCAGTTGACTCTCGCGAACCGTCGGGGAGCGTCGTTGCCAGCGGTTGAGCGCGAGGTTGCTGAGCACCTCGAACGCCACGATGCCTGCGAGGGGCGCGAGGGGAAGTGACACCCCCATGCCGAAGTGCACACCGAGGATCGTACAGGCTTGCCCTGCGACGCTCGCCCAGCGCAGCCGCACCAGCCAGCCGAGGTTCAGCTGGTTGACGTCAGCCGGGGCACGCGTCGCAAGAGTCACTTCTTCGTGGTGGTGGGCTTGGGCGGCTCGGTCTTGGTGGTGGGCTTGGGCGGCTCGGTCTTGGTGGTGGGCTTGGGCGGCTCGGTCTTGGTGGTGGCTTTGGGATCGCTCTTGGCGGTGGCCTTCGGGTCGCTCTTGGTCGCCGTGGCATCCGCCTTCTTCTCGGTCGCCGCCGAGGTCTTCGAGTCCGTCTTCTTCTCGGTGGTCGCCGCCTTGTCGTCCGCCGGCGCTTCCCCTGGCTTCGGCGCCACGTATTGCTTGGCCCAACCCATGAGCGCCTGGGTGAATTCGGCCTGCTTCACGTCACGCTCGCTCTTGAACATCCAGATCATCGGGCAGTCTTTGTCGACCTTGAGGTCGACGCTCTTCTTGCCCACCTGTTTGCCAGTCGCGGCTTCGTACACGACCATCTCGTAAGACGCGTCTTCGAGGTCGAGGTAGTGCACCGGAGTCTTGGAGTCGAACTTGCACTCTTTGGCCTTGGTGCTGCTCTTGGTCGTCACGCAGGCCACGAGCTCGTAGTCCTTTGCCGCTTCCGCTTTCCAGCCGTCGAAGTCGGAGTCGTAGGACTTCGTGAATTTGTCGTTGTCGTTCTTGCGCGAGAACACGATGGTGGGGTGGATGCGGCCGGTGGCGCTGTCGTAGGCCTTGGAGCCCTTGGTCGGAAGCTCGTTGCAGGCCTTGGCCAGGTCCAGATCGGTGATGGTCTTCCCGATGTCCTCGCTGGGCTCCTGAGTGGGGGTCGTCGGGGTGGCGGTGCTCGCGCCGGTGGTTCCGGTACTGCCGCTCGACGACGAAGAAGAAGAGGACTTCTTGCAGGCGAGCAGGGCGAAAGCGGTGAGCAAAAGCACAGGGGCGATCGAGCTTCGACGCATCATGGCGGCGGAGTATCACCAGAGCCGCACGCTCCGGGCAACGTGCGAACGCGCTGGCCGGGTCCGCCCCGTGCTAAGCTCGCGTGTTCCGCGGGCTATTCGATGGAGGACTACTACGAGCTTCTGGGCGTGGGTCCCGGCGCGAGTCCCGAAGAGATCGCGCGGGCCTATCGCAAGCGAGCGGTCATCCGTCATCGAACGCGGGTCGTCGCGCTCAAAGGCCAGCTCGAGGACATGGAGCGTGCCTTCGAAACGCTCTCCGATCCGGGAAAGCGCGCCGAATACGACGCGCGTCTTCGGGCTGCACAGTCCCGAGAGGCGTCGCGGAGCAACGAGCGGGTGCGCAGCGAAGGGCGCAGGCGGGCCGCACTGTCCAAAGAGATGGGGCTCGCCTCGCTCCGTATCGGACAAGAGGCCCTGGCCGCCAACTCCGAGACCGTGCAGCGACTCGCCGAAGAGCACGACCTCTTGGAGGAGCGGCGGCTTCGACTCCAACGCTTTCATCGCACGGTCCAGCGGGGGGTCGGGGTCGTGCTCTTGATTTCGCTCGTGGTCGTTCTCGTCTTGCTCCTCGTGAGGCGCTGAATCCGGGCGCGCCATGCGCAACCAAGCTCCGCGTGAAGGCTCTCCCCATCGTCTTTTCGCTTCTCCTGTTCGCATGCGGCGGCGCTGGATCTTCGAGCGGCGGTTCGGGGGGAAGCGGCAGCGGGGGCAACGCGGGGACCGGAGGCTCGGGCGGAACGGGGGGCTCGGGCGGTGCAGCCGGCGCAGCGGGCGTCGGGGGAGGCGCGGGCGTCGGCGGTCTGGGGGGTGGCGCAGGTGCGGGAGGTGGCTCCGGCGCGAGCGGCTGGAGCGCGACGCCGGATTGGACGACCCTACCGTTGCCGCTGAACTTCGGTTCGACGCTCGCGGCACACCCGAGCGCGCCCAAGGAGTTCGCGGTGATCGCGACCACCGCGTCCCTGAGCGGCACGAGCGTCGTCGCCGCCGTGACGCCCGATCTCGGGAGCTCGTTCCCCAATCCGCCGAAGCTCGTGGCGCTGTCACAGTTCGCTCAAGCCGAAGCCAAAGGCATCGCCTACGACCCGAAGGACCCACAGGAGCTGAGCGTCGCTCTCTGGGTTCAAGCCGACCAGTCGGACCCGGCGAGCGGTGGGCACATCTTCCGCTCCACCGACGGTGGCAAGTCGTTCGCCGAAGCGAACGTCGCAAAGTCCCTCTCGTTCAACGCGCTCTACTTCTCCACGATCACGTACACCCACGATGGGCTCCTCGCGATTCGCGACGGCGCGAGCGTGGCCTACAGCACCGACGGTTCGAGCATCACGGACAGCGTCGACACGCCGGGATGTCAGCCGCAGGCCGGCGTCGCGAGGTTCGACGTCAGCCCCGAGAACGGCAAGGATGTCGCCGTGCCCTGTGGTTCGGCCGTCGCGCTCTGCAAGAAGTCGGGCTGCACGGAGACCGCGTTGACCGAAGGCGTGGTCGACGTGGCCTACGGCACGGATGCCGCGCACGTCGCTGCGATCGGCCACGCCGCTGACGGTACGATGACTGCCTGGGTCTCCATCGACGGCGGCAAGACGTTCCCGGGCAAGCAGAGCTTCAAGGACAACGTCAGCCCTTCGTTCCGCGTGGACTGGGACCCGCGCCCCGGCAAACACGTGGTCTACGCGCTCCTCGTCTCGCACTTGTTCCGCTCGGCGGACGGTGGCTCGACCTGGGACGACATCACGCCGCCGCAAGAGCTCAACTACATCTACGATTTCGTGGTCGCTGCCGACGGCACCGTGATCGGCCGCGGCGTGTTCCACTACCTCTTGCTTCCGCCGACGAGCTGACTGGTTCCAGCCGCGAGCTCAGCGGTAGGCGCAGGCCTTCACGCCGGGCGGGTGATCCGCGCGCCGCTTGCAACCCACGAGGCCGAAGGCCTTCGGCGGGTCGCCCCGCAGCATGGTCTTCGGGCAATCCGCGGGCTTCTCGCACAAGACCGGACCGAGGACGACCGTCAGCGGGTGGCACTGCGTGTGGCCGCAGAGATACTCCTCGTGCGAATCGAGGCCGCTCGTGTTGAAGCACTCGAATCCTGGTCCGCAGTCGCTCGGACGCTCGCAAGTGAAGAGTCGGAAAGGCTTCTTGGGATCGAACGCGTCCGTGCCGCACGTCCCGTCGGACGTGCAACGACCCTCGTTCGTCGCTGCGTTCCAGCAGCAGGCCTCGCCCGACTTGCAGCGTGTTCCTCCGCACGCGAGCTCTGGGCCCTCGAGCGGGCAGAAGCCTTCGAGCGGCCAGCCCACCACTCCTTCGCGAGCCCGGCAGGGGCCGCTCGCGCAGGTCGAGCCGCGCAGGCAAAGCTCGGCGGTCGAGTCAGAGAAGGTGCCGCAGCTCCCAGCGACACAGCTCCAACGTTCGCGGCTTTGGCACTCGGAGTCGAAGCTGAACCGTCGACAGCAGCGCTCTCCGGTCGGGCAGTCCGACGACTCGTCGCACTCGCGAATCTGCTCGCCCTCTTTGCAGCTCGCAGCAGCGTCCGGCGTGCGGTCGACGCAGCGACCGGACGTGCCGCCGGCGCAGCAGACTTGGCGATCCCGCGGGCAGTCCACGGATTCGCACTGCACGAGCCCTGGCGTGCTCGCACGCGGCACGAGCCTCGTCACGCCCGCGTCCGGCGGAGTGCGCGCAGCCACGCTGGCGTCTTCGAGTGACACGGGTGGAGCGGTTCCCGGGACCTGCGCCGTGGCGCTCGCCTGCGGGAGCTCCGGTGCAGGCGGCGGCGGGGTGCAGGAGCCCGCGATGAAGGCGGCGGCGGCGGCCACCGCGAAACCGAAGGCGTGGTGCCGACTCCGCATGGCCGACCGTGCCACGGATCGCCGAGCGACTCACGCGTCGAAGCCGCTGAGCTCGAGCATGCAGAGTTCGGCCGGCACCTCGGGATCGTCCGCGTCGGTTACCACGAAGGCGACCGTATCGCTCAGCAGGGCGAGCCCTTCGGCCTTGGTCTCCAGGCCTTCGATGGCTACGCGCGCCCCGCCGAGCACGCCGAGACTACTGCCGGCCACGGCTCCGTCGGAATACGCGTCGGGCGAGTCCTCGGCGCAGGCGAGATAGAAGACGCGGCCTGCGTGCGCGCAGGCGTCGGTGAACGTGGAACGGACGCCGCGGATCCGACCGAGGTCGTAGCTCTTCACGTCGCGGAGCTTCGGCAGCGGCCCGCGGCCTTCGAGGTATCGCACGAGCTCACGGAAGTCGAGCCGACCGCTCGCATCGACGGGCGAGCGTCCATTGCGTGGCTTGCCGTTGCCACGCTGGAGCAGCACGAGCTCGCCGCCCGCGAGCGTGGCGCCTTCCAGGTTGAGCTCGCTCCCGCAGAAGGCGTGGCTCTCGCGTAGCAAGGCGTAGAGCTCGGGCGCCGGGTACAGCGTGCAGCTCACTCCGGGCTGGACGCGCGCGATGACCTCGCGGTTCGGCGTGGAGCCGGAGCCGATGCCGTAGAGCGCGTCTTCGAAGGCCACGAGCGCTTCGAGATCGAGCTTGTCGCGCTTCGCGTCCGGATCGCTCGGTCCGAACGCGACCCACTCGATGGCGAGCGTCTCCGGCTCGACCAAAGCCAAGCTGCGCGTGTCGTCTTGCACCACGGCGAGTCGTTCGCCCCACCATGCGAGCCCCGACCCGGCTCGGACGAAGCGTCCGCGCTCGTCCGTGAGCGGCCGCCGATGGGTCAGCCTTGCGCGCGGCATGTCGCTGGAGCCGCCGACGAAGCGGTCAGCCCGTACCCTTGATCAAGTCGAGCAGCCGCTTGGCTTCGGTCTCGTTCTGCGGAACGAGCACCTCCAGGATGGCTGCGCTCTGGCGCTCGACGGCGGCGCCGCGCTTCTGTCGCAAAATGCTCTCGGTCTTCTTGGCTTCCTCGTCGTCGTCGAAGCGATAGATGGTGACCGTGGCCTTCTCGCTGCCGCGGCTCAGCTCCATGGCGGAGCTCGTGAAGGTGCCCTCGATGTTCTTGATGGGGTCGCTGGCGAGCTTCCAGCCGGTCGCCGCGATGCGCTTTTCGATGGTGGTGGCTCCGATGCCGTCGAACCCCTTGCCGCTCCGCGCGCCGAATTCGGTGGGGGGCGACGGCGCCTCGTCAGCGGGCGTGTCCGCAGGGGCTTCGGCACCACCCCCGACCGGAGCGCCGGCTGCCGCGGCGCGTTTCGGCGGAGCCGGCGTCGTCCGCAGGAAGTAGGCGATGCCGCCGCTCGCGACGACCAACATCAGCCCGAGCACCACGAAGCCCGCGAAGAGCGCGATGGCGATCCGCGTACCGCCCGAGGCCGGAGGCGCTTGGCTGATCACGTGGGCGCCCGCCGTGTGTACGGGCACGGCCGAAGGCATGGGTTGGTAGGGCGTGATGGGCGTCGGCGGCGGCAGCGACCCCTGCGCGTTCAGCGTGGCCGCGAGCGAGCTCGCCGGGATGGATGGGCTCACGGTGCCCATGGTGCGCTCGAGGTCCATCAGCATCTCGGCCGCGGAGCCGTAGCGCGAGTGCACCGACTTCTGCGTCGCGCGGTGGATCACGCCGCCGAGGGGGCCCGCGAGGATCTCTTGGGGCATCCCCAACGGGTCGGGCGACGAGTGCGCGAGGAAGACCTCGACCACCGAGCGACCCTGCACGATGACGCGTCCGGCGAGGAGCTCCGCCATGGTGAGCCCGAGGGAGTAGAGGTCGGCGCCCGGGCCGATGGGCTCGTTCCGCACCTGCTCCGGCGACATGTAGCTCGGTGTGCCGACCGGGCTCGCACCCATGGTCATGGCGCTGCCTTCTTGCAGGTTCTTCGCGACGCCGAAGTCGAGCACCTTCACGAAGTCGGGCTCTCCAGGAAAGTCGGTGAGCACGATGTTGGCGGGCTTGATGTCGCGGTGCACGATGCCGGCGGCGTGCGCCTCCATCAGCGCCTTCAGGATTTGGCGCGCGACGTGAGCGACCCGCGCCGGAGGCATCGGGCCCTCCATGGCGATCACCCGGTCGAGGGGGCGGCCTTCCAGGTACTCCCAAACGATGTAGGGCAGGCCGCGGTCGGTCGTGCCGAAGTCGAACACGCGCACCGTGTTGGGGCTCTTGAGCTGCTGGGCGAGCTCGGCTTCGCGCCGGAAGCGCTCGAGGGCGCCCTCCGTCACCACGAGGCCGGCGTGGAGCACCTTGAGCGCGACCGCGCGGTTCAGGTTGAGCTGCGTAGCGCGATAGACGGCGCCGAAGCCGCCCCCGCCGAGCACCGCGTCGATGCGGTAGCGCCCGCCGACGATTTCACCTTGGGAAAGGCTCATGTCTCCTCGCCCGACGGAAGTGCCACGACTTCGGGCCGCACGCCACCTCGCGTTACTTCTTCAACGCCCGTGCCACGGTATTTCGTCCCACTCCCAAGCGTTTGGCAGCTTCGGTCTTGTTGCCACCGGCCGCGGCCACGGCCGCGCGCATGTAGTGCTGCATCGCGACGTCGAGGCTGAGACCTGGGGGAATCACCACGCCGTCGTCGGCCGGTCTCGCGGCCGGTGGAGTGCCGAGCTCCTCGCTCCGTCGCGACCTTGGCCAGAGCTCCTCGGCGATGCGACCGTCCGGCGACAGCACCACCGCGCTCTCCACCCAGTGTTCGAGCTCGCGCACGTTGCCGGGCCAGTGATGGCGGCGCAGCACGTCGAGCGCCTCGGCCTCGAGCACGGGCAGGGGCCGGCCGTAGCGCTCGGCGTAGATCTCGGCGAAGTGACGCGCGAGGATTTCGATTTCGTCTGCGCCGCGCGCACGGAGCGGCGGCACGTCGATCACCACGACGCGCATGCGGAAGAAGAGATCTTCTCGGAATTTGCCTTCACGGGTGAGCTTCTCGAGATCGCGGTGCGTCGCGCACACGAGCCGCACGTCCGCGCGCAGCGTTTCTCGCCCCCCCACACGCTCGTACACGCGATCTTGCAGGAAGCGCAGGAGCTTGCCCTGCATTTCCACGGGCAGCTCGCCCACCTCGTCGAGGAAGAGCGTGCCTTCGTGGGCGAGCTCGACCTTGCCCCGCACGCGGCGTTCGGCTCCTGTGAACGCTCCGCGTTCGTGGCCGAAGAGCTCGCTCTCGACGAGCTGCGCCGGGAGCGTCGTGCAGTCGACGGTCACGAACGGCCCGCCTTGGCGCGGCGAATTGACGTGGATGGCGCGGGCGAAGAGCCCCTTGCCCGTCCCGGTCTCACCCGACAAGAGCACCGTCGCGTCGGTCTGCGCGGCGAGCCCGACGCGCTCGTAGACCTTCCGCATGGCCGGGCTCCGGCCGATGATGCGGTTGAACGGACCTCGCAACATGAGGCCCGGGCCGGACTCGTCCGGCGCGCGCAACGTGGTGAGCGACAGCGCGCGAGCGAGCTGCTGCGCGAGCACCTCGAGGTAGAGCTCGTCTTCGGCGTCGAAGGGCCCGTCTTTGCGGTTCAGGAGCTGGATCACCCCGCGAACGGGCGCTCGCCCGTGCTCGCGGATCGCCGCAACCAGGAGGCTCTGGGTGTGATAGCCGGTCGCGCGATCGGCGCTGGGATCGAAGCGCGGTTCGTTGGCCGCGTCGTCGACGCGCAGCGTCTTGCCGCTCTCCGCCACCACGCCGGCGATGCCCTTGCCCATCGGTTGCCGGAGCTCGGTGACCTCGGGCAAGAGCGCGACTCGGGTCACCAGGTCGCCACGCTCGGCGTCCACCAGCCAGATGCTGGCGCGATCTGCGCGCAGCGCCTCGGCCACGCGCTCGCAGGCGGTCGCCAAGAGCGAATCCAGGTCGACCTCGCGTCCGAGCAAGGACGCCAGGTCGATGAGCAACGAGAGCCGAGACATGTAGCGCGGTGCGGGGTCCAGCATAGCGTGCCCCGTCGAACACGTGTCGACTCGCACTGGGATCATCGCCGGCATTTCAGTGCGAAAAGCATGCCGTGCAGCGGGACCCGAAAAAGGGAGGAGGCTTCCGGTGCGACGCTCCCGAGCGGTGCGGTTCCTGCTCCAGCAAGGGGCGGGTGCGTTCGGCGGGAGCGGACGGAGACCGCTCCTCGGAGATGTTCATCGAGGCGAAGTTCGAGCATCCTAGGCGGCATGCGAGGTCTGTTCTCGATCGTGCTCGCGTGCGAGCTCACGGCAGGCTGCGCGGCCAGCTCGGGCTTCCAACCGGCAGAGCAGTCGATCATCGACCGCGCCACGAGCGCCGAGCTCTATGCGCTCCAGCCCGAAGCGTCCGAGAATGTCGGCGCGAATGCGTCGACGGCAGGGCAATTCCATGGTCATCGAGTGCTGGGCCGCGCCGAGCTCCGCGGGGAAGAGCGAGACGCGCTGGTCGACGCGGCTCGGAAAGCCATGGCCTCGAGCGACGGTCGGGCTGCCAAGTGCTTTCTGCCCAGACACGGGTTGCGCTTCGAGGCCCAGGGCAAGGCCGTCGAGCTCGCGATCTGCTTCGAGTGCCTTCAGATGAAGGTCTTCGAAGGAACGAGCGAGCGCACTGTTCTCATCGGCAAGGACGGAGAGGCAGCCCTCGATGCGGCGTTGGCGCGTCACGGCCTGTCGAAAGCGCCCTGACGGGCGGCATACACCCAGACGAATCCCATTTCCCCGAGCAAAGCCTTCGACTACTGACGAGACATGAGCGTCTCGGGGTGGACCCTCTCCGCGGGGGTCTTGGGCGTGTTGCTGGTGGCGGTTTCGACTCCGCGCGATGCGCGAGCGCAGGCACAAGAGTGCGCGCCCAAATGTCGTTCGGGGTACGTGTGCGCCAACGGTGCTTGCGTGTTGGCGTGCAATCCGCCGTGCGCCGCCAACGAGACCTGTTCGGACAAGGGCGAATGCCTGCCCGCGGGGGCCGCGCCGCCCCCAGCCGTCGCTCCGGTTCCAACTCCACCGCCCGAGTCCGCGCCTCCGGCAGCGCCTGCACCGGCAGCGCCGCCGCCCGCGAGCTCTGCCCCACCCCCTCCCGCCCCCGGCGCGCCGCCGCCCGCGGCAGCTCCGCCCTACCCTGGGCCGGTGCCTCCACCGGCGGCACAGGAGGAGCGGATCAAGTCCTTCACCATCGCGCCGCGCCTCCTCCTCGCTCCGTTCGGTTCCGGGGAGCAGAAGTGCGACGGCAACCTGTGCGCTTCGAGCACGGGTGTCGACTACGACCACAAGACCGCGTTTGGGCTCGGCGCCGATCTTCTCTTCCGGGTCGGCCCCACCCTGCGCCTCGGGCCCGGTTTCGGCTACCTGTTGGAGAACGACGTCGAGCCCGACGTGCCGAACGCGAGCGACTACACCATCGGTTCCGAGGTGGACGTGTCCTTCGTAATCGACGCCGCGATCCCGGCTTCACCCACGGTGTGGATCGTGCCGCGCGGTCAGCTCGGGGTAAAAGCGTTGATTCCAGGGGGCGACCTGCGCGACGACCTCGACAAGGTCAAAGACAGCTGCAACTCGCTCGGCGCGAGCGGGTGCGACTCGCTGGAAGGTGCTCGTCCCGGCCTCCAGGTCGGCGTCGGCGTCGGCGCCATGTTTGCAGTGGGTCCCAGCGTGCGGCTGCGCGCCGACGTCATGTACCAGTACTACAAGATCAACCTCTACACGGTGGAAGCGCTCGGCGACAAAGCCGAGGTCAACTACAGCGGCTCGCGCGGCTTCTTGATGGCCGGCGCCGAATTCTGAGCGCTTCGCGGGTCACTTGTTGAACAGGATGACGCCCTGGCAGTTCACGGGCAGCTCCGGTGCGCTGCAATTCAGCGGAGAGTTCAGATCCGAGAGGCAGGTCTGGTAGGTGGAGCTGACGGCATCCGCCCCGCTGCACGTGGAGCCGTAGTTCTGCTGGAACGCCTGGTTGGTCTGCGAGACACAGTCCGCGTGGGCGACGCCACACGGCACATAGGCGTCGCAGATCTTGTTCACGAGCGCGTCGCACTGGTCGGCCGCTGGGTCACGCTGGACGGTAGAGCCCTCGTTCACGTCCGCGGGCGGCAGCGCGCACGCTGCGGACGAGAGTGCAGACGCCAGCAACACCAGGCGTGAGAGGCGGAAGGTTCGCGCGTCCATCAGAACCGACCTCGCATCCCCACGCTGCCCACGCCCACCCAGGGCGTGACACGGCGCGCGTTCTCCTTCGACTTCGGAGCGGTCGCGAGCAAGATGGCGCCGATGGCGATGCCTGCGCCGCCGCCGATGAAGCCCGCGCTCGAGGCGATGCGCAGGTTGTTGTAGTCGTCCACGACGCCGCGAGAGCTCTCGGGGCAATGCGAGATGTCGGGCTTGCACACGCCCTCCAGGTCCGACTTCTTGTTGTTGGCGATCACCGCTGTGACGGCACCGACGCCGAGTCCGACGCCGCCGATGCCGATGAGCACCCAACCCGCGGTGCGCGAGCCCGAGCCCTGCTTCGGCGCAGGGGCTGGTGGTGGCGGCTGCGTCATGGGCGGCGTGGCAGACGGCGCGGGCGGGCTGGTGGTCGGCGGCGGCGTCGCGGCCGGTGCAGGGGTCGGAGCTGGGGCTGGCGCCGGAGCGCTGCTCGTCAACTCGAGGGTCACGGTCTTGGTCTCGCCTTCCTGGAGCGCGACCTGCATCGTCGTTTCTTTTCCGTCGGCACTCGCGCGCACGTCGTGGGCGCCCGGATTCAGCGCGACGCCCGTTCCGACCTCCTGAGCGTTCACGCTGACGCCGTCGATCACCACCACCGGGCTGCCCGTCGCGCCCACCACCTCGACGCGCAGTCGCGGAATGCGCTGGATGAGCGCGGCGCGTTCGGTTTCGGCGTCCGCTTTGGCCTGCTTGAACTGCTCCGCGGCGTTCTTCGCGAGCTGCATCTGCACCACCGCGGTGTAGCGAGCCGCCGCGGCCGTGAGCCTCCCCATCTTGGCGCGGGCCCGAGCCGAATACAGGCCCAGGGTCGGCGCGGGATACATGCGGTACGCCTGTTCGAGAAGCTCGACCGCGCGCGGGTACTCCCCGTTGTCGTACGCGGTGAGGCCCTTGAGCCCCAGATCGCGAGCCTTCTCCTTGGTTGCGGCGTCGGGCTCGGCGAAAGCCAGGCCAGAAGCCAAGAGTAGCGCCAGGGGCCAGAGCGTGAATCTCCGCATCCCCGACATGAAACACCGAATCAGAATCCGAGGCGACCTTTGGAAGTCCCCGTCGTCGACGGCGTAGGTTTGGCTGGATTCTTCGCGGTGGGCACCGGGGTCCCGGATTTCGTGGAGCTCGTGCCGGCGGTCGTGCTCGACGCGGGGGCCGCCACCGAGGGGCTCGGTGCCTCCGTCGAGGGGTCGTCGTGCGCCCCGGGCAGCGAAACGCTCACGGCCGGGTCCGGGCCTCGCGCAGCTGCTTCCGAACCGCCGCGCACGACGCGATGAATGACGAAGCCAGCGACCGCGAGGCCTACGACGCCCATCAAGGCCAGCACGATCACGATGCCCGCCGCACCGCGGCCCTGCGGGGGTTTCCCCGCCGTCAGGGCCAACGCTCCGGGGGTGACTTGGGAGGCGGTGCTCGCGCCCAGGGCAGCCGGCATCGGCGTGGCCGCGGATACGCTCGACGCGGTGCTCGAGTGGGTCTGAGGACCGGGGATCGGCCAGACCACTCGGCTCGTCCCGGTGAACTCCGTGTCGACCGATGGCGCGAGCACGTGCCGAAGCGTGCCCGAGAGCTCGCGCGCGGACTGGAACCTTCCCGCGGGATCCCGCGAGGTCGCGCGCGCGAACCACTCGTCGAATCCCGGAGGCACTGGCGCAACCTGAGAAGGTATGGGGATCGGACCCGCGCAGATCTGCATCACGAGAGCGCCGAGCCCTTCGCTGTCGAACGGTCGCGTGCCGGTCAGGCACTCGAACGCGATGATGGCCATCGACCAGAGATCCGACCGATAGTCGACGCTGCGGTCCCCCTGCGCCTGCTCCGGGCTCATGTAGTACGGCGTGCCCATGAGCGCGCCCGTTCGCGTCTTGGTCGCCTGCTCTCCGAAGGACCCGCCCATGGCCTTGGCGATGCCGAAGTCGAGGACCTTCACCAGCTCCTCGTCGTCGTTGACGACGATGAACACGTTGTCCGGCTTCAGGTCACGGTGAACGAAGCCCGCCTCGTGGGCTTTGGAGACCGCGCGGGCGACGTGTCGAATCACGCGCTCCGTCTCCGCCGGCGACAGCCGGCGCATGCGCTCGAGGCGCTGAGCCAGACTCTCGCCCTGAAGGAGCTCCATCACGATGTAGGGCGTTCCGTCGATCACCCCGAAGTCGGTGGTGCGCACGACGTGGGGACTCTCGAGAGCCGCCGCCGCGCGCGCTTCCTGCATGAACCGCCGCACGACGGCCTCGTTCGTCGCCGAGCGCGGCTCGATGAGCTTGATGGCGACCTGGGAGTGCAGCGCCAGGTGTTCCGCGCGCCAGACCTCGCCCATGCCGCCGCGGCCGAGCAACTCGGTCAGGCGATAGCGCCCGGCAATCTCGAATCCAGGTCCCCAGGTCGTCACGAGGTCCTCGCGGGGCGAGCCCGACGGAGTTCGAGTACCCTATCATCTGAGGAACGCCCGGGCGAGACGGCGTCCCGTCGGCTGAGCGCGCGGACTCTTCAGGCTGGCATGGACGACCATTTCGCGCGGCCGCTTCAAGGAATCGTGAGGTCCAACACCTCCGGCTGACTGGAGTCGTTCACGCCAGATTCCCGCGCGCGTGCGTTGCCGACCCAAAAAGACAGCGGTGCACCCATTTCGCACCCAGTCACGGAATCGGGTCCCACCACGTGGAGCACGAAACCCTCGTAGCTCCCCGTGCGTCGCGTGGAAGCTACGCCGCACACTACGTCGCCGATGCGCGCTTCGATGCGCGTGCCAGGGGCGACCGTGTTGCCGTCTTCGTGGAAGGCCTCCCCGCGAAGTTCCCGGAATACCGGCGCCACCCCTTGGGGTTTCGCGCTGGAGAAGCTCGCGTCGAAGGCGGCGCTCGCACCGGTCGCTGGCCATGCGAAGGAGGTCGTGGTGCGCAGGAACTGGCCCTGGGTATGGGTCCAGAGCAGGAGCTGGGACTCCGGAGCGCCGCAGCCCGCGCTTTCGGCATCCGCCAGCACCTCGAGTTGGTACTTCCCTTGGCGCACGGGGACCAGGCCGACCTGACACGCCGCCGCAAGCCCATTTCCGAAGCACGGCTGCGCCGAGGAACGCTGCATCGAACGCCTCGCCATCCACGCTCAACGTTCCTCCGAGCACGAGGCGTGCGTCGAACCCAGGCACTTGCCGTTCGGCGTCGCTGCCCGCTCGCGGCAAGAGCGCGAACGTGGGGTCGAGGTTCTCCAGGTCGTGCTTCGCGAGCGGAGTGGCGCGAGGCTTTGCCCGCACTCCGCCCAGCTCACCAGCGCCGCGAACGCGAGTGCCTGCTCGCTGGTGGTGAAGCCGCAGTGCCCCGAGTTCGATCACGCGCGTGGCCAAGAGGCTGGCCTTGCCCTGTGAGGAAGCACGCGCGTTCAGGATCCGGGCCTGGTCGAGTGGTACTTGTCCGTCTCCGGTGGTGTGCAACGTCACGAGCGGCATATGCAGGTCGCCGCTGACTTCCATGCCCTGCGCGAATGTCTCCAGGAGCGATGGGTTCGCCTTCGGCTGGACGGCTTGCGCGGCGAATTCCTCGCTCGTCACGCCTGGCACGGCGCTGAGCTCGTACGGCTCGTCGCGCTCGGGCACGAGTCCCGTGAGGATCGCCAGCGCCGCACGCGTCAGGTTCGTCTCTTCTTCGAGGTGAAAGCCCTCCCGCGCGAAGCGGCGAGGCCCACCGCTCAGCGCGATGCCGATGTCTTCGAAGATGGCGTGGACCTCGGGATCCTGGAGCGCCGGGCGGATGCGTTCGTCGAGGAGCTTCTGGACGCTGGCTGCCGCATCGAACTCGGCCGGCGTCACCTTTGCAGCGAAGGCCGCGGCGACCAGCACCTCGATGCTGATGCGCAACGCAGGAGACGTGCCCACCGCACCGCAGAGACCCAGAGCCCCATCGTAGCGATCGGGATAGCGCTCCGGCGGAGAGGTGCGCGGCCCAACCGCCCATCGAGAGGCCGGCCGCGTACGAGCTCGAGGGTCGGCCATGGACTTTCGCGAAGTGATCCCAGAGCGCCGCGGTCTCGTCTGCGGCGAGGCTCGGGACCATGGACGTGCTGCTGAAACTCGAGGCCGCCCACGCGAAACCGTGGCCGATGAGGTAGCGACGAAAATCCGGAGGTGTGGCCTGCGCCTCGGAGGCGAAGTTCTCGAAGCCGTGCATCCACATCACGAGCCCGCCGTTCCAGCGATCAGGCAACTCGATCTGGTACGCCGTCCCGCCCAGTCGTCCGAACTCCGCGTGCGCGCCGGGCAGCGCCTCGAAGGTCGGATCCGCCAGGGCAACGCCTTGGGGCTCGGCGCCGACCTTCACGGCCGCCGGCAGCTCACTCGATCGGCCGAGGCGCGGCTCACACGCGTCGTTCGGCGGGTCGGAACCACACCCGGTGAGCAGGCTCGCACCGCCGACCTTCGCAAGCCACCGGCACGCCCTCGTCCACATCCGGTATTAATGACCCAGTGGGTCAGTTTTGTCAAGCTGCAGGATTTCCGGGCCTCCGGCCCGGGACGACCTAGAGTCGGTGCGTGGCTCGCAGAAAGCCCCCCACGCGACTCTCGGAGATCGCTCGAGCCGCCTGCGACGTTTTCATCCGCGCGGGCTATCAGCGCGCACAAATGGAGGACGTCGCGCTGGCGGCGGGTGTCGCCAAAGGAACGCTCTATCTCTACGTGGAGAGCAAGGAGGCCATGTTCGACCTTGCGCTTCGCTTCGCGCTGGGGGACGCCGTCGACGAGCTCCTGCCCGAGCTCCCACTGCGTGGTCCACCTTCGACTCGACGTTTCGAACGCATACAGCGGGAGCTGACCAAGCACGGCGATTTCGGATTGTCTTCGCGTCCGGCACGGAACGCGCGCGCGCACGAAGTGGAAGCTGAAGCGAGAAAGGTGTGCGAGCTGTTCTTCGACCGCGTCCAAGACAATCGCGTGGGGCTCAAGTTGGTCGATCGTTGTGCGCGAGATCTGCCCGAGCTCGGGGCGCTTTGGTACGAACAGCGGCGCGATGATGCCCAGCGCGCGCTCGCCGCGTGGCTGCGTGCTCGCCGCTCGCGTCTGCGACCCGGCCTCGACCCCGAGCTGACGGCGCGCTTCGTACTGGAGACCATCGCGTTTTGGGCCATGCATCGCCATTGGGACCCGCTGCCGCCCCCGGGGAACGAGGCTGAGATCCGCAGCCGCGTCGTGTCGCTGCTGGTCGGTGCGTTGGTCGTCGAGTCTTGAAGATCGCCCATGCGCAACGACCTCTCACGCGCTTGCGCGCCTTGCGCGCTCCGACTGCCTGCGAGCGAGCGGGCCTGCCCGCGCTGCGGCGCACTGCTGGTCGCTCCCGAAACGGCGTTGCGGGGGCTCCGCGCCTCGGCGCCGAAGCAAGCCATCCGCGATCTCGTCGCCTTCGCGCCGCCGTCGTTGGGGGCGCTCGTCGCGCTCGTGGCTGGCGTGGTGGTGGCGGCCACCAGCGTGCGCGACACCCAGGTCGGTGGGGAGGCGTTTCGCTGGGCAGTGACGCCGGCCATCAACCTAGTCGCTTTCACCGGCGTCGCGCTGTGCTTCGCTGCTGTGCTCTCGCCCTGGATCGGCATCGTGCACGGCGTGGCATGGCTCGGGCGTTCACGGATCGCCACGATCAGCCGCGGGGTCGAGGGGCGCCTCCGCGTCGAGGCGTTTCCGCGAGGTGGTTCCCGACGCCGGTCGCATGTCGGCGACGCGGTCGCATCACTTCGAGCGCTGCTCGTGCGCCGCTGGCGGAGCGCCGTCCTGCTCGGCTACGTCCTTGCTGCTCGCGCTCGAGCTCGCGCTCGAGCCCTCGCGCGACCTCCGAAGCCTTTCTTCGTCGGGAGGTCCATCGGCGACGTGCTCGCGCGAACTGCGGTGCTGGTGGTCGGCCAAGCCTTGCTGCTGGTCTTCGCGGCGATCCCATTGTCGTTGGGGCTCAGGTGGTGGCTGTGGTGTCTTCGTCGCGGTCTCCACGCGCTCCGCGCAACGAGGGAGGCAACTGAACCCGCGCGCGGACCCGAGGCGGCGCTCCGCCAGCTCGGCATGCACCGGAGTGCTCGAGCCTCGGGCATGGTTCGGGCAAGTCGCGGCGAGCACGCGGTCGCACCGCTTTCGGGACGGCCGTGCGTGGCATTTCGCCTGGTGGGTTGGGTAGGTGAGGCCCTGGTGGATGATTCCGACGGGTGTGAGATGCACCTCGAGGGCGAAGGCGGGCGCGTGCGAATTCGCGCGCAGACGCTGGCCGTGGTGCTGCCCGCGCCCGAGCGGAGCTGCCGCGTGTTGGAGGCCGAAGCCGCGAGGCGGGTCACACACTTTCGCGCGCGCGGCCTTCCGTTCGACTCCGAGTTGGAGCTCGGCGAAACCCTGCTGTGCGATGGCGACACCGCGGTCGCCCACGGCTCGGGCTCCTACGAGCCCGCGGCCGAGAACGCCTATCGGACCAGCTCGCAAGAGCTCGTGCTGAGCGATTCCGATGGCCTTCCAATCTTGGTCGTGGCGCCGACGAGCGGGGCCGTCGCGTCGTAGGGTGGAAGCTGCGGGCGCCGGCTCATCTCAAGCGAAGTTCTCGGGACACCGAACCCAGATCTGCTCGTCGCCGAATCCGTAGAGCTCTTGGAACTCCGGCGGGCGGATGAGCTTGCCGTCTCGGTCCACGAGACCGAAGCGGCCGAAAGACTCGATGTAGGCGATGCCGTCGTCAGCGAAGCGGCTCGCTCCACACGATGGCAAGAGCGAGAAGTCGAACGTGTGGACGGCCTTTCCATCCAAATCGATGATGCCCCAGTTTTCGTCCTCGAACTGCACGATGGCGCGGCCCCCGGAGAAGGGAGCGGCGAAGCGAAAGCGTGGTGGTAGCACCACGCGACCTTCGCGATTCATGTATCCGTAGGGGCCCGCGTAGCCGTTCGACACGGTCATGTGGCCGTCGCGAAGCTCCCCGATGTTCGTGTAGGGCACACGGAACGCCTCCACGCCTTGCTTGGAGAAGAACGTCGAGCCCTCTGCGCTCGTCGCCACGTACCACTCGAAGTGGTCGCGAAGCACCGCATGAGCGTGAGGCAGGACGACCTCGCCCCGCGCGTCGACGACGCCCCACTTGCCGTCGAGCTGCGCTAGCGCTCGACCCTCGACGAGAAGCCGCACTGGAGGTAGCGCGGCGGAAACAGGAACTTGCCGCTGCGGTCCAGGAACCCCCAGAGCGAGTTGCGTGACGCCAGCGCGTAGCCCTGGTGAAAGACCGAAGCGTTTTCGAGGGCGAGCGGGACGGCGACCCTCCCGTCCCGATCCAAGAAACCGAACCCGCCGCGTTGGTTCGGGCCGTGCTCGGCAACCAAGGCGAGCCCGTCCGTGAACGAGCGGGCAGTTTGGTACTTCGCGGGTGCGATCTCGTTGCCGGCGAGATCGACGTAGCCGCGCAGCGTTCCGACCCCCACGACCGCGCGCTCCTCCGCGAAGTCCTCGGCATGGTCGTAGCGGTCGGGGATCACGAGCTCGCCGCTCCGATCGATGAAGCCGTGACGCCCCATGGCGGGCTGCACGAGCGCACGCCCCTGATGGAACGCGCGGCCGAGAAGAACCGGTAGGCGATGACCTCCTTGCCGCTGCGATCGACGTAGCCGTAGTCGAAGGGTCCCTCCAGCGCGACCGCGGCCAAGTCTTCCGAGAAGTTCCCCGCGGAGCGGAAACGCGGCTCGATGGCGTAGGTGCCGTCGGGTCGGAGCCAGCCCACGCGACCGGCGTAGAGCCGACGAGCCTTCTTCTCCTCGAATTTGTCGAGCCACCGTTGGTAGGCGTCCGTCACCCCGCTCTCCGCGCGGGCACCGAACCCGTCGCTGATGGCACGCGCCTCGACGTCGGTGACGTCCTGGGGATCGGGATACTCCACCAGCTCGACGCCGGCCTCGGAGAACGTCGCGCGCACCATCACGGCCACGTCGGTGAGCTCGACGTCGCCCAGGAAAACCAGACTACCGCTGCCGCCTGCGCGCCCGGCGGCTGCACCCAGCATCATGAGCGGCAGGAAGTGGTCCGACAGGGCGTCGTATCCGCTCAGGTAACCGAAGACCTCGACCTCACCGTCCTTCCCATCGCGCTCGACCTGAGTGAACTCCTCCCCGTCGCTCACCTGCTTCTTCAGAAGGCTCAGCAGCTTCTGCACCGTGGCGTCCGGCTTGAGCGCCCCTTTGGTCTCGATCCGCACACCCTCTTCGCCATCGATCTCGGCTTTCTCCCAGCTCGCGACGTCCTTCTTCTCCACGGTGAGACCAGCTTCGTCGAGCTTCTCGAGGGCGGCCTTCAGGGTCTTCACTCCCGAGACGCCGAGCTCGGAGCCCAAGATCCGACCGCCTTCGTGCGCTTCGTGCGTACCCGGGATACGCGAACGCTCGTCCCGAATGGGGAGCTTCTTCCACGCCGCGACCGACTGCTTCGGAAGCACGAGGGCGAGCCGAAAGAGGACACCATTTCTCATTCGCTGATTGTGACTACGCCTCCCGCGAGGACGCGAGGGTCTTCGACGCGGCGCTACTCCGCCTGATCCTTCGGGTAGCGGTAGAACGTCCGGAGCGCTCGCCGCCCCTCACACTGGATCTTCCCTTCGGCGTCGTCGCAGCCGAAGAGGAAGCCCATGGCCGCCTGAGCTTCGGTCGACGCCGACGGGTCGGGATGGAACCTCAACTCTAGGCACTGCCCCTCGGCGTTGCACGCCGCGGGTTCCACCGTGACGGCCAACGTGCCGTGCGCGGTAACGAGCTCGAGTCGGTCGCCGCCGAGCCGAGAGAACGAAGCGTGTTCGCTGACGTCGCGCTCGTCCGCGCGCGACCAGCGGCGCACCTCGAGGCTCGTCGGACCGACGTCGAGGTAGATGCGGAGCGGCTTCGAACCAAAGACCTTGGCTGTGCCCCGTACCAATGGGTCCTTGGAAGCCAGCGCGCCCACATCCATGGACGCTCGCCAGGCGCCGCCCATGCGTTGATCGAGGCTGGGCGGCTTACGGCACCCGGTGGGCGCCAACGCGAGGAGATACGCGCAGCAAGTCCAAGCGCCTCGGGTGCGGATCATGGCGCCTCATCCTAACCCGCACACCTCTCGCAGCGGCCGTCCCGTGCGTTGCGCCTTCTTCAGCTGCGCGAAGCGCCAATACGTGTAGACGACCGGGATGAGCTCGAGCGTCAAGAAGGCGCTGGTCGCGAGGCCGCCCACCATGGGTGCCGCAATGCGTTTCATCACGTCGGCGCCGCTGCCGGTGGCCCAGAGCAGGGGCACGAGTCCGAGCAGCATGGTGGAGACGGTCATGAGCTTCGGGCGGACCCGCTGCACCGTGCCTTCGGTGTGCGCGTGGATGATGTCTTCCAGGTTGCGAATGAGACCGGCCGCGAGTCGGCGTTCGAAGGCTTGGTCGATGTACACGATCATGACCACGCCCGTCTGAGCGGCGAGACCGACGAGCGCAATGACCCCCACCCAAACGGCGGTCGATAGCCGGTAGTCGAGGAGCCAGAGTGCCCAAACGCTCCCGACCAGCGCGAACGGGATCGAGAGCATCACGATGAAGACCTCGGTCAGATTCTTGAACTGGAAATAGAGCAGTACGAGCACGATGACCAAAGCCAGGGGCACGAGGACTCGCATGCGATCACGCATCTGCTCGAGGAGCTCGTACTGACCCGTCCAGGCCAAGTACATGCCGGAACCGAGCGCGAGCTCGTTCCTTTCGGTCGCGCTTGCCACCGCGCGCTTGGCGTCGGTCACGAACGTGCCGACGTCTCTCTTGGGATCGAGGTCGACGTACACGTAGCCGACGAGCAGACCAGCTTCGTTCCGCAGCATGGGCGGTCCGTGCGAGACGCGGATGTCGGCCAGGTCTCCCAGCGGTAGGCTTCGAGCTTCTGCCTTGCTCGGCAGCGGTACGAGGACCTGCCTGAGCTTGTCGGGGCTCGCGCGGAAGTCCTCTTTGTAGCGGACGTTCACCGTGTAGCGCTTGCGTCCCTCGACCGTGACGGTGACCGGGTTTCCTCCGACGGCGGCCTCGACCACGCCCGTGATGTCGTCGACGTCCAGATCGTAGCGCGCGAGCACCCGCGGCGCGGGACCACGTCGAGGTACGTGCCGCCGAGCGAGCGCTCGTAGAGCATGCTGCGCGCGCCGGGCACGCCTTCAGCATCGACTCGAGCTTCTCGCCGACGGCCCGATGGAGGCGAGGTCGCTGCCGAAGATCTTCACGCCGATCGGCGTTCGCACGCCGGTCGAGCATGTCCACGCGCGCCTTGATGGGCATGGTCCAAGCGTTGGTCCAGCCGGGGAGGGAGAGGTGCGCATCGAGCTTCGCGACGAGCTCTTCCCAGCTCTCCGCACGCCTCCTCGGGCCAGAGCTGTTGAGGAGCGGCTTGATGCTCGCGGGCGAAGCCTCGAATACCAGCGCGGGGCGGTGGACCTTCGGCCATTCGGATTGCGGGTGGAGCTCTGACCACGGTCTCCACCATGGACAGGGGCGCCGGATCGGTTTGGGTCTCCGCTCGGCCGATCTTGCCGAACACGCGCTTTCACCTCCGGGAAGGTGGCGGAGCACGGCGTCTTGTCGCTCGAGCTGTCGTTTCGCTTCCTCGATGGAGATGCCGGGAAGCGTGGTCGGCATGAGTGATGTCGTCGTTCAAGGGTGGCATGAAACCCGTTGCCGAGTCGGAGATAGAGCGGAACCGCCGAGGCGATGGCGAAGGCACCGATCAAGAGCGTGGTGATCGGACGCCGGAGCGCGACGTACACGAAGGGCTGGTACACCTTCAGGATGGCGCGTGAGATGGGGTGATTCGCCTCGCTGCGAATGCGACCGCGGAGCAAGAGGTCGCGCAGAGCCGGCGCCAAAGTGATGCTCAAGACAGCGGCCGACAGCATCACGAACGTCTTGGTGTAGGCGAGCGGTCGAGAACATGCGGCCGGCTTGGCCGGTGAGCCCGAAGACCGGGATGAACGAGATGGCCACATCAGATGGGAGAAGAAGATGGCCGTGGCGGACTTCTTTGGCTGCCTCGGCCAGGAGCCGCGCGCGTTCCTTCGCGCCGAGGTCCGGCGGCGCGTGCTCGAGCTTCTTGTGGCAGGCCTCGATCATCACGATTTCGGCGTCGACGGTGGCGCCGATGGCGATGGCGATGCCTCCGAGGCTCATGATCGTGGACGGCACCCCGAGGAAGTACATGGGATGAACGCCGTCACGACGCTGGTGCAGGTCGAGATGGAGGAGAACGCACTTCGGAGGTGGAGCAGGAACACGATGACGACGCTGACCACCACGCCTTCTTCGATGAGCGCGCTCTTCAGCGTGTCGATGGCCTTCCTCGATCGATGAGGCTCTTCCGGTTGTAGGTTTCGATCTCGACGCCCGCTGGCAGCGTCTTCCTCACTTCGTTCAGTCGCTCTTCGACCCGTTCGATGACCGAGCGCGCGTTCTCGCCGTGCCGGGCCACGACGATGGCCCCCACGGTCTCGCCTTGCCGTCGAGCTCGGCCAGGCCTCGGCGGATCTCGCCGCCTTGCGCGCACTTCCGCCACGTCCTGGAATACGCAGCGGTTCCCTTGCCGGCCCGCGCGGAGCGCGATTCAGTTCGATGTCGTCCAAGCTCCCCAGGTAGCCGCGACCGCGCACGAAATACTCGCGTCCGCTGAGCTCGATCACCCGTCCGCCCACTTCGCGATTCGAACGCGAAATGGCGGCACCGATGTCGTCCACGCTGAGGCCGTGGGAGCGGAGCTTCTCGGGGTCGACGTTGACTTGATACTGGCGCTCGTAGCCTCCGACCGCGGCGACCTGCGCCACCCCGGGCACGCTCTCGAGGGCGTAGCGCAGCGTGAAGTCCTGGAGCGTACGCAGCTCCGCGAGGTCGTGTTTGCCGCTCCGGTCGACCAGCGCGTAGGAGTGAACCCAACCGATGCCGGTCGCGTCGGGGCCGAGCGTCGGGCTCACGCCCTCGGGCAAGCGATCGCGGTTGGTCGCCAGATATTCCAGCACGCGCGAACGCGCCCAATAGAGGTCGGTGCCTTCTTCGAACAGCACGTAGACGAAGGACATCCCGAACATGGAGTAGCCGCGCACGGCCGAGACTTTGGGCGCCGCGAGGAGCGAGCTCGCGATGGGGTAGGTCACCTGGTCTTCGATCAGGGTGGGCGACCGCCCTTTCCATTCCGTGAAGACGATGACCTGCGGATCCGAAAGATCCGGTATGGCGTCGAGCGGAACTCGGCGCGCGGCGCTCACCGCGCCGATGGCGATGGCGATCCAGGCCAGGATCACCAGCCAGCGGTGGCGTGCCGCGAGGTCGATGAGCTTCCCGATCATGGCTTCGGGTGGTTCGAGTGGTCGTCGCTTCGCGGGGCACCGCTGCCGCGCAGCGACGCCTTGAGGCGGCTCTCGGAGTCGATGAGGAACGTCGCGCCCGACACCACGCGTTCGCCAGGGTGCACGCCCGCTCGGAGCTCGATGCGGTCGGAGCCGAGCTCCGAGCCGACATCGACGCGGCGCGGGCTGAATTTGCCAGGCCCCGTTTCGACGAACACGTAGCGTTCGAGGCCGGTGTCGATCAGCGCGTCGCGCGGGACGGCCACCACCGTGCGAGCGGACCCTGCAATCTCGACCCAGCCGAACTGTCCGGGGCGCAGCGTGAGGTCGGGGTTCTTCACCGAAAAGCGCACCCGCGTCGTGCGCGCATCCGCGTCCACCTTCGGGTAGACGAGGTCGACCTTGGCGACCACGGGCTTCTCGAGTCCCGGCGCGCTGAAGGCGCCCTCGCCCCCGAGCTTCACCGAGGCGAGATCGCGCTGGAACACGTTGGCGATCACGTAGACCTTCTCGAGGTCGACGATCTCGTAGAGTGTGGTTTCGGGTGTGACGTACGAGCCGAGCACCACGTTCTTCTTGGACACGTAGCCCGCGATGGGCGAGCCCACGCCGACGGTTCGCATCGGTTCGCCCTTGGCGACCAGTTGCTCGACCGAGCGCTTGGACATGCCGAGGAGCTCGAGCTTCTTCTTCGCGCGATCCCCCGAGCTCTTGCCCTCTCCCAGGGCAGGCCAGTCTTTGATCGCCAGGAGCTCGCTCTGTGCTTGGTAGATCTCCGGGCTGTAGACCGAGAGCAGATTCTGACCGCGGCGGACGCGGACACCGGTTTCGCGTACCGCGATGTGCTCGACGAAGCCCGGCGCGCGCACGTGGACCTCGGCGACTCCGCTTTCGGGCGCTTCGACGTTGGCAGCGAGCCGAAGCCCAGCGGACGTCGGCGCTTCTTGCGCGACTTCGGTGCGCACGCCGATGGCTTGCACTCGGTCGAGCGCGAGCTCCACGTCGGCGGTGCCCGGTGGTGACGAGCCCACGATCGGCGCTCCGGCGTCCGTGGACTGCGCGTCGTCGTGGCCCGCGGCGCGGGGTTCGAGCTTCATCTTGCACTTGGGACAACGTGCCGGCGTCGGCGACGTCACCTCGGGGTGCATCGGGCAGAAGTACACGGTGGCGCCGCCCGCGCTCGGCGGAGGTGCAGCCGGAGTCGCGGACGCCGACGCCGCGAGCAGGCGATCCTTCGGGATGGGCTCGAGCGTCATCTGACAGATCGGACATTCGCCCGGCACCGCAGACGTCACTTCCGGGTGCATCGGGCAGAAGTAGCGGGCCGCGTGTGCCGAGTGGTCGTCGGCGCGCGCGAACGACCACCACGAAAACCCGGCGGCCAGGGCCGTGAGCACGATCAGCGCCCAGCGCACCAGGGCCATGCCGCGCACACCGCGTGGCGGCGGCTCGACCTCGGGCGGCTCGGGGTGAGGCATCTCGGCCTCGGGGGATTCGGATCGGGGAGATTCGGATTCGGACATGGCTGTCTCCAAAGACCTTCAGTCGAGCTTCACGCTCTTGCGCGGCAGCTCGGTGCCGGCGGCGAAATCGAGCTCGGTGAGGGCGTGATCGAGGGTCGCGCGCGCCATCACGATCTCGAGCTCGACGTCCACGACGTCGCGTCGAGCGGTGAGCAGAGTGATGAGCGAAGTGCCGCCACTCTCGTAGCCCGTGACGGCAAACTCCAGGTTGCGCCGACTCGCAGGCAAGGTTTCTCGCTTGAGCACCTTGAGGCGATCGAGGGCGCTCTCGACCGCGGAGAGGTTCATCGCCACCTCCGCGCGGATGTCGAGCCGGGCTTGATCCGCGTCGGCTTGGGACGCGCGGATGGTCTCGCGCTGCGCGGTCTTGCGTCCCCGAGGTCCGCCCCAAACCCAGGGCAATGACATGGACAGCGAGGCCCCGTAGCCGTGCTCGGTCATGCCACGGGTGGGCGGAAAGTAGAGGCCACCGACCGAGAACGACGGCGCGCTCGCTTCTCGGTCGACGACCCGCGCCTCGGCTTCGGCCGCGGCGCGCTTCGCCTGCGCCATCTCGAGATCGGGGCGACGTGCCAGAGCACGGCTCGTGATCTCTTCCGCGGAGAGGGCAACGGTCACGAGCCCCTCGTCGTTCGGCGGACCGAGCGGCGCCTCCACGGGCCGCGACGAGAGCGCGTTGAGCCGGCGCCGAAGGGAGCGCAAGCGCGACATCTCTCCGGCCGCGTCGGCCCGCGAGCGGCTGAGCTCGACCTCGGCCTGAGAGACGTCGGTGAGCATCCCGCCGCCCGCGTAGCGTGCACGCGCGGCGCGCAGCACCCGCTCGGCGACCTCGATGTGGTGCTCGTGGATGTGATGCTCACTCGAGGCGGCGAGGTAATCCGCGAAGGCGTGGCCGACCTCCCGCGCCAAGCGTCGCGTCGCGTCGCTACGCTCGGCGCGAGCCACCCGTGCTTCGGCTTCCGTCGCCGATTCCTTGAGCGACAGCGAGCCTGGCGCTGGGATCGCCTGCTTCACGCCGACCATGATCATGCCGGCGTCGTTCACTGCGTACGGGCGGGTCACCGGCACCTGCCAGACCTCGAGCATCAGCTCCGGATCGGGCAAGCTGCTCGCGGCCTTCGCGCGGAGCTTGGCGGCCTTCTCGCGATGCGCCGCCGCCCGCGCTGCGGGGCTCTTCTCGAGCGCCTCTTTGAGCAGCCGCGCGCGCGTCGCGCGCTCTCGGAGCGGATCTGCCTTTCCGGGTTCCGCCGACGCGCCGGTGGCGACGAGCGTCAGCGCGACGGCCAGCGCCGCCCAAGCGTTCTTCTTCCTTGCTCTTCGATGATCCACGGCAAAACTCCTTCTCGTCTCGGAATCGCGGCCGCGCGGGCACACGATCACGTCGAGCGCGAACGCGTGAACGCTCGCGCAGCTCGGACCGAGAAAGAGCTCAGCTCAAGAAAGAGCGATGCAGAATGAAGAGCGGCGCCGGCGCAGGCCTCGGCGGCCCTCGCGCGCGAGGCGGCGCAGCTTCCACGCGTTCCACGGGCAGCGCCGCGAAGTCGATCACGGGAAGGACGGCCAGCACCACGGGTGCAGGGATCGCCGGCAACTCGGCGCTCGACGTCAGCGTTCGCCGATCAGCGGATGCCGACAGCGTGCGGGAGTCGCAGCACGTGCCCTGTGAGGCGCTGGGCCCCGAGGGTGTGTCTTCGTCCTTGGCTTGGTCGCCGCAGCAGCACTTCGCCGTCACCTGCCCGCGCATGTGGCAGAAGAACGCCTGCGCGCTGACCGAACCCGCGGGGAACAGCAGCATCAAGGCGATGGCGAGGGCGAAGATGCGACGCAATCTCCAGTTACGATAGCTGCCTCCGGCGGCCCCGTCCAACCGCGATCCGGATTGGCTCGTCCGCCTGCCTGGGTTAGTCCCGACCCATGGGCGCCATCCTGGGAATTCTCGACGTGCTCGACGTATTTCTGTCCCTCGCCGCACTGGCTGCAGGGATCGTCACCGCCGTTCGCTGCGGACAGAAGCGGCTTTCCACCACCGGGGCGTGGGTGCTCTCGGCGGCGCTCTGCTTGAGCCTCGTCGTATCTGCTGGTTTTGCGTTCAGCAATCTCGTGCTCGTCCGGGCGCTGCCGCCCTCGGGCTTCTCCATCTATCGAATCGTGCTCTTGCTGATGCAGGCCCTGAACGTCGTGGCGTGGATCGGTGTCGTCATCGGGATCGGGTTGCTCAAACCCGTCGTGGCGGAGCCGGAGGTGGCCCATGGCTGACTCCTCCCGAGAGCTCTTCAATCTGGTGGCCCAGATCCTCTCCTACGTCTCGCTCTTCGTCACCCTCGGCGCGGCGGTGATCGCCCTGGTGAAGCTGAAGACCACGCCCGCCGGCATTCTCATGGCGACCGGTCTCGGCGGGCTGTTCCTGATCTTGGCGGCGATGAAAGGCGTCCGCTTCGCACTCGGGACGAGCAGCCCCGCGACCTCCATGACGCTGAGCATCGTATCGTCCCTGCTCCAAATGCTGGCGACGATCGTGTTCATCGCCGGGCTCGCGTTGATTCCGTCGAGCCTCGAGAAGTTGGCGAAGCGGGGCTGACGCCGGCGCCGGACCGGTGTCACGAACGGGCGCACTGTACCGAGCGACTCTGCGGCGATACTCTCGAGCGCGGTGGGGATCGCTTTCGAAGTCGAGCCCAGGAGGAACGCACGCGGCGTCGTGGTCGACCTCTGCCGGCCGTGTGCGGGCCTCGAGCCGCACTGGCTCTGCGACAAGGGCGGAGACTCGGTGATCGTTTGCTTCCGATGCTTCGCGGAGCGCGATGTCGACCCTTCTCGCTTTGCCAGCGTCGTGCCGGCTGACAGTGCCGCGACGTTGCCCATCGCGCAGGGGCTCGAGATCACCCACCCGAAGCTCGCCGGGCTCTTCGGCCACCTCGATCGCGCGCGTGCCGCAGGCGCCCCCGCGGAGCTCGTCGAGCGGGTCGAAGCACTCGCTTTCGCCGAGGTCGACGCCGAGTCCTGGGCGCAGAGTCTCGCGGGTTGGGAATCCCTCGACGGCGTCGCCCGGAGCTCGCTCGGAGCGAGCTCGCCACTCGCCCATGCACGGGCGGGCTCACCGGTTCGTCCGAGTCGACCCATCGACCAGGCGCGCCGGGATGGCGAACTCCTCGCCCGGCTCGATGCTCGACGCGAAGCTCATCGTCACCCTGCTCGTTTGCGCGTCGTCTTCGTTCGGCTCTTGTTCTCTTGGTTCGTAGGACCGTGACGCCGACCGGCAGTGGGGAGCGTCGACCCGGCGGTCTTCACGGCTGACACTTGACGAGCCTCGCCCGGAGGGAGCCGTCCTGCCAAGCCATCGCGAACGTGGTCGCGTCCACTGGCGTCACCCAGGCCGCGCTCGTGGTCGTCATCATGTCGAGATCTGTGAGCACGATGGACGTGACGTTCAACGTTTCGGGCAGCCATGCGAACGAGATGGCTGCCGCGCGCGACCGTCAAGAGAATGCCGCCGGCTACGGGCGCGATGTGAGCGTCGTGCGCCGCGATGGCTGACGCGAGCTCGATGCTGGCGAGCTGGGCTCCGGTGGACTTCGTGGATGCGATAGAGGTGGTAGCCGGCGCTGGAGCCTATTTTCTGCGAGAACGATGAAGCCTGTCCCCACGTGGATGGCGTCGAGGGGCCGTTCCGCGTTCTCGGCGAGATAGCCCGGACGTGGGCGGATCGGCGTCGCGAGGCCGCTCAGGTTCTTGCGCCAACGGCGGTGCAGGTCCTCGACTGGCGCTGCAGTACCAGGCGGCCAACGTAGTTCGGGACCCGCCGCCACATGCGGGAGTACTGCGTTCCGCATGACGCGAACGCCAAGGGTGAGCCGGGATCGAGCAGATGGGGCGTCGTTGCGACTCCAGCGGCGGTCATGGTCGCGGCGTAGATGGGCTGCGTCGTACCGGTCCGCGTGTCGGTCGTACCAGACCATCACGTATTCGCTGCCGTTCCAGGCGATGTCCGGTCGCGAGGCCATCAGGTTGGCCCGGACGAGCAGGCGTAGCCGTTCACCGTGGCGAGCGGAGTGCCGATCGGAGTGCCGAAAGCCCGTCCGTGCGGAACACCGTCGCCGTCTGGCTCGTGGTCGGCGTGTCGTACCGCGTGGTTCCGAACGCGAGGAAGCCCGTGCCGTCGGTGGCGGTTACCGAGACCCACACCGCATCCGGGCCTGTCGCGAGATCGGTGGCGCTACCTTGCAGCGTCAACGCAGCATCGAGCTTGTAGCCCCGGATGGCGCCCACCGAGGTGTCGTTGGCGACCGCGAGCACCCGGAACGAGCCGTCGCCCATGCGGATGATGGCAGGCCCACCCGGCACGTTGTCGAAGATCTGCTTGCCCTGGTAGTAGCTGGCCGTCGCCAGCGTGGTGACCGGCTGCGCCTTCCACAAGGCTTCGTCGACGTAGCCGTTGCAGTTGTTGTCCAGCTGATCGCAGAGCTCCGGTGCGCCCGCGAACACCTTCGGATTCTTGTCGTCGCAGTCGTCGGCGCCGCTGCCGCACGCGATGGCGTAGTGGCCGTCGTTGTCCTGGTCGACGGGCGTAACGGTCGCCGTGTGCTCGCACTGACCGGTGCTCGCGTTGCACGCGTCCGTGGTGCACGGATTCTGATCGTCGCAGACGGGACCGGGAGGCGCGCAGTGCCCGCCGACGCAGAGCTCGACGCCGTTGCACACCACGTTGTCGCTGCACTCCGCGTTGGTGGTACACGACTTCCCGGCGTCGGCGCCGCCGGTGCCGCCGCTGCCGCCGGTGCCGCCGGTGCCGCCGCTGCCACCGCTCCCGCCGTCGGGGTTGCAGCTCGCGCCGCCCTTCAGGCAGAAGTGCGAGAGGCAGCAGAAGCCGGCGGCCATGTCGCAATCGCCGCTGTTCAGGCACTCGTAGGCGCAAACTCCGCCGGGCACGCAAACCAGGCCGCTCGAGCACTGGCTCGTGTGGGTGCAGGGCGTGCCGTATCCCGGCGGCGCGCCGTCCGGCGCCGAGTAGACGCAGCTCTGGTTCACGCAGTGTTTCCCGTTCGTGCAGTCGACGTCGGCCTTGCACTCGGGCTCGCAGGTTCCGAACCTGCACACGAGCGGCGCCGCGCAATCACTGTTGAGCTTGCAGGGGCTTCCGCCGTCCAGGCTCACGTCTGGGCCGACGTCGGTGCTCGTGTCGGCGCCCGCGTCGGATGTCTTCGGCAGGCAGCGATGCGTCGCCGGATCGCACTGGATGCCCGGCGAGCAATCGGTGTCGGCCTTGCACTCCTCTTTGCAAGAACCTCCCTTGCAGACCAGCGTCCCCTGGCAGTCCGAGTTGTACTCGCAAGGAAAGCCGACGCCCGGCGGTGGGCTTCCAGTGTCTGCGCCACCGTCGGAGAGCTTGTCGGGCAGCCGCCCGTTCACCAGCTCGGCCGAATCGGCGCACATGTGGTCGGTGCACTCTTGTCCTTCGACACAGTCCGAGTTGGTCTTGCACTGGTCACGGCACTCGCCGTCCGGGCCGCACACCAGAGGGTCGGGGCAATCCGAAGACAGCTTGCAGTCTTGCTCCTCTTTGAGCAGACACACGTGCTCGGGTTTCGTGCCGAGCACGCAACGGAGCCCCGTGTCGCAGTCTGCGCTGCTGTTGCACTGGATGTGACAGCGTTGGAAGGCGCAGATCAATTGGTCCGGACTCTGGCTGCAGTCACTGTTGATGAGGCAGCCCTCCGCCAGCTTTGCGCGACGAATGGCGTCGGCCTCGTCGCTGCTGCACGCCGAGTGCAGGAACACACCCGACACCGAGAGAACCCCCCAACGCCACCCTTTTCCGAGACCCCTGAGCATGCCCGCCAGCATAGCCCAGCGGTGTTTCGCGGGGTCGAGTAACCGCGAATCCGCGCGTCATGCCTGAGCCCGCGCTTCAGGCGGCCGCCGCCCGGGCATCGAGGGCGATCTTCATGCCCTCACGCGCCGCCACCGAGCTCGGGAAGAGCGCGCGAGCCTTCTCTTCGAGCTCCGCCACGCCGGCGTCGGTGCGGCGCGGGTCGTGGTGGAAGAGCACGAACTCGCCGACCCCAGCCGCGATTGCGAGCTTCGCGCCGTCCTCGTACGTCGAGTGCCCCCAGCCCACGCGCGACGGGCCGGCGTCGCCGCGGTACTCCGCCGGGGTGTACTGGGAGTCGTAGATGAGCACGTCGGCGCCTTCGGCGAGCGCGCGAAGCGCCGGGTCGACGCACGAGTAGTGCTCGGTGTCGGTGGCGTAAACGACGCTGCGCCCGGCGTAGTCGATGCGGTAGGCCAGGGAGCCGCCCGGGTGATTGCCCTTGGCGACGCGGATGCGCGCGCCCGACAGCTCGAGCACGTCACCCGCCATGACCTCGCGGGTCTCGAGGTGACAAGGCAGCTCTTCGAGGCGCACCGGGAACACCGGGCTCGACATCTGGTGCTCGAGCACGTCGATGTTGCTCAATCGATCCGTCTGCGGACCCACCACGGTCAGGCGGGTGGTCGGCAGATAGATGGGCGTGAAGAACGGGAGCCCCTGGATGTGGTCCCAGTGGTGGTGCGAAAGCAGGAGCGTGGCTTCCACCGGCCCCTGCTTCATCAACGCGTCGCCCAGCGCGCGGATCCCGGTCCCCGAATCCAAGAGGAAACGTGACGCCCCGCACACCACCTCGACCGAGCTGGTGTTGCCACCCACGCCGGCGGTATCCGGACCCGGCGCCGCGATGCTGCCTCGAACGCCCCAAAAACGAATCTCGAACGTCATGTGATGCCTCCTTGCCCGGGCTCTTTGCGAGGGCCGTGCCGTCGCAGAAAGCCCGAGGAAACCGCGGAAAGTTCCCGCCATGCACTCGGGGCGCGCGCTGCCGTGCACTCCGCCGGTGCGGTCGCGCTCGGCCGGAGCGGAGACGAAGTCTCGCTCAGCTTTCGGATTCGCCGGCCGCAAGCCGGCGCTCGAGGACCGCGAGGCGTTCTTCCGCCTTCAACCGCTCGCTCCGCTCGCGTTCCTTGTCTTCGCGTTCTTGGTCCGCGCGCTCGCGTTCTTGGCCCGCGCGTTCGCGTTCTTGGTCCGCGCGTTCGCGTTCTTGGTCCGCGCGTTCGCGCTCTTGGTTCGCGCGTTCGCGTTCCTGGTCCGCGCGCTCGGCCGCCGGGAGCCACTCGCGGAGGCCCTGGGGGTCATCGCTCACGATCAGGTGTTGACCCCGCACGCGCAGGAATGCCGACAGCGCCTGGCAATGAACCGGCCCTTCGCCCGCGTAGACGCGCTCGAACGTGCCCGTCTCGTCCCGCCGCCAGAGCTGAATGGCGACCGGACCGCCGAGCGCCGCGGGACCTGCCAGCAGCGGATCGAACACACAGAGCTCCGGCGCTCCCATGGCCGCGTAGCGCTCGTGCACGTCGCGGTAGTCCTTGTGAGGGTGGTTCTCGCTCACGATCTCGAAGCTGACGCTCGGAGGGCAGCGGCCTTCACGCCAGAGCAAGAGGCTGCCCGCCTGGTCCACCCCCGGGGGCGGCGGATCGAGGACGCAGACGTCGGGATCGATGCCCACGCGGGGCGCGTCTCGCCAGAAGCGGATGGCGAAGTTCCGCGCGATGGTCACCGGGCGATCGAGGCTCTTGGCCCACTCCACGAGGACCGACTTCAGACGCTCCGCCGCGCGTTCATGGGGAATGGACTCCGGCACCTTGCCCTCGGGGAGCACCCAGGCATCGCCGTCGGGGACAATCGCATAGCGCAGCGCGACGAACGTCGAGCCCATGCTGCCCATGTTATCTCGGCCGAGGTGCACGCGCGAGAGGTTGCACGCGACGTGCCGGCCGGGGATCGCGCCGAAGTCTGCGCGATGTTGCCAACGCTGGCTGGCGAAGCGCGCGTTCGCCGGCGGCGATCGCCAGTCGGTCGCGCTATGCTCTTCGACGTGCGCTTCTTGGTCGTCTTCGCAGTGAGCGCGTTGGTGCTTGGCTACGCGCGCGCCGCGGACAGCGGTGACGCGACGCCCGGGTTTCGCACGCTGGACGTCGGAGGCAAGCGCCCGGCCTGGTATCACCCGCCCCGCGCGGAGGCCGCCAAGCGCCCGGTCACGGTGTTCTTGCACGGCATGTGCGCGCTCCCGGAGTGGGAGTGCCCGGTGTTCGAAGGGGCTGCGAGCTCGACCTGGCTCCTCTGTCCGCCGGGTCCGGCGTCGTGCGAGGGCAGCGGCGCCATGTGGGTGGGAAAGACCGCGACGCTCTCACGCCGCATCGACAAGAGCCTCGACTTGCTCGTGGGTAGCGCTGGTGATCGTGTCGACACGGCGCGCCGCACCCTCGTGGGCTACTCGCTCGGCGCGCCGGCCGCGCTGCGCGTGGCGCTCGCTTCACCTGGTCGCTGGCAACGCATGATGTTGGTGAACGCCGGCACCGAGCCCAGCGCGCGAGACCTCGCGAAGGCGGGCATCGTGCGCATCGCGCTGGTGGCCGGCGAGCACGATCAGACCGCCGGCAAAGCCAAGAGGACCGCCCGAAAGCTCGCGGCTGCCGGGATCGAGGCTCGCTATTTCAGCATGGGCAAGGTAGGCCACTACTTCGACGCATCGAGCCGGGAACGTCTGCAAGAGTCCCTCGACTGGACTCTGGCCGATTTCTCCGACCCGAACTGAAGCATGGCGCTCACCGCTACCATCTACCGCTGGCAGGTCGATCTCTCGGACGTGGACCGCGCGGTCTACGAGAAGCTCGATCTGCGGCTGGCCCGGCATCCGTCGGAGAGCATGCGCTACCTCGTGACGCGCGCCTTGGCCTATTGCCTCTCGTACGAAGAAGGCATCGAGTTCAGCAAGGGCGGAGTGTCGTCGACCGACGAGCCACCGGTGTCCGTGCGCGACGCGACCGGGCTCATGACGGCGTGGATCGACGTCGGCTCCCCCTCCGTCGAGCGCATCCACAAGGCTGCCAAGGCCTGCCCGCGCGTGCGCCTGTTCACGACGCAAGAGCTCACGCTCCTGCGCCGGGCCGCCGAAGCCGGCGAGATCCATCGGGCGCACGCCGTCGAGGTCTGCTCCTTCGAACCGAGCTTCATCGAGGCTCTCGAGGCGCTCCTCGACCGGCAGAGCGACCTCACCCTCACGGTGACCGACGGCCTCTTGTTCGTCGGCGTCGGAGCGGCTTCGCTCGAAGCCGCGCTCGAACGCTCCACGCTCGTCACCCTTCAGTGAACGCCGACCTGTCCGTGGAGTTACGGGCGCGGAGCTTGCACACCCGACGCGAGCCCAACTGGACTATCCTCACGGGCGCTTGGCTCACACCGGCTCCATTCGCGGGAGCGTCGTCTTGTCGCGACTCGCGTTCGTGCGCGAACTCCGGGGGGAAGACGGCGTGCGGCGCGTACTGCGGGCGCTCGGCGAAGAGGATCGCAAGTGGTTCGCCGGGACCGTGTTGCCCAACGTCTGGTACCCGTTCGAGGCCGGCGAGCGACTCGATCGCGTGATCGCCGAAGAGCTCGGTGGCGGCGAAGAGACCTTCAAGCTCATGGGCGCCATGTCTGCCGAGCACAACCTCGGCGACACGCAGAAGCTGTTCGTCGCGGGTCGCGACCCTCACGGGCTCTTGCGCAGCGCCTCGGCCATCTACCGGCTCTACTACGACACGGGCGCGCGCACGTACCAAGCAGCCGGCGCCCGCAAAGCCATCCTGCGCACGCTCCAGAGCAAGACCTTCTCGACCTACGATTGCCTGACGGTCGTGGGCTGGCACGAGAAGGCCATCGAGCTCTGCGGCGGTCGCGCGCCTCGCGTGACGCACACCAAGTGTCGCGCCCGCGGTGACGAGTACTGCGAATACGTGTGCGAGTGGGGCTGAGTCCGCTGCGCATTGTCTGCGCGTAGCGGGGCGGTTGCTCGCCCCGAGCGGCCGCGCTACGAGGCCCGGAGCCACAAGGAGGCCCGAGCCGTGTCCAAGCATGTCGTCCTCGCGACCGAAAAGCCTTTCTCCGCCAGCGCCCGCGACCAGATCCTCGCGATCTTGAAGGACGCCCGATACGAAGCCGTCGCCCTCGAGAAGTACTCGGGCAAAGGCGCGCTCATCGACGCGCTGAAGAACGCCGACGCGGTGATCATTCGGAGCGACATCATCGACGCGGAAGTGCTGGGCGGAGCCGCCAAGCTCTCGCTCGTGGTGCGCGCCGGCGCCGGCTACGACAACGTCGACACCAAGACCGCCAAGGAGCGCGGAGTGGCCGTGATGAACACTCCGGGCCAGAACGCCAACGCCGTGGCCGAGCTCGTGCTCGGCATGATGGTGATGCAGGCCCGGAACCTGTACGACGGCTCCACGGGCAGCGAGCTCAAGGGCAAGACCCTCGGGCTCCACGCCTTCGGCGCCGTGGCCCGGGCCGTCGCCACCATCGCCCAGGGCTTCGGCATGCAAGTCCTGGCGTTCGACCCCTTCGTGGGCGCCGACGCCATGAAGGCAGCCGGGGTCGAAGCCGTGTCGTCGGTCGAGGCGCTCTACGAGCGCTCACGCTACGTCTCGCTCCACATCCCCGCCACGGCCGAGACCAAGGGCTCCATCGGCAAAGACCGGCTCCTCAAGATGCCCAAGGGCGCGACGCTCATCAACACCGCGCGCAAGGAAGTCATCAACGAGAAGGAGCTCCTCGCGGTCTTGGAAGAGCGCCCCGACTTCCGCTACTCGACCGACATCGCGCCGTCTGCCGAGACGCTCCAGGTGATCAAAGAGAAGTACGCGGCGCGGGTGTACTCGACGCCGGCGAAGCTCGGCGCCCAGACGGGTGAGGCCAACGTGAACGCGGGCCTGGCCGCGGCGCGGCAGATCGTCGCGTTCTTCGAGAACGGCGAGCGCCAGTTCGTCGTGAACCCGTGAGCCTCACAGGCGGGCCGAGAGGCTCGCCCAGAGCGGCACGCTGACGAGCGACAAAGGAACCCCGAGCGCTACCATCGCGGTGGCGAGTCGGGGTTCGAGCTTCGACTCCATGGCGAGCACCGCGCCCGTCACCATGGGCGCCATGGCGCTCTCCGCGATGGCGACCTCTGCCGCGAGCGACAGCGGTCCGTACGCGAAGTGGAGCAACGCCGCGATGACCGCGGGCGCGACCACGAGACGGAGCCCGAGGCCGAGGATCAGGTTTCTCCGCTCGGCTGCCAGCACCCGGCGGTCGAGCTCGAGCTGGAAGCCGACGGCGATGAGCGCCAGCGGCACCACCAGCGCGGCGAGCTTCTCGAGGACGAGCACGAGAGCCGCCGGCAACGCCACGGATCGGAGCGCGAGGGCCGCCACGAAGGCGAGGAACGGTGGGAACACGACCAGACGCCCGGCGAGGGCTCGGGCGGACGGTCGCGCCTCTCCCTTGCCCAGGCTCGCGCTCGCGATGCCGAAGGTGGCGAGCACCAAGAACTGACCCTGATCGACGACCACGGCCCGCGCCAGCCCTTCCCGTCCGAACAGCGCTTCGACCAGCGGAAAGCCCACGAACGAGGTGTTTGCGAGGCCGGCCGTGAGCAAGAGACAGGCCACCGTTTCCCGCGAGAGCGCGAAAACACGCCGGGCGACGGCGAGCAGTGCGACCGAGAGCGCGAACACGACGAACGGGGTCGCGAGCAAGAGCGTGAGCTCGTGGGCGGCGCCCGGTGCGATGCGAAGCTCGTGGATGGTGATCACGGTCAACGCCGGCAGCGCCACGTCGATCACGATGCGACCGAGCACGTCAGGAGTGGCTTTGGGGAAGCGGCCCGTGCGTCGCGCGAAGAACCCCACCACGAGGCAGACCAGGACGAGACCGAGGTTGCCCACGGACGTCTCCGCTCAGAATCGCAAGCGGAGCGAGGCCTGCCCCGCGTGGGGCGTCACGCTCGCTGCGACCGTCGCGCGGCTCTTCTGATCCCAGAACAGCCAGGTGCCGACGCCGATGGTGGCGAAGCCGACGCCGAGCCCGACGATGCCGATGGTCTGCTCGCGGCGCGCAGTGTCCATCTCGCCCTTGGCGTCGGCGCTGTTCCAGTACGACTTGCCGGGTTCGAGATCGTGAACGTCGTCGTTGCGCGACTTGGCGGACCACAGGAACGCGCCGCCGGCGATCACCAGGACGCCGCCCGCGGCCAGCGTGACGTAGGCCGGCCAGAGCGTGGCGTGGGCGGGCTCGGGTTCGACAGCCGGAGCTTGGGGTGTGGGCTCGGGCCCCTTGTCTCTGCTCGTGGCCGGAGCACGCGCGAGCTCGGCTCGCAGCTCATCGATGTGCCGCTGCATGTCCGCTCGATCGGGCGCGGCGCTCCCGGCCAGCGCGAGGTACCGCTCGAAGGACTCGACGGCGAGCCGCTTCATGCTGAGCCGCTCGGCGATGGTGCCGACGCGCAGCGAGACCGCGGGCTTGTCGGCGATGCGCTGGACGCAGGTGAGGATCTCGAGCGCAGCCCTGGGGTCGGCCGGCTCGCGGCGCAGCGCCTCGTCGAAGAGCGCGCGCCCCTTTTGCTCCATCTCGGCCGGGTCGCCGGTGTGAGTGGGGCAGGCAGGGACTTGCGCCTCGGCCCAGGACGAAACGCCGAGCGTCCAACCGGCGGCAGCCAGGGTCAGCGCGAGCTTCTTCCGCACGACGACACGTACCTTAGAACATGCCGCTCTCCGCGGCGACAAATCTCCGTGTGCGCCTCGGGTCACTCGATCTTGTAGACGACGACCAGCGGCGGGACGGCGTAGGTGCCCTGATCGTGATCGGCGTTGAGCACGTTCAGGTAGAGAAGCCCGGTGGCGGCATCGAACGCCCCTCCGCCGATCTCGCGTGACTTGAACGGCGTCGGAAACTCGCCGTAGGCATAGGGCTGGACGTCGTACGGCTGCTTCTGGCCATTCTTCACCGCGATCAAATCCGCGACGTCCCAGAACCAGTAGAAGTGGGCGTAGTCGTTGGCGTCGTTGGCGCAGTAGCCGCCGCAGTTGCTGTTGTCGCTC
>JAXLYN010000071.1:0-42131 GCA_046351435.1 Polyangiaceae bacterium
ATGGTCATCTCCAACGAACTGTTCGACTACCGCGAAGAGCTAATGGAGACCTGCCTACGGCGAGCTGAGATGCCGGAGCACCTCGTGACCCGCTGGCGACGCCTCGAAGAGGTGTTTCGCAAGCAAATCGTCAAAGCGGCTCCGGTCGGCAGGAAGATCCGCGGTGTCGAGCTTCCGCTCGAAGGCTACGAAGACCTCGCCCTCGATCTCGACTTCACCTGCGACGGCTGCGCGAAAGAAGTGTGCCGAGGCGAGGTGGTGCGCTACCACCTGCGCACCGGCCGAACCTACTGCGTTCTCTGCGTACCCGATCCCACCAAGACCGCCGACCTCATCGCCCCGGTCATCGAGGACACCTCCTTGCGGTAGCGCGCCCGGAGCCAAGGCAACGCCAGGAGCCACCAGAGGGCGAGGGCGCCGGCTGCGACGAGAAACGCCGCGCGGTGCCCGCGCCCCGGGTCGCTCAGGTCGCGCCAGACTGCCGAGGCGATTCCGCCGGCCGCCGTGCCGGAGATCATCCCGAGGCAACCCGCGGCGTTCACCCAGGCCATGGCACCGGACCGAGACACTCCCTCGGCCGAGGCGGAGTAGCAGAGCACTACGGCGAACGTGCCCGCCGACGCCGTGCCGGCGAGCAACATCACGAGCGACAGCGCTGCGGCGGGCACCCAGCCAAGCAATGCCAGGGCCGCGCCATGGAGCAGAACCGAGCCCCCGAGCAAGACCGCCCTCGGCACTCGATCTCCGAGCCGCGACGCGGGGTAGATCAAGAGCGCGAAGGGCAGCGTCATGCACGCGAAGAGGGCCCCCACGCGACCGTCTCCCAGTGCGTGTACTTTGTGCGCGAAGAGCGCGAAGCTGACTACCACGCAGCCGACCGTGAAGCGCGCGACGAAAGCGACCGAGATGACTCCGGCCAGCGCGCGCAGGGTTGCCCACGTCGGCCGTGGCGCGGTCGCCGCGAGCTCTCCCGTTCGCGGTGGTTCCGTGCGCTGCCAGAACACCGACGAGGCCGCTACGACCAGCGAGAGCGCCGCCGCGATTTGGAACGGCACGGCCGGGCCCCATCGCACGCACAGCCCGCCGATGGCACTGCCCGCTGCGATGGCAAGGAGCAAAGCTGCTCCGACGAGCCCCATGACGTGCGAGAGCCTGCCCAGCTTGCCGGAACGGGCTGCCTCCGCCATGAGCAGACTTGTCGCGCTCACGTGGGCGGCGCCCTCCAGCGCGCGGGCCCCGAGAACGATGGGCGTTGAAACGGGACTCAGACAGATGAGCCAGGTCAGGGCGTCGAGCGCAGAAAGCAGCGCGACGGTCTTGAGCGGCGCGCGAAGGGCCGGCTTCCAGCGTGACAAGGCGGGCGCCAGGACGGCGGCCCCCAACATGTTCACCCCCATGAAGGCGTGCATCGCTCCCTCGTTGCCGTGGTGCCAGAGGGCGAACAGCGGCCGGATTGCTGGAACGACCAACGTCGCGGGCAGCATCTGCACGAAAACCAGCGCGGTGATGGGGAAAGCTGCGGCCGGGCGGACGTTCATGCCGGCTTCCCTTGCAAGCCAGCGGCCACTTCTCGCAGGCGGCGACGGCACGGGCGGTCGAGGGGCTCGACTTCACGCGTCATGTCTGCTCGGCGAAGCGCTGGACGAACCGCTCCTGCGCTTCGTTTTGGACGTAGGCTCGCCCGGTGGCCCTGAGCTCCGAGATGGCCTGGCTCGGCTGGGCACCGCGCCAGACCAGGACCGCCGCCAAAATGGTGCCGGTGCGCCCGAGCCCCGCGTGGCAGTGGACCGCGACGCCTTCTCCAGCGTCCATGGCTCTCGAAATCTCGTTGCACAGCCGAGCAGTCTGCAACATCGCCGGTACTCCCATGTCGGCGATGGGGAAGTGCCGACCGCGGATCCCTCGCGCTCGCAGGAGCTCGGCCGGCAGCGGGCGTTCGGTGAGCGAGACCAGCAGGCGCACACCGGCGATGGCGATGGCGTCGAGGTCGTTTTCCACCGGAGCCAGAAGCCCTGGCTTGCCCATCCCCGCGAGCCGGTCCGAGACGATCCAGCGGAAGTGGGGCGGCAGTTCGGGAACGCCGCCGCTGCCGGGCCAGCAATTACCCTGCTCGAGGAAGCGCCGGGCCAACGGGTGGGGTGGCCGCTCGAAGAACTCGTCGCAGCTCGCTTCCGCGATCAAAGCGCCGGCGACCAGGAGCGCGACGCGGTCCGCGACCCGTCGTGCGAGCCCGAGATCATGCGTGACCACGAGAGCGGCACCGCGTCGCGTGTGGTCGCGGAGCAATCTCGTGAGTTCCTCGGAGGAGCTCGCTGAAGTCACCCAGGGTTCGTCTAGCAGTAGGCTGTGATTCTCCTCGCTTGTCGCGCCACGCCAGCTCTCGACCTTTTCCCGCTGCTGAGGCAGCCAGACGACAGCAGGGTCGGCATCGGCGCCCGGCGCAAGGGCGTTTCCACGATGGGCCCAACCGCCTTCGTAGCTCCACCCCGCAAACGGCGGATGGCCAGCCAGGGCGCGCAGGAGGACGCTCTTGCCGGTTCCTGCCGGTCCCAGGAGGACCGTGGTGGCCCGGTCCGGTAGCAACCACGACATCGGCTGAATGAGGACGCCGCGAGGGGATACGATGCTCGCGTCGTGGAGCTCGAATGCCATCAACGCGCACCTCGCGGGGCTCGTTCGATGGCGGCGAGCAGGGCGCGCTGCACCTTCGCCGCGCTGACCGTGGGCAGCGGAGCTGTCGAAAGCGCGCTGACAATACCCGAACGCGCGAGCTCTTCCGCGCCGAAGTCGCTCAGACCGTGCATTAGGGCATCGACGTAGCGCTCGACGGCGAGCGGAAACGCAGCGTAGCTCACCACGGTCGCGAGCAGGCCGAGGGCGAGCGTCGGGGAGCGCTCACCCACGGCGATGTCGTCGTCCAGATATACTACGTGCCCAGCCGGATCCGCGAAGTTGCTCGGGTGAACGTCCAGCAGCACGGAGCTGCGGACCGCTGCTGCGAGCGCCTCGATCACGGCGCCCGCATAGCGCTCGAGGACCGCAGCGAGCTGCCGCTCGTCGTCGCGGGCAACCGCGTGCTCGATGGCGCTCTCCAGCGTCCCGAGCCACGGGCAGGCGGTCCAAAGCCAATAGGCGCCATCCGATCCGCGCTGGAGACACAGCACCGTGCGACGCGGCAACAGCCGGCCGAGGCTCGCTTTCTTGTGGACGAGGTCGATCAACGCTCTGCGCGCGACATCGGGATCGGTGTAGCGCCGCTTACGAGACGTCTTCAAACACCACATCCCGACTTCGTAGATGAGGAGATCCTCCGGGGCGCCGACGGCGAGCGGCCAGGGGCGGCGTGCAGCGTCGCGCCGTAGCTCCGGATTGCCTGCCAGGCGATGCGGCGCAGCGTTTCGCGACCGCTGGCCGCTGGCCAATGTGGTTCGTCGGATCTCGGCCTCCGGGAACGGAGGCTCGTCGGACGATTGGACGGGGTCGAAGACAGCCATCGGCTCAGCGCTCCGCCGCCCGGGGCGGCCGTGGTGTTGCGAGCCTCGGGCGAGCCGGCGTCGCCGCTCGCCTCCCCCACGGTCTCGCGCGTGGGAACTCGCCGGCGTCCGAGCCAGCGTCATCATGCGAGCCTCCCGGCAGAGCTCGGATGGGAAGACGCCCGACCCATCCGAGCCCATGTCCGGTGAAGGCGCCGCCGCCGGCGTTCGCGCTCTGCCGCGAGCCGGGATCGGCGCGAGCTACCATTCGACCCAGCATCGCGCGCCATGTAGCTAGACCGCGGCTTCGACCTTGGGCAGGGACATTCGGGCCTTGGTGAGCACCATGCCGAGGTTGGCCGAGACACGACACACCGTGCAGAGCACCAGATCCTCGTTGCGCTTGCAGCGCTGGAAAACGTGAATCAGGTTGTCGGAGAGCACGATGATCTCTTGAAAGTAGTGGTGGTTGTTGTCGGGCACACCGCGGATCTTCTTGAACATCGATTCGATGGTGGACACGTTGTTGCCTTGGAACAGATCGCCGGTGGCCGCGGCGACGAGGTCGATGACCTCCTGCGGGTGGCTGTCCACGGTCTTGATCCCGAGCAACATGCCGGTCTTGATGTCGACGAAACCCACGGCGACACATTCGGGAACGCTCTGTTGCACTTGAGTGAGGGCTGCATCTAGGCTCATTGTTTTCTCTTTCTGCTAGGGCTCTTCCGGAGCGAGGGCGTCGAGGCTGGGAATCGCGGCTTTCAGCATGGCCCAGCCCATGCCGATGTTCGTCGACCTGCGCGTCACCAAGACGATCGCCGCCTTTCCGCCGCGCAGGGTCTTCATGAAGTGGAGGTATTGGTTCGAGGTCACGTGGACCTCCTGCAAGGAGGAGCCACCGGCGTCACTCACACCGCGGCCGTCACGGACCAACTGCAGGAGGCGGTCGACGTCGGGCCCCCGCAGCAAGTCCCGCGTCAGGGCAGCGAAACCATCGTCGAACCTGCTCGATTGCGGAGAGCTGTGTTGACCGACGAGTCGACCGTCGCCGAGGTCCACGACACCGCAGGCTGCGGCGCCACCGACCTTTTCCACGACTTCCTTGCACACGTCATCGATCTTCCCCATGTCTGCTCCTCAACCGGGATTCACACCAAGCTCGCGATGCGGCCCACCTGGCCACGGAAACGCACGACCGCCCAACGACCCACCAGAAGGTCGGTGATGAGCACCAAACACGTTCCATCCCTGGTCCGAATCAACGAGAACGCGACGTCGCGGGTCACCCACTCCAGCTGCGTCCAGTCGGGACTGAGGGCCGCCACTCGTCGTGCCAACTCTTCTGCCAAGGCGCCAGCCACGTCGCCGTGCACCATCTCACCCTGAAGCGGAGTGACGCGCCCGGTCGCTCGCTCGACGAGGCTCACGTCGACCTCGGGTGCGAGTCTGGCGATCTCCCGGGAAACCGGCGGAGGAACCCCCGACGGTACTCGTTCGACCTGGTTTTCTTCGAGGCCGCCCCAACCCTCGTCGAATTCGACCTCGGGCTCGCGGGAGGACTCGTCGAGCTGGCGCAGGAGATCCAGGAGGAGCGACTGGAAGTTCCGGGAAACGGAGCGCGAAACCTGGGTGTGCGGGTGCGTAGTGATGGCACCCGACGGCGACGACAAGAGGGCCCGGAGGGCGACTTCACCCACGTCCTCGCCGTGCTCGGCGTGGACGATCTCGCCGTGTTCGATGTGAATCGCACCTTGAACCGGCGCTCCCAGCCGAACCGTGATCGAGCGCCGGGCATAGTGGAACATCTGGAGCAGATCCACGAGCGATAGCCCGTGAACGCTTCCACGGAAGCCGGTACCGCAGTCCACCGCTTGCTGGATGGCCTGGACGAGTTCCGTCGACGTGAAAGGCTTGCACAGCACCCGCACCGCACCGAGTTCGGTAGCGATCTGATGATCGCGCGCGGTGGCGTAGGCGCTCATCAAGACCGATCGCGCCTGCGGCGCGATCTTGCGCGCGATGTTCAAGAGGTCGATCCCGTCGGCATCGCTCATGCGAAGATCGGTAATCAGCACGTCGGGAACCACCTGCTCGAGCTTCCGCGTGGCCTCCCGCACATCGGCGGCTGTGGAAACCTCGAACCCTTGCGCGGCAAGCTCGCGCGCAATCGACTCACGCAATTGCGCGTCGTCGTCCACGATCAGCACCGAGGTCATGTCCCTTCCCGAGCCAGGGCGTTGCCGCGCGACGCCATGGGCAAGAGCACGGCGAAACACGCGCCTCGGTCGCTGTCTTCCAAGACCAGATCGCCGCCGAGATCCCGCGCAGCTTCCCGCGCCGTCGTGAGACCGATGCCCGTACCTTTGGGTTTCGTGGTGAAGAAGGGCTCGAATACCCGGTCGCGGAGCTCCTCGGGAACACCGGGGCCCGCATCGGTCACGCGGACACGGACGATGCTTCCGCGCTCGCGATCCGGGACGGCGACGAGGTCGATCCGTTGCGGCCGACTCGACGCTTCGGCCGCATTCATCACCAGGTTCACCAGCATCTGTTCGACCACCAACGCGTTGGCGCGGACTCAGCGAGCCCCTTCCCGCACGCTGCATGTCAGGTGGTGATCGGTCACGGAGCAGCGGACGCACGAGCCCGGAAACCCGGGACATGCACTCGTGGAGGTCCACGTCGACCGCGACCGGGGCCCCAGGCGGGCATAGTCCAACAGGCCGTCCACGTCTAACGCAGGCGCTCCGACCCAGCGCGCAGGCCCTCCAGGATTTCCTCGACGACGTCGGACGTAAGCTGTTCGCGCCGAGTGCTGAGCACGTCCACGTTGAACACGATGCTCGCGAGCGGGGCCCGAGGTCGTGGGCGACCAGCGCGACCAAGCGCCCGATGGCTTCGAGCCGCTGCTGATGGAGCCGGCGCGAGAGCTCGACGTGCTTCTGAGAAATCTCCCGCATCAGGAGCACGAAGTTGGCCTCGCCCAATCGATAGCGGGTGAACCCTAGGAAGCCGAACGCGCCCGAGCCAGGGGGGCGCCACTCGATGGCGTGCCCCAACGGGCTCCCCGTGAGGTCGCGCCACAGAGTCGACGGCAGGTGAACGGGCAGCTCACGAGCGTCGATATCGACGCTCTGGAAGAGGCGACGGGCGACGGGCGTGAGGCCCAGCACGCGTCCGGCTTCGTCGCACACGGCCAGTGCGCTACCCACCTGTTCGAGGTGCACGCGAGCTCCGTCCCAGGCGGCGTCTGAGCTACGAAGGTGTTCCACGCGAACCCGGCGCTCGTGCAAGCGGCCTGCCAGCACGCACCTCGTCGCAACGTGGCCACCTCGCTTGCACACTGTCCGATTTGGCCGGCCACTTCCGCCGAGTGGCCATTTCGGACAAGCGTGTCGACTATGTCATTCCGAGGCGCTTGAGACGCGCACGGAGGGTCGTGCGCGGGATGCCGAGCAGCTCGGCGGCGCGACTCACGTTCCCATCCGCCGCCTCGTAGGCTCGTCGGATGAGCTCCCGCTCGACGTCCTTCAGGCGAGCGCTCGACCCGTTCGCTTCCGCGGTTTCCAGCGGGCGAACGTCGTCACCGGGCGCACGGGCCTTCATCGCGCGGCTCCGGCACGCGGGCGGCGGGCTTTCCGCGCAGTACGGCGGCGACGTCCGCCACGCCCGCAACGTCGTTGCGGCAGATGATCGCGACGTGCTCCGCCACCAGCTTCAGCCCCCGCACGTTGCCAGGCCAGTCATGCGCGCGGAGCGCGCGAAGCGCGTGCTCGAAACCCGGGGGCCGGACGCCGGGATGACGTGTCCGGAAACTGGCGAGGAAGTGGCCGGCCAGCAGATCGATGTCGGCGGGTCGTTCGCGCAACGGTGGGAGGGACAGCGAGAAGCCGGCGATGCGGTAGTAGAGGTCGGGACGAAGCCCCCGGCCGCCAGTTTCGAAGACCACCTGCACCACCACGCGCGCGTTCAGCGGTAGGTCCTTGTTGGAGCCGACGCGCCGAAAGCAGCGCGTCTCGAGCGCACGTAAGAGCTTGCTCTGGAGCTGCGCGGGCATCTCGGCGATCTCGTCGAGGAACAACGTGCCGCCCGTCGCGCTCTCGAGCAGGCCAATGCGGACTCCGCGCGCGCCCGTGTATGCACCTGCCTCGTGACCGAAGAGCTCACTCTCGAACAGCTCCGCCGGGATCGCCGCGCAGTTCACCGCCACGAACGGCCGACCCGGCCCGGAGCTGAGCGCGTGGACCGCCTCCGCCACGAGCTCCTTGCCCGAACCGGTCTCGCCCAAGATCAGGACGACACGTCTCGAAACCGAGCCACGTCCCGGATCTGTTGCCGCACGAGGCGGATCTCGGGCGCATTGCCCACGATGCGAGCAGTGGCGTCGGAGTCCGCGGGGCACGGGGGCAGGAGCGACGCCACTTGGTCCAACAGTTTTCCGAGCTGGTGCCGCGGAAAAATCGTCATCTGGACAGGCTCGTGTCCTCGCGACTCGGGCGAGCCCGGGGCAGGAGCAGGAGACCGTCGGCGCCGACTCCGAGCTGGAACCCCGCATTCGCGAATCCACCCTGGGGCTAGCTCCAGGCACGCGCCGTCCACCACGAGCAGCACGTCTCTCCCCACGAGCCAGAGGCCGAGGTACGCAGGGTCGGACACTTTCAGGATCTCGCACGCACTGACTGCCGAGCTGCGCCAGCTTCTGCACGAGCCAGTCGTCGTCGCTGACCACGTGAACGCAGTGCCCGGCGCAGGCATTGGATGCGCGCCCGCGACTCGAGGAGCGTCGAGAGCCGGTCCGGGACCATGAAGGAGCTGCGAGCCTTTCGGGCGGGCCTCGCGGGGCCGAAGCCGTCCGGTGTGTGGTGAGGCAGTGCCCCGCCGGCCTGCCGGTGGAGCAACACATGAATGTACCAAATATTTCGGCGCTCCGAAACGGGACCCGCGCCCGCGCGACCTCGGGAAGTGAGCCCAGAGCCGCGCACGCAATTGCGCGCACGCAAATGCGCGCACGCAACGCGCGCACGCAAGGCCGCGGAGCGTGCGCGCGCACCTCCGCGCAGCCGGACCGGGCCCCGCATCGGAAGTCTTGGCTTCGGAGTACTTCCGGCGGCCGGGGTTTTGCGCAATACTGGTGGACGGGGTTCTTTAGGCGACTTCTAGCTGCCGATCCTCGATCTTCTTCTTCAGCTGCGCCAGCTCGTCGTCGACTTCGCTGCCGCCCTTCGGCCCGTCGGCTTTCCCGCCGTATTCCAGGGCACGGAACTTCGCCTCGACCTCGTCGCGCGTCATTCCGCCGGGGCCGCGCCCGCCGAGCGCCTCGTCGAGCTCGCGCTGCGCCTGCACGGCGGTCTCGACACCTTCGATCTGGTCCTCCATGCGCCGGAACTCGGAGAACGCGCTCGGACCGCTGCCGCTCGCGCCGAGCGACTCGGTTCCGCCGCCCGCTTTCGCCTGCTTCGCCTTGGAGATGATGGTGCCCTTCTTGGATTCGAGCTCGCCGAGCTTCTGCTCCATGCGCTCGAGCTCGGCCTTCATCTCGAGGGCGGCCCCGCGTTGCTCGGCCCGCAGCGCTTCGGCGCGATCGCGCTCGCCGGTCACCCGCTTCTTCTGGACCAGGGCCTCGCGCGCCAGGTCGTCGTCGTCGTGCTTGATGGCGAGCTCGGCGCGGTTCGCCCACTTCTCGACCTCGGTGTCCAAGTCGGCGACCTTCTGGCGGAGTTGCTTTTCGTTGTGCGACTGGGCGCGCACCACCCTTGGCGGCCGGCCCGGACTCGTTTCTTCATCTCGAGCAGGGTCTGCTCGATGGACTTCTTCGTGGGTCATCGGCTCGGTCCAGCAACGCGTTGAAGCTGTTGAAATCACGGCCCATTCGATCGAAGATCCCCATGGCCCGAGACCATGCCACGCCCCCGGTCGTCGCCAGTCGCAAACGTTTCGAGCAGGCCCACGCTCGACCCACGCGCGCGGCACCGCGGGTCGGCTGCCCTCCCGCCCTCGGGAGCCGACTCGCCGCGCGCGCGCACGCCGTCGTCACTTGGTGTCGCAGCCCTGCGAGTAGACCAGAGGACAACTCGTGTGCGTGAGCGCGTTGGCCGGGGTGGTGATGTAGTCGCGGATGCCGCACGTGAGCCCCTTCGTGCACGCGCCCCCCGCGTTGGCCCAGCGCTGCGCTGGCGTCCCCGTCCAGGTGTTGCGGTCCCAGAAGAGATGGGACGCGTGCAGCGAGTCGTCGGCGTAGTCGCGAAGCTCGTCGATGCTGAAGTCGCCGAGCGAGCTCCCCATCTCGCTGGCTTGCACCTGGAACTGGACCGGCAGCGTTCCACGCAAGTCCTTGCCACCCGATTTCCCCATCAGCGTCAGGTAGCCAAACGTCGGCTTGCCCGGGAGAATGTCGGGCCCGCCCACGCCGACGCCGAACGCTTCGAGCGAATGGATGTAGGCGTCCACCGCGGACTGGCCGCCGCTGAAGAAATTGACCGAGGCAATGACGTTGGAGCGAGGAAAGACCTTGGACGTGGCCGCCGCGAGCTCAGCCAAGCGCGCGCTGTACGCCGCTTGCGAGTAGCCACACGCGGTGGTCGTCTGCGCGGCCGTCTCGGACGTGAAGTAGATGCCCTCGAACAACGGCTCGTCGTCCAGCGCGGCTCCGAGCGCCTCGATCATCTCGATGTAGTGGCTCATGGCGCTGGAGTTCCAGCGGCACCAACCGACGCCGTGAGAGCCCGAGTAGGTGTACGTTCCGTTGATGTAATCGGGGAAGTAGCTCGACGTCGACCCGGTGTGCCCGTAGTCGTAGTCGTGCATCATCAGCACCAAGCGCTTCGACGTCGGGAGAGAGGCCAGCTTCTTGAGGTACGCTTTCACGGTTGCAATGCCGAGCGAGTAGTCTCCCTGCTTGCTCTCGACCTGGGACCAACGAATGGGCAACATGACCCCGGCGATGGCGGAGTCACCGGCGATTTCGTCGAGGTAGCCGAAGCGCACGGTCTGGGAGTCGCTGTTGCGGAGGAAGTTCATGTAGTGGCCGGGGTGCCACTTCTTCTTGGCCGAACCGCCGGGCGCAGCCCCCGCGCCACCCGCAGACGGCGGCTCCGTCGTCCCACCCGCACCCCCCGCTGCAGCGCCGGCAGCACCCGCACTGCCGCCGACGGACGCGCCGGCACCGCCCCCAGCGCCCGCCGCTCCACCCGTCTCGTTGCCCGACGCTCCAGCTCCTGCGGCGCCGGCACTCCCCGCGCTCCCCGCCCCGCCCGCGCCGAAACCGACGCCGTCGGGAATGGGTTCGTCGGGAGTCGTCGCGCAACCGATCACGATGCAGGCACTCGCGAGAACGAGACAAGAGGTTCGCTGGGTCATGCCCATGCCCATCGCAAGGGGCATGCCGAGTGCGATCCCGCGGAAAAATCACGTTCCTCCACGCGAGCCGCGGTCTGGGAGAGCGCACCGCGAAGCCTCCGCTGCGCTCCCCGACGCCGCACTGCGCGCCGCGCGAGCTACTTGCCGTACGGGTTCTTCGCCAGCGGCGACTTGCCCGGTGCTGCCGGCTTGGCGGCGGCGGAACGAGGGCTCGGCTTCTGAGCTTCGAACTCGAACTCTGCCCGGCCCTCGCCCTTCCAGAGCAAGGAGCTCTTGCGACCGCCCTCGGTGGTTGCTTCGAGGAGAACCTCGCGTCGCCCGCGGGCGAACTCGGGGAGGTCGAGCTCGATCTGATTTCCGGGGCTCGCGACGGGGACGCTTCGCCCGTCGACGGAGAGCGCGACGATCCGCGCGTTGGCGATCAGCGTGACGTGCACGGGCAGCTCGGGCGCCGCGGCGATGAGCGCTGCCGACGAGGCCGCGGGTGGGCCTTCGGACGGTGTGCTCGAGCGTCGTGGAGGCCGCGCGCCGAGCTGCACGATGCCTGCCAAGAGCCCCAAGAGCGCGACGGCGCCGAGAGCCCAAGCCCAGAGGGGCGTGCGACGCCCATTGGAGGCCGCGTCGGGCATCGAGCGGGCGAGAGACGCGCCGACGGTGGGCTCGGCATCGGTCGAAGACGCATCGCCGACCGGAGTCAGCGCGGGCTGTGCGTCGCTGGCAGAAGACTGCCCTGCGTCGCCGGGGCTCGCGCGCAGAGCTTCCAGCTTCTTCTGACGATCATCGAAGAAAGCCTGCACGTGCGCGCTCAGCCAGGCGGCACATTCCGAAGCGTCTGCGACGCCGCCGGGACCCGCCGCTTCCGTGAGCCGCGCGCGGAGCTCCGCCGCCGAGGGACAACGGTGCTCGCGATCGCTCACGAGCGCGGACGCGATGACGTCGTCCAGCCCTGGCGGCTCGACCGGTCCCACGCTGCTGGCGCGCGGAGGATCGCCCGCGACGATCTCGAGGAGCACCTGGACGTCGTCCTTGCTGCTGCGCAGCCGCCGCCGAGTCGCGAGCTCCCACAAGAGGACGCCGGCTGCCCAAACGTCGCATCTGCGATCGAGGGAGTCCCCACGCACCTGCTCGGGCGCCATGTAGTGGACCTTCCCTTTCACGACCCCCGACTTGGTCATGGCATCGCTTCCCGTCAGCTTGACGATGCCGAAGTCGCTGAGGCGTGCACTCCCGTCTCGACCGATGAGGATGTTCTGGGGCGAGAAGTCGCGATGCACGAGCCCCAGGGGTGCGCCGGACGCGTCGGCCAACTCGTGGGCGGCATGGAGCCCGGCGAGCGCGTCGGCCACCCAACGAGCCCAGATGCGGAAAGGGAGGTCCACGCCGTCTTTGGCAGCGATGCGCCGAACCTCGGAAAGGGTCGCGCCCTCCACGAGCTCCATGACCAGGAAGGCCTGCGAGCGCTCCTGCACGACGTCGGTCACGGGCACGACGTTGGGGTGCCGGATCTTCGCGGCGACGCGGGCCTCGGTGAGGAACTGCTGCACCAACTGGTCGTCGGCCAAGAGGTGCGGGTGCAGCACCTTCAGCGCGACTTCGCGACTGAACCCCGCCGCGCCTTCCGAGGCCGCCAAGTAGACGCTCGCCATGCCACCGACCCCGAGCGGGCCGAGCACCCGGTACCGACCCACGCGTGCCGGAAAGGCCTGACTCTCCGCGTCCACTCGACGTCATGCTAGCACCGCGACCAGAGTCAGGACCAACGTCGGCCAAGGAGGGCGGTGTGATATGTTGAGTGCGTGCCCCCGGCCGCGCCCCCCGACGAAGACGCCACGACGCTCTTCCAGTCGCGGTTTCGCCCCACGAACCTGCCGCGCGCACCGTTCCGGCTGGTGGTCCAATCCGGCCCAGACGCGGGGCTCGAGCGCCAGCTCGACGGCAGCGCGCCACGACTGCTCCTCGGCTCGGGGCCGGCGTGCGATCTCCGTATCTCCGACCGCATGGTCTCGCGCCGGCACGCGGCGCTCGACGTCCGCGACGAGCTGCTCCGCATCGTCGACCTCGGCTCGCGAAACGGCACGCGAGTGAACGGCGTCTTGGTGAGCGACGCGGGGTTGGCCGGCGGCGAGCTGATCCGCGTGGGCGAGACCGAAATCGCCGTGTCCCGGGCTCGCGCGAGTGAACCCGGACGTGTGCCCACCGCCATGCGCTTCGGCCGGGTGGTGGGCGCGAGCCTCGAGCTCCGACGCCTCTATCCGCTGTGCGAGCGACTCGCACACAGCGACATCCCGGTGGTCATCGAGGGTGAAACGGGAACCGGAAAGGAAGCGCTGGCCGAGTCGTTCCACGAACTCGGCCGCCGCGCGAAGGGTCCGTGGGTCGTCTTCGACTGCACGGCGGTGCCGCCCAACCTGCTCGAATCCGAGCTCTTCGGTCACGAGCGCGGGGCCTTCACGGGGGCGGTGTCGAACCGCAAGGGCGTCTTCGAGCAGGCTCATCACGGCACGCTCTTCATCGACGAGATCGGCGACCTCGACGTCGCGCTCCAGGCGAAGCTCCTGCGCGCCATCGAGCGCAGCGAAGTGCGGCCCTTGGGTGGAGACCGCGTGGTCCGCGTCGACGTCCGGATCATCGCAGCCACGCGCCGTGACCTGGACCGCGAAGTGCAAGCCGGTCGCTTCCGTGACGATCTCTTCCACCGCTTGGCCGTCGCGCGGGTGGAGCTCCCGCCGCTCCGGGATCGGCGCGGGGACGTGGCCATTCTCGCGCGGCACTTCGCCGAGGAGCTCGGTGGCGACGCCAACGCGATCCCCGCCGAAGTGGTCGCCCGCTGGGAAGACTACGCCTGGCCCGGCAACATCCGCGAAATTCGCAACGCGGTGGCCCGCTACCTCGCGCTGGGAGAGCTCGGTCGCTTGGACGCCGCGACCGCCCCTGCTGGCGAGTCGATGGTGGACTGGGTGGAGGAAATCCTCGCGCTCGGGCTCCCCTTGTCCGACGCGCGGGACCGTGTGATCCAGGGGTTCGAAGAGCGCTACATCGTACGAGCGCTCCAGAGCTCGGGTGGGAACGTCACCCACGCAGCGCGCGCCGCCGGCGTGGGCCGGCGCTACTTCCAGACGCTGAAAGCGCGCCGCCAATCGGAGAAGTGAAGGAAGGGCCGTGCGCAAGCTTCGCGAGATCCCCGTCCAGTGCCGAGCTCGGCGCGCCGTCGTCGTGGCAGGCTACCTCGCGATTCTGACCTCCAGCGCCTCGCTGCAGGCGGAAGAGCCGACGCCGGGGGCGCTCTTCGAGCAAGGGCAGGCCGCGTTCGCCGCGAAGCGTTTCCGTCAAGCTGCGGAGCACTTCGAGCACGCGTATCGCTTGTCGCCCACGTCGCAAGCGGCGTACAACGCCGGGCTGGCCTGGGACGGCGCGGACGAGCGCGCGCGCGCGGCCAACACCCTCACCCGAGCCATCAACCTCGGCGGGCTCTCCAAGGACGAGCTCCGCGAAGCGTCACGCCGCCTGGCGCAGCTGTTGCCCACGCTCTTCGGCAAGATCTCGATCTCCGCCCTGATGGGGACCAAGGTCCGGGTGGGCGAGCTCGAGCCGGCGTACCCGGCTCGGCCTACGTCGATCCCGGGCGCCATCCGCTGAAGGCCGTGCGGCCTGACGGCACGGCGCTCGAGCGCGAGGTCACGGCTGCCGCCGGAGAGACCACGACGGTGTCCTTCGACGACACGCCGCGCCGGTCCTCCGAACCCAAGCCAGCTCCGCTTCGACCGGCGGAGCCCGAACCCAAACCGAAGCCGAGTGCCACGCCACCGAAGTCGCACGTGCTCTCCTACGTGTCCTTCGGCGCGGCGGCCGTCGCCCTCGGAGTCGGCGCCTATCTGAACGTTCGCGGCGCGTCGGCCAACGACGACTTCGAAGCGAGCCACTACACCGACTCGGGGGCCCGCGATCGGGCCGTGGGGCTCAGAACGGGCGCATTCGTGGCCTATGGCGCCGGGTTGGCGTTCGGCGCACTCGGCACGATCCTGTTGTTCGGTCCCTCTTCGGAGGGCACGTCGGCGAGGCTCGACGTCGCACCCACAGGGGCGCGCTGCAGCGTCCGCTTCTGAGGCGCGCGCGCCACCCTCAGCGGACCTCGTTGGTCCAGCGGCAGCGATAGGGGTTGTTGGCGCCGTGTTGCAGGATCGAATATGCGCTCGCCTGAGCGGGATTCGTGGCGGCGGCTGCCAAGTCCACCACCATCAGTTGATCGAGTTGGCCTCCGTCGAACGGCGCGTTGACGAACTCGGCCGCGTGGATCTTGCCCGTGCTCGCCGTGCTCAGGCCGTGCCGGACCCCTTCGAGCAGGTCGCGCAGGCCAGCGATTTCGGCGCCCAGCGCCGAACACGCATCCACCGCCACCGCAAAGGACGTTGCGCTTCGATTCGCGTCGTCGATCCAGAGCTTGCCGCCGCCCGTGAGAGACAGCTCCTTGCAGGCCGTCTGGCACTGTCCGGACCCCGGGCCGGCGAGCGTGGAGTCGACGGAGTAGTACACACAGCGGAACGCGGAGGCGGCCGCCTTGTCCACGCTGCTCACGCTGGCACCGAAGGCGAAACGCGTGTCGACTCCGGTCCAACGCAGGCCGACGACATGGGTGGCGGAGACGTGGTCGACGGTGAGTAGACCGGCACCGCTGCCGCTGGGAAGGCCCTCCAGGATGAGCTCGGCGAGCTCCGTGGACGACGGAAGGTGGCCGCCCTGGGCGAAGCAAGTGTCGAGTGCAGCAGCGAAGTCCTGGGCCGCGCGGTCCTTGTCGTCGGCTCTCCGACCCGTGCGGGACGTGAACGCGCCGCAGCTGGGAGCCGGCGCCTGCGCCTGTGGTTGCACGGGGCCCACGCATCGGTACGGCTGTGAGCTCGTGTGCTGAGCGGAGCTGATGCCACCCGAAGCGGCGCCCCAGCTGGTATCCGTCGCCGTCCAGCGCAGCGTCGTGCCCGTGTTGGTCGCGGTCTCCCCCGACAGAAAGAGCTGCTGACCCGATCCGTCTCCCAGTCCGGATCGCACGGCGCGCGCCAACTCCGCCGGCGTGGGCAAGCGAGCGCCGAGGGCGTTGCACTCGAACATGGCGCCAGTCTTGTTCAATGGAACGCGATCCCAGCGATCGAACGAATACGGGCTCGCCGCCAGGCCGTAGCACTCGTTGGCAGCCGGCCCGATGCACTCCGAGCCCGTGAGGCCGGGCTTCTCGGCAGCGCAGAGGCAGCGGTACTCGAGTGAGTCGGTCGTCGGCGCGGCGGAGACGGTTCCATCTTCGGCCGTAGCCGTCCATTGGGAGCTCGCGTCTTTGGGAGCCGCCGTCCAGAGCTTCATGCTCGTCGGTCCGGGCAGCGCGCCGGGCTGACCCTTGCGGGAGCGATGGACCTCGCTCACCAGGGGCAAGCGGCCGTTGATCGCGGCGCAGGTCTGGGTCGCCACCGCCAAGGTCGCGGCAGGGCGCGGCGAGGCGTCCCACTTGCTGCCCCACGGATCGCTGAAGGCCGACGTGAGTTGGGAGGCACACGACGGCACGCATTTGCCACCGACGCAGTCCTGGCCGCTCGTACACCCACCGTCACAGCTGCCGCCATCCGTGGCGCCGCCGAGCCCGCCGCCGCCGCTGGTCCCAGCGGTGCCCCCGCTGCCGCCGGTCGCTCCGCTTGCGCCGCCACCGCCGGCGCCCGCGCCCCCCGCCCCGCCCGCGCCACCCGCGGCGCCGCTCCCGCCCGCGCCACCGGTGCCCGAACCAGTCTCCAAGTCGTGCACGCCGTACCAGCAACCGGCCGCGAGCCCCAGGGCGACGGCAGCGACTCCCATGCTTCTCAGCGCGCCCATCTCAGCACCCTGAACGATACCAGAGATGCGCCAGTGTGTACGAGCCGCCGCCGCGCTGCGCTCGGACCGCGCTCTGCACCGGGCCTCCGGCGTCGGGGGTCGTGATATGGATCGGGCCTCGAGCTCCGATCCCGAAAGGAGAGACCATGGCGAAAGGGCAAGTGAGGCAGGCCAAGAACAACAAGGCGAAGCTCTCGACCAAGGAGAAGCAGCAGCGGAAGAAGGCGAAGCAAGAAGCCAAGAAGTAACCGGGGCAAGCGCAGCCCACCCGTGGCTTTCTGCGCGCACGCTGCACGCGACGGGCGGTGAGCCACGGGCCGGAGCGCTCAGCGATTCCCGACGTGGATGGCGTGCCCGAGCGCGTGGGCCGCTGCCTCCATCAACGCTTCCCCGAGCGTCGGATGCGGGTGGACGGTCAGCGCCAAGTCTTCCGCCGTCGCCGCCATCTCGAGCGCCAGCGCGGCCTCGCTGATGAGATCGCTCGCCGCCGGCCCCACGATGTGGATGCCGAGCACGCGCTTGCTCTCCTTCTCGATCACCACTTTGACGAAACCGTCGGTCTCGCGAATGCTCATCGCGCGTCCGAGCGCGGCGAACGGGAAGCGCCCGACTTTCACCTCGAGCCCCTGTTCTTTCGCGGTCTGCTCGGTGAGGCCCACAGTGGCGATCTCGGGATCGGTGAACACGATGCCGGGAATCGTCACCCAATCTTTGCCCGCGGCCTTCCCGGCGACGACCTCGGCGCAAATCTCCCCTTCCTTGGTCGCCTTGTGGGCCAGCATGGGCGGACCGCTCACGTCTCCGATGGCGTAGACGCCAGGGACGTTCGTGCGACACTCCGCGTCCGTCGTCACGAAGCCGCGCGCGTCGATCTGCACGCCGACCTCCTCCAGGCCGATCCCCCGCGAGCGCGGGCGCATGCCGACGGCGACCATGACCACGTCCGTGTCGATGCGCTCGGCCTGGCCGCCAGTGGACCCGACGACCGCGACGCTTCCGTCCGGATTCGACTCCCAGCGCTCGGCCTTTGCCGACTTGAGGACGCGGGCGCCCTTCTTGGCGAGCGAGCGTTCCACGAGCTTGACGGCGTCGGGATCGATGCCAGGGAGCAGGTGCGGAGTGAGTTCGACGACGGTCAGCGACAGGCCGAAGGCCTGGTAGACCATGCCGAGTTCGAGACCGATGACGCCGCCGCCGATGACGAGCATGCGCTTCGGGATCTCGCGCAGGCTCACGGCTTCGCGCGCCCCGATGATGCGCTTGCCATCGAACTCGAAGCCCGGGATCTGAATCGTGGCGGAGCCGGTGGCGACCACCACCGCGCGCCGCGCCGTGAGCCGCAGGAGCTCGCCGGACTTCTTCTTCACCTCGACCGTGCGCGGGTCGAGCAGGCGACCGAAGCCCTCGACGACCTCGGCGTGGTTCGCCTTCAACAGCTGGCGCACCCCGCCCGTGAGCTTCTTGACGATGCCGTCCTTCCAGCTCTGGAGCTTCGCCGCATCGAGCGCGACGGTCCCGAAGCTGAGCCCTTGCTCGCCGGCCTTGTGCGCCTTCTCGTATTGGTGCGCCGTGCTGATGAGCGCTTTGGACGGGATGCAGCCCCAGTTCAGACACACGCCGCCGTATTCTTCGGCTTCCACGCAGGCGACGCTCAGCCCGAGTTGTCCGAGACGAATGGCACACGGATACCCGCCGGGGCCACCACCGAGCACGATCGCGTCCAAAGTTCGCTCTTCCATCGCGCGGCTCAATAGCACGCACGCTCGGCGCCGCTCAATGGCGGTGGAGCGACGCCGCCGACCCGCGCGGGATCATGCTCGGTCGGTGTGAGAACACCTGCTCCGTCTCGCCGGAAGGCGGGTAGATGAACTCGAACGGGGAGCGCAAGAAACGGCCGAGCACCGCGAAGAGCAGGCGGATGCCCCGGCCGAGTGGGATCTCGCGGGCCCGGAACGCGACGCCGAGCGCGAGCATGAAGCTGATGCCGAAGTTCATGCATCCGATGCCCACGATGCCGAGGGCGGCGAGCCCGGTGGCGGATTCCGACAACGCTGCGCCGCCGAGCGCCTTCACCCCGAGGACGAGGCTCCCGGTCGAGAGCGTCACGTGCCGGACGTCGAGCGGCAGTCCGAAGAACTTCCCGAACGCGGGCGTCATCCCCAGCAATAGGCCCAGCGTCACGCTGCCGCCGAAGCCGGCGATGTGTTTGCGGAAGAGGCGGGCGAAGAACGCGAGTATGCGCGTGCCGAAGAAGCGCTTGATCCTGTGCTTCTCGATGGCCTCGGGGATGCGACGATAGACCGCCCAGTTCTCGAGCCAGCCGGCGCCGATGGAGGAACCCCAGAGCAGGACCCCCGTGAGGGCGGCGTACGGGATGCTGCCCGTCTTCCACGGGTGGAACGAGTCGATGGTGGCGCGCGCGGTCTCCGCATCCAAGAACGGCTTGCCCGCCAGGCGTTGGTAGACGAAGTCGAACAGGACGGCGGACGGGATCACGATCCCGATGTTGCCGAGGGCCGCCGCCAGCTGCGAGCGACAGATCCGCGCGATGGTCGTGATCAAATCGTCGAGCTGATGGTGATCCTTTTGGCCTCGGATCGAGCCGGCCAAGGCCGCCGCGGTCATGCTGGGTTGCTTCGTCGCCAGCGTGAAGCCGAGCAGCTGCATCGTGACGAAGCTTCCGGCGTAGTTGAACGCGCTCAAGAGACCGTCCACGGCCGGCGCGAAGTGACCCCACTTGGTGAGGAACTTCATGACGCAGGTGAACACGGTCAGAAAGCCGCCGCCGCCTGCCGACGCGAGCATCTTCCACCACTCTGTGCGCGAGACGGTGATGTAGTGCTCGCCGGTCTCGCCGGCACGTTCGATGACCTTGCGGGCCAGGAGCTGCAGGTTGTCGCGCACCACTCCGCGCACGCTGCGCTCTCGCAAGCGCGCCTGACACAGCTCGGCTACGAACAGCGTCTCGGCGGTCACCAGCTCGGGAGCGCGACTCGGGTCCAGCGTGAGCAGGATCGATTCGATGCGTTCGAGGCACTTGGCGATGACGTCCAAGCGATAGACGACGTCGACGCTCACGCCGAAGCGCTCGAGGTTCTCTTGGACCACCACGATGTCGGCGCGGCACAGCAGGCAAAGGTCCGGGAGCTCGTCGCGCTCGGCGTGCGGCAGGCGAAAGAAAGGGCTCTTCCGCACGGGACCGCGGGGGCCACGCCGGCGGATGTCGTCGGACAACCCGAGCGCAGAAACTCGAGTCGTGAGCAGCGCGAGCGCGTCCGCGGTCGCGTCACGGAGCGGCTGCCACACGTCCCCCAGCGCCTCCAGCAGACGCACCACCAAGTCCGACGGCAGCGCCGCCAGCCATTTCGCATCGCGTTCCGTTTGGAACAGGCGCGCGAAGAGCTGCGACAGATCCGCTGCGTCCGGAGGTGAAGGCAAGAGCCGGCGAGCGAGCCGATCGGTGGTCTCGTCGAGGAGCCCGCGATCGTTGGGGAGTCCCACCTCGCACAGAAGGCCGAGCGCGCTCGAATCGGCAAACACCGCGCCCAACGTCCCCGCCATCTTCTGGCGCAGCTCCGGCGCCACCTCGAGCGCGCGTACGAGCAGCCGGAGGCGCGTGCTCGCGTAGGGTTCGGGCGGCGCGTCGTCCACCGGCGGAGGTTTGGGGCCGTCGAGGACCCAGCGGCCGAGCTCGACCACCGCATCGACGCGCTGCTCGAGGGAGGCGCCCGGGTCGAGGGCGGAGAGCCGGGCGTGCAGCTGCTTCACCGCCCGCGTGAGGTGCCCCGCGGTCGTGAGCGCGCGAGCGAAGCTCGACACGTCGGGAACGGTCCCCTGGGCGTCCGCCGGCGCGCTCACGCGCTCAGCCTACACGATCGACGTCCGGAGTGGCTCACCGGATCAGTGTCCAGACGGAGCTCGCGGTCCGCGACGCATTTCCTCGCGCTGTTCGGCCAGATGCCAGGGCAACTCTTGGTACACGTCGTCGAAGAGAGTATCGAGGGCCGGCGGCGGGCGCTTCTCGACGATCTCGATGGCCCGCGAGATCTCTTCGTTCAGCTCGGCATCGACGAGCTCGGCACCGGCAGCGTCGAGGGCGCCCACGAGCTCGAGGTGTCGGCGCAAACGATCCACTGGATCCTTGGCTGCCCAACGTTTCACTTCTTCTTCGGATCGATACCGCGTCGGATCGTCACTCGTGGAGTGAGCGCCCATCCGATACGTGAACGACTCGATGAACGTCGCACCGCCGCCGGCACGCGCGCGCTCCACGGCGTCCTTCACCACGCGGTACACAGCGAGCGCGTCGTTTCCGTCCACGCGCACGCCGGGCAGGCCGTAGGCGCGAGCCTTGACGGCGAGGGTCTTGGACGCGGTCTGGCGCGCGGTGGGCACGCTGATGGACCAATGGTTGTTCTGGCAGATCAGCACGCAGGGCACGCGGAACACGGCGGCGAAGTTCATCGCGTTGTGGAAGTCCGGCTGGCTCGTCGCGCCGTCGCCCATGAAGCCCACGGCGACGCTCGCGTCTCCTTTGAGCTTGGCGGCCCAGGCGGCGCCGACGGCTTGGGGGATCTGCGGCCCGATGCAGCTCGACCAGGACACTTGATTGACGGAACGCGCCGCCATGTGGCTCGGCATGTTGCGCCCCTTCAAGACGTCGAGGTCGTTGCCGAACACCTGTGCCAAGTAGCGATCGAGCGGGAAACCTCTCACCAGCATGATGGCGCTCTCGCGGAGCGCCGGGAAGATCCAGTCCTTTTCGTCGGTCGCGAGCGCGGTGGCGATGGGCGTGGCCTCCTGCCCCGTGCACGTTCCGTAGAAGCCGACGCGCCCTTGCCGCTGGAGTCCGACCATGCGCGTCTCGAGCACGCGCATCTTGCGCATCTCGCGGTACATGCGGAGCAGCGTCGGCTTGGGGAGCGCGGGGTCCGTGCGCGGATCCGCACTGCCGTCGTCACGAAGCACACGATAGAGCCCCAGGTCCAGTTCGACCCCTTCGCCCGAAGTCTGCATCGACGCGACAGGTATCACGTCTGTTCGAGGAGCGAGAGTGCCTCGTCCACGGCTTCTGGCTCGGCCCGTTCGGGGCGGCCCCGCATGGCCGAAATCAGCGGCATCGCCTGGCGAAGCCGCGCGCGGCCGGCGGCAGTGACCGCGAGCGTCCGCGTGTCCCGGGACCACGACGCGAGGCCGCCGAGAATGCTGGCGGTCGCGCGTGTGTGACCCAGGCGCGCGAGCGCGACCTTGGCTTGCCAGGCGAAGGGGTCGGAGCTCCTCCCGAAGAACCCGAACGCGCGCTTCTCCAGACCAGCACGTGCGCTCTCGAGTCCGAGCTCCCCGACGAGGTCGATGGCCGCCTCGGCGTCTTCGGGCTCTCGAGTGCCTTCGCCGGACACGACGGCGCGCACGAGGATGTCCTCACCCTGGCGACTCCCCGCCCGCGCCAGCAGGATCGCGGCCGCCAGTCGCACGTCCGCCGAGTCGTCGCGAAGGGCGCGCTCTGCGACGGTCGCCATCGTCGCAGGGAGCTCGCTCGCGCCGGACGCGAGCCAGCGCTCCTCGAAGAGCCGGAGTGCGACGTAGCGCACGTACGCGTCGTCGTCCCGCGCGCCTCTCACGAGAGCGTGCTCCGCAGCGCTGCCGAAAAGGTGAGCGACGGCGATCAGAGCCTGGAAGCGGAGCTCCGGCTCGGCGTCCCGCAGACACGCCTCCACGCGGGCGCGAAGCTCGGCGTCGTCGCCGCTCCCGAGCTCGCCCAGGGCCACGAGGGCGAGCTGCCGTACGCGCACCACCGGATCCTCGGTCAAGGCGGCGAGCAGCTCCGGCACGGCCGACGTGGCGCGCGCGTCCGCGAGCGCGACGGCGGCTTCGGAACGCACGGCGGGGGCGGTGTCGTTGGCCAGGGCGGCGGACAGCGCCCGCACCGCCTCGCTCTTCCCTTCCGCGGCCAGCCGCCCGAGGTCCTTCAGCGCCGAGAGTCGTATTTCGACCTTCTTGTGCTCCACGTCGCGGAGCGCCGCAGCGAGAGTCCGAGGGAGAGGCGCGAGACCGAGCATTCACCAGACCGCGCCGGCCGCGAGGACGGCTCGGCCGACTTCCCTCACTCGACCTGAATGTCGATTGGCACGCCTAGTGCTTCCCATCGCGCTCCGGCACGCCGCCCGTCTGCGCGTGCTCGCGCCATATTGCCTGGAGGGTCCTTCAATGCACAAGCCCATCATCGTCGTTTCCCTGCTGTTGGCCGCTTCCTGTCAGCAGGCCAACCCGCAATCCGAAACCACGACGACCGCCCAAGGGAGCGCAGCAGCTGCGCCCGCGAAGAGCGTGACCCCGCAGTCGAATCTCCCGCCGCTCGACCCCAAGAACATCGTGAGCATCGCGGTGGGCTCGAAGGACCACACGACGCTGGTGACAGCGCTGAAGGCCGCCGACTACGTGCCCTCCGTCGCGAATCCCGGTCCACTCACCGTCTTCGCCCCCACCAATGCAGCGTTCGAGAAGCTCCCGGCAGGCACAGTGGACGGGCTGCTCAAGCCGGAGAAGAAAGACGACTTGCGAGAGGTCCTCAAGTACCACGTCACCACTTCGGTCTACGAGACCAAGGACATGAAGGACGGAGACACCCTGAGCATGGCGAACGGCGCAAAGGCCACGCTGCACGTCAAAGACGGCAAAGTGACCATCAACGACGCCAACGTGGTCGCCTCCATTCGCGCGTCCAACGGCATCGTCCACGTGGTGGACGGAGTGCTGCTTCCGCCGAAGAAATAGCCCGATTTCAATTCGCGAAAAGCCTGCGTGCGGCAGATTGTCGCACGCAACCCCCGCGCGTTCCCGAGTCCTTCGGGCGCGCCACAACGGACCTCGACATCCACAATCACGACTGAGAAAACCAAGGCATGACGGTGGTCATGCCCTCGAACGGAAGCGGCACGGCGGTTGCGAGCCGGCGCCGCATGAGCGCTCGCCGCGGCACGGCCCGGCGAGCACGGAGGCACCATGCAAATCTCGATCGGTAAAGGCCTACTTCTGGGCGGCGCGCTGCTCGGCGTCGCGGTGGCGGCAGCGTCCTGCGAAAACAAGGCAGAGCAGAAGTCCGTCCAGGCGCCGAGCGGCGCGCTGGGAGCGTCGGCGTCGATCAAGGCGCTGATGGAAGCGCGCGGGCTCACCGAAGCAGACGTCGAGGGCGCACTCAAGACCTACGTGCCGGGAGGCAAGTCCGACGAGTACATGATCTTCGCGTCCGGCGGACACTCGGGACAGATCCTCGTCATCGGCGTGCCGTCGATGCGCCTGCTCAAAGTCATCGGCGTCTTCTCGCCCGAACCCTGGCAGGGCTACGGGTACGGCGGCGAAAGCGACAAGGTGCTGGCCGCGGGCAACCAAGGCAACCACAAGCTGAGCTGGGCCGACGTGCATCACCCGAACTTGAGCGAGACCAAGGGTGACTACGACGGGCAATTCGTGTTCGTGAACGACAAGGCCAACGGTCGCGTCGCGGTGGTCGATCTCACCGACTTCATGACCAAGCAGATCGTGCCGAACCCGCTCGTCGGAAGCGACCACGGCGGCGCCTTCGTCGACCCCAACACCGAATACGTGATCGAGACCAGCCAGTACCCGGCACCGCTCGGTCGCGAATACGTCCCCATCAGCGAATACAAGGACAAGTATCGCGGCGTGGCGATGTTCTGGAAGTTCGACCGGCAGAAGGGTCGAATCAACGTGGAGCAGAGCTTCGCCGTCGAGCTACCGCCCTACACGCAGGACTTGGCCGATGCCGGCAAGCTCGTGAGCGAGGGTTGGGCGTTCATCAACTCGTTCAACACGGAGATGGCCACTGGCGGCACCTTGGAAGGCAAGCCCGCCATCGAGAGCGGCGCCTCCAAGAACGACATGGACTACCTCCACATCATCAACTGGAAGAAAGCCGAGCAGCTGGTCAAAGACGGCAAGGCGACCACGGTCAAGGGCATGAAGCTCCTGCCGCTCAAGGTCGCGGGCGAAGAGGGCGTGCTCACGCTGGTGGGCGAGCCCAAGAGCCCGCACGGCTGCGACGTGACCCCCGACGGCACCGGCATCGTGGTGGGCGGCAAGCTCGACACCCACGGCACCGTCTACGAGTTCTCGAAGATCAAGGCGCTCATCGAGCAGAAGAAGTTCGAGGGCAAAGACACCTACGGCGTGCCGATCCTGGCGTTCAAAGAGGCCATCCGCGGACAGGTGGAAATCGGCCTCGGCCCGCTGCACACGGTGTTCGACGACAAGGGCTTCGCCTACACGTCGGTGTTCATCGAGAGCGTCGTCGCCAAGTGGTCCGTGAAGGACATGAAGGTCGTCGAGAAGCTGCCCGTGCACTACAACATCGGGCACATCATGGCGGCCGAGGGCGACACGGTGAGCCCGGACGGCAAGTACGTCGTCGCCATGAACAAGATGAGCATGGACCGCTTCAGCAAGGTCGGCCCGCTCTACCCGCAGAACTTCCAGCTGGTGGACACTTCGGGTGATCAGATGCGAATTCTCGTGGATTCGCCCATCGGCATCGGCGAGCCGCACTACTCGCAGATGATCAAGAGCGACAAGCTGAAGCCCATCAGCGCCTACAAAGCCGGCGAGAACCCCTACACCGGCCAGGTGGATCCGAACGCCGTCCCCAACGAGAAGGCCGCGAAGATCACGCGCAATGGCACCACCGTCGACGTCTGGATGACGGCGATCCGCAGCCACTTCGTGCCCGATCAGATCGAGGTGAACGAGGGCGACACGGTGAACTTGCACATCACGAGCTTGGAGAGCGCCGAAGACCAGGTCCACGGCTTCGCACTCAACATGTACAACGTGAACCTGAGCCTCGAACCCGGCAAGCACGAGAACGTCACGTTCAAGGCCGACATGCCCGGCGTGTTCCCGTTCTATTGCACCGAGTTCTGCTCTGCGCTCCACCTGGAGATGGCGGGCTACTTCTTGGTCAAGCCGAAGTGAGCGGGGGGAGATTGCCGAGCCGATTGGATGACTGCCGCAGCTGAAACCAAAGACCTGAAGCCACGGGACGATGGCCATCGCCATCTCGAGGTGCTGAAGCCGGCGCCGTCCAAGCGAAAGACGGCGGCGAGGTGGAGCGTGATCCTGCTCTCCCTCGCCGCCATCGGCCTGCAAGTCGCCGCGTTCTTCCAGTCCTGGTGGTGGATCAAGCTCTACGCCCCGCAGTACCCCAAGGGGCTCAAGATCGTGATCTCGCTCACCGGGGTCAGCGGCGACGCGCGCGAGGTCGACATCCTGAACCATTACATCGGGATGGCGAGTCTGACCAAGGCCGCGACCCTCGAGCGCCAGTGGGCGGCCTACGGCGTGGGTTTGCTGGCAGTCCTCGTCGTGGCGCTGATGTTGCTCGCAGGCAAGAAGCTGGGCAGGCTCTTGGCGATGGCGGGCTTCGCCTTCCCAGCAGCGTTCATCGCCGACAGCTTCTATTGGATGTACCGCTTCGGGCACAATCTGAACCCGGAAGCTCCCATCCACCTGCCGCCCTTCACACCGCAGCTCTTCGGCAACGGGAAGATCGGTCAGTTCATGACCTTCGCGTCGCCGTCGACCGGGTTCTGGATGGCGGTCGCTGCGTTCGCGCTCCTGGCCGTCGCCGCCATCGTGCGCGCGCGGGTCTGCGCGAGCTGCGCCAAAGCCGGTGACTGCGGCGCCGTTTGCAAGGACGCTTTCGTCGGGCCCAAGGCAGGCCTCGCGGCATGAACGACCGCGCGCGGCGGCGAACGGCCTGGGTGTCCGCCGCGCTGGTCGGCCTGGCCGCAACCGCGTTCGCCGCCAAGAACCTCCGTCCCACCTGGAACACTCCTCCGAGTTTGCCCGCGCCGAGCGGCCCGCGGGAGTGGCCCGCCGGAGCGGGAGCGGTGGTCGCCGCCGACGAGAAAGAGCTGGTCGCGCTGCTCGCGTCCGGACCCTCCGAAATCTGGCTCGCCGATCGCACGTACCACGGCGACTTCACCGTCCACCGCGCGCTCACGCTGCGCGGCACCGGCAAGAGTGTCCTGGACGGCTCCGGGTCGGGCACGGTGCTGGAAGTCGAAGCGGACGGCGTCAGCATCGAGAACCTGGTGGTGCGCGACTCCGGCCAGAGCAACACGCGCGAAGATGCCGCCATCAAGGCCAGCGGCCACGGCGTCACTCTGCGCGATCTGCGCACCGAAGACACGCTGTTCGGCATCCAGCTCGCGAACTGCAAGAGCTGCATCATCGACCGCGTCCACGTCGCCGGCACCAAAGGCGGCGAGCTCCGCGGAGACGGCATCAAAGTCTGGGAGTCCGACGGCTCCATCGTGCAGAGTTCCCTGGTCGACGGCGTCCGCGACGTCGTGGTTTGGTACTCGAAGCACGTGACGGTGAAGAACACGGTGGTCAAGAAGAGCCGCTACGGCACGCACTTCATGTACGCGCACGACTCGCTCGCCGAAGGCAACCGCTACCTCGAAAACGAGGTGGGCATCTTCGTCATGTACAGCAACCGCGTCCGAGGCCGCGAGAACGTGCTGGCGGGAGCCAGAGGCGCTGCCGGCATGGGCTTCGGATTCAAAGAGAGCGAAACCGTGACGCTCGAGAAGAACTGGGTGGTGGCCAACACCACGGGCATCTACCTCGACCAGACGCCGCGCTCGCCCAACCAAGAAGTCCGCTTCGAACACAACGTGCTCGCGCTGAACGACGTCGCGCTGCGCACCCACGGCGCCAATCGAGGCATCTTGTTCCGCCACAACGACCTCCACGGCAACGCCTCGGTGGGCGAAGTGGATGGAGGCGGCGACATGCAGCGCCTCGCCTTCGAAGACAACTACTGGTCGGACTACGCCGGCTACGATCTCGATCATGACGGGCGCGGTGACGTGGCCTACGAGGTGAAACGGCTGTCGGGCGATCTCACCGACGCCCACCCGCAGCTGCGGTTCTTCCGCGGAACCGTCGCCATGAACTTGATCGACGCCATCGCGGAGGCCGTGCCCACCTTCTCGCGTCGCAAGCTCCTCACCGATCCCGTCCCGTCGTTCGAGAGGAAGCACCGGTGATCCAGGTCTCCCACGTGACCAAGAGCTTCGGGCGCGTCACGGCGCTCCGGGACGTGAGCCTCGAAATCGGGCCGGGAGAACGCGTCGCCTTCGTCGGGTCGAACGGCTCGGGCAAGACCACCCTGCTCCGGAGCATCCTCGGCCTCCTGCGCGTCGAGGGGCGCGTCACCATCGCCGGCATCGACGTGGCCGAGAGCCCCGAAGTCGCGCTGCGCAGCGTGGCCTACATGCCCCAGATCGCGCCGCCGCTCGAGGCGCCCGTGCGCGAGGTGGTCGCGGCGCTCTGTCGGCTGCGTGACGTGAGGCCGAAGGCCGTCGAGGATCGCGCCGCGCGGCTCGGCCTCGTCTTGCCCGAGATCGGTCGGGTGCGCTTTCGCGATCTCTCGGGCGGCACCAAGCAGAAGCTCCTCGCTGCGCTCTGCTTGGCGTCGGAGGCGCCGATCCTGGTGTGCGACGAACCGACCGCCAACCTCGACGCGCAAGCGCGCGCGGCCTTCTTCGCCGAGCTCGATGCCCGTCCGAAACACCACGTCACCGTGCTCTGCTCGCACCGCACCGACGAAGTACGTCAGCTGGTGGATCGAGTCGTGGAGCTCCGGGAGGGCCGGATCGAGCGCGACGCCTCGGTGGACGAACTCTTGGCCGATCGCAGGCGTTTTCGCGTGGAGGTCGTGCTCGACGCGGGCGCGCCCGACACCATCCGTTCGTTCCTGCGCGAGACGGGCTTCGTCGAGGCGAGCCCGACCCGATACGAGGCGCTGGTGTCGCAGGCCGAGAAGCTCACCATCGTCGCGCGCTTGGTACGGGAACATCCGAAGAGCATTTCGGACCTCAGCGTTTACCACGTCGAGGACCTCGACCTGACCGAGCGCATCGACAGCGACAGCTCGCCACGGCTCAAGGTGGTGCAATGACTCGCGCGCTCGTCGCTGGCGCATGGCTCGCCCTGCTCGGCGCGCTCGGCTGCGAGAACCCGGATCGCCCCGAAGATCCGGTCTGGGGCAAGCAAGCTTGCGGGAGCTGCGCCATGCTCGTGAGTGATCCGACGAGCGCCGCCGAGCTGGTCACTGCCGACGGCACGCGCGTGTTCTTCGACGACGTCGGCTGCATGCCGACCTACGTTCGAGAACGCAACGTGAGCCCCAAGCACATGTGGGTGCGGAGCGCGAGCGGACAGTGGGTCGACGCGAAGAGCGCCCGCTACCGAACGGGGCACAAGACGCCGATGGACTTCGGCTTCGTGCCGGCCCCGGACGGCAGCGCATCGTACGACGACGTGGCGGCCGCCGCAGAGCATCGGAGGGAGCGCAAGCCATGAGCGCAGCGGAACGACAAAACGCCCTGTTTCGCCTGGAAATGGCCGACGCGCTTCGCTCGCGTTGGGTGGTGTTCACGGCGGCCGTGTACGGCGCGGTGTTCGCTGCGTTCGTGTGGCTCGGGCTGCGCGAGTCGACGGTGCTGGGGTTCACGGGGCTCTCACGCGTCGTGCTCAACGTCGCCAATGCGGTGGTCATTGCCGTGCCGTTGGTGGCGCTCGTCGCGTCGAGCCAGAGCATCGTGCGCGCACGAACGACGGGCTTCTTCGAGCTCGTCTTGGCCCAGCCCTGCCGGCGACAAGACTGGCTCCTCGCCGTCGTCACCTCGCGCATCGTGGTGGTGCTCGGGCCCTTGGTGCTGCTGCTGCTCATGACACTGATCGCCGGCGCCTTCGTCGGCAGCGGCGACCCCGGTCTCGCCTCGTTGGTACTGCGGAGCTTGGCAGTGACGGCGGGCCTCGCTTGGGCCTTCTTGGGCATCGGCCTCCTCGCCTCGTCGCTCGCCCCGACTCCCGAACGCGCCACCGTGTACGCCCTTCTGGCTTGGCTCCTCGGCACCGCGCTCCACGACTTCGCGCTCATCGGTGCGCTCTTGCGTTTCCGCCTGGCGCCGAGCGCGGTGTTCGCGCTCGCGGCGCTGAACCCCGTGGAGGCTGCCCGCGTCGCCCTGCTCTCGGGCGTCGATCCCGACCTCGGCGTGCTCGGGCCGGTCGGCTTTTGGCTCGCCAACACCTTCGGCTCGAAGCTCACGCTGGCCGTCGGCGTGGGCTGGCCTCTGCTCCTGGGCTCCCTCGCCATGTTGTGGGCCCGCCGGCGCCTGGCGCGCTTGGATCTGGTGGCCTGAGCCAACGCCGGCGGCTCCGGGCAGCCGTCACTCGACGTGGAACGAGCGTCGAAGTCCCTCGCTCGCGAGCTGCAAGCTGCCGCTGACGAGCAATACCGAGACGGCGCCGACCGTCAGGACGTGGGGAGCACGCAGCATGGCGAGCGTTCCTTGCTCGAGCAGCGCGCCCAGGCTGACGCCGTCGGGCGGACCGAGGCCCACGAAGCCGAGGGCGGTCTCGCCCAGCACCACACCCGCAGCGCTGGTCCCGATCTGCACGAACACCGGCCCGAGCAAATTCGGGATCACGTGCAGGAGCACGATGGCGGCGGGGCCGTGTCCGAGCGCGCGCGCCGCGGCCACGAACTCCGCGTCCGAGAGGATACGCGCCTGCGCGGCTGCGACGCGTGCGAACGGTGCCCAGGCGGTCACGCAGAACACGAGACCGATGTGCCAACGCGAAGGCGTGCGCACGGCCGACAGCACGGCGAGCGCCAAGAGGAAGCTGGGAAAGGATTGCACGAGGTCGCACACCCGCAACGTGAGCTGCTCGAAGCGACCGCGAAAGAGCCCGGCGGCCGCGCCGAGGGGCGTACCGACCACGAAACCGAAGAGCGCGACCAAGGTGGCGAGGATCAACGCTCGAAACGTGGCGTGCCCCGCCAGCGCCAAGAGATCCACGCCCGCGTCGCCCGATCCGAACGGCCTCGAGCTGGACGGCGCGGCCCACGCGAGCTCGAGCGTGAAGCGAGACGGCGAGCGATCGCTGCCGAGGACGAACGCCAGGGCAGCGAGCCCGAGCACGAGCGCGGGCACGAGGGCAAATGCGCCCGGGCGCCCTCGATTCACGTTCCCCTCCCTCGCGGATCGATGCCCGCCGAGAGCGCGGCGGCGAGCGCCTGCACCGCGACGAACAGCAGGCCCGCTGCCACCACGCTGGCCTCGAGCACGGGAATGTCGCGGGCGGCGTAGGCGCTCAGCATCAAGGTCCCGAGGCCGGGTCGCTCGAACAGCTTCTCCAAGACGACGGCACCGCCGAGCAGGGCGCCGAGCTGCGCGGCAATCACCACCGAGATGGGAGCGGAGGCCGCCGGCAGCGCGTGGATCACCCAGACGCGGAACGCCGAACCGCCCCGTGCACGTGCTGCGTCGAGGAACTTCGCGCGCCCGAGATCGAGGAGCGCAGCCCGCCCGATGCGGGCCACCTGCGCCGCGAGCGGGAGCGCCAGCAAGCCCGCAGCGAAGCCGAGACCCGCGAGGCCGCTCTCGGGGTCGCCGGGCAACGGGACCCACGCCGCGCGCACCGCGAACACGTAGGTCGCGAGCGGCGCAAAGGCCAAGAGCGGGAGCGCCGCCACGGCGAGCGTCGCGCGATGCAGCCATTCGCGTCGTGCGCCGAGCCAGGGACCGACCGACAACACGGCAACGCTGATGCCTAGCAGCGATCCCAGAGCGACCGACAGCCCGGCGAGGCCTGCGGTGGGCCCGGAGCGCTCTGCCCACCTCCGCGAACGCGCGCGCGTCCCGGGGCGCGCCAGCGAGTCTCCGAGGTCGAGTCGCGCGAGCCCCGCGAGGAAGTGCAGGTATTGAACCACCAGCGGCTGGTCGAGGCCGAGGCGCTGGCAGGTGGGCGAGCTCGCTCTCGGTGCTTGCTCGCCGAGGACGAGCGCCGCCGGGTCACCCGGCAAGAGGCGGAGCGCGAGGAACACCAACGTCGCCAGCGCGACGAGCGTCAAGAGCGCGCCGCTCGTGCGGCCGAGCACGCCTGACAAGACCGAAGCGAGCGACCGCGCGGCCCGCTTCATGCGTCGGTGGAAGCGTCGGTGCCAGCGTCCGCGGCGTCGGTGCCAGCGTCCGCGGCGTCGGAATCACCGTCCGCCGGGGCATCGGAGCCGGCGTCGGCGGCGTCGCTCCCCGCATCGTTCGCGTCGCTGCCCGCGTCGCCGGCATCGCTGCCCGCATCACCGCCGGCAGCGTCGGGATGCCATTCGGGGACGTCGAAACCGGCGTCGGTCCCGGTGCAGACCTCGGTGTTCGGGTTCTCGGCGAGCGGGGCCCTTGAGCAGGGGACCACGCAGACGCTCCCGTTGATGGGACCGTACTCCTCGACCACCTCGGCGCCCCAGGGTTGTTCTTGTTCGGCGTCGATGCAGCGGCACCTAAACGGTCACCGTTTCCGGGTCGCAGCGACGAAGACAGGTGCGCATCAGCCGCGGCTCCTCTTGCGCTCCTGCAGACCTTGCTGTCGGAGGTGTAGTAGCCGATGCAGATGGCCTCTTCCGGACAGGTGCCAGGCCTACAGTTGAAGATCGTGCAGTAGCCGCCCGGTTGGGTGGTGTCACAGCCGGTCGCCCGAGTTCGAGCAGCCGGTCGACACCGAGCACTCGTCGCCGATTTCGGGACTGCAAGCGAGCGCGAAAGCCGCCGTACAGACGACGAGGAAGCTCTCGAGTCGGAAGCGGTGCGACCACATGGCGAGCGCGCGGACTCTAGTGGCCGGGTCCGCGGCGCGCTAGGGGAATTCGCGAAAGCAGCGCTTTGCCTGGCCTCGGGTCCTACCGGAGCGAAAGTCGCCGAAGTACTGTCCAGCTCTCGGGCGTCCGACCATGGCCACGCTCATCACCGTCGATCGCATCAATTGCGGCGCGTGCGAGCCGGAATGCCCCAACGACGCCATCAGCCAAGGCGACGAGATCTACGTCATCGACCCCGCGCGCTGTACCGAGTGCGTGGGCTTCCCATGACGAAGAGGCATGTCAGGTGTGTCCGGTGCGCTGCTGCGTCCCCGATCCGGCGCGCGTCGAGAGCGAGGCGGACCTCGTCCTGCGCGCCGTCGCGCTGCACCCGGCGCTGCCCGAAATCGCAGCGCGAGCGCGGTCCGGAGTGTTCCCGTCTCGCTTCCGCAAAGCGAAGGCATCGAAATGAAGTCTCGCTCCTCGCCCCTGCTCTGCCTCGCGCTCGTGGGGCTGCGCGGCCTGGGCGCGCCGCTCCTGAGCCCGGCGCACGCGCTGCCTCCGGAGCACGTGACCATGGGCGCCGGGGTGAGCTCGGCCGCCTATCGTCGGCGACGCCAAGAGCAAGATCATCGCCGCGCGCGCGGCCATGGCCGACGGCGCCGTGGACTCCGACACGGAGCGCCAAGCCTCGTGACCGGCGCGCTCGGGGGAAGCGCTGCTCGCGCCCGGGCTCGCGCCTTGGGTCGGCGCACGCGCAGGCACGCTCAGGAACGCCGAGGCCGGCATCACGTGCTCACCGCTCGAGCGCGCGGCTCGATGGACGCTACTCGCCTGCGAGCGGCAACTTCGCGGCGAGCGGCGGTCTCGGGGCGAGCGGCGCCTGCCCACCCGTCCCACGATGCTCCGGGGGATGCGCGTGGCGGCAGCGACGAACGCATCCCCGGACTCGACATCGGGGGACTCCGGCTTCGGGGTCGACCTGCCGCTCCTCGTCGGCTTCCGCAGCCAGGGCTCGCTGTTCCAAGTTTGGGCGGGCGCGCGGGGAGGCTACGAGCGGCTGCGCGGAAAGGCGCTGCTCCGCATCGGTCTCGACCCGACGGCGAGCGACGAAGCGCCGTTCGAGGCGGAGCGTTGGTTCGTGCTCGGCGTCCTCGGGCTCGGCGCCACCTTTCATCCGGTGAACGTGGCTTTCGAGCTCGACGCCGGCTACCAAACCGGGTCCGGCTCGATCCAGCTCGAGGACCCGAGCGGCCGGAAGCGCTGGAACGGCGAGCTCGAGGGTTTCACCCTGAGCCCCGCCGCCGCCGTGATCGTGGAGCTCTGGGACTGAACCGGGGAATCCATCGGTCGGTCCGCGCGTATCAAGCTTTTCGATTCCCTCGACTTATCGAAGGGTTGCCGACCCGATCGAGCCCGGCGCGGCTTGCTCTCGCTGCGTTCGGAGCCTACGATGGCGCTGTGTCGTTCCTGCGTCGCCTCGGGGTGCTCGGGCTCCTGCCCATCGGTGCGTTCGGCTGCTCTGCCGAGCTCGACCACTACAACACCGACGCTGACACCGGTGTGAGCGCCCACGCCCTCGTCACCGTGCAGCGCTCCCTCACCGCCGACCAGAGCAGCGCAGCGCGCGCCGAGGTGCTCGCGGGCTTCGTCCACGTGCCCGCCGACGTCGAGGCACGCCCCCTCTACCAGCTCCTCGGGCTGCGCTCTTCGGTGCCGGCCGTGGGTCAGTGTCGCATCCGCCGCGCGGGCCCCGAAGCGACGCCAGCGCTCGCAGGGCTCGACCGCGTCGAGCTGCTGGAAGCGGGCGATGTCTGGGTCGGACCCGCAGGCAACGAAATCAGCCTCGCGCCCCATGCCTTCCCCACCGTCACCGCGCAGATCTCCGGTGTGGTGTACGCCTCGCGTGATCGCTCGTCCTCGGCGCTCCCCGCCCTCGGCAGCTACTCGATCCGCACTCAGGGCTCGGCCGACCTGCCCGCGCTCCAAGTGAACCGCGATGCGCCACCCGAGCTCGACAGCGTCACCGTCGGTGGCGTCGCGCTCGCCGAGGTCAAAGAGGTGCAGGTCGTGAGCGATCTCGATCTGACCTGGGGTGTCGGAAGCGCGGGAGATCTCATCGTCGCCGAGCTGTCGACTTCCGAAGCGGCGCTCACCTGTGCCTTCCGCGACGACGTCGGGGCCGGCACGATCCCGGGCGGTAAGCTCGATCTCGCCGGGCCTGGGCGACTCGCGCTGCAGCGGGTCCGCTCCACGAGCTTCCGCACGCCGAGCGTGGACTACGGCGAGCTCGTTTTCCAATTCGAGCTGGGCGAAAACGTCACGTTCAAGCCCTGAAGAGCCGCGCATGCTCGGGTCGAAGGCGCGCTACGCTGGGCTCGGGCTTTCGGTTCTGCTGTCGCTGTCGAGCGCAGCGCTGGCCGCCGGCAAAGGCAAGCCCAAGACGGCCCGGCGAGCGCCGGCCGCGAGCTATCGCGCGCACGTCCAGAAGTGGCACACGCGGCTTCCCGACGCGAGCGCCCCGCTCGACGCCAGCGGACGTCCCAAGCTCGTGCTCGAAGCCATCAACACCGGCGTCCGCGTCGAGCTCAGCGCCGACACCGACACGGGTGGCTTCGCCGAGGCAGAGCGGATCCGTGCCAGCGAGGCCCTGCGTGACGCGAAGAAAAACCGCGCGAGCGCCGTGAACGAGAAGCTCTTGAACCTGCTGTATCGACTGCAGCGGCACTTCGACGCGCCTGCCGTGCGCGTCGTGAGCGCCTTTCGTGCCGGCGGGCGCTCGGAACACGCGCGCGGAACCGCCGCAGACATCGTGCTGCCCGGCGTCGCTGACAGCGAGCTCGCAGCCCACGCCCGCTCGTTCGGCGGGGGCGTCGGCCTCTACCCCACGAGCGGGTTCGTCCACGTCGACGTGCGCAGCGAGCCACACTATTGGGTGGACTCGAGCGGCCCCGGGCAGAAATCCAAAGCACGGGCGCGGACCGCACCCGACGCCCAAGAAAACCGCGCCAGCGCCCGCCCGAATCCTCACGGCGGATGAGCGATCGTCGGGCAGAAGTGCTTCGCCTCGAAGCGGCCGATCGTCTGGAAGAAGCCGCCGAGCTCGCCGAGGTCGACGGGGCCTGGGCCGATGCCACTCGGGCTTTGGGAGCGCGCCGTCCGCTTCGACCGCGCGGTGCGCGCCGCACTGGCCGGCAACGACGCGGAGCGGGCGCTTCGACCTCGCGACGCGCGGCGGACACGCGGAGCCCGAGGCCGCGGCGATCGCCATCCTCGTGACTCGCCCCCGAACGCGCGCTCGGCGTCGCAGCCAAGCTCTCGGACCTCGGCCGACACGCGAGTGCCGCGCGCCTCCGGCTCGCAGCTGGGGATGCGAGCGGTGCGGCCGAAGCCTTCGAGCGAGCGGGCGCCCTGTTCGAGGCCGCGCGCGCGCACGCGGCCTCCGGCGATCCGCGCCGCGCGGCACGCTGCCTCGATTCGCTCCTGGAAACCGATCCGGACAACCGGGCGGCACGGCTCGAGCTCGGCGAGTTGCTCGGCCGTCACGGGCGCCACGAGGCGGCGGTTCGCGTGCTGCAACGCGTTCCGCAGGACGCTCCCGAGCGCGGGCGCGCTGCGCGCGTTCTCCATGCGTCGCTCACCGCTCTCGGCCTCGCCGCCGCCGCACGAGCTCGAAGCGGAAATCGCCGGCGCCGCCGATCCGCCGGAAGCGGTCGGGAGCGACTCCAGCGAAAGCGGCGCTTCAGGTCTTGTTCGGGCGCTACCGAGTGGTGGCGGAGGCGCGCACGTTCACCGCGCACGTGCTCCGAGCAGTGGACCAAATCTCGCGGAGAGTCGCGGTGAAGCTCTTCAGCGCGGCGCGTCTCCTGCGCGATTCCGGCCGCGATGCGCTGCGACGTTTCGAGCGCGAGGCGACCGTGCTCGGCAAGCTCCGACACCCCGCCATCGTCCCGCTCCGCGACTACTTTCCGGACGCACCTGCGGTGGTGCTCGAGTGGATGCCCGGCGGCAGCCTGGCCGACCGCCTCGAGCGAGAGGCCCTCTCACCGGCGCACGGCGTCGAAATCGCTCGGGCAGTCCTCACGGCGCTGGGCGAGGCGCATCGGCGCGGCATCCTGCACCGGGACATCAAACCGGCGAACGTGCTGTTCGATCGCGGAGGAGCCGCCTACCTCGCCGACTTCGGCGCGGCCCACGTCGCCGACGCCGCGGCCACGGTCACGAGCGGAGTGCTCGGAACCCTGGCCTACATGGCGCCCGAACAGCGGCGCGGCGAGCCCGCGACGGTGAAGAGCGATCTCTACGGCGTGGGCGCGCTCTTCTGGCACATCCTCAGCGGCGCGCCGCCCGGCGAGTCGGAGGAGTTCCTGTCGGACGAGCTCAGCGCCGAGGCACGGGCCGTGGCGCGTCGCTTGATCGGAGCACCAGACGAACGGCCCGAGAGTGCGCTCGCCGCCGCTGACCTCCTCGGCAGCGTACCGTTTCCACGGAAGGTCCCGGAGCGACGCGCCGCACGCGCCGACGGACCGCCGAGTCGACGCCCTCACGACGAGAGGCTCGTGACCCTCGCGTCGGGCGAGCTCCACGACCGCTGGCTGGATCGCTCGATTTTGGTGTTCCCGCTCGAGAGCAGCGAGATGCCACGCGTCCGGGCGTTCGCGCGGGCCGACCACCGTGCGCTCGCGAGCGTGCTCGCCGTCCACAACGACGAAGGCAACGTGTGGGTGGAGCGCGTGTCGGGCGAACGCGTGTGCGACCTCGACGACGCCGAACGTGAGGCGCTTCGCGACGCCCTCGAGGCGCTGGCTCGCGCTGGCTCGGCGCACGGGCGGGTCGACCCGGCGCACCTGGTGCGCCGAGGCGGCCTGGTGGTGCTCACGTACGACTCAGCGCCGGAGGGCGCGAGCCTGGAGGCCGATTTGGCGGCCCTCGCCCAGCTCCCCGCGCGGAGCCCGACGACCGAAACGCATTGAAGTCCCGGTTGCCGACGCCGCTGGCAATCCTCCCCGGAGAAGTTTTCGCGCGTGCCCTCGCTTCCCGATGGCCCTCGGCGGTCGTTGATTTAGTCTCCTCCCCGCGATGGCCACGCACCGCGTCTATTGCGTACCCGGCATGTTCGGCTTCGGCAGCCTCGCCGGCTACGACTACTTCCACCACGTGCGTCAGGCACTCACCGAGCGCTTCCACGCAGCCGGCGTCGAGCTCGTGGTGGAGGTGGTCCCGACGCCGCCGACTTCGTCGCTCAGACACCGGGCTCGCATGCTCGCCAAAGCCATCCAGGTCAGCGCCGACGGCGACGGACCGATCCACTTGATCGGACACTCCACGGGTGGGCTCGACGTGCGGCTCGTGCTGTCGCCCACCACGGATCTCCGGAGCGACCGCGAGCGACTGCGCTGGCGTTCGCGCGTCCAGACCGCCATCTCGTTCAACTCGCCGCATTTCGGCACGCCGCTCGCGAGCTACTTCGCCACCGTCTCGGGCACGCGGGTGCTCTACGCACTCTCGCTCTTGACGGTGGTGTCGCTGTCCGTCGGCGAGCCGTCGCTCGCCGTCTTCTCCAAGCTGCTCGCGACGCTCGGCAGCGTGGACCAGCTCTTCGGCGGAGACGTGCGGCTCATCAGCGGCGCCACCGACCTGATCCTACGCTTCGTCGATCGGGGCGGCAGGAGCGAGATCTCGGACTTCTTGGAGAAGATCCGCACCGACCAGGGCGCCATCGTGCAGATCATGCCGGAGGCGATGGACCTCTTCAACGCGACGGCCGAAGACGATCCGCGCGTTCGGTACGGCTCCGTCGTCACGGCGTCTCCGGCGCCGCAGGCCCTGCGCTTCGCCAAAAAGGTGCGGTCGCCCTACGCGGCGCTGACGGCCGCGATGTATTCCACGCTCTATCAATTCACGAGTCAGCGCCACAAGATGTACCCCTACGCGGAGCCGTCCCCCGAACAGCGCGCAGAGCTCGCCCGCGGGATCCGCGGCGAGGTCGGCGAAAAGAGCAGCGACGGCATCGTGCCGACGCTCAGCCAGATCTGGGGCGACATCGTGTGGTGTGGCGACGGCGATCACCTGGACGTCCTCGGTCACTTCCACGACGACGGCGAGCAGCGCCAGCACGTGGACTGGATGACGAGCGGAGCACACTTCGACCGCGCCCGCTTCCGCGACGTCATGAACGCGGTAGCCGCGTTCCAACTCGGTCGCTGAGGGGCGGCTTCAGCTCGAGCTCGGCTTCGCGCGCGGTTCCGTCGCCGTAGCCTCGGGCGGAGGTTCGACGATGCGGTAGACCAGCTCGCGCGCGCGCCCGCCGCGCAAGAGCTTCACGCGAAGCTCGGGCGCCTTCTTCAGCGCCTCGAACGCCTCGAACGCCTGGATGTCGCGCTCGATGGGCATGCCGTTGACGCTCACGACCACGTCTCCCGGCCGGAGATCGACGCCCTGCCAGAAATCGGGTGTCTTCAACGTGACGATCCGGAAGCCACGAAATGCGCCCCCCTCCGCCACCGGCTCCACTTCGAGTCGCTGCAAGAACCAGCCGAGGCCCGCCTCGACGGTGGCGTTCACTTCGTCTCGCCAGAGGCTTCCGGCGGGAGGCGCCGGCCGCGCGGGCTCTCGGTTCACGGCCTCCTCTTCTTCGGTGCCCTCGGGCACCAAGACGGAGGTCTCGGGGTACTCGGCTTCGGGCTCGCCCGAGGCGCAGCTCGCGAGCAACGACAGCAGCGGAAAGGTGACCCAGACCCGGCGCATCACGCCTGGAATATGGGCTCGGGCCGGGGCGTCGGGCAACTTCCGGGGCCGGAACCCCGACCCCTCGCCGGGTTCGCCTGAAAAAACCCCACGAGCCTCCCGGTACACGCGCGTGTTACCGGTCCGCGGAAGACGCTCTAAGCTCGTCGCGGAGCTTCCCCATGGGGCGATGCAGAGTGCTGTTCCTTCTGCCGTTCTTCACGGCGCTCGGCTGCCGGGCGCCCATCGAGATCGAAGACGTACCCTACGACACGCGGTACGGCGACTCGACCACGATGGACATCTACTTGCCCGACGAGTCCGGGCCGCAGCCGGCGGTGATGCTGATCCACGGCGGGGCGTGGCGCTTCGGCGACAAGCGCCACTTCGACAACGCAGCCCGTCGCTTCGCACGCTCGGGCTACGCGGCGGCGAGCATCAACTACCGCTTGGTCCCGAAAGGCGTCTTCCCCAACGCCGCCATGGACGTGGGTTGCGCGCTGGCCTTCCTGCAGAAGCATGCCGACGAGTACTCCATCGATCCCGATCGCATCGCGGTGATGGGGTATTCGGCTGGCGGCCATTTGGCCTCGCTGCTCGGCGTCGCGTGGGACGAGGAATTCATCGCTCCGGACTGCGAATGGGGCGCACCGAAGCGCCCGCGCGCGGTGATCCCCGGGGCGGGCGCCCAGGATCTTCGGGAGCGAGCCGACGCCGAGTGGATCCAAGACTTCATGGGCGGCACGCTCCAGGAGATCCCCGACAAGTACCAGCAGGCTTCGCCCATCGCCCAGGTGGATGCGGGCGAGCCACCGTTCCTCTTGATCGTGGGCGGCGGCGACTTCATCGGCGTTCCGGAGCAATCGCGCCCCATGCGTGACGCGCTCCGAGCCGTGGGCACCGAGGCCGACGAACTCCGGCTCGCGGGCGGCGGCCACCTCCTGCAACCGGGAGTCGATCCGGGCGAGATCCAGCTCGGGGTCCTGACCGAATCACCCGAGGCTTGGCTGGTCATCGCGGACTTTCTCGCGCGCCATCTGGGAGAGCCATGAGGGGCTCCGCGCTAGCGCTCTGTGCCGCGGTGCTCGTCCTCCCTCACGTCGCCTCGGCGGAGCCCAAAGGCAAACGAAACGCCATCGTACACAAGCCCATCGCGCTCCTGTCGAGCGGTATCGCGGTGGAATACGAGCGGTACCTGGCCGAGCGTTGGAGCGTGCTCGGTGGCGCGGGCGCGCGGCGCGCGGCGCGCGAGGACTTCGATTCGTACACGCTCACGCTGCTCAGCGAAGGACGCTTCTGGCTCACCCGTAGCGACTGGGCATCGGGCTACGCCGGCATGGCGGGGCCCTATCTCGCGTTCGCCTTCGACGCGGGCCGCACCTCCGTGCGCTACGTGCCGAGCGATCGCCACGTCGGCTCGATGTGGAAGCTCGAAGAGAGCTTCCGCTTCGGCAATCGCTTCGTGATCTGGGGGCTGCAGGAGGTGAGCGTCGCGCTGGCGTTGGACGTCATGCACGAGTTCGACGAAAAAGGGCGACTCGCCCCCAACACCCAGCTCACCATCGGCGCCGACCTCACCGTCGGTTGGGTGTTCTGACCCGGGGGCTTCACGCTGGCAATGCGCCGTCGATGGCGTCGAGCAATCGCCGAGTGACGTCGCCGGGGGATCCCAACCCCGAGACGTGCAGCAAGCGATCGCCGGGCACCAGGGTCTCCGCTCGGGCGTAGACCTCGGCCAGACGCCGCTGGAGCTCCTGACGCTCGTAGAGCTCCTCGTTGCCCCCGCGCGCACCGCGACGCGCGCTCGCCACTTCCGCGGGCACGTCGAGCACCAGCGTGAGATCGGGCCGCAAGGCGCGCGAGTTGAGCTCACGGATCCAGCCGATGACGTCGCTCTCGGAGGCCGTCGCCGACTGATACGCGAGGCTGGATAGATCGTAGCGGTCCGAGATCACCCACGTGCCGGCAGCGAGCGCCGGCTCGATTTCCGTGCGCACGTGATCGACGCGGTCGGCCGCGAAGAGCAGCGCCATGGTATCCCAGCTCACCGGTCGCGGGGCGCCGTCGTCCAAACGGATCGTGCGCCGCAAGTAGCCGCGAATGAGCTTTCCCACTGGCCCGTCGGTGGGCTCGCAGGTGCGGTGGACCACGACGCTGCGGTCTTCGAGGGCACCCGCGAGCCGCTCGAGCTGCGTCGACGTGCCGGCGCCGTCGATGCCTTCGAGCACCACGAATCGACCCCGCCCTGCGCTCACGACCGAGCCTCGATGACTGGAGCGGCGTCTTCGCCGAGCACGACGTTGTCGATGAGGCGCGTCGATCCGGCAAAAGCGGCGACGGCCAGGAGAACACGGTCACCGACCCGAGACTCGTCGGCGATGGGCGCGAGCACGTCCGCGTCGGCGAGCGTGGCATAGTCGAGGCGGAGCCCCGCGGATTCGATGGCCTCCGCCACCGGAAGCCGGAGGGCGCCCGCGCCGCGCTCCCCGCGGGCGAAAGCGGCTACCGCGCGAGAGAGCGAGCGACTGAGGGTGAGGGCGCGAACGCGGTCCGGCGCCGACAGGTACGTGTTGCGCGAGCTCAGGGCGAGTCCGTCCGACTCGCGCACGATGGGGTGCCCCACGACCTCGACGGGCAGCAGCAGATCCCGCGCCATGCGTCGGATCACGCAGAGCTGTTGGTAGTCCTTGCGACCGAACACGGCGACGCACGGGCCAGCAACCGCGAACAGTTTGGTGACGACGGTGGTGACACCTTCGAAGTGCCCGGGGCGCGAGCGACCACAGAGGTGGGCCGTGAGCTCGTCGACCCGCACGCGGGTCTTTTCGCCTTGCGGGTACATCTCTTGGGTGTCCGGCGCGAACACCAGCGAGACGCCCGCCGCCTCGCACTTTTCCAGATCGGCATCCAGCGTGCGCGGGTACTTCGAGAAGTCCTCGTTGGGCCCGAACTGCGTCGGGTTCACGAAGATGGTCGCCGCGACGCAGTCGGTGCGCCGCCGCGCGTCCTCGAGCAGCGCCACGTGACCCGCGTGGAGCGCGCCCATGGTCGGAACCAGGCCGAGC
>JAXLYN010000072.1:0-41802 GCA_046351435.1 Polyangiaceae bacterium
CCGCCATGGCTGGCTATCGAGCTTCCGCCCCCACGTCGAGACCGAACCCGGCGAGTGCGTCCGCGCGACGCACGAGTACCCGAGGGCGGCCATCGAGAAGACCGCGCTCGAGGAGCCCCAGTGGGAGCGCGGTACCGATTTGAAAGAAGAGGAGTTCGCTCGGGCCATTTCCCTCGCGCTCTTCGACTACCTGCGGAAGAGCCGCTCCCACGGCTTCGTGGTCTCGCTTTCCGGTGGCGCGGACTCGAGCGCCGTCGCATGCCTCGTGGCGATGGGGCTCGGCTTCGCCGTGCGCGAGCTGGCAGTCGACGGTGTGATTGAGAAGCTCCGGCACGTGCCGGGCATCGACGCCTGTGCCGACACGCCTGCGCTCGTCGGGCGTCTGCTCACGACGGCGTACCAGGCCACCGAGAACAGCGGCAAGGTGACCCGGGATGCCGCGCGCGCCGTAGCTCACGCGCTCGGCGCGCGGCACCTCGAGCTCGACGTGGAGCCGCTCGTGCGCGGCTATCGCGACATCGTGTCGTCGGTGCTCGGGAGACCCTTGTCGTGGGAAACCGACGACATCGCACTCCAGAACATCCAGGCTCGTGTACGTGCGCCCGGCATCTGGATGATCGCCAACCTCACGCGCGCATTGCTCCTTTCCACCAGCAACCGGAGCGAGGCCGCAGTGGGCTACGCCACCATGGACGGCGATACCGCAGGAGGGCTGTCGCCCATCGCGGGCATCGACAAGGCCTACCTCCGGCGTTGGCTCGTCTGGCTCGAGCAAAAGGGGCCCGAAGGGCAGGGGCCCATCCCGGCGCTCCACGCGGTGAACGTGCAACAGCCCACGGCCGAGCTCCGACCGAGCGCTGCAGCTCAGACCGACGAAGCCGACCTCATGCCCTACGTGCTCCTCGACGCCATCGAGCGCGCCGCCATTCGCGACAAGCGTTCGCCACGCGAGGTCTACGCGCTCTTGCGAGCCGAGTTTCCCGACTACGCCACGAGCGACTTGGTCCGCTGGGTCGAGCGCTTCTTCCGCCTCTTCGCCCAGAATCAGTGGAAACGCGAACGCTACGCGCCGAGCTTCCACGTCGATGACGAGAGTCTCGATCCGAAGACTTGGTGCCGCTTCCCGATCTTGAGCGGCGGGTTCTTGCGCGAGCTGTCCGAGCTGCGAGAAAGCGTGAAAGAGAGCCCGTGAGCGATTACCCGAAGCCGGCGCTCGCGGCCGACGTCGTGGCGCTTTCGTTCGACGGGGCGGCGCTTTCCGTGCTGTTGATCCGCCGGGCTCACGAGCCGTTCCAGGGGAAATGGGCACTGCCGGGTGGCTTCGTGGAGCCCGACGAGAGCGTGGACGAGGCCGCGCGGCGCGAGCTCGAAGAAGAGACGGGGCTCACGGGCGTGAGCGTCGAGCAGCTCCACACCTTCAGCAGGCCTGGGCGAGACCCGCGCGGCTGGGTGGTGAGCGTCGCGCACCTCGCCCTGCTCCGGAGGAGCGAGCACACGGCTCGCGCAGGGGACGACGCCGCCGCGGCCGAGTGGGTTCCCGTCGCACGTGCGGTGGACCTCGCCTTCGATCACGACCAGGCCCTGGCCCTCGGTCTCGCACGCATCCGGGCTCGCGCCGAGCGCTTCCCCTTCGGGCTCGAACTGCTTCCGGAGCGCTTCACGCTGCGGGAGCTCCAGGCGCTGTACCGCGCGGTGTTGGGCGAGCAGCTCGACAAGCGGAACTTCCGCAAGCGCGCCCTCGCATGGCCCGCCCTCGTGCCGCTCGACGCGAAAGAGAGCAACGTGCAGCATCGCCGTGCCCGCTACTACCGCTTCGACGGTCGGCGCATGCGACCGTTCGTGCGAGCCGAAACCGGTGAGTCGACGGAGGCGGTCGAAGAATGAGGCTCGACGAAGCGCGCGCCGAGCTCCCGGGGCTGGTCGCCGAGGTCCTCGAGCTTTTCGATGACGACCCCGGTCACGACCTGTCCCACGCCCTGCGCGTCGCGACCTGGACCGTGCGCGTGGCCGAAGAAGAGCTCCCGAAGCGGCTGGTGCTCGCCGCAGCTTTGCTCCACGACAGCGTGAACGTGCCCAAGAACTCGCCGGATCGCGCTCGCGCGAGTGAGCTCTCGGCGGCGCTCGCCCGAGAGCTCCTGCCGCGGCACGGCTTTCCGCCAGGCGAGGTGGCGTTGGTCTGCGACGCGATCCGCGACCACAGCCACAGCCGCGGCAGCCTGCCGGAAAGCGCCCTCGGTCGCGCACTGAAAGACGCAGACCGGCTGGAAGCTCTCGGCGCCTTGGGCTTGTGTCGCACGCTCTCCACGGGCGCGCGCATGGGAGCGCGCTACTTCGACGCAGAGGATCCGTGGGCCGAACGTCGTCCGCTCGACGACCTGGCCTTCTCCGTGGATCACTTCTTCACGAAGCTCATGGGCCTGCCAGCACGCATGCTCACGCCACGCGGCCGTGAGGAAGCCTGCCGCCGCGTGGAGCTCCTCCGCTCCTTCTTGCAGGCGCTTGCGCGCGAGATCGACGTCGCCGTGCCGCCCGCGCGGCGTGCCGTCATGGAAGGCCGAGACCCCGAAGCCCCGCCGGAATGAGCTCTCGGTCCCGGAGCTCCCCCTTCACGCGGTAGGGCACGTCGAAGTGGAGCTTGTCCGTGCCGAGCTCCGCACGCCCCTCCAGCACGTACGGGACCGGCTTGCCGCTGGCCGCGAGCGGTGCGAGCGCGGGTAGGTTCGCCCACGGGATGCTGAGCGTCGCCTCGATGCGTCGCGTCGCGTGCGCGGGGATGTCGCCTTTGGGAGTCGCACGCGCTTTCCCCACTTCGATGCCTCCGGCGAGGGTGAGTGTTCCCGATACCTCGTTCAGGATCAGTGGGATGCCGTTGGGGTTTTCGACGTCGAGCTCGAGGGCGAGGTCGACGGCGAGAGGCGACACGCGCGCGACCTTGACCGAATACGGCGTCACTTTGGGCGGCGCCGGCTTGCCGCAGCCGGCCAGCACGAGGCACGCGCCGGCGGCCCACGCCCGTCGGGAAAACCTCAGCGAGCGACTCACGGACGAACGAGGCATTCTGCACCATCCTACTTCACACTTCGCGTAGAGTACCCGCCGTGAGCGACGAGCTTCTCGTGGACGTGTGGTCCGACATCATCTGTCCCTGGTGCTACATCGGCAAGCGCCGCCTCGAACAAGCCGTCCAGCGCTTCGCGGCGCGAGAATCGGTGCGCGTGACCTGGCACGCCTTCGAGCTCGACCCGACGGCGCCGCGCGCCTACGAGCCGGGGAGCACGCTGGCGTCGAGGCTGGCCGAGAAGTACGGCAAACCCCTGGCCGTCGCCCGAGAGATGATGGACCACGTCACCGAGGTCGCGGCCGCGGACGGTCTCGAATTCCACTTCGATCGCGCCAAGGACGGGAACACCTTCGACGCCCACAGGCTCTTGGCGCTGGCTCGCGCCACCGGTCGAGCCGGTGCCCTCGGCGAACGCTTCATGCGCGGCTACTTCAGTGAGGGTGAGGCCATCGGTGAAACGGAATCGCTGGTGCGCCTGGCGGTCGAGACGGGCTTCTCGGAGCACGACGTGCGAGCCGCGCTCGAAAGCGAGGAGCTCGCCCGCGCCGTGCGCAAGGACCAAGCCGACGCGCGCGCGTTGGGGATCCGCGGCGTACCGTTCTTCCTCGTCGGCCAGAAGTACGCCGCGAGCGGTGCGCAGCCGAGTGATCTTCTCGCTCAGCTCCTCGAACGCGCGTGGGCGGAGAAGTCGACGAACTCGCGTCCCATGGCATAGGGGAGCGGCCCGACGCTCTCGTCAATCGTGCACCACGAAAGTCGTGGCAGGCTCCTGGTTCGGCCGCCAGCGCACGCCATGCCAACCCTCGGGGATGGGGGGCTCGGTGAACTCGAAGAGCCACTTGCCGTCGATGGGCGACACGTTGACGCACCCCCCGCTCTTCCGGTCGCCCCAGTCGTCGTGCCAATAGGCGCCGTGGAGCGCGTGCGGACCGTGGAAGTTCTGCGCCCACGGCACGTCCGAATGGATGAACTCACCCGGCGCAACCATGGTGGCGGTGGCGAACTTGCCCGTGATGGGAAACACGCCTACGGGGGTCGACGCCGTTTCGATGGGGTCGACGCCTCGGCGCGGTGTGCCGCCTCGGCCGGGCGCGATCAGCGTGGCGAAGACCGGGCGAGTCCCCTCATAGGCCACGAGCCAACCATCCCACACGCTGGCTTCGAGCCAGGTGCGGCGACCCGCCGGGCCGTCCCGGGTATCGGCGCCGCCCACCGGAGCGCCCCACGGCGTCTTTTCCTGGGGATTCGGTACGACCGCATCGCCCTTCTTCACCCAGATGCCGGCTTCGCGCGTCTCGAGGTAGGTGACCCCGTCCTGCTCGCGCCGATTGCCCGTGAGCTCCACGTGGCCGAGCCGTGCGAAGTGATCGGCGCTCTCCAGGAGCCGCGCTCCGTCCAGCTTGAATTTCGGGCGATCCTTGCTGCGAAAGAACGCGAGAGGAAGTTTCGCATCCTTGCCCAAGAACACGCCCGCGAAGGTCACCTTCTTGTAGGGGACCACGCGATCTTTCGGCACCCAGAGCAGATCGGCGCTGAGGAGCCAGGTTCGGTCTTCACCGGCGGCCTCGGCACTGTAGGCGACGGTCGAAAGGGGAGTGAGGCGCTGTCTCGGTTCGTGGATGGTGGACGGCAAGCGTCCGAGCGAAAACCCGGGGCTCGTCGCCGGTGACAGATCCACGCCCAGCAGCGATTCGTGGGGTTTGCCGCCGCGCTTTGCTTCTTCCACCCGCGCCAGGTGATCCGCGAGGTCCCATTCGCGGAAGCGTTGCTCCTTCGCGGCCGGGATCTCGGAGTAGCGGTACACGCCCCGCGACTCCGCGTAGCGGTGCGGCCACGGGCTCGCGACGTCCGGCGCATAGGGGAGCATGCGCGTGAGCTCTTCGTCTTTGGGATCCAGCGTTGCTCGGGTGCCGTCGACACACACGTAGCCGCGGGGCTCGATGGCGTACCAGCTCGTACAACCCGGGCCGTTCTTCGGCTCTTTGTCCTTGAGCGGCACTGAGCCGCCGAACCAGAGGAAGCCGAGCCAGCCGTTCTCGTTCGGCTCCGGGCGGATCCACACGAAGCGCGTCTTGGCGTAGACGCGGCCGACCTCCGGCTCGGCGCGACCCGCCGGCGGAACGGCCGGCGCAGGAGCCAGCGAGCCGAGAGGGGCCGCCGAACTGGCCGGGGAGACGCTCGACGCGGCCTGCTCGGCCGGCTCCCGCGGGTGTTCGCGTTCGGACTCGCGACTCGCGCACGCGAGGAAGACCGCCGCCGCGACGGGGAGAGCGAGGCTCCTTCGAGGCAGCGCGGGATTGGGCACGCCCAGGGGATATCTTCGAAGGCGCGATGGCGCAACTCGACTGCCTCCAGGTCGCTGGGAGCGAGTATGTTCGGCGCGTGAACGCGATCTCGGGCCCCCGGGACGAGCAGGAGCTCGCCCTCGCCGCCAGGGCCCTCGCCGGTCGCAGCCTCGGGGACGTTGCCCGCGAACATGGCCTCGCGTGTCCGGAGGATCTCCGTCGCGCCAAGGGCTTCGTCGGGAGCCTCGTGGAGCGCGCGCTCGGCGCCCGGGCCGGTTCGCGTTCCGGCCCCGATTTCCCCGAGCTCGGTATCGAGCTCAAAACGCTTCCAGTCGACGAACGCGGCAGGCCCGTCGAGTCCACCTTCGTGTGCACGATCCCGCTGCTCCGCGTCGCCGACCTCGAGTGGGAGAACTCGCCCGTCCGCGCCAAGCTCGCGCGAGTGCTCTGGGTGCCCGTGGAAGGCGACCGGCAGAAGGCGCCGGCCACCCGCCGCTTGGGCGAGCCGTTGCTCTGGAGCCCGAGCACGAGCGAGGAGGCCGAGCTTCGCTTCGATTGGGAAGAGCTCTCCGGCATCATCGGTCGGGGTGACGTCGAGGCGGTCACTGGCCACCTCGGGCGCCACCTCCAGGTCCGCCCCAAGGCCGCCGACTCGCGCGCCCGGCGCATGGGCACCGACCGAGACGGAGCGCGGATCAGCGCGATGCCGCGCGGGTTCTACCTCCGTGCGAGCTTCACGCGACGCATCTTGGAGGCGAACTACGTGATCCCGAGCGTCAGATCGCGCGGTTCAAGGGGCGAGACTTGTGGGGGAAGCGACCTTCCAGGCTCGCCGCATAGAGCCGGCAGACATCGGTGAGCGTCAGGATCCCCGCCAGCTTGCCGTGGTGATCCACTACCACTGCCGAGCTCAGCTGGCGGTCCGCCATTTCGAGCAGCACGACGTCGAGGGGGTCGGCAGCCTCGGCGACGTAGGCGGGCATGTGACACACTTCCCGGACGAGGAGGGCCGCATCGCGCTCCGGCGCCAGCGCTCCGGCGACTTGGATGTCGCGGACGGTGATCACTCCCGCGATCTTGCCGTTGCTGGTGACGGGCAGGTGATGGATGCCGTGCTCGTCCATCAGAACTCGGGCGGTGACGACGTCCTCCCCGATGTCGATGGAGTGCGGCAGCGGCGTCATGACGGTCCCGATGGAAGGCATGCCGCTCATGGCGGCCGGCCTTTGCACACGGCGTACCAGTGCCGCCAGCACCGCTGATTGACGGGGAATGACGTGGTTCTGACCGCACTCGGTGCGCACGCACACGAGCAGCGCGAAAGAGTTGCGAGCGTGGTTCAGGCGGGGTCGCGCTCGGAAGCTGGAGTGGCAGACGGCTTCGGTGGCGAGCGTCGGTGCGTTGCAGGACGGACTGGGCGCGCCCGGCGGAGGGCTCTCGGGGGCGAGCGCTGGTCGGCCTTCGGCCCATTGCGGTCTTGCTTGCTCGCTTTGGGCTCGCTCGGGCTCTGCTCGTCGGGCGCGTGCTCGCGCGCTGCCGCCTTTCCCGGCTTCGACGCCGAGTCCCGAGCTCGATGCTGGGCCGGCGCGGCGGTCCGCCTGCCCCGTTCGTCGCGAGCGAGCGGCTCCGGCACTACGGCGTCGCCCTCGGCGTCGGGTGCGGCGGCAGCCGGTTGCTTCTCGCGCTCGGGTTCGGTCGTTTGCGCCTTTCGCTTCGAGACCGGAGCGGAACGCGCCGGTGCCTTGGGCGAGCGCTTCGCGTCCGGGCTCGCGCCGCCGGCTGCGTGCCCGGGCTCCGCGGGCGAGTCGCCTGCCGCCTTCGAAGTCTCTTCGGGGTGCCTGGATGGGCGTGCCTTCGAATCGGGGCGAGGCGGGTCTTCGTGAGCGTCTTTGCGGAGAAGGCTCGGTGGCGGCTCGGCAGCCGGGGCCGGCATTTCGGGTCGCTTTGCGTCCCGATTCGGGTTCTTCGACGCGGGCAGTCGTGGCCGTTCGTCCGCGCGCGGACCGAGTGGCGTCGGGCTCGCTGCGCGCTGAGGCGGTTGGCCGGCTTCGCCGGTCGACGGACGCGGCCGAGGCGGTGCGTCTCGTTTCGATTGGCTGGCTTCTGACCCCGGTTCCGGTGCGATCGCCAAGTGAACGTGATCCTGGTGGTCCGCGTTGTAGTCCGGGGTCAGGAGCTCTTTGAACAGGTGCGTGGCTTTCAATCGACACGCGACCTGATTCCAAACCGGTCGCGTCGGCGCACAGCCGTCCGCGAGCCCGCGTGCGAAGTCGCTCTCGACGCCGTACCAGCGGCCCCCGGCCCGGAGCTCGTGGACGTCGATGGCGAGGCCGTAGGCGTGGAGACTCAAGCGTCCGACGCGACTCATGCGGTACGAGTAAGCTCCCGAGAAACGCAGCGCGGTCACGCCGAGCTCCGAGAGCACGGGCGCGATGCGGGCCAGAGCCACGACGAGGCGGCAATCTGCCACCATGCTCGAGCTCGGTCCCGAAACGTAGCTGATGCCGGCGATGGTGCCGCGAGTCTCCACCGGGGTGGCGACGCCCCGTGTCTCCTGCGTGCGGCGGAACGAGATCTTCGCGCGCGCGAGCTCCTCGACGCACGCTTCGCCCCCCGGGATGTCGCCGCTCGAAAGCAGAGGCACGTCGGGCGTGGCGGTCGGGGGAGCGAACCCCGGCACGGGCTCCGCCGCCCCGGCGGGTGCGGTGACCGAGCCAGGCGGCGCATACGCCGCGTACAGCGGGCGCTCGAAGCCGAGCGGCACAGGCGCAGGTGCGCTCGGCGCGAACGAGGCGTAGGTGCCGTACTGCATCGGCGGATAGGCGTAGCCCGCCGACCGCACCTCCCGGTGCTCGCGCGCGCAGCCCGAAGCCGCGGCGAGCGCGAACAAGGCGAGGAGACGGCGCTGCATCCGGCGCCATCTGTTCCATGAGCGGCGCGTTCCACCCAAGCAATCGTCGCGTTTTTTTCCGGGTGCACTAAACACCTGGCACGTCGCGCTGGGCGCACGTGGTCGAGATGAGTACTCTTGTTCAGTCATGCACCTGCCACGGTTCAGGTCACGCCCGAGCTTCCTCGTGGTGATGCTGGTGGCGGGCACGGCCGGGACCGCCACGTTCGGCGCTCTCGCGGAGCGCTGCTACGACCCGAAAGAAGCCCGAGCCGCGCTGCTCGCGGAGGCGGAGGAGAAGAGCCGCGCCGAGCTCCTCGAGCTCGGCTTCGCTCCGCTGTCGAGCGCTTCCGCTCGCGCGCTGCGGCGGGCCACCGGTGTCGAAGTCCTGAGCGCCGAGTCGCCGTTCGCCATTCTGCTCGGTGACGGCGAAGTTGCCGGTCAAGTCGCGCACACCTCGGACGTCGAGCGCGCGGTGAGCGTGCTCGCAGAGGAGCTCGGTCACCACCCGCGCACGTTCATCACCAAGGCCCGCCTGTCACGCGTGCTCCTGTGTCGTGGGCTGCGCGAGGCCGAAAAGAGCATTCCCTCGCTTCCGAACTACCAGCGCTCTTTGCTCCTGGACGTGGAACAGGCTCCCGATTTCCTCCGCCGCCTGATTCACCACGAGCTCTTCCACTTCGCGGATTACGCCGAAGACGACCAAGTGCGGAACGATCCGGAGTGGCAGGCACTCGGGGAGCAGGGCTTCGTCTACGGATCGGGCGGCCGCTTCCAGCGCGATCCGAGGAGCTCGCTCCCCGCGGGAGCCCCAGCAGGTTTCGTCACGCCCTACGCCACGTCGGCGCTGGAGGAAGACAAGGCGGAGACCTTCTCGTTCCTGTTCGTCGCCCCGGGAGCACTCGCCGAGAGAAGTCGGCACGACGCTACCCTCGCCGCCAAGCTCCAGCTGCTTCGGCGCGAGCTCGAACGTTTCACGCCCGAGCTCCGAAGCCACTGGTCGACGGTGTTCGACCTCGAGCCCGCTCGCCGCTGAGGCGCTCAGGGCGCGAGCTGTTTCACCAGGTCGGCGGCCTCGTCGCGATCGATCTCCAGGGCTTCGGCGGTTTCGAGGATCAACTCGCGCTCACTCGTACGGATGATTCCATCGGAAGCCACCACTTGGATCGCGAGTGCCAGCGCGACCTTGCGCAGCCCCGGCTCGGGCAGTCGCGCTTTCACGGAAGTGAGCCGCGCCTCGCGGCCGCTCGCGTCCAGGTCGCCCTTGGCGCGTGCGAGCAACGCGTCGAGGTCCGCGCCATCGAGGCGCGCGCTGGTCAGGGACTCGAGGCTCTTTCGAAAGTGTTTCTGCTCCTCGTCGCTGAACTCGCCGTCGGCCGACGCAGCGAGGAACATCATCTCCACGAGCGCCTCGAGCTTGGGCGGCGGGAGGTCGCGGGCGGTGGTCATGTCGAAGCGGCTCATGGCGGACCGAGGGTAGCAGAACACCGGCGGCCCGCGACAGACCCGGGAGTCTTCGACAGGCTCAGGTCGGGGTCGACTCCGGGCTGCGCAATTCGAAGAAAGGCGCATGGTTGAGCTCGCGCAAGAGCTCCGTCGCGTAGCTGCCGGCGGGCAGGAAGAACGTGACGAGCAACGTGTCGCCGGTAGGAGCTTCGAGCGTCAGCTCGCCCGGCACGACCAGCAGGTCGCGTCGAGTCCCGTCCACGAAGCGCCCGAGTGCCTCGAGAGTCTCCGCCGACAATCCGGCCTCCCGCGCGGCGCGCGCCTCGAGCTCGAGCGCCGGGCCGCTCGCACGGCGCATCTTGGGTCCAGGCAAGGGCCCGGTCAGATGGATGTCGCCGGACTCGAGGCGCGGCTGCTCGCGCTCGGGATCCTCGACCACGAACACCGAGCCGGTGCCGTGGAGCCTGACGACTTCACCCGGGATCAGCCGCGACAGGCCCAGCTCCGCGCGCAGGGTCAAGTAGCGGTTGAAGATCTCCGACTGGATCACGCTCGGGTAGAGCTTGACGTAGAAGCGACCGCGTTTGCGATCCGCGCGCGCCCCCGATTCGAGCCAGCCGACGGCGCGCGCCAGGTTCGCTCCGCCGTGCCCGAATCGTTGGGGACCGAAGTGGTTGGGGAGGCCCCGAGCGATCAGGCGTTCGACGATGGATCGCCCGCGCTCGAGGGCACCCGCAGGCGTGTCCACCAAGCGGATGCAGAACCGGTTTCCGGCGAGCTGCCCGGTGCGAAGCTTCCGATCGTGGCGGGCAGACTCGAGCACGCGGAGCCCCTCGGGCAACTGCCAGCCGTCCGGCGCAGCGGCGGCCCCGGGAAGCGAGAGCCACTGAGTCGTCACCGCGTGCTTGTCCTTCATCCCCGCGCTGCCGATGTCCCGCGCCTGGACGCGCGCGGCTCGCGCTACGGCTTCGATGGCGTCTTGGGTCGTCAGGCGACGCTTCTCGATGCGCACGAACAGGTGCTCACCGCTTCCGGACGGAGCGAACGCCGGCACTTCGTCCACTCGGAAATCCTCGGGCTCGCCGCCCAGTCTGCCCCCCGCCGGAGGCAAGTCGAGGGTGGCGAGTGGAGGCTCGTGAACCGCCAAGCCCAGCGCGGGCGTGTCCGATGCGTGGGTCATCGTCGGATGATGCGTGCCAGGACTTCCGATAGCTCGTCGACGTCGCGGCTGCGAAGCTCGTCCAGCGGGATCTCTTCGATACCCAGCAAGAGCAGCTCCGGCTCGGACGAACGCACGTCTCGCTGCGTGTCGACGCTCGCCCGGTCGTAGACGGGCACCGCCGCCCGACGCGGACCGTGGCAGTCCACCACCAGCACCGAGACGTTGTCGGGCGCTCCCCCCGCCTTGGCCAGATCGATCAAGGCCACGACGGTTTCCGGCGGCGGATCGCGCCGAGCGAGCGCGTCGGCCAGCGCCTCGGCGTTCACCACGCCCGTGAGCCCGTCGCTGCACAAGAGGAAGCGGTCACCGTCGACGACTTCGTACGACGCGAGGGGCACTCGCACCTTCTCTTCCATGCCGAGCGCTCGCGTCACCGCGTGCTGCGGCAGGCTCTTGATCACGTCATCGTCGAGATCCGGGCGCTGCTCCATGATGTCGTTGATCATCGAGTGGTCCACAGTGAGCTGCTCGAGGTGGCCTGCCCGCCAGCGGTAGGCGCGGCTGTCTCCTGCGTGGACGACGTGCACCAAAGAAGCGCGTTGCGTGAACAGCAGCGCCACGACGGTGGTTCCCATGCCGCGGCGACTCATGGCGGCACGGGCGATCTCCACCACATCGCGGTTCGCGCGGTGTACCGCCGCAGCCAGGCGGCGCAGGTCGTTGGCGACGCCGAACGGATCGAACTCCGGCTTCGCGGCCGCGGCGTCGGCGCTCTCGGCGATCTGCTTCACCAGCGTGCGGGCTGCCGCGTGTGCCGCGACATCTCCGGCGTCGTGCCCGCCGGCTCCGTCCAACACCGCGTACAGACCGAGGTCGTCTCGCACGACGGCGACGTCCTCGTTCGCCTTGCGCTTCAGCCCGATGTCCGTGAGGCCGAAGGTGCGGAGCGTGAGCCCTTGGTCCGTGGCAGGGCGGGCAGTCATGGCCTCGATCATAGATCAGGCGGCTCTGTGGCTGGGTCGCCCAAGAAGGGTGGCGCGTCGGGTGCGAGCCGCCCGGCGACCTCGATGGCAGCCTGAAGTCTGGGCTGGTGGCGGGTCGAGTAGCCGACCTGATAGTCGACCAGATAGCCGTTTCGGCCGACCACGGCCAGCGCGGGCACGGTCTCGAGCGGGTCGTAGGAGAGGGCGAAGCGTGGGTAGCGGAGCCCGTGTACGAACGGTCGTGCGAGCCCGACCCGCGCGAGGAAGCTCGGCACCCGTCCGAGCGAATCCTGCTCGTCGAGGGAGACCAAGAGCAACCGCAATGCGGTCTGGTCTCTCAGGGCTTCGCCCAGAATCGGCAGCTTCATTTCGCAGACACGGCACCAGGTAGCGAAGAACGCCACCACGAACGCTTGGTTGCCGATCAGCTCGCGGGCCGACGTGGGTGCTCCTGTCGAATCGACCACCCGGAACCCGGGGACGCGTTCTGTCGGCGCGAGCACCCGAAACGGCTCGGTTTCCGGCTCGGGCTCTGGCACTGGCTCGCTCGCCGACTCTGCGGCGGGCCGGCGCGCGCCGGCACAGCCCGGCAGGGCCGCGAGCGCGAGCACGCTCAGCGCGTCGCGGCGTCTCATCCGTTGGAAGGCTAGCCCAGCATGGGTCGATCGTCACCCGAGGCGGAATCGAATGCGGGAACGGACTTTCCCGCCGCCTGGTCGCCGCCGCGCGGTCGTCGACTAAGATGCTCGTCGTGGCGGCTCGACGTCGTTCCCGCAAAGCCCTGAGCGCGGCACTGCTTTCGGCCTGCCTTGCCTGCCTGCTTCAGCCCGCATGCGGGGACTGTTCGGAGGGAAGTTGCGAGTGCGCCGACGGGACGCGGATCCGCGTGAAGTCGGCGCCGTGCGAGTGCCGCAGCGTGTGCAAACCCCATGGCGGAGTCTGCTCCGACGACTACGCCGGATGCCCCATCGATGCGGGCGATGCGGGCGATGCGGGCGACGCGGGCTCGGACGCCCCGTGATCCGTCATGGGCACGCGAGGCGATAGGCGTCGAGGTTCATCGTCTTGATCAGCGTCGAGAAGCCATTGGTGCTCGCGTCGCCGCAGACCGAGTTCTTCTTGGCTGGACCGGCCGACGCGCTGGAGGCGTATTCCACGTGGAAGACGGCTTTGCCCGCCTGGACGAACGGAGCCAGCTCCCCGCACTCGTCGAATTCGAGACATTGCTCGTTCAACGCCCAATCGAAGCTCCCGACCAGCGCAGGCACCAGCCCCAGCGCGTTCTTGAGTCCGATGGATAGCCCCCGCGCGTGCGCCTCGGCTGCCAAGAACTTCAGATAGTCCTTCTGGTGCGTCGCGGTGAGCGGAAATCCGCTGCTGTTTTGGTAGCCGTCGACGTTGTCCGGCTCGACGCCGTCGCAGCCCTTCTGGACCGCGAGATCGAGGCGCTTCTTCATGATGGTGCGCACGTTGGCCGAGCGGACGTCGAGCCACGTTTCGCCCGGCCAGCCGTCGAGCGCGTTGCCGTGGTCTGCCGCCTGGAACGCCCCGGCATCCGGTCGCCAGTCTTCGCGACTGCCCGCCGAGAAGTAGCAGATCACGACGCGCGACTTCGAGTGCAGGGAGTCGATGACCGAGGCGGACACGTCGAACAAGTCGATATCGTACATGCTGGCCTGGACGCTCTCGTCGATGCTCCCGCTGAGCTGCCACTGCCAGCTGGTCCCAGGCGTTGGTGACCAGATGCCGCTCGAGCCGCCACCGCCACTCGAGCCTCCGGCGCCGCCCGAGGCGTTGCCTCCGGAGCCACCGCTGCCACCCGAACCGCCGCTGCCGCCCGAGCCGCTGCCGCCCGAGCCGCTGTTGCCACCCGAGCCAGCGCTGCCCCCTCCGGACGGGCCGCCACCGGAGCCGGCACCGCCGCTCCCGGTGTTGCCTCCGTCGCAGCTCGCTCCGAGTTGAAACCCGGCGGCGGGGGCCTTGGCGAGTCGCGCGGCGGTCTTCAATCCGTAGGCTCCGTCCTCCGCGATGGTGTCTTCGGGGTGGTTGCGATTCCAGAGGATCTGGAAGGCTTTCACGTCCACCCCCGAGAGGCTCTTCTTTCCCGGCCCCTTGTAGTCGAAGTGGACCTTGTCCGCGCTCCCGAACCACGCGAAGTCTTCGTTGGCAAAAGCGGACTTCCACGTGGAGTATTGGCTCGTGTCGAGGGCGAGTCCGAACTCGTGATTCGAGTTCCCCGGCTTGGCTGCTGCGCTGATCCCGCAGCGGCCCGCCTGATACCAGCGGTAGAGCAGGTATTGCTGGGCGACCGTTCGCAGCATCGAGTTCACCGTGAGGGACTTGCCCGGGTTGTCGTCCAGGGCGTTCACCAGCGCCTTCTGCGCTGCGGTCTGGAGGTAGGGGAAGGCCGCTGCCCCGAGCGCGAGGTTGGGACGTTCGGGGACTTTCGCCAGTGCTCCGGGCACCAGGCAATTGACCTGCGCGACGATCTGCTCGCTGAGCCCCTTGACCGAAGTCGTGCTGCACGAGCCCTGGATGGCCTGCTCCACGTTGCCGCCGATGGCGCCCTCGGACACCCCGTATTCCTCCGGCTCCGTCGCGTCTGCCTCGCTCCACTGCTCCTCGGGCGGCGCGACCGCCGGACCGCAGCCCGGCGCGGCCAAGGGTAGGAGAGCGGTGAAGAAACACGCGAGCGCGAGCGGGCGAGCCATGATGCCGGCGCCAGAGCAAGTTCGAGGCCACTGGGATTCGTCGCGCAAAAGGCGCCTTTTTTCCGGGGCTCGGGCAGGATTTTCCAGCTCTCGTCTGGACGCTTCTGGACGCACGGGCCGCTGGAGGACGGATGGCGACTCGCGATGGAGAACGGCGCGCACCGAGACCGGGCATCGTGCTCTCGGGGGGTGGCATGCGCGGCGCCTACGAAGCCGGGGTGATTGCTGGCGTGATGGAGGTGCTCGATCAGGCCGTCCGACCCCCCTCTTTCGAGTGCTCTCCGGGAAATCCAGCGTCGGCGCCATCAACGCCGCCTACCTCGCGGCGCGTCAGCTCACCGCGGCGACCACGGTGTCGGTGCGCTGCTCGATCGGCAGAGTCTGCGCACCGAGACCCACGAAAGCTGCGCCTGCCGGCCTCCTGCGCCGCGCCGCGTCGCCTGCTCTTCATGGGGCACGCCGAGCTTGCCGCCAGGGATGAGCTTGCTCGACACACGCGAGCTCGAGCGCCCGTGAGCGCGGCAATCGACTTCGAGCGTCTCCGGGAGAACGTCCGGGCGGGGCATGTCGACGCGCTGTTGGTGGCTGCGCTGCACGTCGTTTCGGGTCAGACCACCTGCTCGCCGAGATGGCCCCCAACACCAGTACTACGCCGCATCGCGTTCCGGGCTGCGCGTGGCCCGCGTGGAGCCCATTCCATCGACCACGTGTTGGCGTCGGCCGCCATCCCCTGCTCTTCCTACGCGCCGTGCTCGCGATCGCTTCTACCGCGACGGCGGGCTGCGCTTCGAATACCATTGCCTCGGCCAACCGCGCCGGTGCGGACCCTGCTGGTGATCGCGAGCCACCGCGCCAGCGAGACGAGCCCGCGAGCGCGAGATCGAGCGCGGGCGGGCCAGCGCGGACTCGGCCCTGTTCGTAGTCGGCAAGATCCTGAACGCGCTCTTGCTCGACCCGGTGAAGCACGACCCGTCGGTGCTGCGCTTGAACGACGACCGGTGGAGGTGCCGAGCACGCTGGAGCCCGAGGAGTTATGCGCGCAAGAGGTGCTCGTGCGCACCCGCGTGGTCGGCTACCGGCGGGTGCTCCCCTGGTGTTCTCGCCGTCGGAGGACATCGGCCGGCTCGCGGGTGACTACCTGCGCACGAGCTTGCGCCGAGACGCCGAGCTCAACCCTGTCCTCGCGCGGTTCTTGGCGCGAGCCAGCATCGAGGGCATGAGCCAGGTCGACTGGGCCTGTACCTGTTGTTCGACGGTGGCTTCGCTGCGCGCTTGATCGAGCTCGGGCAAGGGATGCGCTCGCGCGAGCCGACGAAGTGCGGGCGCCGCTCGGCGCTGCCTGAGCCGAGAGCTGCACTCGAGTGCAAGCCGTCCTGCGCCGACTGCGCACGTCGCGCCGCGAAGCGGGCTTCGCTGCATTCCTGGCTGGCGCCGCCTTTGCAGAGCGGCGCGCGCTTCATGCAAACCAAGCAGAGCTCCCCTTGGCCCGTTCTCCGAATTTTCGCCTCCGCTCGTCTTCCTCGGACTGCTCGGGGTTGCGCGGCGCTTCGCCGGAGCAGTCCCCGGTCGAAGTCGAAGGCCGGACCCGAGCACGCCGTCGGAACTCACGGGCGGACGCACTACGACGCGAGCTGTCGCCCGTTCAATGCAGCGCGCCATCGATCGCTCCGGCGGTCGGCGTTCGCGTCGTGAACGAGTCGTGGGCGTTCCACCCGCGTGCGCAACACCATGAACGCGCGATACATGAACTGCAACGACCCGAACGCCAGCCTTCGCGCGCCAGCAGATCGATCGCGCCCTGGAGACACGTGCAGATCGCCAACAACGAACAGTTCACCTGCGACGACACCAACGGCGACGCGTCCGCTTTCAATCAAGGGTACCGCACGCCGTACCAGGTCACCATCTTCACTCAAAACGCCCAGAACGAGACCAATGGCGACTGGCCGACCTATGGCGCGGACGCGGGTGGCGGAGACGACTACGAGCCGTGGAATTGGCGCACGGCGACCATGCTCCACGAGTTTTCCCACACCATGGACTACAACCACATCGATCTCTATTGCCGCGGCACGTGCGGCGACTCGACCTGCAACTTCTGCAGCGATCCCACCTGCGCTTGGACGACGCGCTGCGGCGGCAGCGGCACGCCGCCGTCCAGTGTGACCTCGCTCGCGACGGCTGGCCGCGCTCAGCAAGAGTACTGCGCCTTCAGGAATCGAGGCGACGACACGGCGTACTACCAGGGTGGCGACCCGGCGTTTCCCTACATCCTGAGCGAGTGCGCTCACAACCTGATCGTCGAGTCCCACGAGGCCTGCGGCAAAGCCACGGCCGAGGGCGCCTGTGGCGATTGGGCGTCGCTCCGGCTGCTCTCCTCGTGGACTGGCACGGCGAGCACCGAACAGTCCGACACCGCCAGCTGCGTTTGCCTGGACGATCCTCGCAAGATGGTGGCGCTTCGCACGTCGAGCGGTCGCGCGCTCACCGCCCAACTCGGAGGCGGCGGGCCGGTGCTCACCAACTATTCGGATCGCGTGGGTGCGTGGCAGTGGTTCTACATGATCGATCAGAGCGGCGGCTCCCTCACGAGCGGCGATTCGGTCCAGTTGAAGTCGCATTGGGGCCACTGGCTCCAGACCGACTACAGCGTGGCGGGACTCACTCGAAAGAGTCACGCCATCTACCGCTCCGACGGCCTCGGCCCCATCGGCAACGGCACGAGTGTCTACTTCTACAACACCTACGTGAACCCCGTGACGCTCGCTTCGGAGCCCCGCTATGCCTACGCTGGGGCGTCGACTCTCGCGTATTCGAGCGCGCTCGGCTCCGGTTCGGAATACCGCTTCACCGTCGAACGCCCGCGGCGGGACACGCTCGTCTACCTGGGCGCGACCAGGATCGGGCGCTACGTGCGCATCGACTCGCTGGGCTCATGGCTCGCGTACGCGGATCGGACGGCGAGCGAGATCGCGACCGGTTCGCAGCGCGTGCGGGGCGAAGCCGCGCTGTGGCTCGTCGACCACAACGGTGGAGAGCTGATGAGCGGTGACAGTGTGAGCTTCGAGACGTTCTACGACGACTCGTACATGTACCTGGGTGTGGAGCCGGGAACCGGACAGGCTCGGGCGGAGACCGGGATCGGCCCCCGCGAGCGCTTCGTCGTGACGAAGGTCTCGGGCGGGGATGCGAGGATTCGCCACGACGACACCATCGCTCTACGCTCCGCCACGGGTCACTATCTCACAGCGGTCTCTCCGGGGTCGGGTGGGCAGCTGACCAACGCCTCCACGCTCATCGGCTTGCCCCAGCGGTTCACGCTCCGGCACGTGTCGCAGCACGATCAGCCACGTGCCACCTGGTGAGCTCAGCGGCGCGGCTCGGCCGTGAGGTCCTGCCGCGCCGCGCCGTACCGCCGGAGCAGCATGGCGGCGCCGCACAGAAAGAAGAGCACGGCGCCGGCGGAGGCGCCCGACCTCCCGATGCGACAACCACTGGAGCCGTCGTCCCCGCCGGAGCTCGGCGAGCAGAGCGCACCAGGGGCGCAGACCTCGCCGACCTTCGCGCAGACGAGCTCGCTCTCCACCGGGAGCCGAGCATTGTCGCCGTCCCCGCGCGCCGAGAGCCGCGCACAGTACTCTCGGCTGGGATCGAGCTCGAGGAACCTCTCGCTGGCGAGTGCGCTCGGGTAGGGGTCGTGTGAGACGTCGTGCCCGCGGAAAGGTGCGTCGCCGGAGAACGCGAGGGTCGATGTCGAACCGCCCGTGGCGGGCGCGATCGTCAGCGTGTAGAGCATCCCAGCGGTCGTCGTGTGCGGAATGACGGCGGGCTCGAATTCGAGCTCGGCGTAGCTATGGTATTCGGCGAATACGCAATTGCCCGAGCCGATTTCGTCCAGGGCATATCGCACGCGCCAGAGCTTCAGCGACGAGATGACCGGCGCAGTCCCCGGCGTCTTGTCGTACGACGCCGCGGTGGTGAACCGCGTGAGCTCGACGTTCGCTCCGGCATCTTCGCCGGGCGGTGAGCCGTAGTTCGCGGGTCCCGTGAGCACGTACTCCGTCGAGGGTTCGAGCACGTCGGGCAGATCCACGCGGAACAACTTGCCCGTCGAAGGGTAGAACCCGCTCACCTCGCTGAGACCGAGCACCACGGGTTGGCCGCCGCGCGTCAGCGAGAGTTTCGGGTTGCTGGCGGCGCTCCCGAGCACGAAGATGCTCGTGGCGGGCGACACGTCCAGCGACCCGTGCGGTGGCCAGGCGCGGGCCGGACCAAAGCCGAGGCTGGAGCAGGCCTGGGCCTCCGGCAGCGAAACCCCACTCAGCAGCAAACACGTCGCAGCGGCGATCGTGATTTTCCCGCCCGTCATGCCGGAAGCTTAGCTCCGCGCGCGCTGCCGACCACGCGGACCTCCGCAACGCTTGCGCTCCGTCATGGGGAGAAGACGGCGCGCGGCTTCCCCTCCGACATGCGGAACCAGGTGAGGCTTCCGTCTTTCCTGAGCGCGAGCGCGACCTCTCCGTCGAGCGCAAGCGAACGCACCCCGTCGAGCACGGTTCGCCGCTCACCCTCGGCGGCCACGCAATCGAGCCGCCCCTGGGAGAGCCCGCAGGTCCCGCCGAGGGAGACGTAGAGCCGTTCGCTGGCCTTGAGCTCCAGCGCCGTCCTTTCGGGCTTCTCTTGCGGCAGAAGCTCGAAGCTCACGACCTTGCCGTCGCTCGTGACCCCGGTGGCGCGCCCGGAGTACACGGCGACCCGCCGAAAGCCGGGCACGACTCCGCTCCGGCAGGCGGCTGCGTCGCACCCGAAGTAGACGGGGGGTTTGTCCGGGAGCTCGGCACTCAGGAAGTCGCGGGTAGAGCTCAGGCGAATGGCACCTGCCGCTTCGGCGATGAGCTCGGCGGGCAGCGGGCTCCCGCGAGAGCACAGGACGTCTTCTCGCGGGCCTCGCCCGCACACCGCGAGACCCGCCATCACCAGGTCGTGCACGGGCTCGACGAACGAATCGACCGCTTGGGGCGCCCCGGGGATGCGAGCTTTCTGAGCTCGAAGCACTCCACGGTTTTGGTGAGCACGCAGACTCGCGTATCCGCCGCGGCGATCTCCCGGGCAGCGCTCAGCCCAGCGATGGGCTTGGGACGGCCGATGGTGACGGCCTCGTTTCGGGAGCTCCACAAGAGAAAGCAGCTGACGGCGCCCTGCTCGTCGACGCCACAGCCGTGATATTCGTTCCCGTATTCGTTGGAGAGAGCGATGGCGCGGTAGCGTCCCGCGAACGCGCTCTCCACATGGGTGATTCGGTGTGCCGCGTCGTCCACCTCGAAGCGACACGCGACGGCTTCCGCGTGCTTCCCATCCACCTTGCACAGCGCACGCTTCACCGCCTTCGGGTCGCAGCGGCAAGGAGCGCCCGCCCGCGCTCCGGGGCAGGTCTCGGTCGTGTTCTGCTCGAGGGCGTACTTCGTGCGCGCCTGCCACGAACGGAGCGGGGAAGGCAGCTCGGGCAGGGCCGCGCTCCAGGTCGCGAGAGCCTGCGCGGTCGATTCGAAGGGAGCTTCCTTGGGGTCTGCTTTGGCCGGCGGTGTTTCGACCTTTCCGCAACCATCGCCGAGGGACGCGTCCGCGAGGCACGCGAGCGCGGGTTCGCACAGGGACTTCTCGAGCACCGCCACGGCTTCGGGGCAGCTGGCTTTTGCCCGCGTGAGCACGCCGAGTGCCGAGCGCACGACGCCATCGTCGGAAGCCAAGAGCCCGAGGAGCTCGCAGGCCGTGGCGGCGGCCGCCGCCGGATGGTCGGCGGCGGCGGCTCGAAGTGCGAGCGCGGCCCGGTTGCGCGTCGCGAGGCGCTGGTTCTCCTTGGGATCTTTGGCGAGCTTCAGCGCGACGCCGAGGAGCGCATCGCGGAAGCGCGCATCGGTGATGGGCAAGAACGCGAGCGCGCGGCCCAGCGCCGGTCCGACGTTCTGCGCCAAGAGCCGTTGCTCGAGCACGCTCTGGACCGCTGCCCGCTCCGCCTCGGGCAGCTTCCCGAAGGCGCTCTCCCAGCTGTCGTCGCTTTCGACGTCGACGCTGTCGGCGAGGAGCTTCGACACCGCGCGAGCCCCGCCGCTCTTTTCCACCTCGTCGATCACACACGCTTGTTTGTTGAGGTCGCGCGCCGAATACAGCATCAGGCTCGCGTCGCCGAACTCCGGGACTGCGGCCCAATCGAGACTGGGTCCCACCGGTAAGCCCAAGAACACGTGCTCCTTGTCGCGCACGTAGGCAACCCGCCAACTCTGACCGGTCTCGCGGTAAGCGAGTCGGTGGGCGTCGGGGCCCTCGGAGAGCTCCACTCGCGTGTGCTTCGACCAGCTCCGCTCGGGGAGCGGGCGCTCGTCGTGAGCTTCGACGAGGAGCAGGCCCTCGTGGGTCGTGAGGACGCCCGTCGGGACGACCACGTAGTGGCCGCCGCCCGCGAGCTTCAAGCTCTTCTTTTCGCGCCATACGACCTTGGCGTGAAGCTTCCCGTCGAGCTCGCCGAGCTCGTCGTCGTGTTGACACGAGCATGCGACGGCGAGGCCGAAAGCCAAGCCCATGCATGCGCGGAGCGGAGTCAACCACGCGAGCATCGAGTCACGGCCCGCGCGGCGCAAGCCCAGCTCTCAGGGTTTCGGCTTGGGCTTCGAGCGGTCGGGCTCGCATTCGCCGGTTCCCGTGCAGCGCTCCCCGGTCGCGCACGGGGGATTGCAGGCCGAGACGCACTGCCCGTGCACGCACACGTAGCTCTGTCGGCAGGCGGGCACGCACTGGGCGCCAGCGGCAGCGGGCTCGGCCGTCGTGGCGGGTGGTGGCACCGGTGTGGCGCCGGGCGGGGGCGCGGTCGTCTCGGCGGGAGCGGCGGTGGCGGTCGGGGTTACCGGTGCGCTGCTCGCGGCAGGGGCTGGCCCTGCCGGCGACATGGGCTTCATCACGCACTTCGCGTTGGGTGAACTGGTCGGCTTGGTGACTCCACCGACCTTGCCCGTGGACAAGTTCGAGTAGACGATGCGGGTGGCGTTCTTGTCGCGCTCGCGTGGGATCACGTATTCCCAGCCGGACTGCTGCACCCATGCGAAGTAGTGATCGCCGTCGGCCTCGGGCCAAGCATTGGTGATCACGGTGCCTTTGCCGGTGCGGTCCATCTCGGCCAGGGCCGTGCCTTCCTTCTCGCGAATCAGCCAGTACTCCGCTTCCGTGGTGCCTTGGAGCGGCGCGCCGCTCGCGGTGTCGGCGCAGCTCTCGACCTTGTACTTGGCGAGGACCCGGCTCTGCTCCGAGCCATCGGAGAAGTGGCCGCCGTTCAGGAACATCGACGCGCACGCGCCGAGCGTTGTGAGACCCATCAACCCGAGACCCATCGAGAAGTCGCTGCGCTGCATCGCCCCATCCACCTTTCGGTCGCGACGCTAGCACTGACCGGTCGACAAGCGAAGACGGGATTCGGCTCCGTTCGGGCTCGGCCGAGACTCGGCTGCGCGCCTCTCACTCCGGGACGACGACGGTGCAGACCTCGTTGATGCACTTGAGCTTGGCATCGCAGCAGTCCGCGCTGGTCTTGCACTTGTCGAACTCCTGGCTGCACTGGTTCTGCTTCTGGCCGCAGGTCAGCGCGCCCGATTGGGGATCCTGCTGGCAGTAACCTCCGCAACACTCGTCCCCGCTCGAGCAGGTCGAGCCGTCGGCCTTGCACGGGTCCATCACCCAGTAGCCGCGCGCGTTGCCGGCCAGGAGCTCCTGGCCCGGGAGGTAGAAGGCGGGGTGACTCGGATCACTTCCCGGCGGCGCGGAGAGATCGATGGCAGCGACCCAGAGCTTCTTGGTGGTGACGCTCTGGAACAGATCGTGCTCGCGGGGATCGCTCCACCACGGGTCGATGGTCGCGACGTTCCCATACAGGCGCCGGCTCATGAAGACGACCCAAGCGTACCCGCCGGAAGCGATGGGCCCGACCGTGGGCTCGTAGTTCACCAGCGTGTCGTCAGCGTGGTTGCTCGGTGCCGTGGGCAGGTAGGAGACGCCGTTCTCTTTGCCGTTGGCCCGATCGAGCTTGGCCGCGGTGCCCGTCGCGACGTCGGTCCACCAGAGCTCACCTTGCGCGCCATAGCGAGTCGCGAAAAACTCGTTCTGTGAGTTCGCCTTCACCTCGGTCTGGAACACGAGGGCTTCGCCCGAAGGCAAGAACCACGGCCAGCCTGGTCGCTGGGCGCCCGTGTAGACGAGCTTGGGATTCGAGAACGCCTTGGTGGTGACGTCGAAGTCCATGGTGACGAGCTTCTTGCCGTCTCCCGCGCCGATGGTCGCGTCCCCGGGGCCAGCGTAGAACTGGAACGCGACGCGCTTCGTGTCATGGGAGAAGGCGGGCATCCCCGCGTGGGTGACGAAGCTCGAAAGCCCGGTGGTCGCTACGGCGCTCCCGGTCGACATGTCGTAGAGCGCGGTCGTCGACCCGGTGTTGGCGCCGCCAGGCAGAGGAGCCGCGTTGCCGAGGCCGAGCGCGCCGTCCGGCGAGAGTCCGATCCAGCCGAGCTGGGTCTTGGTGCTCGCGGCGTAGGGCGTCTCCGCGTAGCCCGCAACGAGGTCGTAGCTCGAGCTCATCTGATAGTCGTTCCCGTGCTGCACGACCATGCGCGCGCCGTCGCTCGCGACCGTGTGGCAGACGCGGCAGTCGGCATGCCCGCCCGTCTTGCCCGCCACGAGCGTCGGGTCGGTGGCGCCCGGCTTGATGGCCAGCGTCGCGCCTCCGAACTGCCCGTCGCCGCCGATGGCCCCGCTGTAGTTCTTCGCCAGCTTGGTTCCGTACGACTGGTAGTAGACGGTGCCCTTGAGACGCCCTTTGGCTATCTTCCACGTCTCGGTCATCGGGCCGTAGGCCACGCCGCCCTTGGCCACGACGACGCTCACGGTGAGATCGCTGGGCGCCGCCGAAAGCGTGGCGGAATCCCAGGCCGAGGCCGGAATGGGGTGACGCACGAACGGCGCGCCGGGCGCGAGCGGCTTCGGGCGTCCGAAGAAGCCCTTGTAGTCGTAGTTGGCCGCCGTGAGATGGATGTAGACGCCATCGGCATCGGCCATGGAGCCTGCGGCCCACTGCAGCAGCGGCGGCAAGAGGCCGAGAGGCCACACGGTCTTGTCGTAGGGGTAGAGGAGCTTCAGGCTCGCGTCCGCCGTGGGCGTGCCGAGGAGGACCGCTTTGAGAGCAGCGTCCACCGCGCCGCCTTCGCCCTCGCCGCCGACGCCGCCGACGCCGCCCCCCGTCGTGCCACCATCGCTCTCGAGGCCGCCGTTCTGCTCGCACTCGAGCTTCACGCTGACGTGCGTCGAGACCTTTTGGGTGCCGACGGTCGCCTCGACGTTGGCCGTGCCGGCCGCCTTGCCCGACGCGGTGAAGAGCCCGTTCTTGTCGATGGTGCCGATCTCGGCCTTGTCGACCAACCAGAGCGCCGTGACCTTCTGCCCGTTGGAGAAGGCGTCGAGCTGCACCGTGGGCGCCGCCGCCCCGCACTTCGCCGTGAGCGTCGGATCCTTCGGCTGGATGGCAAGCGACGAGCTCGTGTCACCCGGGTTCACGTCGAGGTCGAGCCCGCCACTTCCGCTCGACGCGCCGCTACCCGTGGCGCCGGTCCCGCTGGACGCGCCCGTGCCCGAGCCGCCGTTGTCCGCGGTGCCACCACTGTCACCGCCGCAGGCTCCGGCAATGGCGCTGGCGAGCGCCACCAATCCGAGAAAGATCGCCCAGCGCTGTTTCGCCCGCATGCCTGGGAGCTTACACCGATTGGCAGGCATCCGCTCGGCGCGCTCAGCGCCGCCGCGCCGCGCCCACGTCGAGACGGCCCCAGAAGGTGCTCACGGCGAGCCAGATGGCGATGCCGTTCATGTCGCGAAACATCGGTGGGACGTATTTCGGTCGCTCCACCACGCCCTCGTGTGCCCGTTCGGCGAGCACCGGGATGTCGTCGAGGTGCACCTTGCCGGCGAAGAGCCACGGGATGAGCGCCGGGCGCCCGGAAGCGATGGCGGAGCGCAAGAAGTCGTAATTTTCGACGATCCCCTTGGTGTAGACGATGTCCTTGGTGAAGGGGGCGCCGCCCGACATCACACCGCCGCGGAACACCCGTTGGGTGTTCCAGAAACACGTGTCTTCGTCGTACCCCTCGGTCCGAAACCACTCGAACACGTCGAGGAAGCTCGCGCCGTCTTCGGCTTTGTCCACCGCGATCACGCGGTCGTTCAGCCTGCGAGCACGCGACGGGTGGCTGCTCAGCGTGAGCACCTCGAGGAGCGCGGCGAGACCCTCCTGGGTCGCCGCGGTGCGCGGCGGGCCCTTCGCCAGCCACCGCGCCACGGGTTGCCTCTGCCCGTTCAGGCTGGTGGCGACGTGAGCCCACCCCTCGTGGACCTCGAGCACTTGGATGTCGCGCTCACTGAAGACCGCGCCGCGCCGGAGCTTGATGTAGTCGCTGCCGGCGGCGGCGTCGGCCACGATGCCGTCGTCGAGCTGCACTCGGATGGTGCCATCGCCGAAATACGGCGCGAGCTTGGCGTTCAGGAGCTCCACAGCTGCGCTCGCCGGTAGGTTCCGTTCGGGGCGTGGACCGAGATCTGCTTCGTCGAGGTGGGTCAGAAGATCGTACATCTCCCGGGCCACGTCGGCGACGCGCCGCTGGTCGACGTCGAGCACGTCTTTCGCCGAACCGTAAAGCCTCCGGCTCGAGCTCGAGAAGCGAGCTGTACCGCGCGCGAGCAGCATCTCGACGACTTCGGCGTATTCGCGGGCCGTCGCTGACAGGATTTGGCCCACTCGATCGTGCTCGCCGAGCTCGCGACGCACGTCCGCTTCGATGCACGCAAACTCGTCGATCTTCCGCTCTGCGTCGAAGCCGAGCGGGATCTTCTGGTATTCCTCGCGGCCGACGCGCGGGAGCTCGCGGTGCCTGGCCTCGCGAAAGCGCTCGAGTACGCCCGGCGGCCATTGGATCGAGTTCAAGATTCGAATCGGCTTTTGTGCAACGACGATCCGCTCGGCCAACGCGGCGATGCGTTCCTTGTAAGAACGCCACGGCTCCGACCGATCGGGCGGCGGGTCGAGCTCTCCGTCGGCTGCTCGGGTCGGGGCCGAGTCCTTCATGCAGGCCGGTTCTCCCCCTGCTCCGTCGTGGCGCCAAGTGCGCCCTCGTTCGGGCACGAAACGCCTGCATGGTGCGGCGCGTCGTGCCCAGCGCGCGCGCTCATCGTCGCCAAAGATCCCTAGCGCAACCTTCGCCGTGATTTAGACTCCCTCGCGGTCTGGCTCGGGCGCAGGCTTCGGCTTCCTTCAGCGTCCCGAGAGTCCGTGAGGAGCAATCATGAGAAGACAACCGAGCGCTTGGGTGAGCGCGCTCGCCCTACTGGCGGCGAGCGGCTGCGGCAGCGACGGCGGTGGTGGCGGCGGCAATACGACCCCGCAAAACCCGGAGAGCGTCATCGACCTCCGCGCCGACGTGAATCGCAACGGCACGGTGGACCTCGCCGATGCCACCGAGGATCAGGCTGAAGAGACCTGGGACACGAGTCACGGCGCCATCTTCCTCGCCAACGTCGACGACGACTCGCTGCGCTGCCCGAAAGGTCAGGACATGGATGTGCTGACGGACGTCCAGCTCTCGCAGTGCTTCGACGCCGCCGACGAGGTGGTGAACGGCGACGAAGATCTGGCGGACATGGCCCGCTTGCGCACCGTGCCCTGGCCGGAGGCTCCCGACGACGCCATCGGTCACGTCACGGTGGCCGCGGGCAAAGGCAACGTTCGCCTGTTCAAGAACAACGGCGGACAGTGGAGTGTGCTCCCCGAGGACGGCACGTTGACCCCGGCCGAGCTCCGAGCCGGCGTCGAGCTGGCCATCGAAGGCAAAGACGTGCTGCGCGACGCTTCCGTCTGGGACGGCTTTGCCGACGTCGTTTTCGACGTGAGCGGCGGCACCGACCCGAAGACCAAGAAGGCATTTCCGAGCGGCAAGGACACCGTGCGCCTGCGCATGGCACCGATCCTCTTGAGCCACCACCTGCAGGCTCCCGAGCAAATCTACGCCACGCTGCTCGGCGGCAGCGCCTCGGACGCGTTCCGCACCGATCTCGGAAACGCTGCCGGACAGTCCAACGTGCCGCAGGGCTTGCACGAGGCGGACCCGTTCGACCTCGACCAGTGGACTCAAGATTGGATGGAGATCGGCTGGATGAGCATGCCCGCGGCGGGCGGCGCCCAGCACAAGATCGACGTCTACATCCGCTCGGCCAACGTCGAGAAGAAGAACAAGCCCGAGTCGCCGCTGCGGCCCGCCGGGCGTTACGTCTACCAAACCGATCTCATGCACGGGAAGGACGTCGCCGGCGTCACCCCGAGCTACGACATCAACCACTCGGGTTCGATGGACTCGTTGAACTCCTACGGGAACACCGAGACCATTCCTCCCTACGAGCTGAACGGTCAGAAGTTCCCCATGGGGCGCCTGTTCCGAGGCAGCGTGCCGTCGTTCTTCCCCGACCCTGCCTTCCAGAAGATGCTCGACGCGCAAGCGGTCCAGCCCATCGTCAACGTCGACACGAGCTGGCTCCTGGTCGGTCACGTCGACGAAACCATCAGCTTCCTCAAGATGGACAACGCGCGCGGTTGGGGGCTCTTGATCAACGACGCTGCCCTCGCCAAGAAGATGCTCGAAGACCTCGTGACCCAGGGCAACGGCGACGTGCCGTTCTTCGTGGGCCTGCAGTTTCTCACGGACGCCGGTAGCTTCGTCGACGCACAGACGAGCGCCAAACAGATCTTGGCCAACACCGAGGTCATGAAGTCCAGCCAAGAGGCGGTGGTCGAAGTCGACGCGCAGGTCGAAATCTTGAAGAAGGAAGTCGGGCTCACCGACGCCGACTTCGCGGTGTCGCCCTTCACGCATTGGCCGTCGTTCGGCTATTCGCTCGCGTATCAGCCGGGCACGGTGAACGGCATCTCGCTCTCGGACAAGGACTTCGGTGCGCCGGTCACTCACGGCCCGGACATCGGCGGCAAGGATCCGTTCCAGACCCAGCTCGAGACCGAGCTCGCGAAACACGGCATCACGGTGCGCTGGATCGAGGACTGGGACCTCTATCATCGGCTGAGCGGGGAAGTGCACTGCGGGAGCAACACGAAACGAGCCCTTCCGGTCAACAAGTGGTGGGAGTCCGGCAAATGAAGACCTTCAAGTTCCTTTCCATGCTCCTTTGCGCTGGTGCGTTCGTCGTCGTGGCGCCTGCCACGGCCCGCGCGGAGTCCGGCGTCGCCATTTCGTCCAAGTCCCTCGGGGTGAAGCCCGAGGCCGAGCTCAAGAGCGCCATCGCCAAGGCACGCGCCGCGAATCCTGCGGCCTTCAAGCGAGTGGAGCGCTTGCCTGCCGCGGTGGAGAAGCTCGACAAGGCGCGGCGCGGACGCTTCGCCTCGGTGTCGCGCGAGCTCTGGCACCTCGGCAAGCCGGCGCTCCTGCCCATGCTCGAGATGCTGGCCGTGAAGGGGCCGGCGCGCGGCAACATGACGGACACCGCTTGGACTACGCTCCGCGTCAGCCTGATCGAAGCCGTGGGCATGCACCGCGATCCCGTCGCTGTGCCCGTGCTCGGCTCCATCTTGGACCACGAAACGGAGCACTACGTGGTGCGTGCCGCTGCCGAAGCGCTCGGCCGCATCGGGGACGACGCGTCGGCGAAGAAGCTCGCGGAGCTCGCGACCGCCCCCGGCCCGAAGCAGGCCGCGGTGCTGTCGGGCATCGCAGACTGTCGTCGCGCCGTGGCCGTCAGCCGCGTCGCGAAGTTCCTGGAATCGCCGACGGACTACGAAACCACGAAGCTCGCGCTCCGTTCGCTCGGCAGCATGGGCAGCTCGTGGGCCTGGCAGACCGCCAACGTGAAGAAGTCGGGTGAAGAGAGCAGCGTGCGTCCCGTCGCGGCCGAAGCGCTGGTGCGCGCGTTTGCCCGCTTCGAGGACAAAGAGCTCCGGCTCGCGGCGCAGAAGGCCATTTTGATGGTGGACGACCCTTCGACGCCGAACGTCATCGAGTCCGTCAAGTCCCAGGCGGACGCGGAGACGCGCTCGGCGCTCGAGCTGCTCGCGAAGAAGTTCGCGGCGAATCCCGTGCGCAAGTACCAGTGAGCTCGACCTCGCGACGAGTGCCCCCCTTGCGCGGGGGCACTCCGAGCGTCGAGGCGGCTGCAGGTGCTCCGCGGTCCGCTTCGACAGCCGCGGGGGTTCGAGAGTAGGCTGGGCGCCTCATGCCGGCCGATTGGAACGCGGTGCGCTTCGAGCTCGACGCGGGCGTCGAGCACGTCGAAAGCTACTTCCTCAAGCTGAACGACGCCGGGGGCCAACGTGCGCTCTGGCTGAAGGCGACCATTCTCGCCAGCGCGTCTCGCGCGCCGGAGGCGGAAGCCTGGAGTGTCGCTTTCGACCGGGAGGCCGGTCACGTCGGCGCCAAACAGGTCGTGCCTTTCACGAGCGCGACGTTCTCCCGGGAGAAGCTCGACGTGCGCGTGGCGGAGCTCGAGCTCTCCGCCGGACGAACCCGCGGCAGCGTCGTGCAGGGCCGGGACCGCATCGAGTGGGATCTCACGTTCGACGCGAGCGGCGAGCCCCTGGTGCCGTATCCGCTACCGAAGATGTACAGCGGCCCGTTCCCCAGTCAGAAAATGGTCACGCCCTACCCCGACACGCGCTTCTCCGGCAGCTATCGCGTGAACGGGCGCGAGGTGCGCGTGGAGCGCTGGAGCGGCATGCAAGGACACAATTGGGGCAAGCGTCACACCGAGCTCTACGCGTGGGGCCACGTGAGCCAGTGGAACGACGCCCGTGACCTCGTGCTCGAGGGTGCAACGGGGCGCATCAAGCTCGGACCGATCCTGGCGCCTCCGCTCACGTTGGTTTGCGTCTGGCACGAGGGACGGCGCTACCGCTTCAATGACGTCAAGACGTTGCTGAAGAACCGGGGCGCGATCACCTTGCGTTCCTGGCGATTCGAGGCCGAGAACCCCGACGCGCGCGTGTACGGCGAGCTCGCGGCCGACACCTCCGAGATGGTCGGGCTCCACTACGAGAACCCCAACGGCGAGATGACCTACTGCCTGAACTCGAAGATCGCCTGGGGCCTATTGGTGCTCGAACCGAGGCACGGGGCGCGCGTTCATGCGACCACTCGCACGGCGGCGCTCGAAGTCGGCACCAAAGATCCGAACCACGGCATCCCGATGGTCGCCTGAGGCAACGCGAGGCTCGCGAGGAGCTTCGGGCTCGGGCGCTCGATGGCCGCGGATCCCCCGAGCCACGGCGCGATTTCAGGGCTCGAAGTCGGCCATGGCGGTGCGCGGCGCACCACTCCGAGCGCCGGCGCTCTTCTTCGCCTTGGCCTTGGGCGGCTCGCTGTGGTTCGACTTCTCGCTTTTCACGGCCCGCTCTTCCGTCTTCGCCTTCTTGGGCTCGACCTTCTCCGCGTGCTTCGTGCTCTCTGGCACCGGTGCGGGGGCGTCGATTTTGGCGGAGGCCGCGTCGCCGAGCTTGGTGAGCATCAGCCGCGCCTTCTTGTCGACCTCGCTCGTGCGTTGCTCCATGAGCTCGATCAAGGCCTTGGCGTCGGCGAGGTTGGTTCGCACTTCCGACATCTTTGCGCGGGACTTGCGGAACGTGGAATCCACGTTGGCGTCGAGCGCGCCTCCGACGGCAGCCAACTTGGCGAGCTTCTTCTTGGCCGCCGCGAGCTTGCCGAGGAGCTCGAGCTCCCCCTGCGCCGTTTCTTCCACCAGCTTCGCGAGCTTCTTGCCCTCGTCGGCGTCGCCCGCAGTGAGGACCTTGGCCTTGGCGTCGCCCGCCTCGAGACCGGATTCGTCCACGTCGAGCTTCATCTCGAACTCGAGCTTCTTGGCTCGTGTCTTGACGGCTTTGGCCACCAGCGACGCGCTGGGCGCCTTCGGCCCTTTCTTCACCTGCTGAGGCGCCGGAGGCGCAGCCGGCTTCGAGCTCGGTGTCTCGGGCTTCGCGCCGCCGAACAGCGCTTTGAACTGACCGACCGTTTGTTTCGCCTGCTCCACCTGGGCAGAGACGGCGTTCACGGTGGCCGCGCCCGGGATGGCGTTGATGGCGCCTTGCTTGAGCTGCTGCTCGTAGGCGTCCGTCGGCGAAGGTGCACTCGGCGCGTCGGAGGCGACGGGCGCGCCGTCCATGTTGGCGGGCTTTTCGGCGACTGGCGCGGCGACGTCGGCGTCATCCTCTTCGGGTTCGACGCCGAGCTCCTTGCCGAGCGACAGGCGGAGCTCCGCCTCCCGCTTCGGCGCTGCGGACAGCTCCACGCTGAGGTCGTGCACGGCCTGGAAGAACTGGTCGTAGGTCGGGTCGCCGGATTCGTATCGCTGGCCTTGGGCGACTTCGGACGGGCCCGTGTGTCCCAGGCAACCCACGGTGGTGGCACTCAGGGCCACGAGCAGAGGCAGGGCGCTGATGGCGCAAGCTTTTCTCAAGAGTTTCAAAGTGTTCATCGGGTCCCCGGACGCCGGCGCGGGCTCGGCTTCTCGCGGCCACGCACCGTGTGCCGCGTTCTACGCACTTCGGGCGACTATCTTCCTCTCGGCATGGGTCGGAGCAGGCGGCAGAAGAACAGGCGCGCGCGCCTGTCCCGGGCAGCCGTTCGCTCCCGTCGCATCGAGGTCGTGGTCGAGGAGCTCGAACTCGTTCGGGCCCACGATGGGGCATTTCGCGGAGCGGTGGAGCCGCGCCTGCTCGCGGCCCTGTACCACGTGCGCCCAGGTCGGGCTGCGCTCTTGACTCGTTCCGTCCTGGCGGTGGACGTGCGCTCGAGCTCGTCCGCGCGCCTCGAGCTCGAGCGCGAGCTGCTGCGCGCCAGCTGGCATTCCGCGTCGAGCACCGATTCGGGCGTGTTCGTGCTCGTTGCCGTGGCGGTCGAAGAGGACTCGGGCCACGACGTGCAGACTCTGAGCGCCGACCTCGAGCACCCGGAGCTTTGGGCGATCTGGGATTCGAAGCACGCGGTGCCCGAGCCTGCGACCCTCGACGAGCTCGCGCTCGGTGCGCCGAGCGAAGGTCCGAACGCCGAGCGCATCGAGTTGGTTCGCCGCGGCTCCCCCATGGAATCGACGCTTCGTTCCGACGAGCTCGTCGGCGCCGTGCTCATCCGGGTACCGGTCGACCCCGAGCCGCGCCCCGGCCTCTGGCGACTGAACTTCCAGTCGCCGGACGCCAAGAACGATTGGACGTATCGGATCCGAGTACGCGTGACCTGACGAGGCTGCCAGGCCCGCGGACGAGTCGTTCGTGGAGAGTTGGTGCAGCTTGCGTGGCTCGCGCGTGAAGCCCTCGCGAACTCCGCGCCGGGGGGGAATCGCGGGCATTCGAGGCGTGGTTCATTGGAGCGCGACGCGGGAAAGGACAGCAACATGCGACGACTGATCGCCATTTTCGTGATTTGGCTGGGCTGCGGCATCGCCTGGATGATTCTGGGCTCCACGCTGCTCGTTCGCTCCGGCGAGAGCAGCTCTCGGCTCACCGATGAGGTCCACGCGTTGTGGGGGCCGCCCATGCGCCAGCTCCCACCCCACGGCCGACTCCGAGCCGACCCCTCGCGCATCGGGCTCGTCCTCGCGGAGGCACCCCAGGCGCCGGCGGAAATCTCCGCGGCGAGCACCGACCTGGACGTGAAGCTCGAGCTCGAGCAGCGCAAGAAGGGCTTGGTCTGGTTCCCCACCTACGCCGTCACGCTGCGCGGCACCTACTCGTTCGAAAACCCGGACGCGGAGCCGCGGATCGCCGACCTCGAGCTTCCGTTGGAGTCCGCGCACGCGCTCTACGACGGATTCGAGATCACGAGTCGAGACGGACCCGTTCAGTCGACGGTCACCGACGGCGTCGCGCGCTGGTCCACGCGCTTCGCTCCCCACGAGCGCAAGACCTTCGAAGTCCACTACCGCTCCCGCGGCACGAGCAGCTGGCAATACGACCTCACGTCGGGCACCGGCAACGTGCGGGACTTCCGGCTGAGTCTCGCCACGGACTTCTCGGAGGTGAACTTTCTGCCGGGCACGCTGTCGCCTTCGAGCCACGAATCGGCCGGGCGAGGCTGGCACGGCACGTGGGACTTCAAGACGCTGGTGTCGAGCGCACCCATCGGCCTGGCGTTGCCCGAACGTCTGAACCCAGGGCCTCTGGCCTCGCGCATCACGTTCTTCGCCCCCGTGAGTCTCTTGTTCTTCTTCTTCGTGATCGCGATCCTGGCCGAAGCGCAGAAGAAGGACCTCCACGCGATGCACTACCTGTTCCTCGGGTGTGCGTTCTTCGCGTTCCACCTGCTGTTCGCCTACCTGGTGGACCACCTGTCCATCGCGCCTTCGTTCACGCTTTCGGCGCTCGTGTCCACGCTGCTCACGGTGACCTACGCGCGCTTGTTCGTGGGCTGGAAGTTCGCACTGCGCGAGATCGGGATCTCGCAGCTCCTCTATCTGGTGCTGTTCTCGTTCACGTTCTTCTGGTCGGGGTTCACCGGGCTCGCCATCACGGTGGGCGCCATCCTCACGCTCTTCGTGCTGATGCAAATCACCGGACGTCGACCTCTCGCACCGCGTGAAGAGCCGCCGCGTGAGCCCGGCTGCAAGGGACCCTATCGTTGCGCAGCGGCCGCCGAACCCAGTGCAGCGGAGTAGAGCCGCTGCGGAACCAGGTCGTCGACTATTGGAGCGAGAGGCTCGTGCCCCAGAGCTCGTAGCCCGAATCGGCCTTCACGAGCTGGAGCGAGAGCGCGTGACCTTGCGCCACCGCCACCACGCCCTGGCCGGCCTCTTTGCCCGGAGCCGACACCTTGAGGGCGTCGCCCTGGGGCTCGAGCTTCGGCGAGAGCACTTGGACGCGCACGACGCGCTCGCCCGCTCCGCCTTCCGTCCACTGGAGCAGCCAGCGCCCGTCGGAGAGGCCGGCGGCCACCGGTGCGATGGCGTCGCCACCTGGTCCACCCGCCGGCACGCTGAAGGTCTCTGCGCTCTTCGGCAGCTCGCCGTGCTTCGCGGTGGCGAGGCGCACGCCCCACGGCGCGTCGTCGCCGCTCTTGCCGGCGAACGCCACGAGCACACTCTGGTCGTTCGCAGCGATGGTCGGAGTCCCGGCGCGCCCGTCGGCCTGCACGGCCCCGAGCTCACCTTTCCGGCTGCCGTTGGGCTTCAGCCAACCCACGCGGACCTTGCCGCCCGTGCGGAAGGTCACCACGTGCCCGACGCCAGCGACGCTGGCGACGCGCGCTTCGGTGGCCTTTTCGTTTTCCACGTCGGGCCAGATCTCTTCCGGCGCCGCTCCCTTCACGACGCGGGCATAGCCCTTGCCGGAAAACCCGATGGCGAACACCGTCTCGGCGTCCACCGTGTGGGGAACCTGGAGCGAGCCGCCGTCGCGATCGGTCACGAAGCGGTCCTTGTCGGAGGCCACCGGCACGACACCGATGATCTTCTTGCCGGCAGGCGCCTTGTGAGCCTCTTCGACCTCGAGGGTGCCAGCGTCGACGACGAGGCCGGCGCCCGCCACGTCGCTCGTGGCGATTCCGACCGAGACCTTGCCGCCGTTCACCGCGACGTAGGGCGGTACGCTGAGCTGTACCGCGGGAGCGAGGCGAGTCGCTTCTTTTCCGACCGCGAGCTTGGGCCCCGCAGTCGCCGCCGGCGCTTTTGCCGACGCGGCTTGGGTCGCGCTGGGCTTGGCCGACGCTTCCGTCGCGCTCTGCCAGGGCTTGAAGTAGAGGAGGCCGCCGACGGCGGCGGCGCCCACGAGTCCGACCACGGCGAGGCCGCCCAAGATCAACGGCAGCGCGCTCTTCTTCTGCGGCGGCGTGTAGGATGGGTACTGAGCGTATTGCTGAACCGGCGCCGGTTGCGGCGTCTGCCAGTTGCCGGGTTGCGGCGGGGCGGGCAGCGGCACGGCAGCCGCGTTGGCGTTGGTGTCGACCTCTTCGCTCCACGACGGCAACGCTTCCGCGTCGGGGCGGAGCGCTGCGGGGTGGATCTGTGTCGGCGCCTCGTTGTCGGGTTCGGAAACCGGCACGATGGCATCGGCTACGCGAGTGGGCGCCTCACTCTGCGGCTCGGGGCCTGGCAAGATCGCCGGTGGCGCGGGCGGGAGCGGCAGCGTCTGAGCGAGCGGCGCCGGCGCGAGCGGAGCCGCGGCGACGGGTGCGGCCGCGAGCGGCAGCGTTTGGCCGAGCGGCGATGGCTGCACGAGGGGAGCCTGCACCGGGGCGGCTGGAACCACGGCGGCGGGTGCGACGGGTGGGGGCGCGGGGCGCGGTGCGGGCGCTGCCTTCACGGCGATCACCGGCTGCGGCTTCGGTGGCTTCTTCGCTTCGACCGCGCGCGCCAGGCTGTCTAGCGAAGGCAGCGAAGCCGGGGCCTTCTCGGGCGCCTTCTTGGCCGTCGCTCCGGCGGCGGCCTCCACGATCTGGATCTCGTCGTCGTCGAGCATGCCAGTGATCGGCTCGTGATGCGGGTTCGAGTCGACCGGGATGATGGGGGCCTGGGCCTCGGCGGCACGCGCGGACGCGGGCTCGGGCACGGCGTCTTTCGCTTGCGGGGCGACTTCCACCCAGTTGGCTTGCGGCGGAGCGTTCTTGTCCTCGATCACGATCTCACTCGCACGGATCACTTCGGTGTTGGGCTTGTCATTTTGAGGAGTCGAAGCCACCGGAATGATGGGCGACTTCGCCACGGATGCGGGCCTCGGAGGCAAGGGCGTTCCCTTGCGCGAAGGCGGCGGCGGCGCGCTCGAGCGACGCGACGGCGGGGGCGGACGCACCACCGCGAGCTCGGCGGCGGGCAGCTCGATCTCGACGAGCAGTTGGGTTCGCGGCTTGTCGTTCTCGGGTGTCGAGGCCACCGGGACGATGGGATCGAGCATGACTGCGCGCGGCGGCACGGGGGGCGGATGGGTGAGATCCGGATCGAGCTTCGGGCTGACGATGGGGGCGCGCATGAAGGCCGGCAGCACTGACGAAAGCTCCGCGACCTGTCCGGCGCTCAGCCATTCCGCCCAGCCCGGTCGCCACACGAGGCTCTGCCCCGTCAGGTTGCCCTGCTTCAGGCTCAGCACGAGCTCGTCACGCTCGACCGTCTTGAGCGAGCCGTCGCTGGCTGCGCAAAACCAGAACTCGGATCCTTCTTCTGCCACGGAAGCTTCTCCCGTCGACTCTCGGCCGGCCGCTCTACCATCGATTTCGCCGATACGCGACGGCCAGCGGTGGGTGTGAGGCGGTTCCAGTGAAGACGTAGGGCTCGAGTGCATTTCCGGCTCCGGTTCGGCCCTGTTACGCCGGCCGGGGCGGGACCCTTCCCGGTAGCACTGCAACCAGGCCGATGCGCCCCGCGTCTTCGCGATAGAGCCGAGTCTCCAGGCCCGGCAGTCCGCCCCGGAGCTCGCCGCGCGTCAGCCGGAATCGCTGGCTGGGACTGGGACCGGGAAAGTCCTCGCTGAACGTGGCGAGCAGCACCGCTCCCCCCGGATCGAGCCGCTCGCGGAGACGGGCGAACACGTCTCGGTCCAAAAAGTCGACCACGACGACGAGGTCGAAGCGCTCCGCGCAGGGTGCGCGTGCATCCACTCGGCGGGTATGGACCGTGAGCCCGGTACGCGCCGCCTCCAGCGCGACCCGTTCGAGAGCGACTTCGCTCTCGTCCCAGGCGTGGGTCGCATAGCCCCTGCGCGCGAGCTCGAGCGCATGCCGCCCGCCCCCGCAGGCGAGGTCGACCGCCCGCGCCCCGGACGCAGGGCCGAGCGAATCGAGCGCCGCGAGCACGAACGCGTCGGGCGCGCGGAGCGGCACATCCATCGAAGCGCGATGGCGTGCGTCCCAGTCCGTCGAATCGTGTGCCCGATCCATGGCCGTGCGCGAAGGGCCGTGTAGCGTGGCCCGCGCTCACCGTCGAGGAGCCGCCCGCGACCCCCAATTCCCCCCAGAAATCGAATTTCGGAACTTGGCTTTGTCGCCGGAGGGCGGCTGTTGACCTAGTCTTCGTCGGATGAGGTTCGCACCGCTCGCGCTCTGCTTTGCCGTCACGTCCTTCGCGTGGTCTGCCGCCGCCGACGTTCCACCCGAGCCGGGCTACGTCGAAAGCTGCACACTCGAGAAGCAAAAGCAGAGTGGCGACGAGTGCGTGAGCTGCTCCGCGTCCTTCCAAGACCCCAAGGCTTGTCAGTCGCAGCACGCCGGCTTCGAGCAGCGCTGCCGCACGCGGGGCGCCAGCGTCTGGACCGAGATCTGGTGCAAACCCCGCGCGACGCCGCCCAGTACGAGCAGCACGCCCGAGCCCGAGCCGAGCGCCTCGGACACCGCAGCGAGCCCGGCGGCGAGCAGCGCAGCGCCGACCGCGGTGGCTCCCGAGAAGTCCGGCGCTTGCGGCGCCTGCGCGGTCTCGCCTGCGAGCGGACTGTCCGGCCTCTTGGCCTCCTGCGTCGCGCTTGTCGCCTGGTCGCTCCGGCGCGCGAGCCAAGTCCGGCGCAAACGCGCCGATTGAGCGCGCCGACCGAACCGAGTAGGTACGACTGCGCCGCCCGAGGCGGAGGCAGTCGCATGCAACAACTACAACCCATGGGTCCAGGATCGTTGCCCGCGCCGCCGGGCTCCGGCGTCGCCCACGAGATCAGCCATGGCCCGTCGTTCGCGATGCTGCGCGTGGATCTCGCGCCGGGTCAGACGCTGGTGGCCGAGGCAGGAGCGATGGTCGCGCGCAGCCAGAACGTGACGATGGCGGTGAAGCTCAACGCGTCTCCGAGCGCGGGCTTCTTCGCCATGCTGAAGGCCCTGGTGATCGCCTTCATCCGCAAGTTCATCGGGGGCGAGACGTTCATCGTGAACCACTTCTCAGCGAGCGCGCCCGGTCGCGTGTGGCTCGCGCCGTCCTTGAGCGGACACGTGGCGCATCGACGCATGAACGGGGAAAAGCTCGTGCTCTCTACTGGCGCCTATCTCGCGCACGTAGGGAACCTCGACATTCAGATGAAGTTCGGTGGCCTCTCGGGCATCTTGGCCAAAGAGGGCGCGTTCTGGCTCGAGGTGAGCGGCGTCGGCGATCTGTGGTTCACGAGCTACGGCGGCATCGAGGCCGTCGACGTGACCAGTCCGTTCATGGTCGATAACGGCCACATCGTCGGCTACGAGGGCAACCTCACGATGAACATCCGCCGCCCGGGTGGCGGCATGATGGGGCTCGTCGCCTCGGGTGAGGGCCTCGTGTGCGAATTCACCGGCCAAGGCCGGGTGTACCTCCAGAGCCGAAACCTCGGCTCTCTGGTCAACTGGCTCTCTCCGCTTCTGCCCTGAAAGGAAGCTGCGCCGTGCGTTTCGACATCCAATACCGACCGGCCCACTCTCTGGCGAAAGTCAGCCTCGATCCCAACGAATCCGTGGTGGCCGAAAGCGGCGCCATGGTGGGGATGAGCACCAACATCCAGATGCAAACGCAGAGCGGCGGCCTGATGAGCGGGCTCAAGCGCATGTTCGGCGGCGAGAGCTTCTTCCGTAACACCTTCACCGCCGCCAACGGGCCCGGTGAGGTCCTGCTCGCGCACTCGCTGTGCGGCGACATGGTCGTCCTCGACGTGCCCGCGGCCGGTTACTTCATCCAGAGCTCGAGCTACATCGCGTCCACACCCAACGTGAGCATCGAGACCAAGGTCGGCGGAATGAAGACGTTCTTCGCCGGCGAGGGCGTGTTCGTGCTCGACGCCACGGCTTCGGGGCCGGGCCAGGTCTTGGTGGGTGCCTTCGGTGGCATTCAAGAACTGGTGTGCGACGGCAGCCTCGTCATCGACACCGGGCACCTGGTGGCATGGGACAAGAGCCTCACCTACCAGGTCGGCAAGAGCGGGAGCGGCTGGATCGCCTCGTTCCTGTCCGGAGAGGGACTCGTGTGCCACTTCCAAGGGCAAGGACGGATCTGGATCCAGACACGTAACCCCGCGGCCTATGGCCAGGAGATCGGCGCGCTCTTGCCGCCGCGATCGGGTTGAAGGAGGCGCCATGCAGTACGACATCTTGGAAAAGCCCGATTTCAGCTTGGTGCGCGTTCGCTTCCAGGCGCCGGGGGAGCAGCTGCTCGTCGAGAGCGCCGCCATGGTCGCCAAACACTCGAGCGTCGACATGAAGACCCAGATGCAGGGCGGCCTGCTCGGGGCGGCGAAGCGCAAGCTCCTCGGCGGCGAGAGCCTCTTCCAGAACACGTTCACCGCCAGCGCGGCGGGCGAGGAGCTGTGGCTCGCGCCCGGTCCCGAAGGCGACGTCGAGGTGGTCGAGATGGACGGGCGGACGCCCATCTTCCTTTCGTCGGGAGCGTTCTTGGCCAGTGCTCCGACCGTGCAGATCGACACCAAGTGGGGCGGCGCCAAGGGCTTCTTCAGTGGCGCCGGCCTGTTCCTGCTCGCCGCGCAGGGCACGGGTCCGCTGTTCTTCTGCGCCTACGGCGGCATCCACGCCGTGGACGTCGGGCCCGCCGGCTACATCTGCGACACGTCGCACATCGTCGGGTTCACCGGCGGCCTCGAGTATCAGGTGACCAAAGTGGGCGGCATGAAGAGCCTATTCTTCAGCGGAGAAGGCCTCGTGTGCCGGTTCCAAGGCCAGGGGCGTCTCTGGATCAGCACGCGAAACCCGTCGGGGCTGGTGAGCTTCCTGCAACCATTTCGCACCGTGCAGTCGAGCTGAAGGGCAGCCGGAAGCTCCGCCTCCCGAGCTGCGACTTGTCGCCGACGAGTTGCGGTTGAATTACCTTTTGGATCGTGGACCGGGCCCACGCGGTCCGGGAGGGATCTCATGACTCGCGCATCCTCTCTCTTGTTGTTCTCGCTCGGTATCGGCGCCCTCGCTGCGGCGTGTCGCTCCGACGACCACGGCAATCTGTGTACGGAGGGCTCGGCACGCGCTTGCCTCGGTCCAGGCGATTGCCCGGGCTCGCAGACGTGCATCAAGAACGGGCTCGCCTACGGTCCGTGCAGCTGCGGCTCGAACACCGGTGGAGCGGCCGGGGCTGCGGGCGCCGCGGGCGCCGCGGGCAGCGGCGGCGGCGTGGTAGCGCCTCCCTGCACGCCGACCGGAAAGGACGCCGACGGGGACTGCTTCGGCGAAGGGGACGACGACTGCAACGACGCCGATCCCGGCGTGAACCCCGGCGCCATCGACTACCCCGGGAACAACCAGGACGAAGACTGCTCGGGGGTGCCAGACGATCTCACCGCGTGTGATGGCTCGCTGACCAACACCGCGGACGGCGATCCCATGAACGGGGCGCGTGCCATCGGCCTCTGCCAGACCGCGAGCAAAGACGACCGGAAATGGGGCGTCATCGCCGCGAAATACGTGATGGCCGACGGCAAGCTCGGCATGAACGAGAAGTCCCACGGTCTCCTGCCGAGCTTCGGCACCAACGTGCTGCCGCGCGAAGGGAGCCGCATGTTGGCGCTCTCGAGCGGCACCGCGCGCGAGCCGAGCGATGGGGAGTACCAGCCCGTGAGCGGCGCCGACATGGGCACGACGGGTCAGGCCCCGGCCGGGTTTCCCATCGACTCGCCCTCGTGCAAGGTCGTCACCGAAAAAGACAAGATCACGCACGACGCGGCGGCGCTCGAAATCTCGCTGCGCGTGCCCAGCAACGCCAAGAGCCTGCTGGTCGACACGCTCTATTACACGTTCGAGTTTCCGTCGTACGTTTGCACCAAGTACAACGACTTCTTCGTGACCCTGCAGTACCCGGCTCCGAAGAACGCGCAGTTCGGCAACATTGCGTTCGACGGGGACGGAAACCCCGTCAGCGTGAACAACGCCTATCTGCGCGCCTGCAAGCCGCAGTCGGCCGGCGGCAAAGCCTTCGACTGCCCTCTCGGAACCAGCCTCCTGGAACAGACCGGCTTCGACCAGAGCGCTGCCACCGGTTGGCTCGTCACTCAGTCGCCGGCCACCCCGCGCAGCATCGTTACCCTGCGCTTCGCCATCTGGGACATGGGCGACCACATCCTCGACTCCACGGTCCTCGTGGACGACCTCCGCTTCTCCACCGATCCCGTCGCGCAGGCAGTGACTTCGCCGGCTCCTTGAGCCAGAGCGAGCCGGCTTTCTGGCCGGTAGCAGTTTTCAGCCAAAACCTACGTCACTTGCGATCATGTGAATGAAGGAATATAGATCCCGGGCCCATGCAAACCGTGCCCGGCAGCGAGACCCGTTGGCAGCTCTACCGGCTGCTCAGCGACCCCGTCCGGCTCCGGCTCCTGGCGCTCGCCGCCGAAGAAGAGCTCTCGGTCGGTGAGCTCGCCGAGCTCCTCGGCGAGGCACAACCCAATGTGTCGCGCCACGCCGCGCCGCTCCGGCAAGCGGGCCTGCTCACCGATCGGCGCCAGGGGACGCGCACGCTGATCCGCCTGTCGGAGTCCGTCGAGGGCGACCCGGTCGTCGACGACGCCCTCGCCGCGGGGCGCCGCTTGTGCCAGGCAGACTCGAGCCTCGAGCGCGTCGCCGAGGTCGTGGCTTCGCGTGACGCTCGCACCCGGGAGTTCTTCGCCGAGCCGGCGACCACCGAGGTCGCCGTGTCCGCCGAGCTCCCGGTGTACCTCGCGGCCTTCGCCGGGTTGGTCGAGCCGCGCGGGCTAGCCGTGGACGCGGGAACCGGCGACGGGGTGCTCTTGGATCTGCTCGCGCCCATCTACGAGCGCGTCGTGGCCATCGATCGCAGCGCGGCCCAGCTCGCCAGAGCGCGGAGCCGGGTGCGCGCTCACGGCTATTCCAACGTGACGCTGGTCGAAGAGCAAATCGGTGGAGAGAAGCTCACCGCGCTCGTCGGTGGTGGTGCCGATCTGGTGCTCGCTGCCCGCGTGCTCCATCACGCTCCGCGTCCGAAAGCGACGCTGACCGAGCTCGGGCGCCTCGCGCGTCCGGGCGGCAAGCTGCTCGTCATCGACTACGAGCGCCACGACGACGAACGCTTCAGCGAGCAGCAGGCGGACATCTGGATGGGCTTCTCCAAAGAAGAGCTCGCCGAGCTCGCGGAAGCCGCTGGCCTCGTAGACGTGCGAGTGACCCGGGTCCCGCCGAGCTTCGCGCGCGTCGGCGTCGATGCCCACCTCGCGTGTCTGGTGCTGCTCGCAGCGCGACCCGACACGGATTCAACGGCGCCTTCGGGCGCCCGAATGGCAACCCGCAAAGAGAAGAAAGCAGGAGCAACATGACGCAGAGC
>JAXLYN010000073.1:0-36041 GCA_046351435.1 Polyangiaceae bacterium
ACGACAGCCTCGGTGTCGCCCTGCGTGAGCTCGAAGCTGCCGGCGCTGTCGAGCGCACACCCCGCGGCTGGCGCCTCGCCGACCGTTCCCTTCCCGTTCCATAGGGACGAAGCGGAACGGAACGCGAACCTCGCTCGGACTTCGGCTCGGCCGGGGAGAGGGCTGCGCGTGTCTGCCACGTGCGGGCCTCTCCCTGGCGAGCACCGCGCTGCCGTAGCCGCTGTCCGTCGCCGCGCCGCCTACGCAGCGCGGCTCCGCTCGACCCCGCTCACGCTACGCCGCCATTTCGGGACGATGCTCCGCGGACACCGCGGGGCGGTACAAGTGTTCTCATGCTTCGCTCGCCTCCATGTTGCTGTCGTAGTTCCCGACGAACAACCGGCGAAGCACGCCCAACGCACCTCGGTCCCGCCCCTGCTCGGCGAGCCATGCAGCTTCGTCGATGTCGTCGAGGGCCCGGCGCGCGTTCTCGACGAGCCTTGCCCTGTGCCCCGCATCCAACTCCGCGGCGACGTTTACGTCGGAGCCGGGATCTCGCACAGTGATAGGTGTTCGATCCGCATCGCCCAGGAGCACGAGCCGCTGGCCCGCGTGAGCCTCCGCGATCCGATCGAAGAATGCGTAGACAAGGCCATCCAAGTCGGGTTCCCCGTCAGCGGCCATCGCGATCAGGATGAGCTCGAGGGCGTAGGATGGGACCTGCATCGCCTTCCCACGAGCACGCCGCCAGCCCTTTGCAAGTCGTATCGCCGCCCGGACGTGCTGGTTACTCTTCTCCGCACGAGTCAGCCAGCGCTTGAGGCGATGGGGGCGCGTTTCGATCCAGTCATCGACGAGCCGGTTGGGGATCAGGTAGCATCCTTGCTCCTCGGTGCTGAGGGCCGGAACCAGGTCCACGCGAAGGTGAGCGGCGGGGTACTTCACGCCAACACTGTGCTCCTGGGCGCGAACTTCGACCGTGCCCTGAGCGACAAGCCCTCCGCGCCGCTTCCGGATCATCTGCGCGAGGCGCGCGACCGTGTCCCTTGCCGTTCGAGGCATGCCTTCACGCGTGCGCAGCTCGTTCGGGTCCAGGACCACGAGATAGTCGATGTCCTTGAACCCCGCGATCGCGGTATCGCGACAGTGGGAGCCGTGCGGCAGGAGCCGCTCGACGCGGAACATCGTCGCGTCGCGCATGGCGCCAAGGTCGTCGATCAAGCGCCGCGCGCGTTGCCGCGCCTCCGCGACGCGGGACGCCTCAGGCACCAGCTCGCGCTCGATCTTCCCGATCAGCGGGCGGAGGAGCCTACGGGCGCGAGAGTTCTTCATCGCGGCGGGGGATTGGTGCAAAGATTACCAGAGTGCCGGTTCGCGGGGACATGCCACCCGTCGTTACCGGGCCTTGTCGGTCGGAGGTCGGCGCGCGCGGGATCGGCGAGCGGCCATCCGCGTGCCCAGCCACGTTCCTCAGCGCTGTTGACGCGACGAGAGTCCGCGTTTCCGCGGGTTTCGGGTTGTGCGCCGGCAATGCGACTTCTCCTGAGCAAGGAAATCAAGGAGTTGCGGCGTGCTGGCGTGCCGTTCGAAGGATCGAACGCGGTCGGTTGCGCGGACCTGCCAAGCGAGGTGGGCGGCTGCGACCGCGTTGACGCCCGCAGGTCCCCACGTAACATTGCCGAATGCGGGAGGAACGCTGATGAGGCTCGCGGCAGGCGCGCTGGTGTTCGTCATTTCTGGCTGCGCTGTCACCGATCCGCGCGATCCGCCCCTGTTCGGCCCGCCGCAGGAACCGCAGCAATCGGGCGAGCAAGCAGAGACGGATGCAGTCCTTGCCGAAACGCCGGAGGGGAATCCCGTCGTCGTGGTTGGCCATCGTTACACCGGCCCAAGCCACTTGAACAACGACGAAGAGCAGCCATTCGACATCGTCTACGGTGGAAGCAACGATGCCGGTGTCGCGTTCCTTCGGGGCTCGTCGATCATGGGGTGGTCGTACAGTCTCAACGGCGGGCTCGCGTGGGAGGCGCCGGGCAAGATCTATCCCGAGAACGGTGTGTTCGGGGATCCAGTGGCCGTCCTGTGGAGCGATCCCGCGCTCGCGTCGGGGTTCGTGAATCGAAGTCTGGTCGCTTACGCGAGCCTCGCGGGAAGCACGCAGGCGTTCAACGCTGTCACCGGCGGCACTGACACCGCGGACATCCTGTTCGGGTGGCCACCCAGCGTCGACCGACCGGACTTCCCCGGACCGGACGACTTCGGAATCATCGATTCGCTTTGCGTTGCCGTGTCCTTCGACGGTGGGATCAATTTCGAACGACCGGTGTGCAAACGGCCGGCGGGCATTGGAGCTTCGGGCACCGATCAAACGACAGTGGCCATCGGTGCAGGAGACCGGATCTACGTGGCGGTGGACGACTTCAGCAACGAGGAAGTCCGGCTGTTCGAGTTGATCTACACCGGCGAGCCAGCACCGTTTCTTTCGCCCATCTCGATGCCGGCCGAGATGATCGGTTTTCAGCACGGACCGGAGCTGCGGCGCGATCAGGACGGATTTGTCTGGCTTGCAGCGGTCGACGGTCTCGGCAGCATCGCCATGTGCCTCGTGACGTCGAGCGGTTGCCAGTTCATCGGATCGGTGACCACGGGAACGGACTTCTTCGCGACGGTCCCTGGTGGGATCGTCAGCCCCGAACCCCTTCGTTCAGGCTCGAGTGCCGACTTCGGCGTGAATCGGGTCTCGCTTGACGGACTCACGGTGCGCGAGTTCATCTTCGCCTACACGCGGCAAGACGCGCAGCGCGAGATCACCGGACTCACTCGCTGCTTCTTGTTCTCCATCCAAGGAACCCTGAGCTGCGAAGACGTTGCCGCGTGGGGCTCTGCATCGCGGGCAGGGCAGCACCTCCAGCCGAACATCGAGTTCGTCGACAAGAGCCCGGAGCAGGACGGGAGTGGCGCCGATTGGCGCTACGCATTCTATGAGTTCGATCGGCCGGACGTCGCGCAGGGCCACGCGCAGGTCACGTTGGGGCGGATGTCCGGCGCATTGCCGAGCACACTCGCTCCATCGGTGACGTTCTTCCCGCTGACCGCCCTGGACCCTGAAGTGTGTCCGGCCGACTATCCGACTTTCGACTACTGGGGAGACTACTTCGCTCTACTCGCGCTACCGCCGATCGCGCCCAGCACGTCCTGGCGTCACATGGCGGCGTACTCGAGTGATGAGTCGCGCGGTTGCGCTCCAGCTCATCCAAGGCAGGGGCGCCATCTGCACGTGGTGGCGTGGTCATGGCAAGACTGAAGCGCGGGCCGCTTGCCATAGTGCTCGGCATGGTGTTTGTCGCGGCGTGCGGCTCGACCTCTCATGACGAGAGCGAGGGGATTGGCGACGCATCGCCGGATGTCGCCGGCCCTGACGCATCGGAGTCCGGAGCGGACACGGACGGTGACGCGACGCTGGATGTTGGCGCTGATTCCGTTGGCGAGGTCGACGCCGAACCCGATCCATTTGGAGTTTGCAACGACGCCGGAGTGGCTCCCGTTCCGAAGGCGTGGCGGATCACTTGCTGCAACGGCAAGGTCTGCCAGGGGACGTGCGAGCAAGGCGCTTGCGTGTGTGGCGACGTAGTCGGCGGCTGCGAGCAGCTTCGGTGCTGCGATGTCGCGGGTGGTAGCCAGGTCGTGCTGGTCTGTGGCGGTCAAGGAGTTTGCGAGCAGTTCCAGTGATCGAGAAGCTGCTTGCCCTGGCCGGCGCCTGCGCGGCCGCCTGCGGCGGAGTCACTGCCTCTGCAGGCGCTGACGCCGACTCGGGCGACACCAGCGGCACTGGCGGTACAGGAGTGGATGGAGGCTCAGGTGACGCGGAGAAACCTCCCGCCTCGGACGCCTCGGGCGGCGACGCAGGTGACGCTTGTAGCAACGTGGGCAGCGGGCCAGGACTCGAAGCCTGCTGTTCGGGCCAGCCCTGTCGCGGCGAATGCGGACCGAAGGGCGAATGCGTTTGCTATGGCGCCGGTGCCCCGGGAGGCTGTCCGTCGGGCGCAGCGTGCTGCAAGACCATCATAAACGGAAATATTTACGGTCCAGCATGCGTCGCACCGTCCGCATGCCTGAACGAATAGCCAATCGCGAACGACGAAGCGCGGGCGGCGCGGAAAGGTGCGGTTATTCGCGCGGGACGACGCTTCTCGATCACTGCCATCGGCTGCTTGCTCATCTCCCGCGCGCAGCAAGCTCACCGCTGGCGCGCCGGTGCTGCGCGTCGCGCGGCGTCGACGAGGCGACGTTCCGCCGTGATCTCGCGTAGGAGGTCATGGTCGGGCGCGCGCGCACTGCGATCGCTCGTCGGCGCCCCTGTCCACGGCGTTCCAGAGAACGCGGGCTTCACAAAGGCGCGGGAGGTGGCGCGCCGCCGAACCGCGACGACGGTGCAGCTCGGCGGACCAGTGGGCGCCGACAACCACACGTACCGGCCGGGACGGTTGCGGTTCAGCACTTCAGAACGGGCGGCGCTCTCTTCGAATCCACCAAACGACAAGCACGGCGGCCAACGCGACTCCACCAAGGACCCAGCCGGCGGGGTGGATGACGGTTACGACGATCCATCCCAGCGTTATGAATACCGTGGGGAACATCAGCGCCCAAGCGACGGGCTGCAGCAATACTCCCGCGCGGAAGTACATGCTGGCATCCATCGCGAGGCTCGAGAGGCACCAACCCAAAACGACGAGGGCCGCTTGGAAGAACCAGCCAACGACGAACCCACCGGTTCCTGCAGCGTCGTGAGCCAGTGCTGCGGCGGCTAGCAGGCCCCACGTGAGCGGAAACTGCGTCACCGGTGCGATATCGTACGCGAACCAGAGGACCGAGCCGAGCAGCAGGGCAGCGACGAGCGCCCCGCAGGCGGCGATCAAGCGCGCCTTCAACTCCTCGTCGGAAGGCCGGCTCCAGTAAATCCGCATGACCCCCATGGAACCATGAAAAAGGGAACAAGAGGGTGCCCGCCGGGATGCTCGCGCGGCCAACAGGAGCCGGCGCGAAATGAGCTTGTCCGGCTGCGCTCACCCATCACCAGAACCGCCCGGCGCCGACCGGGTGTTGACGGGAAGGAAAACGCGCGCTGTCGTCCGGCCTGTGATGGATGACTCCCCGGCCGATTCACCGAAGTGCGCCTGCCCGCGGCATCCCGGCGTCCTGGTGACGATACGTCGAGAGCGAAGGCGCACGCCGACCCAGCCCAACTTCGACTGCGCGCACTTCGATGTCGATTGCACCTCGGGGAGCTGGCTGTGCACCCACGACCTGCCAGAGGGGAAATTTCCGGATGATTGGAGCTGCACGCCTTGCGACTTCCGCATTGCCGTTGCGAATGCCGCGGTGGACAGCGCGAACACGCTTTTCGTTCGACCCGATGGGACGCTGGACGCCGGGCTGCTGCCGCCCGGGTGGACATCCGACGTGAGCTGGAGCGCCTGGTTCGTCGACGAGCCGATGAGACCGAGCTACACGTGGACGCTCAAGATCGAGACCTGGGACGGTGGGGCTCGGGAAGCGCGCACCTCGTACGCGGTGGTTTCGCGGGTCGACGGCGGCGTCTTGCATGAGGAGCTGTTGTCCGTGCGCGTCGCCCGCGTCGAAGGGCGACATGCTCACCTCCGGCTCAAGTGGCGAGGCGGTGCGGCGCTGCCTGCACAACCCGTCGAAGTCACACTCGACCTCGACTCGCACGGCCCGGTCGCTCGCTGATCCTCCTCCGGGGTGGACAAGTTTGCGAGCCTAGTAGAGCGGGAGCGCGCCGACGATCGAGGCGACGAGCGACTTCGGAACCGGCTGCAAGCCGAGTACGGTCGCCGTACCAGGCTGGATCGCGGTTCGTCCTTCATCGACCACCTCGACGTGAATGATACGGGCGGAATCCAGGCGCGTCGCGAGATCACGTAGTTGAACGAGGTCTGCGACTCGGACCGCGATCTTCGTGTAGCTTCCGGCCTCCCAGTCAGCGAGCCAGCGTTTCGCTCGCTCCTCACCGGACCGCTCGATTGCTCGGATCACCAGTTGAACCGCGTGGCCCGCTTGCGCAGCGGCTTTGCCTTTGGCCAACCGGAGGTCCCCGCGAAACACCAGGTACTGAACGACTTCGTCGGCCGCGCCGTGGTCCTCCAAGTCTCATTCCTCCGTGAACACAAACAGGAACGTGCCGACCTTGGCCAGATCCTCGGGAGCCAACTCCGCTTCATCGAGGAGGATCCTCCCGTTGAGCATGATGTCGGTGGTGCCGCCCACGTTTCGAAGCAAGAGCCGCCCGTCGTTGGCCCGGTAGACCTTTGCTTGCGTCGAGGGTGGTAGCCCGACGAGACGAACGCGCGCCGCTTCATTGCTTCCGATCGTCATGTCGTGCGCGCCCAGCGGCACCCGTGTGCTCATCCCTATCTCGTCGTGGATCGTCACGACCACGTTCGTGCCCGGCTTGAACGACCGCCCGCTGTCGCGGTGCTCGCGGGCGAGGGTCGCAGCCGGCGCTTGCGGGCGAGCAAGCGTGGGTGCCGGGGTAGAGGCGCGCGGCATCGTCGCCGCGGGGGAAACAGCGCCACTTGCACCGGCGCCCGGCGGCACGGCATGCAGGGCGGCCGGACCCTCGTACCAGTGGACGCAGTTGGCTCCGCCAAGTGCGGGATTCCGCGGGTTCACCAATTCTGGAACGAATATGTGAATCCGATCCAGTACGACGAGCGCGTCCGCGACAGGGCTGTAGTGCGCGGCGGTCTCATCCGCGTAGGGTACGGGCGGAAACGCGACTGGGCGCCAGCCGCGCTCCCCGCGCCGGAACAGGACGGCCGACAGCGTTCTCAATCCAAGATCCACGACCAGCGCGAATACTGCAAGCTCACCGCCCGGCAACGGCAGAAGCTTCAAATGGAACGGCGCTCCTCCGCCCGATGTCGTCCGAGGTCGTCCTCCGCCGCCCACCCGTCGGCTTCGCGCGTGGCCAGCCGGATGCGAAAGCGTGTGCCTTCCGGAGGATCGTCGCAGTGAAAGGTAGCCACGGCGAGTCGGCCACGGTCGTCGATCGCCACGCCGGAGGTGTGGAAGTTATCGGTGGCGTCGACGAGCTCCTCCTGAACCCGACCGGTCGCGTCGACCAGTTCGACCGTGATCGATTTCGCGGAGGCAGCGCTGAGTGCCGCGTCGAGACCCCCGGGGCCGGACGCAGCGGCGATGTGAATTGCACCTCCACCGCCCCAGCCAGCAGGACGGCGTTGAGTAACGACCGCAGCGCGGCCTCCTGGGAGGGCGGCGATCGACGTCTGAGTGCCACGCCGGCCGGGTTCGCCGACCGGGAATACGCGCCAAGAACCAGTCGACACGACGCTGTCCTTTCGGCACGCAACGAAGAGCTGCTCGTCATTGTCTCGCAAATTCGATCGGAGATACGCAACCCAGCGCAGATCGTTCGCGCGCGCCATGGAGATGCCTGTCATGACGCCGGGGACTGAGTCGATCCTCTGCTCCGCTCGATGCGGAGAGAGCTGCAGGCAACGCAGAACGCATTCGCCGCGTGCCGGAGCGGCGGTGACGACCTCGATCGTATCGCCGCCCGCCATCGCCATGTCACGACTCGCTGAAACCTGACCTTCGAGCGGCTGCGCCGAGCCATCGGAGCCCAACCGCCACGCAAGCAACTTGATGTCGGTCGGGACTCCCGCTGGCGCGCACGCCAGCACCGGCCCCTCCGAACCAGCGGCGCCGCGAAGCGACCAGGGACCGTCTCCAGCAACCGGAATCCGGCGCTCCGTCCAACCCGGGCAGCCTTCGAGCGGCGCGAGGTAGGTGGGAAGAGTCGCGAGCGCTGGCACTTCGCGTGGAGCATGCGCGTCCGCGGCGCCCGCCGCATCCACGCGAAGCTGCGTCGGCTGCGGGCGATTGATCGTTGGCGCGGGTTCCGGACTATGCCGGAGCGTTGGTGCGGGCGGGACTGCGCCGAGAAGACTTTCGAGATCGAGGGGACGTCCCGCAGCCGGTGGATCCCGGTGTAGGGTCGGCGCGAGCTCAGACGGTCTTTGATGACTCACATCCTTCGTGCGAGCGAGCAGAACCAGCGCCCAGACGGCCAGCCCGGCGGCGAAGTATCGTAGCGCCGGTTCGAGCACCCACATCGCGGCAATCGGAGCCAGGCTCTGTAGGAGCTCGAGGGCCAGGACCAAGCAACCGGCAATGGCCAACCGCAGCGCCGCCTGGGGCGAGCACCTGCGCACGGACAGCTGCGAAACTCCGATCATCAGCACAGCCCCGAGCGCAGCCAAGGATGCCAGCGAGACGAAGCTCATGGCATTCCCCCGCTCCTCTTCGTGCGTGCGACGAGTTGCCAGGCGGCGATTCCGAACGACGCCCAGAAGCTTGCCTGCAGGAGCGATCCGAGAACGACGCCCAAGTCCCAGTCAGGACCAATCAAGAGCACAGCAAGGCGCGAGCCGGCGTCGAGCGCGAGAGCGGCCGCTCCCAGTCGCAGTGTGAGCGCCGCCGGCTTGGAAGCGGCATCGAGGTCCGCTGGCGTGGCGAACAGCAGCAACACCGCCAACAGCAACATCGACAGCACAGGAAAAGTTACGAAGAGAGGAAGCCGCGTCATCAGGTGGATCCCGGACACAACGAGCACTGCCACGGCCCCGATCGCAGCTCGCCACCCAGGCTTGTTCGCGGGTGGATACGCCGCGATCCCTTGCTGCGAAGCCACCCGACTCTGATGAGCAGGTTCGACGACGCGCTGCACGGTCGGCGCGGGCGGTGGCGCGCCCTCCGCGAGCGCAAGCAGACCCTCGAGCGCTTCGATCTTGGCCTCGGCACCCACAGCGCTCTGCAGACTACCGAAGCGGGATCGAGCAACGAGCTCGAGCGCGCGGGGCACGAGCTCTGCCGGATCAGTCGGCTTGATGGCATAGTCATCCGCTGGGCGCCGTAGGTTTCGGTGCTGCTCGAAGTTCTGCTGTTGCGCCTCCTCCGCAGCGATGAGAAAGAGCGGCGTCGTCCCCAGCTCAGGGTCGCCTTTCACTCTATTGCAGATCGTGTAGCCCGACGTGCCGTGAAGCTCGGCACCGACGATCAGGAGGCACGGCCGGACGCGGCGAGCGGAATCGAGTGCCATAGCACCATTGGTGATCTCGCCGCGAAGGCCGTGTTTGGATAAGGCCACCGAAAGGTCATTGGCGTAAAGGACGTCATCGTCGACGATGAGGATCGTGTTGTTCGCGCCTGGGCGCCCGCGACCTTTCGTCGCGGCTTCTTTGCGGGCAAGGACGAGCTCATCGATGCGTTTCTTCTCGTGATCCAGAAACTCGAGCTCCTTTTGCATCAAGGCTTGCGCCGCGTCCGCGGAGTGGCGGGCTTGCTGGACGCTCTCGTCGTCCCCCATCGTGGGATGGCGAAGCGGGGCGCCCGCCGGCAGGATGTCTTGTTGGGGCTTGGAAATCGCCGGAGCACCGTGGGGTCCTCGGTGTACGGTGGGTGCGGGCTGTGGGCGAGCGACGCTCCCGCGCGGCGCGGGTAGGCCGGCGCCGCTGTTCGGGGAATCGTATCGCGCCGCGATCTGTCGCAGGAGTGCACCACCCGGGACGCGCAAGAGCTCCGCCGGATACAAGGCGTCAAAGACCATGTCGGGATCCTGGGCTGCGCGTGCCAGGTATTTCTCCGCAGCGCTGTCCGACTGCGACGGGTTTTCCTCCTGGCTCTTGCGCAAGAGCTCGGCGGTCTCGGTGGCGTGGGGCCCGCGCTCGATGACCTTGTCGCGAAATGCCGCGCGGACGTCGCCGCGTTGAGCTTCGTCCGGCGCGATTCCCATGAAACCGAACAAGTCGATGAGCCCCTGCCGGTAGGGATTCATCGGATCACGCAGATCCTCGGACCAATCGAAGGCTCCGCTCACGTGCGTGTCGTCGCGGGCGAACATCAGGTGCTGGCTCCCGTCGCCGCTCTTCACGTGGAAGATCTTGGCGATCTCCGGGATGAAAGGTGCGAAGCCCAGGTAGTAGGCGGCGTAGAGCTGTTGTCCGAGCGTGGTGAAGAACACGCGATCATCGGCCGGCCGCTTCGCCGGCGCCGCGCCGGGGATGCGCTCGAGCCGCTGCGCGGACTCACGAAACCGACCGCCACCGAATCCAACGCGACCAAAACGAAGGCCAGCGTCGGCGGCGGCGATGGCTGCTGCGTCGGTGACGGACGCTCGGAAGCGAGACCAATCCGTGCCTCGGTCGCTCGTCCAGACGTTGTACACGGCATTGACCGCGACGCGGCGTCGCGCGTCCGCGAGCATGATGTGCGCGCTCATCGTCCAGTCATAGAGACAGAGGTAGTAACCAATCTCCTCGCTCAGCGGCTTGTAGAAAAGGAACTGGAGCACGGGATCGAATGCACCGAGCGCGTGGTCCCGATCCGTGACGATGATGAACGCCGTCCCGGGCGGTGAGAACACCATGCAGTGCTCCGGGACATCCAGCAGGTCAGCGACGGCTTGTGCTCCCGAGCCGCCAAGGTGCCGGGCGAGAACTTCGTCGCGGCTCGCCGGCTTGCCGTGCATGCCGACGCGGATTCGACCCCACGGACCCAGCAGATACGGCACCGTCATTGGGCCCTCATCATGGCGTCATCGCGCCGGTTCCGCGCCAGAAGCGCTTCGGCTGCTGCGACGATCTCGCGGAGCTGCTCCTGTTGCCCTTCACCGGCAAGCTCATCACGAAGGCGGAGGACTTCGTTCGCGAGGACATGGGCTGCATCCCTCTCGAGAAGCAGGTTGTGAACGGCAGCCAAGTTGAGCTTTACCCGAGCGAGATCGACCGCGTAGTGCGGCGCTCGGATTTCGGACCACAGTCGCTCGAACACCACGGCGGCCCTCTGTTGGAGGTCCTTTGCCTCGATGAAGCGGCTGAACACACGCGTGAAAACCGCGTCGTCATGTGGGGCTTGCGGTACACCTTGCGCGAAAACGGGGCCCGCCGAGGCCAGCAAACAAGCCGCCTTGCCGCTGTAGGCGCGGCCCAGCTTGGGCAGGAACTCCTGCCGGCCCTCGCCATCCACCAAGGAGACGTAGATACCGATTGCCGTGTCGAACATCGGGAAGGCCTCCTCGGTCAAGCTCAGGTGCTGGAGATCGATCGCGGCGTTCGAATAGGCTTCCGCAACGGCAGCGCGGGCTTCGCTGTCCTGTGTCCTCGCTGCGATGCGCTCCCGGAGCTCGATGCCCCGAGCGAGCAAGTCGAGCGTCACCGGGACGTCGCCGGTGAGGCGAGCCACGTACGCCTTGTTCTGGCAGTACATGGCGAGCATTTCCTCTGCATCTGCCGACGCGGCGGCGAGCTGTTCGGCAATCGAGATCGCACGATCGTGGCAGCGCAGTGCTTCGTCCAGTCGTCCGAGATGCCGGAGCCAATGCGCCTTGTCCGTGATCACGATAGCGAGCTGCGTATTCGCCCATTGCGCCTCGCTCGCCGCGGCGCTCTGGTCCAGCGTCGCAACCAGTCGATCGCACGCGGCGATCGCCATTTCTGGGCGCCCGAGCGCGAAGACGGCCTTTGCGCGTCCCTGCGTGCATCGCGTTTTCGCGTGCAGGGCGACCGTATCGCGCTCCCCACACGACTCCAGCGCCCTCAGCGCTCGGTCGAACGACTCGAGCGCTCTCGGCACGTCACCGAGCTCCACGAAGATGTCACCGCGATCGGCCTCGATGTCCGCGAGAGCTCCCGCCGAGCTCGTGCCGGGGCTACCTGCCGCGCGTGCCCGTTCGATGGTTCGCGCGGCGCGAGCGCAGGCGTCGAGCGCCCAGTCATGGCGACGAGCCCGCAGCGCGAGCCAGGCGAACGACTTGCAGACTTGCGTCCACGATTCCACGGCCTCGCGGCTCCGAACCACCTGGGCATCGTTCTCGAAGAAGGCGGCAGCCTCGTCGAAGGACGCTCGTGCGCCGGGCATGTCCCCGAGCTCGGCGTGTACGAAAGCCTTGTCCGCGTGCAGATTGGCCAGGTCTCTGGAGGTCCCAGCCGCCGCGGCTAACAAGCTCGCGGCTTCCTCGTACGAGATGAGGTCACTCACGCACTTCGATCGCCACGATCGTCCCAGCGCAGGCGAAGGCGGCGGGGTCGCTCCTCCAGTCGCCCCACGGGCTCGCGCAAGCCATTCCTCACCGGGCTTCCAGCGTCGTACGCCGATCGCCGTTCGGTCCTCATCCGGCCGTCGAGCTGGAGGGTCCGCGAGCCGGCTGAGGAACGGTGCTCCCGTCGCTTCTTCATAGACTCGGCGCAGCTCTCGGACGAGCTCGCCGGCCGTGGCGATTCTCCGTGCTGGATCGCGGTCGAGGCACTTGCCGAGGACGGTGGCCAACGTCTCTGGAATCCGAGGGCGCCCCTCCTGAGGCGCCGTCCTTAGATACATGCTTGTTTCGTACGCGAGCGCCTGACCGTCTGCCCAGGCGGCGTTCGCGCCCAACCAGATCTTGAGCACGGATGCTGCCCAGCTGAAGATGTCGCTTCTGGCGTCGACGCGGCCGCCGATCACTTGTTCCGGAGGCCGGTACGCGGGTGTGAAGCCCTGGACGCCGACAGTGTGGTCTCCCTGCGAGCGACGAGCTGTGGCAAGACCGAAGTCGCCGAGCTTGATCGCGCCGTCGCCAGCGACGAGGAAGTTCTCGGGCTTGATGTCCTGGTGCACGACACCCAGCGCATGCGCGACGTGCATCGCCCAAGCCGAACGCAGCGCGACCGCCAAAAGCTCCTTCATCCCAACGACACGGCATCGATCAATCCAATCGATCAGGCTGCCGCCCTCCACGTACTCGGCGAAGAGCAACACGTCGCTGCCAGCGGTGCGAACGAAGTTCAAGCGCGCAAGGCTCGGATGCTCGGGCAGATCGATCCAGACACCGAGCTCCGAAAGAAGGCGCCGCCGCTCGACTCCGATGTCTCGCATGTTTGTCGCGCGGACGTTCGCGCGCTTCACCGCGTGTTCGGTCCCAGTGCTGCGGCTGCGAACGAGGAGCACTTCGCCTTGCCCTCCGGCGCCGAGTCGGCGCTCCACGATGTAGTCATCGAGAAGGACCGTCTGCGGAAGCGTCGGTTCCGAGCGAGCCGGGCGAGCCTCTGTCCTTGCCGGGAGCTTCGACGATTCATCTCGTGCCTGCGTTGCGGCGGGAGACAGGCCCACGTTGGGCCGCGCCATCGTCTCTTGATGCAGCTCTGGTGCGCGTTCGGTCTGAGCGGAGGCCGCGGGCGACGGGAGTCGTTGAGCCGTGGCCCCGTCATCCGTCCGCGCCGCGCCCTTGAGGATCGGCGGCTCGGCCAGGATGCGACGCAGCTCCGCCTCGCGGCGGCTCTCCCCGAACAAGATCGCGTTCAACCCCGCCACGACTGCAACCAGCAGCAGGATTTCGAGTGGCGCAAGGAGGACGACCGGGCCGAGCCATTCTGGCATCCCCCTACCGAACGAGTACCAGGACGCAGCAAGCCAAACCGCAGTGAGCGAAAGCGTGATGAGCCAATCTCTTGCCGACAGTGCTCCGATTCTCATGGTCGCGACCGGTGGAGGAGGAGGGCGGCCGAGGCGGAGCTAGGGCGCCCCCGGCCGAGAGAATTTCGCACTGCGTGGTGCACTTGTATAGGCGACGGACAGCAACCTACATGCCTAGCCGCTTCAAGGCCGCCGGAGCCGGCGTGTTCGGCGCGGCGGAGCAGTGCGGAGGGAGCCGGAGGGAGCCGGAGGTTCCTAGGGCCGGCCGGCGCGGACACGGGCGAGCTGCTCCCTGTAGCGATCCACGGTGAGATCCGGGTAGAGGTCGCGCAAGTACTCGCAGGCCCGCAGCTTCGGATTCTGGAGGCGCCGGGACACCTCCTTTTCGAGCACGTGGGGGAGCACGCGCAGCCCGCGGCGTCGCTCCAGCTCCCCGGTCCTCTCCCAGTCCTTCAGGATGAAAGCCACGGCCTGGCGATAGGCGGCCTGTTGATCATGCCCGCCCCCCGGGCAGTCGATGGCCCCGGTCTCAGCCGCGAGCGTTCGACAAGCGGACTCCACGAGCTGCCTCGCCATCGCGCTGACTCCGTTGTCGGGCGTGTCGTCTCTTCGCGCGAGCGACGGCAGGCGAACATCGCCGGCGCGAATCGTCACGTCCGAAGCGAGCGTGGACGCGACGTCGAGAATCCCTTCGAGCTCACGCACGTTGCCGGGGAAGTCGTACGCTTGGAGCTTCTCGAGGGCATCGGCACCGAGAGTCTTCGGCGCCCGTCCCGGGGCTGACTTCGCGGCGAGAAGGTCGACCGCGATGAGATCAATGTCTTCGAGCCGTTCGCGAAGCGGCGGTACGAGCACCTTGAAGACTGCGAGCCGGTGATAGAGGTCTTTGCGAAACCGTCTTCCGCCTTCCCCCGCCTCGAGGTTTCGGTTCGTCGCGGAGATGACGCGGACGTCGATCATCTCCTCGGCGGTGCTTCCCATCCTCCACACTCGCCCTTCTTCGACGGTCTTGAGTAACTTCGCTTGCATTTCCTCGGACAGCTCTCCGATTTCGTCGAGGAAGATTGTTCCGCCGTCGGCGGCTTGGAAATAGCCGTCCTTGCGCTTGTCGGCTCCCGTGAAGGCACCCCGTTCGTGGCCAAAGAGCTCGCTGGCGGCGGTGCTTTGCATCACCGATGGGCAGTTCACGACGACGAAGCGCCGGCACCGACGGGAGCTCGCGTCGTGGATGGCGCGAGCGAGGAACGTCTTTCCAGTTCCGTCTTCCCCTGTGAGCAGCACGCGCAGCTTGCTGTCCGCCACGCTGCGCAGCATGGCGAAGAGCTCCCGCATCTGCGGGCTTCGGCTCCGCACCGCGCCGAACACGTCCACCGGCTCGACGAGGCCCGATGGCTTCCCGGCACGCGGGCCCGCACGCACGGCAAGGGAAGCGTGGTCGCCGACGAGCGACGGAAGCGCGATCCCGAGACGCGTCTCGCCCGCGGCTTGTCCGCCGGCACGGAGCTCACAGAACCGGCGCCACACGCGCGCCATGAAGGCGCGTCCTCGGAGCCGCCCTTTCAACGGGAAGCTCAGGAGCCAGTCGTCGCCCACATCTGGATAAGAGAGGAACGAGTATGCAGCGACCTCGACGTCGGACGGCTCGATCGTCGCGCGGGTCAAGAGGGCTACTGGCAGCTCCACGGGCTGGCGATCACGCAGCAAGGCGTCCGCGAGATCGACCAGGGAACGCGGCTCTCCGCCGAGCAGCAGCGGCGGGAGCGACCACCGGCCCTCCGGCAACGATCCGAGCTCTGAGACCAGATCTTCCCCGTGGCGCCGCAATAGCGTGCCGCCGATCGCGGCAACGAGCCCGGGCAACGTCGTCGCGTGCTCCACCTTCGGTCGCGCTTCGAGTTGCGCGACTTCCACGGCCAGCGCCGGTAGCTGGGGCTCGTCGGACGACACTTTGAGGCCAGCATTCGCGGCCAGAGGCGAACGTTGGGGCCTGCTCAGCACACGAAGCTGCACGCCGGGCAAAAGGATGATGCTTCCCTGGCGCGCCGCGGCCTCCGCTCGTTCCGTATCGCGCAGTCGCACGCAGGCACGCGCGGGCACGCTCAGCACGACCTCCTGCCCGCGGATCCAGAGTCTGCCCGTCGCTGCCTCCGGGACGCTCGCGTCGAGGTCCTCGACCCGGAGCCCCTTCAAAAAGACGTCCCGAGTCGTCGCATCTTGTTCGAGCGAGTCGGGATAGAGCAGCCACGCGCCGCGACTCGCACTGTGACAGCGCAGGAGAAGCCCGTCGCCATGTGCCTCCAGCGTCAGGTATCGCTCGCGGCCGTGTCGGTCGTTGAGGTGGATGGCAGCCGCACGCGAGTCGCCGATGAAGGCGGGCTCGTCCGGGTGTACCTCGAACACGTAACCGGCAGTGCGCCCGACCACCTTTCCAGGATCAGCCTCGATGAGCTCGACGCGGTACGCTGCCATCACGACGAAGCTACATCCCCCCGGCCAGGAGCGGAAAGAGCGTCACTTTCCCGGATTCGGAGCCGATGCGCACCGTGGCTCCAGGCGGCAGCCTGCCTTCGATGACAAGGTTCGCCAGGGGCTGGACGACGGACTTCTCGATCAGGCGCTCCATCCCGCGCGCCCCCGACTCGGGCCTGTATCCATCCCGCAAGAAGACGTCGTATGCGGTGTCGTCCACCCGCAAAGTGACGGAGCGCTCGGCCAGACGAGCGCGCACGCCGTCGAGGATCTTGTCGATGATCGCGCGCACGTGCTCGCGCCCGAGCGCCAAGAATTCGACGATGTTGGTGATGCGGTTCACGAGCTCGGGGGCGAAAGCGCCACCGGCCAGAGCGACACGGATCTCCTGGGTCGATCGCGGGCCGGCTGGTGGATCTGCGGCGCGGTCCTGGGCACCAAACCCGAGATGCCTCCGTTTCTCGGCAGGTCCGCTCGACAGCAGATTGCTCGTCATGATGACGATGGCGTTCGAGAAGTCCGCCGTGCGACCGTGGCCGTCCGTCAGGCGCCCGTCGTCAAATACCTGAAGGAACACCTGTGCGACTTCCGGGTGCGCCTTTTCGATCTCGTCGAAGAGCAGGACCGAGTACGGGTTTCGTCTCACGGCGTTCGTGAGCTGTCCGCCCTCGTCGTAACCAATGTAGCCGGGTGGAGCGCCGACGAGCCGCTGAACCGTGTGCTTGTCTTTGAACTCCGACATGTCGAAGCGCAGGAGAGCCCGCTCGCTGCCGAAGAGGAACTCGGCTAGGGACTTCGCGAGCTCCGTCTTGCCGACCCCCGTCGGGCCGAGAAAAAGGAAGACACCGTGCGGGCGCCCGGCACGGGCCAGGCCCGCGTGTGCGGTGCGTACGACTTGCGCGACCGCATGAACCGCGTGGTCCTGGCCGATCACACGCCTCTTGAGCGCCGCCTCGAGATCGACCAGACGCGCGGCCCTATCCGCGGTCAGCCGCTCCACGGGGATACCGGTCCACTTGGCCACGACGGCCGCGATGGCGTCTCGGCCGACGATAGTCGCGTCGGGAGCCTTCGCCGCGCCTGCGCTCAGCGTCGCGAATCGCGCGGTGGCGGCGGCCTTGTCGGCCAGATCGCGCGCCTTGTCGGGCAGGCGGCGGTCCGGCAGGTAGCGGACCGATAGCTCGACCGACGCCGAAATCGCCTCGTCAGTGATCGTAACGCCGTGATGCGCTTCGAGCCGGTGTCTGAGGCCGCGCAGAATGGCCTCGGCGCGCTCGGGCGACGGCTCCTCCACGCGAACGGGCTGGAACCTCCTCTCGAATGCAGCGTCGGCTTCGATGTTCGCGCGGAACTCGCCCGGCGTCGTCGCTCCAATGAGGCGGATCACGCCGCGCGCCAGCGCGGGCTTCAGGAGGTTGGACAAGTCGGCGATGCTGCGCCCCTTGCTCGCGCCACCTGTAATCGCGTGCAGCTCGTCGATGAACAGGACGAGATCGCGATCGGCTTCGGCCTCCGACAGAACGGCGCGCAAGCGCTCCTCGAGCTGGCCTCGGTATTCAGTTCCGCCGACGAGCGCCGCCACGACGATCTCTACGACGCGCAGCCCACGGATCTCCGGACGGGCGTCAGGGCGTACCGCGTGCAGGGCCAGAGCTTCGACGATCGCGGTCTTCCCCACGCCCGGGTCGCCGATGAGAAGCGGATTGCTCTTGCCCTCCTGGAGCAGGATGCGGATCACCTCCTTGAGCTCCTCTTCCCGTCCGATGACCGGGCCGAGCTTGCCCTGCATCGCGAGCCTCGTGTAATCCTTGCCAACCTTGTCCAGCATCGGTGTCGGAGGGTGTTCGCTATTCGCCCTCCTGTCGGCTTCCGGTGGAGCCACGCCTCCGCCGCTCTCCAGCCCGGCGACGAGCTGTCCGGCCGCGACGCCTTGATCGCGCAACAGATGCTCCATCGCTTCATCCGGTTGCACCAGCAGCGCCACGAGGACGTCGCGCAGGTTCAGAGGGCGACCCTTCTCGACAGCTCGCGCGTCCGCGTCATCCAGGATTGACTGCGCCCGCGGAGAGAGTTCAAGCCGCTCGTCGATCTGTCTTCCTTGGGCGATGAGCGCGCGCGCGCGGCGGCGGAGACGCTTCGGGTCAATCCCCGCCCGCCGCAATGCCACGTCGGCACCATCTCCGTCTGGCTTCAAAGCGCCGACGAAGAGGTGCAGCGGCTCGACCTGGGCCGACCCGAGGAGGCGCGCTTCCTCTATGGCCCGCGCGAGGGCGCGCTCGACAACGGGTTCGACCTCCGACATGGGCGTGATCCTACGCTCACCGGCGGAGACCGAAAGCATGGTTCGTGCCGCAATGGGAGGGTGGCGCCCGGGCTGGCGCGTTTCTTGTAGAATCCCGCCGGAGGAACCATGCCTGGAAAAGTGACTCTTCGCGCCGTCGCTGGCCCGCTGACCGGGAAGGCGTTCGAGTTCGTGGAGACCGACACCTTCGTGTTCGGTCGCGGCACAGACTGCCACGGGAAGATCCCCGAGGCAGACGGCTTCGCGTCCCGTTACCACTTCCTGCTCGAGGTCAGCCCACCCCAGGCGCGCATCAAGGATCTCGGCAGCCTCAATGGAACGATCGTCAACGGGCAGAAGCGAGGAGGGCGCGACGCTCACGAGACGCCCGAGCAAGGGGCGAAGCGCGAGTTCCCGAAAGTCGAGCTCCGGAGCGGTGATCAAATCGACGTGGGCGACACGCGGTTCGTCGTGGAGATCGAAGCACCAGTGCCTCCGTCGGTCGCGGTCGCGCCGACGGTTCTCCGTGTTGCAGAGGCGGCGCCAGCCCCGGAGCCGCCGATGGACGATCGGCAAGCGAATCGGCGCATCCAGCAGATTGTCCAGGACCTGCTGGAGAAGGCGGCTCCGAACCGCCCTCGTGACGCACCGGAGATCCCCGGCTACGCGCTCGAGAAACAGCTCGGCGCCGGCGGCATGGGGGCCGTGTTCCTGGCGCGCAGGCTGCGCGACGGCCATCCGTTCGCCGTCAAAGTGATGCTACCGCGTGTGGCCACTGACCCGCAGAGGATCAAAGACTTCATTCGCGAAGCGTCGGTAGCCATCCAGCTCAAGCACCCCAACATTGCCGAGACGTACGAGCTCGGCCAAGCAGGGAACCTCCTCTACATGATCATGGAGTTCTGTGAATGCGGCGACGTCGACGGTCTCATGGAGAAGTTCGGCGGACGATTGCCGCTCTCGGCAGCCGCGCCCTTGATGCTGCAAGCGCTGGACGCGCTCGAACACGCCCATACCGCGCCGATCACCGTCAAGCTCGCCAGCGGGGAGGAGCGCCGTGAGCGCGGCGTCGTTCACCGCGACCTGAAGCCCCAAAACATCTTGCTCCGCGGCTCGTTCGAGCGCCCCACCGTGAAGCTCTCGGACTACGGGCTCGCCAAATGCTTCAACACCGCTGGCTTGTCGGGCCACACGGCAACGGGGGTCGTCGCCGGCACACCCTGCTTCATGCCGCGCGAGCAGATCATCGATTTCAAGCATGTCAAGCCCGCCAGCGACGTCTGGGCCATGGGTGCGACGTTCTACAACATGCTCACCGGCTCCGTACCCCTCGACTTTCCAGCGGACACGGATCCCATCGCCGTCATCCTCCAGGGGCGAATCGTGCCCGCACGCACGCGCAATCCCAGCCTCGATCCTCGCGTCGCAAGCGTCATCGATCATTCCCTGGAACCCGATCCGAGCAAACGCTTCCACACGGCAGCGGAGTTCCGACGTGCCCTTGCAGGTGTCCTCTGACCACTTCGGGCATGGCGAGCCGGCGCCTGTCGAGTCAAGCGCGGGCTCCGTTCCGCGCTTGCGGTGCCACCGATCCGGGGTGTGTCCGGAACGATAACGAGGACGCCTTCGCAATCGCGGGTGATCTGCTCGTGGTCTCGGATGGAGTGGGCGGCGCGCAGGCCGGCGCGACCGCTTCGAAGGTCGTTGTCGATGCGCTTCCACGCGCATGGGACGCGGCGCCGTCTTCGAGACGGCGCTCGAGACGCGACCTGCTCCGTGACACGGTTGCTGAGCTGAACCGGCAGATCCACGATCAGACCGCCGGGCGACACGATCTCGCCGGAATGGGTGCCACGCTGGTCGCGGTGACCATTGGCCCGAGGAGCGCGGCGCTCGCACACATGGGCGATAGCCGTGCATATCTCTGGCGGGCTGGCGAGCTGAAGCGCCTGACGGAGGACCACTCCGTCGTCGCCCTCCTCGTCCAGCGCGGTGATATCCGCGAGGACGAGGCGAAGACCCATCCGGCGAGGCACACGCTCACTCGGTTCATGGGGATGCCGGGCGGAATCCAGCCCGACGTGGCGACTTTGTCATGGAAGCGCGGCGACCGATTGCTCCTGTGCACCGATGGCCTCACTGACATGCTCGCCGACGAGGAGATCGCAAACGTGCTCCGCGACCCTTCTGATCCCGCGTCCGTGTGTGCTGAGCTCATTGGCAGAGCGAAGCAGGCGGGCGGCAGGGACAACATCACGGTCGTCATCGCTGATTGGTGCATCAGCCGAAGTTGAGGGCGTCGATCTGCGCCGCGATGTTCTTTTTGTATGCGAGCGCCGCCTGCTCGAGCGAGCAGAGCTCGACCTTGCACGCGGCCGCACACGACGCGATTGAGGTTTCGTTGTCCAGGTAGTCGCGGATGATTTGGTCCGCGCTCTTGAAGAAGTAGAGATCGTCGAGGATGTTTCTCACCGCGCGGGTGGCCGAGAGCAACAGGGCGGCGCGGACGGCTCCGCCGGCGTCGCGGGTCGCTCGGAACATCTCGTCGACCTTGTCCAGGAAGTAGGCCGCGAGCGAGAGGCGAAGCACCCTGACATCGAAGTCGGCCGGGACTTGCCCCTGTCCGAGGAGAACCGCGAGATCCCGGGTTTCCTGGGCCATTTCTTTTCGTACCGAGGCGAGCTGCTGCGCCGCCTGCTCGCGGGTGTCTTCCAACATTCCTGCCGGTGCCGGCATCTGGTCCCGCCGGGCGGCATCGTTCATGGTGGAGATCGCCAGGTCCAAGGCCGTCCGGTGGTCCTGGAGAACCCTCGGAAGCGTCGGAGCTGGCTCGACACTCGGGAAGTCGACTGGCCCGATCTGCTCGCGAGCGCGTCGCTGTTCGTCCAAGTACTCACCGAGCTTGGCGGCTGCCTGGGCAACGTCCGCCTCGTGCGCTCCGTGTCGCACGGTGCGTTCGAGGCACCGGCGCGCTCTCCCCTCGTCGCCGGCAGCCGCCCAGAACGCCGCCGCTTGAAACCAGCTTCTCGGATCCGTCGCCGTCCTCGCGAGATCGCGCTCGAGCTCTCGAGCGAGTATTCGGCGGACCTCGGCGAGCGCTTCCAGCGTAAACCAAGCGTCGTCTGCGTCCCAGATCAGCGGTGGGTGAACGTCCCAGCGCGTGACCGGCGCCGGCTCCTCCTTCAGATCGACCGGGTATCGGAGCTTCGGAAGCCGCGCCAGCGCTTCCGCATGATCCGCGCTCCACACGCCCTGTGTGCGTGAGGCGGCGAGCCAATTGGCGACGACTTCGCCGTGCAGCGGGAGCTCCCGCCGGGCGCGGTCAGCCTCTTCAAGCGCCGCCCCGCGGGCGCCCCGCCGATAGAGAGCGACGGCGAGATTGGATCTGGCAACAGCGTCCCCTGGATCTGCCTCCAAGGCTGCTTCAAACGACTCGCGCGCACGAGCGGTCGCGTCTTCTGCGAGAGCAACGAGGCCTTCGAGCCGATGGCGCCACGGCTGAACGAGGAGGAAGTCCCGCGCCCTGAGCGCGTCGAGCTGCGAGCGCGCAACAGGTAGATCATCTCTACGAAGAGCGAGTAGGAGCTCCCACGCCAGTACATGGCCGAGGAATGGTGCGTGCTGGACAGCGAGCTCTGGACGCACGTGTCCATCGACGCCCCAGTGCGGGTAGAAGAACAAGCCCCCGCTCGGATCTCGGCCATGGGGCTCGATCAGGTTCTGCTGAACGTGCACGGCAGCGCCGCTGGGCTCTGGCATCGCCGCGTCAGCCAGCTGCCGGCCACCTTCCGGCGGCGGAGACCGGGAGCGGCTCGGCAGCGCCCGCGGCAACGCCAAGCTGGTGCTCCGCGGCGGCCTCCCACTCTTTGACCACGCTGTACGTCCCGTCCTCCTCCCAGCCCTCACGGGCTGCGGCGGCCGTGCTCGACGCCGCCGCCGAGCGCAGGAAGCCGTTCCGAGCGCGACGAGCCCCTCAATCCCGCGGACCAGGCGCATTCCGAGCACCCGGAGCATGGTTGCCGGGGCCGCGATGCGCGACCGTCGGCGGCGTGCCGTGGAAGCCCATGGCCGACGCGCACGCTTCGAGTCTCGCCTTCCAGCTCGCCAAGCGCTGGGCGATCGCTGTCGTTTCGCGAGGCAAGAGTCGATCAGCTCCGCGACATCCGCTGGGGTCGGCGGCGACACCTCTCGCAGCGCTCTGGGCGGCCTATGACGATGAACATCCCTCCACACCCCGCGAACGCCACTCGTCGGCAGGATGCACGTCTGCGAACGGAAGCTCGCCCGTCAGAAGCTGGAAGGCCGTGACACCAAGAGGCGTAGACGTCCACGGCGGGACTCCGGTCGCCGTCGAACTGCTCCGGCGCCATGTACTCGGAGTCGCAAGGTCATGGCTCGATGCCAGCCTCGCCATGCCAAAATCGGTGAGCTTTGCAATCAAGTGCCGCGGGCGTGGCGGGCCGCGCAGCTGGTCGCGGATGTCGCCGCCATCGGGCAAGCGCAATGGTCCCTGCACCCACTCGGCGATGCACAGTCGCAGCAGCAGCGATCGCTGGGATTCGGCCTCGGCACTTCTCCGAGTAGAACGTTCGCCGGCTTGATGTCGCCATGGGAGAATGACGCAGCATCGCGACTCAGCTCTTGGCCCGCGTGCATCAGGGCGTCGGCGATCTGCGCGAGGACGAACACGACGCTCCGAACGGAGAGCCGTCCGTTCGCCAGTCTACCGACGAGAGAACCGCCACGCGCGAGCTCGAGCTGGAGGAACAGGATGCCCGTCGGGGTGAATTCCAGTCCGTAGGCTCGGAGCACGTGGGGGTGCGGCTCGCGCACCGAGCCACGCCATCGCTTCGCGATGGGACTCCTCGAACGATTCCCATCGGCTCCTGATGGCTGGATGAACTTCAGCGCGCACGGCACCCACAGCTCTCCGTCGGCCGTGAGCTCCCGCAGGACAGCGAGCGCGCCGTTCGGGATGCGGTCGTCGTACGCGATGGCGCTCGCTCGCGCGGCAGCGCGCACCCGGACCCGACGCCGAAGCCGCCCGCGCCGAGGACCGTCTCGAGCCGAAAGCGTGCGCCCGATTCGGCGACGATCTCGCCATCCGCTCCAGCGCCAAGCTGAGGGACGATCTGCGCCAGACTCGGGTCGAGCGTGCCGAACATCGCGAGGGATCACCCTAACGACGCTACCTGGCGTCGTAGATCGCCCCGCGAACCGGTCACGCCTCCGCGCGAATACGTCCGGCTCCTTCCGCCTCCTTCCTGGCTCTTCATTAAACGCCTCGTTGTCGCTGTACCTCGCCCCGAACACGTTCGCACGTTCTTCCCCACCAAGACCACGGCCGTGTACCGGACGGCGAAGTGATGAAGGCACCATCACGAGGAAGGACTTCATGTACCCGAGATCCATCGCGCGTCAGTCGCCCGGCCGAAGCCTGGCCCTGTTCGTCGCTGCTCTCACGCTCGCGGTGTGCGCGCCATCCAACCCGTCGTGCACAACCCGGCAACAGTGAGCGGGACCACAGTCAGAAGGCCAGCTGATCCACCCACGATTTCCATCTCGCCGACGAGCTTCACCTTTCGGACATGCACCGTGCTTGACCAACGTCACCGAGACCTTCCCCAGTCGATCCGTCTCGAACGCCTTCTCCTGCTTCACGTACCCCGGCAGGTCACGATCGCCGCTGCTTTCCTTCCGCGCGGAAGCTGGATGCACGACTCGGTGACGGCCATGCCGCCGATCTCGATGCGCGCATCAGGTGGCGTGACCTCGACGAATCTCGACCGTTGGGTCGGCGGGAGTGAAACCACCGACGGTGCCGGAGCAGGCTCGAGCGGCGTCGGGCCAGGGCGCCTTTTCTGGGGCGCTCATCGAGCTCGCGTGCGACGCAGGCGCGTCCGAGTCCCGCGTTGCCAGCGCGATGACAACGACAGCAACCGCACCCAGCGTGCCCGCGACGTAGGTCGGCTTCACGCGCCGCGGGGACGAGACCGAAACCGGCGCTGGCGCCGACTCCGTGCGGGCCAGCGCGGCAGCGGTCACCGCGCCCATCGGCGCCGTGGTCATCGGCTCGGTCCGAGCGGTCGGGCGGCCATCGGCATCGTCGAGCCCTTCGGGGTCGCGGTGGACAGCACCGACTCGAGCCCGGCCCACGCGGCGGCGGCGTCGGGGAAGCGCTGCTCCATCTCGCGGCAGACGCAGCGACGGAACCACTCGTCGAAACCGCTCGAGGGTGAACGCTTCCACTTCCCCGCTCGCTCGGTTGCAGGCGCCGACGATCGGCACCTCCTTCATGGCGCCATCGCGGTCGTGTCGTCCTGGTTGGCCGTCTGCCAGTAGTACTTGCCCGTGAGCAGCCAGTACGCCAAGAGCCCGAGGGACCACACGTCCGTCGCCGGCTTGATGCGCTTGCCCGCCTGCGTCTGCTCTGGAGCCATCCAGAGCGGCGTACCGATCACGCCTGAGTCGTCGCGGCGCGCGTCTCGGCGACCAGCTTCGCGATGCCGAGAAGTCCAGCACCTTCACCTTGCTCGAAACGCCACCTGTTTGACCCGCGCCAGGAAGACGTTTTCAGGCTTCGGGTCCCGGTGCACCGCGCCGGCCGCGTGCGCGGCGCCCAGCGCGTGACAGAGCTGCTCGAGCACTCCGCGCGCGTCCGACACCGCGAGCTTCCCCGCGCGTGCCGCGTGGGCACCGAGATCTTCACCGTCGAGGAGCTCCATCACCAGCCACGGCGACTCCGTGGTCGCGTCGATGCCTGCCGCCAGCACCTCCACAACGTGATCGCTCTCGATGCGCGCGCCGATGCGAGCCTCCTGCTCGAAGCGCGCCGAGGCCTTCGGGTCGCGCCCGAGCGAGGGCTGCATCACCTTGAGCGCACGGCGGGCGGCGGTGCTCTTCTGCTCGACCTGCTTGAGCCGCCCCCCATCCCGCCCTCGCCGAGCAGTCGCGCGACGACGTAGTCCCCAGCAAACACGGCGCCCGGCTCGAGGCGTGGCACGGGGAAAGAGTATCACGGGTAAAACACGTCCGGACGGGCCCTGCAATCCCCGCCGTACCTGCACTCCCCGTTCGGGCAACGCTTGTACTCCGGGGGACAGGGTACGCTGAGCCCGGTCTTGACCAACGTCACCGATACCTTCCCCGGCCAATCCGTCTCAAACGGCTTCTCGTACTTCGCGTAGCCTGGCTTGGTTACGATCGCCTTCTGCTTTCTTCCGCGCGGAAGCTGGATGCACGGCTCGGTGACGACCTTGCCTCCGATCTCGATGCGCGCATCTGGTGGCGTGACCTCGGAAAACGGATCTCGACCGTTGGGTCAGCGGGAGTGGGAAGCCACCGACGGTGCGGAACAGGCTCGAGCGGCGCCGCAGAGGGCGGCACCTTCTCCGGGGCAGTCGGTCGCGTCGCCAGCGCGATGACGACGACAGCAACCGCGCCCAGCGTGCCCGCGACGTAGATCGGTTTCACGCGCCGCGGGGCGAGACCGAAACCGGCGCTGGCGCCGGCTCGATGCAGGCCAGCGCGGCGGCGGTCACCGCGCCCATCGGCGCCGTGGTCATCGGCTCGGTCCGAGCGGTCGGAGCGACCATCGGCATCGTCGAGCCCTTCGGGGTCGCGCTGGACAGCACCGACTCGAGCCCAGCCCACGCGGCGGCCGCATCAGGGAAGCGTTGCTCCATCTCGGCAGACGCAGCGACCGAACCACTCGTCGACCGCTCGGGAGCGAACGCTTCCGCTTCCCCGCTCGCTCGGTTGCAGGCGCGAGCGGTCGGCACACCTCCTTCATCAGCGCCATCGCCGGTTGTGTCGTCCTGGTTGGCCGTCTGCCGGTAGTACTTGCCGGTGAGCAGCCAGTACGCCAAGAAACCCCGAGGGACCACACGTCCGTCGCTGGTTTGATGCGCTTGCCCGCCTGCGTCTGCTCTGGGCCGTCAGGCGGAGTGCCGATCGCCTGGGTGGTCGCAGCGCGCGTCTCGGCGACCAGCTTCGCGATGCCGAAGTCCAGCACCAGCACCTTGCTCGAAACGCCCACCTGTTTGACGCGCGCGAGGAAGACGTTTTCGAGCTTCGGGTCCCGGTGCACCACGCCGGCCGCGTGCGCGGCGCCGAGCGCATGACAGGCTGCTCCGAGCACTCCGCGCGCGTCCGACACCCGCGAAGGCTTCCCCGCGCGTGCCACGTGGGCTCGAGATCACTGCGCCGTCGAGGAGCTCCATCACCACGGCCACGGCGACTCGGTGGTAGCGTCGATGCCGGCCGCCAGCACCTCCACCACGTGATCGCTCTCGATGCGCGCGCCGATGCGTCTCCTGCTCGAAGCGCGCCGAAGGCGCCGGATCCACTTCGAGCATCGGTCTTCATCACCTTGAGCGCACGGCGGGCGGCGGTGCTCTTCTGCTCGACCTCGTAGACCGCCCCCATCCCGCCCTCGCCGAGCAGTCGCGCGACGACGTAGTCCCCAGCAAACACGGCGCGGCTCGAGGCGTGGCACGAGGGAAGAGTATCGAGGACACGATGTGGCGCGCGGGGCTGATTGGCGGCCGTCCACGCCGCCTGCTCAGCGCGCGACTGGTTTCCCGCGAAAGCTCCCCCGGGGACGCGCGAACACGCGGCACGTCGTATGGCCGTCCATGCGTGCCCACACTGGTACCCGCCCCGTTTGTCGAGTCGGATTCGCCCGACGTTTCGCGCCCGCGGCAACGCCAAGCTGGTGCTCCGCGGCGGCCTCCCACTCTTTGACCACGCTGTACGTCCCGTCCTCCTCCCAGCCCTCGGAAGGCATACGGCGGCCAATCGCCTCGACGCCGCCGAGCGCGGAAGCCGTTCCGAGCGCGACGAGCCCCTCAATCCCGCGGACCAGGCGCATTCGAGCACCCGGAGCATGGTTGCCGGGGCCGCGATGCGCGACCGTCGGCGGCGTGCCGTGGAAGCCCATGGCCGACGCGCACGCTTCGAGTCTCGCCTTCAGCTCGCCAAGCGCTGGGCGATCGCTGTCACGTTTCGCGAGGCAAGAGTCGATCAGCTCCGCGACATCCGCTGGGGTCGGCGGCGACACCTCTCGCAGCGCTCTGGGCGGCCTATGACGATGAACATCCCTCCACACCCGCGAACGCCACTCGTCGGCAGGATGCACGTCTGCGAACGGAAGCTCGCCCGTCAGAAGCTGGAAGGCCGTGACACCAAGGGCGTAGACGTCCACGGCGGGACTCCGGTCGCCGTCGAACTGCTCCGGCGCCATGTACTCCGGAGTCGCAAGGTCATGGCTCGATGCCAGCCTCGCCATGCCAAAATCGGTGAGCTTTGCAATCAAGTGCCGCGGGCGTGGCAGGCCGCGCAGCTGGTCGCGGATGTCGCCGCCATCGGGCAAGCGCAATGGTCCCTGCACCCACTCGGCGATGCACGAGTCGCAGCAGCAGCGATCGCTGGGATTCGGCCTCGGCGCTTCTCCGAGTAGAACGTTCGCCGGCTTGATGTCGCCATGGGAGAATGACGCAGCATCGCGACTCAGCTCTTGGCCCGCGTGCATCAGGGCGTCGGCGATCTGCGCGAGGACGAACACGACGCTCCGAACGGAGAGCCGTCCGTTCGCCAGTCTACCGGCGAGAGAACCGCCACGCGCGAGCTCGAGCTGGAGGAACGGGATGCCCGTCGGGGTGAATTCCAGTCCGTAGGCTCGGAGCACGTGGGGGTGCGGCTCCGCGCACCCGAGCCACGCCATCGCTTCGCGATGGAACTCCTCGAACGATTCCCATCGGCTCCCTGATGGCTGGATGAACTTCAGCGCGCACGGCACCCACAGCTCTCCGTCGGCCGTGAGCTCCCGCAGGACGGCGAGCGCGCCGTTCAGGATGCGGTCGTCGTACGCGATGGCGCTCGTAACACGGCAGCGCGCACGGACCACGACGCCGAAGCCGCCCGCGCCGAGGACCGTCTCGAGCCGAAAGCGTGCGCCCGATTCGGCGACGATCTCGCCATCCGCTCCAGCGCCAAGCTGAGGGACGATCTGCGCCAGACTCGGGTCGAGCGTGCCGAACATCGCGAGGGATCACCCTAACGACGCTACCTGGCGTCGTAAAGATCGCCCCGCGAACCGGTCACGCCTCCGCGCGAATACGTCCGGCTCCTTCCGCCTCCTTCCTGGCTCTTCGTCCAAACGCCTCAATTGTCGCTGTACCTCGCCCCGAACACGTTCACGCGTTCTTCCCCACCAAGACCACGGCCGTGTACCGGACGGCGAAGTGAGTGAAGGCACCATCACGAGGAAGGACTTCATGTACCCGAGATCCATCGCGCGCGTCAGTCGCCCGGCCGAGCTGGCCCTGTTCGTCGCTGCTCTCACGCTCGCGGTGTGCGCGCCATCCCAACCCGTCGTGCGCAACCCGGCAACAGTGAGCGGGACCACAGTCAGAAGGCAATGAGTCCACCCACGGTGCATCTCCCGCCGACGAGCTTCTCACCTTTCGGACATGCACCGGTCTTGACCAACGTCACCGAGACCTTCCCCGGTCGATCCGTCTCGAACGCCTTCTCCTGCTTCACGTACCCCGGCTTGGTCACGATCGCCTTCTGCTTTCTTCCGCGCGGAAGCTGGATGCACGACTCGGTGACGGCCATGCCGCCGATCTCGATGCGCGCATCGGGTGGCGTGACCTCGAAGCAGATCTCGACCGTTGGGTCGGCGGGAGTGGGAGCCACCGACGGTGCCGGAGCAGGCTCGAGCGGCGCCGCAGAGGGCGGCACCTTCTCCGGGGCAGTCGGTCCCCGCGTCGCCAGCGCGATGACGACGACAGCAACCGCGCCCAGCGTGCCCGCGACGTAGATCGGTTTCACGCGCCGCGGGGACGAGACCGAAACCGGCGCTGGCGCCGGCTCCGTGCGGGCCAGCGCGGCAGCGGTCACCGCGCCCATCGGCGCCGTGGTCATCGGCTCGGTCCGAGCGGTCGGAGCGACCATCGGCATCGTCGAGCCCTTCGGGGTCGCGCTGGACAGCACCGACTCGAGCCCAGCCCAGGCGGCGGCCGCATCGGGGAAGCGTTGGTCCATCTCACGGCAGGCGCAGCGACCGAACCACTCGTCGAAACCGCTCGGGAGTGAACGCTTCCGCTTCCCCGCTCGCTCGGTTGCAGGCGCGAGCGGGTCGAAGAGCACCTCCTTCATCAGCGCCATCGCGGTTGTGTCGTCCTGGTTGGCCGTCTGCCAGTAGTACTTGCCGGTGAGCAGCCAGTACGCCAAGAGCCCGAGGGACCACACGTCCGTCGCTGGTTTGATGCGCTTGCCCGCCTGCGTCTGCTCTGGGGCCATCCAGAGCGGAGTGCCGATCGCCTGGGTGGTCGCAGCGCGCGTCTCGGCGACCAGCTTCGCGATGCCGAAGTCCAGCACCTTTACCTTGCTCGAAACGCCCACCTGTTTGACGCGCGCGAGGAAGACGTTTTCGGGCTTCAGGTCCCGGTGCACCACGCCAGCCGCGTGCGCGGCGCCGAGCGCATGACAGAGCTGCTCGAGCACTCCGCGCGCGTCCGACACCGCGAGCTTCCCCGCGCGTGCCACGTGGGCTCCGAGATCCTCGCCGTCGAGGAGCTCCATCACCAGCCACGGCGACTCGGTGGTCGAGTCGATGCCGGCCGCCAGCACCTCCACCACATGATCGCTCTCGATGCGCGCGCCGATGCGTGCCTCCTGCTCGAAGCGCGCCGAGGCCTTCGGGTCGCGCCCGAGCGAGGGCTGCATCACCTTGAGCGCACGGCGGGCGCCGGTGCTCTTCTGCTCGACCTCGTACACGGCACCCATCCCACCCTCGCCGAGCAGTCGCGCGACGACGTAGTCCCCAGCAAACACGGCGCCCGGCTCGAGGCGTGGCACGGGCAAAGAGTATCACGAGGACCGATGAGCGGCTGAGTCCACCGAATCGCGCCGCCGACCTACGGACTCGTCTTGCAGTGTCCAGAAATGCACTTCACGGTCGTCGGCTTAGGGCTCATTTCGCCACTTTTGGTCGTGTCCCATGTGCGCGGGCCAGTTTTGAACGGAGCTGCACAACCTGCACCGCCGCAGGCAGCGTGGCCGACGCAGAACGCCTCGACTGCATCCACCCAGATCTTGTTGCCCACATGAAGAACGCAAGACTCGCAGCAATCCACGCCGCGCGACGTCGCGTCGCAGTCGTTGTCGTTTGAGCAAACGTCATTGGATGCCGGGAACGCGCTCGTCGATGGTGCCACGGTGGCGGAGGTCGCCATCGACGGAGGCGGTGCCGCCAAGGTGGCTGCCGACGCAGGTCGCCCGGACGATCCATCCCCATCTCCGTTGCCCTTCTCCCGACACGCGACGCCGAGCGTGACGATTGCTGCGAGGAGCGTGGTGGTTCGAAAACCATGTAGGGTCTTGCTCTCGTCTCCCACCGTTCACCTCAACCTGCCCGCGGCCAGAGACTCTGCCCGACGCGGGTTGCTTGGCCCACGACCCACATTCCATCCGATACGCCTGGTCGTGTCCAGAGCCGGGTCCTGTGGGCGCGCACGGCGCTGGACCGCGCGGACAATGCCGCCAGGCGGCGTCGGTGTAGTAAGACACGCCACGACGGAACCGCGTGTGTCGGGGGCGGTCGGCGCCAGGGCGAGCGGTCGTCCGTGCGGTGCCCGGCGGCACGTTTCCACGCTATTGCCACGCCCGGCGTGCCGTCACGTCGCGTTCCGTCGTGCTGCGTCGTGTTCGTCTTCGCCGCGAGGTAGCTCTCTCGTGCAACAGAAGTGACCGGAATGGCCATGTCTTCGGTTGAGATGCACGGCGTTTCGAGATTCGAACGTACCACCCACGGCTGGAAGCGCCCCGACCGAGCGGCGTGAAGCGGCACCGAAACGCGCGGAGGTGAACGATCGCGGTTCGAGCATGGCCACCGTGGTTCCGCTGCGCGCACGTGGACTCCGCTCCAAGCATGGTCGAGCCGACGGTTTGAACGAGGCCCCGGCCGAGGGGTCGCGGCAAGGTTTGCGGCAAGGGGCTGCGGTAAGCGACGGGGCGACGGCGCCAACGGTCCAGCATGCCCTGGACCGCATGGCCAGCACGATCGAGCGGGCAGCCGCGGCCGGCGAGTGGGACCTCGTTCGCGAGCTGAGTGGGGACCTGCGGGCGCTTCTGGACGGGAAGCACTGAAGCGCTGGGCATCGCGAGACCGACGCGGCGGTCCGCCTCGCACGCGGCGACGCGGACGAATGAGCATCACGCGCCCGAGGCGAGTTTGAACCGCGACGCGCGAGCGAGCCGCGCGCGCAGGTCAGCACGCGGGCCGTTTGACTTGACGGAGAGTTTCTCGGCCAGGAATTGGGCCAAGGGCAGGGGGCCCACGAATCCGCGGAGCCCAGGAGCCGCACCCCCACGTGCTCCGAGCCTACGGACTGGAATTCACCCCGACGGGCATCCCTTTCCTCCAGCTCGAGCTCGCGCGTGGGGGTTCTCTCGCCGGCAGACTGGCGAACGGACGCTCACTGGAAGGATCGAATGGGCGATAGCGGCATCGCCTGGGCTGTGCGTCCGCCTCCCTCCGCCTCCTTCCTGGCTCTTCGTCCAAACGCCTCAATTGTCGTGTACCACGCCCCGAACACCTCCCGTCGAAACGGCACAGCCGTTGCTCAAGGCAATCAAGGAGGTTCCGATGAGCGACCGCTCGACCGGCAGACGCCCGCCACGCCCTTGCACGCTCGGACTTGGACGTGCGACGAGCGGTTGGGCAATGGCCGGAACGACCGCCATTGCGGTTCTGTGCGGCTGCCATGAGTACTCGACCCGTATTCGAGTGAGCGACCCGTCCGACGTCGCGCTCCACGCTGGCAAAGCGGACGAACAGTCGGACCTCGTGCTCCCCGCCGGCAAGGAAGCGAAGTCGGTGGTCTACCTCTCGGAACCACCGATAACCGCGTCGCGCGGGCCGGCGGGCACCCTACGGCTCTCGTGCAGCGCATGCGAATTTGGCGACCTGGTGCTCGTGGAGCCATCGGGTACATTCCGCCCGATCGAGTCCGCGGCCGACGACCTCATAGCACCCGAAGCGCGTGCACGCGGCGAGCTCGAGGCATCGCAATCGCTCGTGACTTCGAGCGCGGTCTACGGCGGTGGAAGCACGACGACGATCGTTACGCACTCGATTCGTCCGGTTCTGAAGACCAGATGGTCGAACGTTGCCGAAATCGAAGAGCAACGGACGCCGATGCGTTTCGTCGGGTGGCTGAACTTGATCCCCGGCGTGATCCTCACGGGAACTGGCCTGCTCGTCATGCCCCACAGCTCGACTGCCGGTACGGCGCTGCTGGTCCCGGGGATCGGGTTTGATGCGAGCTGGATCTACCACGCATTCTTTCCCACCAAGACCACGGCCGTGTACCGGGCGGCGAAGTGAGCGAAGGCACCATCCCGAGGAAGGACTCCATGTACCCGAGATCCATCAGGCGCGTCAGTCGCCCGGTCGAACTAGCCCTGTTCGTCGCTGCTCTCACGCTCGCGGCGTGCATGCCATCCCAACCCGTCGTGCGCGACCCGGCGACAGTGATGTACGCCGATGTCCCGTTCGAGCAGCTTGCTTCTCCGGCTCAACACGCGGTGCTCATCGACAAGGACTCGCGAACACGGTGCCTGTTCATTCTCGCGGTCCCGATCATCCCGTTCGCGGACGTCCGACCAGAGCCATATCGCGAAGGCTTCACGGCAATCGTGCTCGGCAACGAGAAAGGAGTGGCCATGCACGGTCTCCTGCCGAGCACGCGGCTCGGCGTGGTGAACGGCCTCGCCGCGAAGACCCCAGTTACTATTTCCGGGCGGCTCACCCGTGAGGACGGGGGACCATACTTCGTCGTCGAGGGCATCGAGCGCGCCGGGGACGCCGTCGTGAACGCCCCGGACACGTACGAGGTGCCAAACTCCGTCAAGTACTCGATTGCACCCTCGCCGCCGGCGGCCACGCCGGGAGCGAAGTGAGCCATGGCCCTGCACCCTCGCTTTGGCTCGTTGGGGTCCGCAACACCGATCTCGACCGAGCAGCTCCGAGTCGGGCGCTTCGATTCGCACGGCTTGCACGGGTGGCTCGTCGATCTTCCGGGGAAGAAACCGCTCGCAACGCCTGCCGTCGCCGATGGTCGCGTCTACGTTGGCGGAGGATTCGGGAGTCACGAGTTCTACTGTTTCGACGCGCGCTCCGGCGAGCCCGTCTGGGCCTTGCGTGTCTCCGATGACGGTCCGAGCGCGGCGGTCGTCGACGAAGGTTGTGTCGCGTTCAACACCGAGTCCTGCACGCTGTTCGTGGTCGACGCCCGCACAGGTGCGCATCGCTGGTCGCGCTGGCTGGGAGATCCGCTGCTTTCGCAACCGGCGGCACACAACGGCACCGTCTACATGGCGTACCCCGCGCCGTCGGGCTCACACTTGCTAGCCGCCTTCGCGCTGCGCGATGGAACGCTCCGGTGGGAAGCGGCGATCCCTTCGGACGTCATCTCGGCTCCCATCGTCGCTGGAGATTCGATCTACTACGCGACTTTCGACGGCAGCGTTCACCGCCGTCGCGCTCGTGATGGTGCTCTCGTGTACTCGCGACCGATGAACGCAACATCGGCGCCCTGGATCTCGGGCGAGGAGGTGCACGTCGCGCAGCGCGGTGCGGACGAGCGAGGTGCTCCCGTCGAGGGCTTCAGCGCGGTCGGTCCCCGAGGGGACGTACACGTCACGATGCGATCACAGCGTCGCGCCACCTACCTCGACCCCACGAGCCAGGCTCGCACGAGCTATGCGCGTGAAACGCAGATCTCGGATGCATCCGTGGGTTTCGCCAGCGGTCCACCGCCGTCCTCCAAAGCAAGCGCCGCCGCAGCCAACGTCGGTCAGAGCACGGTTCGCGGCCTGTGGGAGTACCAAGGATCGCGGCCAACCGTGATCGGCCAGACCGCTTGGGTGACGCACGGCACGGCCGTGCGGGCACTCGATGCTCGCACGGGAGACCCGCGCTGGGAGCAACCACTCCGAGGCGACGCATCCCTCTTTGGAGGGCACCTCGCTTCGCCCCCCGCTTACGCCCGTGGCGGCGTGATCGCGGTCGGCACCGTCACGGGCGAGATCGTCCTTTATGACGCGCCCACGGGCCGTATCCGGGCCGTGTTGCCGGTCGGCCAAGCCATGCGGTTCCAACCGACCATCGCCGGCGGGCGTGTGTTTGCCGGCACGACGGCCGGAACGCTGATCGCGTTCGACACCGGCGACCCTGCGCTCGACGGCTGGCCGATGTGGGGTGGGGACGCAGGGCACAACGGCGGAGCCCTGCGCTGAAATCGAGGCTGGACACGCGCATCGGGACGAGACGTCGGCTCTGCTCGTAGAATGGACGCGCACATGGATTCGCTCTTCTGGATCATCGCCGGCTGTCTCGCGTTGGCCGGAGCTCTGGTCCTCGTGCTTCGCCGCCGCGCCGGGCGTTCGGTTGGTCCGCGCCAAGGCGACGAACGTGCGGGATCATCCCGCCCGGCCAACGTCGAACGACAAGCAGCGCCGAGCAACGACTGGCGGGCCCGTCTCGAGCTCGCCCGCGAGCTCCGCCGGAGCGCCGAGGACCTCGAGCGGCTCGGGAATACGATGGAGGCCCGGCTCCGCGCGGAACGCGCGGTGGGAATCGTAATGGATCTGATTGGTGACGGACGCGTCGAGCTTGCCCAGGAGCTCGATGACATAGTGAAGCTCGGTAACCGACTTCAGGATGCCGACCCTGTTCTCGCCGAGGTTCGCGCGCTGGAGCAGCAAGGGTCGAGTCTGCCGCCCGCTCGGCGGGCGCTCGCGCTCGCGCGCCTTCGCGCCGCGGAACGGTTCGGTGCTCTTGGCCGGTGGGGTGAAGCAGAACATCAAGCGCACGAAGCCGAATACCTGGTCATGGGCGACTCCGACGCCGAGGACATCCTAGCCGAGGCTCAGGCCATGGCCGCGGACGCTCGCGCAAAGAGCGGCGTACCAACTCTGAGTCAGGCCTTGGCCAAGCTGCGCCAGGAGCAGTGACCATGAGTGGACCACCAACGCTCAATACGATTCGGCTTGCGGTCATTGTGGCAATCACTTGTGCCGCCGGTACTGCCTGCGGCCGCGTGAACTCGCGGCTCAACTGGATCACGGTGCCGAGCGCGAAGGCAACCTGTCAGAGCCCTGAGCTGGTCGCCGTTCAGACGCCGGACGCCGATGTCTTCGCGTTGCCTGGCTTCTGGGAGGATTTCCACGGTCGCGTACTCTCGCGCCGTGTGCAGCTTTCGGCTGCGGCAACCGGGGAGTGGTTCCGCATCGGAGAGGTCGAACAGAAATGCGAGATTCCGGACTCCGCGAGCGCCTACCGCGACGAGTGCGATAACGCCATCCGGGCCGCGGCATGCTCGATCGGGGGCAACATCGTCACGTTCGAGTGCGATCAGGATCGTGGTGAACACTGCGACGGCAACCGCGAGCTGGCCTCGCGCGACGGGATACGCCGGCGCGCCGTCATCTGGCGAACGGCTCGAACCCCAGCGCGCCCGAGCTTGGAGCCGTGAGTCGCGTGACCTTCCAGACCGCAATCATCCAGCACAGGGCGGCATGTTCCCGCGAAAACACGCGAAGGAGAACCAGGCGGGTGTGGATCGCATTCAAACGCTGGCCGGACTGTGCTCGTGTCGACTTCCGAGCACGTCGGGGGACAGAGACGTGAGCACATCCCGCAAGGCCGACGTTCTGCAAAAAGAAGATCGAGATATCGACGAGATCGTCCAGGCTGATATCGAAACGGCAGACGAGGTCGGGCCGCTCCGCATTCAAGTGCGAGCCTGGACGC
>JAXLYN010000074.1:0-35281 GCA_046351435.1 Polyangiaceae bacterium
AGCTTCTGGACCGCGTCCGAAATGCGTTCGCGCGCGAGCTCGCGCAGCCGAGGTAAGTCGTCGGCCGTCAAGCCCGCCGGGTCGATGACGCCGAGCACGCGCACCACCCCCTCGCCCTCCTGCAGCACGAACGACCCCTTCTGCATGCAGTCTTTCGTCCCCGTGAGGGCGAGCGGGAGGACCGGCACGCCGCACTCGATGGCGAGCTGGAAAGCGCCGTCTTTGAACGGCAGGAGCGCGCCGTCTTTGCTGCGCGTGCCCTCGGGAAACACCATGATGCTGAGTCCCGCGCGGATGGTACGCCGACACTCGTCGAGCATCTCGACCACGCTCTCGCGTTCGCCGCGACGCAACGGGATGTCCCCGCCGAGCGTGAGCAGCCAACCCGTCAGCGGTTGGCGGAACAGCTCCTGCTTGGCGATCCAACGCATGTCCCACGGCAAGTGCGAGAGCAAGAACGGGTCTGCGTTGGACTCGTGGTTGCTCACCACGACGTACGCGCGCTCCCGGATGTCGGCGGGCGCCTCGCCCTCCACCCGAAACTTCCAGAGGGGCGTGACCTGAGAGGTGAGCTTTCCGAAGCGTCGCATCCAGCGGCCGGGCACGCGTCGCGTGGAGTCGCCCCGGTGTTTCACGCGTGAGAGCGCCATGATGGGCAGGAACGCGAACGCGAGACCAATGAACTCCGCATAGGTGTAGGTAGCGACGAGAGCGCTTCGCACTTGAGACCTCCGCTCGGCGCCAGCATCTTGCCGAGACTTCCGAGCCTTCGGTGTCACGGTTCGGTCATTCCGTGTCACTCCGGGAGGGCGCCGCGCGAAGCCCGAATCCGCGTCCGGGTCGCCTGCACCGAGACCGTCCTGTAGAGTACGCCCGTGTCCGATACCCCCCCCCGTGGATTCGTGGGTCTCCGCGATCCGAAACCAGCTTGGCTCAAGGTGAAGGCGCCGAGCGGGGAGCGCTACACCTCGCTCAAGAGCACGTTCCGGAAGCTCGAGCTCAACACCGTGTGCGAGGAGGCGCGTTGCCCCAACGTGGGCGAGTGCTGGGGGGCGGGCACCGCGACGGTCATGATCCTGGGGCACACCTGCACGCGCGGCTGCCGCTTCTGCGCCGTCCGTACGGGAAATCCACGGGGGATGGTGGACCCGCGAGAGCCCGAGCACGTGGGACGTGCCCTGGCGAGCATCGGACTCCGCTACGTCGTGCTCACCATGGTCGATCGCGACGACCTGCTCGACGGCGGCGCTGCCCACGTCGCAGAGACCATCCGCTCCCTCCGCCGGCACCAGCCCGACCTCTTGGTGGAAGCTCTGGTCGGCGATTTCGGCGCGCGGACCCGCGATCTCGACGTGGTGCTCGGCGCCGCGCCCGACGTTTTCGCCCACAACGTCGAGGTCGTCCGCCGCCTCACGCCGTCCATCCGCGATCCCCGCTCGGGCTACGAGCAATCCCTCGCCGTGTTGCGTCACGCCAAGGCGCACGGCGCAGCGCGCCTCGTGAAGAGCTCGCTCATGGTGGGGTTGGGGGAGAGCGACGCCGAAGTCGAAGAGACGCTGGGCGACCTCGCGGCAGCCGGCGTCGACGTCCTGACCCTCGGGCAATATCTCCGACCCACCCCCAAACACGCCCCGGTGGAGCGCTACGTGGAGCCCGAGCGCTTCCAGGCCTGGGCCGAGCTCGGCAAGACGCTGGGATTCGCCTTCGTCGCCTCCGGAGCCCTGGTTCGGTCGAGCTATCATGCGGCCGAGGCGTTTGCGCTGGCGGAGCTCGGTGGCCACGCCCAAAACGGCGGGTCGCCCGCGCCGGCTGGGTCGCCGACCGCAGATTTCGTGCCCGTGGCGCGACTCCGACGTCCGGCTGCCGACGCCTGTGACTGACGAGAAGAGTGGGCGCTCGGCCGAATTCCGAGTGCGAAATCCCGGAACTTTGTTCTAGTCTCGGTCGGCTCGGGAGGCCCCTCTAGACATGACCGACGAAAGCCTGCTCGGACGCGTCGCGGAGAAGCTCAGCGAACCGCCGTCCTACGCGGAGCCCGGCCAGCGCGGGTCGATTCTCACCGTCGCCGCAGCTTCGTTCGGCAGCAAGCCCACCACCGACGACGTCACGCAGCCCACGGGGTTCGACCCGGAGGCCGCGGCGCTGTTCGAGGCCGTGGTCGAGAGCGCGTACCTGGTCGCCCACGCGGACGGTGAATTCGATGCAGCGGAGCGCACGGCTTTCGAGCAGGTCGTGGTGACGGCCTGCCAAGGCGCGGTCGCCGAAGGGCAAGTTCACGCGCTCATCGAAGACCTGAGCGACCTCTTGGGCGAAGACGGGCTCGACAAGCGCATCGAGATGGTGGCTCGCTCGATCTCGAAGGTCGACCACCAGCAAGAAGTGCTGCGGGTCGCGGCCTTGATCGCGCAGGTCTCCGGCGGCGTGAGCGACGTCGAGCGCGGGGTGCTCACCGCGCTGCAAAAGGCATTCGGGCTCGACGACGCCGCCCTCGGGCGAGCGCTTCGCGAAGCCGAGAACGCTGCTGGGCAGTGACCGCCCTCGTCCTTCGCCGCTTCTGCGAGCGTTGCGGAGCCTACCGCGAGCCCCACCAAATCCGCATGGTCGGCCCGCAAGCCTCCGCGGTGCCGATGTGCGCGACCTGCGGCGGAGCCTTGCGTACGGAGCACCAACGCCAAGCTGCACCGTTCGGCAGCGAGCTCGCGCGGGCGTTCGTGTTCCCGTTCCTCCCGGCCATCGCCCTCTCTACCATCGGGGCCGCCGTCGGATCGGCAATCGTCAGCTTCGTTCCGCTGATCGGAAACCCCCTTTCGTCGACCATCATCGTCGCCTTTTTCTTCCTGGTCGTCCGCGCGACGGCGGAAGGTCGTGACGACCTCGCTTCCGATACGGAGATCGCTGGCAACGTCTGGCTCTGGTTCTCCCCGCTCATCCGCTACTTCCTGACGCTGCTCGTGGCCTTCACACCGGCGCTGGCGGCGCTGGTGTTTCTGGGCTGGACCGCCAGCGCGCCCTTGGTGCTCGCCCTCGCCCTCCTCGGCCTCCTCTACCTACCTGCGGGCATCATCGTCGCGGCGCACAACGAAGGCTGCATCGCGCCGCTGAATCCAGTGCCGGCCGTCCAGATCATCTTTCGCATCCCAGGGGCATACTTCCTGACCTTGGTCTTCCTTCTCTTGGCCGCGACGCTCGGGGGCGCCGTGGTCTACGGCGCGAGCCTCGTGCTCGGCTCGATCCCGATCCTGGGGGCACTCGTGCTCCGCGTGATCGGCCTCTACGCCCCAGTGGTGATGGGACGCCAGCTCGGCCTCCTGATGCGCGAGCACGGCGAGGAACTCTGAAATCCCACCCGAGCGCACGCGCCCGCTCTCGCCCGAGCGCACGCGCCCGCTCTCGCCCGCTCCCGCTCTCGCCCGCGCGCCCGCTCCCGCTCCCGCCCGAGCGCACGCACCCGCCCGAGCGCACGCCCACGCACCCGCCCGAGCGCACGCCCACGCACCCGCCCGAGCGCACGCTCCCGCTCCCGCCCGAGCGCACGCCCACGCTCCTGCCCGTGCCCTCGCCCACGCCCCTGCGCGCCCCCGAACCGGTCCGTCTCGGAATCGCCTCAGGCGAGCAAGAAATCCCGGCGATTCACTTGGCGAGCTGACGCATTGCGTTGGCGCCGAGGCGCAGTTTTTTGTGAGGGGTCTCGACCCGTTCGAGGGCTTTTGGAGTCCACCGGCATGGACTACGCTCCGCCCGCGCCCCGAGCCGGCCACCGCCGAGCCCCCCGGCGGAGCCGCACCCCGCGGGCGCTTCGAGGCACGATGACGTCAGCAATCGAGAGTATCTACACCGAGTTCGCGAGCCAGGACGACGTCGTTCGGGTCCTGAAGAGCGACGGCAGCTTGGACCCTCGACTCGACCCGGGTTTGAGTGCCGAGGAGGCCGTCTACCTCTATCGTCACATGCTGCTCACGCGGCTCGTCGACGAACGGCTCGTCACGCTCCAGCGGCAGGGGCGCATCGGCTTCCACATCGGCTCGCTCGGGGAAGAGGCCACCATCATCGGTTCGGCCTTCGCCATGCGGAAGCAGGACTGGCTGTTCCCTTGCTACCGCGAGTTCGGCGCGGCGTTGCTGCGCGGATTTCCGCTCCAGCGCTACTTCGACAACATGTTCGGCAACGCCAACGACCCGGTGAAGGGTCGCCAGATGCCCGACCACTACACCTGCAAAGAGGCGCACTTCGGCAGCGTCTCGTCGCCCATCGGCACGCAGATCACCCAGGCCGTGGGCTTCGCCTGGGCGGCCAAGATCCAGAAGCACGACGTGGTGGTGCTTTCGTACTTCGGTGAAGGCGCCACGAGCTCCAACGAGTTCCACAACGGACTGAATTTTGCCGGTGTTTTCCGCACTCCGACGGTGTTTTTCTGCCGCAACAACGGTTGGGCCATCAGCGTTCCCATCGAGCGCCAGACGGCGAGTCGCTCGTTCGCCGACAAGGGTGAGGCCTACGGAGTGCCTGGTGTCCGCGTGGACGGCAACGACATCTTCGCGGTGATCGCCGTGACCCGCGAGGCCGTGCGCCGAGCCGCCGAAGGTCAGGGTGCGACGTTGATCGAGGCGATCACCTACCGCATGGGCGGGCACTCCACGAGCGACGACCCGACGCGCTATCGAGACAAGGCATTGCTCGAGCCCTGGAGCGATCGTGATCCGCTCGGGCGCTTGCGCGGCTATCTCGATCGCCAGGGCCTGTTCCCGGAGGCCGAAGAGCTGAAGTTCCGAAGCGAGGTCGATGCCCGGCTCAAAGAGGCCGTCGACGTCGCGGAAAAGACCCACACTCCGGCCCTCGAGACGCTGTTCGACGACGTCTACGCCAGCTTGCCGTGGCACCTCGAAGAGCAGAAGGCCGAGCTTCTGGCCGGCCCTCGCGCTCCGGCTCCGCACCACTGACCCCCGACCCGAACGAGAGAACCGTCATGCCTCAGATGAACATGGTACAGGCCATCAACGACGCGTTGCGCATCGCCATGCGCAAGGACGAGCGGGTCGTCGTCCTGGGTGAAGACGTGGGCAAAGTCGGAGGGGTTTTCCGCGTGACGAGCGGGCTCTTCGACGAGTTCGGAGACAGCCGCGTCGTCGACACGCCGCTCAGCGAGGGCGGGATCATCGGCGCGGCCGTGGGCATGGCGCTCTACGGAATGGTGCCGGTCCCGGAGATCCAGTTCTCCGACTTCATCTGGCCCGCCTACGACCAGATCGTGAGCGAGGTAGCGAAGTACCGCTACCGTTCGGGCGGCGAGTACACCTCCAAGATGGTGATCCGTACGCCGGTCGGCGGCGGTATCCGCGGCGGTCACTATCACTCGCAGCATCCCGAGGCGCAGTTCATCCACGTCGCGGGGCTCAAGGTGGTCTGCCCGTCGAACCCCTACGACGCCAAGGGCCTGTTGCTCGCTTCCATCTCCGACCCCGACCCGGTGCTGTTCTTCGAGCCCAAGCGGGTCTACCGCGCCGCGAAAGGCGACGTGCCCGAAGGCGAATACACGGTGCCCCTCGAGAGCGCGTCCGTCGCCCGCGAAGGCCAGCACGTCACCGTCATCGCCTACGGCGCCATGCTCTACGAAGCCATCGACGCAGCCGAAAAGGCCGCAGCGCAGGGCGTCGAGGCGGAGGTCATCGACCTTCGCACGCTCTGGCCAGTCGACATCGAGACCATCTTGACCAGCGTGAAGAAGACCGGCCGGCTCGTCATCGTGCACGAAGCGCCCAAGACGTGCGGCTTCGGCTCCGAGCTCTTGAGCCTCGTGTGCGAAAAGGCCTTCTATCACCTGGAAGCGCCGCCCGTGCGCGTCACCGGCTACGACACCCCGTTCCCGTACACGCTGGAAATGGAATACCTGCCGCTCTCCCACCGCATCTTGCCCGCCCTCCTCGAGACGGCGCGCGCTGCCTGAGGCACCCGAATGGCAAACTTCGAGTTCAAGCTCCCCGACATCGGCGAAGGTGTGACGGAAGGGGAAATCGTAAACTGGCTGATCCAAGAGGGCGACAGCGTGCGCGAGGACCAGGAGATGGTCGAGGTGATGACGGACAAGGCCACCGTCACCATCGGCGCACCGAAGGCCGGCCGCGTCGTGCGGCTCGGCGGCAAAGTGGGCGACATCGTGCCGGTCGGCCAGGTGCTGGTGGTGCTCGAGCTCGGCGGCGCAGGCGCAACGGTCGCGTCGGCTGCACCCGCGACATCGCCGGCTCCCGCCGCGGCGCAGCCCGCTCCCGCGCCGGCGGCCAAGAAGGACGAAGGTCCGGCGGCCACGGCGGTCGGCGACATCCGCGAGTCGCTCCCGGGCATGAACGCCTTTGCCGCCAAGAAGCCCACGCCGAAGGCCGCCCCAGCGGGCAAGAACGGCGAGTACTTCAGCGACAAGCCCCTGGCGGCTCCGGCCACGCGCAAGCTCGCGCGTGAGATGGGCGTCGATCTCCGGCGGGTACCGCCGAGCGGCCCGGCCAGCCGCGTCACGCGCGACGACGTGGAGCGCTTCGCGGTGCGCGCCAAGCAGTCCGCCCCGCTGGTGGCCACTCCGAGCGACGTATCGATCCACCAGGCCGTCACCATGGTACCCGAGGCGGAGCTCGAGCCTGCCGCGCCGCGCCCCGCCGCGCCGCCGGCGCCCGTCCGCGAGCGCGCCGGCGATCAGCGCGTGCCGATCCGCGGTCTGCGCAAGCGGATCTACGAGAACATGGCGCGGAGCAAACACACCGCCGCCCACTTCACCTACGTGGACGAGTGCGACGTGACGGCGCTCAAGGCCTTGCGCGATCGCACTCGTGGGTACGCCGAGCGCGAGGGGACCAAGCTCACGTTCTTGCCCTTCATCGTCAAAGCGGTGGTCGCCGCGTTGAAGCGCCACCCGGCGCTGAACTGCCTGGTGGACGATGCCGCAGGAGAGATGATCCTGAAGTCGAGCTACGACATCGGCGTCGCGGCAGCCACCGAGGCGGGGCTGATCGTCCCGGTGGTGCGAAACGCCGATCGGCTCAGCGTGCTCGAAATCGCCGGCGAACTCGTGCGCCTTTCGGAGGACGCGCGCGTGATGAAGAGCAAGAAGGAGGACCTCGGCGGGTCGTCCTTCACCATCACTTCGCTGGGCAAGCTCGGGGGACTCTTCGCGACCCCCATCGTGAACTACCCCGAGGTGGCCATCCTGGGCGTGCACGAGATGAAGCGCCGCCCGGTGGTGAAAGACGACCAGATCGTCATCGGTGAGGTGATGCTGCTCAGCTTGAGCTTCGATCACCGGATCATCGACGGGCACGTGGGGGCCGCGTTCGCGCGCGAGATCATCGACCTGCTCGAAGAGCCCGAGCGCTTGCTCCTGACCATGAGCTGAGCCTCCCACGCACCATGTAAGAGAGTGTGCGCGGCTCGCGCCGACCTCGCAGCTTGTCGCCGCGTCGGGCGTTTGGGTGTAGCCTTACCGCGTACATGAGGGGTCCGTCGTTTCCCTCCTCCCTCGGCCTGACGGCCGTCGTGTGTCTCGCGCTCAGCGCGGTGACGCCGGCTCGCGCCCAACCATCCGCCGAGGACATCAAGGCGGCGGGAGCGGAATTCGATCTCGGCAAGCAGTCGTACAAGAAGAAGGCCTGGGTCGAAGCCGCCGAGCACTTCGAGAGTGCCGACGCTCGGGCGCCGAGCGCCGTCGCGCTCGAGCTGGCGATTCGTGCGCGTGACAAGGCAGGTCAGCTCGATCGCGCAGCCACCTTGGCGGAGCTCGGACTCGAGCGCCACCCGAACGACGCGGCCGTCGCCAAGGCCGCGGACCCCGTGCTCAAGAAGGCGCGCGCCGAGTTGCACGCCCTGCGCATTCGTTGCACGCCCGCATGTGAGCTCGTGCTCGGGACGAAGCTCGTGCATGGCGCCGCCGCCGCCACGCGAACGGTGTACGTCACGCCCGGCACGGTGAGCGTGAACGCGAGCTTCGGCCCTGGTCGGACGCGCAGCAAAGACGTCGAGGCCTCGAAAGGCGGTTCGAGCGACGTCGCCTTCGAGGCGCCGCCGGAAGCCGCGAAGACGGAGCCTCCGCCCACGGCGGTGGAGCCGGGCCCAACGAGTCCTCGCCCGAATAGCGTCGAACCCGCCGTCGTCCCGGCCACGCACGATCAGGGGCCCAAGCCCGAACCGTCCGGCGGGCTTCCGCCGGGTGTCTTCTTCGTGGGAGTCGGCCTCACCGTGGTGGCGGGCGGTGTCACGGTGTGGAGCGGCATCGACACCCAGAACAACCCGGGCAAAGACAAGGTGCGAACCGAGTGCGCGGGGCAGGGGACGGACTGTCCGGCCTACCAAGACGGCCTCTCTCGGCAGAATCGCACCAACGTGCTGCTCGGCGTGAGCGCAGGGCTCGCGGTGGTGACGGGCGTAGTCGGAGCGTTCTTCACGGATTGGTCGGGGGGCGCGAAGAAAGAAGCGCGCATCGCGCCTTTCGTGACCGTCGGCCATGGCGCGGCCGTGGGCGCCACGGGGAGGTTCTGAGTGGTGGCTGCCCGCCTGATCGACGTCGGCAGCGAAGGGCGGCAGCTCATCGATCGCTACGAGCTCGTGGCCGAAATCGCCTCCGGGGGCATGGCCACGGTTTTCCTCGCGCGGCTCTCGGGCGTAGGCGGCTTCCAGCGCTTCGTCGCCATCAAGCGCCTGCACCCGCACCTTGCGGGTGAAAAAGAGTTCGTCGACATGTTCCTGGACGAGGCGCGGCTCGCTGCCGGCATCCACCACCCCAACGTGGTGCCCATCCTCGAGGTCGGTGCGAGCCCGCGCGGCTACTACCTCGTGATGGAATACATCGAGGGCGACACGCTGGCGCGGCTGCTGGCGCGTGCAGCGACTTCGGGGGAGCGTGTGCCGGCTCCCATCGTGCTCCGAGTCGTCATCGACATGTTGGCCGGGCTACAGGCTGCGCACGAGCTCCGAGACGAGCACGGTCAACCCACCGAGCTCGTGCACCGCGACGTGTCGCCGCAGAACGTGCTCGTAGGCGTCGACGGCGTTTGTCGCATCACAGACTTCGGCGTCGCGCGCGCGGCCACGCGGCTCTCCGGGACGCGAGTCGGACAGCTGAAAGGCAAGATCGCTTACATGGCACCCGAGCAGGCCATGGGGCAGGCAGACATCGATCGTCGTGCCGACGTGTTCGCTGCCGGCATCGTGCTCTGGGAGGTGCTCGCCGGCCGCCGCCTGTTCAAGGCCGCCAACGAAGCCGCGACGCTCTCTCGCGTGTTGAGCGATCCCATCTCCGATTTGCGCGCGGTGATGCCCGACGTCGATGCGTCACTGTCCGAAGTCACGATGAAGGCGCTCGAGCGCGATCGCGACAAGCGCTACGCCACGGCGGCGCAGTTTGCCGATGCGCTCGAACGTGCAGCGACCGAGAGCGGCAAGCTCGCGAGCCCCAAGGAGCTCGCCGCCTACGTGTCGGGCGCCATCGGCGCGGAGATCTCTCAGCAGCGCGACGCGGTGCGGGCTTGGCTCGCACGCAGCGAGCCGAGTCAGGTGTCGCTGCCTTATTCATCGTCGGCCACGTCCAGCGTCTCGAGCGCAGCGATGTTCGTGCCGGGCGGCGACGTGACGGTGGCGGCGCCGGCGTCTCAGTCCCAGGTCGTGGTCATCGCGCCTCCGCCTCGCCGACTCGGACCCTGGCTCGCGCTCGCTGCCGTGGTGGTGCTCGCGCTCGGGGTCGGGTTGTTCTTCTTGGGACGCTCCACGAACCCGGTCGCGAGCGCCAGCCCGGCCGTGGCCCAGCCACCCATCGCGGTCCCGGCGGCGACGCCGAGTCCCGCGGCGACACCGAGCCCGAACCCCGAACCTTCCGCGAGCGTGGCGGCGCCCAAGCCCAGCGCAGCGCCCGAGGTGAAGGAGCCCAAGCGGCCGCGCGAGCCTGGGTCGAGCGGCGACCCCCGACCAAGGGCGACGACCTGCCCGGCAATCCGTACCGCTGAGCAGATCAGCCGGTGGGTGAGCCTTCGCCCAATGGTAGGCGGTGAACGCAGCGGCGATGTGACAGATCCAGCCGAAGAACTCACCAGTCCCCAGCCAGAGGCCCGGGGTCACGATGAGCCAGAACAGACCGCGCAGGAACTTGCCGTTGTAGAACTGACCGACGCCGGGGAGGACGAACGATCAGGACGGCGGCGGTGCCGGGTTTGCTCATGTGGGCCAAGATGGGGCGCCGGCCGGCGTGTCAACGCAGGCCCTGACGAAGCGCCTCGGTTTTCGCTGGTCTGTCCCTCCGTTGACAGCCTGGGTCCGGCTGGGTTCTCGCCGGCCCTTTTTCCCGGGGGAAGGTTCAGTCGTCCTTCCGCGGGGTTAGCGGGCGGGTGCGAGCCGTGGCCGTCAAGCGAATTTTGCACTTTCACCGGGAACGCGAACCCCGAGCTCGCGCACGAGATCGCGAAGGTCTTGGGCTCGCCCCTCGGCGAAGCTCGCGTTTCGCGTTTCAGTGACGGGGAGACGTTCTGCGAGGTGCGCGAAAACGTGCGCGGCCTCGACACCTACGTCATCCAGCCCACGAGCTCGCCGGTCAACGACAACGTGATGGAGCTCCTCATCCTGTGCGACGCCCTGCGCCGCGCGTCGGCGGCGTCCATCACGGCGGTGATTCCCTACTACGGCTACGCGCGGCAAGACCGCAAGGTCGCGCCTCGCACCCCCATCACCAGCAAGCTCATCGCGGACGTGCTCGTGGCGGCTGGCGCCACCCGCGTCGTGTGCGTCGACCTGCACGCTGGCCAGATCCAGGGCTTCTTCAACATCCCCTTCGATCACCTCTACGCGCTGCCCGTCTTCCTCGACGACTATTTGAAGCTTCGCTTCGACGCCAACGCTTGCGTCATCTCGCCCGACGCCGGCGGTGTGGAGCGCGCTCGCGCCTACAGCAAGCGGCTCGGCGCCTCCCTCGCCATCGTCGACAAACGGCGGGAGCGCGCCAACGTGAGCGAGGTGATGAACATCATCGGCGACGTCGAGGGCCTGGATTGCATCATCATCGACGACATCATCGATACCGCCGGCACCCTGTGCAACGCGGCCCGCGCTTTGATGGACCACGGCGCGAAGAGCGTCGTCGCTTGCGCCACCCACGGTGTGTTCAGCGGTCCCGCCATCCAGCGCATCCAGGAGTCCGCCCTGCGCGAAGTGGTGGTGACCAACAGCATCGCGCCTTCGGAAGAGGCTCGCTCTTGCGAGAAGATCAAGGTGCTCAGTATCGGTCGACTCCTCGGCGAAGCCATTCGCCGCATCCACAACAGTGATTCCGTCAGCTCGCTCTTCGTGTGAGCTCGGCCGGGTCTTTCAAGGAATAGCGTCATGGATCTCGTCAAAGTCTCAGCCACCCACCGCACCTCGCACGGAAAGAACCAGTCGCGTCGCCTGCGAGACAGCGGACAAATCCCCGCCGTTGCCTACGGCAAGGGGGAGCCCGCGCTCCACGTCGCCGTTTCGCCCAAAGACCTGGTCGGCGTCCTGGCGCGGCCGCTCGGTCGGAACTCGCCCATCGAGCTCGACCTCGACGGAAAGCAGAGCCTGACGGTACTGCTCACCGACTACCAGTACCACCCCGTCACGCGCTCGTTGCTCCACGCGGACTTCCTGAAGATCGCGCTCGACGCGCTGGTCGACGTCGAGGTCCCCCTCGAGCTCACGGGCAAGCCCAAGGGCGTCGTCGCCGGCGGCGAGCAGCGACAAGTATTCCGGCGCCTGCCGGTGCGCTGCCTGCCCAAGGACATCCCCGTCAAGCTGGTGCACGACATCACCGAGCTCGACATCGAAGAGTCGCTGCCGGTCAGCGCGCTCGCGCTGCCCGCGGGCGTGACCGTGCTCTTGCCGCAGGATCAGACCATCGCGGCCGTCGTCACCATGAAGAAGGTGGTGGAAGAGGAAGTCGCTGCCGCGGCCGCGCCGGGTGCCGTCCCGGCAGCCGCTGGCGCGGCTCCCGCCGCCGCTGGCGCAGCCCCGGCCAAGGCCGAAGGCAAGCCCGAGAAGAAGTGATCCTGCTCGTCGGCCTGGGCAACCCAGGCCCGCGCTACGAGTCCACGCGCCACAACGTCGGCGTGCGGGTCGTGGAGCGCGTCGTGGAAAAGCACGGCGGCGGCCCTTGGCGCAGCCGCTTTGCGGGACGCCTCGCCAGCTTCTCCCTCGCCGGCGAAAGTCGGCTCGCCCTCTGTCCGGAGACCTTCATGAACGAGTCGGGGCGGAGCGTGCAGCCCTGCGCCGCGTTCCACAAAATCGAGCCAGAGGACATTCTCGTGGTCCACGATGAGCTCGACCTGCCGTTCGGTGATCTAAGGTTGAAGCGCGGTGGCGGCGATGCGGGCCACCGCGGGCTCCGCTCGGTGAGCGCGGCCCTCGGTACGCCCGACTACGTGCGCCTCCGGGTGGGGATCGGGCGCCCGCCCCCCGATTTTCGCGGTGACGTAGCGGATTTCGTGCTAGAGGCGTTCGCCTTCCAGGAACGGGCAGCCCTCGACGAGGTGCTGGACCGCTGCCTGGACGCCATCGAGCTCCTCGCCAGGCGGGGTCTCTCGGAGGCGATGAATCAGGTCCATCAGCCGAAACCGCGTTGATGGGCTCCTTGCTCCCGACTCGAACGGGGGCCGAAGTCCAAAAGGAGTGACATGACCCAGACCCAGACCGCGGGCCATCGCGCCCGCGAATACGAAACCATCTACATCCTGCGACCGGACGTGGCGAAAGAGGCCGCGCAGAAGGTCGCGACCCGCGTCGAAGAAGTCGTGGGCCGTGAGGGAGGCAAGCTGACCGAGGTCGCCACGTGGGGCCGCCGCTCGCTCGCTTATCCCATCTCGAAGCAGCGCCGCGGTGTCTACGTGTACGTGAAGTACCTGGGCGGTGGCGCCCTCGTCAGCGAGCTCGAGCGCAACCTCCGGATGCTCGATGACGTCATCAAGTATCAGACGGTGCAGACGGCGACCGATCGCGACATCGCGGCGGTTGCGATCGATCCAGAGCTGGTGAAGTTCGAAGCCATCGAACCGGCCGCCGACGAAGAGGAGTATTCGCTCGAGCGGGAGCTCGGGCTCATCGACAGCCCCGACGCCCCGCCGCTGCGTGACGACAGCTACGACGAAGAGGCCGAGGCGCTGGCCGCAGTGGCAGGCGACGACGAGGAGGACGACAAATGAACAGCAGGGACAAGGGCTCGGTACCGCCGCCGCCCGGTGGCGAGGTGGCAGGTGCGTTCCGGCGCCAGCGTCGTCGTGGCTGCACGTACTGCTCCGACGAGGCGTTGGTCATCGACTACAAGGACCCGCAGGCGCTTCGCTACTACGTGACCGAGCGTGGCAAGATCGTGCCGCGACGCATCTCGGGCGCGTGTGCGAAGCACCAGCGCGAAATCCAGGTCGCGGTCAAGCGCGCGCGCAACATCGCGCTCTTGCCGTTCACCTCCAACTGACGGAAGGCGAGCATCATGGCGACTCCCATCAAGGTGGTACTGAGTGCCGACGTCGAGACGCTCGGCTCGAGCGGGGACGTGGTTCGCGTGCGGCCCGGCTTCGCGCGAAACTTCCTGATCCCCCGCGGTCTCGCCGTGCCGGCGACGGCATCGAATCTGGCCCGCGTGGACGACCTGAAGAAGGCGGCGGCAGCCCGCGCCAAGAAGGAGCTGGGCCTCGCGGAAGAAGCAGCCAAGAAGATCGGCGCGGTCAGCGTGAAAATCGCGCGCGCCGTTGGCGACGAGAACAAGATGTACGGGTCGGTCACGACGCGTGACATCGAAGAAGCGTTCGCCAAGGCGGGCGTGGAGATCGACCGGAAGAAGCTCGCGCTGGCAGAGCCCATCAAGACGCTCGGTCTGCACGCGGTCGCGCTGAAGCTGCATCCGCAGGTGAGCGTGGAGCTCAAGGTGGAAGTGGTGAAGGAAAGCTGAGCAACCGCTCGCAACGCCTTCACGCGTTGCAAGCTTGAATCGAAGGTGGGCTTCCCGTAGAAGCCCGAAGGACACCCCGGCCACTCCCCGTGCGCCGGGGTGTCGTGCATTTGGCGACCTGGGGAAAACCGGTGGAACGGCTATGAAGAAGCTGAGGTGGGCATTGTCTGACCGAGCTCGGTGGCTTCGGGCTGCTATGGGGGAGCGAAGGTGCCCGAAGCTCGGCCAGCAGTCCGGGGGTCGCGGCCCCGGGGCCTGAAGGAGTGAGCGGGATGCAGGACCGACAGCGCAACCGAGACCTGGCGGCCGAGCTCGTGCCCGCGGGTGGGCGCGTGCCGCCCCACGACCTCGACGCCGAGGCCGCCGTCCTCTCGGCGGTGCTGCTCACTGCCGAGGCCTTCGACCGCGTGCAAGAGGTGCTCGTACCGGAGCATTTCTACGCCGACGCCCATCGGCGCATCTTCGAAGGAGTGCTCGAGCTCCACGCCCAGAGCAAGCCCGTCGATCTCGTGACTGTCGCGTCCTGGCTTCGGGACCGTGACCGCATCGCCCAGGTCGGCGGCATGGAGTACCTGGCGCAGCTCTCGGACGCCACGCCTGCGGTCGCCCACGTCGAGGCTCACGCCAAACTGATTCGCGAGAAATGGCGCATGCGCCAACTGATAGCGACGTGCCAACGATTCGCGGCAGAAGGCTACGCATCCAGCGACGACGTGCAGTCGTTCATCGATCAAGCCGAGCAGGCGGTCTTCGACATCGCGCGCATCCCCGAAGGGTCGAGCATCGTGTCGGTGAAGGACGCCATCCACGGCGCCTTCCAGATCCTGGCCGAGGCGGCGCGCCGCGGCGGCGGCATCACCGGGACTCCGACCGGGTTCCGGCAGCTCGACCGAAAGATCGCCGGTCTCCACTCGGGTGACCTCTACATCGTGGCAGGTCGCCCCGGCATGGGAAAGACGTCGCTCGTCTTGAACATGGCGGTGAACGTCGCCACCCCGCGCAAGCGCGCGGTCGACGACACCTCGGACCCGTATCACGAAGGCGAAATCGAGGAGCCGGGTGACGGCGTCGCGTTCTTCTCACTCGAGATGCCGCGCGAGCAGCTCGCGTCGCGTTTGCTCGCGGTCGAGGCGCGGGTCGACGTGTCGCGTATCCGAAGCGGTGAGATGCGCCGCGAGGATTGGAACAAGCTCACCGATGCAGCTGCGCGCCTCGGCCGGCTGCCGATCTGGCTCGACGACACACCGGGGCTGACGCTCCTCGACCTTCGAGCGAAGATCCGCCGACTCCAGGCCGACCTGAAGCGCGGCGACGCGCCGGGCGGCGCGAGCAAGCTCGGGCTCGTGTGCATCGACTACTTGCAGCTCATGCAGGGGCGCCGCGACGCTCAAAGTCGCGAGCAAGAGATCAGCGAGCTTTCCCGCGGGCTCAAACAGCTCGCCAAGGAGATGGGGGTGCCCGTCATGGCGTTGTCTCAGCTGAACCGTTCGGTCGAGACGCGCACCACCAAGGACAAGCGGCCGCAGCTCAGCGATTTGCGCGAGTCAGGCGCCATCGAACAAGACGCCGACACCATCTTCTTCATCTACCGCGACGAGTACTATTACAAGGACAGTCCGGATCGCGGCATCGCGGAGATCATCGTCGCCAAGCAGAGAAACGGGCCGACGGGCGCGATCAAGGTGAAGTTCACTTCCGAGTTCACGCGCTTCGACGATCTCGCGCCGGAGGAATACGACTTCGACGAGTTCGACGGGTTCGACGCGGGCGCCGCCTGAGGTTCGGTTTGGCGGGGGGGTGCGCGGGGGCGGGAGCTTGCGCGGGGGCGTGAGCTTGCGCGGGGGCGAGCGCTTGGGCGTGGGCGAGCGCGGCTCGGCCATGGGCCGAGCCTGGAAACACATTCACAGTCTTGGCACGATCAGATCACGACTATGAGGCGGGCCTGACGTCAACTGAATGAAAGGGATTTTTGCCGTTCTCTTCGGGCACATCGGGTGCTTGTGGTGGCGGTACGAGACCTGGGCATGGAGCTGTCCGGTGCGAGCTGGGGCCCGCTGTTGAGGTGAGGCGCTGCTTGCTGCGACGGATTACGAGCTGGCTTCGATCGACTATTCGCGGTGTTCGAGCCTCGGGCTTGATGGGCCCTTGCTTTAGGTGAGCTCGCCCGCAGATGGGGCTTCGAAAAGGAGTGGCGACGCACTCTATCCGACGGGTTTCGACGCCGTGGCGCCGCACCATCGCGATCTTCGCGTTCATCCACCAAATCGATCTGGCCGCTCTCACAGTCACTTTCGCGGCGCGGATTGAGACGCGCGAGTTACGCGACGGGAGTCACCTCCCGCGTTTTGCTGGAGCCTTCTTCGAGAGTTTCTGGCGGCCGCCGCGAGGGCCTTGGCGCGAAGCTCGGCCGATCGTGCGGCACGGTGGTGGGCGCCACGGTCGCTGGCGCGGGCCAGGTGCTCAGGGTCGTAGACGGTGCCGCCGCGCCACATCGCCCACAGAATGCCGACCAACCTGCGCGCCAACGCGATCACCGCCACGCGCCTGCCGCGTCGCTGGGCGACCTCATGAACCCAGAGCCGCAGCGGGTCGCTCCGAGCCCGAGTTTTTACGGCAACGACGCGTGGCTCGCAATGAGCAGGCGCAAGTACTTTGTTGCCCTTTCTTTTGGTATTGCCGATGCGCCGCTTCCCTCCCGAGCTGTCCTCGCTGGGCACCAACCCCAAGTACGACTCGACTTGGTGAGCGGTGCGGAAGCGCTTCGCATCGTCGATCACGCTGACGAAGCTAGCCGCGACGATGAGACCGACGCCGGGTGTGGTGGCGAGCAACTCGACAACAGGCTCCGTCGCGCAAAGTTCGAGGAGCTTCGCTTCGACCGTCTTCAGCTCTGCGGTGATTCCGTTGAGGAGCGTGAGCAAGGGCAGGAGTATCGAACCGAGCTCGAGGTCGAGGCGTTGCTTGGTCACGGTGCTCGCAAAGTGTTCGGCCGTGCACCTGGGCAGCTTCGTTCCGTGCTCTCGCGCCAGCCCGCGCGCAGTGGTCACCATCTGCGCCCGGGACTCGACGAGCGCGCGCCGCACGTTGAGCCAGCGCCGGAGCTCTCGCCGCTGCGGCGACAGCACGTGGGCCATCGGTATGCCCCCGCGCTCCAGAGCGAGCGCCAGGACTTCTGCGTCGATTCGGTCCGTCTTGCGACCGTGGCGGCCGATGCCTAGCTGCTTGCTCCGCGTCGTGTCGACCAGCACGACTTGGTTGCCCCACCGGGTGAGCAAGTCGTGGACGTACCAGGCTTCGCGGCAAGCTTCGATCGCGACCACCGCTGGCGGTTGGCTCGGGCCCAGCAGCGATGACAGCGTCCCGAGCTCGGTCACCGCGCCCCGTTGGAGTACCTGCTCGCCCTCGACCTCGCAGAACGTGGTTTTCCGCGCACCAAGGTCCAGTGCTACTTTCCGCATGGCTGACCTTCCTTCTGGCCCCCGTTCGGTTGTGCCCTGAGCACGTGGGTGCTGACAGGGGAAACCCGTCGGCGAGGTCGGCCGCTACTTTCTCGGCGAGTTCGTTTCGGCATGGACGTGACGGGCTCGGGGCCCGCCTCATCCCATCTATCCGCCACTGAGACCCGAGTGAGAACCCGGCCGGGACCGGCGCCGGCTGTTTCGAAGCGAGGAACAGCCGCGAGGCGCCGACGGCCGTCCACGGAGTGAGAATCAACATTCGAGCTTGGAAGCGTCGCGGGGCGTTGGCGCTCGTCCACGGACTGAATAGAGCTTGCTCGCGGCGCATGCAGCCGCTCGCGGAGTGAGAATCAGCCGGACTCGTGCTACCCTCGCGGGACGAGGCTTCTCATGCGCAAGCGTGCTGTCGTGTCCGTCGTGATCTTGTGTTCGCTGCCGTTCGTCGCGTGCGGCCGCTCCGAGCCTGAAGACGAGTTCGGGTTGCCGGGCATCGGCGGCGGTGCGGCCTTCGGCGGTACTGCCGGCACGATCCAAGGTGGGACCGGTGGGACGGGTGTGGGGGATCGGTGGGACGGGTGGCGAGGGGGCCATCGGTGGGTTCGGTGCGTCGGGTGGCGTCGCGGGCGCGGCGGGCTTCGGTGGCGTTGCGGGCTTCGCGGGGAGCGGAGGCTTCGGCGCGATGGGAGGCACGGGCGCAAGTGGCGGCACGGGGGTGCGACGGGTGGCGTCGGTGCGACCGGTGATGCCGGTGCGACCGGCGGCGTCGGTGCGACGGGTGGCGTCGGTGCGGACGGCGGCGTCGGTGCGACGGGCGGCGTCGGTGCGACGGGCGGCGTCGGTGCGACGGGCGGCGTCGGTGCGACGGGCGGTGTCGGTGCGACGGGCGGCGTCGGTGGTACCATCAATGACGGTGGAACTTCTTCGACGTTTCCGTTCCCTGACAGCGGATCCATCTTCGACTGCGTGAGCTGTGCGGAGAAGAGCTGCAAGAACCAAGTGAACGCCTGCTACAACGATCCGGGCTGCGCGAATGGGGTCGTGTGTGCCGTGACGAGTTGCGGTGGCCTCAACTTGCAGTGCGTATTGTCCTGTTTCCAAGGCAAGTTCCAGAGCGCCATCAAGGCGTTCCAGGCGTTCACCTGTCTCGCTTCGAACTGCGGGCAAGATTGCATCGGCGTCGACGGGGTGGCGGTCCGGGTGGCGGCGGAACCGCCGGCGCCGGGTGGCATCCGGCAGGCGTGGCCAGCGCGCTCACGCCCCGTGCGGGCGGATACTACGGGGTCGCACGCCTGAGCCTCGCCGCGCAGGACCGCTTCGCCCGAAGGTCCGGCCCCGCCATCTTGCCGTCGCCGAGGCGGCTCAGCGGTCGGCCGCTCCGGGAACTGAAGGTGTGTCGAAAAATTGAGTGCGCGCGCCGGCGAAGCCGGACCGCGTAGGGTGGGGCCCCCCAACGAATTCACCAGTTGGGGCGGGAGGCGCGTGCCTCCCCGACTGACAAACTGAAAGAGCTGTCGACTTTTCGACAGCTCTTGAGTCCTGGCGTTCACAACAGGAGCCGTTCCAGGAGCTCGCGCATGAGGTCTTCGGTGCCCTCGTGGGTGGCCGCGCTCACCAGGCGGAGCTCGATGCCGAGCTTGGCGAATTCGGCCTTCACGTCTGGGTAGGCCGCGCGCACTTCGGGCAGGTCCGCTTTGGTCATGGCGACGACTTCCGGTCTGCTCAACATCTCGGAGTTGAAGCTCCCGAGCTCGCTGCGGATGACGTGGTAGTCATGCACCGGCGAGCGGCCGGGTTCGTCGCTGAGCGTGACGAGGTGCAAGAACAGTCGCGTCCGTTCCACGTGTTTCAAGAAGCGGATGCCCAGGCCGGCGCCTTGGCTCGCGCCCGGGATGAGCCCGGGGATGTCCGCCAAGACGAAGCTCTTCCCGAGACCGCCCTTGTGGTCGCCCACGGCCGCCACTCCGAGATGCGGCACGAGCGTAGTGAAGGGGTAGTCGGCGATCTTCGGCCGCGCCCGGCTCACGCTGCTGATCAGCGTGCTCTTGCCGACGTTGGGGTAGCCGAGGATGCCGACGTCCGCGATTACCTTGAGCTCGAGCTTGAGATCCCGTTGTTCGCCTGGCTCTCCGGGTTCCGCGCGTCGGGGTGCGCGCTCCACGCTGGTCGCGAAGTGCTTGTTGCCGCGACCGCCGCGCCCGCCTTTGGCGGCGACGAACTCCTCACCGGCACGGGTCAGCTCGGCGATCCGCTCGCCGCTGCCCTCGTCGGTGACGATGGTCCCGAGCGGCACCGAGATCCGAGAGTCGCGCCCGGATTTTCCGTACATGTCCTTGCCGCCGCCGTCTTCACCGCGTTCGGCGCGGACGACCCTGAGGTGCGTGAGGTCGTAGAGTGTGCCCAGGCCCGAGTCCGCCACGAGAACCACGTCGCCCCCTCGACCGCCATCTCCACCGGCGGGGCCGCCGAACGGAACGAACTTCTCGCGGCGGAACGCGACCGCACCGCGGCCGCCTTTGCCGGCCTCCACCCTCAGCTTGCATTCGTCGACGAATCGCATGGGGGGCTCGGGGCCGCGCCTGCCGCACGCTGCCCGAGAGAGCTCACTTCCGGCCGGTGGGCGGCTTCAAGGGGAGCGGATTCGAGGGCTGGGAGCGGGCGGCGGGCTTCTTCTGTCCGGTCAAGACGGCGTCGATGGCCTCCATCGCAGCGAGCACGGCTTCGAGTCCGAGCTCACGGGCGGCGGCTTCATGGAACAGCCGAGGGATACGCTCGATGCGGAGCGAAGTCGTCTTGCCGAGGTCGATCTCGCGCTCCACGAACGCCTCGAACGATGTGTAGCCCTTGGCTTCGTAGAGCTGGCCCTCTTTGATCATGCCCAACACTTGGCCGAGCTCGTAGAACTTGTCGCCCGCCTGCTTGCGCAGCGCGCGGATCTTGACCATCGCGTTGTGGAGCTCTGCGACTTTGGCCTTGATCTGTTCGGCCCGCTCCGGAACTCGCAGCGTCGCACGCGCACTGCCAGGTGGCGGAGGGGAGGCGTTGCGCGCTCGCGCTTCGGCTGCGTGCTTCGCGGCGTGCCGAGCTGCCCACGGCGCTGCGCCCCGGAGGCCACTCCGTCGTCCGTCGGCTGCCGCAGCTTCAGCTTTGGCGTCGGCCTTGCTCGCCTTGCCCGCCTTGCTGTTTGCCGCCGACTTCGCCTTGCTCTTCTCTGTCTTCCCCATCGTCGCTCCCCAGAGAACCGGGTCGGTCCGGGTGCTTCGGGGTGCCGCACGAACCGGGACCCCGATCCTGGCGCTTCGGAGCCTAGTCCATGCCCCGGCCAGTAGCCAAATTCCCTTACAGTTTCCGCGGTCCATGCGCGCTGCGCTGGGTTCCGGGTGCCCGTGCTAGCTTCCGCCCGGCGCGCGCGGCCCGGTTTTGTTCGATCGCGCCCGGCTGGCCACGATGACGACGGAACCCGACGCTCCCGGAAAAGACGCGGCGCCACTGCCTCGCGAACGGATCGCCGTGGTGGTGAACGGCAACGCCAAGAGCGTCACCGACGAGGTCATTTCGACCTTGGACCAGATCCTGCTCGGCGGTGATCTCTTCGTCTCGCGAAAACTGGAAGACGCCGAGGACATCGCGCGCACGCTCGTGAACCGCGGCTACGGCACCGTGCTCACCGGTGGCGGAGACGGCACGTTCACCGTCATGGTTACCGAAGTCGTTCGCGAAGCGGAGCGCCAAGGCCGACCCGTTCCGCGCTTCGGACTGCTCAAGCTGGGCACCGGAAACGCGTTGGCATGGGTGGCCGGGGCGAGCCGCGCGAAAGGCCGAGGACTCGCTGTGGACATCCAGCGCCTGCGCGAGGACGCAGGAAGCCGGTCCATGCGTCTGGTCGACGTGGAGGGGTATCTGGCGCCCTTCGCTGGTTTCGGGGTCGATGCGGTGGTGCTCACCGATTACGCCGACGTGAAGGCCATGCTCGGCAAGACCATGCTGCGTCGCTACGCCGCAGGCGGTTTGAGCTACGCCCTAGCGTCGGTCACGCGCTCGATTCCGAGCTACGTGGTTCGCCCCGTGCCCCACTGCCGGGTGATCAATCGCGGGGCCGAGGCGTTTCGCATCGGCGCAAAGGCGGGGCTCATGGGGCAACCCATCCCGACCGGCGAGACCATCTACGAAGGACCGGCGCGCATCGTCGGGCTTGCGACCATCCCGTACTACGGCTTCGGCTTCCGCATGTTCCCGTTCGCAGACGAGCGACCCGATCGCATGCAGCTTCGAGTTTCCACCATCAGTTCGCTGGGCTTCGTGCGGAATTTCCCCGCGATTTGGCGGGGCGAGTACCACGACCCGGCGGTCGTCTTCGACTACCTGGTGGACGCGGTCGAGATCGAGATGGATCCGCCCACAGTGTTCCAAATCGGCGGCGACCCGCAGGGCGAACGTTCCCGCCTCTCGGCGCGCGTCTCCCGTTCGCCCATCCAACTCGTGGATTTCTACGGCCCTCCGAGCGCCGACTGACGAGCCCGAATTCGCTGTTTGGTGCGAGCCCGCGAGGGCATAGGATCACGCCATGGGCCCGAAGCCGGCGCCAAAGGCGGGATTGAAGCGAGGTTTTGCTCGCGTGCACGGGCACTTGGCTCCGGATTCTGAAGGTACGAGGCGACCGTGGAGGACGGGCCTCCTGCTCGGGCTCGGCCTCGCGCTCGTCGGCGCGCCGGCGCGCGCGGCAGAGCCCGACGCCGACACGCGCCTCAGTTGTCGCCGGGAACCCATGCCAGGCCGGGTGCTCTGCGAGCTCGAGATCGAGGTCCCCGCCGGCCGACTCGCCTGGGCAGACGTGCTCATCCAGCGCGCGCCCGAGTTTGCTCGGCCGCTCCGAGCGCGGGTGGGGCCTCGCAGCGCAGCCGGGGGCAGCGCGCGCCGTCTCCGACTGCCGCTCGCGCTGGCCGCCACGCGAACCGGAAGCGGTGAGCTCGGCGTCAAGGTTCGGTTCGTGGCGTGCCAAACGCCGTCGGGCGGAGTGGAGCGTTGCAGTCCGCGCAGCCGGATGGTCGCCACCCGCGTAGACGTCGGCGCTCTGGAGATGCCGAAGCGCTGATGACCCGGCGCGCGATGAAGATGGCCGAGCTGTCTCGGCTCGCAGGCGTACCGCGCGAGACCATCCACTACTACCTGCGTGAAGGGCTGCTGCCGGCGCCCGAGCGCACGGGAAAGACCCAAGCGCTCTACGACGAGTCCCACCTCGAGCGGCTTCGCCTCATACGCCGGCTGCGCGAAGAAAAGTACTTGCCAGTCGCGGTGATCCGTAGCGTTCTTCGCGCAGGCCTCGAACACCCGGGTGCCCGGGATCTCGAGACCTTGGTGGACGTCCTGCGCCTCGACCCGCACCTCGGCACGCCGCCTCCGCGGGCCTTTCTCGCGGACGAAGAAGTGCGCCGGGTGGCCGACGAGCTCGGGCTCGTGGCGCTCGCCGAAGCCGCGGACGACCCGTCGGTGTCGCGGGTGCTGTCCACCGTGGCCGACGCTCTCGCGCTCTCGGGCTCGGCGCGGGAGCTGACCCTGGGAGATCTCGGGGCGAGCGCTCCGTTCGTCCAACGTCTCGTGGAAGCGGAAGCGCGGGTGTTCTTCGACTGGGTGATCGAGCACGGTGACATGGGAGAGGCCGTGCAGGCGCTTCGAGCCGGACGCGGCGCCGTGGCTCGGTTCTTGACGTCCTATCGCGACCTGATGCTGCGGCACATGGTCGCCGATCTGCTCCAGGCCATCGGCGGCGCCAGCGAACGCATCGAATCGGGGCGTGCGCTTCCGCTCGGCGTCGAGCTCGCGCGCAGCCTCGGAGTCGACGCCCACCGCGCAGCGCTGCTCGCCCGGGCGAAAAAAGGCGATCCGGCGGCGGCGAACGACCTCGTGTGGTTCTCGTTCGCGCTCGGCTCGCGGGCGGAGCTCGTGCGACTGCCGGCCAGCGTGACGGCGCTCTTGCGCCCGCGGGCGCGCCTGCTCGTGCTCCACGCGAGCTCGGAGCGAGAGCTCGCCGCCCAACCCCCCGAACTCGCGGAGAGCAGCGTGGGCTTCCCTCTGGGCGAGGTCCTGCGGGCGGAACGAGCCCTACGGCATGCGCTCGCGGCTGGAGGCGGCGAGATCCTCGAGGCGGTGGTTCCCGCGCTTTTCTCGCTGTTTCGTTGCGATCCCGGCGCGGACGCCGACCCGCTGGCGTCGGCACTCGCGTTCCTCCGGCGGGGTCTCTTGGGGCTCGCGCTGCCGCGGGCGCTCGGACGCGCACCCGGCGCTCGCCGGGATCTGGAGGCGGCTCTCGCGGTGGTGCGGAGCGCGCCCGGGCGCATTCACCCAGCCGCTCACCTCGGGATCGAAGGCAACGCGCGGCTCGGTTTGGCACGCTGTCTGTGGGCGTCGGGCGAAGAGGCCGAAGCGTTGCGCGAGGCCAAGCGAGTGCGCGACCTGGATTCGAAAGGGCCGCTCGGTGCGGCCGCGGAGAGCGTCGGCGAGAGCGTGGGCCCCGAGTTCTTGCCCGTTGCGAGCCCGCCGCGATAGTTCGAAAGCGTGCGGCTACCTGGCCGATTGCGCGGCACCACTCTCGGCGACCTCCTCGGTCGCCTGCACCGCGAGCGTGCGACGGGCGTGCTCGAGCTCGTCGAAGTGGAAGGCATGACGCGCGGACGCTCGCATCGAGTCCATTTCGAAGCCGGGCTCGTGTCGGAAGTGGAGACGAAGTTCCCGGTGGCGCGCCTCGGCGAGATCCTGAAGCAGCAGGGATTCGTCGGGGACGATGCGTTGCGGCGCTTGACGCGCGAGTTGACCCGCGCACCGACGCGGCGGAGCGGGGAGATCCTGGTCGAGGACCAGAAGCTCACGTTCCAGGCGGTCGGTGCGGCGCTCCGCCGCCAGCTTCGACTCCGACTCGACGCCCTGTTCCAGCTCGAAGACGCCGAGCTGCGATTCCACGTGCCGCGCGCCGATCGGAACCCGCAGATTCCGCTGTCGCCCAGGGAGTTCTTGCACGGCCGTCCGCGCGGGCGGCGAGCGGCCGCGCCGGCGCCGGCCGCGGCTCCGCGCCCCAACGACCGGGCCCGCGTGCGAGCACTGGCGGTCCTCGGGCTGGACGCCGCAGCCTCCCGCGACTCGGTGCAGCGCGCTTTCCGCAAGCTCGCATCGACCCTGCATCCGGACCGACACCCCGGCGCGAGTCCCAGCGAACGCGCGTCGCTGCTCCAGCGCTTCGCGGAGCTCAGCGCCGCCTATCACCTGCTCGTGGCCTGACCGCGTCGAGTCGCAGACGGTAGAGCAGCGGGGGCAGCTCGGCGAGCGATCCGATGAGATGGTCTGGACGCTCCGCGCGGAGCGTCGCCTCGGAGGTGAAGCCTCCGAGCACCGCGACGCTCGTCGCGCCGGCGCTCCGCGCAGTGGCGACGTCTTGCGGGCCGTCACCGACGAGCAGCGTGTGGGTCGGCGCGACGCCGAGGCGCTGCGTGAGGCGGAGTAGGGGCGCCGCGTGAGGTTTCCGCTCGGGCTGGTCGCCGCCCGCCGACACCATGGCGAACGCACCTTCGATGCCGAGGCCGGAGAGTACGCGCAGCGTACTCGCGCGCGGCTTGTTGGTGCAGAGCGCGAGGGGAAGCTCGCGGCCGAGCACGTCGAGCAGTGCGAGCGCGTGGGGCAGGGGTCGGGTGTGCACCGTGGCGTGCGCGGTGTAGTAGCTCGAGAAGCTCGCCAAGAGCCCGTCGAGCTCGGTCGCGTCCTCGGAGAGCCCGCTCGCCCGCGCCAGTAGACTCCGCGCGCCGTCGCCTACGAAGCCCGAGATGGTACGGACCGAGAGCGGGCTTCTGCCGCTCGCGACCAGGGCGTGGTTGGTGGCAGCCGCGATGTCGAGGCGCGAGTCGACCAACGTGCCGTCGAGATCGAAGACGATGAGCACGAGTCACTCGGCCGTCAGCCGGCGCAACGGAAGACGGCGTGGCCGACGAAGAACGGGCCCATCTTTTCCATGAACTCCGACGTCTGCCGGGTGCGGCGCATGGATTGGACGACGTGGGACAGCGGATGGAGCTCCTTGCCCAAGAGCCCCAAGACGAACTCGTTGTCGTTCTCGTCGAGACCGTGGCACGCGAGGCGCACGTCATGGGCGAGGTCTTGGTCGCCGTACGCCTTCCCGATGTTGCCGTGTTCGCGCAGGATGCCGCCTCGCTCCTTGGGGTCGAGGCGCTCGAACTCACCCTTGCGGCGGAGCGGATACCAAACCGCCCAATTCCAAGCTGGGTTCAGCACGGTTTGGCGCGGACGCTCGAGCAGCCAGTATTCGAGGTTCTGCTCGTAGCCCGTCGAGTACGTGCGCCCGAGCATGGTGAGCTCCGGTCGGAAGCGGAGCCCCACGAGCTCCTCGTCGGAGAAGGTCGGGCGAAGCTTGCTGACGAAGTCGCCGGGATCCTCCGAGAAGCCGAGCACGGCGAGGCCGAAGGGGTGGTTCACGTCCTCGTAGATGACGGCCGGCATCCGCGCGCTCTCTAGCTTCTTGCCGATGCGCTCGATGGCGCGAACGGTGGGCAGGGTCGGCCCGCACTCGAAGGCCAAGAGCTGCATGAACAGGCGGCGCTCGAGGAACACGGGGGCACCGTCTTTGGGTGCACCGCGCTCGCGCACGTCGATGGGGGGACTCGCGGGGGCGGATTCGCTCATGCGGGTTTCGTAGCGCAAAAGTCGGCACATCCGAAGCCTCGAGTGGCCGAGGAGCACGACCCTCCCGTTTCCCGAGCATCGACCAGAGCATGGGGTAGACTCGGCCGCCCGGGTCCGGGCCGGTTCGGAGATGTTCGCGGAAGATTCCTTGCTCGGTTCCGTGCTCGCACACCCGCTGCCCGCGGGCATGCGGGACCTCTTGCCCGAAGAGAGCCGCGCGCTCACGCGTCTCGGACGCCGGCTCTCGCGGAGCTTCGAGCTCGCTGGCTACGAGCGGGTGACGGTGCCCGTGTTCGAATACGCGGCGGTGCTCGAGCGGGGTCTCGGAGCGCTGGACCCTCGGGAGGTGTTGCGTTTCGTCGAGCCGGAGTCCGGCGAGGTGGTGGCGCTCCGCCCCGACATGACTCCGCAGATCGCCCGACTCGTCGCCACCCGGCTAGCGGACGCTCCGCTACCCGCTCGGCTCGCCTACGAAGGCTCGGTCGTGCGTCTGCGGCGCGAGCGCGCTAGGCGACACCGCCAGATCCCGCAGGTGGGCATCGAGCTCATCGGGAGCGGTGCGCCCGACGGTGACGCCGAAGTGCTCACGGTCGCGACCGACGCCATGAAGCAGGCGGGGCTCGAGGACTTCGTGCTGGATCTGGGGCATGCGCGCATCGCCGGCGCGCTCCTCGACCTGGTCCCGGTCGACGAACGAGCGCCGCTCGTGGAAGCGCTCGCGTCCAAAGATCAACGCGAGCTCGAGCGACGGGTGGCGAAGGTGGGGCTCGACCTCGATCTGCGCCGGGTCCTCGTCCAGCTGCTCGACCTGTGCGGCGGAGCAGAGGTGTGGCCGCTCGGCGAGAAGCTCCTACGACGAACCCCCGCCGAGGCCGCTTTCCGCGAGCTCCTGGCGGCCTTTCGCTTCGCCGAAGAACGTGGGCTCGCCCCGCGCCTGAGCGTCGACCTCGCCGAGGTGCGTGACCTCGGTTACTACACCGGGGTCACGTTCCAGATCCTGGCGTTCGGACCGGGCGCGGCCATCGGCAGCGGCGGCCGCTACGACCGTCTGCTCGAACAGTTCGGTGCGCCGCGGCCCGCCGCTGGCTTCGCGGTGGCCCTCGATCACATGTTGTGGGCGCTCGCAGACCGGGGTGATGCGCCGAGCTTCCGCCTGCTCGTCAGCGGTGCGCGCGGCCCAGAGCTCGTGCCGCTCTTGCGCGCCCGCGGCGTGACCGCCGTCCTGGCGCCGGCCGACGCCTGGGCCCACGCCCGCGCATGGCGCTTCAGCCACGTCGTCGAGGTCGGCTCCGAGGGCGCGAGTCTGGTCGCCGGGACGGGCACCGAGCGCCGCGAGCTCCCCGGGCTCGAGGGCGCTGCCCTGGCGCAGGAAATCGCCGATCTCTCCAGCTTTTCGCCGGACGCGGAAGGAAGATGAGCGAATGACCGCAGTAGTGATTGTCGGAGCCCAGTGGGGCGACGAGGGCAAAGGCAAGATCGTCGACTACTACACCGAGTCGGCCGACGTCGTGGTGCGGTATGCGGGCGGCCCCAACGCCGGTCACACGTTGGTGGTCGGCGACGAGAAGATCGTCGTGCGGCTCCTGCCGAGCGGCGTCCTCCGCCCCAGCACGACCTCGGTGCTCGGGCAGGGCATGGTGGTGGACCCCCGCGTCTTGCTCGACGAGATCGACCAGCTCGTCGCGCGCGGACACCGCGACGTCGCCAGTCGCGTCGTGGTCAGCGATCGCGCGCACCTGATTTTGCCGTATCACGTCCAGATCGACACCCTTCGCGAAGCGGCCCTCGGCGATCGACACGCCATCGGGACGACCAAGAAAGGCATCGGTCCGGCTTACGAAGACAAGGCGCGGCGCACCGGCGTACGCGCTGGGGATCTGCGCGACCCGAAGCGGCTCGAGCAGCGCGCGATCGCTGCCATCGCCGCGTGGCGCCCCACCCTCGGGGCGCTCGGCGGCGAGGTGCCCGACGCGCAGCAAGTTCTCGCCGAGCTCGAGCCGGCCCGCGAGCGCATCTTGCCCTTGCTCGGCAACGCGTCGCGCGTGGTGGATGACGCTCTGCGCGCCGGAAAAAACGTCATGCTGGAGGGCGCGCAGGGAACGCTGCTGGACGTCGACCACGGGACCTACCCGTTCGTGACGTCGAGCTCGGCGGTGGCCGGCGGCGCCACCACGGGTGTGGGCATCGGCCCGAGCCGCATCGACACGGTCATCGGGATCACCAAGGCGTACGCCACGCGAGTGGGGGCGGGGCCATTCCCCACGGAGCTCGACGACGCCGCTGGCGTTCACCTGCGCAACGTCGGGGTCGAGTTCGGCTCGGTCACCGGACGACCCCGTCGGACGGGCTGGCTCGACTTGCCAGCGCTGCGGTACGCGGCGCGTGTGAATGGGCTGGACGGTCTCGCGTTGACGAAGCTCGACGTGCTGACGGGGCTCGACTCGCTCTCGGTTTGCGTGGCCTACGACACGCCCGACGGTCGCACCGACGATTTGCCCATCGACCTTCTGGACGAACCGGGAAGTGTGTCGCCGGTCTACGAAACGCTCCCCGGATGGAAGGAGACGCTCTCGGCGGCTCGCTCGCTGGAAGAGCTGCCCCGAGCAGCTCGCGAATACGTGCGGTTCTTGGAGGAACGGATCCGCGTACCGCTCTATCTGGTCAGCGTCGGTCCGCGGCGTGCGGAGACCATCGTGTTGGAAAGCCCGTTCGGCTGATTTCGGCGGCACTCGCCCGTGCGAGCGGCTGGTCGGAGTCGCGCGGATGCTCTATACCTCGGAGCATGATTCGCGTTCGGATCATGCGAGCTGCGGCGCAGCTCGAGGCCGGTGGCACGAGACTCCGCTCGCTCCCGGTCTTCCTCGCGTGCGTGGCCCTCTCGGCGGGCGCCCGCGCGCAGATGGTGCCGCCGGTGCCGGACGCTCGCGTGCTCGGAGCGGACATGACGGCGGCGCGTGCGGCGAGCCCGCGCCCGGCGGAGTGCACGATGGATTCGGGTGGCGAGAGCGACGCGTGGGCGCGAGCCCGGAGCCCGCGCCTCCGGGAGTTCTGTCGCACGCTGGCACGCGGCTATTCCGATCTCCTCCGGACGCCGTCGCGCTCGGCCAGCGCGGCTCGCCGCGCCGCCGAGCTCGTGCCGGGGCACGCCGCGGCCTGGGTGCTCGAAGCGCGCGCGCTCGTGCGGGATGGCCGCGCGAAGGAAGCGTGGCCGCTGTTCCAGAAGGCGCGCAGCAAAGATCGCCGTAGCCTGGAAGAGCCAGCCACGCTCCACGACATGGCGTTGTCCGCGGCCGAGAGCGGAGAGCAAGACGAAGCCGTCGCCACCTACCGCGCATTGGTGCCGCGGGCGAGCCTGCTCGCCGACGCTCGCCAGCGGCAGCGCGTCTACGTCGAGGCTGCGATGACGGTGATGCGCCGGGACGCGAGCGCCCTCGATGAGGCCCTCGGTTACTTGGCGGAAGCGCGGCGGATCCGCGGCGTGCCCGGGCTCTCGGACGTGGTGCTCGGTGCTACGGCGCTCACGCTCGATCGCCAGGGGCGCGGCGAAGAAGCGCGGGGCGTCGCCGGTGAGGTGAAGAGCGCCGCCAGCGTGCTTCGACTCGCGCGGCGCAAAGACCGTGATCTCGGCTTGCCCGACGGCGAGCTCTCGGCCATCGCGGCCATGCTCGCCGAGCGCGGTGAGCTCGAGGTGGCGCGGGCCGAATGGCGCGCCTTCCTCAAGTCCGACGTGGGCCAGAACGCGCCCTGGAATGCCCACGGCAAGAAGAAGCTCGACTCGCTGGGCTCGACGGTCCGGCGACCGGTGAGAGCTCCGCGATGAGCCGGGGCGCGAGCCCCATGTCCTGGGCGCTCGCCTGCGCCTGCTCCTTCAGCTTCGCGAGTCCGGTCTCCGCTCAGCCGTCGATCTGGGACAGCGCGAGGGACCCGAAGTCTCGGCGTGACTACGAGACGTTGGTGGGGGTCGAGCGCATGCTGTCGCGCGAAGACGAGTCCATGGCCTTCGACCCCGCATTTCCCGAGCGGCTGATGCGGGCTGCGCTGGCCGTGGTGGAGCTCGGCAGCGGGAAAGACTCTCGCGACGCTCGACTCTTGTTCCTCGCGGGCGATCTGCTCTCCGACCCGCTCCTTGGTCGTGACGAGGACGCCAAGAACGTGCTCGAACGCGCGCTCGCTCGGGATCCCGAGTCGCCCCTCGCAGGGCGCGCGTGGTTCAATTTGGCCATCGGCGCCGCGAAGGTGAGCGATCCCAAGCGCGAGCATCACGCCTACTCGCGCGCCCTGGAATCGGTGTGGGAGCCGGGTTTCCGCGCCAACATCTACGCCAATCGCGGGGAGTCCAGCATGGTGCTGGGGGATCTCGAGGCCGCCATCCGCGACTACCGAAAGTCCATTGCGCTGGCGGATCGGCCCGATCTCGTGGCGCTCTCCCAGTATGGACTCGGCATCGCGTACGAGCGCAACGGAGACCTTCCGCGCGGCCTCGAGGCCATGGCCGTCGCCCGCGCAATCCAGATCCCAGGCATCGGTTCCGCCCTCGATCTGCCCAGCGTCTTCTTCGTGCCGCCGTACGACATCCACTACTACAAGGCGCTGAGCGCCATGTCCGCCGCTCGGCGTGACGCCAAGCCCGAATCGCTGGCCATCGCCCTCTTGGAAGCCGCGGAGGAGTGGCAGAAGTACCTCGAGCCCGCCAGCGCCGACCGACACCGCTGGGTGCCGAACGCCAAGCGCCACCAGCGCACGGTGCTCGAACGCTTGAAGCGCCTCACTCCCGAAATCAAGCGGCGCGCGGCAGCGAGTCGGCAGGAGCGCTGAGCGCTCGGCTCAGCCCTTCCACGTCGTCCACGCGCTCGAGCACTGGGCGGAGGCCCGGCATCGCTTCGTCTTCGCGAAACGCTCCACTCGCAGCGAGCGCCCGCGCGCGCGGCCCGTCGAGCACCAAGAACACGTCTCGGAGGCCGTCGCCGGCCGGCGCATCGATCACGTCCACGATCTTCTTGCGGTCGAGGTGCAGCTCCTCGTTGCCACGCTGGATCAGCACGCGCCGATTGGTGACCAGGTAGCGTGTCGCGTGGGCCAAGCGGCCGGGCCGAATCACCGCCAGATAGAACAGCGCCGCCGAGGTCGCGAGGACCGTGATGGTGGCGAGGCCCAGCCCCGTCACCAACGCTTCGAACGCGATGCCGCGCGTCCCCATGCCGAGCGCCACGAGCTTCTTCAGCGTGGGGACGCTGGTCGCCACCATGCGCACACCCACGGCCAAGAGGAAGAGCGACATCAGCATCGTGCCCCAGTCGCGCTGGCGCTGGGGCAAGTACGAACGCCAAGTCGGTCGTGGGTGGGCTGCCCAGAGCACGCGCTCGCCGAGCTGGAGCCGCTGAGTGAGTGGGCGGTCCTCCCGCCCGGGCAGCGCCACGTCCTCGCTGCCCGCGATGATCGCCGCGACGCGATCGGGCGCGCGGAGCCCGTGCAAACGCAGCATCAGACGCCGGCGTAGCGCGCCGGTCGGCACGGCTCGCACGAGCTCCACGTCTCCCACGCCCGGGCCGAACCAGTGGATGCGGGCGAAGCTGATGGCACTGCGCTCGATGCTGCGGCGAAAGGGGCCGCGCTTGAACACCACGTGGTGATCGGTCACTTCGTAGGACACCTGCGCGAGCCAGATGCGCGGCCCGTGCAAGAACGCCAGACCCAGCGTCACCGCCCACGCCCCGAACAGCAGCGTGGGGACGGCCGAGGTGCCGAGGGCACGCGCCAGGACCACCGCGAAGCACACGGACACCAGCGCGACGACGAACATCATCCAGGCGGCGGCGCGCAGGAACGGGGAAGTCTCCAGGCGCACGGGGCGCCCCGTCCAGACGATCAGTTCTCCGTACCTAGAGTCTCTTGCCACGCTTTGCGAGGATGGACGCGCCAGCCTCTCGGAAAAGTTTGAGCGCTCGAGTGAGCGTCGTCTAGGGGCGAGGTCGGAACTTCCAATCCGAAGTTCGAATCCCTCGCCTTGGCCCGAGCTAACGCTGCGTGGGCACTACCGTTTTCGGAGCGACGCCGAAGGGCAGCGCAGGTGGGGCGTCAATTGCCTGGCGCGACGAACACGATTTCGACCCGGTCGTTTCTCGCCTGCGAGCCAGGGCGGGCCGGGTCGACGACGGGCTGCGCGTTGCCCGCCGAGGCGCTCTCGACGCGGGTGGCGCCGGCGTTGACGAGCGCTTGCGTCACGGCTTTCTTCTGCGCTTCGTCCGCGCCTGGCCGGCCATGCACCACCACGAGGAGCGGGAACTTCGGGTGTGCCTTGGCGACGCGCGCGAGCAGCTCGATGGCCTTCTGCGCGTCGGCCGTGAGCCCGCCCTTGGCATCCACCACGCTCCGCAACGTCACCACGACTCCACGGTCGTCGCGGAAAGGCGCGAAGCTCCCCGCCCGGCTGAGCTCGGAGAGCAGCGCGTCGGCGCCGCCGGATTCGGGGCTCGATCCACTGCGGCGGGCCAGAGTGAGGTGCTTCAGGCACGCGGACCGGAGCTCGACCGCGCTGTCGATGGGCGTCGCCTTGGGAGTCGAAGCGAGCGTCTTGTCGAGCTCGCCGAGCTTCGTCCAGGTCGCGTCGAGGCCTTCGCGTGTCGGTTCGAGAAGCCGCGTCGCGAGGCACAGCAGTCGCGCCTGAACTGCGAGCGCTCGCGCGGCTTCCAGCCGTGCGCGTTCACGCTCGGGTCCAGCGGGCGCGTTGGGCACGAGCGGCAACGCGTCCTCGGCGACCTTCACCTTGAGCTCGAGGTCGTCGGCTTCCGCGGCCACTCGCTTGTGCTTCTCCTCGACGTCCGAGAGCGCGAGCTTCGCCCGACCGAGCTCCTGGTTGGCCTTTTCCAGGGCCTTTTCGGCGCGGGCGATGCGAGCGAGGACGAACGCATGGCCATAGGCCGCGAGCGCGCGTTCGCTCAGGATCTGAGCGCCGGCCGTGTCGTGGTCGGCGTGAGCGCGCTCGGCTTGCGCACGCAGGAGCTCGGCTCGCGCGTGGGCTTGCGGCGCGAGCGCCTGGGACTCGCGGGCCTGGGCCCCTTCGCTCACGGCATCGAGGTCCGACAGGACGCGCGGCCTCGGGGACGAGGCGCACGAGAGCAAGAGCGCGGCGACGAGCACCACGATTCGGCGCGTCATGGCTTCCCCCGGGCGCTGGCGCCGAGCCCTGCGACGGCACGGGAGCTTTGGGCGCCGCCGGCTTGGGCGCCGTCGGCTGAGCGCCGGAGCCGCGGGGACCTTCGGTGCCGCGCCCTTCTTGGGAGGCTCGGGCGCCGGCGCGGCAGCCGCCTTCTGGTCCAGCTCGTCGAGACGCACTTGGGCGCGGCCGCGGCGCGCGACGGCTTCTTCGAGCAGCGCCTTGGCGCGGCTGGTGCGCGTCTCCACGTCCGAGATTTGTTTCTGGACGAGGACGAGCTTCTTCTCGGCCTCCACGGCGCGAACCAGGTCGGTCGCGGTCTCGGCCTGTTCTCGGCCAAGGGCGTCGAGGTCCGGCGCGTGTCGGGTGTCGCCCGCAGCGCGCGCTTCGTCGGCGCGGCGAAGCGCGCGGCGTGCTTCGGAGACGAGCTCGTGTCCGAGCCGCGCGTGCTCGGGCACTCGTTCGAGCGTCGCGAGCGCGGCTTCGGCGCGATCACGGTCGTCGCCTTCACGCGTCGCGAAGGCAGCTCCGGCGAGGGAGAGTGCTGCGGCGAGCCCGAGGAGGGCGAGGGATTTCTGCTGGAACCTCACGCCGCGAGAAGAAGCCACGAGGCGAGCGCCGGGTCAAGCCTCGGCCCGTGGGTCGCGCGGGCCGAAGAGCCTCGTTTCGGCGTCCGGGTCGAGCTATACGCGCGCTCGGAGACGAATCGATGCGAGAGCGAGCGAGCTGGGACGAGTACTTCATGGCCATCGCGCGCGAAGTCGCCACGCGATCCACGTGTGATCGCAAGCACGTCGGCGCGGTGATCGTGCGCGAGAAGATGATCCTGGCCACGGGCTACAACGGCTCTGTGCGCGGCTTGCCCCACTGCGACGACGAAGGGCACCTGATGGAGGACAATCACTGCGTCCGCACGGTGCACGCCGAGGCCAACGCCATCGTTCAAGCTGCGCGCAACGGCGTGCGGGTCGAGTCCGCGGACATCTACGTGACCGCGTCGCCTTGCTTCGGCTGCTTCAAGCTGGTCGCCAACTCGGGCATCACGCGCATCGTGTTCGGAGAATTCTACCGAGACCACCGCATCTTCGAGTTCAGCAAGCTGCTCGGGATCGAGCTCTTGCATCTCGAGCCGAAGGTTCCGGGATGAGACCGCGCCGCATCGCCATCGTGTGTGGCGGTCCGTCCGCCGAAGCCAACGTGAGCCGCGCTTCGGCTCGGGCGGTGCGCGCGGCGCTCGAGCAAGCAGAATACGAGTGTCGGGTGCACGAGCTCGATGGCGGGCTCTTCCGCGCGCTGATCGAGCATGCTCCCGACGTCGTTTTCCCCGTGACCCACGGGCCGCTCGGCGAAGACGGTTGTTTGCAGGGGTTGCTCGAGGTCTCCGGCCTGCCGTTCGTCGGCTCCGGCGTCCTGGCCAGCGCCCTCGCGGCGTCGAAGCCCCACGCCAAGGCGCTGTTCCGCGCGGAGGGCCTGCCGCTCGCCGACGAGCTCTGGGTCCACGAGCACGAGTCGCCGGCCAGCGTCTTCGAGTCCCTCGCGCGGAAGCTCTCCGGGAGCGTGGTGGTGAAACCCGCATCCGGAGGCTCGGCCATCGCCACGACGCGGCTCGCCGCTGGCTACTCCCTCGGCGATCTCGAGCTCGCGCTCGGCGCGGCGTTCGGCGTCGATTCGAGCGCGCTCGTCGAGCGTTTCGTGGTTGGGCAGGAGGTGACCTGCGGCGTGCTCGAGGACGCCGCAGGTCCGGCTGCGTTGCCCCCCACGCGGATCACTTCCAAGGCAGCCGATTGGTACGATTTCGCCTCGCGCTACGCCGCAGAGGGCAGCGTGCACGAGTGCCCCGCGCCGCTCGCGCCCGAGGTGACCGCGCGGGTCCAGGCCGTCGCGGTGGCGGCCTTTCGAACGCTCGGCTGCCGCGATCTCGCCCGCGTGGACTTCGTGGTGGGGCCCGGCGGCGCCGGTGAGGGGGTGACGCTGCTCGAACTGAACACGTTGCCTGGCATGACCGCGACGAGCCTCTACCCCGAGGCGGCGGCCGCGAGAGGCATCGACTTTCCCGCGCTCGTGAGTCGCCTG
>JAXLYN010000075.1:0-35107 GCA_046351435.1 Polyangiaceae bacterium
CGAGCGAAGGTTACCGGGCGGCTATTGCATCGGGTTCTTTCAGAAGAAGACCGCCGAGCTCGCCCGCCGGGTGTCGGCGTACACGAAAGAGCTTCCCGCTGGCGCCCCCGAAGCCAAGTTGGCGCGCGGAGACGCGCGCAAGCTCGATCGCATTCGACCGAGCAGCGTGGCCTTGATCGTCACTTCCCCGCCGTATCCTGGCGTGTACGACTACCACACGCATCACGCCGCGCGCCTGCGTTGGCTCGGCATCGACGACCGCGACTTCGAGCGGCGCGAGATCGGATCGAGGCGTCAAGCGCGCGCGCGAAGCTACGACGACGTGGTCGCGACATGGCGCCGAGACTTCGGCGACTGCCTGGGCGAGATGCAGCATGTGCTCGCACCCGGCGGCGCGGCGTGTCTGGTCGTGGCGGACAGCAGCGTGGGGCGTCGAGCGCTGCGCTCGGACCGCTTGGTGGAAGAGCTGTGCAAGACGCGGGGGCTCGCGGTGGTCGCTCGCGGCTCTCAGCTGCGACCCCACTTCCATGCGCCCACCGCGGACGCGTTCCGCGACGCGCCCCGCCGGGAGCACGTGATGGTGCTGCGAAAGGCCGCGCGCGGTCAGCGACGAGCGGTGACCAGCACCGGCTTGGTCTCCATGCCCGCGTCCGGCTCGTAGTACGGATAGGCGCGGCTCGCGGGCGCCAGCGCGGCCGACGGCGAGACCGCCCGCAGCCGGTATTGGATCTCGACCCGCTTGGAAGCCTCCAAGCTGGGCACGTACATGGTGACGCCGCGCGTCCCCGTCTCGTAGCGGTCGATGACTTTGTCGCGCACCAACGCCTCGAGGTCGTCCCCTTCGACCTCGAAGCCCGGTGGCACGCCCAGCTCCGCGAGCACCATCGAAACCGTGCCGGTCCGGTGCCAATCCAGCTGAGCTTTGCAGCGCACCTCACCGCCGACGTCTCCCGTGGCCGGCGAGTAGCTCACTCCCAGCGCCAGTGCCGGCGGCGTCTTCGAGCTGCCGGGCCCCGCCAGCGGCAGGTAGTGGGTCCCCACGAGCTGATACGACAGATCACCGGCACCGCTCGCTTCCAGCTCGATCACGTTCTCGCCGCTCTTGGCCAGCGCCGCGAGGTCGGCGAGCTGGTGCACCTCGCGCGCACCCTTGGCGATGCGGAGCGTCTTCGCTTCCTTGCCGTTGACCAGGATGCTCACGCTCTGATCGCTGGCAGGAACGCTGCGTGCCTCTGCGAGCAAGGCGCGCATTGCCGCCACAGTGGAGGCGGTGCTCCACCAGCCGCCGTTGGGATTGCGTTGATTCGCGATCCAGCTCAGCGCGGCCTCGTAGCTCAGGCGCTGCTCTCCGATCCGCTCCAGGGCCAGCGCCGCGAGCGCCGTGACTTCCACGTCCATGGCCGGGCCATGAGAGTAGGTGAGCCCCATGCTGTCGGAGCTCCAGTTCAAGAGGTCCCCTTCGTGCTTCGCCTGGCGATTCAGGGCTTCCACCAGCGGCCGAGCGGCATCGCGACGCTTGCCGGCCAAAAGTGCGTTCGCTCGCAAGCTGAGCGAATAGACGTCGTTGGCCTCGTTGGCCGCCTGCACGACGTCCAGCGCTTTCTCCAGCCGCGGATCCGAATCACCGGCCTCGGCCAGCGCCTGCGCGATGTACGCGGTCGCGCGAACGTCTGCGATGCGGGTGCTCACGCCGGCTTGGAGCGCGGAGGAGACGCCGTGGGACGGAGACTTCCAGCTGCCATCGGCGTCTTGCTGTGAATACAAGAACTCGCGGGTGCGCGCGATCATGGCCGGATCGACCGGGAACACTTTGGCCATGTCGGCGAACTCGAGGAGCCCGTAGGCGCTCAGCACGGTGTTGGCCGGTCCGCGGCCGAACCAATCGAAGCCACCGCCCGGGACCTCGAACGACACCAGGCGCTGGTAGCCCACGCCGATGTAGCCCAGCGCCTTCTTTTCGAGCTCGGGCGTGCTCGCCTTGGCTCGGCGCAGGAAGTCGAGGACGAGCACGTTGGGATAGGTCGTGGACGAGGTCTGCTCGAAGCAGCCGTACGGCTGGCGCAACACACCGTCCAAGCCCTCGGACATCTGGCTCGCCAAGCCGCCATAGACCTTCAGGTGCAGGTCGGTGCCCCCGGGCACGGCGTTCGGCGGGAAGCTCAGCGCCAACCTCGTCTTGCCCTCCAGCCGGCCCAAGATTTTGGACCTGAACCACGCGGACGCCACGGGGAACCACTTCCAGGCTGCGCTCGACCGCGTCCCCCAGCTTCCCGGCCTGGGCCTTGACTTGGATCGTGCGCCGGCCAGCGGCCTTCTGCCCGCAACGCGCGACGGCGCGTACTTCGTGCGGCGCGAGCTCGACGTTTGCTCGGCCTTGGCACCGCGGCGTACAGCGCGAAGGCGCTGGTGCTCGAGCACGAGCTTCACCGACTGCGTGCGGTCGAGGTAGTTGGCACGCGGTGATGGGAACCTCGATTTCGTCCCCTTGAGGTCAGCGTCGGGTGGGGCGCCAGATCTACGAAGAAGTCCTGGAACACCGCGAGCGGTAGCGTGACGCTGCCGAGCTTTCCGCTCTTCGAAACGGCCGAGGCAGCGAGCCGATAGTTCGTGATGGAATCCGCCAGCGGAATTTCGACGCTGGCCTTTCCCCGCTCGTCGGTCAGGAGCTCCGGCAGCCAGAGCAAGGTCTCTGGAAAGCGCGAGCGGATACGGGGCTCCGCCCGCTCTTCCTCCCGCAGCGCCAGACTTGCTACCCGGGGGACCTCCCATCGAATTCCTCGCCCTTCGCGCGGCCAGTACCCTCCTTGTTGTCGGCGGAGCTTTCGACCTGTTCGTAGTCGAAGTAGTCGTACTCGCTCCTGAAACGCTTCTTCCCGGGTACTGGCCCGATCACGGTCAGGGGCACGAGGACGTCACTAGACGGCTTCGAGACCAGCCAAATCCTGCCGAGGAGTGAGACCTGGCGTACGGCAGTTTGCCGCGCGAGCGACAAGAGCACGATGGTCAGCTGCCACATCAAGACGCCGATGAACGCCAGCACCGCCCACGCGTAGCTGTGGTTGAACAAGAGCCTGAGGGTGTTCTGGTAGTCCAGGATGAAGCACACCCCGCCAAGGAGCGCGAAGAAGCCGATCAGCGGAACGAGACCGAGCACCTTGGCCAAACCCGGCAGCGCTCGACCAATCTCGGAGCGCCGCGCCGCGCACGGCGCGCCACCAGGCGTGAACAGCAGCGTGGGTAGCCCGGCGCTGACGGCGAAGGTCAGGTACTGCTTGTGCCGCCCGCCGTGGACGACCTCCGCGACGAACCAGGTCGCAGTGAACGAAATGAGCGCGCCGTCGCGAGCACACCGACGACCCACCAGGTGATCGAACTGCGCGTCGCCACGAGCCATTCCGCTTCGCTTGCTCCGACGCTCCAGTGGTGATGCGGCCTGAAGAAGCGCCTGACCCAGCGCGAGAGCGAGGAACGCCAGCAAGCTGAGCAGCGGCGGCGTGAAAGCTCCACCGATCAGACGCCGGCGCGCGTCGAGGAAACCCGCCGGCGATGAAGCTCGGGCATGGTCCCCGCGCCGCCTCGTCGCGCAGCGAATGGCGAGAACCCAGGATCGAAGCGCACCGAGCGGCGAAGCGCTGCGTCGAGGCTCCAGAGCCTCGTTTTGCGCTTGGGCCAGGCCTCGCCCCGGTACCGATAGCCCTTACCGGTGTCGTACCCAGCGCTCCCGCAGGGCCCGCAGGTCGCGCTGTTGGCCAAAGCTGAACTTCCAGATCCGGGCGCGCGTCCATCAGCGCGTAGAAGGCCTCGTCGACTGCGACCAGTCCCAGCGCGGCCTGGGTCGGCGCGCCGGCAGCATCGGTGACGGAGAAGGTGCACGAGCGGTTTCGCCCGGTGCGTGAGTCGACAGTCCAGCTCCGCGCGTACCGCCAGCTCACCCGTGCCTTTCACCGACACCAAACGTTCGTCGCGGAGCAAGCGCCCTTGGGGCAGGTAGCGCGAGGCGACGATGCGCAGCAGGCCGTGGGCCTGTTTGGGCAACTCGATCGGCGCGTCGGTCTCCCGCGCCGTGCCGTTCCCCGTCGCGACGAGCTCCTCGCCGGCGAGGCTTCCAGCTCCGATGTCGCCGGCGTCTTCGGGGCGTGAAAGAGCTTCCAGTGGCAGCTTCGAGCCCGGAGCAGCACCGTCCACGGGCCGCAGCAAGGGCACGCTCAGGGTTCGGCTGGAGCTGGCGCGTGGCGACCGCGCCGCCGAGCTTGGCGACCAGCTCGACCGGGTCCTTGCCCGGAACGACCTCGAGCACTCGAGCCCGTGCTCGTCCGTGCGCACGCTTCGCTCGCCCAACACCACGTCCGCACTCAGCGGCTTGTCACCGGCGCCGGTGGTGATGGCATAGACGCGGTTCTCGAGCGACGGAATCAGCGCACCGCTCTCCGGGTGAACCTCGAGCTGGATCAGGTCCAGGTCCGCAACGAGCAGCTCCGCCGCCGACTCGACCACGAAGCCGCCTCCGGCGTCCAGCTTCGCGGTCAGCGTGTGCCGGCCGGGCAGAAACGGTGCTGCCAAGTCCGAGATGAATGCTCCCGTCGCTGCCCGTAGTGCCTTTCGCCGGGGCTGCGGGCGAGGCGAAACCGACCTCGATGCCAGCCTTCTCCACGGGCTTCCCGAAGGTCCAGCTGGCGCGCACCCCGCCTTTGACGCGACCGCCGGGCGGGCGCTGGGCGACTCGAGCTCGAGCTTCAACGCGAGCTTGGGCAGCGAATAGCGCCGCACATCCACCTCGCGACGCGACACCGCTCCGTCGATGGTGACCGAAATCACGTAGGTGCCGAGCCGCACTTGATCGGCGAGCTGGAAGTCCGTGGCAGCGATCCCCATTTCGCTCGTGCGCAGGCCTCGCTTCATGACCAGGGTGTTCTGGGGATCGACGACTTGGAACAGCGCATCTCGACCGGCCACGGGACGACCGCTCGCGGCCAGGCTCAGGCTCGGATGTGGATCAGCTGTCCCGGCTGGTAGCGCGGCTTGTCGGTGGAGATGACGCTCTCGCTCTCGTTGCCCGAGCGCAGCTGGATCGAGCGCGAGTAACAGTCGTGATCGCGAGGGCGAGCACCGCCGCGAGCTCGGGCCTCAAACTTCGGAGAAGGCCTTGGGCAGTGTCGCGCTGAGGATCACTCGCCTCGGTCATTGGTGCGACCTTCGGCGAGCTGGACCGGCGCGTCCTCATCACCCCCGCCAGATCAACTGCACTCGTTCGCCGGCAATGAGGGCGAGCGTCACGGGCGTCGCGGACCAGCGCGCGATAGCTCGCGGTGCCGCCCAGGATGACCCGGCTCGGTCCCGCGAGCGCGATCGTCGGCAGCGCGCCTGGGTCCCCGCGCCGGAGCTGCGCGTGCTTCCAAGCCGCGTATCCGCCGAAGCCCAGTAGCAAGACGAGATAGACGAGGTAGAAGCGCCAACCGGCAAGCCAACGGACCTCCGGCTCCAGAGCAGGCGTGGTCGACATCGCGCGCGTTCCCGGGCGACATCATACGAGCTGAAAGGAGAAATGGGACGCGCCGCGAACCCGGAACGGATTCGCGGCGTCTGGGGAAGCTCTCCAGATCCGCCGGCGACGGCGCGATACCGCGAGGCCGAGCGCGGCGAGCGCCCAAGAGCGCGGCGCCTCTGGGCGCCTCGCGCGCCGGAACGCGACAGCCACAGCCGCCATCACCGCTGTCGTTGCTGCTCTTCTTGCCGCCGGTGCCAGCACCGCCGTCGATGCCACCGGTGCTGCTGCCGCCGGTGCTGCTACCGCCGCTGCTGGTCCCGCCGGCGCTGGTCCCGCCGGCGCTGGTCCCGCCAGTGCCGGTTCCCGCGCTGCCGGCCGCTCCGCCCGCTGCGGTACCCGCGGCTCCGCCCGCTGCGGTACCCGCGGCTCCACCCGCCGCGGTGCCTGCCGCTCCACCCGCCGCGGTCCCGGCGGCTCCGCCGGTCCCGCCACCCGTGCCGCCGGTCGCACCACCCGTGCCGCCGGTCGCACCACCCGTGCCGCCGGTCGCACCACCCGTGCCGCCGGTCCCACCGGTACCGCAGTTGGCGATGGGCGCGTGTGCGCAGCCCGTGGCAGCTGCGCAGCTATCGGTGGTGCAGGGGTTGTTGTCGTCGCAGCTCACCGCCGCGTGACCACAATTGCCGCTGGTCGCGTCGCAGGTGTCCGTCGTGCAGGCGTCGTTGTCATCACAGCTCTTGGCGGTGTGCACGCAGCCGCTGGCCGGGTTGCAGCTGTCCGTCGTGCAGGCGTTGGCGTCGTCGCAGTTCTTCGGCGTTCCAGCGCCGCAAACGGCCGCTGCACACTTGTCGTTCTCCGTGCAAGCGTTGCCGTCATCGCACGCATTCGTGTTCGGTTGACCGATGCAAGCGCCGTTGTTCGGATTACACGTGTCCGTCGTGCACACGTTGTTGTCGTCGCAATTCTTGGGCGCACCGGCGGCACACTTCCCGACGCCGTCGCACGCATCACCCAAGGTGCAGGCGTTGTTGTCGGTGCAGGTCGTGCCTTTCAGCAAGTTGACGCTGGTGCACTGAGCCGAGTTGTTCATGTTGCATGCGTTCACGATGCAACCGACGCGATTGACCTGGCACGGGTTGGGCACTCCCATGCACTGACCGGCCGCGTTGCACGCGCCGGAACAGGGGCCGTTGTTGAAGCCGAGGGTCGTGCGACAAGCAGTCCCGGTCTTCGCCGTGATCGCCACGCACGCGCCGTTCAGGCAGGTGTTCATGCAAGCGGTGGCGCCCTGCGCCGTCGTGTTGCCACAAATCTTTCCGTCCATGGTCGCGACACCGGCGTCGGCGATCTTCACGCACGCCGCAGCTCCGGTGGTGTCGAGCCAACACACGCCCTCACACTCCTTCAGCGGTCCCGTCGCGCCGTCCGGATCGCAGGGGTACCGAAGGTGTTGCCACTACAAGCGGCGGTGATGCCTCTCTCCGGCGGACGCTACTGGCTCGCCGCGCCGGGCGTACCGTCGTCCCCTGCCGAGCACGCCGACACCCAACACTGCGATGAAAGCCAATGAACAAGTCAGCTTACGCGCTGAAGACCTCCCGATTCGGGAACCACCCGCCAGTCGAGGATCATATCCTCGGCGGAGAAAAAAGGGCATCCGGCACCTGGGCGGGTTGCGGCAGGCGCCGCACGTCCCTGACCTCGCGAGCATGTCCGCGTCAAGCAGGGGATCGCCTGGCCCAGAGACGAGCCCCTACCTACTCCAGCATGCCGGCAACCCGGTCGACTGGTACCCGGGACCCGAAGCGCTCGAGCGCGCGAAGCGTGAGGACAAGCCGATCCTGCTCAGCATCGGCTACGCGGCTTGCCACTGGTGTCACGTCATGGAGCGCGAGAGCTTCGAAAACGAAGCCATCGCGAAGCAGATGAACGAAAGCTTCGTCTGCATCAAGGTGGATACGAGGAGCATCCCGACCTGGACGAGATCTACATGGCCGCGACCGTCGCCGTGAGCGGTGGTGGTGGCTGGCCGATGACCGTGTTCCTCACGCCGGATCAGCGTCCGTTCTTCGCGGGCACGTACTTCCCACCCAGCGACAAGTGGGGACGGCCCGGGACTGGCTTACGCTGCTAGCGAGATCAGCGAGCTCTGGGTGAAGGAGCGCGACGAGCTGTTCTCCCAGGCCGAGCAGCTCACCTCTCACGTGGTCGACCAGTCGCGACTCCGCGTCCGAGCGCGCTGTCGGCCGACGCCATCGAGAAGCCGTGCGCCAGCTCGATCGGGCCTTCGACCCACGTTTCGGCGGCTTCGGTGCAGCGCCCAAGTTCCCGCCGAGCTCGGCGCTGGAGCTCCTGATGCGTCATCACGCGCGCACCGGTGACGCTCGCTCGCTCGCCCTGGTCACGACCACCCTCGACGGCATGAAGAACGGCGGGATCTACGACCACGTGGGCGGGGGCTTCGCCCGTTACTCCACCGACGAGCGCTGGCTGGTGCCGCATTTCGAGAAGATGCTGTACGACAACGCTCAGCTCGCGCGGGTCTACCTGGCGGCCCACCAGTTGACGAAGGACCCGGAGTACCGCCGCGTCGCACGAGAAACCCTCGACTACGTGCTGCGCGAGATGCAGAGCGCGGCCGGCGGCTTTTACTCGGCGACGGATGCCGACAGCGAAGGCGAGGAAGGGAAGTTCTTCGTCTGGGACCGCGACGAGCTCGATCCGATACTCGGCGAGGCTGACGCTCGCTTGTTCGCCGCCTGCTACGACATCACCGAGGCCGGGAATTGGGAGGGGAAGAACATCGCCAACACGCCGCGCCCCGTCGCGGCCGTCGCGGCCGATCTCGGAATATCCATCGGGGAGCTCGAGACGCGGCTCGCCACGGCCAAGCAGAAGCTCTACCAAGCACGGGCCAAGCGCGTCCCACCGCTCCTGGACGACAAGATCCTCACCGCGTGGAACGGGTTGATGATCGGCGCGATGGCCGAGGGCTATCGCGTGCTCGGTGACGAGCGCTATCGCGAGAGCGCGACTCGGGCGGCGCGAGCCGTCACGTCCTTGCTGGCCAAGAGCGACGGCAGCCTGTACCGCACGGCCCGCGGCGATGCCGCCCACCTGGACGCTTACCTGGAGGACTACGCCTACCTGGGTGACGCGCTCTTGGATCTGTACGAAGCAGCGGGAGACCCGGAGCATCTCGCCCGAGCCACGGCTTTGGCCGAGCGCATGCTGGCCGATTTCGGGGATCCCGACGCGGGCGCTTTCTACTTCACGGCAAACGGCCACGAGCCCTTGATCGCCCGCACCCGAGAGGGCCACGACGGCGCATTGCCCAGCCCGAACGCCGTGGCGGCGCGGCTCTTGGCACGGCTCGCCGTGCACCACGATCGCGACGACCTACGCCAGCGCGCGATCGCCGCGCTCAAGGCCTACGGTGCGCTGGTCGAGCGCTCCCCACGTTCGTTCGCGACTTCCCTGTGCGTGGCGGACTTCCTGCTCGAGCCGCCGATCGAGCTGGTGTTGGCGGGCGACCACGGCGGCGCGCTCGCCCGAGCCATTGGTGAGCGCTACCTGCCCAACCGCGTGATCGCGCACGTGACGGACGCTGCGAGCGGGCCGCTCACCGAAGGCAAGCTCGCTCTCGACGGCGCGGCCACGCTGTACGTGTGTCGTGACTACACTTGCCGCGCCCCGATCACCGATCCGACCCGCATCGCCGAGGCACTCGACGAGCAGTCGAAGGAGGCCCGGGCCGATCGCCGGACGCGCCTCGGCGCCTCGGTGCTCCGCGGCCACGCCACACCCGAAGGCACCTCTGCCTTTCAGGACAAGCTGGGAGAGCACTGGGGGAGCACGGGCTACACCGAGCTCGGCTCCACCGGGCTGCGGGTGAGCCGACTCGGTTTCGGTGGCTACCGCGTCGACGACGACCGCGCCGAGCAGCGCGCGGCGCTGGACAAGGCGCTGCGCGAAGGCGTGAACTTGATCGACACTTCCACCAACTACACCGACGGCGGGAGCGAGCGGATGATCGGCGCAGCGCTGGCCGAGCTGGTGGCGAAAGGCGAGCTCTGGCGCGATCAGATCGTGGTGGTGTCCAAGCTCGGCTACGTACAGGGCAAGAATCTGGAGCTCGCCGAGGAGCGCGAGACCGCCCGGCGGCCGTTCCCGGAAATGGTCAAGCTGAGCTCCGGGCTCCGGCACTGCATGCACCCGGAGTGGCTCGAGGATCAGCTGACCCGCAGCCTGGAACGCCTCGGTCTCGAGACCCTGGACGTGTGTCTGCTCCACAACCCGGAGTACTTCTTGACGGACGCGGCCCGCCGCGGTGACGAGCCCCTGGACGCCACCCGCGACGAGTTCTACCAGCGCCTCGAGCGAGCATTTCGCCACCTGGAAAGCGAGGTCGAGCGCGGACGAATCCGCGCCTACGGGGTCTCGAGCAACAGCGCCGTCGCGCCCGCCGACGATCGCGAGGCGACTTCGCTGACTCGCATGCTGGAGGCGGCCCGGCGAGCGGGCGGCGAGGCCCACCACTTCCGCGTGCTCCAATTGCCATTCAACTTGCTCGAGTCGGGCGCCGCGCTGGAAAAGAACCACGCGAGCTCGACGGTGCTCGAAGTGGCCCGGGCCGAGCGCGTCGCGGTGCTCGTCAACCGACCTCTGAACGCGCTGGTGGGCGATGGCTTGCTGCGCTTGGCAGACCCACCGTTGATCCAAGGTGCCCAAGATCCCCAAGCGGCGCTCGAGCGCGTGGGCGAGCTCGAGCAGGAGTTCCGTCGCGACTTGGCCGGAAGCCTGCGCACCGGCAAAGGGGGCCCACCCCCGGAGAGCCTCTTCAACTGGGCAGAGCAGCTGGGTCGCCTGCCGGCAGCCGCCCAGACGTTCGCGCAGTGGAGCGAAATCGAGGAGCAGATCGTGTTGCCGCGCACTCGGCAAGTCATGGCTGCGCTCGACCGGGCAATGCGCGGCGAGAGTGAACCGACCTGGCGCAGGTGGTCGTCGCGCTACTCGGATGCCCTCGAAGGGTTGCTGGCTGCGCTCAGGCAGCGCGCGGCCGATCACAGCCGGCGCACCTCGGACGCGATCCACAAGGCAATCGACCCGGGCCTCGGAGCCGAGCGCCGCCGCGAGTCTCTCTCGCGCAAGGCGCTGTGGGTGACGCTGAGCACGCCCGGCGTCACGGCGGTGCTGGTCGGCATGCGACGACCCGCGTACGTCGACGACGCGCTCGCCGTCCTGGGCTGGGAGCCACTGGCCTCCACACAGGCGCTGCTCACATCGGTCAGCGCGGGGCTGCAGGCGAGCCCGATCTCCTGATAACCTGACAGATTGGGACACCAATGGCCGACGACGCCGAGCAGCTGCGCGCATTCGCCGAGCGCTACCGCCCGATCCTGGAAGACGGTCCCGTCGGGGTCTTCGAGGTCCAGCGCAACGGGATCATTCGCTACGTGAATCCCGCGCTGGCGCGTACGGCCGGCTATGCCTCGACCCAAGAGATGGTGGGCCGCGACATCAACCAGCACTACGTGGACCCCGAGCAGCGGCGACGCTTGTGGCAGGAGGTCGCCACCCATGGCTCGGTCACGGGGTTTCCCGTCACGCTGACCACTCAGTCCGGCGAGGAACGCCGGCTGATCCTGGCCATGAGCGTAGAGGGGGAATTCGCGCGAGGCGTATGCGTCGACGTCACCCAACTTCATCTGAAAGAGCGTGAGCTCGAAGCGGCGCTGGAGCTGAATCGCCGGATCTTCGAGGCAATTCCAGGCGGCGTGGTGCACGTGCGCAAGGACGGATCCATCGCGATGGCCAACTCCGAGGCCGTCCGAGTGCTCGGCCTCGCCTACGACGAGCTGACGCGGCGCTACACGGCCGACTTCGAAGCCGTGACCATCCACGAAGACGGATCGCCGTGCAGCAACGAACACTACCCGGTGACCCAAGCTCTGCGGAGCGGCAAGGCCCAGCCCCCGCACACCATCGGGGTCCGGCGAGCCGACGGCGAGACTTCGTGGGCGGTGTTCCGCGCGGTCCCCGTGATGGAGCCCGGCACGGAGGAGGTCGCCGGTGCGGTCGTGACCTTCATCGACATCAGCGAGCGCAAGCGGGCCGAGCGCGCGCTCCAGCAAGCGCAGAAGCTCGAGAGCTTGGGGCTCTTGGCCGGCGGAGTCGCTCACGACTTCAACAACCTGTTGGCCGCCATCTTGGGCAACGCCGGCTTGATTCGCATGCGCTTGGGGGGCGCCCATCGAGTCGCCGAGAACCTCGACGCCCTGGAATCTGCCGTGCAGCGCGCCGCAGACCTGACGCGCCAGATGTTGGCCTACGCCGGACACGGGCGGGTGGAGCCCCGCGCCACCGACGTGAACGCCGTCGTCAACGACGTCACTGGCCTCATTTCGTCAGTGATTTCCAAGAAAGCGGAGCTCTGCCTGGAGCTCGACGAGCACCTCCCGGCGGTGCAGGCCGACCGCTCGCAGCTGGATCAGGTGCTGATGAATCTGGTGTTGAACGCCTCCGATGCGCTCGGGAGCCTGGGCGGCAGGATTCGAATTCGCACTTCGTTGGTCGAGCTTTCGACGGAAGACCTGGCTCGCAGCTACGTCGATGACGAGCTCGACGCGGGGAGCTACGTGCTGTTGGAGGTCAGCGACACCGGGGTCGGCATGGACGCCAAGACCCGCGCGCGCGTCTTCGACCCGTTCTACTCGACGAAGGCCACCGGACGCGGCCTGGGGCTGGCGGCCACGCTGGGCATCGTGCGCTCTCACATGGGTGCGCTGAATCTGCAGAGCTCACCGGGCAAGGGGACGACGTTCTCGGTGTATCTGCCGGCCTCCACCGAAAGCGCCGAGGCTCAACCCGACAAGTCCGAAATGAGCGAGCCGCGGCTCGGCACGGTGTTGGTGATCGACGACGAAGACGCGCTGCGGATCACGACCTGTCGTCTGTTGGAGCAGCTAGGCTATTCGACCTTGTCAGCCAGCGGCGGACGTTCGGGCCTGGCAATGTTGGAGGCCCACCGGGACGAGGTGGCGGTGGTGTTGCTCGACTTGACCATGCCGGACGTGAGCGGCGCCGATATCCTGACCGACCTGCTTCGCATCGCACCGGCGTGCCGCGTCGTGATCGCCAGCGGCTACTCCGAGGAGGACGTCGCGAGGCTCTTGGCGGGCCTCCCCCACGGCGGTTTCCTCCAGAAGCCCTACACCCCGACGGAGCTGGGGAACGCCATCGAAGGGGCACGGGACGGCGGCCCGACCGCGTAGTGGTTCAACCAGTCGTGTAGGGCCTTCGCGGAACCCGGCTACGCGCCCGCCCTCAAATAGCTGAAATCGTTGAAGGCGCCCTGTGGCATGGCCCTCGCTCTGGTGAAGGGCGTGGTCAATCCCAGGTTCCTCCAAAGCGCTCTCATCGTGTTTCGCAGCGCCGGGGTGGGTTCGGCGACCGCGACGGATCTCGTCGCGCTCGCGGTCCTCGTCTCCGGCTTCCACGTCTCGCCCCGCTTGGCGAGCCTGTCGGCCTGCCTGGGCATCGGCGCAGTTCGTCGGCAACAAGCTCTTCGCCTTCGAGGATCGCTCGAAGGACTGGATGCGCCAAGGGGTTCAGTTCCTCGCCGTCGAGAGCCTGGGCTTCGTCGCCAATCTGGTGCTGTACGACCTCGCCGTCACCCACTTCCAGCTTCCGGTACCGCGCTCCGACTTCTGACGACCAACATCGTCTACTTCGCCATCTGCTTGCCGCTCTGGTCCTGAATCTTCCGCCCAGCCCAGGAGGAGCCGTCATGACCATCATCGCCATCGTGATCGTCGTGCTCTGCAGCGCGTGGACGCTGCTCGGAATCGTCGCGGTGATTCGCGCGACGCGGGGTCAGCGCTTGCCGGAGAGCGTGGCCAGCGAAGACGTCCTCCGCATCGGCAAGACCCCGGTCGGGCGAGCGATCTCGGAGCGCGCGGGTCGCGCTCTCGGCCTGCCGCCCGTCTCCATTCTCAAACCGCTGTGCGGCGCCGACGCCGGCTTGGCGGACAACCTGGAGAGCTTCTTCCGCCAGGATTACCCGTGCTTCGAATTGGTGTTCGGCGTGCAGAACCCGGACGATCCCGCAATCGCGGTGGTGGAGTCCCTCAAAGCCCGCTTCCCCCAGGTAAGCGTGAAGCTGGTCGTCCACTCCGGCGCCCGCGCCATCAACCCCAAGGTCGACAACCTGCTCGGCATGTTGCCCAAAGCGGAGTTCGACCTGGTGCTGATCAGCGACAGCAACGTGCGCGCCCCGAGCCACTACCTCGCAGAAATGGTGGACACGCTGCTCGCCAGCCCGAAGAACGGCCTGGTCACCAACCTGTTCGCGGGTACCGGCGAGGACGGACTGGGCTCGGCACTGGAGAACGTGCAACTCAACGGCTTTTGCGCGGCCGGCGCGGCGCTGCCGACGCTCCTGGGCGACTCGCTGGTGGTGGGAAAGTCCATGCTGTTCTCGCGCAGCACGTTCGAGTCTTTGGGTGGGTTCCGTCGCGTCGCGGACGTGTTGGCCGAAGACTACGTGATGGGCAAGATGTTCCAGCACGGCGGCTACCGCGTGCGCATCGCACCGAGCGTGCTCGACAACGTCACCCGCGGGATGAGCGTGAAAGGGTTCTTCGACCGCCAGCTGCGCTGGGCCATGCTCCGGTCGCGACTGCGCCCCGCCGCTCAGCTGCTCGAGGTCCTCTCCAGCCCGCTGGCGGTGCTGCCGGTGGCGTGTTGGCTGATGGGCACCGCCGAGGGGCTGACCTGGACGTTCACCCTGCTCGCGCTGCGCGACGTCGGTGGTTGGGTCGCGCTGCGAGGCTGGCGCAGGGCTTGGGTTCCCATGTTGCTCTCGCCGGCGCGCGAGCTCGCGATGCTGGTCGTCTGGGCGCGGGCACCGCTCAAGCGTCACGTGATGTGGCGCGGGCACAAGGTTCGTCTCGGCGCGGGGACCTTGGTGTTCGCGCCGGCCGAAGCCCGCGCTCACTGACGAGCATCAGGTTCGCCGCGCAGCGAGCGTAGACCCGCCGCGGGCTCCATGGGATCCTCGGACCATGGATCCGCGGCGCTTGCTCGGCTTGGCAGTCGGTGGCGCGGTGGCGTTCGCCTGCGGTAGCGAGGACGCCGCCGAGAAGTCCAAAACGCTGAACAAACCCGACGCGAGCTTGATCGATTCCCCCGCCGACGTCGCGCACGATCACCCGGGCGACGCCGCATCGGACACAGACGCGACGCTTCCCTACGACGGCCCGGCGAAGCTCTCCGAGACCGGGCTCTACAGCGACATGGCGCAGAAGAAGCTGGCCGCCGAAATCCGCCCCTACGACGTGCGGGAGCCGGAGTGGCTCGATGGCACTACTTCCAAGCGCTACATCCTGTTGCCGGCCGGAGAAAAGATCGACACGAGCTTCATGGAAGTCTGGAAGTTCCCGGTCGGCACCAAGGCGTGGCGCGAGATCAGCGTCCAGGGCACGCCGGTGGAGACGCGCTTTTGTGGAAGCGCGCGAGGGCGACGCGGGCTGGCTCCAGGTTTCCTTCGCGTGGAACTCGGCGGGCGCATGACGCTTCGCGGTGCCCGGAGGCTCGATGGTGGGGGAGCACGAGATCCCGAGCAGCGAAGTCTGCACTCAGTGCCACAACGGCCAGGGCGACGGCTTGATCGGTTTTGCCGCGATCCAATTGAGCAAGCAGACGGCGGCGGCTACCTCTCGACGCTGATCTCCGAGGGTTCGCTGACGGACCCGCCGCCAGGGAGTTCGCCGTGTACCCGGCGACGGCAACGCGGAGAACCTGCTGATCTACATGCACGCCAATTGCGGGCACTGCCACAGCGATCAGTACTGGCTGGCGAAGATGCGCGTGTTACGCCTCAAGCTCCTGACCTACCAGACGACCACGGACCAGACCGGGCTCTACAAGACGACCATCAACGCGGTGATGGATCACAACATCGCCGGCAAGACGCTGTGGTGCCGTGCCGGGCAAGCCCGAGGACAGCCAGCTGTATCTACGCTGGGTAAAGACGCGTATCATCAATATCATCACTGGCATGCGCGGCTTCGACGGCATGCCCCCGTTCGACACCAAGAAGGTGGACCCGACGGCACGCCATGATCCAAGACTGGATCAACCTCTCCCGCCGCAGTAGGCAAGGGTGGATCGGGCGCTGGACAGCGTGTAGCTTCATCGCCAGAAAATCGAGACCGTCACCATCACGCGCTTGCGCGATGCGCTGCTCGCCAGCGGTCGCCGGCCCAGCATCGTGCTCTCACCCGCCTACGAGACGCTCACGCGCGAAGGGCTCTTGAGCCAAGAGGAGACCCTCGCCCTCACCCGAGTGGACCCCCTGGCCGAGACCATGTTCTTGATGATGAGCGCCGACGGGAAGATGGCCGACGCGGAGAAGGACGTGATCCGCGGTGCGTTCGTATCTCGACAATTCTGCTGCGCAGCGGCACCATCAACGTCATGTTGGAGAACTACGCCAAGAAGCTGGCGGACGAAGGCAGGGACGAACGCTTGCGTCAGATCGCCGACGAGATCGCCGAAGAGCCCACCGAGGCCGAGGGCGCGTTCGCGTTGGCCGCGGCGGTGGCCTTGGCCGACGACGAGGTGGCCGACGAAGAGAACGAGCTGATCAACCAGCTCGCCGAGTGGTTCGGCATCGGCGAAGAACGGGCGGGACAGATCCTGGATCAGCTCGAAGAGGACAGGAAGAAGAGTAGCGGAGCGCGGCCCAAGAGAGCCCGGCGGCGACGGTCCACAAGAGCCCGAAGGGCAGATCGCCCAAGACGCGCAGCCCCGTCCAGAAGCTCCCGCCGCAGACCAGGAACATCACGTTGAGCAGCGTCGCGCGAGCGACGAACGCCACGGAAGACGGCGCGCATACCAGCGCTCGACTCGACGCCCCGAGCTCGACAAGAAGGCGCCCAAGAGCAGCCAGAGCCCGAGGGCGTACTTCAGCCCCAAGGCACTGCCCACGATCCACGCGGGGACGTGCGGGTCGCCGAAGCCGGCGACGCCCCAGTCCATGGCGCCGAAGTCTAGTGCGCCTTGGATCCCGACACGTTGCACGAACACCAAGCCGAACAGGAAGGCCGTCACCAACAAGGTCTGCGAGAGCGGCAGCGGGTCCGCGCCCCGACCGTCGCGAGCCCGGTGACGCGCCAACGCGGCGCCGACCCCATCGGCCACGAGCAGCGTCGCGACGATGGCGATGATCTCGGCATCGCGCGAGATCCAAGTGTAAGCGAACAATCCTGCCAAGAGCGCCAGCAGGCGCTGCCCGCGCAGCGCTGCAATGCCGGCGGCCGAGAGCGCCACCACGATTGCGATGCGTCCGGGCCAGGGTGGAATGAAGCGTCGAGCGAAGAGCGCCGCCACGATCACGACAGCCGCTACGGCCGCGACCTCGTAGCGACGGCGCTGGCTGGAGCGGCCCGTGAGCACGCCCACGGCCAGCCAGATCAACGCACCGGCGACGCCGAGCACCACCCGGGGGTCTCGACGGAACCACGCCGGGTACAGCTCGCTGGTGCGGGTGCCGGAGAGGTAGAGCACCGCGATGAGCCCGAGCATCAATCCGAGATGCGGCCAGGACAGGACCCGCTTCGCCGAGAGCAGCGTGGGGCGTGATGGCTCGAGCCCCCCGACGAGCACGAACAGGAGCGCCGCGACGGCGACGGCAACGTAGGCCTCGGGCTGCGCATTGGTGGTGTAGGTGGCGAGCAAGAAGCCGGGCAAGAGGGCGGCCGCGATGGCCCGGTGGCCCTCCAGAAATGCGCCAAAGCGACCCGGCCAGAGCAACGCGAGCAGGGCCGGCAGGTTGCCCGCCGAGAACAGCAAGAGGCGCGTGGTGTTGGGCAGCGTACCGGGGAGGCGCTCGACACCCCAGGTCAGGCCGACCCCGAGCACGCCGACGAGCACGCAGGCGAGCACCGCGCGCTTTTGCACGGACCCCGTGGCGAGCAGAGCCGTGGCGAGGCCGAGCAGCGACAGGAGCGCGATCAGCGGTGGCACCGCCGCCGATCCGAGGCCGGTCTGGCCTTCGATCTCGTGATCGACCAGGGCCACGGCGCTTTTGGCCGCGACCAGCGCGGCCGGGCTCTGCTCGCAGTGACCCGCCAAGCTCCCCGCCTTGACCGCGACGTCGGCGAGCCCGAGCGAGTGCGCGAGGTCGGTGGCTCGGCGAGCGTCGCTGCAGGCGATCTTCGCGCGCACGCTGGGGCTCGTGTCGAGCCACTGCACCAGCAGATGGCCGCGGGAGTGCACCGGCAGCGGGAGCCCCAAGAGGGTGGCCAACGTACCGGCGAGGTCGGCCTGATCGATGGGCCCCGGGCTCTTGGCACCGCGCACGATCCTGGTCCCTGCGCGAACACCACGCTGCGCCGCTGGATCGGTGTCGGCCCCGTGAGTGCCGCTGTCGGCGGCGCCGTGATCGCCGGCGACGACCAGCGTCCACTCTGGGCCCAGCTCCTTCAAGAAGCCGAACAGATCCCGATCGAAGCCGCGGATGTGGTTGGCGTACGCCGCGCTGGGCACGGAGTGGGCGTGAGCCTGGTGATCCGGGGTGACGAAGTGGACGATCAGCACGTCCGGGTTCGTCCGGAGCAACTCTCGCGCGTCACGAAACGTGATCGGGTTGAAATCGACGTCGATGGCGACGCCTTGGGGGTCGACGCGCGGCAAACCAAAATGCGCGTACATCTCCCGCCACGCAGGATCACCGACGCTCATCACGGAGAGCCCGCGCTCTTTGGCGTAGCCGAGCCACGAATCGAACGGCAGCGGCTCGGGCTCACGTTGCGCACGATCTGCTCGAAGCTTCCGCGCTGACCCGTACCGATGCTGAGGATCGCGCTTGTCGTCATCGAGACGCGTCCAGCCACAGCTCACCGCTGGCCTCTTCGCGGACTGCCCGGGCGAAGTTCGGCATGCGGGACAGGTCGGTGGCCACGTCCAGCGCAGCCCGTCCACGATCACGAGCATGAGCCGGTGGGTGAACGCCGGTGCGACGGCCGGCAAGGGCGCGACCGCCGGCGGAGTCTGGGGCGGCAAGGACAACGCCCAAGATCCCGGCCAACAGCACGGCGACCAACGCCAGCGCGCCCATCAACGCAGACGCAGCGGCCGGTGGCGCGACAACACCGCTCAACCCGTTCCCGACAGGAGGTCCGGCCGACGCTCCGCGACGAGCACGGCGAGCACCGCGACCACCGCCATCAAGGCCACCGGCCCAGCTCGCCGACCATGCGGAAACGCGACCAAAACGACACCGGCGGCGCATACGGGATGGAGGCCATGGTGGCGAGTCGCAACACCATCGCCAAGCACAAGAGGTGAAGGCTCGGCCGCACCACGGGGAACGGCAGCCAGCGCAACGCGCGCTGACCACCAAGGCCACCGAAGTGCCGTACTTCAGCGCCAGGCACACCCCAACGCGGCCCGGCGCGACGTGCTTGCTGTCGAAGGTCCCCGAGGCGAAGTCCATGCTGGAGAGGTGAGGCCCGCGCTGGACTCCCACTCGGGTGACGAACGCCAGCGCGAAGGCGACGCTGGCGCTCGTGACGATGGCCCAGGTGAGGCGCGGCCCCGCGGACAGAGCGCGGGTGGCGCGCCCGAGATACCTCCCGATGCCCTCGGCGGCCAGTGCCGCTCCTGCCACCGCCGGGATCTCGGCCCAGCGCGATACCAACGCATAGGCGGCGAAGAGCAGCGCACGCGCCAAGACCCCGCGCCCTTTCGACGCCGAAGCCAGCGCGGCCAACGGCAAGAGCACCAAGAGCCCCAAGCCGAGCGAGGCCGGCAGCAGCGTCTTCGTCGCCAGCGCTGCGCTCACCACGAGGGCGCCCGAGCCCAGCTCGGCCCAGCGCGACGGCGACTCTCGAAGAGGGCAGCCATACCGAGCCAGAGCGCCGTGGACCCTGCGGCGAGCCGATCTCTCGACCCGGCATCAACGTACCCAAGGGGTCGTCCCGGACCGTGCCGACGCGCAGCACGACCAGCACCCCGACGACGGCGATGAGCTCGAGCGCGCTGCCGCTTCGCGCGCCACCGCCGCGACGGCGGCGGCGACCAGCCCGATGGCCACCACCAGCGCGGCGTGGAGCTGCGTGTTCGTGGGAAACGAGACGAAGAAGAGTCCAGGCACCAGCGCGAGCGCGGCGAATGGCGCGCGCGAGTAGATCCGTTCGGACCAGCTGGGCACGAGCATGCCGAGCGCCAAGAGCGCGGTCACGATCCACGCCAGCACTGCGCGCGAGTCGTTCACTGGAGGCAGCGTGTGGTCGACTTGACCGGTGATCGCCACCATGGCCAGAGCGGACAGACCAGAGCCGCCGCGCTCCGCAGCGCCGTCGCCCGCCGAGAGATGCCCAGCACCAACGGCACGATCGCGCCGGGCTACCAGGAGCACCACCAACGCTTCGACCAGACCCCTGAGTCCGATGTCCGCGCCCCTCCGCTCCACTTCGTGATCCCAGTGCCGCGCCATGTCACGAGACACCGACACGCCGGTCGGGTGGAGTGGACGGCGCGCAGGTAACTCGCTGCCCTTCGATGGTTTCCCCCTCGGCACGCGCCAGCCCGTCGAGCCGCTCGGCTTCGGCACAGGCCAGCTTCCCCGAAGCCTCGGGCGTGATCTGCAGGAGCTGCGTCCAGATCGGGCTGCCCTCCGTGGGCAGGGTGAATCCCCAAGAGGGCGGCCAGCGTCGGCGCGACGTCCACCTGATCGACCGAGAGGCGCGGCCGTCGCGGATTCCAGGCCCGTAGGCGAAGAGCGGGGTGCGTCGCTCAAGGTCCAGGTCGACCCCATGGTTGCCGTTGGCGAAGGCGCCCCGTGGTCCGAGAGCAGAACACCGTCGTGTCTTTGGGCAGCCCGTCCAGGTAGCGCTGCGGGTTCGATCGAACCGGCGAGTGAGATAGTCGCGGAAGCGCTGAGTAGATCCCGAAAGCGTGGCCTTGGTGATCGTGAGCGAAGAAGTGCAAGACCAGCACGTTGGGCAGCGGCCCGGCTTCTTGCCACTCTCGGGCCACTCTATCCAGCTCCGCCGAGTCGTCAATCTCCAGCATAGGATCGACCGGGCTCAGGCGCTCGCGATCGAATGGCCCGTAGGCCTGCTTCCAAACGGGGTCTCCGATCAGCCCGTGCTCGGGCCGCCGGTCTTGGCGGTTTTCGAACAGGTGATTGGCGCTGGTACGCCGTGCGTGCACGTTGAGCACGATCTGGCTGAAGTTGCCGCGGGTGCCGGTGCCGAAGGAAAGCACCGCCGCCGAATGGTGATTCGGCCCGCCCACACCTCGGCGCTCGAATGCTCGCGCAGCGAACGCGCCAGGTTGGGGAGCACGTTCATCGCTGGTCGCGAAGTCGTAGCGCAGCCCGTCGACCAAGATCACCAGCAGATGCGAGGTGAGCGCCGGCAACGCGGGAGGGCGCGGCGGAATGGGACGGAAGCTCGACTCCGCGTCGAGTGCAGCAGCGTCAGCACCACGAGCGCCAGGATCGCCAGGGGAGCGCAACCCAGCCCGCCGCCCGGGCCCTCTTCGGCGCGGGCGATCGCTCGGAGAGCACGGCGCGCAGGTGTCGAGAACACCGTGGCCTGTCAAGAAGCAAAGCGCAGGGGCTTGACTCGGGCCTTTGGGCCGCCGACCGTTTGGCGATGAGCGCGGAGAGGAAAGTGACGCGACCGACGATGCCCAGGTCGCTCCCGAAAAAGAGCCGGAGCCCGACAGGGCCGTGGAGGCCGCCGAGGAAGCGCCGATCATCTCGACCCGCTCGCCGGTGGAACGCGCACCGACGAGGTGCGGCGGATCGCCCTGGAGACTCTGGCGGAGCGGGCCCGCTGGCTCTCGACCGGCTGCTTCGCTGGCGGTGCTGCAGGCGCCGCGGTAGCCGGGCTCGACCTGGCTGGGCGCTTGGATCTGGGCGCGCTGCTCTACCTCGATGCCGATGGCGGTGGTGAACGTGGTGATCGGCGTGCTGTTGCGCCGGGCCGGCGTCGTTGAGCGCGCTGTCCAAGTCCCGCACCGGTGCCGGCGAGGCGCTCACCACCGCCAGTGTCGATCTCTCCAAAGTCTTCACGCTGCAATTGGTGGCGACGACTTTCTTCGTGCTCTTGGTCGTGGTGTCGTTGTTGAGCGCCCCTCTTGGTCAAGCACATCACGGAGCTCTGAACGAGCGTGTCCGAGGACGAATTCCTGGCTCGGGCCCGCGCCCACGGCCCTGGGTTCCGGCGGCGTTCCGAGTCGTGGTGCCGAAGCGGACACGCGTTGGTCCATCCGCGACTTCCCGAGCCGTGGCGACGCCTGCGCCTACGCGGACGACGCGGCGTCGAAATCCACGGCGACGCTTGGCCGATCGCCAGGTGTTCGACGAGCATGGCCGCTGGTGCACGAGGAGGAAGAGCTTCGCCGGCGGCCCGCGCTAACCCGCATAGCCCGGTTGCGCACGCAGCGGAATCCGGGCCGGGGACGCGGTAGGTCTTCTTGGAACCGGCGCGCCACGCGACTTTGTGACGCTTCTTTGCTGCGATTCAGCCGCCTCCCCGCAGCGCGCGCACGTAGCGTTCGCCGGGGATGGCTGGGTGCTTCTGGGGGCTCGGGTCGATCTGCTTTTCGCCGGGGTAGGGCAACAAGCAGTCCGCGGTCCACTCCCACACGTTGCCGGCAAGGTCGAAGATGTCTCCGTTCGGCCAGCTCGTCTTGCCTGCCGGGTGGGCTTTGACTTTGCTGCTTCCGCCGCCGTGACAACCCACGTCGCCGGCGGGGTCGCTCTTCGGTGCGCCGCCGGGAGTGAAATCCGCGTAACCGTTCTCGCAGGTTGGTTCGGGACTGTTGCCCCACGGGTACTTGCGTCCGTCGCCGTGGCCGGCGGCCCATTCCCACTGCGCCTCGCTGGGCAGCGCCTGACCGCGATTCGCGCAATAGGTGGTGGCTTGGGCGAAGTTCACCATGTTGATGGGATGGTCGTCCCGGCGATACTCGGGGCGATAGTTGCTGTTGGCGTCCATCAACTGCGGGATGGTGCACTTGCCCGAGTCGACGCACGCGCGATAGGCCGAGACCGTGACCTCGGTGGCGTCCATGCAAAACGGCTTGGTCAGCACCACCGTGTGAGCGCGATCCATCGCGCCCCAACCGCCGCGCCCCATCTGGAAGCCCGCCGGGCCGGTCGCCGGCACGTACACCTCGCCCGCAGGGCACGCGGGCACGCACTTGCCCGACTCGCAGCGCTCGATGGTCGTGCAGCCAGTGCACGAGCTCGGCTCGGGCTTGTCCGGCGCCGCCGCGTTCTTGCCGGCCGCCGCGGCGGCGATTGGGGCAGGGCTCGGGGTCGGCGGCGAGCGCTCGGGGCCCGCGCGGCCGCAGCCCAGAACGAGCAGGCCGAGCAGAACGCGAGCAAAAGCAGGACGGCGCATCGAGATTCGCAACGAAGTGTAGCCGGCCCGGTCGGGAAGAACCAAAAGACCGCCGGCGGGGCGCGGGGCTCGGTCGGGTTCGGCACTCACGGCTTCGTCGGGCGTGGGGAGAGCACGACGCAGCTCGACGCTCCCGGTGCACCCACGTCGGTGCCGCCGGTGGCCATGGAGGTCACGCGCAGGTGCTGGACGAAGGCCCGCTCGCGGGCGGCTTTCGTCTTGCCCTCGAACGGCATCGGCGTGTGACCCAGGATGTAATACGGGCAGGCCTCGACTTCCCGGTGGCCATCCTGGTGGAAGGTGACGCGAGCCATGAAGCTGGTCCCCGTCCAGGGGTAGTCGCTGTGCATCGCGAACACGAAGTTCCCGAGGCTGAAGAACGCCGGCTTGCCGTCGTACCAACCCACGCCGTGGGGCACGTGGGGGTGATGGCCGAAGAACGCGTCGGCCCCGCCTTTCATCACTTGGCTGACGAAGCTCCGCGTCCACTGCATCGGCATGTCCAGGTACTCGGCGCCGCCGTGATAGCTCACGAGCACCAAGTCGTACTTGCGCCGCGCTTCTTCCATCTGCTGCTGGAGCAATCGGTAGGCGGCCCAGGCCACGTACTTCCGGCCCTCGTGCTCCTGGATCGGACCCTGGTTCCAGATCTCGGTGACCGCGAAGACGGCGACGGTCCAGCCTTTGATCGTGAGCACGGTCGGCTCGTACATGCGATCCGGCTCGCGGCTCGCACCCGCGAAACGCACGCCGGCGCGCTCGAGGTTGTCGAGGGTCTGGAGAAACGCGGGCTTGCCGTAGTCCCAGACGTGGTTGTTCGCGAAGGAGACTAGCTGGAAGCCCGCGCGCGCAAGGGCGTCGGCGCCTGCGGGCGGCCCGGTGAAGACCAGGTGGTTGTTCGGCGACTGGGTCTGACCGGATTGCTCGCTGAGCTGCGACTCGAGGTTCACCATCCTCAGGTCGGCGGTGGCCAGCAAGGGTGCTATGGCACGAAACGGGTCGTAGCGCGGATCGGCGAGCAGCCGCTGCCCGGCGCCGCGACCCAGGCTGACGTCTCCACCGAAGAGGACCACGAGGCGCTCGGCCTTGGGCTCGGGCTTGGGCCGACCCTCGGGCTCGACCTTCGGCGCGAGCGCCGGCGCGGGTGACACCGGCGCGCTCTCGGCAGCCAGCCGCTCTTCGGAGGCGGCGTCGCCTCGTGCGGAAGGGACGCCGCGATCGTTGCAAGAAAACAGGAAGAGCGCGACTGCAGCGCCGCTCACGAGCCGGAACCCGAGGCGGGCGCGGGCCGGCTTTCGCCTGTCCGTGGTCGCTGGGCGTCGCGCGTCACCCGTCGACGAAAGACGCTGTAAGACACCACGAATCGCACGCATGTCGGGAGCGCGAAGCATGACAGATGGAGACCGCCGAGGCCCACCGCGTGACGACTGCTGCGTCGCGTCAGCATCGACAGCCCCTGCGCGGACGTGACACGATTCGCGCGGGGAGTGCGGCATGGCGAAACTCGGAACCCATGGGGTGCTGTTGGGGCTCGCGCTCGTGGTCGCGTGCTCGGCGAATGGCGGCAACGACGGCGCGGGCGCCGCCGGCGGTGGCGCAGCGGCCGGTGCCGGCGGCGACGGTGCAACCGGCGCCGGCGGCGGCAACGGCGGTAGCGGGGGTGGCATCGATCTCGACAGCGGCGGAGGCGGAACCGGAGCGACGGATCCGGGCGACGCTGCCTGCGAGACCATCACCCAAGAGGCGCACCAGACCTTCGAGCCTGCCGACATCAGTTGGGCCGTGGACACCTCGGGCAGCATGGTCGAAGAAGCGCAGGCCGTGCAGCTGGAGATCAACGACTTCAGCAAGCAGATCGTCGCGAGCAACATCGACGTCCACGTGGTGATGCTGGCCGCCTACCCGTTCTTGATCTTGCCGGGCATCTGCGTGCCTGGCCCGCTCGGCTCCGGCATGTGTCCGCCCCAAGGCCCGGACACCAACCTGCCATACTTCTGGCACCATCCGACGGGGACCATCGACAGCGTGGACGGTGCCCTGCAGCTGGTGAAGCTCTTCCCCGACTACAAGTTCATGCTGCGCCCGGGCGTGAAGAAGTACGTGGTCATCGTCAGCGACGACGACTCGCGCAAGACCGGAGGCTCGGGCGACCCGGGCAAGTACGACAACAACCCGGACGGCTTCATCGCCGACTACACGGCGCTCGACCCGATGATGGTGGACTCCACCGGCAACCGAAACTGGAAGCTCTCCGGCATCTATTCGTTCACCATGTGTCCAAACGCCGCCGCGGTCGGTCAGGTCTGGAAGGACATCATCGACAAGACGGGTGGGGTGCACGGCGACATCTGCGATTGCCCGCCGGGGCAGCCCAGGCCTGCGCCCAGACCTTCCAGAAGGTCTTCGATCAGCTCGCCACAAGATCATCCAGGGCAGCCAACCCCTCAGCTGTCGGTGGACCATTCCGCCGCCCCCACCTGGGAAGAGCTTCGACGCTTCCAAGGTGAACGTGCAGTTCACCGATCAGGCGACCGGGAACCCGGAGACCATCTACCACGTGCCGGACGCTGCGAGCTGCGACCCGACCTTGGGCGGCTGGTACTACAACGACAACACCAAGCCGACGAGCATCCTGGTTTGCCCGGCTAGCTGCGACAAGATCAGCGCGGCCGGCCAGGGCAGCAAGGTCGAGGTGGTGCTCGGGTGTGCGACCCTGAACATTCCGAAATGACCGACTTCATCCGGCGCCAGGCAGCCCGGCGCTCTCGGTGATATCCTGGGTCGCGATGGCTTCGCGACGCTCGGTTCATCCGCTGGGAGTCTGGTTGGCCTGCATGCTCGGGTCGGTCGTCGCGTGCAGCGTGACCCACGACTTGGATCCGTACTCCGCGGGCACGGGCGGCGCGGCGTCGGGCGGCGCGTCGAGCGGAGGCACGGCGGGGACCGCGGTCGGGGGTGCATCCGGCGGCGGCGGCACCGCGGCGAGCGGCGGCGCCAACCCGGGCGGCGGCGGCGCCAACCCGGGCGGCGGCGGCGCCAACCCGGGCGGCGGCGGCGCGAACCCAGGCGGTGGCGGCTGGAATCCTGGTGGCGGCGGCTGGAATCCTGGTGGCGGCGGCGCCAACCCCGGTGGTGGCGGCAGCGGAGGTGGCTGCCCGCCATGCTCGGGCAGCACCGACATCTGCAACCCCGCGACGGGCAAGTGCGTCGAGTGCTTGAAGGACGCGGATTGCCCCGAGAACAACCCAGCCTGCCTGAATCAGAGCACCTGCGTGGATTGCGTGGACAACAACGACTGCGGCGGCTCGACGCCCATCTGCTTCACCCAGACGCACGATTGCGTCCAGTGCCTCACGAGCTCCAACTGCTCGGGCTCGACGCCCTACTGCAGCAGCGGCCACGACTGCGTCCAGTGCACGCAGAGCAGCCAGTGTCCAACGGATCAGTATTGCCTGACGACGCAGTACAAGTGCGTGCCCAAGTGCGTGGACAACGCGGACTGTGCGGCCGCGGCGGGGATGCCCTACTGCAAGACGAGCTCCGGAGCGTGTGTGGAGTGCCTCAGTAGCTCCAACTGTCCCTCGGGCCACGTATGCAACTCGTCCAACATCTGTGTGAACAACTGAGCCCGTTCCGAACTACTTGGAATGCAGGGCCGGACCGCGACACAATGCCGGCGTGCGTCGCGCGTTCGCCTCGTTCGCCCTAGCTTCGGCGGCATGTGCCGCCGTGGCGCCGGCGCCCGGACCCAGCCGTCCCAGGACGGCGGCGGGGCCGAGCGCGCAGGTCGCGATGCCGAGCGCACTGCCAGCGCCGAGCCAACCTCCTGCTTCGGCTGCGGCGATCGAGACGACGCTCGGCGACTTCTTCGGCAAGGACTACCCGCCCGCACTACCTACAGCCGAGCACGGGCGCGTCGGGTCGTTGAGCTGGGGCACCTGGATTCAGCCGGCGCCCCGCTCCGGTTCGTTGCCCTTGGGCAGCATCCCGGGTCGGCGGAAGCTTGCCGCTCACCTCCGATGAACCGGTCGCAGGCCAAGGGCGCTGCGCGCAGTTCGTCCAAGTCGATCGCGGCTACGTGTGCGTGGGACCGCGCTCGACCTCGACCAGCACTCGCGCTGGCTCGAAGCCGGGCGCTGGATCACGCCGGCCCCCGGGGTGATGCCCTTCAACTACGCGCTGAGCCTGGGCGCGCCGATGCTCCACGCGCCCCGTGCCCGAGCGACAAGATGCTGTGGAAGATCGGTCCTCGGGAGAGGTGCCGCGCATGCGCGGCTGGAACGCGGGGCACGACGAGCTGGCGGAGGACGCTCCCATCGAGCCCAACGGGCCCGTCCCTGACTTCTTGAAAGACGGGGGACAGACGCCAATGCCCTGGGGACAGCCGAAGGGCGTGTACTTCAAGATGGTGCCCTTCGGCTCGATGGTCGCGTACACGCGGGCGTTCGAGGCCGAGGGTCAAGTGTGGGTGCTCACCACGGACATGGCGGTGGTGCCCGCTCGCGGGCTGAAGCGCTTTCGGCCCTCGGCGTTCCACGGCGTCGAGCTGGGACACGGGGTCGAGCTGCCGATCGCCTGGATGCGCAAGCAGGCTCGACCGAAGTGGCGCCGCACGGAGGCGGGCTTCGAGCGCACCGATCAGAGCTGGCCGGCGAAGACCATGGTCGCGCTGACCGGCAACGAGGTGAAGCACGGCAAGCAGCGCTTTCTGGAGACGCTTGAGGCCGGCCTCTTCATCGAGAGGAGCGACGCGACCCTGGTCGAGAAGCGGCCCAAGCCTCCCTGGGAGACCCAAGGCACGGGCAAGTGGATCCACGTGCGGGTGAACCGCGGAACGCTCACGCTGTACGACGGGCCCAATCCGATCTTCAGCACGCTGATGTCGCCGGGCAAGGAAGACGCCACGCCTTACGGACGCTACTTCCTGGAGAGCAAGCACCACTTCTCGACCATGAGCACCGAGGAGAGCGAGCCGACCAAGTTCTGGATCGCCGCCGTGCCGTGGACCATGTACTTCAAACGGCCTTACGCCATTCACGCGGCGTACTGGCACGAGGACTTCGGCCAGCGAAAATCGGGGGGGTGCGTCAACCTCTCGCCGCTCGACGCGAAGCGTGTTCGACTGGGCGGACCCCGAGCTGCCGCCGGGATGGGACACCGTGCAGGCCAGCGGAAAGATCGGCAGGACGTTCGTTCTGGTCGAAGGATGAGTTAGTCGCCTCGATCCATGTTGGGCGAGCTGATCGGCGGCCGCTATCGCCTGGTCTCACAGATCGGCGAGGGCGGGCACGGCGTGGTCTTTCGCGCGGAACAGCTCGGCATGTCGCGACCCGTAGCGCTCAAGCTGATGCAGCGCCAGCGCTTGGAAGCCGGTCAGATCGAGCGCTTCGAGCGCGAGGCCGAGCTGGTGCAGCGCCTGAGTCACCCGAACACCGTGCGCCTGCTCGACCACGGCGTGCACGATGGCGAGCTGCCTTCATGGTTTTCCGAGCTGCTCGAGGGCCGCTCGCTGCAGCAGGTGCTGGCGAGCAGGCAACCCGATGACCACGCCGCGCGTCGCACGTGTCGCAGTTGCTCAAGGCGTTGATCGAAGCCCACCAGCTCGGCATCGTCCACCGCGACATCAAGCCGGCCAACGTGCTCATCTGCCCCATCGCCGGCGACCCCGACTTCACCAAGCTGCTCGATTTCGGCATCGCCAAGTCCATCGCGCCGAACATCAAGGCGCTCACGGCGCCGGGCGAGATACTCGGAACCCCCAGCTACATGTCCCCGGAGCACATCGAAGCGCGCCCGGTCGGCCCCCCGAGCGATGTGTACTCTGTCGGGCTCTTGATGAGCGAAATGCTCTCGGGCCGGCGCGTCTACGCGGGGTCCGCCATCGACGTGTGCCTGCAGCAGGTCTCGCATCATCCGGCGCCGCTGCCCCCGGAGGCCACGGGCTCGCTGCTCGGCCCGGTGATCGCGCGGGCGACCGCCAAGCGCATGCAGGATCGCTTCGCAACCGCCGCCGAGATGTTGGAGGCGATTGACCGAGCTCTGTCCGGACGAGCGCTGGGCCCATTGCCGCCGGCGCCGCCGCTGACGGCCTCCGGCGTGACTCCCGTTCCCGTGAGCGCCTCCAATCCTTCGCTCCCGGCGTTTTCGTCGCCGGCCCTCCCGGTCAAACGCTCGTATCTGCTACACGTGATCCTCGGTTGCGTCGCGATCGCGCTGCTCGCGGCCATCGCGATCGCGCTGCGCGCGCTGCTCGCGGCGGGCGCCCCTCCCGCGCGGGCGCCGGCCGCGGTGTCCGCCCCACGCCAAGTCGAGATACGGCCAGTGGAGTGAGCCGAGCGCTCGCGCGTCGCCCGGGCCACTTGCGTCGTCCGAGCGTGGAGGCGACCATCGCCCTTCCACATGACGACACTCCCTCCCGAAAACCCACTCCGTGCAGGAATGGCCGAGGAGCTCTCGGTCGACCCTTGCGTGCTCACCATCTTCGGCGCCAGCGGCGACCTCACGGGTCGCAAGCTCGTGCCCGGCGTGTACGCGCTCTCCAAGAACCGAATGCTGCCGAGCGCGTTCGCGCTGGTGGGCTTCGCCCGTCGCCCCATGAGCGACGCCGACTTGGTGGGCAAGATGCGCCTGGCGGTCGATCAATTCGCCCGCGAGAAGCCCGTCGACAGCGCGGTCTGGGACGACTTGGCGAACGGCATGGCCTACGTGCAAGGCGCCTTCGACGAACCGGCGGCCTACGAGCGACTGAAGGCCAAGCTCGACGAGCTCGACGAGCGCCGCGGAACACGCGGAGGTCGCACCTTCTACTTGGCCGTGCCGCCGGAGTCGGTGGCCGGGATCGTGGAGAATCTGGTGCGGGCGGGGCTGTGTCCGCCGCCGGGTCAAGGCGACCGGCCCTACGCCCGCGTCGTGGTCGAAAAGCCGTTCGGAATCGATCTCGAGTCGGCGAGGAAGCTCAACCGCGAGCTCTTGGCCCTGCTGGACGAGCGCCAGATCTTCCGCATCGACCACTACCTGGGCAAAGAGACGGTGCAGAACCTCTTGGTGCTGCGCTTCGGCAACACCATCTTCGAGCCGCTGTGGAACCGGAACCACGTTTCGCACGTGGAAATCACGGTCGCGGAGCACATCGGAGTCGAAGGGCGCGGCAAGTTCTACGAGCAGACCGGGTTGATGCGCGACATCGTGCAGAACCACGCCTTGCAGCTGCTCTCGCTGGTGGCGATGGAAGCACCGGTGGCCTGGGACGCCGACGCCGTGCGCGACGAGAAAGTGAAGGCGCTCAGAGCGCTCCGGCCCATGGCCGGCACCGAGGACGTGCGAGCCCGCACTGTGCGGGCTCAGGACGCGGGCGGCGTCGTGCGCGGCGACGCCGTCCGGGCATACCGAGAGGAGCCCGACGTGGCCCCGGGGTCGGAAGTGGAGACCTTCGTGGCGCTGGAAGCCCGGGTGGACAACTGGCGTTGGGCCGACGTCCCGTTCTACCTGCGCGCGGGCAAGCGCCTGGAGAAGCGGGTGACGGAGATCGCACTGCACTTCAAGCCGCTGCCGCACCCGCTGTTCGACACCAACGACTCACTCGGGCAGCCCAACTCGCTGTTCCGCGCATCCAACCCAACGAGGGCATCGCGCTGCGCTTCGCCACGAAGATCCGGGGCAGGGCGGCTGGCGATGCGCGACGTCGCCATGGACTTTCGCTACGGCATGGCCTTCGGCCACGAAGACCCGGAAGCGTATGAGCGGCTCTTGCTCGACGCGATGCGAGGCGACGCGACGCTGTTCACCGTACGACGAGGTCGAGGCCGTGGTCGCTTCGTCGATCCGATCATGTCGGCGTGGCGGGACAACACCGTCCCGCTGGCCACCTACCCTTCGGGCAGCTGGAGCCCAGAAGAAGCGCATCAGCTGGTGCACGAAACAGCGGTCACGTCTGGAGCAAACCGTGACCAGCGTCAGTCGATTCCCTGGCCCGCATCGAGCGCGAGCTCGGCGCGATTTGGCGGCCGATGCCGGCAACGGCGACGAAGCCTCGCTCCACGACCCTGAACCTGATCGCCGTCCACGAGCAGCGGGACGGCGCAGCCGTTCCACCGAGTGCGTGGACGACGTGGCTGCGCGCCTGGGAGCGCGCACGTTCTTGGTGGACGTCGACCCGCGGCTCGAGCTGCCAGGCGCTTCGAGGGCGACGTTTCGGCAATCTGTCGCCTCGAGCCGGGAACGGCGCGCGTGAAGCGGTGTGCGCTGGGCGTCAGCCTGAGCTTCGGGGCGATGGTGGCCAAGCGGCGCCGGGTCAGTCCTCGACGCGCTGCTCGAGTCTTCGCTTCCCAGCGTGCTTCTGGCGGGCCCTGGCGCGCATTGGGCGGCGGTCGAGGCCCTGGTGCGCGACATCGCGCGTGATCATCGACAGCGCCGAGCTCGGCCTCGGCCTTCGCCGCGACTGGCGGAGCGCGCCGAGGCGCGGCTCGACGACCTGGCCTTCGTGCGCATCCGGCGCTGGCGCAAAGATGGCCGCCCGCATGTTCGACGACGCCGAGCTGCGTCCCGCGCTGGCGAACATCCGTGCCCTCGAGCTCCGGCACGCGCACCGGCCCGATCACGGCGGCGCGAGCGTGGAAGCAGGCTACATGGGTGGGATGGCTCGGTGCGCGCCAGGCCATCGCACCGAAGGCTCGCGCCTCTTCAATCAGCGGCGGGGCGAGATCACGGTGAAGATCCACGCCGAGGAGCGCTCCACTGTGACGCCAGGCTGCCTCGTGGCCGTGACCATCGAGAGCGACCTCGGGGGCAAGCCGTTCGTCGGCCGCGTGCTCCGGGACGAAGACGGCCAACACCTGGCCTGGACGGTCGATGCGGCCTGCACTCACCCGCCGGCGCGACGCTTCGCCATTCCGCGACGCAACGACGCCGAATTGCTCGACGCGCGCGATTCGCAACGCCAGGCATGATCAGCTGCTGCACGCGAGGAGTCGTTGGCATTCGCGCGACGTCCGGAGAGCACCGTCGTAGGCGAGATCGTCACGCTGGCGGACGCGAGCTCGCTGGCCGAGCGCGCGGCAGAGCTCATGCGCGCCGCCATCACCGCCGCCATCCAAGAGCGCGGGGTTGCCATGATCGCGCTCTCCGGTGGCAGCACGCCGGGGCCCGCCTATCGGCTGCTGGCGCGGAGCGCGCTCGACTTTGCGCGCTGCCGCTGGTTCTTCGTGGACGAGCGCTGCGTTCCACGCCGGACTCGACCCGGAGCAACTACCGCTCGGCCGTGCACGATCTGTTCGAGCCTGCGGGGGTGGACCTGAACACCGTGTTCCGCATGCAAGGCGAGCTGGACGCGGAGAGTGCCGCCGCGGCCGCCACGCAGATCTTGCGGCGGGAGCTGGGCGATTCGCCTCGCTTGGATCTGATCGTGGCGGGGATGAGCACAGCGACGGCCACACTGCGTCGCTGTTTCCGGGCACCGGCGCGGTGCTGCGCGCGGATCAACTCACCGCGAAGTGGATCCCGGAGGCGGCCTCGAGCGGCGCGTGACGCTCACGCCGAAGCCGTGCTGATCAAGCGCCGCGTGCTGGTCCTGGCCCAGGGCGAAGGCAAAGCGCAGCGCGTTGGCCCGCGCGCTCGGACCCAGGCCCGAAGACGACGTGCCGTCGCGGCTCTACCAAGCGGCCCCCGGAGGGCGGTGGTGATTTGGCTCGTGGACCGCGCAGCCCGCGGGGCAGCCTGAACACGCGCTCTCAGGAACCCAGCGCCGCGCAGCCTGTTCGTATCCACGCAGAACGCTGTAAGCGTCAGCGCCATGCGACTGGCGGTGATTGGCACGAGCTACGTGGGTTTGGTCGCCGGCGTCGGCTTCGCCGACTTCGGCAACGACGTCACCACCACGTCGGCATCGATCAGGAGGCGCATCCAGGCGGCTGCGCCGCGGCGAGATCCCGATCTACGAGCCTGGGCTCGCCGACCTCGAAGCGCAACCTGGAGGCAAGCGCGCCGCCTTCAGCACCAGCCTCGAAGAAGCGGTGCGCGGGGCGAACGTGGTGATCATCAGCTGATGAGGACGCCGCCAGAGCGAAAAAGGACAGCGCCCGGATCATCGCCGTCTTGGACGGCGACTCGAATCGGGCGCGCCTTGACCGGCTTCGCCGTGATCGTCACCAAGAGCACGGTGCCCGTGGGCTGCAGACCGCATCCGCGAAGCGTAGAGGGCACCGCGCCCAGCACCCGTTGCTCGTCGCCTCGAACGGAGTTCTTGAAAGAGGGCGGCTTGCCCATCAGCAGGCTTCATGAAGCCTTGCCCGGGTGATCGTAGGCGCGGGCGACGAGCGCGCGAGAGACACTGCTCAGCTCTACTCGCCTTTCGTGCGCACCAACGACCGCATCCTGGTCATGGACGTGCGCAGCGCCAGCTCACCAAGTACGCGGCCAGCGCGATATTGCGGCCACCCGCATCTCGTTCATGAACGAGCTGGCATCTTAGCCGAGAGAGTCGGCGCGGACATCGAGAAGTGCGCAAGGGCATCGGCTCCGACCCGCGCATCGGTCGAGAAGTTCCTGTTCCCCGGGCCGGGCTATGGCGGCTCCTTTCCTGTTTTCCCAAGGACGTGAGCGCCTTGCTCCACACCGCCGAGCAAGCCGGCGGAATTCGTCGTCGACGCGGTCGAGCGCGCCAACGATATCGGCGAAGCACGTGCTGGGGCAGCGGGTCACCGTTGCCCACTTCGGCGGTGCGCTCGCCGGCAAGCGCATCGCGATCTGGGGGCTGGCGTTCAGGCCGGAAACCGACGACATCCGCGAGGCGCCGCGCTGGTCCTGATCGACGACCTGGTTCGCGCCGAGGCCAAGGTGGTGGGTTACGACCTGCGATGGACAACGTGAAGGCGCGACTGGGTGATGCCATCGAGTGCGCGTCCCGGATCCTACGCCGCCGCCGAGGGCGCGGACTCTGGTGTTGGTCACCGGGTGGCACGCCTTCCGCCGCCCGGACTTCGCGCGGCTGGCCCGCACGATGCGAAGCCCGTGGTGTTCGACAGGCGCAACACCCTGGATCGAGCGAGCTCGTGAAGCTCGGCTTCCACTACGAAGGCATCGGGCGGCCGCGGGGCTCGGCCTAGCATCCGCCGGCCGTGAACTCGGGTGCCGGACCCTTCGAGAATCAGGCTTCACCCCCCCGGACCGGGCACTGCCATTCCGGGGCTTTCCGCTCGGCACGCTCGTTGCTAAGGCCGGCCGCATGTTGACGCGTATCCCCTTCGGGCTGCTGGCCGCAGGGCTGCTCTTTGGCTGCGGCGGCTCCGACGGAAGCTCCTCCGGGCCGGCTGCGAATCTGCTCGGCGTGACCCTGGCCGGCAGCTACGACACTTTCCCCCACCAGGACGGCTACCAGGGCCAGACCGCGAAGAACGTCAGCGCCGGAGTGCGCAGCATGAAGCTCACCGACGCGACCGGCGCCGAGTGGACCCTGTTCGATGCCTCGCCCCAGAACGTGAGCGTGAGCTACACGGGGCCGGCGACGCTCGTCGCCAGCATCGCCCCGGCCGACGTGCACCCGGGTCACTACACCAAGGCGCGCTTGGTGCAGGACTGGTCGCGCTTCGACGTGGACGCCACGCTGCACGAGCCGGGCATGGACGTGGCAGGCACGCTCCACGCGCTTCAGGCCACCAGCGAAGGCGCCATGGTGAACGGCGCGACCCTGGAGCAGGGCCACTACGATCAGACCTTCGACGCGCCGAACGTGGAGCGCCCCTACACCGGAACCGCGCCGATCCCGGATCACTCCGCCACCGCGGAGGCCGAGGCCTTCGACGAGAACGGGGAGTGGGCCGTGTACTTCCCGCTGGACCTGGAGGTGCCCGCCGGAGCGACGGGCACGCTGGCGATCCAAGTGAACCTCGATCGCGCCTTCCGCTGGTCGGATCTCGGGAGCCCGAGCTTCGCAGCTGGGACCTATGACATTGCTCCGCCGATCTACGAGCCCGTCGAGCAGTTCGGCGGCAATCGCTTCGACGTCAGCCTGAAGTAGCTCAACGCGAGCGGCGCCGCTTGGCTCCGCTCGACTCGGGCGCGAAGACCCGCTGCCGTTGCCTGTTTGCCTGCTTGCGCTGCCGAGCCACCATGTGGTCGAGGATGGTGAGCTTCTGCCAGATCTTGCGGGAGAGGCCGTTGGTCAGGTCTTCCACGTCGTCCACCGCGGAGAGCACCACCTCGT
>JAXLYN010000076.1:0-32271 GCA_046351435.1 Polyangiaceae bacterium
CGGCGGTGTCGAGGGTGAGACCCTGGCGAAGCGGGTGCGCTACGCCGTCGAGCACACCGGTCTCGCCTTCGACGCCGAGCGGGCGACGCTCGTGATTCGTCAAATGGTCGCCGCGCTCTCCGAGATCCACGCTGCCGAGATCATTCACCGGGATTTCAAGCCGAGCAACGTGCTGTCCTGCGGCTTCGGCTGCGACGAAATGGTGAAGGTGTCGGATTTCGGCATCGCGCGTCCGACCGGCATGGCTTCGACGTTCGGCGACCTGACCCTCGGGTCCCCCGGCTACGTCGCTCCAGAGCAGGTGCATCTCCGGAACGAGATCGGTCCCGCCACGGACGTGTTCAGCCTGGGCTGCGTCATCTTCTTCCTGCTCACGGGCGAGAAGTACTTCGAAGTGAAGTCGACGCTGGACGGAGTCATGGCCGCGGCGGGGTCGGAGCGGCGCAGCTTGACCCGCGCGCGCTTCCTGAGCCCGGAAGTCGCCGAGCGAGGCGAGGCTTGCCGCGCCATCGATGCGATCCTCGCCAAGGCCACTCACACCGATCCGCGCCAGCGCTTTCAGAGCGCTCAGGAGCTGTCCCACGCCCTGACACCGTGGCTCGGTGCGGGCACGTCCAGCGGCAAGCCGAGCCAGCGCTGGGTGTCGAGCGTGATGAGCGCGCGCACCGAGCGGACGATGGCCCGCGACCCGAGCACCTTCAGCTGGGTCGCGCGCCACCATCCGGGCGGGAGCAGCGTGCTCGTGGACGTGGCTTGGGAGGCCGACGGACACTGCCTCGCACCCACGGCCGACGGCCTGCGCTACTGGGACGGCAGCGCGTGGACCGAGCTCAGCCCGCCGCCGGTCTCGCCCATCCACATGGTGCGCCGTCTGGGGCCGGGGCGGTGGTTGCTCTCGAGCGACGCGGGGAGGCTCCACGTGTTCTCGGCGGACGACTGCTTCGAAGCACTCGCATATCCCGAGCCCAGCCGGCGCATCACCGCGTTCGCTGGCGACCTCGACGACCTCGCGGTGCTCGTGGCATCTAGCTCCAGCTCGGCGCCGGAGCTCGGCGCGCGCTGCGGCCGGCACTTCTTGAAGCCGCTCGCGCTCCAAGGCGTGGCCAGCATCTCGGCTGCGGTGCGCCTGGACCGCGAGCGATTCTGGATCGTCGGTCGCCGCACGGAGGGGGGTGCGTTTTCGGCGCTCTACTTCCCGCTCGATTGGCGGCTCGTGGAGCTCGGCGCTCCAGGAGCGCCCGCTTTGGTCACGGCAGCGAGTCAGCCCGAACGTGGAGCGGCGCTGGCGGCAGGCGGACGCCACGTCGTGCGTGTCGGGTCCGAGGGATCCACTCAGGTGGAGCTGCCCGTGCCGTCCAACTGGTCGGCGTGCGCGGTCGACGTGCTCGGAGGCGAGTGGGTCGCAGGAGCCGGGCGAGTCTGGTTTTCCCCCGGTGAGGGCGCGGCGTTCCAGGAGGTTTGGTCCGATCCGAGCTGGACGGCGCCCTTCGTCAGCGTGAGCGCGGACGCCGGGCGTGTCGTCGTGGTCACGGCCGACGGCGGAGTTCTCGAAGGCCGAGGCGGCTGAGCTCGCGGAGATGGTGCCCGACGCGCGGCTGGCTTACGCTCGCGCGCGCATGTCTTCGGATCGCACCGTGCCCATCGAGCCGTCTGGACGCTTGGTGCGAACCTTGCGCGTCGAAGTGACCCAGGGGCCCGACGCGGGCAAGGAGCTCGTGAGCGGTGCCGACGCCATCGCCGTGGGCAGCGCCGAGGGCAACGACCTGGTGCTCGGCGACAAGACCGTGTCGCGCTTCCACCTCGAGCTCCGTCGCCGCGGCGGGCGCATCGTGCTCACCGATCTCGGCTCCACGAACGGCACGCGCGTCGGCGCGTGTCTGCTGGTGTCGAGCAGCGCCATGCTCGACCCCGGTGGTGTGATTTCGCTGGGCGCTACCAGTCTGCGGGTCGGCGACGGCGAGATCGTCGACGTCGGCGAGACCCCGGGACGACTGGGGGACCTCTGCGGCGACAGCGCGGTGATGCGCCGGCTGATGGCACGCGCGGGCAAGGTGGCGACGAGTGAGGTGTCGGTGCTCCTATTGGGCGAGTCCGGCACCGGAAAAGAGCTCGTGGCCCGCGCTCTGCACGACGCGAGCCCGCGGGCCAGCGAGCCGTTCGTCACGGTGGATTGTGGCGCCGTGACGCCCTCGTTGTTCCAGAGCGAGTTGTTCGGGCACGAACGTGGCGCCTTCACGGGCGCCGACCGGCAGCATGTCGGAGCCTTCGAACGCGCCAGCGGCGGCACGGTGTTCCTGGACGAAATCGGCGAGCTCTCGCCCGAGCTCCAGGTCGCGCTGCTCGGTGCGCTGGAACGGCGCAAGATCCGCCGGCTGGGGGGGAAAGAGGAAATCGACATCGACGTGCGGCTGGTCTCTGCGACGCACCGTGACCTCCGGGCCCAAGTCAACTCCGGGGCTTTCCGCCTGGACCTGTTCTACCGAGTCGCGGTGGTGACGCTGTCGATTCCGCCGCTTCGCGAACGCGTCGAGGACATTCCGCTCCTGGTCGAGCGCTTCTTGGCCGAGGCCGGCCACGCGGGCAGGCTCTCCGAGGTCTTTCCGAGCGACGCGCTGAAGCGGCTCGCGGCCCACGCCTGGCCGGGGAACGTACGCGAGCTGCGCAACGTAGTGCTCGGAACCCTGGCCATGGGTGAGCCCGCCGTGCTCGACTCGGCTCCGGAACGTCTCGACGGGGCGGACGCGTTCGGTAGGGTGAAAGATCTCGCCTACCGCGACGCCAAACGTGTGGTGATGGACGACTTCGAGCGTCGTTACGTGCAGCACCTCTTGGAGAAGACCGGGGGGAACGTGCGGCAGGCGGCTCGCGACGGACAGATGGATCGCTCGTACTTGATGGAGCTGATGAAGCGACATCGATTGCGTTGAGGCGAGCCGGCGCGGCTCACCACATGGAGAAACGCGCCGTGAGCTGCGCGCGAGGTCCCCGCATTTGATCGACGGCTCCAAACGGGAAGTGGTAGCCCCCCTCGGCGTTCAGGATCAGGTTGTGGTGGAAATACAGGTGGGCTCCCGCGAACGGGTAGGCGAAGCCCGCGTCCGGCAGCTCTTCGTGGATGGTTCCGCCCGCGGTCGCTCCGAAGTAGGGGATCAAGAAGCGGCGACTCGCGTTCTTCTCCAGCGAGAGCGAAAACCCCACGTCGTACAGGGCCATGGCCGAGTTCGACGCGCGCGAGTCCAAGATTGCCGCTTCCATGAACAGCGCGCCCTGACTCGGCCCGAAACGGTCGTTGTTGTGCGACCAATGGAAGGGAGCGAGCTGCACTCCACCACCGAGGAAGGGATCGGCCGCGCCCTTGGGTGCGAAGAAGAGGCCCGTCACACCGGGCATGAAGAAGATCTCGCGCTCGATGCAGACCTCGGGTGGGTGCTGTGACTGATCCGAACAGTCCGCTGCCAGCGCGACGGCCGGTACGATCGAAGAGCAGAGCACGCCGGCGAAAACCAGGGGGAGCTTCATGCAGAAGAGCCATTCGCAAACCCCGTTCCAGGGCGCCGACGTCGTACTGTCGCGGGGTTTCCACGCCCATCGCGAAGCTCGATACGCGGGCCGGCGGGCGGCGACTTGCGCACGCGTCGCGCGTTACGTGGGAGCTTCTTTCAGGGGGCGAGCAGCCTTCGACGGACCCTCAGTCTTCGATCCGCGAACCGCCCCGGAGCTCGTAGCGCTGGAGCAGACGGTAGAGGTACATGCGGTCCATCTTGGCCTTGCGCGCGGCCTTGCTCACGTTGCCGCCGGCCCAATCCAGCAGCGCCCGCAGGTAGGCTCGTTCGAACTCGCCGATCACGGCTTCTTTTGCCGTCTTGAACGGCACCGTGATGTCGGTGGTGGCGGGGGGCGCACCGAGGCCGGGTAGCGTCGCCGCCTCGTCGCTGGAGAAGGGGCCGGCCCGCCGCTCGCTGGCCGGGGGCGCGTGGTCGAGGACCACCGCGCGCTCGACGTAGTTGCGGAGCTCACGCACGTTGCCGGGCCAATCGTAACGCTGCATGTCGTCGATGACGTCGGCCGTGAAGAGGTGGATGGCCTCCTCGGCGTTCAGCGAACGCAAGATCACCTGCACCAGTGCGGGAATGTCGTCCAGGCGCTTGCGCAAAGGGGGCATGCGCACCGTGACCACGCCCAAGCGGAAGTAGAGATCCTCGCGGAAGCGACCCGCGTTCACCTCCCGCTCGAGGCGGCGGTTGGTGGCTGCGATCACCCGGACGTCGATCTTGCGCGCCTCGTTTTCCCCGGTCCGGCGCACCTCGCGAGACTCGATGGCGCGCAGCAGCTTGGGCTGCATTTCCAGGGGCATCTCGCCGATCTCGTCCAAGAAGATGGTGCCCCCGTGCGCGGCTTCGAAGGCCCCGACGCGCGTTCGGTCGGCACCGGTGAACGCGCCTTTGGCGTGGCCGAAGAGCTCACTTTCGATCAGGTTCGGCGATATGGCGCTGCAGTCCACGATGATGAAGGGACCGTTGGCGCGCGAGCCGCGTCGTGCGATCTCGGTGGCCGCCAGCTCTTTGCCCGTTCCGCTCTCGCCCTCGATCAAGACGGTGGAGTCGCTCTGCGCCACGCGATCCATGACGGCAAAGAGCTGGCGCATCGCCATCGACTCTCCGTAGAGCTCGCCGAAGCTCGACCAAGTCGGAATCTCTTCCACCGCCTCGGAGCCGAGCTCGTGCACGCGCAGCACCGAGTCGCCGAGCTCGATGCGGCAGCCGGGCCGAGGGAGGTCGGCGTCTCGCACGCGAACACCGTTCACCGACGTCCCGTTCATCGAACCCGAGTCGGAGATCACCCAGCCCTGGTCGCTCTGCGTCAGCTGGCAGTGGAAGCGCGAGACGGTGCGATCGTCGAGCGTGACGTGGTTGCTCGGGTGAGACCCGATGCGAAGCACGCCGCCTTCCAACACGTGGGAACGGCCGACGTCTTTGCCGGCTTCCTTCTCCACGGTGAGCTCGAGCCGCGGGATGGCGACGGCGCGAGCGAGTTGCTGCACGGTGGCGAGGTACGTACCGCTCAGCGTCGGGCGGTCGTCGATGTCGCTCATGGAGGCTCCCGAGGTTAGGGCATTTTCCAGGCTTGGGCTGTCCGCGGGAGCCCCGCGCCTTCTCACCGGCCTTGAGGGCGGAAGGCAGCAGCCTGCTGCTGCCTCCCATCGGACCGAGTCCTCCGGCTCTGGAGCAAAACCGACGTGATATTCAACTGTTACCTACCTGTTCGGGGTTGGAACGCGACTTGAATTAGCCCGGGAGCGATGAAGGTCTTGATGGCAGCTTTGCTCGCGGCGGTGGTTTCAGTCTCGGCGGAACGGGAGGCCGAGGACGTGGGGCCGGCGCTCCGCGCGGCCCTTCCCGAGGTGGCGCAACGTGCCTCCGAGGCGCTGCCGATGTCGGCGCCCGCGCGCGCGCTCGCCGCGCCGACGCGCGGAGTCGAGCTCGCCGACAAGCTTCGCATCCAGCGCGGCCGGAAGATCATCTTCGTTCCCCAGGTCTGCCGGAACGGTGAGGGGCGCTACGACTTGGTCGTTCACTTTCACGGGGCACCCGACGCAGTGGAGCCCCAGGTGCCGAAGCTCGGCTTCCCTGCCGTGTTCGTGCTGGTGAACCTGGGCGTCGGTTCGGGGCCCTACGAAGACATGTTCGCGCACGACGGGTCGCTCGGGCGCTTCCTCGACGAGATCGACGAGGTCATGAACAAGGAGTGCCCCTCGGCGGACGGCAAGCGTGGACGCGTCGCACTGAGCGCGTGGAGCGCCGGGTACGGAGCGGCGTACCGAGTCTTGGCCAACCCGCGCGATCGCGAGCTCGTCGACGCGGTGCTGCTCGCGGACGGGCTCCACGCCGGCTTCAAAGACAAGTTTCGGAGCCAGATGAACGAACTCCAGATGGCGCCGTTCGATGGGTTCGCCGAGCGCGCCGCGCGTGGTGAGAAGCTGTTCGCCATCACCCACACGTCCATCGTCACTCCCAGCTACGCGAGCACGACCGAGACGTCGAACTACCTGATCGCGAAACGGGGCGTGGCTGCCGAGAAGGTCGACGAGGCAGGACCTCGCGCGACCATGCGGCTGTTGTCCCGAGCCGACCGCGGCGGTTTTCACGTGCGAGGCTATTCGGGCAACGACACCACGGCCCACTGCGACCACCTCTACGCCTGGTCCGACACCCTCGTTCCGCTGCTGCGCGAGCGCTGGAAGGACTGAGGGGAAAATTCGAACGATACGGCCGCCAAAGCGGGCGGCGGTTTCGAGTATGATGCAGGCCGATGACCGAGTCGCTGGCATTCCCGGGGCCCGAGCCCGGTGACTCCGAAGACGTCGCCTGGAACCTGCAAACCGGCGGCACCATGTGGTCGCGCGGCGATCACCACGAGGCGGTCCGCTGGCTTCGTCGTGCCGCGGAGGCAGCGAGTGACGACGGAAGCGACATGCGCGCCGTGGCGTTGGCGCGAGCGGCGGCCGACCTGACCGCCGCGCTCGCCCTTCCGCCCTCCATCGTTCCCCCGCCCCCGGTGGCGGCGCCCGCGGCGGCTCCCCTCCCAGCGACGCCCGCGCCCGCTCCGGTCGTGGCGACGCCTGCGCCAGCCCCGGTCGCGGCGACGCCTGCGCCGGTCGCGGCGACGCCTGCGCCGGCACCCATGGCAGCGCCGCCTGCGCACCTCGCGCCAGCGCCCGTCGACCCTCCCTTCGTGCCCGTGACCGAGCCCATGATGCACGCGCCGCACGGAGTGAGCCGGCCGCTCCCGCCCGAGGTGAGCCCGCTCTCGCCAGACGAGGCGACGACGCCGCGCCCCGCGCCCATCGGTCGGCCCAAAGCACCGCCCCTCTCGCCTCCGGACGAGGCGACGGTGCACGACTACACGATCCCCGCCGGTGTCGAAGCTGCGGAACGCAAGGTCCCTCGCGAGCGTCCACCTCCGCCGTCCGCCCGCTCTTCTCCGAGCGCGGCTCCACCGGCGCGCTCGTCGCCGAGCGCCGCTGCCCCCGCGCGCTCATCGCCGAGCGCGGCTGGCCCCGCGCGTTCGTCGCCGCGCGCGGCTCGCTCGTCGCCGAGCGCCGCGCGCGCGTCGCAAGCACCGCCGTCCCAGCGTTCTTCGCCGAGTACTGCCCCGCCGCCCCGGCGGCGCGAGGCACTGCGCGTTGCGGTCATGCCGGCGCCCGACGACCGCAACTACCTCCTCGTTCGCCCGCTCGGCGACGACGAGGCGGTTCCCGACGACGCCCACGAAGCTCTGCTCACCGCCCTCGAGCCGGGCGTCCATCTGATGCACCGAAAGCGCTGACCTTCGGCTCAGCCGCTCGGGTCACACGCCGCGCGCTTCCAGGTCGTTTGACCCTGCGCACACGACACGAGCATCCAGCCACTCGCGCCCTCGCACGGGTAGCCACAGCTCGTCGGATCGAGCCCGAACCCGCCGCCCGGATTGCACGCAGCGCCATCGGCAGGCGCAGTTTCCGGGCAAGGCGCGGGCGGATTCATACCGAGGGTGGGCGGGGGCTCCCAGCCCGCCGGGCCGCAGCGAAATCGGGGCGTGCACTCGTCGGCGAGGTGAGGGCAGGCGGTCTCTCGAAGACTCCAGACTCCCCCTTCGCAGACGAGACCGAGCGATACCGGGCCGCTGTGACAGGCGATGGGGTAGTCGCAATTCATCCCGCTTGCGCACGGCGAACCGAGCACGACGTCGACGCCGGCGTCGGGCGCGGGACACGCGGCGGGCGTGGGGTCGTCGGCGCCTCCTGCGTCGGAGCTGCAGCCGAACGCATGGCCTCCGACCAGCGTCACGACCGTCACGACGAAGGGCGGCTTGCGGCTGGTGCTTCCTTTGGTCCCCATGGGACGAGTCTACGCCTCGGTCGAGCTGCGTCGAATCTCGAGCCTCATCTCGGGCGGGACCTCGAGGGTCCGGTGGACGGTGCAGGTCTCGAGGGCGCGCCGAGCCGCCTCGACGCGGTTTTCGGGGAGCTCCGGCCACTCGACGGACAGGACCAGTGTGCCGATCCGGCGCGGGCGCGAGACCAACGCGAAGCGCACGGAAAGTCGGAGGCCTCGAACCCCGACCTCGAGCACGTTCTTGGCGTAGGTGTCGAGGACCGCGGCGCTGCAGAGCAGCAAGGACCCGGCCAGCATTTGCAGCGCTCCGAAACCCTCACCCGCCGCGTCGCCTTCCAGACGAAGGCCCGGCTCGTCGACGTGGGTGAGGTGGACCTCGGCCGCGTCGGCGAGCAGCAGGCGCATCTCCCCCCTCCCTGGGGGCCCGGGCCTCCCGCGTCAAGTGGAGGTGGCCAGTAGCGCCGAGGTCATTCATCATCGCCCGCGCTCCATGCCGGTTCTTCGCTTCGAACACGTCCAAAAGCGCTTCGGGTCGAAGCTGGCGCTCGCGGACCTGTCCTTCGAGGTGCAAAAGGGCGAGGTGTTGGGGCTTCTCGGCCCGAACGGAGCCGGCAAGACCACGAGTCTCCGAATCCTGATGGACATCGTGCGTGCCGATTCCGGGCGAGTGGAGCTCTTCGGCCAGCCCCATCGCCGGGAGCACCTGAGCCGGGTCGCGTACTTGCCCGAAGAGCGCGGCCTCTACGCCAAGCAGAGCGTCATCGACGTCATGGAATACTTCGGCAAGCTGAAAGGGCTCACCGCCGCGGAAGCCCGATCGCGGAGCCGCGCGTGGCTCGAGCGGATTGGCTTGGCTCAGGTGGAGAAGACACAGATCGAGCGTCTCAGTAAAGGCATGAGCCAGAAGGTCCAGTTGGCCGCGACGCTGCTCTCCGAGCCGGAGCTCTGCGTCCTCGATGAGCCGTTTTCGGGACTCGACCCGCTGAACACGGTCCTGGTGAAAGAGCTGATCTCCGAGATCCGTGCGTCCGGGCGCACGACCATCCTCTCGACTCACCAGATGAGCTTGGTGGAAGCGTTGTGCGATCGGGTGGCCTTGCTCTCGGCCGGTGAGTTGGTGGTCTACGGCGAGGTGAACGAGGTGAGACGGCGCTTCAGCACGTCCGAGCTCCGCGTCAGCTTCGACGGGGAGCTGCCCGCGCTGCCGGAGGTCGAACAGAGCGTCGAAGAGTCGACGGACACCCAGCGCTGGCTACTCTCCGACGGCGCCGATCCACAGCGGGTGCTCGAGCGTTTGGTCGAGGCCAAGGTGAAGGTCACGCGCTTCGAGCGCGTGCTCGCGCCCATGGAGGACATCTTCATCCGGGTCGTTCGCGAGGCCGGGTCGTGATGCGCTGGTCGAAAGTGCGCACCGTGGCGTGGTTCGAGCTCCGCTCCACGGTGCGGCGCCTCGGGTACTTGATCGTGACGTTCGGGATGCCGCTCTTCGCGGCCATGTACGCGGCGCTGGCCCTCGTGCCCGGATACCTCGTGAAGCAGCAGGAAGCAGCGCTCCGGACCTACGGCATCGTCGATCCGAGCGGCGCGCTCGGCCTCTCGAACGGCGAGCGCGTGCCGTTCGACAACGCGGAGTTCGTGCGCTTCCCGGATGAAGCAGCGGCACGCCGAGCGTTGAACCAGGCGCGAGAGATCCGCAGCTATTTCGTCATGGCTCCGGACTATCTCGATTCGGGCCGCGTGCTCGCGCACACGGGCGAGCGCGCGAGCCTCGGACCGTGGGAAGGGCGAGACGAGCTGAACCAGCTCATTCGTTCGCGCATCGTGGGCAAGGACCTGGACCCGCGCGTGGCCGCGCGCATCGTGAAACCCATCACGGGTCGAGATACCTTCCGCGTCTTCGCCGACGGTCGCGTGCAACCCGAGTCCAGCGACGCCTTCATCGGCCGCTTGATCCTGCCCATCGGTTTCGTGTTCCTGCTGTTCACCTCCATCGTGATGACGGGCAGCTACCTGATCCAGGCGACGGCCACCGAGAAGGAAAACCGCGTGGTCGAGGTGTTGCTGTCGAGCCTGTCCGCCGACGAGATCATGACCGGCAAGCTGCTGGGGCTCGGGAGCGCAGGCCTCCTGCAGGTCTTGGTTTGGCTCGGAATGACCCTCGGCGTTCGCTTCGGGCTGGCATCGCTGGTGTTGCCCCTGAGCGTCCAGGTGTCGTGGCAAGCGGTGGCCATCGCTCCCGTGTTGTTCGTGCTCGCCTACGCATTTCTCGGGAGCCTGATGCTCGGCACGGGCTCCCTGGGCGGCAACGTGCGCGAGAGCCAGCAGCTCGGCATGTTCTGGGCCTTCCTGGCCACCGTGCCCTTGATGGTCCTGCCGGTGATGCTCGCCGACCCCCACAGCTTGGTCGCTCACGTACTCACCTGGATCCCGTTTTCCGCGCCCGCCACCTTGGTGTTTCGCATCTCCCTCGATCCCGACGCCATCACCGCGTGGGAGATCGCGGGCTCGCTGCTCTCGTTGGTGCTTTCGACGTGGGTCACCGTGCGCGTCGCTTCCCGGCTGTTCCGCGTCGGGCTCTTGCTCTCCGGCGCACGCCCCAGCTTTCGGGAAATCTTGCGGCAAGCCAGGCTTTCGTCCTGAGCCGAGCCACCTCCACGCAGGCGGCGGCGACCCATGCGCGGGAGCGAGCCCCCCTCGCGGGCGAACTTTGGTAGGGTCCGCCCACCGTGTCCCGAGAGCTCACCGCCATCCGCCCCGTTCCGCGCACTGGTGTCATCTACGTGATGGCCGAAGCGCAGCGTCACGGCTACCGCCAGGACAATCCGGATTGGTGCAACCTCGGCCAAGGAATGCCGGAGACCGGCAGCTTCGAGGGCGCCCCGCCTCGCGTGCAGCACGTGGACATCGCCGAGGCCGACCAGGAGTACGCACCCGTGGCCGGGCTCTGGGAGCTGCGCGAGGCCGTCGCGGGGCTCTACAACGAGCTCTTTCGCCGGGGCATGCCCTCGCGCTACAGCGCCGAAAACGTCGCCATCGCCGGAGGTGGGCGCGTATCGATCATGCGCGCGTGCGCCGCCGTCGGGCCGGTGCACCTCGGCCACTTCTTGCCCGACTACACGGCGTACGAGGAGTTGCTCGACGTTTTTCGCCGCTTCACTCCCATCCCGATCCTGCTGGATCCGGAGCAAGGCTACCGCTTCTCGCTCAGCGAACTTCGCCGCGAGATCCTCGGTCGGGGGCTCGGTGCCGTCCTGCTCTCGAACCCGTGCAACCCGACCGGCAAGCTCATCCAAGGTGACGAGCTCCGTGGCTGGGTCGAGACCGCGCGCGAGCTCGATTGCACGCTGCTCCTCGACGAGTTCTACAGCTACTACGTGTGGGGGGACGAGCCGCGCATCGTGAGTGCCGCCGCCTACGTCGAGAACGTCGATCAGGACCCGGTCGTGTTGTTCGACGGCTTGACGAAGAACTGGCGCTACCCTGGCTGGCGGACCACCTGGATCGTCGGACCGAAGAGCGTGATCGAATCGGCTGCCAGCGCAGGCTCGTTCCTGGACGGCGGTGGCTCACGGCCCCTCCAACGCGCGGCGGAACGCTTCGTGCGCGCCGACCACGCGCGAGCCGAGTGCGCGGCCATCCACCGCGTGTTCGGCAGAAAGCGTGCTCGCCTGCTGGAAGGGCTCCAGAAGATCGGCGTGCGTGTGGACCTCGCGCCTCAAGGCACGTTCTACGTGTGGGGCGACATCTCGGGATTGCCTTCGCGCTTGAAGAACGGGCACGACTTTTTCCAAGCGGCCCTCGAGCAGAAGGTGATCGTGGTTCCTGGGGAGTTCTTCGACGTGGATCCGGGCGGGCGTCGCACGACATGTCCTCGCGCTTCGCCACCACGTCCGCTTTCGTTCGGGCCGAGCCTCGACACCATGGAGAGCGCTTTGGCGCGGCTCGAAGCCCTGGTGAACGGCGCCTGATCCGCGCGCGGCGGACAGGTCACCGCCGCTGCCGCCGCCGCGCTATGCTGCGAGGCCGATGTTCCTGGCGCCGGACGACGACCTCCTGCGTGGCCTCGAGGGGGTCACGGTTCGCGCCCGGGCCCAACCCGACATCGAATACCGCGTCGAGCGACGCGTCGGTGCGGGCAGCTACTCCATCGCGTTTTTCGCCCTAGCGAGCTCGGCCGAAGGGGAGTCGCCCGTCGTGCTCAAGTTCGTGCGTCCGAGCCTGATGCGCGCGGCAGGCAGATGGCGATTCTGGCCGTCGAGAAGGAGACGGTCGCACTAGGACGCCTCAATGAGCGAGTGCCCCCCACGCCCTTCGTGGTGCGTCTCCACGCCAGCGACTCCATCGTGGTCGAACAGGGAGGCGTCGAGCTCACGTTGCCGTGGCTCGCCCTCGAATACGTCCACGGTGGCGCCGAAGGCACGACGCTGGAGGAACGAGTCGAGTTCAGCGTCGAGCAGACGGGCTACGCATTCGATCCCGAACGCGCCGAGCTGGCGCTGACCTGCCTGGCCAGCGGGCTCGAGGCCATCCACGAAGTCGGCGTCGTACACCGCGACCTGTCCCCCCACAACGTCCTCTGCTGCGGCTTCGGCAACGACGAGCTGTTCAAGATCGCCGACTTCGGCATCGCTCGCCCGCAAGGTGGCGCGGGCACCTTCGTGGGAGTGCCCGGCGGAACCCCGGGCTACGCGGCCCCCGAGCAGATTCGCCAAGGCGGTAGCGCCGTGTGTCCGGAGAGCGACGTGTTCAGCCTCGCTGCCATCGCGTTCAAGCTCCTCACTGGCGAGGACTTGTTCGAGGCCTCGAGCGTGATGGACGGCGCCGTGCTGGCGCTCTCCGCGGCGCGTCGCAGCATCACCAAAGCCAAGGCTCTGTGCCCAGAGCTCGCAGAGCGGTCCGGCGCGTGCGCCATCATCGATCGGGTGATCGCCCGCGGGACCGCGGCCGACCCACGCCACCGACCCCCCACCGGCTTCGAGCTCGTTTCGGGCATCCTCCGCGCGCTCCACGCTGGCAAGCGACGTTCGCGCCCGCCCCGCCGCCGCCTCGAGAGCATCACCGACTACTCCGCGCCCATGCGCTTCGGCTGGACGTGGCGCGTGCGCCATCAATCGGGCGGAAGCCGCATCGTCCGCGACGTGGCATGGGACGCCGACGGTCGCTGTCTGGCAGCCACATCGAACGGACTGGTGTTCTGGAACGGAACGAGCTGGGTGACGGCGCGGACCGATGGACTCCCGGATCCGAGCGGCGTGCGTTTCGTCGAGCGCGTGGGTGCCGGTACTTGGATCATCGGCGGCGACGCCGCAGTCATCGCTCAGTACTCGAGCGAGGGCGTGTCGGGGCTCCTGCGCGGCGAAGACGAGCGCGTCTCGTTCACCCACGCCAGCGGCGATCTGGAGGATCTCGCCGTGCTGGTGGCCGAGCGCCCGGGAGAGTCACCACTCCTGTTCGGCCTCGCCGCTCGACGCTGGATGAAGCCGGCGGCGCTCTCACGAGCCAAGCGCGTGAGCGCGCTCGCGCGCATCGACGACGAGCGTTGGCTCATCTCGGGAGAATCCAAGAACGGGGACGGGTTCGCCGCCATCTACTCGCCGCTCATGTTCGAGGTGGAGCTGATCGCCGGTGGTGAGGCGGCGCGCTACACGAGCTGTTCGGGGCGTGCAGATCTCGGACTCGGCGCCGTGGTGGGCACCGCGGGCCGTGTCGTGAAACTCCAGGACCACAGCATCAGCCCGCTGGTCATCCACGACGGGCCAGATCTCGGCGCCGTGGCGGTCGACGTGGGCGGACGCATCTGGGCTGCGGGTCCCGGCGGGATCTGGCTCCACGAGCCCGGGGGATCCCTGCCCTGGAAATGCGTCTGGCAGAGCGAGCACTGGAGCTCGCCGTTCATCGGTGTCTTTGCCGACGTCGGACGCGTGGTCGCGACCGCGCGGGATGGTGGCGTGGTGGAAGGACGCTGGGAAGCGAAGTAGCCGCCCAACGGGGCTCGGCGCCGAATAGTCCGCAACTCTCGCGCACGCGCGTTCGAAGAGGCTCGCAGTCATGGAGAGCCCGATGAAGAACGTGTTCGCTGGATCCTTCGCGATTTTGCTGATGGCCTGTGCCTGTGCGCCTCGCGTCGCCGTCCCCCCGAGCGAGGCGCAGAAACCCCGGCCGCCGGTTCCGCGGTTGGTGGAGGCCGAAGTGGCCCGGCCGCCAGCATCGATGGCGGCGCTGCCGCTGAAGCCCGTGCGCGCCGAGACGCCCGCTCGGCCCAAAGAGGCAGCGCCCGGGCCCGCGCTGGAGGACGGCCGAGTCGAGGAGTGCTCGCACATCCTCGGCGACGTCGGTCGCGCCGCCGACCTCCTCGGCGTCCGCTCCGAAGGTGCGTCCACGCCCGCGACGCTCGAGGCGGTCGCGATTTGGCTCCGCGAGCTCGAGTCGCTCGATGGTGCGCACCCGAACCTGCACCATGCGCTCAAGGTACGTGTCGCGCGCGTTTCGACTCAGGCGAGGCGCGTGAAGGAGCTGCTCGAGGCCGAAGAGTGCAACGACGCCGAGCTCGAACAGGCTGGGCGAGACCTGACCGTCGCGATCACGGCAGTCGGAGACCTGTGCGCTCCCCACGTGGAGGAACGCGGCGAAGCGAGTTGAGCTCGCGGAGGCCCGCCAGCTCAGGGGCATTCGCGCAGCGACACGGCGTCCATGCCGGCGTACCCGGTCACCGAGCGGAACACGAAGAGCTTGCGATTCGCCGCATCGGCCGGCGCGTTGAAGGTGATGGAGCGCTCCTGCCAGGTTCCGGAGGTCGTCACGTTGGCGAAGGTCCCGACCTCCACCACGTCGGTGAGGGGGGCGGCCTCCGTGGCGAGGCCCACCGCATAGGTGCTGTCCACGGCGAGGTCGGAGCGAATCGCCATGCGAAGGTGCAGTGACGCCACGTACTTCTTGCCCGCGGTGAGCGGGCTGGCGAGCACCTGGCCGAAGCGTTCGTCCGCCAGCCCCCACGCGGCCGCCCAGCGCACGCCTTCGAAGGGCGTGACACCGGTGAAGTTGCCGTAGACGGATGGTGCGAGTCCGAACTGACCGTCGGTCGAGTAGGTGTCCGGCGTGACGTTCACCGCGACCCAAGGCGCGGGGATGATGCCTTCGCCCAACATCCCCACTTCCGAGACCGCGAGGGACTCGAAGCCGCCGTTGACGATCAGGTTCGGACCGCAGGCGCCTGCATCGGGAGCGTCACTCGACACATCCGCCGGCGAGTCGACGGGCGAGTCGACGGGCGAGTCGACGGGCGAGTCGACGGGCGAGTCCGCCGGCGAGTCGATGGGCGCGTCGCCACCCGCGTCGCTGCCCGCCGAGCCACTCGCTCCGGCGGAGCCGGCGCTGCCCGCGGAGCCGGCGCTGCCCGCCGCTCCATCACTGCCTGCCGTGCCGCCCCCGCCCGAGGATCCGGAACTGCCGCCGCTCCCGCCCGCACTGGTGCCTCCGGTCGCCCCACCCGTACCTGCGCCCGCGGACCCGCCGGTGTCGGTGGTGTCCGACTCGCTGTCGTCGCTGCACGACTCGCACGAGCAACCGTTGAAGCTCGAGAGCACGGCGAGTGACAACCAGAACGCATGGCGACGAAAGAGGCTTGGCATGACCCACGAGAATTTCACGACGTCCGGCCCGGGCTCAAGCTAAAAGCGGCAGGCCGAGAAGGCTGCGCTCTCTCCGGCCGGGCGGCCTCGACTTGGCCGGCGTCTACCGGTCGGGATCACGGTCCCGCGATGCGCCGGCTCGGCTGGGTTCGCCATGGTCTGCTTGCCGGCGTGCGCGCCCGCCGCGGTCAGGCCGCGCGTTGCCAGAACCCAGAGTCGCATCGCACGGTCGCCGCGTCGAGTCGCTCCCGGCAGCGCCGGCGACGCCTGCACCTGTAGCCGCCGCGTCGCCGCCCTGGCGGGTTCCTTTCCCAGGACCGCGAGATCAAGTAACCAGGGAGCGGCGCGGGCGGCTTCCTGGCCCCGCGTGGCCAGCGGGCGCGCCATGGCATCGATCTGTTGGCCGCCATCAGGACCCCGGTCATCGCGCTGCGCTGAGCGCCGCGCGCGCCGGCAAGAACTCGTCCCACGGCAAGTGGGTGCAGCTCAAATGTGTCCTTTGCCCTCGAGCTCGGCCTCGCTGGAGCGCAGGGTCTCGCTGTTCTTCGCGCACCTGTTCGACGTGGCGGATCTCGGTGGAGACTTTGCGTCGGTCGAGGCTGGCGCGACCCTCGGGCACGTGGGCAAGACCGGAAACGCCGCGGGCTCGAGTATCGCGCCGCACTTGCACTTCGAAGCCATTCTCCGCGACGACGAAGCGACCGCCGGAAGAAGAGCACCATTCGGGCGCGACGCGAGCGAGACCCTCGCGGCGCCTGCGAGGTCGAGCAGGTGTTCGCGACGCGCAACCACTCGGCCTTCGGCGCACGGACGGCGACGTCGGCTGAACCGGCGCGTCGATCCGTTCGTCTTGCTCACTTGCCTCGGCGCGAAGAGCCGAGCTACTCGCGTCCGAAGTCGGCTCCGCGAAGGCGAGCCTACCCGTTCCAGCAGATGTTTACCGCGCGGACGCGACCGACGTGGACGGCGCCGTGCCGAGTCCGGGAAGCCCTCGTCGCGCTGACGCGGGCTTGCTCAGCAGGGCGAGCTCGCGAACCTTCACGCAGCGTGTTTGCGACCCGGGGCGTCCAACACCAGAGCCACGGCGGCCCGCAGCTCGCGCGCACCGAACGGCCCGAGCACGCTGGCTCCATGGCGGCGACGTCTCCGGCGATGGCTTCGGTGATGGCGCCGCCGATCAAGACGACCCGGGCTCGGCTTGCTCTGGGTCGCGAGCGGCAAAGATGCATCCGGGAGCCTCGGGCCCGTCATGCCCTGCATCATGACGTCGCAGAGAACGACGTCCGCATCGTTCAGCGCGCCGACTTCTGCTTCGAACAGCGGGTCGGTGTAGGTGAGCACCTCGTGTTCCGGGGAGCAGCGCGAATCGCCGAGCCGAGGGCTTCTCGTCATCCACCACCACCGCCGCGCGCGCGCACGGGTAGGCGCTGAGGCTTCCAGGCGATTTCCGACGCGGTGCGCCGCCGGGAGCACCACGCGAAACAGGCTCCCGCGTTGCGGAGCGCTTTCGACGCCCAGGGTTCCGCCTTGTGATTCGACGATGGACTTCGATATCGCTAGCCCCAGCCCCATGCCTTCGCCCGCGCTCTTCGTGGTGAAGAACGGGTCGAAGACGTGGGGGAGGTCCCCCGGCGGAATTCCCACGCCATTGTCGGCGATCTCGATCACCACCGATGGGCCCTCGTCGCGAGTGGTGACCGTGATCACGTTTTCGGCCAGCGCCCGCTTGGGCATCGCCTGCGCCGCGTTGACGACCAGGTTGAGGAAGACCTGAGCGTGGCGACCGGAGTCGCCCACGAGTTGGCGTCGCGAACGGTAGTCCTTGCGGATCGTTGCAGAGTGCCGCACCTGGGGGCGCGCCATGCTGCACACCGAATCGAGCAGTGCGTCGATCCCAGGCGATGCCGGCTTTCAGGTGAACGACCGAAGACGCGCAGGTCCTGGACCACGGCGTACCCGCTCTGCGCCTTCCAGCGCCTCGGCCAGGGCCTGGGACGTCTCGGCGTGCGGTTCGCTCGAGCCGGCCGCGAAGGACGCCTTCACGAACTCGAGATTGCTGACCACGTGGGACAGCGGGTTGTTGATTTCGTGGGCGACACCGAACACGAGGGTCCCGACGGCGGCCATGCGCTCGGTGACCAGCAGCTTGGCTTGGGCGGCACTCCGTAGCTCGACCAGGGCTCTGTTCGAGCGCTCGCGTGCGGTCGACGACGAGGGCCTCGAGGTCGCTCCGGAGCACCGTCGTCTGTTGCAGCTCTGCGGCCATGTCCTCGAACGCGCGGGCCACGATGTTCAGCTCGTCCCCCGAATCGACCGCGAGCTTGGCCCCCCACTCGCCTCGCGCAACGGCGTTGGCTCCTTCCGTCAAGCTGCGCACTGCCGCCGCCAATCGCCGAAGGATGGACCATGCCAGCCCGAGCGCGATGAGCGCCGACACCGACATTCCGGCCGCACTCGCCAAGAAGGCTCGGCGCCGGGCGAGGTCGGCAGCTTCCAGGCTGCCACGGCTGCCCGACAACTCCTGCCGAACCCGCCGATCGATCTTCGGGGAAACCTCGCGCTCGTACAGCTGGCGTCGATCGCCTTCATCCGTGGCCGCCATCAAGGTCAGGATGGCGTCGCTGAGTTCCTTCTCCTCTGCGGCTTCCTCGTCGCCGAAGCGACTCGACAGGCTCAGCGACTCGACCCTGAGCTCGTCGAGCTTGCGTCGGGCGAGCTCCGCCCTCGGGCAGCGGTTCGCGCCGCTCGGCGTCGTGCAGGCCGCGCTCTGGTCCACGAAGTCCGCCGTTGCCGCGTCGAGCTTGGTCATCACCACCGCGTGCTCCGCCCACTCGAGGGCTTCGCCCGCGCTGCGCTGGGCGCGGCTGTCGACGACCTTCAGCGCTGCGAATGGCACAGCGACGGTGACGGAGGGAAGAACGAAGAGCGCGATCAGTTTCGATCGCACACTCGCTCGGCGGTGAAAGGGCCGCCTATGGGCCACGCTCCACCTGGAGCAGCACGCCGACGCCGGAATCCGGGCCAACGACCGGCCGCAGCGCGGCCGACACGTCGCTCGCCGCGTCGGCCGGCCGTGGGTCGGGCCCGGCGAGCGGGGCCGCACCCGGCGAAGCAGGTCGACGAGCTCGGGGCATCAGCCCCGTGAACGGCCTGGCTCGGGGTTGCTGGAAGTCCCGCCCGCCCGGGGCCGCGGCCCTGCGCCGGGCTCAGCTGCGCCTTCGCGCTCAAAACGAGCCGTGGACGCGGATCAGGCCGCCACCGGTCGTGGCGCTCGGTTGGAAGCGCTCGAGCGCGTGGGTGTAGTCTTCGGCGTTTCCGGCGGCGATGCGGTCACCGGTCAAGAGCAGCGCGCTTTCGAGCATCACGCCGGCACCGATGCCTTTGGTGCGCGGGCTGTCGTCGATGAAGCCATAGGCGAGCGTGCCAGCACCGGCGGCGAGGCCCACGATCCAGACCACGGTGAGCACGTCGAACTGGGCGTTGACCCGCTTCATGCGGTCGAGCTCGTCAGTCTTCATCTTGGTCGGGTCGCGCGCCATGTCGGACTCGAGCTGTCGCAATTGACCCGGCGTGCGGAAGAACACCACTCCCCCTGCAGCGAGCTCGAGCAGGCCGAACCCGGCGAGTGGGTACGCGGCCCCCTTCATGAATTCGTCGTCCTGGAAGTAGAGCGCCGCGGCGCCCCCGATCGAAGCGGCTCCGGCCAGCATCCCGCTCAGACCGAGCGTGCGTTCGCTCGAGAAGTAGTCGTCGCGCGCGCGCTCCATGCCGGCTTGGTCGAGCGATTGAGCCCGAGCGCGAGGCGCTGCGAGCGTGAGCGCGCCGCCGAGCCCGAGTGCCAGCCATGTCGCTCCCCGCATGCTCGCGACGATAGCAGGGCGCGGCGCCAGGGTGCGCCCCGACCGGCGAGCGCGCTCAAAAACGCCAGGCCGCGCTCGGGACGCCCGCGCTGGTTCGGGACGACACGTCCGAGTCGGTGAGCACGAGGACCACGCCCGTGGCGAACGCGACCCCCGCTCCGATGAACAAGCCCGTCGACAGCGTGCCGAGGGTGCGTGCCGATCGGGTCTCGTCTTCGACCGCGCCTCGCCGAGAGGCCGGGCAGGTCTTGCCGTTGCAGCTCTCGGGCAGCGCGTCGCGGGCATCAGCGGCTTGGCTCAGCGCGACCAGCCCCACGGCGCCTCCGACGAGAGCGAGGCCCGCGCCCACCCCCCCGAACACCAGGCCCGTTCTGTTCCAATGCTTCTCGGCTTCGGGCTTGGCGGTCGTGGGGAACGTCAACTCGAGCGAGGTGACCTTCCTGCCTGCGACCATCCGTACGTTGCCGCGCGCGACTCGGTTGCCGTCCCGCGCGCGCACTTCGTAGGTGCCGGGGTCGAGCTCGATGGCACGGCCGGCTTTCGCGTCCAAGCCGGCGACGGTGATGCGGGTTTTCGCGGAACCGCCTTTCACCACGACGACGAGCGCTGGGATTTCGCGGTCGATTCGCTCGTATTCGACTTGCGCTTCGCGTCGCGCGTCGCGAAACGCCGCCGGCGCGTCGGCAGGCAACGCTTCGGCCAACAGGCGGTCGTAGTGCTGCTTCGCCTCGCGCCAGCGTCCCGCACGGCCGAGCGTTCGAGCTTCATAGAGCAAGTACACGGGTGAGTGATAGAGCGCTTCGGCCTCGCGGAAGAGCCTGAGCGCATCGTCCCACCGGCCTTGCCCGTACGCTTCGAGGCCAGCGTTGGCCTTGTCCACGGAGCGGGTCGAGCGGTCGTCTGCACGCACGGATCCCGTGGCCAGGACGAGCACCAAGAGGAGAGCGCCGCGGGTACGTGTCACTTCGGATCCGCCTCCGGCAGCTGGAAGCGTTCGAGCGCTGCGGCGCAGCCGTCTCCCCAGGTTCCACGCTCGAAGACGACCCAGTTGAAGTGTCCGGCTGCCTGGTACTCGGCGCCCGATCCGGTCGCAGTGAGGCCGAGGTCGAGGACGCCCGGCATCGTTGCCGCACTCGCGCCACCGGACGACCAACCGTCAGTGGTGAGGTCTTGGGTCGGGCTGCGGAAGTAGTGGAAGACCTCGCTCCCGACTCGACAAAGGCCGATGTCCGCTTCTCCGTCGAGTCCCACGTCGTCCACGGTCGGGGCTTCTTTCGCAGGCGTTCGGAGGCGCAGGCGCGCCGTGGGGTCGTTGGTGTCGTCGGCGTCTTCCTCGCACGCGGCTTTCGTCGCGCCGTGGTCCCAGATGTAGGGCTCGACGGTCCAGGTCAGCCACGCGGCGTCACCGCTGCTCGGTCGGAGCGCGAGGCCTGCGCTGTTGCGATCGGGCAAGCAATGGTCGGCGCTCGCCTTGCTCGAGGCCTCGACCCGAGCCACCAGCAGGAAGTCTCCCTCGACGCGGCGATGGAAGAACGGCGCCTGATCGGTTGCCGTCCATTCGTCGCGATCGGTCGACTTCGAGTCGTATTCGGTGCGCATCACGAGGTCGCCGTCTTCGAGAAAGATCTTGTCTCCGACGCCAGACGGCGCATAGCCAACGTTGGATACGCGCCAGCAGCGATCTCGCAGGTCCTGGAACGAGCGGTCGTCGAAGGTTTCGGCGTAGCGCTTGCCCGGCGGGTCGACACAGTCGGCGTACGACACGTCCAGATCGAGGAGGCCGTTGCACCCCAGAAGAGGCGTCGTTGCAACGACCGACCACAGCCGCCGAGCCCTCATCGAAAGCGCAAGCTAGCACAACGATTCGTCGATCGAGCGTGGTCGTTCCGCCGCGCGCGAAGCGTCCGCTCGCGCGGTCCATGGCTGTCCGGTCGAGCGGACACAATGCGCTCGATTCCCCTCGATCTCCCGAGAGGAGGCGCGGGCACGCGGCTTGCTGTTCGGCGCAGGAACCCAGGAGAAGACGACAATGAAAGCTCACACACTCGCGCGTGCATCCGTCCTGTTGGTACTCGGGGCGTTGGCCTGCTCGTCGGAGTCCGGCGACGAGAATCAGCCGGACACCACGGGCTTGCCGGCGAAATACGACCCGAAGGGCGAATACGGCATCGACATCGACGCCGCAGATCTCACAGCCGCCATCACGAATCCGCTCTTCCCCGCGCCCGTCGGCGCCAAATGGGTTTACGAGTCCAAAGGGACCAGCAAGCTCGAGCACATCGAGGTGAGCGTGGAGCCGGGTGAGAAGGACGTGTGGGGCGCCAAGGCGCGCATCGTTCGCGACACGGTGACGGTGGACGGTCAGTTGATCGAGGACACCCGCGATTGGTACGCTCAAGACGACAATGGACACGTCTGGTATCTGGGGGAGGACACGGCGGAGTACCAGAACGGCGTGCTCACTTGCCATTGCGGCGCCTGGGAAGCGGGCAAGAACGGCGCCCTCCCCGGTGTGATCATGCTCGCATCGCCGGTCACCGGCTACAGCTACCGTCAGGAGTACTTCGCGGGGGAAGCGGAAGACTACGCCAAGGTCGTGTCGCTCGACGAGACCGTCACGGTGCCCGCAGGGAAGTTCACGGGTTGTCTCAAGACCCAGGACATGTCCGCGCTCACCCCCGACGCGATGGCCTTCAAATACTACTGCCCCGGCGTCGGTCTCACGCTCGAGGAGGAAGACGGCGAGCGCGTGGAGCTCGTGGAGTACTCGGGGCTGTGATCGCTCAGCGCAGCTTGTGGCGTCGGAGCAGGTCGTTCAGGTGCGACCGAGCCATCTCGGCGGCGCGCGCGGCTCTGGCGACGTTGCCCTGGTTCCGCTCGAGCAGCTGCTCGAGGTAGTGCGCCTCGAAATCCGCGAGCAAGCGGCTGCGCGCCTCCCCATACGGAAGCTCGGCGAAGCGCGCGAAGACGCGCGCGACCTCGCCGCCGTCGGGAGCACCGCCGTGCTCGCGGAGCGGCAACGGTTCTCCCATCGCCAACGTGCCTTGCACGAAATTCCGGAGCTCGCGCACGTTCCCAGGCCAGTGATGGCGCTGGAGCGCAGCCAAGGTCTCGGGGGGGATCAAGCTCTCGACATCGCCGCTGAAGCCCTCGAGCTCGAGGAAGCGCGCCACGAGCAACGGGATGTCCTCGCTGCGCTCGCGGAGCGGTGCTACTTCGAGGGTTACGACCGCCAGGCGGTAGTAGAGATCCAAGCGGAAGCTGCCGGCGTTCACTTCGTTTCGGAGGTCGCGGTTCGTGGCCGCGACGACGCGCACGTCGACCGAGATCTCTTCGTGGCCACCGACCCGAGTGAACCGGCGGCGCTCGAGCGCACCGAGCAGCGTGGTCTGGAGCTCCGCGGGTAGCTCTCCGATCTCGTCGAGGAACAGAGTGCCGCCGCTCGCGTGCTCGAAGGCGCCTCGCCGCGTTCGCGTGGCGCCGGTGAACGCCCCTTGTTCATGTCCAAAGAGCTCGCTCGCCACCAAGCTCGGAGTGAGCGAGCCACAGTCGATGGTCACGAACGGACCCGATGCGCGGGTGCTCTGGTCGTGGATGGCCCGCGCGACAAGCTCCTTGCCGGTGCCTGACTCGCCGACGAGCAGCACCGCGACCTGACTGGGAGCGACGCGGCGGACGTCCTGCATCAAACGCCGGATCTTGCGCGTGCGCCCGAACAGGTCGCCGAGCCGGTCCTCGTCGTGGAGCTCGACCGTCGTGGGTTCGCCAGCGCTGAGAGAAACCACGCTGCGGCCCAGACGCAGCGTGGTGCCGGGCGGCACGACCGCGTGCTCGAGCTTCGTGTCCCCGGCGAAGGTGCCGTTCGTCGAGCCGAGGTCCGCCACGCGTATCCCCGATTTTTCGGCGATGAGCTCCACGTGGTAGCCACTCACGGTGGGGTCGCCGAGCGTGAGCGCATTGTCTTTGGCGGAGCCGATGCTGCCGCGGTCACCCTCCCAGGCCGCGCCCTTGTCCGGCCCGTCGAGCACGCGCGCGAGCACCGTATGGACGGGCATCGCCGCAGGCATCTTCACCGCGGCCGTCTTCTTTTGCGTCATCGCCGTCCCATTCTAAGGCCGGAGACGGGTTCGCGTCGAAGCGCGTTGGGGCAAGCCCGCGCCCTATCGGCTTGGCGTGGTACGCTGCGGGTCCCGATGGTTCCCGAGCCCGGCGACGTGATGGGAGGTCGCTATCGCCTGGAGGAGCGCTTGGCCTCGGGCGGCATGGGGAGCGTCTGGCGCGCGCGCCACCTCGAGCTCGAGTCGGACGTCGCAGTGAAGTTCATGTCCCCCGAGCTCGTCGGGGACCCGAGCGGCGAGAAACGTTTTCGTCGCGAAGCGCTCCTGGCCGCTCGACTCCGGAGCCCCCACATCGTCCAGGTCTTCGACTATGGAACCGTGGAGGGCCAACCGTATCTCGTGATGGAGCTTCTCCAGGGCGAGGACCTCGCCAGTCGGATCGCTTCGAGCGGCCCTCTGCCACCGGCGCGCGTCGTGGAGATCATCGAAGCCGTCGCGCGCGCCCTACGCACCGCCCACGAAGCGGGCCTACTGCACCGGGACTTGAAACCGGCGAATGTCTTCCTCGAGCGCGCGGGTGACGACGAGGTGGTGAAGGTCCTCGACTTCGGGATCGCCAAGCAGATCGGTGTGGACCACAAGTCGGCGGGCACGACAGGCGCGGGAGTGGTCGGCTCTCCGGCGTACATGAGTCCGGAGCAGGTCTGGGGCGAAGATCTGGGCCCCGAGAGCGACCTGTGGGCGCTCGGGGTCTTGACCTACGAGCTTCTCACAGGTGACAGCCCTTTCTACCACGAGGTGCTCGCCCAGACGTTCGATCGCATCGTGAAAGCCAAGCCACCGAGTGTTCGAACCAAGATTCCGAACTTGCCGGAGAGCTTGGACTCATTCTTCGCGCGCGCACTGGCGAGGAGCGCTACGGATCGCTTCCGTTCCGCGCGTGAGCTCGCCGAAGCTCTGCGAGAGGCCCTTGCCGCCGCGCCAATGGCGAACGGCGCGGTCACGGCGCTCCGGTCGAGCGCGCTCCCCAATCTCGAAACGGCCGAGACTGTGGCCGCGCCCATCCAGGCCGAAGCGCGCCCGGAGCGCCCGAAGCGCGCCATTCTGGCCGGGCTCGGGGGCGTAGCCGCGCTGCTCGCCGCCGGGATCTGGCTGACGCAATCGCAGCCATCGACGCCTCCGTTCGCTTCGGCCAGCGTGCAGGCGGAGCGAGCACCCACACCGTTGCCGGTGCCCGGGCCAGCGGCCACCGAGTCCACTGCGCCTTCGCCCGAATCGCCGGTCTCGGCCTCCGCCCGCCCTCCGCCGTCGTCGGCCGCGCGCCCACGCGTCCCCGCGGCACTCCCTGCGCCGCCGCCCTCGCCATCCTCATCGCCTCCCACTCCGAGCAGTCACCCGAAGTGGGGTGTTCCGGTCCAGTGAGGCCGGCATGAATCGTGCGTAGACGGCACGCGATGCATGCGAACGGTGCGAGGCTGCGCGGAATGGCACGAGGCGCGTCGATTTCTTGCGCAGTGCCTGCGGGGAGAATTCGGGCTGCGGGGGCTGGCCGGGGCTTCAGGCGCCTCTTCGCGTCGTGCTCGCTGGTGGCTGTCACGCTGGCACCTCTCGTGTCGTCCGCACAGGACGCCGCTGTGCGCGACAGTCACGCCGACGAGGAGGTGTGGGAACGCCACTTCGCGGTGATGGGCATCGTCGGATTCGGGACACCAGTGGGCCAGGCAGGGGTCGAAGTCGAATTCAGCCCCGCGCCTTTCCTCGCTTTGAGCCTGGGCGCCGGTTTCGGGAGCGGCACGGAGAACACCGATTGCCTCCCGCCGGGTCACATCGGCGTGTGCCGGGGCCCGCTCCGCGATCGGGTGCAAACTGCGGCCATGGGTCGCCTGCGCGTGCTGCGCGGCCGGGATTCAGCGTTGGCGCTCGGCGCCGGCGCTTCGACGGGCGGCTACAGCTGGAACGAGTTCACGATGGACGCTCCAGCGCGTAAGACTGCGGATCGCGCGTTCTGGCTGAACCTCGAGATCGGCGGCGAGTACCGCAGTCCCTCCGGCTTCAGTGCGCGCGGCTTCGCTGGCTACGGGCGAATGCTGAACCCTGCGGCCCTCAAGTGCCTCGACACGGGCGTAAACTCCGGTCACTGCGAAGCGGATCACCAGGGGGACGGCGAAGGGGTCGTGTATTTCGGGGGCGGCGCCGGCTGGGCATTCTGAGCGGCCGGGCTCCCCAACGGGACTCTTCAATAGTTGTAGTCGATGCTGTAGCTGGTGCAGGCGCTGTTCGGGCCCTGATCCACCCGCACGTAGACCGTCGCGTCGTCCGTCCAGCCGTTGCAGTCGAGCTTCACGTCGACCTTGCCGCCCGACGAGACGCAGCATCCGGGCCGGCCCCCGGGCGACGTGTTGGGCGTTCCCGCGTTGCACGACACGCTCGCCCCGGGGCAGTCCGCGAACAAGCACAAGCGCACCTTCGCAGTGGTCGATGCGACGGGTGTCACCACGCATGTCGGGGTGTCGCTGCCCCAGAACGAGAAGTAGTCGACGTCGCCGCTACCGTCGAGCTTGCCGCTGACGCTGGAGCCCTTGTTGTCGCAGTCCGTGATGCTGCCGAGGTTCTTGGCCGCATTCTCGGTCTCGTTGGGTTCGAAGCCTTGATCCACGCAGGTCGAACCGCCCGTGTTGCCAGTCCCACCGGTGCTCGTTCCCCCGGTGCCGCCCCCGCTGGGAGCGCCGCCTCCGCCGGGAGCGCCGCCACCGCTGGGAGCGCCACCACCGCTGGGAGCGCCTCCTCCTCCCGCACCGCCCACCGACCCCCACTCGTAACACTGGGTGCCGTCGGTCGAGCAGACCGGGTGGGTCTCGGGGCAACAGCCGACGAGCGCACCTTCGGGAGTGCGACACTCGATGGGTTCGTTGCCCTCGCAGCTCATCGCGCCCTCGTCCGCAGGCTCCGCTGCGCACCCGACGAACGCTGCGATGGCTGCGATCGATGCGAGGCCGAGTGTGAACCGAAGCTGCTTCTCGGTGCTCAAGCGTCCCTCCTGCGCAAGGCGTCTTGCACGAGCTCGTCCACGAGCGTCGCGGACTGAACCGTGGTCCCTGTGCCGCTCTGGCGGAGCGCCTTGGCGTAGGTCGTCAACCGCTCCATGTCGATGGTGGTGAGGCGTTTCATCGTGCTGCGAAGTGATTTTGCCAATGCCTCGGAACAAGGCGTGCGCTGCGATTTCAACAAGTCCAGCGTGAAGTCGAACCAGCGGCTGGTTCCGGTCGCATCCGCGAGGCGGAGCGCGTACCTCACCGCGAAGTCCAAGGAGTCCGCCTCGAGAGCGTGACCCAGACTCGACTCCTGCGCCATGTCGAGCAGCGTCGTTTTCAGGAGATCCTCGGCGTCGTCGAGGCGGCCCGCATCGAGGGCGCGGTCGGCGATGCTGGCGAGGATCTCGAGGGCGCGGCTCTTCTGGGTGGTTTCGGGATCTTCGGGCGGCTCCGATACGCGGCGCGAGGTTTCCGCCTCACTGCTGGCGGGAACGGGGGTGAACTCGTCTTGGGTCGACGGAACCGCCTTGCGACGCCCCGCATCGCCGATCAGGACCTCGAGCTCCTCACTGCCCGCGGTGAGCCAATCGCCGTCGAACAGGGGTTGAGATCCGCTCAGGCGCACGCCGTTGACGTAGAGCCCGTTCATGCTCCCGAGATCGTCGATGGAGACCTGCTCGCCGCGCACGTTGATCCGGGCATGGCGGCGCGAGACTTTGGCGTCGTCGAGCAGGATGTGACACGAGGCGTCACGCCCGAGGAGGTAGACCCCCTCGGTGAGCAGCAGCTCTTGCCCCCGGTGACGCAGTCGTACCCGGGTCAGGCTGCGCGACTCGCGGTCGTCGACGCGGCTCATGAGGTCCTTCACCTTATCGCGGCGAGCCGCCGGATCCAATTCCGAGAAAAGCAGCTTTTCGTCGGAAAAAACACGGCCCCGCGGGCCGAACGTCGCGCCTTTCGGGCCGGCGGCCGCACGCCGCGGGCCTTGTTCGTCCGAGCGGCGTCGCGTGAGCCTTGCTTCGCCCCGCGCCCAGGGCAAAAGACGGATCCGCGCGCAGCTCCCACCGGCGTGCCCCTCATCGAGTGTTCTACGTTCACCGCAGCAACAGGATGGAAGAGCTCGCGCACGCGCTCGGCGAGCTGACGGCATCTGGGCTTTCTTCCGTGTTCCGTCCGGAGGTGATCGTGGTGTCCGGCCGCGGCATGGAGCGCTGGCTCGCGATGCGTCTCAGCCGTGCCCACGGCATCAGCGCGAACACCAGCTTCCCGTTTCCGCGCGCATTCGTCGAGTCCCTCCTCGACGTCGTGGTGCCGGAGCACGCGAGCACCGGAGCCGCTCACGCGCCGGCCAGCATGGTCTGGGCCATCCTCGACGCCATGGTCGACCTGGCGGCGGAATCCGAGTTCGCGCTCGTGCGGTCGTACGTCGCCGACGACGCTCGCGGCGACAAGGCCTACGGGTTCGCGCGTCGCGTCGCGGAGCTCTTCGATCGCTACACGGTGCACCGACCGGAGCTGATCCGAAGTTGGGAGGCGGGGCAGGGTTCGGGCTTCCAACCCTTGCTCTGGCGCGAGCTCGTGCGCCGGCTGGGTCCCGGGCACGTGGCTCGGCGCGTCGAAGCTTGCCTCGAACGACTGGCACGGTCCGAGCCGCTCTCCGTCGAGCTTCCCGAGCGCGTCAGCTTGTTCGGAGTGGCCTCGCTGCCTCCGCTCTACGTGGACCTCTTGGCCAAGCTCGGCGCGCGCATCGACGTCCACGCCTTCTTGCTCTGCCCCTCGGACGTGGCTTGGCAAAATCGCGCGCTGGCGGGCCGAGGCGCGGGGCCGCTCTCGCTCATCACCCGCGTGGAGCGCGAATTCCAGGCCGTGCTCCAGTCCTCCGCGAGCTTCGTCGACGTCGGTAGGGCTCGCTTCCACGACCCCGGGAGCGGGAGCGTGCTCGCCCTCGTTCAGTCCGATCTCGCGCGCGGCGACCCGAGCCCACCCGTCCCGAGCCCCCTGTCTCGACTCGACGACTCACTGACCATCCACGCTTGCCATTCGCCACTGCGTGAGATGGAGGTCTTGCGCGAGCAACTCCTCACGAGCTTCCAGCGCGATTCGAGCCTCCGGCCCGAGGACGTGATCGTGATGATGCCCGACGTGGAGACCTACGGGCCGTACGTGCACGCCGTCTTCGGCGTCGAACCCGCACATGAAGCGTACATCCCGTATCGCATCACGGATCGACCGCGGCGCTCGCTTTCGACTCTGGCACGAGCGTACGAGAAGGTACTCGGAGTGCTGGGCGGAAGACTTTCCGCGAGCGAGGTGGTCGACCTCCTGCGCCACGCGCCGATTCGCGATCGCTTCGGCATCGATCCCGCGGATCTGCCCCGGCTCGAAGCGTGGGTCTCGGCAAGCGGAGCGCGCTCGTGTGTGGACGCGAGTCACCGGGCCGAGCTCGGGCTCCCCGAGGCGCCCGAGCACACTTGGCGCTTCGGTCTCGATCGGCTGCTCCTCGGCTACGCCATGCCGGGGCAGGGGGCCACGCTGTTCGCTGGGACGTTGCCCTTCGACGGCGTGGAGGGCACCAGCGCGCGTGTCGTCGGTCAGCTCGCCGAGCTCGTGGAGACGTTGGCAGAGCTCCGGCAGAAACTCCGCGCGGCGCGTCCGCTGGCGGCGTGGCGCGACGCTCATTTCGAGCTGCTCCGTCGCATGCTGGTGAAGGACGACGCCGAACCGGGCGCCGACACCGAGATCCGCGAGGCGCTCGCGGCCTTGGCCGACAGCGCGGCGCTCGCGGGCTTTTCGCGTCCGGTCGAGCGAGTCGTGTTCGAACGGGCTCTGAGCGAAGCGCTCGAAAGTCCAGGCCCTGCCCACGATTTTCTGGCGGGTGGGGTCACGTTCTCTGCGCTCTTGCCCATGCGCAGCATCCCGTTTCGCGTGGTGTGCCTCGCAGGCATGAACGACGGCGAGTTCCCGCGAGCAGCGCGGGCGCTCGACTTCGACGAAATGGCGAAGGACGCGCGCCCCGGCGATCGCTCGGCGCGCGACGATGATCGGCACTCTTTCCTCGAAGCGCTGCTCTCTGCTCGCGATCGCCTCGTCATTACCTACGTCGGGCGCACGATCCAGGAAGACCGGGTGCGGCCCCCGTCGGTGGTGGTCGGGGAACTCTTGGATCGCTTGGACTTGCTCATCGCGCCCCTGTCCGCGCCTTCCACCGGCGCGCGAGCTCCCGCCGCCGGGCGCGCGCAGCTCGAGCTCTTCGGACCCCGGGCTGCAACGGAGGGCTCGGGCTCGCCTGCCCCGCGGCGAGCGTCCGACGAGCTCGTGATCGTCCACCCGCTGCAAGGGTTTTCCCCGCGCTATTTCGGGGGAGGGGACGACCCGCGGCTCTGGTCGCACTCCCAGCTCGATCTCGAGGGGGCGAAGGCGCTGCTCGAGTCCCACAAAGGGAACCTCACTTGGTTCGACTCGCCCATCCGGGTCCCTGCCGAGAGCGAGGTCGAGCTCGACGCCCTCGTTCAGTTTTTCGAACATCCGATCCGCGCGCTGCTCGAACGCGAGTGCGGCGTGCGCTTGCGCGCAGAGCTCGAGCTCATGTCTGAGCGCGAACCGGTCGAGCTCGATCCCCTCGAGCGCTGGGAGCTCGGAAGCTTCCTCCTCGAGCGGCAGCTCGCGGGGCAGACGGAAGACGCGGCCTTCCATCTGGCGCGCGCGGCGGGGCTTCTGCCCCACGGCGCGCTCGGCGACGCGGAGTACTCCTTCGTCCGGCTGGCGGTGGGCGCGGTGGCTCGCGAGTCGCGGGCCGCGCGTCGAGGAGCGAAGCTCCGTCCCGTTCCGGTCGAGCTCGCGTTCCCCGAGGCTCGACTTCAGGGCGTGTTGAGCGACCTCTGGACCGGCGGCCAGGTGCGGCACACGTTTTCGAGGACCAAGGGCAAGACCCTGCTCGCGCTCTGGATCCGTCACTTGGGGTTGTGCGCTTGCGCACCCGAAGGAGTACCGCTCCGCAGCGTGCTGGTGGCGAGAGCCGGCGAGGGCGCAGGCGTCGAAATCTGGGAGCTCCCCGAGGTCGGCTCTCGGGACGCCCAGCGGCACCTCCAAGAGCTCGTGCAACTGCGCGAAGTCGGACGTACCGCGCCGCTTCCGCTCTTTCCCGAGTCTGCCTTCGCGTACGTCGATGCGCTCCGACGTCACTCGCTCACCAGCGATCCCGAGGCCAAAGCCGACGCCGCCGCGCGTGCGGTGTGGCAGAGCGCTCGTTCCCCCGCCGCCGAGTCGCTCGATGCTTGGAATCACGCGGTGTTCGCCGGGCAGAACCCCCTCGATCCGAGCTTCTTGCCCGCGCCCGCAGTGCCCGGCTTCCGGGCGCTGGCGCGTCGGTTGTTCGAGCCGCTGCTCGCTCTGGCCAGCGTGCGCGAGGTGCTCTCGTGACGCCGCTCTCGCCGCTCGCCATCGAGCTCCGTGGCATCCAGCTGATCGAAGCCAGTGCCGGCACCGGAAAGACGCACACCATCACGACGCTGTTCGTCCGGCTGCTGCTCGAGCGCAAGGTGCGCGTGGACCAGATCTTGGTGGTCACGTTCACGAAGGCCGCGACCGCGGAGCTCCGCGATCGCGTGCGCCGGCGGCTGGGCCAAGCGCTGGCGGCGTTCCGTGGCGAGGACGTGGACCCCGAGCTCGCCGAACTGGCGCGCGCCAGCCGAGATCGCGAGGGCGACGTCGCACGGCTCGAAGAAAGCCTTTCCGAGTTCGACCAGGCAGCCATCTTCACCATCCACGGCTTCTGCCAGCGCGCCATCGCGGACCACGCGTTCGAGGGCGGGCTTGGATTCGATCTCTCGCTCGTCACCGATCAGCGCGCCCTGGTCGGCGAAGCAGTGCTCGATTTCTGGGTGCGGGAGCTGTCCACGGCGTCGCCCGCGGAGCTCGAGCACCTCGCGGCGCGCCGCGTGTCGCCTCGGCGCTGGCAACGTCTGGCGGCGGAGGTGCTCGGCGCACCCGACCTGCGGATCATCCCCGAACCCCGGGTACACGACCCCGGGCCTGCGCTCGAGCGCTTCTTCCGCCTGAAGCTCGCTGCCCGCGACGCGTTCCTGAGGGACCGGGCGCAGCTCCTCGCGCGGCTCTCCGATCCGGTGCTCATGAACCAGCACCGCTTTCCCAGCCGGGACATGCCCGCACGGTTCGCGGCGCTCGACGCCTTCTTCGATGCCGGGCAGGCGCATCTCGGCGGCTTCGAATCGACGCTCGGCAGACTCACTTCGAGCGCCGTCTCGAGCGGCACGAAGAAGGGCAAAGTCGCGCCGCCCCGCCACGCGCTGTTCGAGCTTGCCGACGAAATGGCCGCCGCCTACGCCGCGGCCCGTACCGAGCTCGACGCCTGGCAGATCGCGCTCGAGCATCGTCTGGTCGCGTGGGTGCGCATCGAGCTCCCCAAGAAGAAGCGCGACAAGTCGGTTCAGACGTTCGACGACCTGTTGCTCGAGCTCGATCGCGCCCTCGATGGCCCGCGCGGCCGTGAGCTCGCGCGCGTGCTGTCCGAACGCCACCCCGTCGCTCTGGTCGACGAGTTCCAGGACACGGACCCGGTCCAATATCGCATCTTCCGCCGCCTCTACCGCGGGCAAGCTGGCGCGCTCTTCCTCATCGGCGATCCGAAGCAGGCCATCTACGGGTTCCGAGGCGCCGACGTGTTCTCCTATCTCGGCGCGCTGGGAGACGCCGGTGACCACGCGCACACGCTCGGCGTGAACCACCGCTCCGACCCGGGGCTGGTTTGGGCGACGAATCGCCTGTTCGCCCGAGCCGACCACCCGTTCGTTCTCCGCGGC
>JAXLYN010000077.1:0-31956 GCA_046351435.1 Polyangiaceae bacterium
TTCTGCTCTTCCTCCACCGTGCCATCCGCTTTGGTGGTCTTCTGGGTGTCGAAGGAGCTCGCGAACAGGTATGCGCCGACGCCGAGTGCGACGAGCCCCGCGGCGCCGAGACCGGCCGCGAGCAGCTGCTTGTCGTCGTGGCGCTTCACGCCCGCCTTGTGGCGATCGATGATCTCGGACGAACCCAGGGACTCCTCGAGGGCCGGGATCTTTTCCGGATCGGCTTCGCCGACCCGGTAGGCGCCGAAGCCGTCTTTGCGCGAGACGCTGCTCCGACCACTCGAGCTCACCTCCTGGCTTCGAGTCGGCGCCAGCGTGAGCCAGCCCTCGGATTCGCAGGCGCCCGACGCGTGCCCAGGTTCGGTCGGAAGCTCGCCGGGCAAGCGGCTGACCGTGGAGGCACATCCGAGTGCCGGGACCAAGAGCGCCACCCACAGCGTTCGCATCGGCCCTCCGAAGTACCACGCCTTTTCCCGCTCGTCACCGCAGCCGAGCCAGGTTTTCGGCGGCATGCGTCGCGGTTTTCGCCACTCAGGGGCCGAGCATCGACGAAATCTCCGACTCGTTCCGATAGCCCCGGAGCGCCCTCACCAGGTCGTCACGGCTCGACCAAGGCAAGACGTTGCCCCTCGGCGTCGCGTATTCGAGGTAGAGGTTGTCGTCGGACGAGATCAGCTGGCTCAGGGGCATCCCGGCCTCTTTGGCCGAGTCCTCCAAGAAGCGACGGAGCCCGTCTCCCGTGACCAAGACGTCGTCCAGGAGCTCGGCGAGCGGTCGCTGGTTGGGGATGGTCTCGTGCACTTTGGGGTCACGCGCGATGGCCTCGAGACGGGTGCGGGACGCGACCAGGGGCTCTCCGGAAGCGACCAGGATCCCCTGACCGCCGCCGAAGAACAGCGCCACGTGGGGGAACTCGTCGGCGAGCGTGTGCAGGATGGTCGCGAAGTCGCGCCGGGTCATGTGGTGGAGCTGTACCCACTGCTGGAACACCCCACCCGGCGTGAGCCTGCCGTGCACCAATCGATAAAACTCCCGGCTGTAGAGGTTCGACGCGCCGGCGAACCAGACGCTCGAGAGCTCCATGCTGATGAGGTCGTAGCGGTCTTGGCCGAGGAGCAGGAAGTTGCGTCCGTCGGCCAGGTGCAGCTTCACCCGCGGGTCGTCCAGGGCGCCGAAGTTGATGCTCGCGAAGTACTTGTGGGCGGCGCTGGCGATGGCGGGCGAGATCTCCACCATGTCGACCCGCTGCCACGGATACGCAGCGATGGTGCCGAGGGTCGTGCCGGTGCCGAGTCCGATCACCAGCACGTTTCGCTGCTCTTTCACGAACAGCGAAGGGTAGTGGGCGAAGAACCGCTGGGCGTGCATCTCCCAGCCGTTGTTCCCCTGGAACTTCCCGTTGGTGTAGAGGGTCAAGACGTCGCCTCGGCGCGCCACCGTGGTCACGCCGCCGTGCACGTCTTCCTCCATCATCAGAAGCTCGTCGGGCGGCTTGTCGCCGTCGAAGTAGACGTTGGAGCCGCTGGTCAACCGCGACAGATCCCAGCGGGGCGCCACGACCGCAGCGCCGAGCGCCACGAGCCCGACCGCGAGGGCAAAGCCCCGGGCGCGCGCTGCGTTCTTCCAGGCCGTCGCCACGCCGAGCACGGCGAACACGACGGCGCTCGCGGCGAGCAACCGCTGCGAGCCGAGCGCGGGCAGGGCGAGGTAGCCGGTCACCAGCGACCCCGTGACGGCGCCGATGGTGTTGACTGCCGTGAGCCTGCCCACGAGCCTTCCCACCGCGGCGTAGCGCGCGACGCGCGAGAGGAGGAGCGGGAACGTGAGCCCCATGAAGGAAGCGGGTAGGCACAGCACGAGGAACGCGACGACTCCGCGCACCGCCTCGCGACCTTCGAAGGTGAGGATGAGCTCACCAGTGCCCTTGAACACGAGCGGCAAGCGATCCCAGAGCGGCAGGGTGCCGGCGAGGGCGCCACCGGTGAGCACCAAGCTCGCGGGCAGGGCGTTGTCGCCGAAGCGTCGCGCCACCGCCGGCGCGCGCGACGCGCCCACGAACAGGCAGCTGAGGAACACCGCGAGGATCAGGCCGAAGGCGTACGCGCTGTTGCCGATGACGAGCGCGAGCAGGTGCGTGAAGATGACCTCGGCGGAGAACACCAGGTAGCCCGACGCGAACGCCAGCGTACTGAGGAGCAGGAGCTCTTTTTCCCCCGGATCGGCCAGGGGTGAAACGGCGGGAGCGGCGTCGGTCTCGCCCTCGTCGCGGCGAGTCTTCGCGCCCGCGAGCAGCGTGCCCTGCTTGCCCAACGTGAACGCAACCATGCCGATCAGCGCCGACAGGCCCGCGGCGAGGACCAAGGTCTTCGTGAGTCCGAGCGCCGGCAGCACCCAGTAGGCGGCAAGCAGTGCTCCCAGCGCGCCGCCGAACGTGTTCGCCGCGTAGAGGTAGCCGAGGCGTCGCTCACGATGACGCGCTTCCTCCGGCGCTTCGGCGGTGCCTTCGCCGAGGGCACGGGAGAGGAAGGGCAGGGTGGCACCCATGGCGGTGGTCGGCACGACCACGACCAGCATGGCGAACGTCCAGCGCGCCGCGCTCAAGACCACGAGGGACCCAGGCGCCAGCTGCGCGACCTTGACGTAGAGCGGGGTCAGGGCGCGGAACGCGAACGGCGCTAGGGCCACCGACACCGCCACTGCGAGTTCGAGCACGCCGTACGCGAAGAGCGGGCGCCGGATGCGCGCCGAGAGCTTTCCGCCGTAGTGCGCGCCGATGGCGAGGCCCGCCATGAACGCCGCCAACACGGCGCTCACGGCGTGGGCCGTGGAGCCGACGATGTAGGTCAGGTACTTGGAGAAGCAGAGCTGGTCGATGAGGCCGGTGGCGCCCGAGACGACGAAGAGCAGCACGAGGACCCAGAAAGGAGTCACGCTCGGCTGGACGCTGGTCCGGGCTTCGGTTTCGGCGCGGGTGGGGGCAACTCGACTGGACAAGGCGGCGCGCACCATAGCGGAACCGCGTCCGCCCGACCCCCGAATTTCCGCGGATTGCTCCGGCTCGCTCCGGGTCCACTTTGCGCCGTGCCCGAGGAGTGCAAGGACGCTCGGTGATGGAGCCCCAGCGGGTAGGAGTGGTCGCGGCGGAAGAGGCGCTGGCACGGGCCATCGACCGGCATCGAAAGCCGCCGCTGGCTCTTGCCCTCGAGCCGCGAGGTCTCGGGCCCTATCGCGGGTATGCGGAAATGCTGGCGGCGATGCGGGACCTCGTCCACCGCGGCGCCCGCCTCGAGCAGATCGGTGAGAGCGTCCAGGCAGAGCCCATCTTCGCGCTGAGCGTTGGACGCGACGAGGCCCGGCGCTGCTCGGCCATCGTGAGCGGTCTTCATCCGAGCGAGTGGATCGGCATCGAAACCCACTTCACGCTGCTCGAGCGGTTGGTGGAGAAGCCGCCGACCGATCGCCGCGTGATCTCGGTCATCGTGGCGAACCCCGACGGCATCCAGAGCGTCGAAGAGAACCTGCGCCGCGGGCGAAGGCGCTTCGTGCGCCACAACGCACGCCGCGTGGATCTGAACCGGAACTTCCCGAGTCACTGGGGGAAACGCGGTCTCGGTCGCTGGCTGCCGAGCCTGGTGTTTTCTCCAGGCAAGGGCCCCGCCAGTGAGCCCGAAGTGCGGGCCATCGTGTCGTGCTTCCGGCGCACGATGGTCGACCGAGCGCTCTCGTTGCACTCGTTCGGCGGCGTGGTGCTCTACCCCTGGGGGGCGAAGGTCTGGCCGGCCCTCGACCGCTCGGAGCTCCGGCGCTGGGCGCGGCACGTCGCGCGGCGGGCCGACCCGCACCGGCCGTATCGAGCCACCCAGTCGTCGCACTGGGTGCCCGGGTTCACGGCGCCGGGCATGGAGCTCGACTGGTTCTACGACGAGCACGGCGCCCTGAGCCTGCTCGTGGAGTGCTCGCGCGGCGGGCTCGGTGGCGGGTGGTCCGCACCGCACAAGCTGCTCGAGCCGTTCGCTTGGTTCAATCCCAACGAGCCCGCCCGCGTCGCGCCCCACGTCGCCTCGGCCGTGGAGCCCTTCGTGCGAGGGCGGGGGCGGCCCGGACATTCCGAGTGACGGATCGGCTCGCGACGCCGTTCTTCGTGTGTATGAGGGCTCGCGAGTGGACGACCGACCAGGGGTGAGCGGGTGAGCGCGGAAAGCCCGACGGAGCTGGCATGGCGCGCCATCGATGGCGACGGCGCGGCCTGGCACGCGCTCTGGCAGCGCCTCGAACCGCGCATCTGGACGCTCACCGAGCGCTGGCAGGTCAGCGGCCCCTGCTGCAAGAGCCCGGACGATCGCCGCTCCATCGTCCTCGGCGTCATGGCGAAGCTCCGCCAAGGTGGCTTTCGCCGCCTGCGAGCCTTTCTCGAGTCGCCGGGCGGCGCCCACGAGGGCGCGCTCCAGTCGTGGCTGACCACCATCACGCTGCGGGTCGCGATCGACCATCGTCGTGCCCAGCCGGAGCATCTCGGTCGGGGCGAGACGGCGCGCTACGTGGAGCTCGTATCGGTCGACGACGTGCCGGCGCCGGCTCACGAGCGTGACCTCGCCGACCACGCCACGGTGCTGGAGTTGCTCGCCCAGGCCCGAAGGGAGCTCAGCGTCGAGCAACTGACCGCCCTCTCGCTCTGGCTCGAAGGCGGCAGCCACGCCGACATCGCTCAGCGCCTCGGCCTCCCGGAGCCCGAGGCGGCGGCGCGGGTGCTCCGCGCGGGACTGAAACGCCTCCGCGATCGCTTCCGGAACTTCGAGGCCGAATCCGAAATGGAGAGATCCTCATGAGCTGCCCTGACATCGAGACCCTGCTCGAGGCAGGTGAATCGAGCCGAGAACACGCTCGAACCTGCGCTGCGTGCCGCGCGGTCTTGGGGCTCTCCGAAGTTCGGAGCTCCCGCCTCTCGCAGCGCGAGAGCGAGTGCGGCGAGGCGGAGCTCTGGCTCGCGCTGCGGGCCGAAGGCCTACTCGACTCGGAGCGGAGCACCACCCTCGAGCGGCACCTCGAGAGCTGTCGCGACTGCGGCGAAGTAGCGACGCGTTCGCTGGCTCTGACTCTCGAGCCGGTTCGGCGCCCTGCCAGCGCCCGTTCGGCGAAGGCATGGGTCGCAGCGGCCGCGGTTGCCGGCGTGGCGCTCGGTGCGGGCTACCTCCTCGGCAGGCGGGCTCCGTCGCCGACCGCGGTGGTGGCCGAAGCCGATGGTTTCGGTCGCACTTCCACGGCGGCCGGCGTCGCGCCATGTGCGCCGGCGTCCAGCGCTCCGATCGTCGCGCCGAGTGTCGTGCCGAGCGTCGAGCCGCCTCCGCTCGCACCATCGGCGAGCGCGACACCCCGACGCGAGGTGACGCGGCGGGGCTCCGAGCTGGTCGACCCGTGGGCTCGGGAGTCCACGTCGAAGCCGCCCGAGGCCGCGAAGGGCACTGGGTTTCTGACGTTGCTCTGCTCGCCGGTCTGTCAGAGCGTGAGGGCGGGGCCGAAGGAGCTCGGCCCGTCTCCCATCGTGCGTGCGCCGTTGCCCGCCGGCAGGGTCGACCTCCTGCTCCGGAGCGGCTCGCAGTCGAAGCGCGTGAGCGTGGTCATCCAAGACCAGCGCACGAGCGCGCTCAGGGTTCGGATGACGGCCGCAGAAGAAATCGTCGACCCGTTCTATTGAGGTCGGGGTCACAGTGGTGACCCCGGACGAAGCTCGCCTCGCTCGCTCGCGCCCCGGGAAATCTCGGCAGACTTCTGTGCAGCTTGCGGTCACGACGAGCCTCGCTTCATGATCAGCGGGACCCATGGACACGCTGCTCGTGCTCGCCGCCTTGAGCGCCGAAGAAGAGCGCGTGCTGACGGCCATCGCGACTTCGAGCGACCTGAAGCTCGTGGCGTGCTCCAAGGTGGAGGCCGCCATCGCCTGGCTCACCGCCCACGAGCCGCGGGTGCTCGTGTTCAAGGCGAGCATGCCAGGGGCCGACCGTTTTTGCCACAGCGTGCGCTCCAAGACGAGCCTCGCCACGGCGCCGCTCATCGCGCTGACCGACGACGCCAGTGACCCGGCCGTCGAGAAGCTCTACGCCTTGGGTGTCGACGACGTGTTGCTCGAACGCTTCGGCCCCGGCTTCGTGACTCGGCTCCGCACGCTGCCCGATCGCATGGCCGAGCCTCCCAAGCGCGGAGTGGCCGTCGTGGCCGAACCCGACCGCGATCGCTGCAACGTGGTCGCGCGGGTGCTCGGCAACGCCGGCTACGAGGTGAAGACCGCGGTCGACCCCATTTCGCTCGCGTACTACGTGCAGCAACACAAGCCGCGTCTGGTCATCGCCAGCGTCGAGCTCGGCGTGCCGCGTCAGCTCGTGAGCGACGCGCGACGGCGGGGCTATGCGGCGCCGTGGATTGCGACGGCGCGACGACGCGACTTCCACCACCACGCCGAAGGGCTCGCCGGGCTCGAGAAAGTGTGCGTGGTGGCGGCGACGAGCGCCCCGGAAATCATCCTGTTTGCAGCCAACGAGCTCTTGCGCGGCGAAGAGCCGCCGGCGCGTAGCGAAGAGCGACATCTGTATGGAACCAGCGTGCTGTTTCGCACTCCTGGCGACGAGCTCGACGAGCTCGGCTTCAGTTACAACGTGAGCAGCCGCGGGCTCTTCGTGCGCACGTTGGCTACGCCCGAAGCGGATCAGGTCTGGCTCGAGCTCCGCCCACCGCGCTCGCGGCGCCGCGTTCGCCTCGAAGGGCGCGTCGCCTGGCGGCGCCCCTACGTCCCCACCGCCGCGCCGACGGGCCCGCCGGGCTTCGGCGTGGAGCTGACCGCGGGCCTGAGCGGCGATCTCCCCCACTGGGTGGAACAGGCGACCCAATTCGCGAGCTCGGCGCAGGCCGCGCTCTTGGCCGTCAGTCGCATGCACACGAGCCGCCTCGGGGATGCGCGCACGAGTGGCGAGTACATGCTGCTCGAAGTGCCGTCGGAGACCAAGGTCGCCATCGTGAGCGCGGTCTCCGACGCCAAGAGCGTTCCGCCGCCGTCACCGGACAGCGTCGGCCCACGCAGCAGCTCACCGACCATCGAGATCGCCGGCGACCCGCCGGCGTCTTGGGTCGCGCGCGTGGCCGAAGACGCGGCGATCGCCGTGTCCGAACCGGTACCGGACCTGCGCGCAGAGCCGCCCCCCGTCGAGTTCGTGGAGCCTCTTCCTCCACCCCCGCGGGCGCCCCAAGGGCCCGGGTTCGAGGCGGATTCCACGGCACCGGCGTCGATGCCCGGGACGCCACGGCGCGTCTCGCAACTTCGTTCCGTCGTGGGTTCGGTCGGCGTGGGGCTCGCGCTCGGCACGCTCGCAGCCGGCGTCTACTTCGCGTGGGAAGGTCCGGCCCGGTCGCGCGCCCGGGGAGTTGCGCAGGAGATCGGACCCGCTTCGACGTCACCCGCACCCAGCGTGGAACGCCGTCTCGTCGAAGCGCCCGCTCCGTTGCCCTCGTCGAGCGCCCCACCCGCCGAGTCAGCGGATCGGGTGGGCGCCGACGCAGCGCCTCCCGCTGCGTCTGCCGCGGCTGTCGATCTCACGGCGCTGCTCTGGGACGACGGCTATCTCGAGGTCGTTTCCTCGGCCGCGGCCGACGTGTATGCCACCGGTTTCAAGATCGGTGAGACGAACCAGCCGAACAAGTCCAAGTGTGGCCTGCGCTGGGTGCGGCTCGGGAAAGGCAAGCCTCCGAGCTGGATCTCACCCGGGCGTACCGTGGACGTGAAGTGCCGCGCGGTCACCCGCGTGGAGCTCGCGCCCGGCCCCTCGGGACCCGACGACGAGTGAGTTCGAGACGAGATGGGATGGTTTTCTGCCATCGACGGCGCCTTCGATCACGTCGCGGCCTCGTTCGGAGCCCACGTGTTTCCCGAGCGAAACGGTCGCGGTTTCGTGGTCAGCGTCGCGGGGCGCGACGTGCGCGTGCTCTCGTGGCACGGGACGCGCGGCCACGCGGCCAGCCTCGAACTCGAGACCCCGTTCCAACCCGAGTTCGATCTCGGCCTCGACGCGCGAGCGGGAGACACCGACGCCTGGGGTCGGTTCTACCCGACGTTCGTCGTGCACGCCGACGAGCCGACCCGAGCGCACGAGCTGTTCGGTAGCGAGGCGCAAGAGGCGCTGCTCGATCTGCTCCGAGTGACCACGGAGGTCTCGAACCGGCCGCGCGTGACGCTCGGCGACTCACGCCTCACCCTATGTTCCTTCGCCGGCGCGGGCGACGACTTCCCGACCGGCACCGACCGCTGGCTCGACTACCTGATCCGGACGAGCGCGCGAGCCGCGGAGCTCGTCGAGAGGCGAGCTCGGCGAGTGAAGCCCGTCGCGTCGCTCGCTGCTCTGGCTGCGGAGTTCGTCGACATCGCGCGCAACACGTCGCTCGAGACCACCACCTGTCCGCTCGGTCTTGCAGGACGCCGGCGGGGGATCGAGTGCCGCGGCCGCATCCAGCGCGACGCGCCGCTTTCGTACAGGTTGCTGGTCGAGGCGCGATTCCCGGAACCCCTCGGTCGCGGACTCGCCATCAGTGGAGCCATCGAAGCTCCCGGATTCCTCGCCGATCTGTTCTACGGCCGCGCCGCCCAGCCCACCGGCGACCGCGCGTTCGACGAGCGTTTCGCCGTGCGACTTTCGGACGCTTCGAGGCTGGCGGAGTTGCTCACGCCGCCAGCGCGCGTGGCGTTGCTCGAGCTCCGCAAGTTCGGGGACGTCGAGGCGGACGACCGGGCGGTCTCGCTTCGCTCGCCTCCGCTCCCCGGCGCCGGCGTCCTCACCTGCATGGGCCTCGCCTGCGACGCCGTGGCGGCCATGGTGAATGCTCCTCCGGTGCGTCCGGTCGGCCCGTACCGCTGAGCCTTGTGGTCCGGCGACAGCCTCCCCATGCTCTCGGCATGAGCGAGTGGAAGCCCACTGCCTGCATCCTCTGCGAGTGTAACTGCGGGCTCGAGGTCGAGCTCGGAGGCGAGGGGGGCCGGCACCTCGTGCGCCTGCGAGGAGATCGGGCCCATCCGGCCTCCCAAGGCTACGCCTGCGAAAAGGCGCACCGCCTCGATCGCTACCAGCACGCGCGAGATCGACTCACTCGCCCCTTGCGCCGGCGCAGCGATGGGAGCTTCGAGGCCGTCGACTGGGACACGGCGATCCGCGAGGTCGCCGAGCGCCTCGCGAAGATCCGCGATCAGCACGGCGGGCCGAGCATCTTCTACTACGGGGGCGGGGGTCAGGCGAACCACCTGCCCGGTGCCTACGCCACGGCCACGCGCGCCGCGCTCGGCTCCCGCTATCGCTCCAACGCTCTCGCTCAGGAGAAGACGGGCGAGATCTGGGTCTGCCAGCGCATGCTCGGCGCCGCCACCCGCGCCGACTTCGAGCACGCCGAAGTGGCGCTGTTCCTGGGGAAGAACCCCTGGCACTCGCACTCGATCCCGCGAGCACGCGTCACCCTGCGCGCCATCGCCAGAGACCCTTCGCGCACGCTGATCGTCGTCGACCCGCGCCGCAGCGAGACCGCGGAGCTCGCGGACATCCACCTCGCGCTCCGGCCGGGGACCGACGCCTGGCTCTTGACGGCCTTGCTTCGAGCCTTGGTCGACGAAGGACTCGTCGACCAAGCCTTCATCGAGCAGCACACGAAGGGTTTCGCCGAGGTGAGGGAAGTCCTCGGCCGGTTCGATTTTCAGGCGCTCCTCGGCCCCACCGGCCTCGACCCAGAGCTCGTGCGCCGAACGGCGCGCCGCATCGCTGCCGCCCGGAGCTTCGCGAGCTTCGAAGATCTCGGCGTGCAGATGAACCAGAACTCGACCTTGGTGAGCTACCTGCACCGGCTCCTGATCTTCGTCACGGGGAGCTTCGGCAAGGCGGGCAGCCACTTCGTGCCGACCCCCCTCGTGCCGTTCGCCTCCGGCAAGGCGACCGAGCGCAAGAGCCCGGTGGTCGGCGCGCGCATCGTCAGCGGCCTCGTCCCGTGCAACCGCATCGCCGACGAAATCCTCAGCGACCACCCCGCACGCTACCGCGCCATGTGGATCGAGGCAGCGAACCCGGCCCACTCGCTGGCCGATTCGCGACGCATGAAAGAGGCCCTTGCGGCTCTCGACTTGGTCGTCGTCGTGGACGTCGCCAGGACCGAGACCGCCGAGCTCGCCCACTACGTCCTCCCGGTGCCCACGCAGTTCGAGAAGGCGGAGGCGTCGTTCTTCAACTTCGAGTTCCCGAAGAACCATTTCCAGCTTCGCTCTCGCCTCTTCGCGGCGCCCCCTGGCGTGCTCCCGGAAGCCGAGATCCACGCGCGCCTCGCCGAAGCATTGGGTGCCATCGGCCCCGCGGACATCGAGCCCCTGCGGGCCGCCGCGCGCCGCGGGCGCCTCGCATTGGGTGAGGCACTGCTCGAAAGGGTGCTGCCCGACCCGCGCCTTTCGAGCCAGATCGCCGTGCTGCTCTACCGCGGCCTCGAGCTGCCGCCGGAAAAGCAGGAGGGCGCTGTGCTCTTCGGCCTCGCGCTCCGCGCGGTGATGGAGCGGGGGGCGTCGCTCGCTCGCGCCGGCTTCGAGGGCAGCCCGCTCGAGGTCGCCGACCGCCTGTTCCAAGCCATGCTCGATGGTGCGCGAGGAATGACGTTCAGCGTGGACTCTTGGGATGAGGTCCTCGGGCGCGTCGGCACTGACGACGGCAAGATCGCCCTCGAGTTGCCGGATCTCCTGACCGAGCTCGAAAGCGCGCTCCGCTCGCCACCCGAGCGCGACACCGAGTTTCCATTCGTGCTGTCGGCGGGCGAGCGCCGCTCGTTCACGGCCAACACCCTCTTGCGCGACCCGGCCTGGCGGGACAAAGACCCCGAGGGGGCCCTCCGTATCCACCCGGACGATGCGGCCCGGCTCGCGCTCGAGCCGGACGACTCCGTCCGCATCACGACCCGTGGCGGCAGCGCCGTCGCGCGTGTCGCGATCAGCGACACGATGCAGGTCGGACACGTGTCCCTCCCGAACGGGTTCGGCACGCGCTATCCGGGTGACGACGGAACAGAAGCGCGCGGCGTGGCGCCCAACGAGCTCACGCGCACCTCCGACTGTGACCCGTTCGTGGGCACCCCGTGGCACAAGTGCGTGGCCGCGCGCCTCGAGCGGGTCCCGGCCTCACAGCGGTGACGTGGTGAACGACGACCACGTCCCTGGCGGCGGCGTGGACGGCGACAGCACGTTGGTTTGGCTCGGCCCAAACAGGTTCCCCGTGCCCGTGCTCCACCACACGATGTTGCCCGACCAAGTGCCCGCGCTGACCGTCATCCGCCAGTCGACGGCGTGTTTGAGGGACGAGCCGGGGATGCTTTCGTAGAGCAGCGTGCCGGCGGGTGTGCCGGAGACCCAGACCGGTCGTCGCGCCGTCTTGAACGAGAGCGTTCCGAGACCGGAAGGCGGAGTCGACCAAGTCTGCGCAGCGCCGGAGGGCGAACGTGAGTGCAGCGTTCGCGTTCACGTTTTGGGTCGACTACCAGTACTCACGCTGTGCTTCGAAGCCCGAGCCGGCGGTGTTCGCGACCACGACTTTGCCGATCAGCACGTTGTTCTGGAATAGCGTGTAGACCCACCCACGGGCGCGACCACGCTACATCGCGACGCCTCGAAGCGATACGCGATTCACCTGCAGCCGGTGCCGGGGCCTCACCCGAGCTCGGCCTCGTGCTCGCGCAAGCGCGCGAGCATCTCCGCGTCCGGCCAGCCCAGGGTCCGGTAGCGCGTCGGCACGTAGGTCTCCTCGCCGAGCAAGCTGCCCGCGATCTTCTGCACGTCCGCCCAGCTCACCGCGGCGTGGAACGTCTCGCCCTCGCCGCCCACGTCGCCCCACACGAAGACGACCAGGTCCGTCACCGGCAAGAGGGTGTCCACGCCCTCGGTCCAGGTCGCGTAGCTGAACGGCGGCCCCCCGTTCTTGCCCTGCATCGCGCTGAAGGTGGCGACGAAGATGTCGGTGCCGTCCTCTTCGAACGCCGCTTCGAGCACCGACTTCTGCGTCTGGTACTCGGCCACGTTCAAGATCATGTGCCCGAGCAGCACGCTCTCGGTCGCTGGGCTGCCCTCGGGCGGCACGTAGGGAACGACCTTGCCGTTCCCGTCCACGCCGTACACCGCAGGGGAGATGCTGCGCGTCGCCGACTCGAACTCGCGTTGGGCCATCTCGGACAGGCGAAGCACGGTCTCCGGATCGGCGTCGCCCGCCACGAACAGCTGGGAACGCTCGGGCAAGATCGCTATGGGGTTGCCGCTCACCGTGCCGCGGAACGACGCCAGCCAGCCCGGGAGCGCCAGCCGCGAGACCTGATAGCTGTCGTCGCGCGCCACGTAATAGATTCTTCCCGCGCCGTCGCCGTCGTAGACCTCGACGTCGTCGTCCGAGACACAACTGCCGAGGTGCTCGCGAGCCGCTCGGAAAGCGTCATCGGGCCCGACACCCCACTCCTCGAGCCTGTCTTCGGTCACGTAGGCCATGGAGTCCGCGAGGTCGAGCACCACCGCTTCTTGGAGCATCGGCGCGAACGCACGAGCGACCGGCGGATGGGCGCCAGGGATGCCGCTCGCGAAGGTGACCGCACGGATCACCGGTACCAGCATGCTCCGCGCCTCTTCCCAGCCCTCGACTTCGGGTCGCGTTTCCAGCGTCCTCAAGAAGAACTCGATGCGACCCTCACGGTCTTCCACCTCCCGCGTCTCGGCGTAGAGGTTGCCCAGGAAGAGCGTGTGCTTCGTGTCTCGGGTGGTCGTCACCGCCAGTGCCCACACATCGCTCTCGTCGGGTACGACCTCTTTGACGAAGGGCAGCCCCTCGGCGACTCGCTTCACTTCTTCGCGAAACGCAGCTTCCGGAGAGGTCGTTTCACTGCCGCCGAGCGCTCCTTTGATCCGATCCCAAACTCCCATGGCGGGCCGAGCGTACTCGCGCACCGGCTCTTCGGTCCACGCAGGCCGGCACGCTTGCCTTCTCGAGGTTTTTCCTGCAGGCAGAGGCCGTGCAACGTTTCGACGACTTGGTGCTCGGCGCGGGCATGGGTGGCCTCGCGGCCGCCGCGCTCCTCGCCAGGAGCGGACGCAGGGTCGGCGTGCTCGAAGCTCACGACGTGCCGGGCGGCTACGCTCACAGCTTCGGCGTGCGCGGCTATCGCTTCTGCGCTCAGGTCCACTACATCTTCGGCTGCGGCGAGGGGGAAGGCGTCCACGCGTTGCTGACCGAGCTCGGCATCGCCGAGCAGGTGCCGTTCTTGCGCCTCGACCCCGAAGGGTTCGACCACGTGGTGGTCGCTGGGGAACGCTTCCGCGTACCGAATGGTCTGGAAAAGCATCGCGATCGACTGGTGCGCCGCTTCCCCGAGTCCCGCCGCGCGCTGTTCGACTACTTCGACTGCGTCCGCCGCATCGCAGACGAGCTCGCCGAGCTCGAGGCGTTGCCCGAGCGACCGAGCTTCGGGTTCGTGGTTCGGAACGCCTGGCGCTACCGCCATCTCGTGCGTCACCTCCGTTCGACCCTGGGCATGCTCTTCGACGCGGTCGACATGCCGCCGCTGCTCCGGGCGGTGCTCGCCGGTCAGTCGGGCGACTATCTCCTGCCGCCGCGCGACGTCTCGCTCCTGCTCCACGTTGCGCTCGTCGCGGGCTACGACCGCGGTGCGTACTATCCGAAGCATCACTACCACCACCTGGTCGAGAGCTTGGCAGGCGTGATCGCCGAGTGTCCGGGCTCGGCAGTGCTGCTCGAACGCGAGGTGACCCGCATCGAGGTCGAGGCTGGCCGCGTCGCCAGTGTCGCGACACGGATGGGCGAAACCTTCGCGGCCGAACGCGTGATTTCCAACATCGACCCGCGGCGAACCGCCGAGCTCGTCGGGCGCGCCCACTTCGATCGCGCCGACCGCGCCCGCCTCGGATACGACTACTCGGCCGCCACGTTCACGATGTACCTCGGCATCTCCGGGCTCGACCTCCGCGAGCACGGCTTCGGATCGTTCAACGTCTGGCGCTACCCCCACGCCGATCTCGACCGGATCTACGACCGGCAGCTCCGCGACCACGACTCGAGCGACCCCTGGCTGTTCCTGTCCACGCCGACGCTGCACAGCTCCGAGCCCGGTATCGCTCCGCCAGGTCATCACATCCTCGAGGTCGCGACGGCCCTCGACTACCGCCCTTGGAAGGAGCTCCGCGAGCGCGATCGGCGCGCGTACTACCGCGGCAAGAACGAGCTCCGCGATCGCGTGCTCGACATCCTCGAGGCGGAGTTCGTCCCCGATCTCCGAAAGCACCTCACGCTCCGGCTCACCGGAACCGGCGCCACCAACGAGCGCTTCTGCGGCGCGCCGGAAGGTAACTCGTACGGCGCGGCGCTCACGCCCGCCCACGTCGGCCTTCGACGCCGTCCGTTTCGCACTTCGATCCCCAATCTCTGGATGGTGGGCGCCACGGCGGGTTTTCCCAGCGTCGCGGGAGCTCTCGGCGCAGGTCGGACGCTGGCGCATAGCCTCCTCGAGTGATGGGCCGCCCGCGCCTGGGGACGGCGCCAGAGCGGTGTGCAATTCTCGAAGCCGACATGGCTGGGTATTCCGGAACACCGCTGCCGAAGAAGCTCGGTCTCGTCGGCGCGGCGTGCGCGCTGGTCGTGGGGGCTCCGGCGGGCTTTTTGGCGTCGCTGGGTGACCTTCCCGATTCTTTGGAGCTGCGGGAGCGCCCGAAGAAGGCCGAGCAGTACGACGTCATCGTCTGGTTCGTGAAGCGTCGAGCCGACTTCGAACGCAAGCTCGACGACGTCCGCCAGCCTGACCCGAGCGGCGGCCTGTGGATCGCGGCCTGGGCGCTCGTCGGGCGTCGTCACGGACATGACCGAGCAGGTGATCCGCGAAGTGGCTCCCATTGACCGGGCTCGTCGACAACAAGGTGCGCGCCATCGACGAGATTCTGGTCTGGGCTGCGGTTGGTCGCGCCGAGCGCTGCGCTGACAACTCGCCAGTTCGACCAGCTCGGCGATTTCGACCTCGATGGCGTCGAGCAGACTGGAGTCGCACGGGCAAGTGTGCGCGGCTCGTTCCAGGAGCTCCCGTCGGTGCGCCGACCTGCGCCGCAACTTCGCGCGGCACCGTCACTTCGACCACCAAGCGCGATGCGCCGCGGCGGAGTGGTGTCATGTGCTTCGACGTGAGCGCGGGTCCCCTCGAGCTCGATGCTCTCGCTCGCGCGCCTGGATGGCCATCAGCGTCACCATGCAGGTGCCGAGGCCTGTCGCCACGAGATCCGTCGGCGAGAACGCCTCGCCGCGCCCGTGGTTGTCGACGGGTGCGTCGGTTTCGAGCACCGACCTCGACGGACCGTGCTCCGCGCGGCAGTGCAAATCGCCTTCGTATTCGATGCCGATGTCGACCAAGCTTCGCTCCCTCTCTCGCGAGCTTGTCGTCCTGCTTCGCGCAGGTCAACCGGCGAGCAGGGCGCGTTCGAGACGCGCGAGCTCGGAAGCGACCCAATCACGGCCGTAGTCGGTGAGATCGCCCTCCGGCGCGCCGAGCACCGCCATGGCGCGCGCGAAGAGGCGGGCCGTCTTCGCCCGGAGCTCCGCGTTCGCGGTCACCGGGCCGAGCTCGACGACGGCGCCCGAAAAGAAGCTCTCGCGCTCGTCGCCGAAGAAGCGCGCGAGCTCGGGGTCGCCGGCGTGACGGTCGAGGGCCAGGTCGCGCAGGGTCTCGAGGCAGAGCTCGACGGCTCCGTTGGTGCCCCAGTAGACCTCGTCTCGATAGCGGAAGCCGGCGCTCACGGGCGGAGGATACCGCGCTCCGACGCGGTCACGTAGCTTCCGCGAGAAACCGCTCCAACTTGGCGACGAAGAGCGGCGGCGTCTCCTGCATCGGATAGTGGCCCGACTCGACGATGGGCTCGACGGTGAGGTGCTCCGCGAGCGGCGCGAGCGCGGTGCGCACCGGCCCGCTCCGCATCGGCTCCGCGTCCGCTTCGCCGGTGATGGCGAGCACCGGGCAGCGCACGCGCGTTTCGAGATCGGGCAGTCCCCTTACGCCGAAGACCGGGAGGTACCCCGCCACCGCCCGCGGCTCGGAGGTCTGACGCCAGCGCGCGAGCTTGAAGCGCAACCAACCGGGGGAGAGCCTCGTTCCGAACATGAACGCGAGGGCCTTCCGCCGCCGGTCGTCGTCGCCGAGCGCGACCTCTCCCAGCGCGCTGAAGGTCGCGGCGTCGTAGTGAAAGCCGGCGGGGGGAGGTGGGGTCACGAGCACCACGCGGCCCACGCGGTCCGGGAACCGTTGCGCGACGTGGAGCGTCACCAGCGTGCTCATGGAGTGGCCGACGACGTGGAACTTCGGCCAGGCGAGGGAGTCGGCCAGCGCGATCACGTCTTCCGCCGCCTCTTCGAGGTCGAAAGCGCCGCTCTGCCCCCGCGAGCGGCCGTAGCCCCGAAGGTCGGTGAAGGCCCAGGTGTATGCGGCCGTGTCCAGGTAGGGCCGCGCGGAGTCCCAGCTCGACGTGTCCGAGAGCCAGTCGTTCAAGACGATGACTCTCTCTGCACCGCTACCGAAGATCTCGTGTCCGAGCATGTTCACTCCTCTCTATGCAACCCGTCGGGGCAAGAACCGCGTCGCCGCCGCTGCCATCCAGCGGTGGGTCGGCGTGTCAGCGTGCAGCTTCCAGCGCAGCCAGGCGATGGCGGCGGGGATGACCCGCTGGATCTGGTTCGCGGCGCAGTGGTCTCCGTTCTCGAACAGCCAAACGCAGCTCTCCTTCCAGCCCAAGAACGCCGTCGTGTCCTCGACGGGGATGTATGGGTCCCGAGCGCCATTGAAGACGAGCAGGGGGGACGACGTCCGTGCCTCCATCAGTCCCTGCTTCGGCAGCGAGAACTGCGCTTCGAGCTCAGCCAGTTCCGGCGAAGACGCCGTGAGCAAGCGCTCGTCCGAAAGCGCGTTGGCGATGATGCCCGTCATTCCATTGGGCAGTCGCGTGTAGTCGAGCGTCCTTGCGCCGATCGGCCCGCCCATGTCCACGGCGGCGTCCACGCTGGCGAGACAGGCCAGCTTCGCAGCCCAGTGACCGCCGAAGCTCACGCCCCAGACGCCCCTTTTCGCCCCGTGGTGCAGCTCGGCGAGGACACCTTCGTAGATCCGATGGGCGTCGCCCGCCAGCGCGATGGCGGATTCGCCGGTGCCCGGCATGTCGATGGCGGCGACTCGGAACCGACCGACGAGCGCGAGGGTGAGGGCCAAGCGGTGGAGCTCAACCTTCAGCGTGTCCACACCTCCGGACAGACAGACAAGCGGCAGGTTCGAGTCCGCGCGGGGCGCGAATAGATGCACCGGTACTCGGGTGGATCCATCCCGATAGGGAACGTCGAGCTCCAGTCGCTGGAAGCTGCACGGGAAGGCCGAAGCAGCCTTGGCGTAGCATTCGAGTTGGCTCGCGTAGCAGCGCTCTTGGAGCGCGGTAACGATGCACGGAAACTTGGCTGCGCCGTGGCACATCGCGGCTCGATGCCAGCGCCCGCGGCGTGCGGCGGCTTCGCCTTCACGGCGCCATTCGTACGCCCAGCCGCGGGGCCCCTCGCGCCACATGTCGTCGACCGCCGCCTCGACGCGCGTCAGAGTCGAGGAAGGGATGCCCCAGGATCGCATTTGACGGCGGCGTTCTCGGAACAGGTCGCTTGGCTCGACCTGGAACCGAAACGTTCGACGCGTGAGGTTCACTCGCTCGGCCATGGGCGCCTTTTCTCGGCTGCGGAAGAGAACGACGGTGGGGTTGGGGAGGCAGGCTCGTGGCGCTCGTCCGCCGACGGATTCTCGCAACGGCTGCTTCTCCTTCCGCCGGCTGCGCTGAAAGCTCGTGAGAAGGGCAGGAGCCGAAGAACGGTTTCGCGGGGCGTCCCCAACGGGATTCGAACCCGTGTTACAGCCTTGAAAGGGCCGTGTCCTGGGCCGGGCTAGACGATGGGGACCGGCAGGGCCGCGTCATGTAGCAAAAAGTCCCTGCGTCGACAACTCGGATGCACCGTCTCGGGTCAATTGGCTTCCTCGAGGGAGAATAGTGCGCCCCGGCGCTGATCTCCGGCGTAGAAACGGCCCTCGAACACGGTGAGCGGGGCCGAGCAGTAGGCGTCGTCGAGCTGGAAGGGGGACTTCGCCTCCTCGACGCGCACGAGGACCTTGGCCCCCGCGGGCTCGAGCTCGACGAGGGCGCGCTCGGCGAGGACCAACAACCGCTCGCCGGCGCGCACCAGATCCGTGGGGCGGCCGACATCGGGCGGGAGAGCGAGCTTGGACCAACGGTCGCCGTCTTCGGTGACGCGGAGCTCCCCGCCGTCGGCGCCGATGGTGATCCAGTAGAGCCGGCCGCCATCGGCGTACCAGCGGAGGGTGTGCGCGCCGCCCGACGCGGTGACCTGGACGGCGCGGGCGTGCTCGGGCAAGAGCGCGGTCGCGTCGCGGGGAGGGGAGAGCACGACGTAGTCGTTGCGATCGAGATCGTAGAGCGGGCTCACGGCGACGTAGAGGCGATCACGAAAGCGGGTCATGTACGAGAGGCGCACTGCCGCTTCGCCCTTGGCGCCGTCGTAGGTGTAGGCAACGTCCCAGCGATCGGGTTTGTCTCCCGACACGAAGAGCGTGCCGGGCGCGCGCGACGCGGTGGCCTTGGGGGGAACCATGGCGCCCGTCGACGCGTAGAGCTTGCCGCGAAAGCGGATCACGTCGAACACGTGGAGAGCGCCGGGCAAGAGCAGCGTGCCGCCACGCTCGGCGCTCGGAGCCTTGGGGGGGCGGTGGCCTTTGCCGCCGACGCGCGGGAGCTCGCCGGCCTCGTTGGTCACGAACACGTAGCCTTCGACGCCGAACGCGACGCCGAGGCCGAGGTAGGGCGGATCGGCGTCGGGCACGTAGATGCGGCCGCCGATGTCGCGCAGGCGCAGAAAGCCCTGGCCGCCGGCGCCGCCGGTTTCGGGCTCACCGGGTCGGTTCCAGTCGAAGACCAACGAGAACGGCGTCTTTTCGCCGGGGGAGTAGCGCGTGAGGGTCGCGCCCGTGAAACCGAGTGGACGCGTGGCATGAGCCATCAGGAGCGCGCCGTCCCGGACGGCGAAGTCGCATACGCGCTGGAGGCTCGCCCAATGGCGCCCGACCTTCACGAAGCGCGGCTTCGCAGGCAGCGTGACGGGACCGAGCGGCACTTCGTCGTTGCCGTCGGGGTCGAGCTGCACGGTCGTCGCCGGAGCTGGCGCGGGCGGTTCGGCGGAAGGAGCCGCGCTCGGTGCTGCCGAGACCGATGCGCGCGGGTGCGCGCTCGACTCGGGTAGGGGGCTCGCGCTGCTCGGTGCGGGCGCCGGGCTGCAGCCGAGCGCCACCAGCGACGCGACCGCGACAGGAGCGATTCGACGCACGACGAAGCGAGCGTAGCCCGACCCTTCTCCCGAGCGTGAAGGCCTTACCCGCTCCGGAACGAAATGGCCAAAAACTCGGCCGAACGGGCCGGGCTCGCTAGGTTCGCATCGATGCTCGCTCGTTTCCTCCTGCCCCTCGGACTGCTCTCGTTCGTGGCCTGCGCTGCAAGCGACGACGGAAGCCCCCCACCCGCGGCGAAGAGCGCTCCGGTGGCCAAGAAGAAAGCGAAGAAGACCCACAAGGACAAGGTGCGGCCGCCGGAACGAGAGGAAGCGCGAGCGGAGAGCGAGAGCCCTCGGGAGAAACCGAGCGAAGAGCCCGCGGCGCCCAAGGTGGAAAAACCCGAGTGCCCCGAGGAGATGGTGCTCGTGCAGGGGGACTATTGTCGCGCCGTCGAGCAGCGGTGTCTCGAGCAGCTCAGCACGCCCGACGCCGGCGCGGACGAAAACCGCTGCGCACGCTTCGAGGCCTCGAAGTGCACGAGCACGGCGCCCGAACCGCGCAAGATGAGCTACTGCATGGATCGCTACGAATACCCCGGCAAGGTGGGCGAGCTGCCCATGACGTTGGTGAGTTGGACCGACGCCGAGCGCGTGTGTCAGGCAGAAGGCAAGCGGCTCTGCACCGAGAGCGAGTTCACGTTCGCTTGCGAAGGCGAAAAGATGCTGCCCTACACCTACGGTTACGAGCGCGACCCGAAGAAGTGCAACATCGACAAGCCTTACCAGACGCCGCAGAAGCACCTCCTGCCCTATGACCAGTGCCTCGCGAATCCGAGTTGCGCCGCGGAGTACAAGCGCGTGGATGGCCGCGAACCCATCGGCTCGCATCCCGAGTGTGTGTCCCCCTTCGGGATCTACGATCTGAACGGGAACGCCAACGAATGGGTGAGCCAACCCTGGAAGAACCCGCCGCATCGCTCGGGCATCAAGGGCGGCTGGTGGGGACCGGTGCGGAACCGCTGCCGCGCCATCACGTTGAGCCACGGCGAGACCTACCTCGGCTACGAAGTCGGCTTCCGCTGCTGCAAGGACGCGACGGGCGCGGTCGACGGCGGCGCGCCCGACGCTCAGCCCTGAGGCCACGCACGGCGGCGAATTCCGCTACGCTCGGGCGCGATGTCGCGCGCTCGCCCGCGCTGGATGGTCGCCCTGGCGATCTTGGTCGCGGTGGCCTTCTGGGTCACGCTTCGCTACCGCTCGGGTGGGAGCGATCGAGGCGCGGCGGGTGCGCCGTCGGCGAGCGCGAGCTCGGGTCGCGCCGCGGCCCGCCTGCGGCCGAAGCTTCGGGCGGGCGGCTACCGAGGCATCGACCTCGCCGAGGGGGTCGTGGAGCCCGCGCGCGAAGGCGCCCTCGGAGCGTTTTCGGGTCGGGTGCTCTCGAGCGCAGATCGCCGGCCGGTGCCCGACGCCGAGCTCACCTTCGTCGGCCCCGAAGCGGCGCGCGTCGCCAAGACGGACGCCGAGGGGCGCTTTCGTCTGGAGCCGGAGCGTGCCGGGCTCTACGAGCTCCTCGGCATCGCGAAGTCCGGCTTCTTGCCGTTCAGCGCCGAGCTCGGTGCGAGCCCTGTCACGCTGGTGGCGAAACCGGGGAGCGGCATCGGGCAGATCACACTGCTTCTGGACCCCGCCGTGGAATACCGCGGAAGAGTCGTCGACCCAAAGGGGGCGCCGGTCGAAGGCGCGTCGATCCGCGTCGTCGGCGGGGACGATCTCGAGATGGGCAGCGAGGCGTTCGAGTCGAAACTCTCGACCGACACCCGCGGGGAGTTCTCGTTCCGGGCGCCGGACGGCGCCATCGTCCAGCGCACGGAAGGTCGGGTTCGGGCCGGGACGTGCGCGCGTGGACGTCGGTGCAGCTTTCTCGCCGACTCGTCGTGAAGCTCGCGCCGCTGCGCGAACGCACCGGATCCGGGGCCGCGTCGTCGGCGATGACGGTGAGCCGCGCGGGGACGTCGCCGTCGTCGCGAAGCTCGAGCCCGAAAACCCAGCTGCCGAAATCGGCCGCCTGCCGGAGCGCGCGCGCAGCGGGAGCGACGGCGCGTTCGAGCTCGGCGGGCTCGCACCGGGGAAGTACAGCCTGCTCGCGAGCGACGGGGTGTCGGCGCCCGCCTCGCTTCGAGGCGTGCCGACCGACGGCTCGCCCCTCGTGCTGGTGCTCGCGAGCGGAGCCAGCTTGAGCGGTCGCGTGATCGACCAGGACTCGGGGCAACCGCTCGTTGCGTTCAGCGTGATCCTGTTCGAACGCCACGGACCACTCTCGCTCGCGGCGGTGCGTGCGCTCACGGTGTTCGATGCGGACGGACGCTACGTGCTCGATCGCATCCGGCCAGGACGCTACGTCGTGACCTTCGGCGCCAAGGGCTACGCACCAGGCTTCGATCGCGAGCTCGAGATCCAAGGCGAGACGCGTGCGGACGCGGCCCTCGGCCGCGGCGCGAGCCTCCACGGCGTCGTGCGGGACGAAAAAAACCACGCTCCCATCGAAGGCGCGAAGGTATCGCTCGAAGGCCGCGCACCCGGCGGCGAAGCGACCACGGCCCTGCTCGCGCTGTCGGTCAGCGACGGAGCGGGTCGCTTCGAGCTCACGGGGCTCGCCCCGGGGGAGCGCTCGATCTTCGCGGCCGCGGCCGGGCATCACGCACGGGTGCTGGGCGGGTTCTCGGTGCAGGGTCGAGAAGCCATCGGACCCGTCGAGATCGAGCTCGCGCCCACGGCCAGCGACGAAGAGCCGCGCATCGAGCTCGTCGGCATCGGCGCGGTGCTCGGCGCGAAAGACGACGCGCTCGTCATCGGAAAGCTGGTGGACGGCGGAGGCGCGGCCGAAGCCCGCCTCGCGGTCGGAGACGGCATCCTCGCGGTGGACGGCGTGAGCGTGATCGGCCTGGGTTTCGAAGGCGCGATTCAGCGCATCCGGGGTCCGGAGGGCAGCAGCGTGCTCTTGCTGGTTCGGGGCGGAGACGGCGGCGTGCCGCGCGAGGTCTTGGTGCGGCGCCGGCGCATCAAGGCGTGAGTCGACGCTGAGAGCTCACTGGTAGCCGTAGTCGTTGTCGGTCGCGTTTTCGGAGCTCGAGGCCGGCGAGGGCGCAGCGGTGGATGCCGCCGGTCGCAGGGCGCGGTAACCCGCGACGCCGAGCAGGCCTCCGCCGATCAGAAGGCCCAGGCCGAGCCCGAGCGCGGGTCGCTTGCGGAGGGCGACCGCAGCGCCGCCGAACGCGAGCGCCGCGGCTACGCCGAGCGCGAGCACCTCGGGTCGCATCTCGGCATAGAAGTAGGCGAGCCCGAGCACCGAAGCGAACAGGGCTCCGACGACGCGGCCTGCCGATTCGAGGGAGGCGCGCTTTCTCACGAAGAGCGCCAGGGTGAGCCCGCCGACGCCCGCCGCCGCGGCGCCGCCGAGCTGGCCGACGAGCGCGGTGCCGGAGAGGGCGGCCAGCCCCGAGAGGGCCCCCGAGAGCACGCCGAGAGCGACCGCGCCGGCGAGCGGACGCTCCGACGGCACGAGCGCGGTCGAAGCGCGCATGACGAGCACCGCGCCCAGGACGAACACGCCGAACACCAGCGCGAGCGGTGGAGCTTTGTCGCCGCGCGCGGTGAGCGGCGACAGGAGCAGGCCGGCGGCGATGCCCGCGACCGCCGCGTCCACGAGCAGTCGCCACGCGAGCTTCGCTCCGGCGCGATCGGCGAGCGACAGCAACACGGCAGCGCCTGCCACGAGCGGCAGGCGCTGCATGGTGTCCGCGGGCAAAATGCCACGTGGTCCGTGGATGGCGAGGTGCGCCGCCACGTAGGCGAGGCCGAGCCCGAGCGCCGGGGCGAGCCATGCGAGGAAGCGTGGCTCGCCCGGTTCGCGCGCGCCGAGGGCGAGCACGAAGGCGAAAGCGACGAGTGCGGGCAGGATCAGGCCGAAGCCGAGGGCTTGAACGAGCAGCATTCTCAGCCTGCTCCGCCTGGCAATCTCACTCTTTCACGCCTTCGATGGAGAGCGTCATCTCGATGTCGTCGCTGGCGGCTTCGAGCATGCCTTTCATGTCGAAGTCGCTGCGCTTGATGCTGACGGTGCCGCGGAAACCGCTGCGGAAGCTCTTGTCCATGGGAACGGTCGCGTTGCCCGTGTGCTCCATCTGGAGCGTGACGGGCTTGGTTACGCCGTGCAGGGTGAGCTCGCCGTTCACCGACAGCTTTCCCCCCGACTCGCTCACCGTCTTGCTCTTGAAGGTGATGGTCGGGAACTGCTTGGTGTTCAAGAAGTCGGGACCCTTCAGGTGGTCGTCGCGCTTCTTCACCGCGGTAAACAGGCTGTCGGCGCCGATCTCGACCTCGATGCTGGACTTGGAGGCGTCGGCGTCCACGGTGTACTTGCCGTCGATCTTCGTGAACATGCCGTAGGTGTAGCCTGCACCGAAGTGCTTCGAAGCGAAGACCACCGCCGAGTGGGCGCCGTCGATCTTGTACTTGCCGGCTGCTTCGCCGAGCTTCGAGCCGGTCGCCTTGGGCGTCTCGGCGGGCTTGTCGACGGGCTTGTCGGCGGTCTTGACGGCGGAGGGGGCGGCGGCGCTCTCGACCTTCTCGGGCTTGGTCTCGGGCTTCGGCTGCTCTTCTTTGGAGCAGGCGGCGAGCGAGAGGGCGAGGGCCGAGGTCACGAACAGCGAACGAACGGGAAGTCGGAAACGGATCGTCATGGGACGCTTCTTTTAGAGTCCGACGACCGGACGAGCAATCGCCATGAGTCCAGTCGACCTGTCACAGCGTCGCGACGGCGGGGGCGGGCCGAGGCGTGTCGAGGCGGAGGTCCAGGGCGGCCTTGGGCAGCCCGCCCCGGACGAAGAAGTAGCTGCCGAGGGCTAGCTCGAGGTAGCCGTGGAACATCGCCAGCGACAAGTAGAGGTTCTTCGCCCGGTGGACGTCGAAACAGGCCCCGACGAGGACCGCCAGCAGGCCCAGCAGGATCAACACGAGCCCGAGGCGCGTGAACTCCTTCTGGATGGACCGGGCCGCCATCGCGAAGGTAACGGTGCCTTGTCCGCGCACGTCTTCTTGAGGCACGACGAGCAGCCAGGTCGAATAGTGCACGGACTGGAGGAAGGCGAACGACAACGTGAGGCCGGCCGCCGGGTAGAACGAGAAACCCGGGGCGAGCCAGTCCGAAGCCGCGAGCACGTGGAGGCCGAGGAGGTCGAGCGAGCCGAGGCGCTCGGTGACGAAGTACGTGCGGCCCGAGAGCAGGACGGCGGCGAAGGCCAGAATCAGGCCCAAGGGCAGGAGGGCGGAGCGGAGGCGTCCGCGGAATAGGTAGAGCCAGAGCACCAAGGCAACGAGGTTGTGGAGGTGCGTGAACGCGATACGAACGGCGTAGGGCTCGCGCTGGGCGTAGGCACTCGCTCCGGCGATCAGGGTGAGGGCGAGGCCGGCGCGGAGATAGCGCCGGGATCGCTGGACGGCCGCGATGACCGCGGCGCCCAGCCAGAGGCCGACGACCAGGTATTCGAGGCGTGCGATGCGCACCGCGTCGCTGCCGAGCTCCTGCGCCACCCGCAGGCCCACGAGTCCGGCACAGCCGAGGGCGATGGCCACGAGCCAGGCCCTGGGAAGGCCGCGGCGAAGGACCAGGTAGCGGAGGTCCGCGACCACGTGGGGCACGCCGAGGAAGATGGGCCCGAGCACCAAGAGCAGGGTCGGTACCGTGAGCGTGAGCGCGAACGCGACGAGCGCGTGCAGGCTGGCCGTGAGCGCGACGCGACGATCCCGCAGCGTAATCAGACGAGCCAGCGGGCGGATGCCGAGCGCGACCCGATACAGCGCGCTCCGCGCTCGGTCGAGGGGCAGGACCGCACGCTCGGCGAGCCCGGCCATGCGTCTCAGCGCTTGCCGCGGCGCAGCGCGCCGAAGCCAACCAGGGCGAGGGACAGCGCGATCAGCGCCGACACTCGGCCGCTGCTCGGCGCTCCAACGGCACAACCACCGTCGTCGTCACTGCTCGAGCTGCTCTTGGTGCCGCCGGTGGCGGTGGAACCGCCGGTGGCGGTGGAGCCGCCCGTGCTCGCGCCGCCGGTTCCCGTCGCTCCAGCCGTGCCGCCCGTCCCGCTCCCCCCATCGCTGGCCACGCAGAGCAGGCAGGGATAGTCGGTGGAGCCGTCGGGGGTCGCCTTGTGGCAGGTGGATTTCACGCAGGTGCCGCTGGTCTTGTAGTCCGGTGGCGCGTTGGTGCAGCTCGCGCCCTCGGTGGTGCACTGGTCTGGCGGCGCTACGTCGGCCCGCGCGGGGACGCTGGCGAGGGAGCAGAGAACGAGGGCAGCGGTGGGCAGAAGGCGTCGAAGCATGGGGCGAAGGATGATCGCAAACGGGCCGTCGAGCAAGCTTCGAGTCCATTCGGCGTTTGCCGGCGCGCGGTGCCGTAGGCAGAATGCCTGACCCATGCGGCGGACATTCCTCGGGGCATTCCTGCTCCTCGCGCTCTCGGCTTGTGGTGAGGACGAACGGTTCACCGTGAACGCCTTGGGGAGCGGCGGCTCGGGAGGCAGTGGCGGCAGTCTGCCGCTCGCGAGCTTCACGACCACCGGTACCGTGCAGCAGGTCTACGTCACGCACGCCAAGCCGGGGGTCGAGCTCGACCTGGTGAACGCCCAAGGTGCGAGCGTGAAGAGTGGCACCGCGGACCCGCAAGGCAGCTTGGTGTTCCGCGAGATCGCGCCCGGGAAAGGCTATCGCGTGCGAAGCGCCAGCGAAGAGAGCGCGGAGCTCGAGGTCTACTCGGAGACCAGCCTCGTCGCGCCCGACGGCTTCTACGCGAAGCAGAAGCTCGGACCCGGTTCCCAGTACCTCACCATGCGCGACGGCACGAAACTCTCGGCCTACGTGACGTTGCCCGGGCCCGCCGACAAAGGCCCGTACCCCACGGTCGTGAACTACTCGGGCTACGATCCGTCGAAGCCCGGCGAGCCCATCGGGGACTACGCGTCGCTCTGCGGATCGTTGCCCGTGCTGTGCGACGCGCCTTCGGACCCGAGCGCGCTCATCGCCGGGCTGATGGGCTACGCCACCGTCGGCGTGAACATGCGCGGTACGGGGTGCTCGGGGGGGGCCTACGACTTCTTCGAGCCGCTCCAGCTCCTCGACGGCTACGACGTGATCGAGATCGTCGCCGCCCAGGACTGGGTCAAAGGCCACGAGGTGGGAATGACGGGGCTCTCGTACCCGGGGATCTCGCAGCTCTTCGTGGCCAAGATGCACCCACCGAGCCTCGCGGCCATCACGCCGCTCTCGGTCATCGGCAACACGGTGTCGACGCTCGTGCCGGGTGGCATCTTGAACGACGGCTTCGCCATCTCGTGGGCCCAGAACGTCCTCGACAAAGCCGACCCCTACGGACAGGGCTGGGAGCAAGCGAAGGTCGACGGCGGCGTCGACGTTTGCAAAGAAAACCAGCTCCTGCACTCGCAGAAGCTCGACATCATCCAGAAGGCCTACGACAACCCCTACTACACGGACGAAGTCGCCGGCCCGCTGAACCCCACGAAGTTCGTGGGCGACATCGACGTGCCGGTCTTCCTCGCGGGCGCGTGGCAGGACGAGCAGACAGGGCCCTTCTTCTTCACGTTGCTCGATCAGTTCGACAATTCGAAGCTGACTCGATTCACGGTCTACAACGGCGTGCACCCGGACGCCTTCGGGCCGCAGGACTTGCTCGAGTGGAAGTACTTCCTCGACCTCTACGTCGCTCACCAGCTGCCTCGCGTCGAGCCGGGCATCCGCACGCTGGTGCCGCTCTTGTTCGACGAGATCTTCAAGGTGAAGCTCGACCTGCCGCCGGAGCGCTTCGAGCAATACACGAAGTACGAAGACGCACGCGCCGCCTACGAGAGCGAGCCGAAGGTCCGCGTGCTGTTCGAGGCCGGCGGGAGCGTGCCCCTCGGCGCGCCGCAGGGCTCGTTCGAGCAGAAGTTCACCGAGTGGCCCATCCCTGGCAGCGTCGCGCGGCGCTTCTACTTCCAGCCCGACGGGACCCTGGGTGACTCCGCTCCCGGCTCGGCCACGGGGGCCTCGCGCTTCCACCTCGATCCGGGCGCTGGACAACGCGGCATCCTCGCTCCCGGCGGCAACGTCTGGGATCTCCTGCCGGGCTACGAGTGGAAGCCGCTGGAAACCGGCAAGGCGGTCGCTTGGGAGAGCGCTCCGCTCGCCGCCGATCTGGTCGTCATAGGCCCCGGGAGCGCAGACCTGTTCCTGAGGAGCAACGTCGACGACGCCGACGTCGAGGTGAACCTGAGCGAGATCCGCGCCGACGGTCAGGAGATGTTCGTCCAGAGTGGCTGGCTCCGTGCGAGCCACCGCGCCCTCGACGCGACCGCGACGGAGCTCTGGCCCGAGCACACCTACCGCAAGGAGGACGAGAAGCTCCTCGTGCCAGGCGAATGGACACCCGTCCGCGTGGGCATCGCCGCCATGAGCCACGTATTCCGCAAGGGCTCGAAGCTTCGCGTCTCGGTAGACACCCCGGGCGACAGCCGCGCCGAGTGGCGATTCAACTTGAAGAAGTTCTCGGGTGAGGCCAGCTACGACGTCAGCGCCAACTCTGGGCGTGCCTCGAGCGTCGTGCTGTCGGAAGTGCCGGGCGTCAGCGTGCCGACGGCCCAGCCTCCGTGCCCGTCGCTGCGCGGCCAGCAGTGCCGCGCCTACGTCGCGCTGGCGAACGAGGCGTCGCCCGAGTAGCCGGCCCGACGCACGAGCTCAACGCGTCGGCATCGGCGGCGGATCCGAGGGGCTGGTTTCCCCGAGCAAGAGCCAGCCGCCGAGGCCGACGAGCAGCGCGAACAGGACGAGCGCGACGAGAGCGAGCACCACCACGAGCGCGCGCGAGCCGCTGCGTCGTGAAGCGACGGGCGGCGACAGGAACGGCGGTGTGGAGAGGGGCACGAGGCTCGGTCCGACGGGGTAGGCGAGTGGAACCGGGCGTGCTGGCGCCGCCATGGGGATCACGGGGAGCGCCGCCGGGGCGTTCGGCTCCATCACCGTCGTCTGGTCGGAGAAATCGTCGTGTACGACCGGCTCATCCTGCGTGTCGTCGGAGAAGTCCCCCTGGGGGGAGGCGTCGTCTTTCGTCTCGTCCGTGAACGGATCGAACACCTGGGCGAGTGCTGCCGCCATGTCTCGAGCCGAGTCGAAGCGCTCTGACGCGCGTTTCTGCACGGCCCGGGCGATCACGCCCCCGAGCGGCGAAGCGAGCACTCGCGGATCGAGGGGCACTGGTGTCGGCGCCACCTGCGCCAAGCACACGTCGATGGTCGAGCCGCGGAACACGGGCTCCCCCGTGAGCATTTCCGCCATCACGAGCCCCAGCGAATACAGATCGGTCGCCGCGCTGATCTGGCCTCCCTGGAGCTGCTCGGGAGCCATGTAGCGAGCGGTGCCCACCGCCACGTCCGTCGCGGTGAGCTGGGTGGCGTCGCGCGCGGAGCGTTTGGCGATGCCGAAGTCGAGCACCTTCACGAAATCGGGCACCCCACCGTAGGTGCAGAGCTGGATGTTGGCGGGCTTGATGTCGCGGTGCACCATGCCGAGCTCGTGTGCTTCGCCCAGCGCGCGCAGGATGGCGGCGCCGATCTCACCCACCTTCTGCACGGGAAAAGCGCCGCGCTCCTCCAGCACGCGATTCAGCGCCTGACCATCCAGGAGCTCGAACGCGATGAAGGGCAGGCCCGCCGCGTCTTCACCGTGGGCGATGAGGCGCACGCTGTGCGGGTCGGTCAAGCGTTCGCCCAGCTCCGCTTCGCGTCGAAATCGGCTTTTCTCCTCGAGCTGTTCCGGAAGCAGGATCTTCAATGCTACCGAGTTGCCGAGGCGAAGATCGGTCGCGCTGAACACGGCACCGTGCCCGCCGCGCCCGAGGCGGGAGTCGATGCGGTACACGCTGGCGAATGTCTCACCGATTTGCGGCAGGATGCGCATGTCTACGGAGCGTTGCTGCTGTAGGTCGGACCGTTCTTCGGACCGCCGACCTTCAAGAGTCCGTGCGACGGTCCGCCGGCGGCGCCGGAGGAATCGAGAAGTTGTGTGCCGGAGCCTTCGTCGAAGTGATAGAGCGCGAGCGTGGACACATCCGGCGCGTGGGGCGTCGCGCTGGGCGTGAACGGCGCCGTGTAGCGCACGCTGCTCGAGAGGCGGAGCTCGTCGAGGTAGCCGGCGAAGGAAGGATAGGCCGGGCCCGCGTCGTGCTTCTCCGCGCCCAAGACCAAAAATGGATCGGAGCTCGGGTACGCCGTCGAGCGTCCGTCCCGGTAGCTCACGTCGCCGGTGGGACCCGTGCCGCTGGCGTCGAGCTTCCCGTCGACCCAGAGCCGGACTTGCCCGGTGGCGCTCACGCGGGTGACGGCGACGTGGTGCCAACCGCCGTCTTGCACGTTCGTAGCGCCGCAGATCGTGGTCCCCGAGTTGCCCTTCGAGATGCCGAACGCCAGGCCGTTCTGGTAGAGCGAGAGCCCGAAGTCGCCGTAGTCGCCGGGCCCGTACACGTCGCGGTCGAGCAGGATGTTGCCGTTGATCCAGCCGTCCCCTCCGGCAACGCAACTGGTCGCTTGGTTCTCACCAGCGGCGACGGCGAGCCAGAGTTCGATGGTGAAGTCCCCTTGGCCGATGTCGGCGGGTCGTTCCGGCGCGTCGATGGGGATCTTCACGCGATCGATGTCGTTCTGACCCGTTCCGTGGAACCGCAACGACTTGCCGAAGGCCGAGGTGCCGCCCGTCCCCCCGCTGCTGGCACCTCCGCTGCCAGCGCCCCCGCTGCCGCTGGCTCCATCGCTGCTCGCGCCTCCACGGCTCGCGCCTCCGCTGCTTGCGCCACCACCGGCGTTGCCGCCGGTGCCGCTCGCACCGCCGCCAGAACTCGCGCCTCCGCTGGAGCTCGTGCCGCCACTGGCGCTCGTGCCGCCACTGGCGCCGTCGGAGCTGCCGTCGTCGCACCCGCCGGAGAGCGCCACGACGACGACCAGACCCGAGACCCTCGCGAACATGCCGCATACTACCGCGGGCCGGAGCGTTTCACCCCCGTCGAATGCCGAGCGACTGGTGGGCGCACGCTTCGCGTGCTTTGCTCGCGCCGTGGGCGAGCTCTATCTCCGGCAACTCCTCGTCGGGCGCGACGTCGGGAAAGCGAGCAGCGTCGGGCGCCAGATGCAGAACTTCGTCTACCTCGTCGGCGATCGCGACAAAGGCGAATGTGTCGCGGTGGATCCGGCCTGGGACGTGCGCGGGATACTGGACGAGGTCGCCGCCGACGGCATGAAGCTCGTCGGTGCGCTCGCCACGCACTATCACCCGGACCACGTCGGAGGCGGCCTGTTCGGTTTCGGGGTCCAGGGGATCGCCGATCTGCTGGAGCTCGCCGCGTGCAAGGTGCACGCTCACCGGCTGGAGGCGGATGGCGTGCGCAAGGTCACGGGCATCTCGAAGACGGACCTTTCGCTCCACGATTCGGGGGACAAGGTCGCGGTGGGCGAGATCGAGATCGAGTGGCTCCATACGCCCGGGCACACGCCGGGGTCGTCGTGCTTTCGCGTGAAAGACGCGCTCATCGCCGGCGACACGCTCTTCCTCCAGGGCTGCGGTCGCGTCGACCTGCCCGGTGGAGACCCCGAGGAGATGCGCCGTACGCTGAGCCAGCGCCTCTCGGCGCTGCCGGACCACATCGTCCTCTACCCAGGTCACGCCTACGGCGGTGAGCACGCGCCGCTCGGGCGGGTCCGGGACATCAATCCATTCTTTCCCAGGGTCACCACGCCCTGAGCCAAGACCCTCAGCGCTTCAGCAACGGAGTCCAACCATGATGCGTACCAAGACCCAGTCCGGAATCCTTCCGCGCCTCGCGCTCGCCACTGTCACCGCGTTTGCCGTCGTCGGGGCGAGCCTCGCGGGTTGCTCTTCCGAGGCGAACGGACCCGAATCCGTCGGCGAAGCGACGCAAGCGCTCTCGAGCGGTCTGGTCATCGCCGAGGTCTACGGCGGCGGCGGAAACGCCAATGCGACGTACACCCACGACTACGTCGTGCTCTTCAATCGCGGCACGACCAGCGTCTCGCTCAATGGTCTCTACCTGCAGTACGCGGCGACCGGTTCGGCGTTCACCTACAACGCCGCGGCGGACGCGGGAACCCAAGACATAGTGGCCTTGCCCAACGTCTCCGTCGCGCCGGGCAAGTACTTCTTGGTGCAGTTGAACAGCAACGCTGCCGTCGGCGCGGCGCTCCCGACCCCCGACGCCAGCGCGACGTACATCGCGCTCGCTGCTGCCAATGGCAAGGTCGCCCTCGTGTCCCAGCCCCTGAACGCCTGCGGCACCACGGCCACGCCGTGTGCGACCACCAACATCGTCGACTTCGTCGGCTACGGCAGCGCGCAGCAGTTCGAAGGCTCCGGTGCGGTCGGGGCGCGCAGCGCCACGACGGCGGGCAAGCGCAAGGCGGGCGGTTGCACGGAAACCGACAACAATGCGCAGGATTTCGAGGTCGGGGCGCCCACA
>JAXLYN010000078.1:0-30830 GCA_046351435.1 Polyangiaceae bacterium
AAGCTGCCCGGCCCGAAGTCGGACTTGCAGCTCGGCGTGTAGAGCACGCCTTGGTGGTGGAGCGGCTTGCCGAAGCGGAAGCCGCGGCCAGCGAGCTGTTCGTCCAAGAGCGCGCGCCCGTCGTCGGCGGCGAGCCCCACGAGCCGGCCGGGAACTTGATCCACGGTGCCCGGCTCGACGAGGAACACCACGTCCGTGGTGCCGAAGCGAGCCACCGTGGCGCGGCTCGGGTGCCAGCGAAACCGCTGTCGCGCTGCCGGGGTTCCGGGACTCGGAAACACCCAGCGAGTCCGGAGCTCGGGCCCGTTGGCTCCGTCGACCAGGTCCAGGCCGAAGACCCCGGCGTCGTGGACCGTGTCCGGCATGAACGTGGGCACCACCAACACCACCTGGCCACCGACTTCGGCCTTGGCGGGTTGAGTCACGCTCATGCCAGCCCAGTCGGCCTGGCACACGTGACCCGCCTTGCCGCACACGTCGACGAGCTTCTTCCGTTGGTAGAGCGTACCGAAGTGCTGGGCGTCCACCAGATAGACGTGGCCGTCTTTCGTCGGGTAGGCGAGCACGCGTTTCCCGTTCGGTGTCTCGGCGTCGATGGGTGAGCTCCCGCCGACGTAATCGAGCTTCTCCCAGCACGGGAACATGGGGAGGCCGTCACACACTCCGCTCTCGGGAGCGAGCGGCGGATCTCCGGCTGGAATGCGTGGGACGAACACGTTCTTGCAGGACTCGACGCAAGCGTTCTGCGGCGCATCGCGGTCGAAGCCTTTGCATGCCGCAGCGTCGCAGCCGCTGTCGAAGGTCTCGCCTGGGCGAACGCGCAGCAGCGTATTCGCGTAGTCGCCGCGTTCGAGGTCGAGCACGCCGTTGCCCGCGGCTAGCACGAGTTCGCTGCCCGTCGGGCCGTCGAGGCGCAGCGGACCCGAAGGCGACCAGAGGCCACCGCCGCAGATCCGGGCGCGGGAGCCGGACGAGCCCTCGGGCCCGCAGTCGTGCTCCGGCGTGACGAGGAGCGTGCGCACGACGGCGCCGCCCGCTCCGGCCTTCTGCCACGCACTGAGCGAGAGCTCGAAGGACCAACCGTGCCACGGCTGCAGATCGCGCCCGTTTCCGAACGTGACGAACACACTGCCGAGCTCCTTGTCCGGAACATGGACCAGCGCCGCGCGCTGGAGCGCGCGATCCGGGCGGAAAATGACGTTTTCGCCCGGCGTCGCCGCCGGCACGCTGGCACTCAACGTGACCGGCGGAAACTCCGGATCGAGCGCGTGGGCGGTGAGATCGACCACGGCCACGCGCTGCTGCTTGCGCGGGTCCATGACGTCGCGGCCGGGCTTCGCGGTCTCTGCCGACGCGAGGGTCGTGTGATACGCGACCACCAAGCGGTGCCCGACGATGACGGGCGTGCTGATCACGAACGCGCGCTCGGAGCCATCCGCGGGGAGCTTCACGCGATGGAGCTCGGCGCCGGTCTCGGGATCGACGGCGATCACGTGCTCGCCCACGGCCACCAGGATCTGGCTCGAACCCGTGCTTTCGTACACGAGAGGAGAGCCGAACAGGCAGTCGGGCTCCTCGAGCCCGGGTCGAGCCGCAGTCGGAAAGAGCCGCTCCGCGGAAAGGCTCGCGAGGGACCCTCCGCCGCTGCCGCCGCCGCTGCCGCCCGAGGCGGGGACTCCGCCGCCGCCCGGGATGCCCGCGTGTCCGCCGGCGCCGCCATCGGCCCTCGGGAGGGAGAGGCGCTCGTCTCTTCCACAGCCCGGCCCCAGTGCCAGGACGAGCAGGCTCGAGAAGGCGATCAGCCGCACGTGATGGTGATGTTGTGTTCGTGCGCCGCGACGGTGGTCGACTGCACCGACACGCTCTTCCCCGACTTCAACGCTGCGAACTGCGCAGCCGTGAGCGAGACCTCGTGGGTGTGCGGGCTCGTGCCCTGGATGGAGTAGGTCTTGTCCGCGCCCGCGTCGACGTCCGCCTGGCTCACGGTGAGGACATGCCCGTGGTTCGTGTCGAAGCTCGTGCCGCAGCCTCCGCCGCCTCCGTTGCCGCCGCCGTCGTCGTCTCCGCCGCATCCGATTGCCGAGACGCCCATGGTCCCTCCGGCCACCGCCAAGGCCCCCTTCAAGAACTCGCTGCGGGTGAGCTTCATCGAAACCTCCGCACCCAGAATGCCATGCGGCGTTCCGCCGGGGAACCCGGGGGCTACTCGAGCTTTTTCGGATCGAGAGGTTTGCCTTGGGGCGTGAGGCCGGCTTTCTTCCAGCGCTCTTCGTCGCTCAGGCCCGGAGTGATCGGAGGTGGGGTGATGTCTTTGACGACGAGCTTCGCGCCAGGACCATCCTTCAACACTTCGAAGCGATGAACTCGGTCCGGCTTCCCCGCTTTGATGTGGACGGCCGGGAAGACGGTGCGCGCAGCCCGATTTCGGCGCGTTCCGCCTGCACGCGCTCGCGCCGTAGTGGCGAGCGCTTCGGCCGAGACGGGACCGAGCAAGAAGGCCTGGTCGGGGTACATGCGATCGAGCCGCATCTCGCGCAGGGCGATGAAGCCCCACGTCCACGGTGCCCGGCGCGAGGATCGCCCGGCGCCAAGCGTCGATCGGCTTGCCCGAGCTCGACCGGCAGGGCCGAGCTCGATGCGTTTGCCTTCGCAGGCGGCGAGGAGGCTGCGGCGGCGCAAGGAGATAGCGGGTCACGGAGAGCTCGCGATCACTCTACCAGCGCTGCCCAGGAATCAATCCGGCTGGTCGAAGGCGGAGAAGGCAAGTCGACCACGATGCGCTGGCTCTGCCCGCCCGTCGTGTCGCTGCCCTTGCTGGCGTGCATCACGAGCTGGAACTTTCCGGGCGTGATGCTGGTGATGGAGGTGTGCTTGGACGTGCCCGTGCCGAAGAAGGTGTCGGTGTTGAGCGACTCCTGCGTGCACGACGGCATCTGAGTCCCTGCACCACTGTCGATGCCCGCCTTCTGGAGCGTGGTGGACGTGTTGTCGATGTACTGGACGAAGCTGCCCGAATCCGGGAGTCGCGGCTTGCCGCCGTCGGCCAGATCCGAGACGTTGTTTCCGGGCGTCTTCGGCAGCACGTAGTCCATGCCCCAGACTCGGCTCGAGCCGTTGCCACACGCCTGCCCCGAGCCCGACTCGGGCATGTAGCTCGTGAAGAACAGCGCCCCGTTGAACAGCGACATGGGGCCGGTCACGCTCTCCGTCCTTCAGGAGCACGAACCAGTTGGCGTGGGATTCGTGGCTGGTCTGGGCCGCGTTGGGTTGCTCGAGGATCGAGTAGGCGAAGTTCTTCACGCCGTTCTGCGCCAGCGGGTGTCTTGCTCGCCGGTCGAGAAGGCCACGGTCACGTTGCCCTTGAGATCCACCGAGAGGACCGGCGGCGTGGCGATGGGGTGGCCGTCGTCCCAGTTTTCGCCGGAGTAGGCGTCGAAGAACAGGTTCATCTTCCAGTTGTCGGGGTTCGTGGACGCGAGATCGACGCGCCACAGGGTCCCGTCCTGGTCGCCCACGAAGATGCGATCGGAGACCGCGCCGTGGTGCCGGGAAGGCCACCGGAATGCCCGTGATGGGGGAGTCGATGTCGACCTCGAGCGCGCGCCCAGCGCTGTTCCAGGCGCCTGCCTTGCTCTTGTCGGCGCGGAACGTCCGGATCACTTCGCCGGAATCGAGCCGCACGACGGTCAGCGCGCGAGCCGCGTGACTGTCGTCGTCGTTCTCGTACTTGGGGATCTTGGAGCGAACTGGGAAGCGCGAGTCGACGTCGGCAGGTGTGGCGTTCTTGCGGTTCTCCGAGCCGCCCGCCGGCGGGTCGGGATCCTCGCCACCCGGCAGCACGGCCACCGCGACTTCCTTGGCACCGCCGCCGTCGTCGAAGAAGAGCGTCGTGATGAGCGGAGTCGCGCCGCCCCGTCCGAAGAGCGGCTTGCCGTCATCCGCTTCGGTGAGCTGCCACAAGAACTTGGGGCCCTTCTGGGGATCCATCGGGTCGGCTGGGACGACCGGATCGGTGATGTCGACGGCGAAGTAGCCGCCGCGGTTGCCACCGAAGCTCTGCACCAGGATCGTGCGCCATTGGCCTTTGCCACCCTGGGCGTCGGCCTTGCTGCGCTCGAACTTGTACTTGCCGCTGTTCGGTGGGTCTTCGACGGCGATGACGTCGCCGACCACGGGCACGCCGTCGAGCAGCGTCTGGTGGGCCGGCGGGTACTGGCTCTTGATGCTCGGCAGGACGGCCGGTGGCACGAACGCCCAGAGTTCGTTGTTCTCGTCCTTGTCCACCTTGAGCGGGTCGGCGCCCGACGGATCGCCCGACGCCATCTTGAAGCCGTGCAAGAAGCCGTCGTTGGTCGACACGTAGAGCATCATGTGGCGCTTGGCGTTCTGCAGCGCGAAAAGCTCGTAGGATTCGTCCCGCAAGAGCTCGTCGGGCTTGGTCACCACGCGCGGCGTCGAGTGATAGATGTCGCCTACGAGCTGGCAGTTCACGCTGCCCGGCGTGGCGCAGCGCGAGTAGGACGAGAGCTGGTCGGCGCCATCGAGCCACCGAAGATAGCGATCGCGGCACTGGGTCGCCGTGAGGCCGGGGCAGCTGCCGCCGGTGATCGCCAGCGCTTCCGGCGGCGTGTTGGTGTTCCAGGTCTCGGCGTCGCCCCAGACCGCCGTGCCACCGTAGGTCCCGATGCCGTCGGCGTTGCTGGTCATGTTCGGGCGAATGGAACGCTCCGAGTGGATCTGGCCACCGTCGAGATCGCCCTTGATGGTCCAGAACTGCCGCGGCGGTCCCTTCCCCGAGTTCACGTTCCAGACGAAGTCGTCGCCCTTGCCCTGGTCGATGTCCCGCGCGATGGGGGTCACCGTGTTGGTCAAGCTGTCGAGCTCGCACTCCAGGCGTTGCCGTTCCAGGATGCCGGCCCAGAGTCCGAACTGCAGAGGCTTGAACGAGCTGAATACGCGGAAGCCCGCCGGGCCGCTGCCCGCTGCGCCACCCGAAACCGAAGCGAACACGGGCAGCGTGCGGCTCGCGGCCTTGGACGAGAGACTCGACAAGATCGCCGAGAGCGCGGCGCGGAGCTCGTCCTTGTCGTTGGCGAAGTACGCGCGATTGGTGCCGCCGCTGTACGCCACCCGGTTCAGGACGCAGCAGGCTTGGAGCTGCGACTCCGTCGGGTTCGTGGCGCAGAGACCTGCCGGGTTCGACAGGTCGAACTGGCTCAACGACTTGCAGTCCACCGTCGCGCTGCTGGCCAGGGTCACGTTGGAAACGGCGAAGCCGATGACGAACGTCTTCACGGGGTTCGTCGGGTCGTTGGACAGCGTGTAGGCCGTGTCTTCGGGCCTTGGGTAGGGGCACTTTCCGGGCGGATCGGGCTCGCAGTGCGGGCGCAGATCCATGTTGGGCTCACCGTCCGAGAGCAAGATGATGTAGTTGCCGCGGCAGCCCCCGGCGACGAACGGATCGTTCTTCGGGCCGAACTTCTTGGTGTTGTCCAGCGGGTCGTCTGAGTTGTCGTTCCACAAGAACTCGCGGGCGTCGTCCAGCATGCCGGCGATGGGAGTCGCGCCGTACGGGCGAGTCGCCAGCAAGACGTCTTGGATGCGGTCGTTCTGGGATTGGGGCGATGCGTTGGGTTGTCCGAACGCCATCAGCCGGCCTTCCCACGGAGGAGCCGCAGCGTTGCGCGCGCCGACCTCCATGTCGGGAGGAGCCGTGAGACAGCCGGCAGGCTTGCCGGTGGCGCCAGCGCCGAGGAAGTAGCTCCACGCGCCTTGGCTGCCCGTGGAGTAGACGGGAAGCGCGCCGAAACCCCGACACCGGGATCGGCGTGGGTGTCGAAGGTCATGAGGCCGAAGCGCACGGTCTTGCGGAACGCGCCGTCGTCCAGCAAGCCGTCGTTCTGCTGATTGAAGTTACAGTTGTCGCTGATGTCGTTGTACTTGTGAAAATCGATGTTCGCCCAAGCGAACGGATTGCCAGGCAGAGTGCCCGGGCCCGGAGTGCAGTCCTTGCTCATCGGGCGGTGGTAGGGGTTCGAATAGAAGCGATCGGGAGTGTCGTTGCCTGCCAGGGCGAACTCGGTGTTGAAAGCATTGGAGCTCCGGTCGACCGCGTCGCAGCGATAGTGCTCGATGCTTCCGGTCATCACCTCGATGAGCTCGATCCAGCGGCTCTTCTCGTTGCCAGCGTCTTGCGTCGGGTCGCATACGGGGAACGAGGAGCTCGAGGACTTGTACTCCATGGAGCCCGACGAATCGACCAGGAGCAGCACGTTGGGCGGGGGCGGATTGATGTCGACCTGCGCGCGGAGCTCGCGTGCGCACAAGAGCGACCCCGCGACCAGCGCGGAACCGAGCAATAGCCGAGAAGACTGCCTCATCGTTCTCTCCTCACCGCGGTACGTTCTTCAGCGTCACGTGCGCGCGCAGCGACGTGACGCTGGCCGACGAAGACAGGGAGTTGGCGGCGCACCAAGGGTCGTCCGCCAAAGCGTCGAGCGGGCGAACCTGCCCGTAGGCCGTGAAAGTGACCTGCACGTCTCGGAAGGTGTTCGCCGGGTTGTTCCCGCCGACGGCGGAACCCGGCGTCGGGACGCTCTCGCTCGGGTCGGTCATCTCGACGACGAACACGCCCTCCATGGGCGTGATGGTCCCGGTGACGTCGAGGCGAGGGCCGAGGCTCCCGGCGGCGACGGTGCTCTGCGAGTCCAGCAGCTTGTTGCCCGAGAAGTTCGCGTCCACTCGGTTGCCGATCTCGTTGCCGTAGAGCTTGTAGCAGGGCAGAAACTCGAGCGTCGGATCCAGCGCGTTGCCGTCGAGCAGGCGGTTCACTTGGCAGTCGTCCGTGCCCGAGGCGGTCTTGTCGACGTAGACCCGCGCGGCGCCGTTGCCGATCTCGGCGGCGACCGAGCGTGCGGCGTACTCCGTGAGGTACGTCGTCTGCGAGGCCTGCCGGTCGTAGCCTGCGGCTTGGTCGACCAGGCTTGCGCTGCGCAGGGCGAAGACGCCCACCGCCGTGAGCAGCGTGATGGTGAGCACCACGACGAACACGGCGGCGCCGCGCTCGCGGCGCCGGCTCGGACGGGAGCGAAGGAGCGGGCGCATCAGTAGAACACCGCCGTTTGATTGTGGAGAGCTACGTCGGCTTGCACGGTTCGGACTCGGGCGTAGGGCGGGCTCGCGCCCGAGCCGCCTCCGACGCCGGAGCCGAGGCCCACGCGGATCACCTGACCTACTACGGGTGGCGGCGGGTTCGAGTCGCGATCGGGCTCCTGGGAGCGCACCGAGAGGCGTACGCGCACCGCACGGACGCGGTGCGGTCCATCCGCAGGAGTGGTCACGTCGCCCACCAGATCGCCCGCCCAGTCTTTGATGTTGCCGGCGGCTACCTGGGTCAGCGTCTGATCCTGGGTCGTGACATTGGTGTTCGACACAGTGATGCCGAGTTTGAAGTCGACGGCGTATTCGGTGACGAGCTCCTCGGTGCCCGCGATGGCGTTGCCCGCCGTGTCGAGCTCCACGCGCGTCAGATCGAAGCGGGTGTTCAGGTCGTAGGGGTGCCCGCCCGCGACGTAGATCGGGTCGTAGGCCGGATTCGCACCCAGACTGCTCTGGGTCTGGATGTTGCGGACGTCGTAACGGATGAAGTTCACCACGTTGACCGTCGCGCCCGTCACGTTGCCCTTGAGCCCACAGATGTTGCCGGCGTCGGAGCGGAAGCGCAGCGGAGGCGTCTGCGTGAGCACGATCTGTGCGCTCGGAGCCGCGGACACGCTCTGGATGGTCGCGTATTGCACCTCTCCCGACTGGTCCACGATGCGGAGTCCGCGACCTGGGGCCGCGCCGAAGATCGATTGCAGGAGCCCGAGTTGGTCCGCGGAGGCGGCGTAGCCCATGCGGCCGAGGGGTCCGGTTTGGGTCTGGAGGTAGACCACGTAGGTCGCGCCGACGGTCTCGATGTTCCAGATCGGGTAGACCTCCGCGCCGGTGTAGCTCCCCATGAGGAGCAGCTCGTCCGGAGAAAGGCCGTTGTCCTGGAGGTGCGCGGAGGACGAGGCGGGCGAGGCCCCCGGCAGGATGCGGAGCGGAGCCAAACGCTGCAGCAACGTCGGGTAGGTCGCCGTGTCCGCGCACAAGTTCGGGTCGACGCGGATGTTGGGGCTGCTCAGAAAGCCGGCGCGGCCGACGTCGGCCTTCAGGCGCTCGAAGCCGATCATGGCCCCCATGGTCGCATCTGCGATCCGCGACTCGCGATTGTAGAAGCGACCGGTCTCTCGCGAGATGGCGAAGACCGCGAGCGCGACGACCAGCCCACCCGTGACCGCCACCATCAGCTCGACGAGCGTGAAGCCTCGCGTGCGGGGCTGACGTGGGCGGAGGGTGGAGCGCGGGTGTGCCATCACGATGCCGTGTTCTGCTTCACGGCGGAAGCTTGGTGGACGAAGTGGTACTTGAGACCGGCGGCCTCGACCGCCGCCGGCGCGGTATTGGGATCGCACACCGGTTGAGCGTTGACGCCGCCGCCCTGGCCGTCGCGGATCCAGAAGACGCGCACCTCGGTCCGGATGAGGCCGTTGCCAGCAGCGGCCGGGTAGAGCCACGAAAGCCGGACATGGGCGCAGAAGACGGCGTCTTGGATGTTGGCGTCGTCGACCGGGTTGCCGAGCCCGTCGAAGCCCGCGCCAAAGCTCCGCGTCGCGACGTAGTCCGGGCGGAACCACTGGTTGTTGCCGACGTTCTTCAGCCAGTCGGTGTCATTGATGTCCGGCGTCGGCTCGTTGGCGGACGGGTGGTTCCAGGCCGCTGCGTCGGCGGCGAGTTGGTCGAGCCAAGCCTGCGCGATGTGGGTTGCGATGGAGAGATCGCGCGCGTGCTTGTTGGCATCGACGGTGACCTTTTGCATCGCGATGATGCCCGAGACTCCGATGGCGAAGATGCTGATGGCCATCAAGAGCTCGACGGCGGTGTAGCCGCGGCGGCGTGCCCGGGTCATAGCGTCGTCTCCTCCGTGGCGATGCCGAGCCGGGCGGCGCCGTTGGGCACCACGAGCACCCAGCGGGACGGACCGTAAGGGTCTTGCGTGATGGCGTTGACGCGCGCCACTTTGACGCGGGGGATGGTGGTGAGCGGGGTGAGCGGGTTGTTCAAGCCGTAGCGCATGAACGCCCGACCCATGGGCGTGAAGCAGACGTCCATCTGGGTGTGGTCGCCGTCGCCCGGGTCACGCACGCGCGCGTTGATGCCTTCGAGCTCCGCACGGTTGGCGATGATGAGCTGGCCGATGACCTGGCTGTCGGCATTGTCGGCAGTCCAGGTGGTGAGCGTGCAGTTGGAGACCGGGAGCCCGTTGCAATTGGTATTGCTCACCTGGGCGGTGCGGACCGCTTCGCGCACCTCGAACCGCCCCTGAGCGTCCGTGCCGCGATCGAAGCGGACGAGCACCGCCGAGCCGCGCCCCATGGCGCGCATCCGAGCCCCGCGGTAGAGGCTCACGATCTCCTTGGCCACGAACGCCGTGCGCCGCGAGCGCATCTGGCCGGTGATGGTCGGGATGGCCAGGGCCGCGAGGACCCCCACGATGATCACCACCACCACCAGCTCCACGAGAGTGAAGCCACGCGAAGCAAGAGCTCGCGCGCCACGAAAGTTCAGGGCTCGGCTCGACGAACGCACCACCACGGGACCATCCTGAGCAAGCCCTGTGCCGAGCGTCTGGAACTGACCCCCTCGAATTTCTTCGCTATTTTCCCGGGGCCCCGCGGGATCGGGCAGTAAGGATTGCAGCGCTATGCAATCGTTTCAGGGCGGGGGCGTGGGGAGGACCTCCGAGAATCGCTTGGCGGACGGCGCCGGCCCGGGCTCCGTCGCAGCCGATCTGCGCCCAGGAATTGCCCGGGCGGGCGCCTCGTTCTAAGTCGGGCCCATGAACGTCCGTCCCGTCCTCTCGCTCGTCCTGCTCCTCGCAGCCGCGTGTGACAAGAAGTCCGCGCCCGAAGCCGAGAAGGGCGCGGCTCCGCCGCCCATCGAGAGCAGCAAGCCTGGCGCGTGCGCCGGGGGTGGCGGCACGGTTTCCGACAAGGTCTCCGCGGGGTTCTTCGCGCGGAGCGCCGGCGACTACTGCGTCGACCCCAACGGCGAGACGCGGGCCTACGGCAAGAGCGCGCCTTCGCCCGTGGACAAGGTCTGTACCGAGCTCTTCGACGGCGAGTGCGAGGTGTACAAGAGCTTCGGCCTCGAGCGCGTGGTGACCCTTCGCTACATCGATGGCAAGGGGTCGCCGGGCGCCGTCAACGTGAACCTCTCCGAGTTCGCGACGAAAGACGGCGCGTACGCTTTCTTCACGAAACGCGTCGTGGCCGACGCGGATCCGGTGGAAGCGGCCCCCGAGAAGCTCGAGGCCGGTGGCGCCGCGGCCATGGGCACCGGCATCGCCTACGTGTGGCGCGGCGTGCACGTGGTCGAACTTTCGTACACCAACGAAGTCGAGGCGCCCGACCAGCTCAAGGCGAGCGCCAAGAAGCACATCCCGCCGATCGCCAAGGCCATCGGAGAGAAACTCGGTGGCGACAAGGAGCCCCCGAAGGCCGTCACGCTCCTGCCCAGCGAAGCTCGAGTGAATCTCGGAGTGACGTTCACGACGAGCGACGCGCTGGGAATCCAGGGCGTCGGCGCTGGAGCCATCGGTTACTACAAGGACGGCGCCAAGCGTTGGCGCGTGCTGTCGCTGGCGCGCAGCGATGAAGACGGCGCGAGAGACGTGCTGAAGACCCTGAAGAAGGTCGACGGCGCCAAGGGGCTCAAAGGCGTGACGTTCGACGGTCTCTCGCTCGAGCGCCGGGACGACGATTCCAGCCCGAAAATCAGCTGGGTCGTAGGGCGGAAAGGCGCGAACGTGTTCGCCATCGGCGACGAGGAGCACGTGCTCTCGAGCGGGATGGCAGCGGCCGACGCCCAGAAAGTCAGTCTGACGGAAGCCGAAAAGACCGAGCGCGTGAAGAAGCTCGTGGAGGGGGAGGCGCCCGGCAAGTGATGCGGGGCCGAGGCCCGCTCCATCCCGCGGGTTTCGTGTTAGGGAGAGCATTCGAGCGCGGCCCTTTCCCCCGCGCGCGGATGACAGCGTGGACTTCCAACTCCCCGAGCAACACCGGCTCTTGCGCGCCAGCGTGCGCGAGTTTTGTGAACGCGAAGTGCGACCTTTCGCCCGGAAATGGGACGAGGAGGAACGCTTTCCGCACGAGATCGTCCCCAAGCTCGCCGAGCTCGGCTTGCTCGGGATCCGCATTCCAGAGGAGTACGGCGGCGCTGCCATGGACACGCTCTCGTACGCCATCTGCGTGGAGGAGTGCGCCCGCGTCGATGGTTCGCTCGCCCTCACGGTGGCGAGTCACAACGGGCTCGGTACGAGTCACATCCTGAACTTCGGAAGCGACGCGCAGAAGCAGAAGTATCTGCCCAAAGCCGCCAGCGGCGAATGGCTCGCGGCGTGGGCGCTCACCGAGCCGGGCTCCGGCTCCGACAGCGCGGGCATGCAGACGACGGCGGTCCGCGACGGAGATCACTGGGTGCTGAACGGCACCAAGATGTTCATCACCCAGGGGTCCGTCGGCGGCTTCTGCGTGGTCTTGGCGCGCACGAATCGCGACGTCCCGGCGCAGCGAGGCATCACCGCTTTCGTCGTCGATCGAGGCACTCCCGGCTTCTCCGCCAGCAAGAAGCTCGAAAAATACGGCTGCCGCTCCAGTGACACCGTGGAGCTCACGTTCGAGAACGTGCGCGTTCCCGACGACCACCGGGTCGGCGACGTGAACCAGGGTTTCTACGACACCATGAAGATCCTCGACCGCGGCCGCATCAGCATCGCCGCCATGGCCCTGGGGCTGGGCCGCGGCGCTCTCGCCATGGCGCTCGGCTATGCCAAAGACCGCCGTGCCTTTGGCAAGGCCATCTCCGAATTCCAGGCCATCCAATGGAAGCTCGCCGACGCAGCCGTCGCCCTCGACGCAGCCGAGCTCTTGATCCATCGCGCCGCGACGCTGTGCGACGAGGGGCAGCCGTACAGTCTGGAGGCGGCCATGGCGAAGCTCTGGGCGAGCGAGGCAGCGACGCGCGTCTGCAACGACGCTTTGCAGATCCACGGTGGCTACGGCTACACGCGTGAGTTCGACGTAGAGCGCCACCTCCGCGATGCGAAGTTGTGCGAAATCGGCGAAGGCACCAGCGAAGTGCAACGCATGGTCATCGCCAAGCACCTCTTGCGCGGCTGAACGCGCCGAGAGTCGTGCTCACTCCGTGCGCTGGATGATGTGGAACCCGAACGGGCTCTCGATCACGTCGGAGATTTGACCTGGCTCCAGCGCGAACGCGGCTTTTTCGAACTCCTTGACCATCACGCCACGCGGGAAGCGCCCGAGTGAGCCGCCGCGTGCCTTCGCGCCGGGCTCGTCGGAGTATTCGTTCACGAGCTTGACGAAATCCTCTCCGGCTTTGGCGCGCGCCAAGGCTTCCGCAGCGCGCTTCTTGGCCTCGTCCTTGCTGCGTGTGACGGTTTCGGGCGCGCGCATGGAAGCGCGGTGCATGACCAAGATGTGCCGCGCCGCGATGGTTTCCGGGCGCGCTGCCGTGGGGTGCTCGCTTTCGCCTTCGCCGGGCGGAGCGCCGGCCGGAGGCTCACCGAGGGGCGGCCAAATCGGCTCGACGGCGCCGCGTGGCGGTTCACTCGGCCCCTCGTGGGTCGTGAGCACGCAGCCGCTCTCGACCCCGAGGAGGAGCGTCAACGCCGCGATGGGCGCGCAGCGCGCGGGAGTCATCGAGCGCACGCTCACTCCGTGCGCTTGATGACGTGATAGCCGAAGCTGGTTTCGACGATGCCCGAAAGCTCGCCCACCTTCAGCTTGAACGCGGCGTCCGAGAACTCTTTCACCATCATCTGGCGCGAGAACTTCCCGAGCTGGCCCTTGCGTTGAGCAGCGTTCGGCTCGTCCGAGTACTCGGCGACGAGCGAATCGAAGGCTGCGCCGGACTTTGCCTTCTTGAGCGCCTCTTCGGCGCGAGCCTTGGCCTGTTCCTTGGTGCGCTCCACGGTCGGGGCAGCACGCATGGAACCCTTGTATTGGACCAAGAGGTGTTGGGCGCCGATCTGGTCCGGCTCGGCCGCCGCCGCGGTGGTCGCCGTGACGTCGGCAGCGCTCTCCTGGGTGCCTTTCTTGGAGAAGACACCGAGAGCGCCGAGGACGCCGATGCCGATGAGGCCGATCATCACGGCCCACGGCAGCCAGTCGGGGAGGCCGTCGGCGCTCGGTGGCGGCGTCGGTTTCTTCGCGGCGGGCCGGTTGCGCACGCTGGTGGGCGAAGACTTGGCGACCTTGGTGGTCTTGACGCTCGCCTTGGACTTCGGCGGCGGCGGGGGTTCGTCGTCCTCGTCGTCCTCGTCGTCCTCGTCGTCCTCGTCGTCCTCGTCGTCCTCGTCGTCCTCGTCCGCGGCGGGGGCAGGCTTCGCCTTGGCTTTCTCCGCCGCAGCCTTCTTGGGCGGCGGGGGTTCGTCGTCTTCGTCTTCGTCGTCGTCGTCGTCGTCGTCGTCGTCCGGCTCTGGGGGGGCGGACTTTTTGGCCCACGGCGGCTCCGAGGTCGAGAGCGCGGAGTTCTTGTCTTTGTCCTTGTCGTTGTCGCTTTTCGCCATGTCTCAGCCGATCTCTGCCCAAGCGTTGGTGATCACCGCGTCGTCGCGTCCCCCGGCATACACGCTGATGCCGAGGCGCCCACCCTCGAGCGCGAAAGCGTCGGTGCGAATGGCCTCACCCGGCCAGACCGGCTTGCGAAACTGCACGCTGAAGCGCTTGAGCTTGGTGGCGTCGCCCCCGCAGGCGTTCTTGACGATCGCGCGGCAGGCGTAACCGTAGGTGCAAAGCCCGTGCAGAATGGGGCCCTGCGGGAAGCCCACCATGGCCGCGAAGTCCGGATCGGCGTGGAGCGGGTTCAAGTCGCCCGACAATCGGTAGAGCAGCGCTTGCTCGGGCGCAGTGGGCTCTTCGAAGGTCCAGGTCGGAGCGGCGTCTCTGGGGGCGCTCGGAACTTCCTCACGCGGTGGAGGGCCGCCGCCGAAGCCGCCTGCGCCCCGGTACAGAATCGACCACTCGGTGTCGAAGCAGGGCTCGCCGTTCACTTCCGTCGAGGTCTTGACCACGACCTGCGCCATCTTCTTCATGTCGTAGATGCCCGTGATGGTGGCCACGGTCTTCATGCTGCCCTCGGAGGGAATGGGGCGATGCATGAGGACGGTTTGCCCCCCGTGGACCACCATGGCGAGGTTGCCTTGGGTTTTCACCAGCGCGTCGCCCAGGGCGGCGTAGGCCGGCACGACCGCGAACGTCGGGTAGACCTTGGGTCCCTTGGCTTCGTACAGGTAGTCGAGTTCGTCGCGCTTGGCCCCGATGCCGAGGGCGTAGAGCACCACGGTCTTCCAGTCGTACTTGAGCTCGTAGGGGGGCGTCGTGTAGCCCACCGTCGACGTGTCGAGGCTCATCGGAATCTCCTCCAATTCCCCGCTGGCTGCCGCTCAGGCACGCCCGGGGTGGGCTGGTTCCTAGCGGCCCCCCCGGCTCGCGTCAACGCCGGGGAAACCGCTCGCGGGCCCCGAGATGGCCGTTGCCAGGAGGATCCGCGCCGGCGGATGCTCGCTGGGTCGTGCCCGGGCTCATCGGAGAGATCGCGGAGCTCTTCGCGAAGAGCGGGGTCGACCTCGCGCGCGCCGGCCTCGCGTGGGCGCGCGTCGCGCCCAGTGTCGCATTGATCCCTGCGTTCGGGCTTCGCGCGTTCCCCGCGCCAGCGCGTGCGGTGCTCGGCCTGGGGCTCGCGCTCTCCATTGCACCTGGCTTCGCTCCGCCCAGCGGTGCTTGGCCCGTGGCTCTGCTGTCCGAGGTGGGCAAGGGCCTACCCATCGCGCTCGGCGCAGCGGCGTCGCTTTGGGCGGCCACCATGGCCGGCGGCGTCATCGACGACCTTCGCGGCGCACGAGAGTCGAGCGGGCTGCCCAACGTCGAGGCAGGTGCCAGCCCACTCGGGAGCCTGTTCGCCTTGCTCGCCGGCATCGCGTTCCTCGAAGGGGGTGGGCCCGCCCGCGTGCTCTCGGCGCTGTCGCGCCCAGACCTCGACTTCGCGAGCCCTTGGACGCGCGCGGTGGCCAACCTGACCAGTGGAGTCGAGCTGTCGCTCGCCGTTGCGACTCCGCTGATCGTGACCGCGCTGGTCGTCGAGGTAGCAAGCTCGCTGGTCGCGCGCGCCGCGAGCCCTTCTTACATCCAGCCTCTGCTGGCACCGCTGCGCTCCCTCACCATCTTGGCGGTGCTCGCTCTCGTGCTCGAGCGCATGCTCGAGCTGCTGTCGATCATGGCTCTGCGGGCCTGAGCTCGTGGTCACAAAGGCACGCGGTACGCGATGGCGAAGCCCAAGCTGAACAGGTTGTTTTGGCCACGGAGCGAGGCTTCGTCGCCGAAGGGAGACTTCGCTGGATCTTCGGGCAGAAACCAGCTCCCGTAGCGGAACGCCGCGCCCACCGACCAGCTTTCGGTCCAACGGTACGCCGCGCCGAGCGCCATTCCGACCGTGTAGCCCTCGGTCCGGATCGTGACGCCGCGCGGACCGACGAGGGCCTTGTCCGACGTGCCCTGGGTGGACTCGAAACGATCGCTCACCACGACGAGCCCGCTGGTCAGCCCGAGCCAGCCTTCGAAGGTGGGCCCGCTGAAAGCGTAGTAGCGGGCCGTGCCCTCGACGGTGAAGTAGCGACGCGAGTGATCCCGCGTGACGCCGGGTGGATCTTCGCGGGGTGCATCGGTGGTGGGCGTGAGTCCGAGCAGGAGCCCCGCGCCGGCTGCGAACGAGCGGTTCGCGCGGAAGAGCTGCCAAGCCTCGAGCGCCAGACTCGAGTCTCCCTGACTACAGCCGGCGATGCTCGGCTCGACGCAGACTTCTGCGCCCGGGAGCACCAGCCAGCCGAGTCCGAACTCGGCCATGCCGGTGAGTCGGTCGTAGCGGAGAGTTCCGCCCGGGTGGGGTTGCCCGCTGTCGTGGGCGCGCGCCGGCCGACTCACGCTCGAGATCGCGAGCGCGACGCCCAGCGCCAGCGCGCCGAAGGCTCTCACAGGAGCCTCCCGCCCACGGCCGCCAGCAACGCGAGACATCCGACCACCACCAGCAACGCGACCCACAGCTTCGAACGACTGCGAGGCGGGGTCCAATCCGATTCGACGTCGGGCTCCGCTACTGCCGGGGTCGCTTCGGCGTTCGTCTGCGCTGGGCTCGCGGTCCCCAGCAGCGAGGCGGGCCCGAGGGGCAGTGCCTTGGTGCGCTCGATGCTCGGGAGCGAGAGCGCTCGGCCGGGAGCGCCGAGCAGAGTGGGGCGCATGAGCAGATCTTCAGGGCGAAGCCCGCTCTCCCGAGCGGCTTCCACCAACGATCGACCGAGCTCCCGGGCGTTTTCCGCGCGATCCTTCGGGGCTTTCGCCAGCGCGCGGTCGATGGCTCGGGACAGCGGTTCGGGCACGTAGCTCGCGCGCGGAATGCTCGTGACGAGGGGCGCCGGCTGATTCGTGTGCTGGATCAGGATCGCGATGGGGTTCTCGCCGTCGAAGGGAGTGCGTCCCGAAAGGCACTCGAACGCCAAGACCCCGAGCGAATAGACGTCGCTTTCGGGAGTGACCGTCTTGCCCTGGGCACCTTCGGGCGAGACGTAGCGCGCCGTGCCGAAGATGGTGCCAGCCTGGGTGGCGATGGAGGCATCGGAGCGCTCGATGCGCGCGACGCCGAAATCGAGCACCTTGACGAAGTCCGGATCGTCACCCCGTCGCACGAGCATCACGTTCTCTGGTTTCAGGTCTCGATGCACGATGCCTTGCGCGTGGGCCTCGCCGACCGCGTCGCAGATCGCGAGCACGATGTGGAGCGCACGAGGGAGCGGGAGGGCTCCGCCGGCGGCTGCCAGGGCGGAGCGCAGGGAGATGCCGTCCAAGTACTCCATCACGAGGTACGGTTCGCCACCGGCAGCTGCACCGGCCTCTTCCAGTCGACCCGTGTTCAGCATCTGCACGACGTTGGGGTGCACCAGCCGGCTCGCGATGCGCGCTTCTCGTTCGAAGCGCTGGACCACGCTGGGGCTCTCGAGCAGCTCGCGGTGCAGGATCTTGATGGCGACCTCCCTCGCCATGCCGAAGTCTCGAGCTCGGTAGACGCGTCCCATGGCGCCCACGCCGATGAGCTGCTCGACCTCGTAGCCTCCCGGGAGCTTGCGACCGAGGTAAGGGTCGGGGCCTTCGGGCGGCTTCTTGCTGCCGAGCGGGGCACCGTCGGCCGGGCAGAAGATCACGCCGCCGCCGTAGCGCTCGCCGCAGCGCGAGCAGAGGCGGTCCGGCTCGGTCATCGCGACAAAGCTAAATCAACGACCCGGTAGCGGCGACAAATCTCGTCCCCGACCCGAGCGCGTAGCCGAAGGAAGGCCCCTGGCTGGGCCCGCCGGGCCGCCGCGAGCCGAGCGCGCGCCGCTCCTCCGTCGCCCGAGAGCGATCGGACCCCGAGCCGCGTTTGGCCGTGAATTGCTCATCGGCGGCGTCGCGGTTTTCCGCGGCGACGATGACTGTTATAGGGCGTCGTTCGTGCTCTCGCCGGACCTGATCCGAAACCTCGTTCTGAACCTCGTGCCGATGGTGCTTTCGCTCAGCGTGCACGAGTTTGCCCACGCGTTCGTCGCGGACAAGCTCGGCGACGACACTCCTCGGCGGCAGGGGAGGCTCACGCTCTCCCCCTTGGAGCACTACGACGTCTTCGGCACTCTGATCATCCCGGCCGTCGGGGTGATGTTCAGCGGCTATTCGCTGATTGGCTGGGCACGGCCGGTGGAAGTCTCACCGCAGCACTTCTCGCGACGCGTCTCCATGCGGACGGGCATGGCCCTGGTCGCGATTGCCGGGCCGCTCTCGAATCTCGTCCTCGCCACGCTCGCCGTGGCCGCGCTGGCCGTGGTTGCCCGAACGTCGCCCGGCCTGTTCTTTGCGCAGGACGGGCGAGGCGCCTTGGTGTATCTGCTGCGCGCAATGTACGTGTTGAACGTCGGCCTGTTCGTGTTCAACCTGCTGCCGATCCCGCCCCTCGACGGCAGCCGGCTCCTGCCGCGTTCTCTCGACTCGCTCCAAGAGAGCATCGCGCCGATGTCGATGCTCGTGCTCATGCTCATCCTGTACGTGGATGGCCTTCGCACCTTCCTGATCGAGCGCCCCGTGGCGCTGGTCGGCGGCGCGCTGGAGACGTTGGTCGGACTGCGGCTGTCGGGAGGCATTTCGTGAGCTCGAGCGACGACGCGAGCGCCGCGGGCGAACGCCAGCCGGCGGGGGAGGTAGACGCCGCGCGCCGGGTGGCCGAAGAGCTCGCGGCGGAGCGTGGAGTCCACGCCTATCGAGTTCAGCTGGACAACTTCGAAGGTCCGCTCGACCTGCTCTTGCACTTGATCCAAGAGCACGAGCTCGACGTGATGAACATTCCCATCGCGTTCGTGACGGAGAAGTACCTCGAGTACATCGTCTTGATGCAGGAGCTGAACATCGACATCGCGAGCGAGTACCTCGTGATGGCTGCGACGCTCATTCACATCAAGTCGAAGCTCCTGCTCCCGCCCGATCCGAGCCAGAAGGAAGACGAAGAGCTCGAGCCCGAAGAGGATCCGCGCCTCGAGCTCGTGCGGAGGTTGCTCGAGTACCAGAAGTACAAACGGGCGGCCGAGCAGCTCGCGTCTCGCAGCATCTTCGGTCGCGACGTGTTCGGTCGTGGTCTCGCAGCGCCTCAATCCGAGAGCCAGGCGCCGCTCGCGCCCGTCGGTCTGTTCAAGCTGCTCGATGCCTTTCAGGGCGTGCTCCGGCGCGCCAAGACCGTCATCGACCACGAGATCCACCTCGATCGCCTCAGCATCAGCGAGCGGATCAACCAGCTCGCCGACGTGCTCCGCTCCCGGGCCCGAGTGACCTTCGAAGACCTGTTCGAGGGCCAGGCGTCGCGCGCCGAGCTCGTCGTCACGTTTCTCGCGCTCCTCGAGATGACCCGGCTTCGCATGACGCGTATCGCGCAAGATCAGGCACTCGGCCCGATCTTCGTCGAGCTCGCGGTGCGCGAGGACGAAGTCGAAGCCATGGCAGAGGCCGCGACCCAGAGCATGGGCGGGTCGATGCCGCCGCGCGCGCCGAGCGCAGCGCCGCCGGCCGACGCCAGCGAGGCGGAGCGCGCGCGGGACGCCGATGCCCTGGAGGGCGGCGAGGCAGCGAGCGCCAACACGTCGGGTTCGGCCGACGGTTCCGGGCCGCCGCACGCCGCGCCCGAGGCGGACGGCGAGGTCGCCCCCGCCGCGCCCGGCGCCGAGCTCGAACCAAGTGACGGATCGAAGCGAGAGGACGACGATCGATGGTGAGCAAGAGCCCTGGGAAGGACGAACCGCGCGGCCGCCGCAGCGCTTCGGCCGACGACGACGTCGTGCGGCCCATGCGAATCGGCAACGTGGACCTCCACGCGCCCGAGCTGGTGCCCGGCACGAGCGGCCTCGGACTCGGCGAACCGGGCATGGATGAGCCTGGCGCTCGCGTTCTCCCCATCTCGCCAGCCGCCATGCCCGAGGTGGGGGCGCCGGAGCTCGACGAAACCCAGATCGAGGACACCCGCGAATTCCTGAAAGGACTGATCGAAGCGCTGATTTTCGTGAGCGACCATCCGCTCACCGTGAAGGAGCTGGCGCGCGCAGCCAAGATCGACAAGAAGCGCACCGAAGAGCTGGTGCAGGAGCTGGCTTCCGAGAGTGCCGCGCGTGGCATTCGGATCGAAGAAGTCGGTGGCGGCTTGGTGCTCCGGTCGAACCCGATGTACGCGGCCTACGTTCGAAACTTCATCGCGATGCGCCCGGTGCGACTCTCGCGCGCGCAGCTCGAGACCCTGGCGATCATCGCGTACCGCCAACCGCTCACGCGCCCCGAGATCGACGACATCCGGGGCGTGGATTCCGGTCCGGTGCTGAAGGGCTTGCTCGAGCGAGATCTGGTCAAGATCCTCGGCAAGAAGGACGAGCCCGGTCGACCCATGTTGTATGGCACGACGCCCGCCTTCCTCGAGCTCTTCAGCATGCAGAGCCTGAGCGACCTCCCGACGCTCAAGGAGTTCACGGAGCTCAGCGAAGAGTCGCGATCTGTGTTCGAACGTGAGACGGGCGAAGACGCACCGGAGGGGCCCATCTCGCTCGAGCCCGCCGAGGAAGCTTCGGCGGAAGCCGCCGAGGGGGTACCGGCGGCGGCTGGCTCCGAGCCCGCGGAAGCGCCGGCTCAGGGCCAAGGCGACATCGAAGCCCCCGGGGCGAGCGAGCACGGCGCTTCGGCAGCCGCCGTTTCCGACGACGACGATTCGGACGACCACGACGACGACGACGATTCGGACGACGACGATTCGGACGACGACGACGATTCGGACGACGACGACGATTCGGACGACGACGACGATGCGGACGACGACGACGATTCAGACGACGACGACGATTCGGACGACGACGACGATTCGGACGACGATGACGATTCGGACGACGACGACGATTCGGACGACGACGACGATTCGGACGACGACGACGATTCGGACGACGACGACGACGACGACGACGACGACGACGACGACGACCTGAGCGGCGGAGCTGGCCTCGCCGGATGGGGACGCCGAGCTCCTCGGGGCGGGAAGCTCACCGGGCCTCGAGCTGCGCCCTTCCGGTGCACCCGAACGCCGTCAGCCAGCGCGGGTTTCCTGCGGATTGGCTCAGCAGTTCGGTGGAGTCGGTCGTCGAGGCCTCGGCGAGCTTCGCGACGGCAGAGAAGAGCTCGGGGTGTCGCGCGAGCTTGCGCGCGACCTCCCAGAACTTGGGATCGGCGAGCCGGGAGAGATCGCCCTGCGCGGCCGGCTTGGCCTTGGGCACGCGGGCAATCGCATCGGGACCACGTGCGCCGAGCTTCTGCATGAGGTCGACGTGCTTTTTCGTAGGGAAGCGTTCGCCGCTCTCCCACTGCACGACCTCTTTGCTTCGACGCCCAACGCCCGAGCGAGCTCGCCGATGGAACAACTCAACGCGCCGCAGCGCCTGGATATCGGCAGGGGACACGTGCGTCGTCTACACCATCCTTTCGAGCGCTGCGAGCCCCGGCGAGGTTCGCGCGCAACCTGCCTGACACACGGTCCGAACGGATGGCCATGCGTCGCGCCGGCTGCCTCGTCGTCCTTCTCACCACCGCCTGCCGATCACCCGTGCCGAGCCCGACGTCGGCGGGCGAGCCGCCGAGCGTGCCGACTCCGCGCGTCGAGCCCGAAGCTCCCGACGGCATGTTGCGGCCGGTCTCGCGCATTGCGTGGGATGGTGTTGCCGTGGACCCCACGGAGCTCTGGCTCTTTTCGGGCGAGCTCGCCTACCACGAACGCAAGCTCCGGATGCGTGACGTGCCGGCGTCGCTACTCGAACGACGTCTCCCCGCGCTCGCATGGCAGGGCGCCGGCGAGCTCGTGCTCGCGCCTGCGCTGACACTCCCTGCGGGCGAGCGCGTGAGCGTCGCGGCTCTGGCTTCGGTCTCCTCGCGACGTTCGGTGTGCTCGAGGCTCAGCCTCCCTCTCGCGCGTGGCCGCCGCTTTCGACCGGGGCGCTCCCGACCATTGGCTGTTCTGCGGTGCGGGCGCTGCGCCCGCGGTGGACGCGGAGCGCTTTCTCGAGCCGGGACATCACCGGGTGCTCGCGCTTTCGGGAGCGGCGCCGGACGTCGGCGCCGATCGCTGCGTGCGATTGGTGTCGCCGTCCGCCATCGAAACCTCGGGACCTTGGGTGCCCCCGCTCGACGCAGGCGTCGAGCTCGCCCCAGACGCCCTCGAGCGCGGCTTGGCGGTCGCGGGCGCGCCGCCCGTCTGCGCTGCCGACGAGCTCGCGATCGGGCCCGGCTGCCTGCGCGTCGAAGACGACCGCGGCATCGTCGAGGGGCCAGCCGATCCCACGCTCTGGCTCGTCTCAGCGCCGGCGAACGCGACGGTCGCGCTGGCTCCGAAGGGACGATTCGTGTTCCGCGGACTCACCCCGAGCAATACCGAGCTCGTGCGTTTTCGCGTTCGGAACCTCGAGCGCGAAGTGTTTCAGGGCGACGTGCCCGTCGTGACGACATCGCTTCGGCCCCACGTGGTGCTGAACGAGGTGTACGCGAACCCCAACGGCCCGGAACCCAAGGCCGAGTGGGTCGAGCTCTACAACGACGGGAGTGCCAGCGTCGAGCTCGAGGGGTTTCGCTTGCGCGACGCTGGCGGGGAGACGGTGCTTCCTTCCTTCGCGCTCGCGCCGGGAGCGTTCGTACTCGTGGTGCGAGAGGACTACGACCCCGATTCCGGGCTGGACATCGCGCCGCTGCCCGGCACGCCGTTGCTCCGGGTTCCGAGCTTGGGCAAGAGCGGGCTCTCGAATTCCGGCGAGCCGTTGGTTCTCGAGAGCGCGGATGGTGCCGCTTCGTCGGCGTTCCCGCCGAGCCCGAAACCCAAGGCGGGGATCAGCGTTGCGCGTTGCGTGCCGTGGGCGCTGGACGACGACCCGGCGTCCTTCGCTCGGCATCGCACGCCCGGCGCATCTCCTGGCGCCTCCAATGCGTGTGAAGACTGAAGAAGCGGCCAGCCCCTGCGCAGGGCCTGCTCGAATCGGGCCGACCCATTCGGGCGCGCCGCGCCATCGATCGTCGACAACGGCGCCGAAGGCGCGGCGACTACGAACGCGGCTCACGTCCCGGCGATGGTCATCTTCGAAATGCGAAAGGTCGGCGATGCGGTGCTGGTGCGCATGTCCAGGTCGTCGCCGACGGCGTCGATGTTCTTCAGCATCGCGTCCAGGTTGGATGACACGGTGACTTCGCTCACGGGCTGACCGAGTTTGCCGTCTTCGATCCAGAAGCCCGCCGCACCGCGCGAGAAGTCGCCGGTAATTGCGTTGAATCCGAACCCCATCATCTCCGTCACGTACAGCCCGCGCTGGGTGGACCGTATGATCTCGTCGCGAGTCAGGCTTCCCTTGCGCAACACGAAGTTGGTCGTGCTCGCGCCGATGGAGCCGCCGGACACGGCCGCGTTGGCCGTGCTCTTTTTGCCGAGCTTTCGCGCGCTGTAGCAGTCGAGGAGGAAGGTCTTCAGGACACCGGCTTCGACGACTACGTTCTTGCGTGAGGCGAGGCCTTCGCCGTCGTAAGGGCGCGAGCCCGGGCCGCGCAGGATCAACGGATCGTCGTCGACGAAGACGAGGGGGCTGGCCACGAGCGAGCCCTCCCGTTCCACCAGGTAGCTCGACTTGCGCCAGATCGCGCCGCCGAGGATGCAGCCGGCGAAGGTGCCGAGCAGCGAGCGCGCAACGTCGGGGTCGAACACGATGGGTGCTTCCGTGGTGGGGACCTTCCGGGCGCCGAGCTTGGCGAGGGTTCGCCGCGCAGCCTCGCGCCCGACCGAGTCGGGGGACTCCAGCTCGGCCAGATGTCGGCGCGCGCTCCAGTGGTGGCCCCGACGACGCTTCCCGCCTTCGTCCTCGGCTACCGGGCTCACCACGATGGAGACGTAGGAGCCGCGCTGCGTTCCGGAAAACCCCGTCGACAGCACGCGCGCGCTCTGGCCCATGGTGCGCGAGAAAGTGGCGCCCTCGCTCAGCGTGATGCGCCGGTCGAAGTCGAGCGCCGCCTGCTCTGCGGCCGTCGCGCGCTCGACGGCTTCGTCCGCCGTGATGCTCTCGACGGTCGGGTCGTAGAGGTCCAAGTCTGCAAACGGCGGGCGTGCCAGCTCCGCCGGGTCCGCGGGCCCGGCGAAGGGATCGGGCTCGGACAAGTCGGCGAGCATCAGCGCGTCGCCGATGCAACGCTCGATGCCATCCGCCGACAGGTCGCTGGTCGACGTCACCGCGACGCGCTGGTTCTTGATCACGCGCAGCGAGACCCCGCGATGTCCCGCCTCTTCCACCAACTCGGGTTGGCCGAGTCTCACCTTGGCCGAAAGCTCCCAGCCCGCGCGCGCGGTGGCTTCCGCGACGTCGGCACCGCGGGCCCGCGCCTTCTCGACGAGTTCGGCCGCGAGGCCCTCGAGCTTCTGCACTTCTTCTTGGGTCATGTCGGCGGCTCGGAGCCTCGCAGGGTCCCGGCGGACCCGTCAATCACGCTCGGCAGCGCGACTCGAGCGGCGGAGCCAAACGCCCGTCACCAGCGCGCCCGACAGCAGTACCAACGTCATCCAGAGGAGGGCGAAGCCCAGCGGGCTTCCGGACACCGGGCGCCGGCCGAAATCGCCGTGGTATTGGGCGTACGAAGCGTCGACCCCGAGGCGCGGAAGCGACAGCAGGACGAAGCCGACGGCGACCGCGCTCGGCACCACCACGAGCCGCATGAGCGGTCCCATCCGACGGCCGGGGGCGTGGCGCGCGAGCGCCGCGAAGCCGAGCGGTACGCTGGCGGCGTCGACCAGTACCCACGCCGAATCCACGACGCCCGGCAAACGCTGACTGTCGACGAAGTAGGCGTAGGACCAGTCCGGTGCGAACGCCAGGAAGTAGCCGGCGATGGGTGCGAACACGAGCAACCCGAAGAGGCTCACCACGATGAAAGCGTTGCGCCCGTGATCGTCGCCGCGCCCCAGACGTTCGCGGGCCAGCCATGCGAAGAGCACGCCGAGTACGAATCCCAGGAGCGGCGCGGTGGGAGCGGGCATCCGATCGGAGGCCCAGACTAAATCAACGATCCCGCTGGTATCAACGACCCGCCGTCGTCTCGGAACGCCGCCCGGCTTCCGTTGCGGCCGCGATCTGCGCGCAAGCGCCCTGCCGGTCGATTTGGGGGAAAAGCATCCTCGGGTCGGGCTCGACCCAACGCGCTAGTCGACGCTCGCGGGGTCGTGCACTATGAGAGGGCCTTCGGCGGACAAATCCACGAGTTTTTCCGGCGATTCGGGACGCAGCATGGACTCCGATCGACTGAAGGCACTTCTCGAGAGCGTGCGGACCGGTGCGACTGACGTGCCGGCCGCGCTTCGCGAGCTAGAACACCTGCCCTTCGCGGATCTCGGATTCGCGCGGGTCGACCACCACCGCGCCATCCGCCTCGGCATGCCGGAGGTGGTGCTGGGTGAGTTCAAGACGCCGGAACAGGTGGCCGGCATCGCTCAGCGCTTGATCGATGCGGGGCAGAACGTGCTCGTGACACGCGTAGATGCAGACAAGGCCGAGCGCACTCGGCAGCTGTGTCGAGAGCTCGAATTCCATCCGGTGGCTCGGGCGCTCACGCATTCGGCTCGACCCATACCGACCCGCGACACGCGACCCGTGGCGGTCGTGACCGCCGGCACGAGTGACCTCCCGGTGGCGGAAGAAGCCGCCATCACGCTCGGCATGGCGGGCATCCCCTTCGAGCGTGTGTTCGACGTCGGAGTCGCCGGCATCCACCGGATCTTCGGGGAGCTCCCCGCGCTCGCGCGGGCGCCCGCCGTCATCGTGGTCGCCGGCATGGAAGGGGCGCTGCCGAGCGTAGTGGGCGGGTTGGTGCGCGCTCCGGTCATCGCCGTGCCCACGTCGGTCGGCTACGGCGCGGCATGGGGGGGCCTGACCGCCCTCTTCGGCATGCTCACGGGGTGCGCGTCCGGTGTGAGCGTCGTGAACATCGACAACGGGTTCGGCGCAGCGATGGCCGTGCTGCGGATCGTCCTCGCCAACGAAGACCGGAGCTCGGGATGAGCGGCGGCTACGGCCACGGCCATGGCCACGGACACGGGCGTCAGCGCCTCGACGACGCAGAGCCCGCGTCGGCTGGCGTCGTGCACGACGCCGACCCGCTCGGCACCGCGCCGATCTGGAGGCGGGTGCGGGTCGCGGGAAGTTGCTGTTCCTCGACGTGCCTGCTGGCATTGCCGGCGACATGACCATCGCGGCGCTGGTCGATCTCGGCGTGCCGCTCTCGATCGTCTCCGGTGTGGTGACCGCGCTGGGCCTTCACGACGTCGAGGTCCATGCGAGCCGAGCAATGGCCGGGGCCATCGGGGCAACCGGCTTCCACGTTCACGAGTCGCCGCCGCGGGCGCCGAGTTGCCCGTTCGCCGACATCCGCGGGCTGATCAGCGGTCCGAGCCTCGATCCGGCCGTGCAGAGCCTGGCGCTCGCGATTTTCACGCGGCTCGCCGAGGCCGAAGCACGCGTTCACCGTGTCGCTGTCGAGCAGGTGCACTTCCACGAAGTCGGAGCCATCGATGCCATCGTGGACATCGTGGGAGCCGCCGCCTGTTTCGTGCACCTGGGGGCGGAGGTCGTTGCCTCACCCTTGCCGCTAGGCCGAGGCAGCGTCGAGTGCCGGCACGGTGTCTTGCCGTTGCCCGCGCCCGCGACCGTCGAGTGCCTGCGAGGTGTCCCGACCTACGACGCCGGCATCGAGTCCGAGCTCGTGACACCCACGGGTGCTGCCATCGTGTCCACGGTCGCTCTCCGCTTCGAGCGCTGGCCGGAGTTCGCGCCCGAGCGCATCGGGTGGGGTGCCGGCACGCGCAAGCTGCCGGATCGCGCCAACGCGCTGCGCGTCGTGCTCGGAGGCGTGACCCCCCGCGGTTCGGAGGCCGACGGACACGTGGTTCTCGAGTGCAACGTAGACGACATGACCGGCGAGCTCGCCGCGCATGCGCTCCAGGCGCTGCTCACCGCGGGCGCGCGCGACGCTTGGGCGACTCCCATCACCATGAAGAAGGGCCGTCCAGGCCTCACCTTGTCCGCGCTCGCTCCACGTGGCGCCGAGGCGCGGCTGGCGGAGGTCCTGCTGCGCGAAACCAGCAGCATCGGCGTCCGCTGGCGCGAAGCGATGCGAATCGAGCGTCCGCGGCGCATGATCGAAGTGACGACCCGCTTCGGCAAGGTGCCGGTCAAGATCAGCGAAGGGCCCTACGGACCACCTCAGGTGAAGCCGGAGTTCGACGTGTGCGCACGGCTCGCGAGCGAGGCCCAGGTGCCGGTACGCGAGGTGATCGCCGCCGCGCTTCGCGCGTTCCACGAGCGACTCTGACACGGCATTCGCCCGAAGGCCGTCGATCCCTCTCTACGGCCCGCGAAGCCGGGCTGGGACGGGCAGGCCCGCGCACGGCCTCGTGGAGCCGCACGCGAGGCGTCGGAGGCACCCAAGCCCCACCCTCTGGCGGCGTGCGGACTCAGTCGGGACGCTCGACGGGGAGCCCCGCCGCTTCCCAGCCGAGGAGCCCACCCTCGAGGACGCTCACCGGCATGCCGCTTTCGGCGAGCTCGGCGGCGAGCTTCTGGGTCTTGTCGCCACCTCGACAGTAGAGCACGGGCGCCCCGGGGAGCATGTGGAGCTCGGCCAGGCGCGAGCGGAGCTCTTCGAGGGGCATGTGCACCGCACGCGGGAGGTGGGCGCGGGCGTACGCCGCGGCTTCGCGCGTATCCACCGCGCTGACTTGGCCGCGCGCGATCAGGGCGGCGACCTCTTCTGGCTTGAGCGAGCCCGCGGCGCGGGGCAAATACGGTTCGAGCATCTCCGCGAGTTGGGCTTTCTTCAGCGCACCGACCCGGCCTCCGATGGGACGGCCGCGGTGGAACACCACGAACGTGGGCACCGATTGCACGCCCATCTCGCGGGCGAGCATGGGGGACTTGTCGATGTCGACGCTCACGATCTTGGCTTTGCCCTCGAGCTCGCGGGCGAGCGCCTCGAGCTCGGGCGCGACCACCTTGCAGGGCCCACACCACTCGGCGCCGAACTCCAGGAGCACCGGGAGCTCGCTCATCAGGACTTCTTGCTCGAAATCTCGCTCAGTGACGGCCTTCAACGCCATGGGGCCGGCAATATTCATCCGCGCCCCCGGATTCGCAAGCTCAGACGCGGCCTGCACCGCCGCGGCGGGCGGCGAGCCGGTCCTCCAGGGTTTCGGCCAAGATCGCGAGACACGCCGTCGTGATCACGATGGCGAGGCCCGGTAGCAGCCGCCCGGTCGGCGCGACGCCGGCGCGCCCGAGCAGCGCGCCCCAGCTCGGGACCTCGCCCGGGACACCCAACCCGAGATACGAGAGCGCCGCCTCGACCAGCACCACCGCCGCTGCGCCGAGGGAAGCGCTCACGAGCACCGGACCGAAGAGGTGCGGCGCCAGGTGGCGACGGACGACCGCGATGGGGGACGCGCCGAGCGCGCGTGCGGCCAGCACGAAATCGGTGCCGCTCACGCGCAGCACCTCTCCGCGCACCAGGCGCGCCACCTCGGCGGCACGCAACGCGCCGAGCGCGATGGCAACGACCCAGGTGCTCGTCACGAGCTCACTCGCGTGCAGCACGGCGATGGCCACGACCGTGGGCACGGCGCCGGTCCATTCGACCGTGCGACTCAAGAGCGCGTCCGCGACGTTGCCGCGGCCCGCCGCCGCTCCCAGGGGGACGCCGACGACGAGGGCGACGAGCAGGGCGCCGAGCGTCGTCGTCACGAGCGTGCGTGCACCGAAGATGATCTGCGCCAACACGTCGCGCCCCGAGTCGTCGGTGCCCAGCCAATGCCTCTCGGCGTCGTCCGTGGCCTTGGCGGTCGGACTCGCGCGCACCGGGGCCCATACCGCGAAGCCATCTTGCTCGCGCAGCTCTCGAGTCAGCGCCGCTGCTCGAGCGGGCTCGGTGACCGCCGGCAGAACGTGCCAGCGTCCGCCAGTACGGGCGAGCAGCGGAGCGTGGGAACAGAGTAGGTCGGCGAAGACCGCGACGAGCACGAGCAGGCCGAGCAGGACGGCGGCCGTACGCGCCAGCAGCGACGATTCGCGCATCATTCGACCGCTCCTCGCTTGCGCAAGAGACCGAGGTGGACTCGCGGATCGAGGGCGCCGAGCAGCAGATCGCTGGCGATCTGCGCCAGGGAGAGCAGGAACGCCACACTGAGCGAGAGCGCCATCAGCCAAGCGATGTCGTGGGCGTAGACGGCCTTCAGTGTGACCGCGCCGAGGCCTTCGAGGTGCAGCGCATGCTCGACCACGAAAGCCACCGTCAACAGGTGGGCGAGGTGGGTTCCGGCGAGCGAGACCACGCTCACGCAGGACGCGCGAAAACTCCAGAGCGCGAGACGCCACGGGCCTGCGCCGAACGCGCGCGCGGTGCGGGCGTACTCTTGATCCAGCGCCACGCGGGTCGCGGACCGCTGGTGTCGCGCCACCACGCTCGCGGCCGTCACTACCATCAAGAACGCGCCAACGGCGTGCTGGGCGGATGGACCGCCGGGCGCGAGGACGAGGGCGAACAGCGTCGTCGGGAGCGCGGCGAGCACGATGGCCAGCGCGCTCAGCGAACGGTCGAAGGGGGCGTTGGCGCGCGCCGCACCCATGAGCCCGAGCGCGATGCCTGCCGCGAATCCGCCGACCAGCCCCGCGCCCAGCAACCACGTCGTGGTGGGCGCACGCGTACTCCAGAGCTCGCGTACCGACTTGCCGCTCTCGCTGGTACCGAGTTGGTTTTCGACGGCGTCGGCGGCCCAGCGACCGTATTCGGTGTCGCTCAGCATGGCGAATACCCGCTCGGCCCCGTCGTGGGTGACGTAGTCCGAATGGTGCACCAACCACCAGCGCTGCCAGGTACGCGCCGTCGCCCTTGCGGCCTCGAGCCCCGCATCGCGTTCCAGCCGCCATGGCTGCTCGGTGATGGAGGCGAGCGCCATCGAAATGCGCCGGACGCGCGCCGCGTCGGCTTCGGTCTCCACGGGAGTGAGCTTTCGCATCAGCTCGGGCAACGCGAAGGTGTCGAGGGCGCGCACGTCGTCGCGGCGCCCCACCGTGGACTTTTCGCCGAGCCTCGCCACGGCGCGGGCGGCGACGGCGGGTCGGAAGTCGATGGCGCGGTCTTGCCAGAATCGGGTCCAGAACAGCAGGGCGGCGTCGGCACTCGCGCGGTCTTCCGCCGTCCCCACGTTCATGCGCTTCGCCAGCGGAGCGAGGGCCAGCGCCACGCGTCCGCGGCCGCGCGGGTCCAGGCTGTCGAGTTGCGGTAAGACGTGGGGCAGCGCCGCGCCGCCGAGCCGGACCAGCTCGCGCTCTGCCGCCGCCGCTCGCTCGTCGTTCCGCGCGATGCTCTGCATGGCGAGGAGCGCCAGGTCGCGCACGTTGCCTGGGCGCGAGTTGAAGAAGCGCGGCCGGCTGTGGTCCCCGAAAAACGGGTGCTCTTCGTCAGCATCATCGGGGTCCAGCCCGCCGTCGCCCCGGCCGGCGGTGAGGACCCAGAACAGTGCGATGGAGATCACGAACAGCGTCGGCCCGATCCAGAGGAGCCGCCGGAGCGCGTGGCGCATGGCTCGAACCTCAGCGCAGGAGGAAGAACCCGATCACCGAGACCACGACCAGCGCACCGACCACTAGCGCGCCGACGGCGGACGGGGGCAAGCCTGTGGTCGGGATCTGGACGGGTTCGTCGTCGAGGCTGAACACGGGAGGCGGATTCGACGGATAGCGCGGACCCTGCGGTGCGGTCGGTGGGGCGGCGTCCGCGCCTTCCAGCACCGGCGTCGTCATGCCGATGAGCGTGTGCCCGACCTTGAGGCGGCGCGACTCACGCTGAGCTTCGTCCGATACCGGACCGAGCGAGACGTCTTCGATGGACTTCACGGACGGGCGTGTGCCCACCTCGCCGCTGTCGGGCAGCGCATACTTCGTGTACTTGACGACATCTTCGGCGGCCGGGGCGCTCAACGCTTCGCCTTCGAACTTGGCGACGATCACGGTGATGTTGTCGTGGCCCCCGGCGAGGTTCGCGCGCTCGGTGAGGATCTTGCAGGCCTCG
>JAXLYN010000079.1:0-29227 GCA_046351435.1 Polyangiaceae bacterium
ATCTCACGGGCCACCGCCAGTGATTCCTCCGCCAGCGCCACCGCCATGCGGTGATCACCGCGCACGCGCGCCAGGTCTCCCAGGTTGTTGAGCTGGCAGGCGATGCCCCAGCGATCGCCACGCTTGCGTTGCAGCGCCAGCGCCTGCTCGAGGTGCCGTGCGGCCTCGTCGAAGCGCGAGTCCAAGTGATAGCACGCAACCCCCAACACGTTGTGGGCCAGAGCGCGCTCCGCGTCGAGCTGCCCCTCGGTCATTCCCAGCGCTTGTCGGGCCGCGGCTTCGGCGGCGACTCGCCGGCCCAACATCAGCTCGGCCCAGGCGCGATTGACGAGCGCGTTGGCGAGCTCCTTCAGCTCTCCCGGTCCCAGGGCGCCGACCGCCCGCGAGCTGGAACGGATCATCGCTTCGGCCCGCTCCGCCGCGGCCAAGGCCGCATCGAACCCTCCCTGTTGCGCGTGGCAGAAGGAGGCGCGGTTGTGGGCACGGGCACCGAGGCGCGCGTCCGCGAGCACCGCGGCGGTGGAGCGGAGCTCTTCGTAGCGCGCGAGGGCTTCGGCGTAGCGTCCGTGCTGCCGCAGAGCGTCTCCCAGACCCTCGAGGCAGCGCGCCGACAGCGCGGCGTCGGCCCCGCCCGACAGCGACAGCGCCGAGTCGTAGGCCGGAATTGCGGCCTGGGGTGCGCCGCGAGCGCGCGCCTGTTCAGCCGCCGACGCGTACCAGCCGGCGGCCAGGCGCGCTTCTCCCGCGGCCTCGTAGTGGCCCGCAACCGCGGCCGGATCCGCGTCGGCGCGCGCGGCGAGCCAGTCGCCCGCGCGCCGGTGGTACACGCGCCGCTCGCGCAGCAGCGTGTACTGATAGGTCACGTCGCGCAGCAAGAGGTGACGGAAGGCGAGCTCGGTTTCCCCGGTCAGGCGCGAGATCGGGCTCTTGACGATCAGGTCGGCGTCCTGCAGCAGCGCCAATGATTCTTCGTCGACTCGCCCGCCCGCGATCGCCTCGAGCCCGCCTTGCCAGAAGGTGGGGCCGAGCACGGCGGCCTGGCTCAAGAGTTGCCGAGCGTCGTCGCTCAGGCGCTCCAAACGCTGGGCCAGCGCTGCTTCCAACAACGAGGGGACGGGTGCGTCGTCGAGGCGCCGGCGGTCCACGCTCCACGGCTCGACGGAGGTGTCGATGGCCCCGCAGTCGATGAGCCAACGCACCAGCTCTTCCAGAAAGTGCGGATTGCCTCCGCTCTTTTGGGTCAACTGCTCGATGAGCCAGGTCGGCGGCGGCGCGAGCCGGCCCAACAGTTGCCGCAGGAGCTCGGCGCTGGCCTCCGGCGCGAGCGGCGCGAGCGCCAGCTCTTGCCCGGGAAGTCGGCCGAGCGTCGCCTCCGGGCGCGCCGTCGCGACCACGAGTAAGGCACAACGCCCGAGCTCGCCCAGGACCTCGCCCAGGAACACCGTGCTGTCGGCGTCGGCGAAGTGCAGATCGTCGAGCTCGACCACCGCGACGCGCTGGGTGGAGAGCTTCTCGAGATGCTTCTTGAGCAGGACTTTCGCGCGCCCGCGTGCCTGCGCCGGATCATCGAGCACGGTCTCGGTCGCGCCCAACCCGACCAAACGGCCCAAGAGCGCGCTGGCCTCCCGGGCCTCGTCGGCGCCGAGGGTCGCCTCGAGCTCGTTGGGGAGCCGCGCCAGAACCTCCGCGGGCGACGCGCCTTCCGGCGCCCGGGCGAAGCGCTCGACCAGGCGTCCCAGAGTCCGAAACGCCGTCTGCGCGTCGTCGGGCCAACAGGGGACGCGCAGGAGCTGCAATGGGTCGCTCTGCATCAGCAGCAGGCGATCGAAATCGGCGAGCAGACGGCTCTTGCCGACGCCGGCTTCACCGCTGAACGTGACGACCGAGAGCTGGCCCCCCCGCGCGCGCTGATACTCGGCCAGCAACAGGCCGAGCTCGCGATCTCTGCCCACGGTTTGGGTCAGACCGCCGGTCAAGGTCCGCGTCGGGAGACGGGTGGCCCGGGGGAGCTCGCGCAGCGCCCGCCACGCACGCACCGGTTCGGCCTTGCCCTTGACCGGGAACGGCGGAAGCTCCGCCAGCTCGAAGCGATCGCGGACTTGGTCGTGGGTCGAGTGCCCGATCAGGACGCTGCCGACCTCGGCCGCGTGCTCGAGCCGGGAGGCCAGGTTGACCGCGTCGCCGATCAGGTTCGCTTCGCCCGTGGACTCGACGCGCGACAGTGACGCCAAGCCGGAGTTCACTCCCACCCGCATGCCGAGGCTGACCTGCTCGGCGCGTCGAAACTGCTCGAGCTCGGCCTGCAGTGCCAAGGCGGAGCGCACCGCGTTCTCGGCGTCGTCGCTTCGGGTCTCGTCCAGCCCCCACACGGCCATCACCGCGTCCCCGATGTGCTTGTCGATGCGCCCGCGGTGCGTCGTGATGGCGCGGTCGAGTCGGCGCCAGAGGCGCGTCAAAAGGCTCTGTACGTCGTCCGGGTCGAGGCGTTCGGACAGCGCGGTGAAGCCGGAAACGTCGGCGAAGAGCACGCTGACGAGTCGGCGCCGATCGGAGCTGAGCGTCGCCAGGGAGGCGAGCTTCTGCCGCAGCTCCGCGGTTGCGGTCTCGACCACGGACTGCCCGAGCGCGGATGACTGCGCTTCCAGCGCCGCGATGGCGCGCTCGAGCTTCTCCCTCTCGCTCACCCGGGGAGCATAGGCCAGTGCGCGATTTTCGCTACGGGCACTGGATTGCGGCGCCGCCGGTCAGGTACCCGGCCACCACCTTGACCTTGGAGCCCGTGGTGCCGCTACCGACCCAAGCGGTGGAGTAGCGCTGGCACGTCTTGCTGAAGTGAGTGAGCGTAACGTCCGCGTCGCCCGGGTTGACGTTGGCGAACAGGCCGACCCCGCTCGTGGTCGTCGCGGTCAAGCTGGTGTCCGGGGTGTTCGTCGCCGACAGGTAGTAGGGGCCCGTGCCGCTCTTCGGCGTCAGCGACGCCACCACGCTGTCTTGCCCGGTGAACCCTCCGCCCGTCGACGGAGTGACGGCGGTGAACAGCACTTGACCCTTCGTCGAATCGAGGCTGGTGCCCACGAGTGACGCGAACAGGTTCGCTTCTTGAATCGTCGGCAAGGGGAACTGCCCGACATCGAGCGCGCCCGCGACGGTTCGCAGCGTGACCAACACCGGGAAGTACGTGGCCTTGGTGTACTCGAGCAGGATCTCTTGCCCGAGAGGGATCCCGGGGAGAGTGTAGTGGCCCGTGCTGTCGGTCATCACGCAGGCGATGCTGGGCGTTTGGTAGACACACACCTTCAGGTTGGCGATGGGCGAGGTGGCATCGAGCAGAGCCACGATGCTTCCGCTGACGCTGGTCGTCGGACCCGCGTCGCCCGCGTCGCCCGCATCGGAGCCGCCGGTTCCCGCGTCCATCCCGCCGGAGCCTGCCGCACCCCCGGAGCCCGCCGCGCCGGCGCTGCCGCCCGTGTTGGTCCCGCCGCTGCCGCTGGTCCCGCCGCTGCCACCGGTCGCGCTGCTTCCGCCGGAGCCCGCGCTGCCGTCGATCGACGATGTTCCGCCGCCGCCCGGCGTGCTGCCGGTGCTGTCGTCGGAGTTCGCGCAAGCGGCGAGCGCACAGCCTGCGCCGAGGATCAGGGCCGTGATTGAGCAAAGCGAGCGAGTCATGGGCCCCCTCTAGCGTGACCCATGGATGAATGCCAGCAGGCGCTGCGCCGGCGCGTGCGTCGAAGCCCGGTGCTTGGACGCACCTGCGTCGCCCCAGCGCTGCCCGCGGCGGCGGCTCAGCGCTTGCAGCGCTGCGGGATTTTGACCTGCAGCTGGGTCTGATCGGCCCGCAGGTTGCAGGTGTCCTTGGCCTTCTTGCAGGTGCCGATCTGAGTGGAGAGCTTGACGTCGAACTCGTCGTTCTCCGCCACGAAGAAGCGGTCCCTCTCACTGCGTCCGGGCCACACGACCTCCCACACCCCCACGCCGAGGACGAGCTTCTGCGGGACGCCGCCGTCTTTGGGGAGGCTGACCTGCACCGGTTCGCGCTTGTCCTTGCCGGTGATCTGCGCGGTGATGATCGGGCTCAGCGTGACCGTCGAGCTGGAGTCGGCCGGCTCCTTGTCAGCGGTGCAGGTTTGCTTCTGTTTGTTGAGTGAACAGGCGACGACGCGCGTCGCGGCGTGCGACAAGTTGACGGTGCCGCGCTGTCCGGGATCGAGGGAGCTCGGGGGTTCCTGTCCGGCTGCGGACACCAGAGGCAGTGCGACGATCGCCGCAATAATCGAGGCAGAGAACATGCGCATGGACGGTTTCTCCAGCGTTCAGGGCCGGGAGCCACCCGACCGTCCGACTCCGAAACGACCTCGGCAGGTCGAGCGTTGGACGGCTCAGCCCGGAGGTCTCTTCACTTTGCTTCGTGCTCGAAGCAAGTGTCGGCCTGCCCTCGGCGCGATCCCGCGAAAATGACTTTGCTTTCCCGTGATGCTAGGCCGGGGGCGTGGAGGGACGTCGTCTCGCGGCGCTGGGCGCCCTGCTTCGGTGGTTGGGCCCTTGGACGCGTTCGGACGCGCTGCCCCCCGGAGTCGCCCACGAGATCTGGCTCTTGCGACCCGGAGCGCGCCCGGGCCGGCGCGGCCGGAAGGAAGGCCTCGCGGGTCCGCGCGACCGGCTCGAAGCCCACGTTTTCCATCCCCACGGCCCGCCCGTCGGCACCTACCTGGTCGCTCCGGGCATCCACTTCGACGGCCCGGAGGATCCGCGCTTCGAGCGCTTCTGCCGCATCCTCGCGCACGCGGGATTTCTGGTGGTCGCGCCGACCTTGCCGGCGTTCGCCGAGCAGGTGATCGCGCGGAGCGTGGTGGACGATTTCGAGCTCGTCGCCCGTGCCCTCGCCGAGCGCCTGGGTCCGGGCCGGCGCTTCGCGCTCTTCAGCATTTCCTTCGGCTCCTGGCCGGCGCTCGAAGTCGCGGCCCGCATGCCTGAGCAGATCGCCGGCGTCATCACCTTCGGAGGCTACGCGGAGTTCGAGAGCGCCGTGCGCTTCGCCGTGGACGGTGTCATGCGTCGCCCCGAAGGCGACCTGAAGCTGGCGCGCGATCCGCTCAATCAGCCGGCGCTGTTCCTCAACGTACTGCCTTGGCTCGACGTGCCGGGAGACACGGGTGCGTTGCAGGAGACTTGGCGCGAGATGATGTTTCGCACCTGGGGCCGCATGGAGCTCAAGGCGCCGGGGCGACTCGAGCCCATCGCCGACGAGCTGGCGCCTCGCGTTCCGGCGGAGCATCGCGAGCTATTCCGCGTGGGGTGCGGGACGCTTCCCGGTGGCGCCGAGCTGGTGGAAGCGGCTCTCGCCCGCGCCGGTAACGCGCTGGCCTTCGCGAGCCCGACCGAAGCCCTGAGGACGATCCGATCGCCGGTCTGGATCTGCCACGGGCGCGACGACGACGTGATCCCCTGGGGCGAAGCCGAAAAGCTCCAGCGTGCGCTCGAGGGTCGGGTCCCGACGCGTTTGCTCCTGACCGGGCTCTACGGTCACACCGCGACCTCCCGGCCGTCACCGGCCTTGTTGGCTCGGGAGGTCAGCACGCTCGTCGAGATGATGCTCGCGCTGGCCGGCGCCGGCGCCGAGCGCTAGTCCCCAGCGCGGCTCAGTCGACGCCGAGCAAGGCCCCGAGGCCCATCGAGATCGCGCTGATGACCGCCAGGGCCGCGAAGGTCCAAACGACGCCGAGTCCCAGGCCGAGCAACGAACGACGCGTCTTGACGTAGTGGAACGGCAAGCAGAGCGGGCCGAAGAGCACGATGGCGCTCCAGAAGCTCGGGTCCGTCCAGGCCCGGTCGAGCTCGGTCTCGGGGATCTTCCGCATGTCGCGGCGCACGATCCACCACGGTACCAAGATGCCCAGCGCGAGCTGGACCGAGAACAAGAAGACCCGGGCCACGTCCGTCAGGGCGCGTCGACGCTCTCGAGCAGCTCCTTGAAAGCAGCCTGCTCCGCGGAAGTCGGAGCGGCGGTCCGGCGGAACAGCGAGGCCTTCTTCGCATCCGTCTCGCAGCGGGCCGTCTTCTCGAACGCGGCCAACGCCTCGTCGACGTGTTGTCGCGCGGCGACCGACTTCGACACGGCGCCGAGGTTCTTCACCATCGGGTCGCATCCCTTGCTGGGTTCCGGGAGCTCGAGCGCTTTGGCTTCGGTGCAGCAACTCTCGCGTGCGACGGCGAACAGCGCCATCTCGTACCAACCGATGCGGCTCACGATCTTCATGGCGCTCGTGGGAGCGCCACCCGCGGCGCCCTGCACGATCGCGACGCGCAGCTTCTCGCCCCCGGCTCGGGGATCGTTCTCGCTGCACAACCAAGAGACGTCCGGCTGCTTGCGGAACGCCTCTTTGGGCAAATGGTTGGAAACGCAGCTGGCTAAGCGGTCACCGCCGCCGTCGCCCTCGGTGTCTCCAGTGACGGCGACTTCGCCCAGGCTGACCGCGGTCGTCGCGGGAACGGCCTCCCCGGTGGGGGTGGCCGCGATGGCCACGGTCTTCACCGTGGGTTTCGCCCGCAGCGCCGAGACACCCCACGCCGCGCCGAGGCCCACCACTGCGGCGGCACCGGCCAGCCCGAGCATCAACCCTTTGCGGCTGCGCGCCGGCGGCGAGCGCATCGAAGTCGCCAGCCCCGGAGCTCCGGAGGGCGACGAGGCCGGCGGCACGTCGATCACGCGGCTCGATGCCGGCGGCCCGGACGCGCCGGCCGGCAACGGCGGCGGCGTGTGGAGCGACATGCTCGAGTGCCCGGCGTCGTCGCCGGCGTGCTCGGCGAACCAGCGCGCCAGCTCGCGGCGCAATGGCTGCAAGTCCTCGCTACGCTTGGCCGGGTCCGAAGCCAGCGCGTGCACCAGCGCCTCGCGCAGGATCTCGTCGTCCACCCCGGCCAAGGTGAGCTCGTCCGCCGAGCCGACACCCGCCGCCGGCGGATCGCGGCCCGTCAACATTCGGAACAGCAACGCGCCGGCCGCCCACGAGTCGTCGGCGATGCTCGGAGGACCCGCGGCCCCGCGCTCCGGCGAGTGGTAGGCAGAGACTTGGAGCGGCGGGGGCGCGAACGCCACCACTGGACGGGGCCGTCCTTCGGGTTCCAGGATCACGCAGGCGGGACGCAGGAAGCCGTGGACTGCGCCGGCGTGGTGTAGGGCCAACAGGGCGTCGAGCGCTCGCAGGGTGAAACGCACCGTGTCCACCCGGGAAAGGCGAGGCGTTCCGTCGGCGAAGGCTTCTACCGTGAGCCCCGGGACGTAGTCCGAGAGCAGCACGTCGCGTTCGCCGTGGGCGACCAACCCACGCACCGTCGCCAGGTGCTTGTGGTGGATCCCGACGCCGGCTCGCAGCGCGTCCCCCGCCGCCAGCTCGGCGTCGAAGGCCAGCACGCGGTCGTTGCTGGCGACGTCCGTCGCGACGAAGGCGGCCCGCGCCTCCGCGTAGGGGACCGCGTTCTCCACGCGGAACCGCTCCGCGATGACCACCCCGGATGCGAGCGCAGTCTTGGGATCCACTCGACTCCGAGGTTTGTCACTTTCGCCCCACGCAGTAAAGCCCCGCTCGCCGGTTCGCAGGGCCCGTTCCGGGTGCTAAATGACCTTCACCATGGCGGGTGTTCAGGTATCGCGAGCCAGGGCGTTTTTGCTCGGGCTCTGGGGCCGGTTTCACGCCGGGCTGTTCGGGTGACGAGGGCGGGGAAAACGGGCCGGCGGGATCTGCGTTCGGGGCTCCGGGGTCCCTCAGCGACCCGGCCGGCAAGGGCAGTTTCCGCTTGGCGCTGCCAGCGCCGCCACCCAAATCGAGGACGCGAACACCAAGACCGACTGGTACGTCTTCACCGAGCCGGTGGCTCAAGGTGGCCTCGGCAACGGCACGTTCGTGGGGGACGCTTCGATGGGCTACAGCAAAGCTTTCCGACGACGTCGAGCTCATCAAGAGCCTCCACCTCGATTCGTATCGGTTCAGCATCGAGTGGGCGCGCGTCGAGCCCGAGCGAAACAAGATCGACGAGGACGCGCTGAAACACTACGGCGACTTCATCGACGCGCTCCGGGCAGCGGGCATCCGGCCCGTGGTGACCCTCCACCACTTCTCGAATCCGGTCTGGGTGGACGATCCGCGCGACCCCGATTGCAAGAACGGACCCACGGACGCGAACCTGTGCGGCTTCGGTCATCCCCAAGGCGGTCCCCTGGTCGTGAAGGAGCTCGCCGAGCACGCCAAGCTCTTGGCGGAACGGTTCGGCGACCGCGTCGACGACTGGGGAACGGTGAACGAGCCGGTCAACTACCTCCTGGCCAGCTACGGCGTGGGCGCGTTCCCACCCGGCAAGAAATACCTGCTCCTCTTGGACAAGCTCGTCCCGGTCTTCCGTGACTACCTGTCGGCTCACGCGGCGATGTACGCCGCGATCAAGGCCGCAGACACCAAGGACGCGGACGGCGACGGCGTGTCGGCCAGCGTGGGGATGTCGCTGTCCGTCGCCGACTGGGTGCCATCCCGGGGCGGCGAGATCAGCGCGGATCCGGCGGACGTGGCCGGGCGCGATCGGCTGGTCTACGTCTTCCACTACTTGCTCGCCGACTCGCTCTTGGCGGGCAAGTTCGACAAAGACCTGGATGGTACCTGGGACGAAGAGCAACCGAGCTGGAAGGGCACGCTGGATTGGCTCGGTCTGCAGTACTACTTCCGCGGCGGCGTGACCTCGGTGAACGGGCTGGTTCCGGTGCTGGGCGTGACGCCGTGCTTCAGCGGGTTCGACTACGGCTTCGTGTCGCGCCCATCGACCCCAGCTACTGCGTGCCGACCATGGGTACGAGGCCTACGCCCCGGGGCTCTACAGCGTGCTCACGGATTTCCGCCACGCGCGCTACCCCGGGTTGCCGCTCGTGGTGACCGAGGGCGGAATCGCCACCGAGGTCGGCGAGCGCCGCGCGGAGAACGTGGTGCGAGCCCTGGAACAGATCGAGAAAGCCCTCCACGACGGCGTGGATGTCCGCGGCTACTTTCACTGGAGCCTGTACGACAACTTCGAGTGGGCCGAAGGGTTCTGCCGCGCTTCGGGCTCTACAAGGTGGACTACGGGGAGCTACGCGCGGGCTCCCACCCAGGGTGCCGACGTATTCGGGCAGATTGCCTCGGCACGCAAGGTCTCCTCGGCGCTTCACGGCACTTACGGCGGTGAGGGCCCGATGACCCCCGAAGGCACGCCTCCCGAAGGTCTCTGCAAGAAGTACGGACTCGCGCGCGCTGGCGGTGGTGGCCGGGCGAGCTCTGCTAGCTCGTTTCGTAGCGCTTGGCGTGGGCCGACGCCTCCGGCCAGCAGGGCTTCGAGTTGGTCCACCCCGAGGTCCATGTCTTCGATGGCGGGCCCGCCTCCCGTTGCAGCTCGGCCGGCGGCGTGTCGCGCAAGCAGCCGACGTTGGATTTCAGCACGCTGAGCGGGCTCCGTGCGTCGTGGGTCAGCTTCCTGACGCGCAGGGCCCACTCGGCGTTGGCCGCGGCCAGGCGCCGCTCGGCTTCCGCCTCCGCGCCTTCGCGCGCACCAGCGTCTGTTCGACCAGCCAGTCGATCCCGGAGCCCCGTCTCACTCCTGGCGAGGGCGCGTTCGAGTTGGACCACGCGCCCTCCGAGCAGACCGACCAGAGCGAAGAGCACGACCCCGGACGCCGGCAACCACTCGAGTGCGACCGCGCCGGCGGCGATCGCTGCGCCAACGACGCACCCAATCAATGCCGTGGTCCAGCGCTCGCGACGCGCGCCGGCGACTGCGCCGGGTGCTCCTTCCTTGCCGAATCAGTCAGCTCGGAACCTCACGGCTCGTCCACACCGATGCGCTTGCGCTTGAGCATCTCCACCAGCGTAGTCCGATCCAACCCGAGTAGTTGCGCCGCCTGTCGCTTGTTGCCGTTGGTCCGCTCCAGCGCTTGGACGATCAGTTGGTTTTCGAACGACTCGACGGCGTCGCGAAGATCGAGGCCGACCTCGGGCAAACGCGGGAAGGGTCCGGGCGTTCGCGGGCCGCTCGCGGGGCCGCGCGCCTCGGCCTCGGCGGGTTCGCTGCACGCGTCGGTGGAGGCGCTCGCCTTCGCGAACACACCCGAGGCCGGGCCTCTGCCAGTGTGAAGCGCGGGGGGAGAGATTCGCTTGGCTCGGGCGTTGTTCATGGGGATCGGCGGCCCACAGGCTGCAAATGGCGGTCCATCCGCCCGCTGCCCCCGCCTTTGGGCTTTTCCGCCGATCTGGGGTCATCTCCCGCGGAAGAACGGTCAAAAGAACCCCAGTCGGTCAATTCTGGACATGAGCCTTCGAGCTGCCCTCGCCTCCTCCATCCCCGACTCGGTGACGCCGGCGCGGGATGCGCGCCTGCCACGGCCCTGCACTCCTCGGTGCTGCTGGTCGACGACGACCCGGTGTCGCTGCGCGGGCTCGAAGTGCGTGCTCAAGCCCAAAGGCTTTCAGACCAAGACTGCAGAGAGCGGTGAAGAGGCCATTGCCATCTGCGCCCACGAGCTCTCTGACGTCGTGTTGAGCGACATCTCGATGCCGGGCATGGACGGCATCCAATTGCTGCGGCGCATTCGCGAGACGGACCTCTTGTCCTGGTGGTGCTGCTCACCGAGGGCCTGCGGGTCTCCACTGCGATGGAGGCCATCGAGTACGGCGCGTTCCGCTATCTCGCCAAGCCCATCTCGAACGACGACTTGGTCAGCGTGCTCGAGCAAGCGTGCCGCTATCACCGGATGGCTCGGGTCAAGGCCTGCGCCAACGAGCTCCTGGGAACCGACGCCAGCCCTGGCGACCGCGCGGGCTTGAAGCCACCTTCGAGCGAGCGCTGAGCTCGCTCTGGATGGTATCCTGATCCGATCGTGGACCCGCGCAAGCGGCGCGTCTTCGGTCACGAGGCGCTGCTTCGGAGTCGAGAGCCGAGCCTTCCGCACCCTGGTGCGGTGCTGGATGGCGGAGCGCCTGGACGCGCTCGACGGCGGGGCGCACCATTCGTGCACGTGCGGCGGAACTGGTGATCGCCGAGCCGAGCTCGGGGATGCTGTTCGTGAACCTCCACGTCCGCGATCTCCTCGACTCGACTCCTTGACCCTGCACGATGCACCTTCGTCGCGCATCGCCGAGCGGGTGGTGCTGGAGATCACCGAGCGAGCTGCATTGGACGAGGTCGGTGACGTGCGCCCGCGCATCGCCGCGCTGCGCGAAATGGGGTTCCGGATCGCGATCGACGACTTGGGCGCCGGCTACGCCGGCTTGACCAGCTTCGCTCAGTTGGAGCCGGAGGTCGTGAAGCTGGACATGAGCCTGGTGCGCGGCATCGACGCCAGCGCCACCAAACAGAAGGTCAGTCCGCTCGATGGCCAGCCTGAGCCGAGACATGGGCATGCTGGTCGTCGCGGAAGGCGTCGAGACGGCCGCCGAGCGCGACGTGCTGGTGGAGCTCGGGTGCGACCTGCTCCAAGGGTTTCTCTTCGCCAGACCGTCGCCCCCTTTCCCCGAAGTGATCTGGTAGGGGCACCATGGGTCGGTCCCAATCTCCACGGTCGGGCCCCGTGCTGCCGGGGGGCCTCCGCCATCGACGACGCGGGTCGCGATCATGCCTCCGAGGCCCGAGTAGTCCACGCCCACCTCCGTCACCCGCCCGGAGATGGCGGCAAGGTCTCCCGCAGGCGCTGCCCCCGCGCCGGTGCGGATCGACTTCAGTGCGGACGATCGCGACGAGCAAGATCGCCCCACCATGGTCAGCGCGGCCCCCGACGCCGACGCCAGTCGCGATCGGATCTTGCTCCTGCGCCTGGACGGTGTGGACGCGGGTAGCCTGACCACGCTGACGCGCGCTTCGTGCACGCTCGGCCGACACACCTCGAACGACCTGCAGCTCACCGACGCCGGCGTGAGCCGCTTCCACGCCCGCATCATCTGCGGTAATGCCCACGCCATCGAAGATCCGCGTCGAGCAACGGGACCTTCGTTCGCGGCAAGCGCGTGGTGAAGGAGGTGCTCTCAGACGGAGATCTGGTGCAAATCGGCCCTGATGCGTGCTTCCGTTACACCGTCGCGGATTCCCTGCACGAACGCCTGCTGCGCCAGCTCTACGAACGAGCAATTCCGCGAGCGCCCTGAGCGGGCTCTGGAACCGCCGCCACTTCGAGGATTGCACGCGCTCCGAGCCGCCTACGCCAGGCGGCACGGGACGATCTGGCGATGCTCTTGCTCGACATCGATCACTTCAAGCGGGTCAATGACACCATGGGGCAATGCCGATGCGGTGATCCGGCACATCAAGAATAAAACCGCGCTGCTCCAGCTCCGCGCCGAAGACCTCTTGGCCCGTTACGGTGGCGAGGAGTTCGTGGTGTTGATGCGCTCCACCAGCGGTCGCAGCGCGGCGCGGGCGGCCGAGCGGATCCGGGCTGCGATCGAGTCGGCGCCGTGCTGGTTCGAGGGGCGCCAGATCCGCACCACCATCAGCATCGGCTGCGGCTCAATCGCCGAGTGCGCCGAGGCCACCGGGCGCTCAGCTCGTGGGCCTGGTCGATGAGCGGCTCTACGAGGCGAAGCACCGGGGCAGGAAACTCAAGTGGTGGTCCGCCCGCCTCCGACACAGGTTGACCTCGTTACTGCGCGGCCCCGGGTTTTGCACTCGGAGCTCAACTGCACGAGGTTTCTGTCGGTCTGGTCCCAGACCTGGATCTCCTGAAAGTAGGTCGCCTCGAGTTGATCTTTGGAGATGGTCCGGTCGTCCACGGCGGGGCTCGCGTGTGCGAAGTGCACGACCACGCCGTTGTCCGCGGTCACCTCCACCGCGAGGGAGCCCGACACGTCGAAGCTCCTCTCCACCTCACTGCCGCGAAGCACCGGCAGGGTCACGCACGCCGTCCGGCGCTCGTGGGCACCGGAGTGCCAGCTGCATCCGAGGCGGCGATGCCCAAACGCGCATAGTCCAGGGAATCGTAGCGCTCTCGTCGCACGCCAGGAGCGCCGCGAGGAGCACGGCCAGCGCGACGAGGGGCTTCGCCGAGCTGATTCATGGGAAGAACACCATCCTCACTCCCGAGCCGAACCAACCATGGATCGCCGTGCGATCGATGCCACCCGAGTGAGTCTCCTGCCCGTTGATTTCGGTCGTAGCGCGGGTGTAGCGGCCAATCTCGGACTGGAGGTACAGCCCCAGGCCGAAGACCTTTCCGAAACGGAAGTCGATGCCGCCTTGGAAGCGTCCGTACTGCATGCCTTCGACGCTCGACCGCTCGGTGCGCTGTCCGATGTGGTCGTCGATGTTCTCCTGGGCCCACTCGTACGCGAGACCGTAGCCGAGCCACGGGTTCACCAGCCCGTCCGGGATGAAGTGATATTGGATCTCGAGCCCGAGCCGCGTGGATTCGGTGTTGCAGTCGACGTCGTGGAGGGAGCCCCCGTTGCAGAGCCCTCCGGTGTAGACGTCGTCACCCTCCGCGCCCGTCCACAAGCCGGCGTAGCCTCCGAGGTAGATCGGCGCCGACAGCTTGGCGCCGAGGGCGATCTCGGTGGCGAACTGCGACGAATAGCGCGCCGTCTGGCCGTCGCCGGGCTGGTCCGTCGCCTTCCCGAACGGCACCCCAGCGCCGAGCCGAATGGACATCTGGAAGCCTTCGCGCGCCGGCGGATTGGGCGGCTCCGGCGCTGTGGGCTTCGAAGGCTGCGGCTGCGGCTGCGGCTGCTGTCCCCCCGGCGGCGGCGCATAGCCCGGTGCGGGGTAGGTGTACGCCGGCGGATAGTAATAGCCCGGCGGCGGCGCGGCGGGGTCGGCTGTGCGGGAGCGGGGCGCGGCGGGTGGGGGGCGGCGGAGCCGGCGCGGGTGCAGCGGATGGCGCTGCGCCCGGCGCCCCCGGCGCGGGGGCGGAGGCGGCGGCGGAGCGGGCTGTGCGCTCACCCGCGGGGCCAGCGCGGCGACTGCGATCGCTACGCCGACCGCCGGTAAGACGGCCCGAGTAACCGCGTGCGCCACACCTCGAAGCGAGAACCAAGACGCCCCGAGCGTACTTCCAGCAAGCGGCAGCTGGACAGCGCCGATCGGGTGCGCTCCATCGGGGCCGATGCTACGCGGAGGTCATGCCCAGCGACCCGCGCGACATCAAGACCGACGACAAGTACGGTCATCAGGCCTGCTCGTCGACATCCCGGTCGAGGCCGCCGCCCACGAGCTCCTGGTTCAATCAGACGCTCACCAGCGTGAACGACCTCGGTGGTGCGGCTGGGGCTGTTCAAAGGCGAGTTCCACTGGCACAAGCACGACGAGCAGGACGAGTTCTTCTTGGTGCTCGAAGGCGAGCTGCTGCTCGACGTCGAAGGCCACGGCACCATCACCCTGGGCCCGCACCAGGGCTACACCGTTCCGAAAGGCATCGTGCACCGCACGCGATCCCCCGAACGCACCGTGGTCTTGATGGTCGAGTCGAAGGGCATCGTTCCGACCGGTGACTGACCGAGCGAAACGGCGCGGCTCGACAGCCAAGCGGACGACCGCGAAAGTCCGAGCGGATCGCGTGGCGTCTGTCGTCGGGCTGCGTGTCGTCGCATTGAAGGGGCTCAGCTCGGGGCGCCGGCGGCGGTCAGGGCGGCGGACAGCGCCTCCGGCGAGAGGTTCGGCGAGCCCTGGCCACGCGCCTCCACCTCGTGCACGAGCGCTACGATGGCGCCGTTGACGCGAGCTTCGACGCCGGCACGCGCTGCCACGCGCACGATCTCGCCGTTCAGGTAGTCGACCTCGGTGGCACGCTTGCGCTCCAGATCCTCCCACATCGACGAACGAGCATCGGCGTTCACGCGCAACTGTGCGCGGGCGAACACACGCACCAGGGGCGTGGGCAAGCCCAGCAGGGTCACGAGCAACGCCGGCGGGACGCCTCTGAGCTTGGCGGGGCGAATACCGGCAGCGGACAGCACGCGCAGCGCCTCGCCGATGATGCTCGCCAGGATCTTGCGGTAGCCCGGGGTCAGGATCATCTCGCGCGTCGGCGCGCCGGAGAGCGCGCTCACGGCGTTGCCGAGATTCATCAGGAGCTTCGCCCACTGATGCCGTGCGATCTCCCGCGGGGTCATGACCCCGATGCCGCTCCGGCGGAGGCGTCGCACAGCTGCAATGCGATGGGGCTCAGCAGGAGCGCTCGATGATGAGCGGACCGCTCGTTCCTTGCCGAAAGACCCCCGGCCGGCCACCGACCACGTTGAAGCTCACGATCCCCGCGAGCACCGGGTGACCAGGGAGATGCGTGCGGAGCACGTCGGAGTTGCCGACCTGTTCTGCAAGCTCACCACGAGCGCATCCGGTCCGAGCACCGTCGCGAGCTCCTGCGCTGCCGCCTCCGTGTGTGTGCGCTCTTCACCGAGCAGAGAACGACGTCCCGATCGCCGAGCGCCCGATCGGTCGCGAACGCGACGCGCTCCGCCTCGACTCGAGTTTCCCGGCCCTCCACGTCGAACAGCGAGAGCCCACTTCCTTCGACCTCGCGCTGCATCGCGCTCGCGGCCGAGCAGAACCAGTCCCGCTCCGCTCGCGGTCAAGCGCCCGCCGACCCAGCAGCCCACGGACCCCGCCCCTGAATCCCGATTCACTTCGCCTGGGACTCTACCGCGGCAACGCGCGGCAAGCAGCCTGCCTACCCCCGTGGCCCAGCGCGGGGCCACGAGGAACAGCTGCGGAGAGGGGAGGGAGCCCCGAAACCGGCAGGCCCCCCGAAACACCTCTGAGCCCCCACGAGCTGAGAACCGCATCACGCCGCACACGAGGTCGCGCAGGCGCCCGAAGGGCGCCGAGCACACCCTCGGTCAACCTCGCGAAGCCCCCCGAGCTGCGACGCGCCGCGCGGGCAAATTACCTCGTGGCCCAGCGCGGGCCACGAGGAACAGTTGCGGAGAGGGGAGGGATTCGAAACCGGCAGGCCCCCCGAAACACCTCTGAGCCCCACGAGCCGAGAACCGCATCACGCCGCACACGAGGCCGCGCGGCAGCCTCCGAAGGGCGCCGAGCACACCCTCGGTCAACCTCGCGAAGCCCCCCGAGCTTCGCGACGCGCCGCGCGGGCAAAGGGTTCGCCTACCTCGTGGCCCAGTGAAGGGCCACGAGGAACACTTGCGGAGAGGGATTCGAAACCGGCAGGCCCCCTATCCCCCGCGAAACCGTATGAGCTGAGGACCGCATCACGCCGCACACGAGGCCGCGCAGGCGCCCGAAGGGCGCCGAGCACACCCTCGGTCAACCTCGCGAAGCCCCCCGAGCTTCGCGAAGCGGCGCGCGGGCAAAGGGTTCGCCCACCTCGTGGCCCAGCGCGGGGCCACGAGGAACAGTTGCGGAGAGGGAGGACCCGAAACCGGCAAGGGGCCCCCCTATCCCCCGCGAAACCGTATGAGCTGAGGACCGCATCACGCTGCACCATGAGGTCGCGCAGGCGCCCGAAGGGCGCCGAGCACACCCTCGGTCAACCTCAAGTGAAGCCCCCGAGCTTCGCGAAGCGGCGCGCGGGGCAAAGGGTTCGCCCACTCCGTGGCCCAGCGCGGGGCCACGAGAACAGTTGCGGAGAGGGGAGGGATTCGAACCTCGGTACGGTTACCCGTACACATGATTTCCAGTCATGCACCTTCGGCCTCCTCGGTCACCTCTCCAGAGCCTGGGCAGGCCATGAGCCCTCTGCGCACCCCGGTGGATCCGCTTCGGAGCTCGAACTCAGGCTCGCGGCGGAGAGAGTGGGATTCGAACCCACGGTACCCGCAAGGGTACGCCTGATTTCGAATCAGGTACCTTCGGCCGCTCGGCTTCATCCCTCCGTAAGCGGACTCTGGCAGCGGGTCTTTCGCCTGTCAATCTGGGGTTTTTCCCGAATAAACCCGCCGGATTGGAAATCCACCGCGGTCTCGCTTCGCGGCTGCCCCCGGCTGTTCTAGAGAGGAAGCGAGGCTCCCGGATCCGGCTTCAGTCTTCTACCATGCGCCCGCGCCGCACCTACAAGAAGAGTGAAGCCAGTCGGCAGCAAGTGCTCGACGCGGCGATTCGCGCGCTGGCCGAGCGCGGCTACGCGCGGACCAGCGTGAGCGACATCGCGACGGCGGCGGGGATGAGCAAGGGGGCGGTGCACTATCACTTCGAGAGCAAGGACGACCTGATCGCCCAGGTGCTGGTGAGCTGCGCGGACTCGATGCGTGAACGCGTCCGCGCGGCGTGGGATGCGCCGGGAGAGCCACCGGAGAAGATCCGGCGTGCGCTCGACGCCATGAGTCAGGCGCGCAAGCAGGGAAGCCCCGAAATGCGAGTGCTGGCCGACTTGATGGCCCAGGGCATCTATGACGAGAAGTTGAAGAAGGCGCTGTCGATGATGTTCGAGGCCAACCGCGACGAGGTGCGCCGGCATCTGGAGCAGAGCTTCGCGGAGCTGGGGTTGAAGCCGAAGGTCAGCGTGCGGGTGATTCCGCGGCTGGTGTTGGGCATGCTGGACGGGCTCGCGCTGCACGACTTCTTCGACCCGCCCAGTGAGGCGGACGAGCAGTCGATGCAAGACGCGCTGCACGCCATCGCGCTGTCCCTGGTCGACGTCTGATCTTTAGAGCGCCGCGCGGCGCGGTCGCCTCGACGTCCGGTTGGACTTCGGGTGGTGTGCGACACGCTCCGAGAGCGCGCGCCGCCGGTGGAACCGCACTGACTTTCGCGAATCGCTGGGTCGCCCCTCGTGCATGGACGCAGCTGCGCTCAGACCCCGCCGTGTCGGTGGGAGCACGTGCCGCGCCTCGCCGCTCGGCGTGCCGGGATCGAGCGGCCTCGCACCCGACAAAATCGATTGATTACTGTTGTTTAGCTCCCCCGCTTGACACGATGCGTTGCGGTGGTTAAAAACATGCTGTCCGGCCAGTTTTTATTGGAGACGAGGATGTTCGACCTACTCTTCGCGAGCTTCGGCCCCCTGGGTTCGGCGGGATTGCTCCTCGGCATGCTCGTCGTGTTCTTCGCCGTCGCCGCCAGCGAGACGGCGCACGCCGCGCGAGTTCCGGCCTCCACGAAACAGTCCCCGGCCATGGCCGGAGCTTCGAGTCCAAGCTCCGCGCTCGCGTGGGTGCTCGGGCTCCGGCGCATGATTGCGTCGTCTGCGCGCGCGCGCGATAGTCGTGCGTGCCATGCGTGGACGGCTCCTCATTGCGTACGCGGTGAGCGTGAGTGCGAGCGCGCTGTGCGATCGCATTCGCGACTCGACACTTCCGCCCAGCGGGTCCAACGGATCCGCCCTCTGCCGGGAGCGCCGCGCCGGGTGCGCCGAGCGCGGCGCCGCCCTCGTCGGCCGCGCCACCCTCGTCGGCCGCGCCGCCGGCAAGCGCCAGCCCAGCGGCGTCGGCTGCACCCGCGCCCGCGGCACCGCCTCATGACTGCGCCGCCTGCAGCGCCGCCGGCGTCCGCCGCACCCGCGGCGGGCCCACCGGTGGCAGCCGCGGCGGGCGGTTCCGGCACCGTCCAGCCGGTGCCCGTCGAACCGGGACCAGCTCCGGATCTCGGAACCCCCCCGAAAGAGAGCGCGGCTCCCCCGCCGGAGATGACGTTGAGCCTCGAGCTCGACGGCGGCCTCATCACTCGCTTGGGCGATGCCGCCGACTACGGCTACACCAGCTCCGAGCGCGGCGGCATCATGTTCGGACCCGGAGTGTGGTTCTCCGGAAGCCGAGTGTGGTCGGCCGGTGTCATGTACCAGCGCTCGCGCATCGGCTCCGATCGCACCGACCCCATCGAAGGCAGCCTGACGATCCGGCGCGACCTCGACGCACTGTGGCTCGGGGGTCGCGCATTCCCGTGGCGGACGGATGCGATGGGGCTCTTCATCGCGCTCGGTCTCGGCATGTCTTGGCAGCACGTGAACGCCGACGGCACTCGTCCCGCGACCGACGCCGTGAGCCCCGACCAGCCTTTTTCCTGCTCGGGCTCGGACGGGCCGGGGATTGCGCTGGGGGGCGGGGTGGGTCTCGACGTGGACATCTCGAACCAGCTCGCGTTCGTGACCCTGCTCAACGCGGCCGCGCATCGTCACACGAGCGACGTCGTCGAGGGCTGTGCCCCGGGGTCGGGGTCGGTGACCAGCGTCGGCGCGCAGATCGGCTTTGCCTACCGATTCGACCTCGAAGATCGGGGTTCGAGGGCGCCTCGGCGACAGTCGGCGTCGCGACCCCGCCCGAAGCTCTGAGCAGGTTTTTTGTCCCGGACCCTCGCGCTGACCTAAGCGGTGGAGGATGGGGCGTAAAGCGAGCCCGGGCGACTGAGGAGGGGCCACGATGGCACCGTTCCTGGGTTCGCTGCTGCTCTTGCCGGTGTCCGCTGTCCTGGTGCTGAGCGTCGCGGTCGCGCTCGGGCTCGCGGTGGTGCTCGGGCTCATCGGTGGCGTCAGCGGCAACGGGGTCGTGGCCATATTCGGCGCGCTGGTGGTCGGAGCGTTGGGGTTCGTGGGGATCGAGAAGCTCTGGCGCGCGCGTGACGCACGCCTCGCCCCGCGCTGGCTGATCGAGATCGACACCCTCGCGCGCAGCACCCGCGTGCCGTTGGAGAGCGTGGGCGGCGAAGCCATGAGCTTGGCGCGCGCCGCTGCCCTGGGCGTGTCGGTGCCGGACAGCGTGGTGTTGACCAGCGAGCTGGTGGAGCAGTGGATGACCGGGGTGCGCAAGGCGCGCCCCGGCGTGGACGCGACGACCCTGTTGCCCGCGGTCGCGCGCCGACAGCTCCACGCGTTCCTGCATCGCGCGGCGGGCGGGAAGATCACGGTGCGGCCGTCATTCGGCGGTGACGACGCCGCCCAGACCTACCCCGGCGTGTTCGTGAGCGCCCGGGACATCGACCCCGAACGCGTCGATCTCTTGGTCAAGGCCATCGTGCGAGTGGTCGACTCCGGCTACGGCGTCGCCGCCGCGGAGTATCGTCAGAGATTGCGCATCGCCGCACCGCTCAAGCGCGCGGTGGTGCTGCAGCGCCAGGTGGAAGCGGACGTGGTGGGGTCGGCCCAATCTCGCGGGCTCGACGGACGCGGCGACTCCGTGCTGATGGACTTCGGCAAACCGCGCTCGGCGACGACGAGCGTCAGCTTCGATCTGATCGACGGGAGCGCTGGCCGTGGCGCCGGACGTGGCGTTGGAGACGACGCCGAGCTGGATGAACCGTCTCGCTGGTCTGCTCGTCGCGTTGGACACGCGACTTGGTGGAACGGTGCTGGTGGACTTCGCCGTGCACGCGGGCCAGCTCAGCGTGACGGGGTTGCGCCGAGTGCGGACCGGAGAGCCTGCCACCTGGCTCTCGGACGGCGGACCGCTCACCGGCGCAGTGGACCTGGTTGCCGCGCTGGATCAACGAGACCTACGGGCCTCCGGAGCTGGTGCTGGAGGCGGCGAGCCGGGCGCTGGGGCGCTTGGGCGGCGCTCGGGGCGGCGACATCCGCGACGAAGACGGCGTGCGCTATCTGAACGTGGACCTGCTCCGGCGCGGGCTCGGTCGCCTGGCCCTCGCGGTCTTGGTCAAAGAGCCGCTCTGGCCGCTGTTCGCCTTGTCGCGGCCGCTGGGCGGGCGCGCGCTGCCCGCGTCCGGAGGTGATCGGCGACCTGCCCGACAGCTGGAAGCGCTTCGTCGCGTGGCGCTCGCGCTACCTCCTTGCCGCTGGTGGCGCCGACCGGCGTCGAGCTGGGTATCGCGCCGTTGGCTGATCGAGGGTGATGGGATGCTCGCCGACGGCGCGACCGGCGAGCACGTGCCCGAGGTGCATCGAAGGTTGAAGAAGATCTTGGGGCGTCGCGCCAAGAGCTTGGCTCGGAAGCCGAGAAGGCGAGCGAGCGCTGGCGAGCGTGGAGCAGCCGATCCGCGCGACTTCGCCGCGCAGCCTGCGGCGCGCGGGGCGACCGGACTGGAACGCGGTGTTCGTCGAGATCGGCATCTGTTCGCCGGCTTCCCCACGGACTTGGGGTTTTCGTGGGTGAGCGACCCTTCGATGCGCGAGGCGAGCAACAAGGTCTGGGACGAAGAAGGCCTGAACCCGGCGCCTGCGCGCGCAGGTCCCTGCGCGCAGGGTCGAGCCGCCGCCGGTGATGTCGCGACCCGACTCGAGCTTGCCGGTCGTGGGCCTGGTGCCGGGCAGTGCTCAGGGTCCGGCGATGGCCCTTACCGAGATCGGGGCGAGCCGGCGCCGGGTTCGATCGTCGTCATCCCCGACGGGCGTCCGGACTCGCCCACGCGGTGATTCGAGCGAGCGGCGTCGTGCTCGCGGGCGGCGGCCGACGGCGCCTCGCCTATGTCCCAGCTCGCGCGGGAGCTCGGTATCTCGGCCGTGGCCAGCATCCAGCGCATTCCGATCCAGCGCTTCCCGCTCGGAGCGGCGGTGGCGATCGACGGAACCTTGGGGGCACTGTCGTGTTGAGGGCGCATTAGATGGCCGCGTGGCTCTCGTTCCTGCCGGTCCTCGGCGTGGCGCTGGTCGCGGCGTCGTGGCTCGCCATCGCGCGCTGGGCGGCGCATCGGCTGGCCACCGACGAGGTCTCCATCCCGCGCTACGTCGTGTGGTGGACGGTCGCGGGAGGCGTGGCGGGTCTCGTTCTACAAGAACGCCTGGCTCTTCGCCCTTGGCGGAGCCCTGGCGTTTTGGATCCTGCTCGGCAGCGCGGTGGAGATCCGCGGTGGAGAGCAGCGGCGCAAGCTGGCCACACTGCAGCTCTACGTCGCGGTGTTCGTGCTGGCCGAAGAGTATCTGCGCTCGCGCGGCTGGATCGACGGCACCCGCGCAGCGCCGGCCCATGCGCTGGCGATCGAATCCGAGATCGTGGGGCTCACCGTGCCGCGGCCGGCGCGCTCATCGGACGCATGGCTCCGCCGCCTTGGGTGTCCCCAGCCGGGGTCGCGGCTTCGGTGGCTGACGTCGTCTCGCGGCACTACGTGTTGGCGCTGGCGCTGGCGTCGCTGGCGCTGGTGGCCTTCGCCGTCGCCTATCTCGCGATCGGCCGCTGCCCGCGCTGGGGCTCGATCTGCCAAGCCGGTCCCGAGCGCGCTCTCGATCGGCTTCGGCTCTTGGTGATCGCGACCTGGGTGCTCCGCCCGGATGCCGCAGCCAAGCTACCGTGGTCGGGCTCGTGGTGATCGCGCTCTGCCCGTTCTACGTGGCGAGGCGGTCGCGTTGGGCAATTTCTGCGCTGGCCTCGGTGTTGCGTTCCCGCCACGTGCTGATCGCCGCGCTGGTCGCCCTGGCCCTGGCGCTGCCCTTCATCGGCGTGTTGCTGGTGCCGCTCGGCTGGGTGGCTCAGCTCACGCGCTTGCGCGAGCTGTTGCCTTTCGCGGCGCTCGAGACACTGATGCGGCGCCTGCAGCTCGTGAGCCTGCTCTGGGGTCTCTTGGCATCAGCCTGGTGTTCGGGCTCTCCACCTCCATCGGTAAGCATGGCTTGAGCCGGATCTCGCCCACGCTGGGTGCCGGCCCGGAGCTCTGTTCGAGCATGACTCGAAGCGGACTGGAAGCGCGATGGTGACCTTCGACGCGACGGACACCCACTTCAGCATCGACGTCGAGGAGACTCCGGCGCCGCCGACGGCCGAGAGCTTCAAGTCCCTCAGCCAAGTCTGTGCGCGCCAGGGCAAGCGCTTGTGCACCTCCGACGAGTGGTACGTCGCCTGCTCTGCACCTATCCGTTGGATGCCGAGGCCGGGACGAAGTGGTGGGCGAACCAACTGGTCGCGGCTCGGCGCGGCCGAAGAGCGCGCCGCGGGCGAGCCGGCGCTGGGCGTCTCGACCCGAACCTCGGAGAAGCAGAGCGAGGTGCGCTGGCCTCTGGCCGGGCGCAGCGAAATCGTCGGCGCCGAGCTGGGTGGCGCGGCGCTCTTGGCCGGGCCCAACGACGCGAGCAACGACGCCTGGTCCGTCGATTGCCGCGCGCGGGCCCACCTGGCCGCGCTCGCTCTCGGACCCGTCGGCAGCATCGGCGTGCGCTGCTGCCAGTGACGACGCCGCGGGGAGCGCGCCGAGCGCGACGCGGCAGGCGCGTATTGGCAGACTCTCTTTACCCGCTCGCCGCGACGCTCGCGTGCGGGTAGCCTGTGGGCGCATGCGCACTCCCCGGCGTCTTCGCGGGCGCGCGTTCGGTAGCGCTCTCACTGGCAGCGCTGAGCTGCGGCTCGGGTGACTCGGGAGAGGTCGCCGGGGGCGGCAAGGGCGAGGAGCTGCGACTGGCGGCGGTGCAGCGGTCAGGGCGGCAGCGCCAGGGCGGCAGCGACCAGGGCGGCAGCGGCGGCGGCATCGTCGTGGGCGGCGGGGGCGGTAGCCCTGGCGACGGCGGCATTCCCACCGGCAACGAAGACAAGTGCGAGGACGATCGACAAACGACAACAACGGCATCATCGACGACGTGGATGTAAGGTGATCGGCCTGCGATCACGCGAAGATCATGACGCTGGGTAAGCCGGGCATGGTGGGCGTGAGCAACGTGTTCACCGGTTGGCTCGACGCGCGCAGCTCGACCGGCACCGTCAACCTCGATGACGCGGAAGCTGATGCGCCGGCGCTGCTCAATCAGTACCAGATCGTGGCGCGAACGTCAGCGTGAATCACGCCTACGACGCCAGCGATATTCGCGCTGAAGGCCTGATCGAGGGCGGCGGTGGCTTGATGACGCTGATCGCTACGCCGATCCGTCGGAGACGAACGCAAACTCGCTGCTCGCGCCCTACGCAGCATGAGCATGGTCCCGAACAGATCTTGCAGAAGTCGGGTCGCCGACGAAAGCGACCAACTGGGTGCAGCACCCGGTCACCAACGGCGTGGAGCTTGATCGGCGGGGACAACGGCTACCCGGTCAACGGCAGCGGCACGGTGCTCGCCTCGGAGCAGGCTGAACGTGCTCCGGGTGCAGCCGGTCTCGGCGGGCAAGGTGGTGATGTGGGGTGACGAGATCCACTTCGACAGCGAGTGCGCCGGGCACCTCGAGTACCAGGTGGAGCCGTTCTGCTGAACACCATCGCGGCTCACGCCCGCCAACAACCGCGCCAGGTCCCGATCCCGCCGCCGGTGAAGTGATCGAGGGCTTCCCCGCGCTCAATTTCCGGCGAACCGTGCTATCCTCGCCCGCCATGTCGAGGCGTGCCGCGCGCCGGTGGTCGTCTTCCAGGCAAGGCTCCCAGCGTGATGGCTACGATTTCGTGGAGGAGCTCAGCGTCGCCGCCGTCTTCGACGAGGCCAGCGAAGCCTCGGGCTCGATCTCGCCGCGCTCTGCTTTCAGGAGGATCCGCGGCTCGACCTGACCGAGTCTACCCAGCCCGCGATCCTGACCGCCGAGATCGCCATGCTGCGGGCCCTCGAAGGAATTCGGCCGGCCACGCGCTTCGGCGGGCACAGCCTGGGCGAATACCTCGCGCTCACCGCCGTCGGGGCCATGCCCTCGCCGGCGGTGCGGCTGGTGAGGAAGCGCGGCGCGCTGGATGCAAGCGGCGGTGCCCGCCGGCGAGGGCGCGATGAGCGCGGTGATCGCCAGTGGGATTGCAGACAGAATTGTCGGTGTGGAGCTGGAAGACCCTGGGACGTCGCCAACAAGAACTCCGTGGATCGTGGTCAGATCTCTGGGGTCCGGCGGCGGGCATCGAGTCCGCGGAGAAACGCATCGCTGCTATCCCTGGAAGGCACGGAGCATCAGGTCATTCGGCTCAACGTCAGCGCACCCTTCCACCTATGCATGATGCGCGGCATCGAGGCCGAGTTCCGGGGCGAGCTCGAAGCGGCCAGCTCCGGCTTGTCCCCGGGGCGGCCAGCGCGAACACCCTCGAACCTGCGCGGCGGCTTCCACGAGCCCGACGGTCGATCGACGCGCCGGTCGGCCGATCTCCGGAACCGTGACCGATTTCGAACATGCGCACGCTGAGCGAGTCGGCGGCCTGGGCCTACGAGATTGGTCCCAACAAGCCGCTGCGGCGTTTCTTCAGCACCCTGGCGTCGAAGTGATCGATCATGAACGTGCGCAGCGCCGAGAAGGCGGCGTCGAGCTTCGGGGCGGGCCGAGGCCTGGCGCGGGTGCTCTCCACGTCTTCCCGCCTGGAGCACGCTGGGATCCTCTCCGGGGTCGCCGAAGCACTCGAAAGCCACGCGCACCTGGAGTGTGCTCGTCGGTCGGTCCTCGACCCCGAGCGCCTCCACGACGCACTGTGCTCGTGCTCCGCGCCTACCCGACGAGCCGTCTCTGCGTGATAATCGAGCTCGATGCGTCAGAGAGCAGCCGCAGCGCTGGTGTTGCTCGCCTCGGGCACGTTGGCAAATCCGTCGTGCTCGAGCGACGCCACGAGCGATCACCCCGCGACCACCCAGCCCGACGCTTCCGCCGACGCGAAGGGCGACGCACCGGCCGACGCCGGCGATGCATCGAGCGATGCGAACGGTGAAGCCGCATCCGACGCGGGCGCCGATGCCGACCTCGACGCGACCGCCGACGCAGGGCCCTGTGCGAACGAGAGCGCGACCGTCGGAGCGACGAGCAATCCGCGTGGCAGCAACTCGCCGGCGTTCACCCGCTCGTCCTACGACTACGCGCCCAGCGTGATGCACGACGGCAACTACCGCATGTGGTGGTGCGGAGGCATCGCGGGCGACCACATCCTGTACGCCGAAGCGGCGAAGCTCGACGGACCATGGCACGCGCATGGTTCGAGCACGCCCAACAGCTACGACGACGTGTTCGGCCCCACCGGCGTCGTCGGGGACTTCGACGGCGCGCACACCTGCGACCCGTCCGTGGTGCGCGTCGACGGCACCTACTACATGTTCTACGGGGGCTTGGGCAAAGACGGCACGCCCGAAAACACGACGCGCATCGGCGTGGCCCAGAGCCCCGACGGTTTCGCCTGGACGCGGCTCCACGGCGGCAAGCCCATCATCGACCCCGCGCAGTCTCTCGCGGGCAAGCCCAACAGCTACGGCGCCGGTCAGCCCAGCGCGTTCTTCAAGGACGGCGCGTTCTATCTCGCGTTCACCGACACCAGTGCGGCGGGTGCGAATCCGGGCAACGGCGCAGGTCAGTTCGTGTTGCGCTCCAAGGACGCCACGTTCCAAACCGGCGTCGAAGAGCTCTCGGCCACCGGCTTCGTGCCCCAGCCGGCGGCGTCGAAGCGGGACTACAAGCTCACCGAGGCCTTCTCACCCGACTGGACTTACGTGCCGGCGGCGGACCTGTATCTCATGGTGGTGCACGGCAGCGGTGGCCAGGAAGAGGCACGTTTCTTCGACGCCGCGTTGAAACCGCTGGGCTCGGTCACGTTCGACTTCGATTGGCACGAGGGTCCCGGCATCGCCAAGCGCCCCGACGGCCAACTCGATCCCACCAGCGCCTGCGATCGCATCAGCATCGACGTGATGCGTGCCGTCGGACCCGACGATGTCAACAGCTGGGACCTGGCGCACTCGGGCATCGACGTCACGACGGGCACCACGTGCGAGTGCGTCCCCTGGTCCCAAGTGCTCGAGGGCACGCTGATGGTGTCGGCGCAAAAGCCCCTCACGCTCGTGCGCGGCGGTGAGCGCCTGCAATTCGCCTCCGCTGCACCGGCCCTTCGACTCGCGCGTACGAGCATCGACGTCTCCGACGCCATCTTTGCTGCGGTCCCCTTCGGGGCGTCCATGCAAACCGGCGCCACCGTCGTCGGCGCTAGCGGTCGCCCCGCGGCGTTCAAGCTCGACAACGACCGCCTCTGGCCATCGAGCTGCATCGAGCTCATCACCGACAACGGCTCGTCCATCACCGGCATTTCCGTCAGCGAGTGGGACAGCTATGCTGTTGCATCGTCGCTGTTCTGCTTGAAGTGAGCCCGATCGGAACGCACCCCGCGCGCGCTCGAGTCGGCCGACGACGTCCGACGAGCCCTGATCGGCACGCCGCCCGCGGCCTCGGCAACAGCGCCTGGTGGCGCCCTCGCGCATCCGCACCATCGCGTTCACCAAGCGTCGCGGTCGCTGCAGTGGAGATCCCTGCGGGCACGGCCAGCGCTGCGAAGCTCGGGGGCGGTGACAGTGCCGGCGCCCTCAAGGACTGGAAGGCGTTTCTGGGAGCGCACGGCAAGCAACTCGGCAATGACGGTGCGCTCCAGGCGGGCCAGTGCTCGTGCGAGTCGCGCTCATCGAGCCCACCGCCGACCTCGTGGGCCCGGCGGACAAGGTCGCTTCTGCGCGCGAGGCGAAGGCCAAGGCTCCACCCGCTCACGGCGCTCGAGGCCGCCTACAAGACGGCGACCAAGAGCGGCAAAGCCGTCAAAGTGAAAGTCGTCAAGCTGCAGCCGTATCAGAAGTTCAAGGCGGGCACGAAAGAGATCACGCTCAGCCTGAGCGCGAGCCAGCTCCAAACCCAGATCGACCAGGCCAAGGGCGATCTCGACTCGATGAGCGAGATGGGCGAGATGGAGAGCTTGCGGCTTCAGATGGCGATGGACCGGATGAGCAAGATGATGTCCACGCTGTCGAACATCCTGAAGAAGATCTCCGACACGGCTCAGAGCATCACGCAGAACCTGAAGTAATCGGCCTCATCGGCAGACACGGCCAGCGCCTCGACGTCGATGCGCCCGCGTCGACCTCAGTCTCCGAGGCTCCGGATCGAGGGCGCGATGAGCGCGGTAATCGCCAGTGGGAGGGTGGGGCGCGGACATCCCATCATCCGCGCCCCGCGAGTATCCGTCCACTTGTTGAGGCAACAGCACGGAGTCGATCACGTGAATCACCCGTTCGACGCAACGATGTCCGCCTGGGTGACCTTGACCGTGTCGTTGAGGGTCACGGTGCCATCGACCACCTTGATGCTGATCTGCGAGCCATTGACGGTGGCTGTTGAGGTCAGTGACACCACCTGCTGGCGCGGACGTCGCCGCTGACCACGTGATAGGTCAGGATGTCGATTAGCTTTTGCTTGTTCTCGGGCTTGAGCAGATCTTCGACGGTTCCAGGCGGTAGCGCCGCGAACGCCTCATCGCTGGGAGCAAACACGGTGAACGGCCCGGAACCCTCCAGAGTGGCGGTGAGCCCCGCGGCATCCACCGCGGCGACGAGCGTCTCGAATGTGCTCGCGGCGCTGGCCGTCTCGAGAATCGACTTCTCCGCCGTCTGCCCGGTCGGGTCCGAGCTGCCGTCGTCGTCCGAGCCGCAGCCGACCAGGGCCAACGAGAAACCGAGCACCAATGCAGTTGAAATGCTTGCGAACTTCTTCATGAGATCCTCCAGTTGGGTTGAACCAAATTTGTCTAGGACGCAGCCGGTTCACGTCAACCGGGGGCTGTCTTTTTTTCGAGGCCACCGCCCGCCAGGCGGCGACTGAGTTTCCGGCCCGAGGTCGGCTGCCGTTTCGCCGCGACGCTCCCGGAGCTCGCGGATAGTGAGCGCGCGCGGGCGCCCACTCGTGCCCCCGGCTCCGTGAGTGAGCTCTGATCAGCTCATCACCGAGCCCTGATGATTTCTCTCCGCGTGGTCGTGCTCCACGCGCTCGACGATGATCCGTTGGAAGTGCTGCTACGCGGTGAAGCGATCGCTTCGGTTCGTTTGCCGAGCGATTCGACCCCGGGCGCGTCCGCGTCCGCTCCGCCGACGTGCTGCTCGTCGGCCTCCATCGCGTCGCCGATGCCGGGCGGGTTGCCGCTTCGAGCGCCGGCCCAATACTCAGACGATGGCCGTATTCACCGGAGGCGCGCTGGGAGCGCTGGTCAAGCTGCGCTGCCCGCACTGCCACGAGCTTCAGGTCCGGGCGCGGAAGCCGTCCGGGTCACGCTACGCCTGCCGGAAGTGCCACAAGCGCTTCGACCGGGAGGCGGGGGAAGAGGCCGCACGGCGACGCTGAGGCCGTAACGCGTCGCGTTGAGCAAACCCAACGGAACTGTGACGGAACCTGCCGGAGATCCGTGATACGCCGCGTGCCCGCAGGGTTCACATGGGTCTCTCTTTCGACCGCACCCACTGGGCATTGATCCTCGGCGGCTCGAGCGGCTTCGGGCTCGCGACGGCTCAGAAGCTCGCACGGCACGGCATGAACGTGGCGGTGGTGCACCGCGATCGCCGCGGCGCAATGGCCAACATCGAGCGGGAGTTCGCCGTCATTCGCGAGACCGGCGTCGGTTTCATGAGCTGGAACCTGGACGGGCTCTCGCTCGAAGGCCGGCAGAAGGTGCTCGACGAGCTCCGCGAGGCCCAGGGGCCGAATGGGCGAGTGCGCCTGTTG
>JAXLYN010000080.1:0-28116 GCA_046351435.1 Polyangiaceae bacterium
GAGACGGGGGTCACGGCTACATCGGCGTGGGAAAGCCTTGGAGCTGGTACATCCACAACGACGTGCGCCACGGCGCCGAGCCCAAGGCATGGAAGGTGTTCTCCATGTCGACCGATCAGGTGGCGGACCGCCTGTACGGGTTCGGCGGGCTCGCCGCCCAGAACATCATCCAGAAGGCGCACGCGTTCGTGGCCACCGCGCCCGACGGCGCGGAGGTGGGGAGCCGGGTGAGCCGCTTCCAGGTGATGCACCTCCGGCGCCCGAACCACGGCAGCTTCGACGTGCTCATCGACGGCAAGCAGGTGGCTCGCGTCGACTCGGCCGGTCCCAAGGTCGAGGCGGCCATCGAGAGTTTCCGGGTACCCGACGGCGCGCACAAGCTCGAGCTCGTGAGCGAGGCCGACCTCGTACGACTGCTCGGCGTGGTGATGGAGCGAGACTCGGCCGGAATCGTCGTCGACTCGGTGGGTATCGGTGGCGTGAACTCCGAGCTCCTCGCACGCGGCGACCGCGCGCTGACGCTGTCCACGTTGGCCATGCGGCACCACGACCTCGTCTTGATTCTCACGGGCGCCACCGAGCCCGATGCCCCAGGTCAGAGCACGGCGCTGAAGGAGCTCGTCACGCGCCATCGCGAGGCCTTGCCCGAGGCTCCGTTCATGATCTTGAGCCCCCCGGATCTCGCGGGCGGCACCCCGAAGAACCCCATGCCCAGCGTGCGCATCAAGCAGGTGGAGAAGTACAAGCTTCGCACGGCCGAAGAAGAGAAGGCGATGTACTGGGACTTCCGCGCTGCCATGGGCGGTGAGCTCTCCATCGTGCGATTCGCCGAACACAAGATGGCGTGGAACGACTTCATCCATCTGACGGGCCCGGGCGGACGCTACATGGGCCGCCGACTCGCCTACGCGCTCGTGCGGGACTTCGCGCGCTATCTCACGAAGCATCCCCGTGCGGGCTGCGAGAAGTAACTTCACCCCCGGGTCACTCGCAGCGACGGAACGCGAGGCCCTCGACGGCAGGGCCGCCCGCGGGAGAGCAGGTCGAACCCGTGGGGCACAGGCCGTCCTTGGTGCAATCGCGCGAGCACTTCTTGGCGGTGCGATTGCAGTAGCCAAAGAAGCAATCCGCGTCCTTGCTACACGTCGCTCCGACCTGCCCGGCGCCCATGGCCGGCAAGCACAAGCCGATGCGGCTCGATGCACCCAGGGAACCGAGCGCGCTGCACGTGAACGCCCAGGGGCAACCGCCTTGGTAGCGACACGAGTCGACGCAGGCGTCGCCCGGCAGGCCGTCGGTCGTGATGGGTGACGAGCAATTCACGCTCGGCGCGTTCGGGATGGTGAACGCCGAGAAATCGATGTGCTGGGCGTCGTTGCAGACGTTGACCACTTGGCTCGCGAGATTGCAGGCCCATTGCGCGGGGATGGAGCCTCCTTCGAGGGGGCCGTAGACGCCGCTCGGGCGGCGGCAGAGCCCGTCGCAGGTCCAGGCAGGAAGCCCCTGGGCTCGCTGCGGGCAGTCGGCGGCGCTGCTGCACGCCAGCGTGCAGCCGGACACCACCATCGCAGCCGACGTGTCGCACGCAGCGGGCACGATGCAGTCCTGCGCCGCGCCGGTATCGCAGGCGGCCGCCGCTTTGACGCACACGTTTTGACCCGACACGTTCATGCAGCCCCAGCCGTTGGGACAGTCCGAGCCGGAGTTGCAGAGCGACGTGCAGTACTTGGTGGAGGTCACGCACGCGTATTGGCAGTCCGATGCCTGCGTACACGCCCTGCCCGACGTCGCTCAGCATGCAGTAGTGCTCGGTGCCGATGGCTTCGCAGCGGGTTCCGGTCGGGCAACTGGCGTTGACGCCGACGCTGCTGCACGTCGGCAGACAGCGTTTGGCGAGCCCCTTGGCATACGGGCGACACACGAGCCCACCCTTACATTCGCTGTCTTGTGCGCACGCGTCGAGGGCGACCTTCACGCCGGCGCCGCCGCCCGTACCACCGCCGCTCGGCGCTCCACCACCGCTCGGTGCTCCACCACCACTCGGCGCTCCACCACCACTCGGCGCTCCACCACCGCTCGGCGCTCCACCACCACTCGGCGCGCCGCCACCGCTCGGTGCGCCGCCGGCTCCACTCGCGCCACCACCGCTCGGTGCGCCGCCGGCTCCGCTCGCGCCGCCGGTGGGGCCTCCGCCGCTGCCCGCGGAGCCATCGCTGCTCGTCCCGCCCCCTCCGTCCACGGTGGGTGGATCGCAGCGGCCGATCTCGGTGTTGCACACCAAGCCGAAGTCGCAGTCCGTGTCGACCTTGCACTCGGAAACGCACTCGCCCGAAATGCACTGAGCGTAGGCGCAGTCGCTATTCCGCTCGCACTCACTCGATGCGCACGAGCTCACCACGGCACTCGGTGAAACGGCCAGAGAACCGATCAGGAGGAGTCGGGCGAAACGCAGCATATTCTCCGAGCATAGCAGCGACGGACCCCGCAGGGGCGTTCGCGCCCGGCTGATTCCCCCGAACGCTCGGACGGGACGGGTATAGTGCCGCGGGGAACTTCGGAGAAGCCGCATGGTCTGGCAACCCTACATGCCTCCACATCTCGCCAGGCGCATCGCCGCTTGGCTCGGGTTTTGCGTTTTGCTCCTGTCTGGCGCTTGCGCGCAGAAGGAGCGTCCGCTCGCGCCTCGGAGCCAAACCTGGGCGGAGCTTCGGACCGTGCGGCGCGCCGTGTTCGTCACGCCGCCCGACGAGAAGGAGCGAGACCCGTATCCGCGCGAGCGCTTGGTCGACGGTGCCCGCGTGCGCGTGGCCGCCGGCGGCCTGGCGTGGCTTCGCCGCGACGGGGGCGCGACGCTGCTCGTGCGAGGCCCTGCCGCGCTGGTGATGCAGAGCGATTCCTTGAAGCTCGAGTCGGGGCGCCTGTTCGTGGACGCCCCCGCCTCGCTCGCCACGGAGATCGAGACGCCGCAAGGGAAGCTCCAGTTCGCGAAGGTTCGCGCGAGCCTCGATGTGGCACAGGCGGGCTCGGCTGAAGCCTACGTCCTCGACGGTGAGCTCCGCCTCGGCGAAGAGACACGGGTACGCGCCGGCGAGCGTTTGACCATGGCGGCCGGCGCGAAAGCCCAGGTGGAAGCTACCAAGGTGTGGGAGGACTGGACCGGCGGACTCGCGACCACCGACCGCGTGGCGCTGCCCGCGCCGTTCGGTGTGGGGACGGTGGGGGCGCGTCCCGCGGGGGACCTCGGATCCCCGCGCTTTCCGCTGTCGATCCAGCGCCTCGACGTGCGCGTCACCGTCGACGGTGACTTTGCGTCCACCGAGGTCGACCAGCGGTTCTTCAATCCGAGCTCGCGAACGGTCGAGGGTATCTATAGATTCCGCGCGCCGAGCGGCGCCAGCATCCATCGCTTCGGAGTCGACCGCGACGGCGAACTGGTCTTCGGTCGAGTGAAGGAGAGCGCAGCCGCGGCGGCCCAGTACCAGGCCAACGTGTACGCGGGCTCCACCGAGGATCCCGCCCTCCTCGAATGGGAAGGCCCCGGCGCCTATCGAGCTCGCCTCTACCCCATCGGACCCGGCGAGTCGCGCCGCGTGGTCGTGCGCTACACCGAGTGGCTGCCGCGCACGGGGGCCAAGGGGGAACGCCGGCAATACGTCTATCCCATGGCCGCCGAAGGCGCCGAGGCGTCGTTGCCGCTGATCGAGGAGCTCACGATTCGCGTGGAGCTCGCCAAGGCCCGTGCCGACGACGTGCGCGTGGGCATGGCCGGCGTGCGACAGGGCACCGAAGTCATCGTGCGCGGTCAGGACTTCACTCCGCGTGCGGACCTCTCCGTCGAGCTCTTCGACCGCGGCGTGAGCTCGCTCGGCGCCTACCACGCGAAGCACCAACCGGACCTCGCGGTGTTGGCGCCCGACGCGCACACCGACGCCAACAAGACGGCGCTCTCGGAAGCGGGATACGTGCTCGTGCCGCTGCGTGCCAGCGACATCCCGGTGGAGAAGGGCGGGCTCGACCTCGCCATCGTCGTCGACGCGTCCGCAGCCAACGACACCTCCAGCATGGCCCTGGCCCGCGCGGCAGCCATGGGTCTCTTGAGCCATCTGGGCGACGACGATCGAGCCATGGTTTGGGCGGGAGCCGAGTCCCTCCGTCCCCTGCTCGGCGACGCCGGTGGTCTGGCCAAGATCGACACGGTCATGCGCCAGCGCTACTCGGCGGCTCTCGCCACGCTGGCGCGGGGCGGCGCAACAGATCTCGGCAGCATGCTCACGCGCGCTGCGAGCGCGCTCGACCCCACGCGCCGCGGCGTGGTCGTCTACATCGGCGACGGGCTGGCGACCGTGGGTGAGCTCGGCCTGAAAGAGCTCGAGGAGCGCATGGCGAAGCTCCCGCGTCCGACGCGCGTGTTCGCCCTCGGGGTGGGACGCGACGTCGACATGGCGCTCTTGTCGGGGCTCGCCAGCGGCGGTTTTGCCGAGCGGGTCGACGATGCGCACGGCGCGGCGCGGAGCGGCCCTTCGGTTCTCGAGCGGGCCGAACGCCCGGCATGGCTGGGCACCGAGGTGGATCCGCCGGGGGCAACGTCGAACGCATCTACCCGCGGGGAACCAGCGCGCTCTATCGCCGACGAGACGGTTCTGGTCGTGGGTCGGACCTCCGGAGCGCCGCCGCGCCGCATCGTGGTGAGCACGCGGGAGGGCAAGCGCGAGATCCCGCTCGACTCGCGAGCCCTCGATGACCAGGGCGATCTGCGCCGCCGCTGGGCGGAGTCGCGGCTCGATGAGCTGCTCAAAGAGAACGCAGGCCGCGCTGCCATGGTGGACGTCGGGACGCGTTTCGGCATCATCACACCGGTCACGTCGTTCTACGTGCCCACGCGGCGCGAGCTGGAAGAGGAGCGTCGCGCGCGCGCGACCGTCGAAGAGTCGGAGCTCGAAGAGGCCCCCGCAGAAAAGGCCGACAACAAGGAAGGGGGCACCGGGACGCGCGCCAAGGGAGAAGAAGGCTCCATGGGTCGCCCGACCAGCGCTTCGTCGAACCGCCGCTTCGGTGTGGCCGGCCCGAGCGACGCTCCGGACAACCACATCCGGCGCCAGGCTGCGCTGAAAGACGCGCAGGAGTTCGGCATGATCGGTCTCTTGAACGCAGGCGCTGGCGGTGACCCCACGGCGCCCGCTCCAGCCGCCGCTACGCCCCCTGCTGCACCGCCGGCACAGGGCCAGCCCGCAGCCACCGCCGCCGCCAGCGCGGCCGCAGCGCCCGAGCCCGAGGCTGACAAGAAGGCGGTGGCCGAGAAGGCTCCCGCCGACGAGCTGTCGGCGCGCGGCCGAGACACCGCGGCTTGGGGAGCGGACATCGGCGACGCGATGGGCGCGGGCGGTCTCGGCTTGAGTGGCGTCGGTGAAGGCGGCGGAGGCAAGGGCGAGGGCATCGGTCTCGGCAAGATCGGTACGCTCGGCCACGGCGCTGGAACGGGTACCGGGCAGGGCTTCGGCAGCGGCCATGGCCGACTCGGCGGCGAGCACCGCGGGGGAGCGCCCAGCGTGCGCATGGGTGCGACTCAAGTCACCGGTCGCCTGCCCCCCGAAGTGGTCCAGCGCATCGTGCGCCAGAACTTCGGGCGTTTCCGGCTCTGCTACGAGCAAGGGCTCAAGCGGAATCCGAACCTCGAAGGCAGGGTCGCCACGCGTTTCATCATCGACGCACAGGGCGCGGTGACCCGCGCCGAAAACGCAGGCTCCGATCTGCCCGATTCCGGGGTGGTGAGCTGCGTGAACGCCGCATTCAACGGCTTGTCGTTCCCGGTACCCGAGGGGGGAACCGTCACGGTGGTCTACCCCGTAATGTTCTCCCCGGGCGACGGCGGTTCGGCGCCAGGCGCGCCCAGCGAGCCCGAGTTCGTCGCCATCGGCATCGATCTGATGCCGCGCTTCATCCTGCGTTGCAGCGCCGCCGCCGACCTGCCCGTGGCCGAACGCGTGACGTTGTGGCGCGAGCGCCTGTCCAAGGCATCCGGCAACCCGTCCGCGGTGCTCAACGTCTATCGGCGTGCGCTCGGAGATTGCGAGGCGCCGACCTGGGCCGAGAGGCGGCGACTGCTTTCACTGATGCTCGACGCCTTGGGCACGGTGGAGCTCCGCGTGGCGCTGTGGAAGCTCGTGAAGAACGATCCGACCGCGGCCGACAGCCTCTACCGCGGCCTCGTGGCGCGGGTGAAGACGGCGCAGCAGATGCGCGCGCTGCACACCGCGCTCGGACTCAAGTCGATGGACCCCGGGCTGTTCGAAAAATTGCTCACAGACACGTCCGACCCAGCCCAGCGCGCGGCCAAGCTGCGGGTCCTCGCCCGCGATTGGCCCGACGACTTCCGGCTTCTGCTCGCGCTCTTGGATGCGCTGGAAGATGCCCAAGACTTCGCTGGTGCCGCGGACTTCGCCGAGAGGCTGCGGGCCCGCCCCGATGCCGATGCGCACGTGCGGACCTCGGTCGGCGAGTACTACCTGCGCCGCGCCTCCAGCGAGAAGGACGCACGGCTCAAGGCCGAATCCGAAGCTCTGGCTCGGCGCGCCTTCGGCGAGATCGTGGAGTTTTCCCCGGAAGACCCCGTGGCGCGGCGGCGTCTCGGGGATCTTCTGCGCGCTCATGGTTGGTTCGCCGACGCACGTCGCCAATACGAGACCCTGGCGTCGTTGACTCCCGACGATCCCAGCGTGGCGCTCTTGCTCGCGCTGGCAGCCGAAGGGGAAGGTCAGCTCGAAGCGGCGGTGCGCTGGACCGAGAAGGGCAATGGCGCTGGGGCGCCCGACGTCGACTCGGGCCCGGCAGCGACGGCGCGCGCGTTCGCGGCGACCTTCTGGCCTGGGGACGGCTCGCCGCCCGCGAAGGCAAGCGCGACGCGAGCCTCAAGGACTTGCAGAACCGCGCGACGCAGGTGCTGGCCTCCGACCGTTCGAAGCCCGGCACCAGCGTGCGGGTGACGCTGACGTGGGCGCACCCCGAGCTGCATCCGGTTCTCTACACCAACGCGCTCGGCAGTCCGATGCCAGCGCCCGGAGGGGGACGTGACCGGGATCGCTCAGGCGCGACTGCCTCAAAAGGCGAGCGCTGGATCGAAGTCCGAGTCGAGAAGAGCGAGGTGGAAGCCCTCGCTCGACTCGGAGCGGAGATGCTGGTCACCGTCGTGTTCGACGAGATCGGAAAAGAAGAGAAGGTCGTGCGCGTCCTTGCGCTTCGAGAAGGCGGTCCTTCCACCTGCGCCTCCTCCATCGGCAGCGGTGAGGTGACCCGTGGCTAAGTTGATGCGACTCGTGCTCGTGCTCGTCGTACTGGGCGCGCTGGTCGGCGGCGGCGTGTTTCTGTTGAAACGCAAGGCCGCGACCGGTGGCAGCAGCGTGGCCGACCCTCTCCGTGGTGCACCCTTGGCGTCCACGTGAATACCGCGGAGCGGCGCGGGTTGGTCCGATCGCGGGCGAAAAGGTCCAAACCGATGCCGAGGGCAGGGGCCCGCTTGCGCTTCGACGACGGCGCGTGCTCTTGCTCGACCGGTCGACCGAGGTCACCGTGGGAGAGACCAAGGCCGAGCTCCTGGAAGGGTCGGCCTTCGTGGTGGGTACGCCGGGCGCGCACACCGAAGTGACCGTCGCGGGTGCGACGCTGCGGGTCGGGACGGGCAACGTGGGGTTCGAGCGCCGAGAAGGCCCTGCTGCATCTACGCGGCCAACGAAGAGGTCGCCGTCGTCCGCAGCGCCGAGCACAAGCTGCGCGCCGGCGAGTCGGCGACCATCGACGGAGCGAACGTGAGCGTTCGCCCCGAGAAGGCGTTCGACGATTGACCGGTGGCCTGGTTGCCCTGGGCCGCGGCCACGGTCCCCCGCGGCGAGCGGTCGGCGAAGTTTGGGGTGCCGACGTTTCGGCCAAACCGGGAGACCCCGGCCTCGCCGCTCACGGTACGCGCGCTCGACGTCGCCGCGACGCTCGAGCCAGACCACGACGCGCGTCACCACCATTTCTCCAACGGCGGCAGCCAGGCGGTGCGCGGTGATCTCCGCATGGCGCTACCGCCGAGCGCCGTGGTCTCGCGCTTCGCATGGGGGCGCGACGAAGCCTTGGAAGAGGGGACGATCGCCATCGCGGCTCGGGACAACGTCGCGCTCACCGCCGTGACGGCGTCGCGCGCCTGGAGTGGGCCGGCGAGGGTTGGGTGCGGGGGCACCTGCCGGCCATCGCCAGCGGGGCCGCGGTGACGGTGGTGGTGGAATACGTCGAATGGCTGCCCGTGCGGCGTGAGGGCGGCAAGCCCATCGCGCAGTACCGCTTCCCCATGGCGGCACCCGGTGAAGTTCTGCTGATCGGCGAGTTCTCGGCGAAAATCGACACCTCGCCCGCCCATCCGCGCTCCATCATCGCGAGCCGGGAACACGCGCCGAGGGGACCGGACGTGCGCGTGCGCCGGCCGGACTTCCGTCCCAACGCCGATCTCGTGGTCGACGTCGAGATCCCACCCTGGGACTCGGATGCGCGCATGTACATCGCCAAGAAGCAGGGCGACGAGGAGTCGAGCACCGTCTTCGTGCGCGCCGATCTCCCGAACGAGGGCTTGGACGCCGGTGCGACGCTCGCGCTCGTGGTCGACACCTCGGGGAGCGCCGAACCCGCCGAGCTCGACGTCTTCGCGCGTTCGTGCGCGCCGTGCTGGACGTCGCCTGGGCGAGCGCGATCGCGTGGTGGTGTTGGCGGCAGACCAAAGCGTGCGCCCTGCAGGGCCTGCCGGCATGGGTCCGGCTCGACGCCGCGCGCAAGGCCGCGCTGGTCCTGGAGGCGCTTCGAACAAGCTCTCGCCGGGTGGCGCCAGCGACATCGGCCGCGCGTTGAAGCCGGCGCCGATGCGCTGCCCGCCGACAGCCTGCCGGCGTCGTGGTCGTCTACGTCGGCGATGGCTGGCCCACGGTCGGCGATCCCGACGTGAAGAGCATCGAGGCTCGCCCTCAGCGCCGCGCCCTCGGAAAGCCTCGATCGGCGCCGTCGCGGTCGGGCCGCTGGCGCACGTACGAGCGCGCTCCGGGCTCTGACCCAAGGTTCCGGACCGCTCTTGTTCGTTGCGGACTCCTCGGAAGCCACGGGAGCCGCCACGGATCTCGTGGCGGACGCGCTGCGCCCGGCCTTCGCCAACGTGGAGCTCGTGCTCGGCCCCGAAGTGGAACAGGTGTATCCGCGGTCGGCTCGAGCGGCCTGCGGGAACCAGCATTGAAGCGGTGGGCAAGCCTGAAGTACGCTCGCCCAGCCCATCACGCTGCGCTGGCGTGACAAGAAGGGCCTCCACGAAGACACGCGCCTGGTGGCCCTACGGGTCGCGCCTTGGCCCGACGACGTTCGGCGGCGCTGGGCCAAAGCGCGGATCGACGAGCTTCTGCTCTCGCGGCGCGGTCGCGAGGCGGTGACGGACGTCGCGCTCCGCGCGGGTCTGCTGAGCCCGTGGACGGGCTTCTGCGCAGGGACCAGCTACGTCGCCACCACGCTCGAGGCTCGTCAACTCGACGTCGCGCTCTCGGACGTGATCCAGCCTTGGGACGAAGCGCCCGCGGCCCTGGGCGAGCGGGGTCTCGGTGCTCTGATCAGCGTGCCTCACCCCGGGCGCGTGGACGATCGCACCGACGATGCCGAGCTCGCCGAAGCGGTGCGAGAGCAAGCGGGCTTCATCATCGAAGCCGCCATGCCTTCGGTGCGCGCCTGTCGCGATTCTCGGGCGGCGCTCCGGCCGGACCTCGCCGGTACGCTCTCGGTGTCGCTCGCCGTCGACGGCAGCGGCAAACCCAGTGATGTGAAGGTGCGCGGGACCTCGGCAGAAGCCAACGACGACGCCTTGAACCGCTGCGTCGAGGTGGCGCTCTCGGGGCTCAGCTATCCCGAAAGCGGCCTCGGCACCAAGGTCAAGGTCGAGCGCGACATCCTGCTCCCGCCTCCGCGCGCCCAGCTTCGCGGCACCAAGTGCTCGGCGCTCTCACGCCTGCCGATGCCGCTCCGCCGTGGCGTGTGGCGTGTGCGCTTGGGCAGCGTGGCCCCCATCGACGTGTTCACCGACGCGAAGCGACAATGTGAGCTGTCGAGCTGGGCGGACCGCCGCGCGTTGCTCGAGCTCGTGCTGCTCACGGAGCAGAACGGCACGCGACGCGTGACCTTGGCGCGCGCCCTGGAAACGCTGGGCGAGGTGGAAGCCGCTGCCTTCGTGCGGCGCGAAGCGGTGCGCCGCGCGCGCTCGCCGGCCGAGCTCTTGGAAGTGAAACAAGCGCTGGTCGGCTCCGAGCGCTACCCCATGTCGGCGTTCCAGAAGCGGTACCGCGCCGCCAACGACGACACCGAGCGCCTGGCCGTCGTGCATCGCTTCTTGACCATCGCGCCGCACGACGGCTTCCTGCGTGGCCGCCTGGTGGCCCTTCTGGAGGCTCTGGGCAAGAAGGACGAGCTGTTCGAGGAGGCGCGACGCGTGCGCCTCGATCCATTCGCTTCGGCGGAGGTGCTGGCCGACGTCGCCAGCGCAGCGCGCCGCCTCGGGGACGAAGAGGAAGGTCGGCGGACGTTCGGTGAGCTGGCGGAACGCGCGCCCTCCGACCCGTGGGCGCGGGCGTTCTTGGGCGATCGTTTGCGCAACGAGGGTTGGTTCGACGACGCGACCCGCGCCTACGCCGTACTCGCCGAGCTCGCCCCGGACGAGCCCGCGAGTGTGCTTCGCGCCGCCTTGGCTCATGCGGGTGCGGGTCGGCTCGACCTCTCTCGCCGACTGTTGACCCGCGTGGTCGAGACCGGCGGGCGTTCCGGGCAGCCATCCGCGACGCTCCTGGCGGGCCACGTGGCCGCAGCGCTCCTCGCCGAGGCGCGCAATGCGGACGGCGGCAAGGCGGACGCACTCACCTTCGCCGCCTTGGAGATCCCGCGGGTGGACACGCGGAACGTCTTGGTCGTTCGCACACCGGCGGCGCGCTCCGGTCTGGAGATCAAGCTGGTGCGTCAGATGGGCAAGGAGAAGGAGGAGATCTCACCCGAGATTTCAGCGGCTCAAATGGGCCTCTACGCGCTGCCGTTCGATCCGAGCGGCGCGGAGCTCACGCTCCTCCTGACGCGGGGTGAAGAGCTGCCTCCCAGTCGCCCTTACCCGGTGGTTCTCGAGACCTTGGTACCAGCCGAAGGACTCGCCGCGCCACCCAAGCTCCTCAGTGTGGAGCTCGAGGTCCCCCCCACCGGAAAGCCGGTCAGCCTCGCTTGGAGCGAGCAGGGTTTCCGCGCGAAGTGAAGCCCTACGAAGTCAGCGCGAGCTCTGCCGAGGCAGATCGCGCAGATTGAGCATCGCTCCCAGGTCGTGGACGTGGCGGAAGCCTGCGCGGAGGAGCAACTCCTTCGCGCTCGCGCTGCGCGCGCCACTCAGACAATAAAGGACGACGGGGTGACCCTTGTCACCCAGCTCGTCGACGCGGCGCGGAAGCTCGGAGAGCGGGATGTTCATCGCGCCCTGGACGTGCTCCTGCTGGAACTCCTCTCGAGTGCGAACGTCCAGCAAGATCGCGCCCTTTTGCAGCAGCTCAGTCGCGGTGGGGCCTTCACCATTGGGCTCGCCCAGCAAGAAACGCATCGTTTTGTCTCCTCGGTCCTTCGACCCCAACCATAACGCGTCGCGCCGGGGAATGTGAGGGGGGGGACGTCATGGTAGCCTCCGAGGCTCCACCGAGGAGCGGCGCATGGCCCGCGAATCCGAGCAGCTCAACGTGCTGGTCATCGACGATGACGAGGTAGTCCGGCGTCTCCTGGTCGACGTGGTGACCAGCCGCGGCCACCAGGCGCTGCCCGCCGGCTCTGCCGAGGAGGGCGTGGCGCTCTTGCCCCTTTGGACCTTCCAGGTGGCGTTCCTCGATCAAGGGTTACCCGGCATGGAAGGCCTCGTGCTCGGGGAGTTCCTGCGCAAGAACAACCCGGACATGACCATCGCGCTCGTGACCGGCGAAGACGAGCCGCGCCTCGAGCGGGTCGCGCGGGACCTCTCCATCACCTTCATCGCAAAGCCGTTCGAGGTGCGACAGATCGTCGATGTCCTGGAGGACGCGCTAGCGGCGGCCCACGCCCGAAGTGTGCGCCGGATGGAATCCGACGATGCGGATTTCGCTCCCCCCATCGCGCGCTTCGCCAGCGAAATCGAGGCTGCATTCTGCATGCCTCACGTGTCCGAGCGCGTCGCCGATCGCTTGGTGACGCTGATCAAGCACAAGCTGAACGACCTCCGGTCGGTCGGGCGCTACACGGAACGCGACCGCGTCGTCTGCCTCTCGGGGCTCTTGGCCGCGCGGGTGCTCGGGGTCGATCTGCCGAAGACCCACGCGGGGCTGACGCTCTTCGAGGAATACGATCAGGTCATGCGCGCCCAAGGTCGGCGCACGGAATTCAGTGAGGACTGAGCTCATCCCGGCTCGCTTCGGCCCCGACCCGCGGGACCCACCGAGCCAGCTCTCGGCTCACGCCGCGCGGCGGCGCAGCTGGCGCCGGGTGCCCACCTGCTCTTGATACAGGCACTCGAACAGAAAGTCGGTGAGCCGCTCTTGTGAGGCGTCGTCCAGCACGATGAACGAATAGGCCATGCGGTTGCCGCGGGCGCCGACGCGGCGCGCCAGCACGTGCACCGGGCCGTCGTTCAGGAGCAAGCTGGCACGGAGGTAGGGCCAGGGCGTGGACTTGAGCGCGCGGGGGACCGCCACGACCAGACCGGTTTGAGACAGCTCGGTGCAGCGCAGGGTGTAGTCCGCGTTGCCCTGACGAGCGCTGAGGATCACGTTGGTCTTCGTGCGGGGGCTCGTGCGTTTCTCCATGTCGTCCTCCGTTTCGACGTTTTGCATTCCATGTGCCAGCCTTCGAAACCGAGATTCCTTGGGTTTTTCGTGGTGGGCACCCGTGCGTCCGGACGACACATTCGAATGAGTCCGGATTATTCTGCTGAGTCGCCCTTGGAGAAGCGCGCGAACACGGCTTGGCGCTGACCCGCTTCGGTGGTGACCACGGACGTCTTTCGCCCGAGCTCCGGATGCACGAACGTGACGGTATGGGTTCCGGGCTTCACGCTGAGCCCCATGAGCGGCGTGCTCCCCACGGGACGCCCGTCCAAGACCACGTTCGAGATCGGGATCGAGTTCAGGTTGAGGAAAGCCCCGCCTACGGCGTGGGAGGCAGCCTGCGGCGCTGGACTCGCGGGTGCGGCGGGTGCAGTCGGGGCAGGCGAACCGGTCTCGACTTCGCGGGGCAAGGCGCTGACGGCGATGGGGGTGTCAGGCATGGGCGCCGGCGCGGGGGCCGCAGCAGGCCGGAGCGGTGCAGCGGGCCGCTCGACGACGGGAGCGGGCGTCTCTGCCAAGGCGAAGTGGAGCTGGGCTCGTTCCCCCTTCGCCAGTGCGACGCTGCGACTCGTGCTCTGTTCGCCCACCAGGCTCTTCACGTCGATCTGATGGACGCCCGCGTCGGTCTCCAGGACGCAGGGAGCGGTTTCGCAGCGCAGCAGCCCGTCGAGGTAGACGTGGACCGCGCGTACCGCGGAGCCGCGCGCATCGGTCACCGTGACGACGCCTTGGGCCGTCGCTGCGGCGCCGCTCGGCGTGGCGAGCAGCCAAGCGGCGGTGAAGAGCGCAGCACCCACCAGCATGCCCGCTCCGGTCGCACGCGCGATGGGTCGGGCCAAGATGCGCTGGGGTCCACGGGGCGGCAGGCTCCACGCCACTGGCTTCACAGACGGCGCACGCGGCGGCTCGGAGAGCGGCGGCTCGGAACGGGGGGGACGCACGTCGACGCGAGTTGCGACGTCGGTGCGCCGCCGGGCGAGCTCGGGAAACGCCTCGCGGGCGACGGCTCGGGGCGCGAGGCCGGGCGTGATCTGATCCTTTCATGCCGGCAGGGGGTGCTCTCCGCAGTTCGCGGCCGTGCGAGATCCAGGCCCCGCAGGGGCGCCTCCTGGCAGGCGGCGCGCTCGGAATCGGCCGGGAGCAGGTCGGAAACTGGTCGGTGCCGAACGCTCGGGTAGCGCCGCCGGGATGGGCGGCAGCGAGAGGGGAGCCAAGAGCACCCGAGAGGGACTCTCGCGAGGCGGTGTGGGGATCGGGGGCAGCGCGCTGCTCTTGGGCGGCTGAGAGAACCAGGCAGGCGGAGGCGGCAACGAGGAGGCGCGTGGTGGCGACGGCACGTCGAGGCAAGGCGCGGCGCAGGCGGAATCGCGGGCAGAGCGGCGATGGGCGGCAAAGCCCGACGACTCGGGGGCGCCGAGGGTCGCGGAGCCGGCGGCCGGAGCGCGTCCGGCTTCACAGCCTGGAGCTGGGTCACCGTCTCCTTCTGGAGCTCGTCTCGGTGAAACTCGCGCGTGCACTCCTCTGCCTGGAAGGGAGAGGTAGGGTTTGGGTCGCGGGGCTGAGGACCGAGCTGGGGAGCGAGGTGAACGTGCCGGTGATGCGCTGGAGGACGCTGCTCAGGAGGAGGTGAAGGTCCCCGTCACCGCTCGGAGCTCCGAGGGATCCAGCTCCACCAACGAGACCTCCCCATCCCGCGGCCGGGACGGTAGCTCGACGTCGATTTTCCAGCTCGAGCGAGGCGGTGAAGTCGTCAGTGGAGGGAGCCATGTGCGCTCTTCTTGCAAGGGCCGGACCAGCGGGCCGGGGCCCAGTCAGGCTCATTTCGATTTCCCGAGGCTGGATCCTGGCCGTGGCAGGGGCCCCTGTCCGGACGCGCTGGATGGGTGATCCGGACCGCCGCCGTGGCGGATCGGAGCGACCGAAGTAAGATGGCCGGCTGATGGCTGACCGCACGGTCACCGAAGCCGCCTTCGACTACGCGGGGGTGGTCGGTCGCGCCCGCCAAGAGGTCGGCGTGGTCGTTGCCTACTGTCGCGGCAACCTGCCGTTCCAAGCCGCCGCAGTTTCTCCCACGCTCACCGTCGGCCGAGACTCGAGTGCGGACCTCGCAGTGGACGACGCTGGCGTGTCGCGTGCTCACGTGCGCTTCGAGAACCGCGGCTCGCAAGTTCACGTCACCGACCTCGGAAGTCGCAACGGCACTTGGGTGAACGGTGACCGCGTGGGAGCGCAAGGCGTGCTCGCACCCGTGGGCAGCGTGGTCCGCATCGGCAAGACGCTGCTCGTCGTCGCCGCCGACGTGAGTCCCTATCGCATGCGTCGAGCGCGCTCGTTCCCCGACATCGTGGGCGGGGCATCGCTCGATGATGCGCGCGTGGTCATCGACACCATCGCGGCCACCAAGACGCCGGTGCTGATCTTGGGCGACACCGGCACCGGAAAAGAAGTCGTCGCCAAGGCGCTGCACGACGCGAGTGGCCGAGCGGGACAGTTCGTGGCGTTGAACTGTGCAGCAGTGCCTCACGAGCTCGTCGATGCGGAGCTCTTCGGACACACGCGCGGTGCGTTCTCCGGCGCGGTGGGATCGCGCGCCGGGCTGTTTCGCACCGCCGACCGCGGCACGTTGTTTCTCGACGAGATCGGCGAGCTTCCCGCCAACGTGCAGGCCAAGCTCCTGCGCGTGCTCGAGACCGAAGAGGTCCGCGCGTTGGGCGAAGACCGCGTCGTCAACGTCGACGTGCGCGTAGTGGCTGCGACGAATCGTGACGTCGACGCCATGGTGGAGGACGCGGATTTCCGCGGCGACCTGTTGCACCGGCTGTCCGGGCTGCGCATCATCCTTCCCGCATTGAGCGAGCGCATCGAGGACCTGCCGGCGCTCGCGCTCCACTTCCTGCGGGACATCGCCATGTCGCCGAGCATCCCGGCGTTCGAGCGCCTGATGCTGCACGCCTGGCCGGGGAACGTGCGCGAGCTGCGCAACGTGATGCGAGCGGCCAGCGAGGTGGCGCGACGTTCGGGTCATCAAGAGATCGAACCAAGCGACATCGGCGTCGTGATCGGCGCGACCACGGCGCGCGTCGGGCAGGCCAACCAGGAATCGGAGCTTTCGCTGCGCGTCACGCGCGCCCTCACCGAGGTCAACGGCAGCGTCCCGGACGCGGCTCAGCGCTTGGGAATGAGCCGCTCGGTGCTGTACGAGACGCTGCGCCGCCTGCGCATCGATCCCAAATCGTTCCGCACCCGCTAGAGGCCCGATCAAGTTCGGGCTGAAGTAGGAAAACAAAGCGAAGTCGATCACTTGGGCTTTGGTGCCTCCCCCCAGGCATGCTCGGGCTCGTGCTCGCCGTGCTCGGGCGATCAGCGTTGAGGCAATCAGCGAGCGTCGTCGACGCCCTGCGCGCGGCTGCGCGCGAGGCCCTGCGCGTGCCTGCCCCCTCCAAACGTCCGGCTTCGCCGGCCGTGGAGGGGGATCGACGGCGGGGGCTACGCGTGATCAGACCGAGGTATGCGCACGTGGAATCCCCCGGTTGAGCTGTCCAGCAAAGAGCGATTCATTGCGAAGCGATGCGAGAAGCGTGTGTGTTCATCTTCCTGCGGGAGCTCCGGCATCGGCTGCTCGATGCCGCGATGCAGGAGAAGCTCGCGGCGATGTACTCGCCTGTCGAGCGAGGCGAGAACGGGTCCCGCCGGCGCAACTCGCGCTGGCATCGCTACTGCAAGCTGCCCTGGGCGTCCCGGACCACGAAGCCGTCGAGCTCACGGTCGCCGATATGAGGCGGCAGATGGTTCTCGACTGTGTGGGAGCCGAAGAGCCAGACTTTTCGCAGGGCACGCTGTTCAACTTCCGGCAGCATCGACCACGGCGTCGGTGTCGACCTCTTCGAGAGGACTGTCGTGCTTGCTCGTGAGACCGGCCCCTGCGGGTGGTCGACCCCCTCCAAATCGCCGGCCGCGCCGGCTCAGGAGGGGGTGAGAGGCTTCGGTCGACGCAGGCGAAGCTGCACCCGACCGAAGACGGGTTCGACGATTGGCTTTGGTGCCTCCGACCCGGTTCGCGCCGAGCTGGGAAAACCAGGTGAAGTGTCAGAAGCGCCCGAAAACGTGCACGCTGCCCGGGCCTACGGCGAGGCTCACGTCCTTCTTGGGATCCTCGTGGAAGAGCAGAATGCCGCCGCCCGCGGCGCCGGTGAGGAGCGTGGTGACCAGGGCCACGTTGGTCCAGCGATTCAGCGAGAGCGCCTGCTCCCGCGCGTCCGCGTCCGTGTGGTTCGATGCGTCGTAGTCGTCCTTCGCTCTCAACGTGGCCAGGCGCAGCCCCACCGTGGCGCCCGCTGCGACCACGCTCGTGCCGATGGCCACGTAGCCGAGGGTCGTCCACGGAAACGGCGCCTCTTCGGCAGCCTTGGGCTTGGGCTTGGGGTCGGCCTCGGGCTCGGGCTCGCTGTCATCTTCGGAATCGCTCGCGTCGTCCGTGGCCTTGGGCAAGAAGTCGAGCTCGGCCTCTTCGCGCGCCGCGACTTGCAGCCGCCGCGCCACCAGGGCGCCACTCTTCGAGGTGTTCGTGACCAGCACGTCCCCCGGGAGCACGTAGAACATCATCTTCGGGCCGCGGCGCTTGAGCGGGGAAATCTCCACCGTGGCTTTCTTCGTGGTCGTCACCCGCACCGTTCCGAGCTGCGGCGCCAGCCGTTCGAGGCGTGACTTGGCTTCGGTCGCTGCTTCGGCGCGCATGCCGAGCTCGAGGGCCCAAGCGAAGGCCGTGGCGGCGCCAGCACTGTCCCCAGCCGCGTCCAGCGCGAGACCCGCGTTGAACAGCGCGTCGCCGTGCGGTGCCAGCTCGTAGGCCGTCAGAAACTCCACCGCCGCGTCTCGCATGCGCCCCTGTTGATAGAGGCTGAGGCCCGCATCGAAATGCGAGGCGGCCTTCTCGCTGGAGTCGGATTCCTCCGCGAAGCAGGGGGCCTCTGCTGTCCAAAGGCCGAGCGCGATCAGGAGCGCGAGAGTCGTCGAGCGACGGCGGACGTTCACGGTTTCTTGTAAGGATTACCCAGCGGCTTCGGTCCTGTCGACACTCCGGTGCCGCGGGGCGCCGGCGCAGCCGGGCCGCGCGGGCGAACCGACGGGCGCTGCGGCGCGAAATGGCCGCCAGCGTCATCGACCTCCGGGGGGATGGCTTCGAGCGAGTCCACTACCTCTGGTTCGCCTGGCGCGGTGTCCGCCGGCGACGGCGTGGAGGCGGTCGGCACCTGGAGCGGAGGCGCCGGCGTTGCCGGCTGGGGCTTGGCCGATCCCCTGAACGTCCAGACCAGCAGCAGCATGAGCGCCGACACGGTAGCCGCGCCGGCAAACGCGTACAGCCACAGGTGCTGCCGGCGCGGCGGCATGATGCTCCGCGCCATGGTGGAAATGCCGGCGGTGCCCGTTTGAGTGTTCTCGAGCGTGGTGTTCGCGCTCTCGGTGTACACGTCCGTTGGCGCGGCGTCCGGGAACGCATCGCTCCCTGCGTAGGTCTCCACCACCGTGCGGGTCGCCGAGCTCGAGCCCACGGCCAGCGTGGCGCCGCTGTCCATGCTGCGTGTGGGTTCCAGCGCTGCCTGCATTTCCGGCGCTGGGACGCCGCCGGAGCGCGCGCGCTCGGGCAGCTGGCTGATCCGCTCCGAGACGGAGCCCGCGCCCTGCCAAGAGGCTACGTCGAGCGTGGTGAGCTCGTCGAAGCGTTCACGCAGCGCGCGCACCTCGCGGGCCTTCTCTCGGCGCGCAGTCAACCGCTCGCTGAGCAATGGCCAGAGGAACTCTTGGACTTCGCGTCGGCTGGCCGGCATCACGCCGGCGGCTCGCCCCGCTTCCAGCAGCGCAGCAGCAAACACCTCCGCCGTCGGGTAGCGCTCGGAGACCTCCAAGCTGAGAGCCTTGGCCACCACCGCCTCGATGGGCTTCGGGATGTCGCGGCGCACGATGCCGAGACGGGTGGGCGTTTCGCGCACGATCTTGAGCAAGATGGCGGCTTCGTTCGGTCCGTCGTGCAGACGCTGCCCGGAAAAGGACTCCCATGCCACGACACCCGCCGCCCACACGTCGACGCGACGATCGATGCTGAGGCCCTGGGCCTGCTCCGGTGCCATGTAGGCGATCTTGCCCTTCACGAGTCCGGTCGCGGTGCGTTGGAGGCGGGTCGCCGCCTTGGCGACCCCGAAGTCCGTGAGCTTGGTGACGCCGTCGATGCCCATCAGGATGTTGTGGGGGGTGACGTCGCGGTGCACGACCCAGAGTGGCTGCCCGTTTTCGTCGCGCAGCTCGTGGGCGGCATGAAGCCCTTGAAGCACGTCGTCGAGCATCGGGCGTGACGCCCAGAGGCATGTCGACACGCTGCCCTGCAAGCGCTGCGTTGGCCAGCGAGCTCGCCTCGACGTACTCATCACGATGAACACCGTGGGAGTCGTCCCCGAGGATCGATGGCCGCTCACCACGTTGGGGTGCAGGCGGCCAGCGGCGACGCCTTCGTCCATCAGCGAGGCCACGAACTCGGGATCTTCGCGCAGGTGGAGAATGGGTCCGGCTTGAGCGCGACGCGTCGCGCTCGAAGCCGACGCCCGAACTTGCTTCCGCCAGGTACACGGTCGCCATTCCGCCGCTCGCACGGGCAAGAGCACCGCGTAGCGGCACCCAGGCGAGCCGGGGAACGGCCGGAGTCCGGGTGGCAGCGCGCCTCGGGCGAATGGGACGACGCCGAGCGTACCATCCGCCGAGCATCCGGGAAAACGCCGGGTCCGCTGGCGGTGCCGATGATCAGCGGTCTTTGCAGCAGCAGAGCCCAGGTGGTAGTTCCGGTGGCTGTTCCAGTAGTCGACCTTCGTGGCGTGCCACCCGGCGCGCGCCAGCGGCAATCTCGTCCGGATGGGCCTCCTCGCGCCCGAAGATGAACTTCAGCTGCCCTTCATCTCGGTCTCACCGAGGCCGCCTCGACTGGCGAGCTCTTCGGCCTTCATCGGCAGGTTCATGTGCTCGGCAGCGTTGCCATGCTGGTCGTAGACGCCGAAGGCCTTCCGCCTCTGGGAACGCTCCGCTCGGATAGGTCGTGGAGCACCGCAAGTTTCCCAGCCGCCACCGTTGCACTTGGCGCTCTTGGACGATCCGGTGGCGCACTTGCCGTGGTCCTTCTCGGGGCCGTACACCCACACCTTCTCAACTTCTGATTCTTGAAGAACTCCATCTCGATGCGCCGTGGGCGGTCCCACAAATACTCCTCCTCTGCCGGCCGCAGCTCCCCGGCGCAGGCGCCTTCCCACTCGTGGGCGTCGCACAGCCGCTTGCCCACCGCGCGGCAGATCTGTGCCGCTTCCTGCGCGCTGGCGAAGACGAGCGGGTAGTCGCACTCGAGATCGGGAACTCGTATTGGTCGATGCAGACTTGAGGAGGTGTGCTCCGATCTTTGCCGTAGACGGGCACCATGTTTGCCGCGCCGCACAGCTTCGCGTGTTGATCGGCCTTCTCCAGTGCGGCGTCGGAGTGGAGCCCGGCGCGTTCGCGCTTGTCCCAGCACTCGCTCCGCGACAGAGGGTGCCGAACGATTTCGGGGTTCCCTTGGCTCACGACCTTGTTCAATTCGACGATGGTGCGGAGCTTCCGATCTCGCCGTCGCCGAGGCCCAGGCTCGGCCTGCATGTCGATACATGCGTTCGCGTTGAGCGGAGACGCTCTTCGGCCGTTCGTCGTCGGGCAGCACGAGCTGCTTTCTCGCTGCCGGCTTTGCGAAGCCGACGGCCTGGGATCAGGTCTTTCGCGCTGGCCGCGGGCGCCTTCAGGCGGCGGCGCGCTCGCCGGAGCCTTCCCCAATCGATGCACCGCCGCCGAGGGCTGACGGCGCGACGGCAATCGAAGCCGCCCGACCTTGTTCGACGACGCTCCGCGCTACCCAGCAACGCTCGTAGCGCGCAGGACTTCCATCGGCATCATGTTGGCTTTGGGTTTTTCGCTTGTCCAGCGAACGCGCGCACCAGGCCCTGCGGTCTTCGCTCCGCAGGCTCGTCGTAATTAACCACGCGCTCGAGCTCGAGGCCGTGCTCGAGGGCCGTCTCGAACAGGAGGTCGATGGCCGCCAGGGCGGCGCGCTGGGCGATGGGCGCCTTCACGGATGGGGCGACCGGAAGCCGAACGTGTCGTCGAGCAGCGAGACCTTCGGGGCTCACGCGATTGACGAGTCCGATGGCGAGCGCCTCTTCGCGCTCAATCGGCGGCCGACAAGATCAGCTCCTTGGCGCGTGCCTCGCCGACGACGCAGGGGCAGGCGCTGGGTTCCCCCCGGCACCGGGGATGATGCCATTTAGTCTCAGGCAGGCCGAGCACCGCATTGCGGAGCCGCGACCCGCAGGTCACCAGAGCAGCGCCAGCTCGAGGGCCACCACCGCCCAGGCCACGCCGTTGATGGCGGCGACCACCGGCACCGGACATGCGGTCAGGCCAACCGAGCTCGCTGCGGCCTCGGCTGCTGCGCACGGCGTTTCGTCCATGCCTGGCGCTCCTTGAGGTCGGCGCCGGCGCAGAGGCCTTGTCGCCGCTGCCGGTCACGACCACGGCGCGGGCTCGGGGCCATGCAGCTCCTTCCCCAGGCGTCGAACCGCTGGTGCTCGCGACAGCGTGTTGAGCCGCTCCAGGTCGATGGATGGTCAGGATCTCGCGACACCGTGGCGTCGCTCGGCGCAATACGGGATCTTCTGCTCGACTTCCACCACCTTTCTGCGTTTCCGGGCGCCCGCGCGGGGTTTCGAGCTGGGCTCGCCGCGCGCGGTTCGTCGCCACGACGCCCTCCGCCGGCTTTTCAGGGTGGGCCCCGTGCTTGCGTTTCTGCTCCAGTCGTTCAGACGAAGCTCAGGCTCCGGGCTGCAGGCGCACGCTTTCGAGGTCGTCGCTCATGCGCTTCCGCTCGTTGGAACCGGCGTCGCCGATGTCGCGCAAGGCTTCGCGGATACGCCGCGCGGCCTGGGCCGTCGAGCTCTTGCTCGAGCGCGCCAGGCGCGGCGCAGCGGCACCTCGGATCGCCGAGAGGAAACAGGGCGTCACCACGTCCAGCGCACGTGGGGATCGCGATCGTCGAGCAGGTCTTCCAGGTGCCGGCGAACCTTGCGCGAATCCGAGCCGAGCCAGCGCCGCGACGGCAGCGCGCCGGCCTCGATTCGGATAGCCGTAGCGCGTGCGCTTGATCAGGTCGGGTACGGCCTCGTCGTCGCGGAGAGCCGAAAGCCCGTCCAGTGCACCGGCGCGCACCACGTCGGCCCATGACTTCGAGTCGATGCGCTCGGCGCAGCACGGCCTGGTGAGCGCACGCTTGTCGCGTGTCTTGCCCAGCAGGCGCAGCGCCTCAGCCGCCACGAGGTGAAGGCTCGGATCGCCGAGGCGCGAGCCGTTCGAGAACACGCGCCGCCGCCAGCGTCTGGAAGCCGCCGAGGGCGCGGGCCACCGCCCGGCGCACCTTCGGGTGCTTCTCGCTCGTCGCCTCGCACAGGCCCCAGGCGTGGTCCCCGCGCATCTTGCCGAGCGCCGCCGCGCTTCGGCGCGCACCATCCAGGTTTCTTCGGCCTTGGTGAACTCTGCCCGGGGCGCCGAGGAAAACGAGATCGTGGCGTCGCGCCAGCTGTGCCGCGAGCCAGCGCAGGCGCGGCGTGGTGCGGACTCGAGCTGGTTCTTCGCGAGGATCGCCCAGGGCCTCGACCGTGAAGCTCGCCCACGAGCCGGTAGTCCAGGTCGACGCCCACCCATTGGGGGCGCTCGTGGCAGCTCACCACCAGCGCGTCGTTGGCGCCGTCGACGTGCTTCTTCAGGCGTCGCGTCTTCCCGGCCTTGTCGGCCACCTCGATCTCGAGCTCGAAGGGAAACACGGCCGTCTCGCCGGTTTTTTGCGTCTGCTTCACTCCCACCGTGAGCAAACCGTCGTCGTAGCTGACCTTCACTTTGAAGATCGGGTGCCCGGGGCGATACACCCAGGCGTCGAAGAAGCGCTCCAGCGAACGCCCGCTCACGTCTTCGAGCGCCCGCATCAGGTCGTTGGTCTCGACGATGCCGTGGGCGTGGCGCCGCAGGTACTCGTGGATTCCCTTCCAGAAGAGCTCGTCACCGAGCTCGGTGCGCAGAAGGTGGAGCACCAGGCAGCCCTTTTCGTACAAGTGCCGGTCGAACAGATCGATGGGCGCGCCGTAGTCGCGACACACGATGGCTCGCTGGTAGCGGTTGCCCGCCTCGGACAGGTAGCTCTCGAGCTCGGCTTCGATGCCGTAGAGGTACTCGTCTTTGCCCAGGCGATCTTGGCGCTCGATCTTCTCGAAGAACGTCGCGAAACCCTCGTTAAGGCCACCCATGTGTACTTGACCAGTCGCGGCAGGTCACGTAGTCGCCGAACCACTGGTGAGCTCGTGGGCCGAGGTCGCGTGAAAACCTCCACGTCGAGCGCTGCTTTCGCATCGAGCAAGATGTGCTCGTACATGGTGGTGGCGGTGGTGTTCTCCATGCCGCCGAAGATGAAGTCGCGGCCACCACCTGCGAGTAACGGCTCCACGGGTACGGGATGCCCCGGTGAGTCGACTGAAGGCTCGATCATGCGCGGCGTTTCGCAGAAGGCTCGCTCCCCGTCCGCCTTCTTTCCGGGCGGTAGCCGATAAGACCGGCGCGGGCGATATGCAGGCTCGGCGTTCCGGTCATTCCATCGAAGCGCCCTGCCACGAGCGTCACGAGACAGCTCAGGTGCGGGTGAGCCATCTTGAAGTGGTAGACCCAAGGGCTCGCCCTCTCGGCGTGTCTTGGAACACGAGGTCTCCGTTGGAGAGCACGGAAAAAAAGAAAACCTTCTTTCACCCGCACGCGGAGCTCGGTCGTCGTCTTCACGTGGGGCTTGTCGTGACAGGGGAACCAGTACCGGGCATCTTCGTGCAACGCGAGCACACCTGCTCCGGACGCCGCCACCTCGGCATCGGGCTCGAGGAGTAGGCCGCGCTTCGGTGCTTGGCGCTGTAGTCGATCTCGATCTTGCCGTGGTGACCCGCGGCGGAGACCTTGAGCTCGATGCGGTCGTCGTACTCGTGGGGCAAGTCGGAGAAGCCTCCGCCCGTGTCGATGCGCACGCGCCTGGGCGAAGCCGATGGCATCGAGCACGAGCTTGTGTTCGCTGGAGACACCCGTTCGAGGAGATCCAGGGTGGCGACTCCCGGACGGACTTCTTCTGGAGTGGAGCTGGAGATCAAGCCGAGGGTGCAGGATGTCTTGAACGGGCGACTGCGCTCGTATTGCGTTCGTGCGGACGGCGCAGAACGCGGGTGCGGAGATCGCCGCCGAGCAGCAGCGCGCGTGGTGACGCTGGGAAGAGAGCCATGGGGAAGTCTGGCCAATAACCGTTGGGGTCGAGCGCCGCAAGCTGCGAGCGCCTCGAGCCTTGCTCGGTAGTCGGGTCGGACAGCGGTCAGAGGCGCAGCGTTTCGATCGGCTGCCGTTGAAATTGCGACGGGCGAGGTGGGGCACAAGTCGCAGTGGGTCCCAGCTGGGGAGAGATGGCGCGAGCCGTCGTACCCCTCGTGACGCCGTGGCGGGCGAGGAGGAGGAAGAGTCGGATCCACGCTCAGCCCGCCGGGCCTCCTTGCGGAGCTGTCGCTGACGGAGGACCACCGAGGGCAAAGCGTGCACGCCCCTTGAGGCCTTGGCCGCGGGGCGTGCCAGCAGCGCTCGCTGCCCCTCGCTGTCACGAATGTGAAGAAAGTGCATCGCTCAGCTGACGCAGCCAGCGCCTCGCATCGGGCGGCACCCTCGTCCCGGCGGTGATAGCCTCGGGGCCGAGGTGCGCGAGCTCGCGAAGTCAAGGCTGCCTCGGCGATACGGATGACGACATCCGCGCGGCGCTCGCGCCTGCCCGCTCGCTCTCGGAGCCCGGCCCGCGCAGGCGCACGCTCGAGTTGATCGCGCACATGGCGACCCTGGCTCGCCCGGACCAGGCGCTCGAAGGCACTCTTGGTGCTCGCACATGGCGACGAGGGACTTCCTCGACGGTGAGCTGGTGGTGAAGCTCATCGGCGACGACGACGTCGATTGCTCGAACTGTTCGTCGACGACGGGCTCTCGCGCATGCGCCTCTTGGGTCCCGCGCATCGGCTGCGCGTTCCAGGGTTCGGAGTCGCCTTGTCCTTCACGCGGCGCTCGTGCTGCCACTGGTGGTCAAGGGCAAATCGAAGAACGACGAGTGGAGCTCCGCGCGCTGGGCGGTCGCCAGAGCAGCGCGCCGTCGTTTTCGGCGGTCTCCCCAGTCTCCTCCCGCTCGTCGTGGGCGGGGGCGACCGGAACTGCTGCCCGACATCGTCTCGCAGCCGCCGGCGTCTCCTGGAGCCTGCGGCCCTGCCTTTTCACCGGCGCCCCGTGAGCATGCCTCCCCGTCCGCGCTGCCCTCGACGCCATCGAAGAAGTGACGCTACGTTTGCTCGGCGCGACGGACGGCGCTCCGCTTCAACTGGTCGAGACGAGCGCGCGCGTGGTGCCGCAGGTGATCGGGAACGAACGTGGACACGAAGTAGTAGGAGTGGTCGTAGCCCGCGTGCCGCCGGAGCTCGAGGACTGGCCGGCCTCGACAGGCGCTGAGGAGCTCCGGTCGGAGCTGCTCCACGAAGCTTGTCGACGCCTTGGTCCCCGAGCAGGTGCCGGGGCGTCGCCGTTGCACGAGCTCGGTGGCGTCGTAGCTCCGCCACGCTTCCGCGATCTGCGCCCAGGTAGCGAGAGAAGGCTTTTTCGCCCATGGGCAGCGCATCGGAGCGCACACGGAGCCCAGCGCGGAAACCGAGCGATGGCGTGCAGGGTTCCTGAGCGCGAGGGTGAGCGCACCAGCGCCGCCCATGGGTCGGCGAAGATGCCCTGTCGCGCGAGGTCGGCGCCGAATGTACGGCCACCAGCTCCAGGGAGCTCCTCGGCCACGTAGCTCGCCATGCGATGCGCGTGCTCCAGGGACCCTCGGTGGCGTCCGGGTAGAAGCCAGCGCCGACTCCGAAGTCCCAGCTCGCGTCGTCGCCCGGGAAGCGCAAAGCTCTCGGGCTGGTGTCCGGTGTGACCAGCACGAGTCCGAGCTCGCTCGCGAGGCGTTGCGCTCCGCCTTTCATGGCGAACGTCTCCTCGCTGCAGGTGAGGCCCGCCAGGTAGTACGACGGAGCAAGCGAGCATCACCAGCGCACCGCGTCCAGGTAATTACACGCCGAAGCGCATCCGCGACGCGCAAGCTTTCGAATCGTGTTGGTAGAACCCCTGGACGCCGCCGAACGAACGGTGTTCGGACACGACCTCGTAGTCGCTCATGAAGAGTACACCACCACGCTTCGGATCGACTTGCCCTCGTGCATCAAGGAGAAGGCGTCGTTGATGCGTTCGAGGGGCAGCTGATGCGTGATCAAGCTGTCGATGTCGATCTTGCCTTGCATGTACCAATCCACGATCTTGGGCACGTCGGTTCGGCCGCGGGCGCCGCCGAACGCGCTGCCCTTCCACACGCGTCCGGTCACGAGCTGGAAGGGGCGCGTGGCGATCTCCTTGCCGGCTCCGGCGACGCCGATGATGACGCTCTGGCCCCAGCCGCGATGGCAGCACTCGAGGGCCTGGCGCATGAGCTCCACGGAGCCCACGCACTCGAAGCTGTAGTCTGCCCCACCGTCGGTCAGCTCGACCAAGTGAGCCACGAGGTCCGTGCCCAGCTCCTTCGGGTTCACGAAGTGGGTGAGGCCGAATTTCCGTGCCAGGGCCTCGCGGGCTGGGTTGATGTCGACCCCCACGATCTTGTCGGCGCCGACCATGCGCGCGCCCTGCACCACGTTGAGCCCGATGCCGCCGAGACCGAACACCACGACGTTGGCGCCGGCCTCGACCTTGGCCGTGTAGAGCACGGCGCCGATGCCGGTCGTGACGCCGCAGCCGATGTAGCAGACCTTCTCGAACGGCGCGTCGGGGCGGATTTTCGCCAGCGCGATTTCCGGCAACACCGTGTGACTCGCGAAGGTCGAGCACCCCATGTAGTGGTGGATCTTCTCTTTCCCCAACGAGAAGCGGCTCTGACCATCGGGCATGACACCCTTGCCTTGGGTCGCGCGGATGGCGGTGCACAAGTTCGTCTTGCGACTCAAGCAAGATTTGCAGGCGCGGCATTCGGGCGTGTAGAGGGGAATCACGTGGTCCCCTTTGGCGACTGACGTCACACCCGGACCCACGTCGACCACCACGCCCGCGCCTTCGTGTCCCAAGATCACCGGGAAGAGCCCCTCGGGATCGGCGCCGGACAGCGTGAAATCGTCGGTGTGGCAGATGCCAGTGGCTTTCAGCTCCACGAGCACTTCGCCTGCCTTCGGTCCGTCGAGGTCGACGGTCTCGATGCTGAGCGGCTTGCCGGCGGCGTGGGCGACTGCGGCGCGGATCTTCATGGGGGCCTCCTCGAAAGTCCGCATGCTATCCGAGCGCCGTCCCCGCGCGGAAGCGCGACAGATGGACATTGGTTGGCGGGCCGAGACGGTCCCGCTAAGCTAAGCGCCGATGCGGAAGCTCGCTCGCTGGCTGCCTCTATCGGCGCTGCTCGGCTCGGTTTCTTGTGCCTTCCTCCTCGACTTCGACGAGCTCGGCTCCGAGACCGGCGACGGCCACAAGGACGCGAGCTCGGAGTCGGGTGGCAGCGGTGGCACCGGGGGCGGCTTCGGTGGAGTGGGCGGAAGCTCGGGCACCGGCGGCAAAGCCGGTGACTCGGGCACCGGGGCCAGCGGAGGCAACGGTGGAACGGGTGGCACCGCCGGGTCGGACGCGTCGGATGCCGACGATGGGGACGGAGGACCCGTCACGTGCACGACCCCCGGCGTGACCACCGAGTGCGACGACAACGACGCCTGCACCGTCGACGTCTGCGTCATCCCCGACGCGGGTGGCCTCGGTCAGTGCGGCCACTTCGGCGAGCTCCTCGACGATGGCCAGATCGACCTGCCCGTCGTGCCCTGGCTCGGTGGCGTGACCGTCGCGGGCATCGCGGGCCACTTCTACGTTTCGTACTACCACACGCCCCCGGGAGACGGCGGTGCGCCATTCGACACCGCCCTGGTCGACGTCACGACGCAAGGGGCGCTCGCTGTCACGAAGACGGTTCTCTTGAGCCAGTCGCTCACGGCGCAGGCCCCGCGCGGACCTGCCGGTCTCGTGCACGATGGCGCAGCCCTTCACGCCTTCGTCGCGGGCGATCCAAGCTCGCTCACTTGGCGCG
>JAXLYN010000081.1:0-26566 GCA_046351435.1 Polyangiaceae bacterium
GCGCGCCGGGCTCGACACCTTCGCAGTGGTGCAACCGATCCTGCCCCAAGACCCCGAGCGCCTCGTGGAACGGCTGGCTCCCCTGGTTCGAGTCGTGCGCATCGATCGGCTCCACGTCGGGGAGCGCGTTGGGTCCATCTACGAACGGCTCGGGCTCGCGCACGCGAGCGAAGACGCTTGGTTCGACGAGATGACCGAGCGGCTTCGCGCGGGCTTCTCCCGGCGTGGAGTGGCGCTGCATGCGCTGGACGACCTCGGGGAGCTGGCGGCGTTTTCCAGACGCGCGCACGCCGGGTGACGGATGTGCGCGAGCTTCACGGCCGCCGCGGACATTGCGCTTCGGGGCAATCCTCCCAGCACTGCGCAGTTCCCACGGAGTGCCCAGGACGCCCGCAGCGGTGAGCTCGCTGACAGCGCGTGCCGACCCACTCGCAACTCGGGGGCGTGCTGGCTTCTTCTGCCGTCGGTCCCGATGCCGGGATCGCACTCGCGTCCGAACCTGCGTCGGCAGCGCTCGCGGGCTCGCTGATCTCCGCCGGGGCCGTCGCGACGACCGCTGGGCTCGAGGGGCTCGGCGGCGAGCTCGCGCACGACGAGAGCCCAATCGCGAGCGCGACTCGGAAACGGCTCACGCGCGCTCCGCTTGCACGGCGTCGATGCGCTCCCGGAGCTCCGGGCTCACGGGCGTCTTCGCGCCCGTGGCGTAGTCGATGAGCACGATCACGCTCTCGGCCTCCACCACGACCACTCCCTCGCTGTTCCGGATCTCGTAACCGAGCACGACCGAGGTATTGCCCACGTGTTTCACTCCCACCTCGATCGTGACGCGATCGGGATAGGCCACGGGCTTCCTGAAATCGATGGCTTGGCGCGCGAGGATGGGACCGACACTGCCCATGCCGAGGAGCGCGACGCGCTGGAAATACTGGATCCGGGCTTGCTCGAGCCAGCGCGCGTAGACGGCGTTGTTGACGTGCCCGAGGGCGTCCATGTCGCCCCAGAGCACGGGCAGCTCGATGGAAACCGGATGTGGTTTCGCGTCCATGACTACCAGCCGATGTTCACGATGCGAGCGAGCTTCTCCTCGCCGCGCCCACCTACGTACACCAGCACGAGCTCGTGCACCACCGTCGAGCCGCCATCCTCCACCAGCGAGAGCCCGTAGACGACGGCCAACGCTCTCTCTGTGGTGGTGCTGCGCAGGTACTCCGGTCGAAGGTGGTCGAGGTCTTGCTTCAGCTTGCTCGCGAGCGAGGTGTCGAGCGTCGGCGTTCCAAGGCGCGAGAGCTCGTCGCGGTCCCCTCGGGTGAGCGCGGCGAGGACGCGCGCGTCGAGTGCGGTGGTCGGGGATGGCGCGCTCTTGCGGACGAGCGGGCTCTTGGCCGCGAGAGACACCGCCTGATCCAGATCGGTGTCCGACCAAACGGCCACGCTACCGGCGTCCATGGGAGGGCTCGGGGAACGGCTCTCGCACGCTGCGACCCCGATCGACAGTAGCGAGGCGACGGCGAGGCGCACCCACCGCGGGAGTCGATTTCGGGCCGAAGCCATTCCACTCGGCAGGGTCACGGGCCTATCCTGGGGACGAGAGGGAGAAGCATGAACCGTCCTCGCTGCGCACGCGAGCTGTCGCCGCTCGGCGTTCCGGAAGGCCGCGCCCATGGCTGCGAGAGCTGCCGCGGCCGCTTTGCGGACGAGCTTTGCGCGATTGCGGACGAGCTTTGCGCGGTCGCGCTCCTCGAGACCAAGGCGGACCACTGTGTGGGCCACGGCTACTGGTTCGATCGTGGCCAGCTCGCCTACGTGGCAAGGAGCAAGGTCGCCCACGACGCAGCGCTCGCGACGGAGGCCGCTCGACCCTAGGCCGCTCGACCCTCGGTGGATCGGTGGATCGACTTCTGAATCCCTGCATGCACACCCGAGTCCTCTGCAACGCCGACGTCCGCGTGCTCGACGAGAAGGGCGAGCGCGTTCGCGCCATCGCATTCGAGGGCGGACGCGTTCGTGCTCTCGGCGATGAGGCGGAGGCGCTAGCGACGACGTGTGACGACGTGTGGGACCTCGACGGCCGAACCCTGCTGCCCGGCTTCATCGATCCACACCAGCACCCTTGCGTGGTCGCGCTGTACGGTGGACTGGTCCGTCTCGGTCCTCCGGACGTGAGCGACATCGCGAGTTTGCAGCGCGTGCTCGAGGCTCGGGCCCGCGAGCTCGCGCCGGGCGAGTGGCTCTTGGCGATGGAGTGGGACGAGCTCCTTCTCGCCGAGCGGCGCCCACCCACCCGCGCGGAGCTCGACGCTGCGGTCCCAGACCATCCTCTGTTCGCGCTCCACTACAGCTGCCACCGTGCTCTCGCCAACGCACGTGCCCTCGAGCTCGCTGGCATCGACCGACACACGCCGGATCCTACTGGTGGCGTCATCGCTCGCGGCGCAGGCGGCGTGCCGAGCGGGCTCCTCATCGAGCGCGGGATGAGCCGCGTCGAGAGCCTGGCGCGCGCGAACCTCGTGGCGAGGGACCCGGACGGATTCTTGGAGCGTCTCGCGCGACACCACCGAGAGCTCGTGGCCGCGGGGATCACGCGGGTGGTGGACGCCACCGTGCCAGCCGATCTCGTGACCTTGTATCGAGAGGCCGAGCAGCGCGGGCTTCTCACCGTGCCCACGGTGATGATGCCGGTGTCGAGCCGGGGCTACCTCGAGCCGCCCTGGGAGGCGCTCGAGGGACCCGTGACGGGGGAGATGAACGGCCACCTCGGGGTCGGTCCGGTGAAGCTGATCTTCGACGGCGCGCCGGCGTGCGCCATGTGCCTCGGCTGGCTCGACGCGGGTCGCTTCGTGTTGAACGCGCTGGTCAAATCGCTGGGGCAGCGCTCGGCCGACGCCCTCCGCTATCTCGCCCCCGACGCGCCCAAATTGGGAAAGAAGATCCGCACCGGCATTCGGATCCACGACCCGAACGAAGCGCGGGATCTCGTGCGCACCGCTGCCGAGCGCGGCTTCTCGGTAGCGATCCACGCCATCGGCAACGACGCCGTCGAGCTCGCACTCGCTTGCTATCGCGACGTCGGTGCCGACCTGTCGCGCGCTGGAGTGCCACGTCTCGAACACGCCATCTTCGTGGACCAGGTGCTCGCGCGTCGCATCGCGGATCAGGGCGTCGCCGTCGTCGCCCAGCCGGGCTTTCTGCGGCTACCGGCTTTCACCTCGGCGCCCAGCGTACCGGGGCTCCGCAACACGGCGCTGCGCTGGCTCTTGGATGCCGGCGTGCTGGTAGCCGGAAGCTCGGACTACCCGGTCGCGGGCTTCGATCCGCTGCTGGCGATGCACACCGCGGTCACGCGCCTCACCGCGCGCGGACGAGCCCACGAACCCGATCAGGCCATCTCGCTGGACGAGGCGCTCCTGTTCTACACCCGCTCGGCCGCGCGGGCGGCCAGCTCGGAGCAAGAGTGCGGGAGCCTCGAACTCGGCAAGCGCGCGGACGCAGTGATCCTCGATGGCAACCTCTCGACTGCCGATGACCTCACGCGCCTGCGTGTGGCCGCGACGTTCATCGGCGGCAAGCTCGTGCACGGCGATTCTCAGGCGGCGTCCGGGCAATAGCGCCTGACGAGTGTCACGGGGACAGCAAGCGGAACGAGCTGCCGCTCCAAGCATGGGTTTCGACGCGGGAGCTCGGGCCGATCGGATAGGTGTGCACCCGCGCACGGGTCGGGCGGCCCTTCGCGCGCGAGATCCGCACGCGACGACGAGCGTGAGCCCAGCGCCGACGAGCAAGGGGAGGTCGCGCGTCGAAGCCTCATCGTGCCCCAGGCTGTCGCGGTCACCCAGCTCGTGCTCGACGCCGGCTCCGCCGCAACGCACCGAGCGCGACCCACGCGGCCAGGACCAGCGGGCCCGACTCCGTCGGCCGCACGCCACCGAGTGCGCAGCCCGCGCACCCACCTCGAGATTCGCTGGGCGTCGGGGTCGCGCGCGTCTCCGTGCTTGCAGCTCCATCGCTCCAGCGGCTCGGCTCCGGTGTCGCGCTCGCAGACGACGCCGGGATGCCATTCACGGGCGGGAGCTCGCTGCCGAAGGGCGACGGCGGCAGGCGGCGCCCCGACGCGTCGATCTTCCCCTCGCCTTCCACGCCACGTTCGCCCCTATACAGGCTCTTCTCGAGGGAAGCGCTGCACTTGTCCGGAGTCGCTTCGACGGTGAACACGTCGACGATACCGTGCACTTTCGTCGAAGTCGGCACGGTGAAGACGCGCGGCACCTGCTTCACGCAAACGCGCGCCTTCTCGTCGAGGAGCTTTCGAACGGCAGCGTCGTCCTTGGTTTCGGAGATCGACGCGACGTCGCCAGCACGCATCGCGTAGATCCCGGGGGTGTAGCCTTGGAAGGGCGTGAGATCCTTCCCAGTTTCGATGCGTGCGACGAGCCCTCCACCCGACGTGTACATGGGGAAAGCCACGAGCGCGACTCCCTCCCACTTCCCGCCGACGCGGAAGGAGTAGCTGACACGTGTCTGGCCGGGAGGTGGTGGGAGATCCGCTCGCGCGGTCACGCTCGCCGTGAGACACGAGAGCGCGAAGAGCAGGGCACGATCCTGCACGCGAGACAGCATGCGCGAGCCCTACGGCACAGAGGACGATTCGTCAATCACGCCGTCAATCACGACCGAGGGTGACCGGGACGATTCGTCAATCACAGGAGATCCAGAAGGAAGGAGATCCGACGAAAGATCCGACGACCGAGGGTGACCGGAAGGAGATCCGACGGGGGCGAGGCAGGAGATCCGACCGAGGAGAAGATCCGACCGAGGGTGACCGGATGCCATCGGCGGGCGAGTGGCGGCCGCCGCCGTTGGCCAGGCCTTCGCCACCAGCCCCAGTGCGAAAATGCGACAGTTTCCGGCCAAGCGTGGCTGGCACGAAGCTCGCACTGCGGCGAGGGATGTCCCGACCGCGAGCGGTGTTGCCGAACCGAACCTACCTGGTAACGCGGCGAGTAGCCCGCCGGCACTTCCTTCTGCGCCCCGACCCGGATGGGACCGTGCAGCAGCTGTATTGGTACTTCACGGCTGTGATCGCGCTGCAGCTCGGCATCCAGGTCCACTGCGTTCAAGTGCTTTCCAACCACATGCACGAAGTGCTCACCGATACGCGGGGCAATCTGCCGAAGTTCTTCGAGTTGCGGAACCGCTTGCTGGCCAACGCGGTGAAGTGCCATCGAGGCTGGCCGGAAGAGGTCTTCAGTCGCACCGCGATGAGCTGCGTGGAGCTGCTGACGACCGAGTCGATCGTCGACAAGATCGCCTACGTGATCACCAACTGCGTGACCGCCTTCCTCGTCCGCTCGCCACGAGCCTGGCCGGGCGCGAAAGTCCTCGTGAACGACATCGGACTCCGCAAGGAGATCCGACCGAGGGTGACAAGAGCAGGAGAAGATCCGACCGAGGGTGACCGGATGCCATCGGCGGGCGAGTGGCGGCCGCCGCCGTTGGCCAGGCCTTCGCCACCAGCCCCAGTGCGCGAAATGCGAGAGTTTCCGGCCAAGCGTGGCTGGCACGAAGCTCGCACTGCGGCGAGGATGTCCCGACCGCGAGCGGTGTTGCCGAACCGAACCTACCTGGTAACGCGGCGAGTAGCCCGCCGGCACTTCCTTCTGCGCCCCGACCCGGATGGGACCGTGCAGCAGCTGTATTGGTACTTCACGGCTGTGATCGCGCTGCAGCTCGGCATCCAGGTCCACTGCGTTCAAGTGCTTTCCAACCACATGCACGAAGTGCTCACCGATACGCGGGGCAATCTGCCGAAGTTCTTCGAGTTGCGGAACCGCTTGCTGGCCAACGCGGTGAAGTGCCATCGAGGCTGGCCGGAAGAGGTCTTCAGTCCGGACCGCAATGAGCTACGTGGAGCTGCTGACGACCGAGTCGATCGTCGACAAGATCGCTTACGTGATCACCAACTGCGTGACCGCCTTCCTGGTTCGCTCGCCACGAGCCTGGCCCGGCGCGAGGGTTCTCGTGAAAGACATCGGACTCCTAGTGGTGAGGGTTCGAAGGCCAGACATCTATCTCGATGCCGACAATCCGCAGTGGCCGGAGAGCGTTGAGCTTCCGATCACACTTCCGCACCAGCTGTCGAGAGACTACGGCGACCGAGACGCCGCGTGCCGCGCCATCCAGCGGGTGGTGGACGACAAGGTTCAGGCAGCGCACGCGGCTGCCCGGCGCGACGGCCGCTCGTTCAAGAACGCTGAGCACGCGATGCGTGCCAAGGTCACGTCCCGCAGTGCAAGCTGGGAGCCATTCGGCTCTCGTTTTCCGCTGTTCTCCGCGGCCGGCAACATTTCCGCCGCAGCGCGCTGGCTGCGCTGCCGTCACATGTTCCTCGAGGCCTACCGGGCAAGCCTGGAGCGTCTCAAGCAAGGCGTGCGCAAGGTCCTATTCCCGCCGGGCACCTGGAAGCTGAAACAAAGCTACGGCGTCAGCACGGCACCCGAGCTCGCGTAGCTCGATCGCTCCGCCCGACGAGCACCACGACTCAAGGCGACGGCGTCTCGCGTTGCTGGCTCTGCGGTTCCGCCCTCACGCTCGGTCCTACGTCTCTTCCCTCACCCTTTTATCTCGGTCGCACCCTCGGTCGGATCTTCTGCGTAACTCCCGCGTGAAGCGAACTTCGCGGGGTCTGCGCCCTCACCCTCGGTCGGATCTTCCTGCCTCCCCGGGTCTGCGCCCTCACCCTCGGTCGGATCTTCGCCACGGATCTTCCCCACGCGCGGTCGGATCTACTCCCTCACCCTCGGTCGGATCTTCCTTTCCAACTCCCTCACCCTCGGTCGGATCTTCCTTACCCTCGGTCGGATCTTCCTGCACCCTCGGTCGGATCTTCCTTCCTGCGCCCTCACCCTCGGTCGGATCTTCGCCACAGTCGGATCTTCCTTTCCCTCACCCTCGGTCGGATCTTCCTCGAACTTCGCGGGGTCTGCGCCCTCACCCTCGGTCGGATCTTCCTTGCGGTCGGATCTTCCTCCCTCCTACCCTACTCCCGCGTGAAGCGAACTTCCTTGCCGTAGATGAGCTCGGTCCAGACCGGTGCCCCATTCGGGTCTGCCAGCGGCGCGCTCGCGTAGAGGGCGCTCAGGCGGTACTCACCGGGTGTCGACAGGTCGAACGCCCCTTCTAGCTCGTAGTCCTTGTGAAGCGAGGCGCCCGGCGCGAGGGCTTGCACCTGATTGCGGTCCGCCGGGCCGATCTTGAGCTTGAACGAGAAAGGTCGGAGCTGACCATCCGGGCCGTGCACGTCGATGACGACCTCGCGCATCGCGTCGGGCGCATGCGACGAGTTGAGCGCCAGGCGCGAGTTGACGAACACCGGAACCGATCCGGTGTTGCGCAGAGTCAGCGCGAGCTTCAGCGGCTCGCCCGTGCGCGAGCGGGGGTGATTGACCTCGAGCTCGAGCGCGAGCGCGCGCGGTTCGGGAGGGGCGCTCGGATGGCGCTGCCGATAGAGCGCGAGCCTCGTGCGCAGCATGCGCATCCGGGTCGAGATCGAGTCCGCGCGTCGGCCCTGGTTCCAGAGTTCGTCGGCGGCCGCGAGCTTGAGGCTCGTGTCGTCGTCCACCTCGGGCGGGGCGTATTCCTTGCCGAGCGCTTCGAGCGCCTGGCTCTGCTCGCGCCGTGCCCCTTCGAAATCTTGTCGACCCTCGGCGTTCTCGGCGCGTTCGAGCGCAGCGCGCGCGGTCCGATAGCCAACATGACCCGCGCTGGCGTCTGGCGCCTCTGGAGCGGCTGCGCTCGGTAGCGGCGGGGTCGTCGTCGATCCGTCCGAGCTTCGCTGATCCACCGGCTGCCTCCGTGCGCAGGACATGGGCGCCATCGGCCCGAGCACGCACAAGAGCGTGAAGAGCGCGCGTTTCATCGTCTGCCGGGATTGAACCCGAACGCGGAGCGAACTTCAACCGACGCTCCGCCACACACGGGCAAGCTCCCCGGTATGATGCCCGCGTGTCGAACGAACACGCCGAGCGCGAGGTCGAGCAGACGCTCCGCCTCGCTCGAGACGAGGTGGAGCGACTGATTGCGACGCTGCGCGTAGTCACCTTTGCCATCGTCGCGCTGCTCGTCAGCGCCATTCAGTACGCTTCTCCGACGGCTCGCTGGACCCCGGCGCTCTACTTTGCGGGTTGCTTCGTCTACGCGCTCGCCCTTCGAGCGCTGGTGTCACGCGTCGGTGGAGCCACCTGGCTCGCACTGACGGCCGTCGTGGCCGACGTGATCGCCATGAGCGCCGTCTTCCTGGTCGCCCGACCGGCGCGCCTCGACCCCGCGTTCATCGTCCCGGCGTACGTGCTCGGCCCGTCGCTGGTCGGCCTCATGTCCATCAACATGCTGCGCGCGAGCCGGCTCACTGCCATCGTCGGGGCACTGGTGGCGTTCGTCGCGTTCTACGCCGTGATCCTGACCCATCGCGGGCCGGAGGCGGGGCAGTCCGGGGCGGCGACGGTGATCCTCATCGGCGGACTCGTGGGCGTAGCGTCGGCGCGGCGCACACGCCAGACCCTCGAACTATTCGCGCGCCTGCACCTCTTGCGGCGCTTCGTACCCGCACCGCTGGTCGAACGCGTCGTGCAATCTGGAGGCGCAGCGGTGAACCTCGCGGGGGAGGAGCGCGAACTCACGCTCTTGGCGAGCGACCTCCGCGGCTTCACTGCCTTCGCGGAAGAGCTGCCGCCGACCGAGGTAGTGCGACAGCTCAACGCCTTCCACACTGCGATGCTCGATGTCGTGAAGCGTCATGGCGGAGCGCTCGACAAGTTCATCGGCGACGGCATGCTCGTGGTCTTCGGCCTGGACCCCGACACTGCGCCCGATCACGGCGCCAGCGACGCCGTGGCGTGCGCCCGGGAGATGCTGGTCGCGCTCGAGCGCCACAACGTCGCCCGCGCCGCCGAAGCGCTTCCTCCGTTCGCGGCAGGCATCGGGGTGCACACCGGGCACGTGGTCGCCGGCAGCATCGGTGACGCGAAGGGGCGTCAAGAGTTCACCGTGATCGGGGACGCGGTGAACACGGCGGCTCGACTCGAATCGCTGACCAAAGACGCGGGGAAGTGTGTCCTCGTCTCCGGCGCGACGGTGGCGCGCCTATCCGACAAGAACGGCCTCACCGCACTTTCGCCGGTCAGCATCCGGGGCAAGCAGCGGACTATGGAGGTCTACGCCCTTGCGCACGAGCCAGCGGGCTCCCGAGGCCGATCCGGTCAGGACAATGGCCACGACGGTCAATGACCCAGGGGGTCGATGCGAGCGAACCTCGCAGCATGGCACTCCCCCGCTCCACCACCCTCTCCCTGCTCGCGTCACTCGCGCTCTCCGCGCTCGCGGCTTGCGGCCCCGAGGCGGACTCGTCGGCGGAAGACCCGGGCGACGATCCGACCAGCGGGCAGGGCGGAGCATCCGGCAAAGCCGACGGCACGCTGCCGCCGGCCGATACCTGGTGCGTGTCGCCCGCCACAGGCAACCCGAGCCTGCACAAAGCCATCTGCGAGATCGTGATCCGTCCCGGTTCGAAACTCCACGCAGGAGCTTCGACCCATGACAACGGCGGCTTCAAAGTGTGCTCCGGAACGGCCGTCAAGACCGGGACCAGCAGCTGGGGCCTGCTCACCGCGCAGCACTGCGGCGTCGTGCTCGACTGGATCGACGCCAGCAAGTCGGCGACCACGAACATCTACGGTCAGGCCGTGACGAGCGGCAAGTCGTGGGGCGACATCGCCGTGCGCTGCGGCGATGGCGCGCTTTACGACGTCGACACGACCAAGAGCGGGGGCCCCTGGGAAGACCCTACGTGCGCAGACGACGTGGCGATCCTGCACATGTCGGGTGCGAGCATGGTCTCGAGCGCCCGCGGCGTCACCAACGCGAACTTGCGCAAGGGAAGCGGCATGCTGAACAGCGTGCTGTGTGCGTCGCCCCTCAGCTTGCTCTGCGACACGCGCTTCTACTTGACGTTCCTCTGGCGCGGCAGTTCGTATTCGAGCGCTCGCTTCTGCGCCAGTGGGTATTCGGCCAACAGCAACGTCGAAATCAACTATGCCGGGCTCGGTTACAACACGACCCACGGCGACTCCGGTTCCGGCTTCTTTTCTGCCGATACCGGCGCGAAGGTCAACGGCGTGATCGCTTCCACGCAAGACTGCCTGAAGCTCGACACCAACGCAGGGAGCACCTGCCTTCCGTGGCCCGACCGTACGGGGGTCATCGCCGGCAATGCCGTCCACGCCTGCTTCCCGAGCTACTCGCAGTATTGGAACTGAACGCCAATGGTACTCAGGCCGGCCTCGACGAAGGCGGCGCAGCGAGACCTCGAGCCAGGTCGGAGCGCCCGCCAACGCCGAGCATGCGGTACGCACGCGCGAGCTGATTCGAAATCGTGCGTTCCGAGCGCCCGCGGCGAGCCGCGATCTCGGCGTCGCTGAGTCCGCTCGCGGCAAGGGCAGCCACTTCCAACACCGTGGTGCCGAGCACGTCGCGCCAGCCGGAGTGGATCGCCAAGCCCCCGAGCACGACCACGTCGACGCTTTCGGAGCCCAGGCGCACACTGAGTCGGTCGAGCACCGCCTGCTCGCCCACGCGCTTCAAGAGCGCGCGCGAGGGGAACCCGAGGCGGCGCGCGACACCCGAGAGAGCCTTGCCCACCGTGGCAGGCGAGCGACCGAGCGCAAATGCGATCTCGTCGGTGGAGGCGTTCCGGAGGTAGTAGTGGAGGCACGCGTCTTCGAACTCGGAGAGCCCGCGCGGGTCGCCTGCGTGAGGGGCGTTCTCGCGTGCCGCCAGGAAGCGTTGGCCCTGCCACTCGAAGTGGTCCACGAGGGACCACTGCCCCGAGACCAACCCACGCCAGAGCCGGAGCGCCTCCTCCGGGTCCCGCCGCACGCGCCCGGTGCGCGCGCGCTCCATGGCGGACACGGCTGCGACCAACGCCTCGCGAACCGAACGAGCCTGCGCCGGACCTTCGGCGTGCACCACCTTCCCTGAAGGGGTGAGAATCGCCACCGGTGCGGCAGCGTGCTTCCGCAAACGGAGCGCCGCGGCCAAGTGCAACATGACGCGCTGCCACGCGCGGCGGCTCTTCGGGTGGACGTTCACCGGATGCTCCGCAGTGGCGATGAGCTGAAGCACGTCGTTTTCGCCGTCCTGGGCCAGCCCTGCCACGCTATCGCCGACCTTGGCCGTGCTTCGCATCTCCCGCACGCCTTTCGATGCCCGACCAAAGACGCGGGAGAAGCTGTCGAACGACACCGTCCGCTGTCGCACGTAGTCCGCGACCCCAGCTGGGGGAGCAGCGTTCACCTGCTCGAGTCGGCCGATCAGTGCCTTGTCGACGCCAACGGCCCCCACCGGTGAGACCAGCGGCAGCCCGTCTTCCGTGATCCGCGAGACGAAGGCGAAGACACCGCTTCCGCAGTCGAGGTCGGGAGCTGCGGCGCGTGCGATTTGTGTGAGCCAATCTTTCTGAGAGTGGCGGAGCTCGTAGCCCGTCTCGATGATGTCGACGGGGCGGGTGAGCTTCGCCACGTGCGCCACTCGGTGGAGGATAGCGAAGCCCGGTGGCGTCGAGCCATGAGTAGTTCTTTCCATGTATCTGGCCGACCGGGCTTCGAGCCGCGCGCGACGTGAGTACTTCTTTCCATTCCTCGCCGAGCGTCCCTCGTGGTCAGGTCGCCGTTCGGTGCGCTGTGTACGCCCGTTTCGGCGAGCAGCGCATTCGAACGGAGGTCACGGATGAGGAGACGCAGATGGCACTGGGTCGCGACTGCCGCCCTCGGAGGAGCGCTCTTGCTCGCCGGGTGCGGGGGCGACGACTCGTCCGAGACCGGCGGAACCGGCGGCGGAGGCACTGGCGGAGCCGGTGGCTCGACCGGCGGGAGCTCCGGTACGGGAGGCTCTAGCGGTGGCGCGGGAGGCTCGTCGGGCACGGGTGGCTCGACCGGCGGCGCGTCTGGCAGCGGAGGCACCGGTGGTGCTTCGGGCAGCGGCGGCACTGGCGGCGCTTCAGGCAGCGGAGGCGCTGGTGGTGCTTCGGGTAGCGGCGGCACTGGCGGCGCTACCGGAGGCACTGGCGGCGCTACCGGAGGCACTGGCGGCGCTACCGGAGGCACTGGCGGCGCTACCGGAGGCACAGGCGGCGCTACCGGAGGCACTGGCGGCGCTACCGGAGGCACTGGCGGCGCTACCGGAGGCACAGGCGGCGCTACCGGAGGCACAGGCGGCGCTACCGGAGGCACCGGAGGTACCGGCGGACTGCCGCTGGGGATCTGGGATCAGACGAATTGGGATCAGTGCGTGTGGCAATAGGAGAGATGAAGATGTTGAAGAGCTCTTGGAAGTGGTTGGTGGCGCTCGGCGCCGTGTTCGTTCCCGCATCGCTGCTCGCCGCAGTGAACATCCCGAACAGCTTCACCGCTGGCACGCCGATCAAAGCGGCGGACATGAACGCGAACTTTTCGGCGATCAAGACCTTCGTCGACGGTCTGGAAACCGCCATCGGAACCAAAGCAAACAAGCCTGCGACGGGCGCGTTCGCGAACACACCGCAAGGGCGTATTGCCTACGCCTGGGTGGATGGCAGCTGCGCGGCGAGCGCCACACCAAACTGCGCCCTCCAATCCACGTATTCATACAATCCGGCGGGCGCGGGCCCGACCAGCACGCGAACTGGGGCGGGCATCTACGCGGTTACGTTTCCGAGTCTCTCTGCGACGGCCGGCGGTCACGTTCAGGTGACTGCGTACGGCGGACAAGGCACGCCAACGTCGAATCACTGCAACATCTTGTTCTGGGGTGACACCACCGCCAACGTCCGCTGCTACACCTCGGCAGGCGCGGCGGCCGACACGGCGTTCACCATCCTCTGGGTCTACTGAACCCGGCCCCCGTTTCCCGATTTCTCGCAGAATGCCGCCTACCGGGCGGGGGCGCGAAAGCACTCCCGCCTGGTAGGGGGCCCGGTCGATCGTCTGCGCGTGCTCGCCGCAAACGACATCGGACGCAACGAGCGAGCTCAGTCGACCCCGGCCCCGGCTTCGCACGCCTCGTCGAGGGCGTCGCTTTCCGCGCATTGGGGCGCGTCGTCGCCGTAGAGCGCTTCGCAGGCGTCGTCGAGCGACTCGGCGGCCCGGCATTCATCAGCCAAAGTTCCAGCCTCGCAAGCTTCGTCCATCTGATCGAAGGCCGCACACTCCGCGGCGTCTTCGCCGTACTCGGCCTCGCACGCGTCGTCCATCTCGCGCGCCGCGACACAAACCGGCGCCGACGACTCGGTCGCATCCTCGCCATCCGGAGCGCCCTGGGTCTCGAGCTTCGACTGGGATGTGTTCGATGGGTTCGATGAACAGCCGAAGGTCGTGAGTGCGAGCGCGATGCCAAGGACGAGGATCGGGGTTTTCATGTCACGGTTCTCCTTTGAGCTTGCATCCCAAGCTGCAAGCGGAGTGCCAGGGCTTCGCACCGAGAAGTTGGCGCAAATTCCCGTGACGCTGCGCTCCGTCCTGAATGGTTCGGCGGACACGTCGTCCGCTCGACCGGACAGGGGAAAACCAGACCTCAGTGCAAGGTCGCGGTGAACAAGATCGACAGCACGGTGCCAGAGACGTCGGACTTGTTTCCCGAGTCGTCGCCTTCGACTTCACCAGAGAAGTAGTGGACGCGGGCGAGCCCGCCGACGCCCCACTCTTCACCCACCCAAGCTTCGTAGCCGACGCCGGCCATCACACCGGTGCCGCCGCCCGAGGAGTCCTCCCCGGGGTAGTTGTCGCCCTTGGCCGCCGAGATGGCGGTGTAACCGAGGGCCGCTTGGGCGTGGAATCCGCCGTGGGGGTCGAAGTACCAGTCGACGAACGGTCCGAGCATGGAGCCGACGGCTTGGCCGCCGTCTTCGCTCAGGTTCTGGTACTCGTATTTCGGTGTCGGGATGGTCGAGCCGTAGATGCCACCGCCGATGACGACACCCGGAGCGACCGTGCCGCCCAGTGCAATCTCGACCGACGGCCCGACGCCGCTGACGTCGATGGTGTAACCACCGCCATCGGGTTTGCTCTCTCCGCTGTAGCTCCCGACGCCGATGCCGAGGCGCAGGTAGAATCCGTCGTGCGTGTGCCCTCCCGCTGAAGGAGGTGGCGCCGCGGCCGGAGCCCAGGCCTGCGCGCCAGGTCCCGGCTGGGCTCCGTAGCCAGGCGCTGGCGCGGGCGCGGGCGCAGGCTGGGCGGGGGCAGCAGCGGCTGGAGGCGGGGGCGGAGGTGGAGTCGCGGGCGCAGCAGGCTCGGCGGCGCCAGGCGGCGGGGCCGGCGGCGGGGCTTCCCCCTGGGCGCTCGCCAGCGACGTCGAGGAGAGTACGGCTAGCGTGAACAGCGGAATGCGGAGCGACATGCGGCCCGAAATACCAAACGTCCCCGCGCTCCGCGTGCGAAGCATTTTCGCGAGGGGGACGAGCGGAAATCAGCTGCAACCACGCGCGCGTCAGCGCGCACGCAGTTGGTCGCCCACCGAGACCGGATCCGCCACCGACCGCGCGACCTCGAGGACCCGCCGGGTCCCCGGGTGACAACGCGGAGTCGCGTCGCCCCCGGCAACATCACGCTCGACGGCGACCACGTTCCCATCGCTCGCTGCGTACACGACGTCGATGGGAAAGCTCACGCTCCCATTCTGGATGCACACCTCACCTTCCACGGGAAAGGTGAGGAGCATTCCGTGGGATGAGTCGAGCCCGCTCTTTCCCGCGAGCCCCTGCAAGCGCTCCGCTTCGGTGTCCGCTTGCTCCGCGCAGACGTCGACGAGTACGCGACCGGTGCTTGCGCTCGTGACCCGCACCTGGGTTCCCGCGCAAGCCTCATCGTCGGCCGAGCAAGCCCAGAGCGACAGCGCGGCAGCGATGAGAAGGCAGCGCCTCACAGCGATTCGAGGAACGCGATGAGTGCTTCGCGGTCCGAAGCCGAGAGCGCCTCGTACTTCTGGCGCGAGGGCTTGGCTTCTCCGTCGTGGGCCACGATGGCGTCCGCGACGCTGAACGCGCGGCCGTTGTGCATGTAAGGCGCGGTCTTTGCCAGACCCCAGAGGGGTGATGTACGGAACGCCCTCATCGACGCCTTGCCGACCACGATGCCCTTCTGTCCTGCGGGCAGCACTTCGTGGAGCAGCAGGTCGCTGTACAAGTTGGCTTTCACCTTGTCGCTCGTTTCGAGCGTGGGCACGTGGCACTTTCCACAGTCCACCTGGGTGAAGAGCTTCTCGCCCTGGCTCTCGAGCGCAGCGTTCTTAGACGAGCGCGGCGGGGGCGCCAGGTGTTGCATGAAGAACACCAGCGCCTCGACGTCGCTCAGCGCCATTTCCGGATCCGCGACACCGTCCGAGTCCGTCCCGCTGCCGAAGGTGAGGCCCGCTTGATCGGGCACCGACATCCCGAGCTCGTTGGTGAGCCCGTCGCGCGCGAATTCGGCGAGCGAGGGCACGTTGGCCTTCCAGCCGAGCCGCCCGATGCGTCCGTCGTCGAGCACGTGGGCGATGCCGCGAATGCCGTCCCCATCGGTGTCGTTCGGGTCTTCGAGCGCGAGGATGGTCGCATCGGGGATCCGATCGATGAGGCCGAGACCGAACACCGGCGGAGTCTGCCGGAGCTCGAAGTAGCCCGCTTTCGGGTCGGTGGTGGGGCGTGCGGGCGAGAGGCTCTGGTGGTGGACCATCGTGCCAGCCGCGGGCTCGACGTAGTTGCCGGCGATGTCGACGCTGCCCTGGCGCGTCACGTCCACGTCGCTCGGTCCAGCGCCGCCGATCACGGGGTCGAAGTGGCAGGCCCGGCAGGAGTCGCCGTTGAACTTGGGGCCGACGCCTTGCTTCACTCGGAAGTCGCGATCGAACACGCCGCGACCCGAAATGTACTTGGCGAGCTCGCCCGCATCGAGTTTGCGATCGGGGCCGCCATAGGCGGCAGCTTCGGGGACGGGCGCCTGCGGAGGCAAGAGCCCTTCGGACCGCTGCGTGGCGCCGCCCAGCGAGCTCAAGAATGCGACGATGTCGTCTCGTTCCGTCTCGCTCAGTGCTTCGTACGCCTTGCGTGAGCTCTCGGCCTCACCGCCGTGGAGACGAATGGCCTCGTCCAAGGTGTCGGCAGCGCCATCGTGAAGATACGGCGCGACGGCGACGACGCCCCAGAGCGGCTGGGTGCGGAACTCGCTTTCGGTCGCATCGCCCATGCGAATGCCGTCCGCGCGCTCGGGGCCCATGTCGTGGAGCAAGAGGTCGGAATAGATTGGGATGAGCCCACGCTTCGAACGCAGGGTGGGGACGTGACAGGTCTGGCAGCCCGCCTGCTCGAACAGGGATTGACCGTGTTCGGTCTGGGCGGTGGGCTCGTCGGGAGCCGGTGCCGCCAGCAGCATGGAGAAGCTGACGAGGTCGAACAGGTCGGTCGGAGCGAGCTCGGGATCCGGCACCGGGTCTTTGTCCACGGTGGGGGCTGCCGGGGCAGCTGCCTGGGCGAGCTGGACGGAGCCGAGCGAGTCGCTCTTGGTGTTCTGTCCCGTGGTGGGGCTGGCCGAAGGCACGGGCAGCTTCGCCTTGAGCTCCTCGGAGAGCGGATCCGACGTGATGCCGGCGTGGTTGAACAGCGGACCGCGGATGAACCCCTCGATGGACACGGTCTGGGATTTTCGGCCGAAGCGACCGACGAAGCCCTTGTCGTAGTTGGGACGACCGCTCACGCCGTCGCCGTCGGAATCGTCGGGATCCGCGTTCTTCAGGATCTCTTCTCCATCGAGCTCCGCCATCAAGCCGACACCGAAGAACGGGATCGGATTGCGGAGCGCGCTGCGGTTCGTGTTCTCGGCGTCCGACACGCGGCCCTCGGGGCCGAGCGTGAACTGATCTTGGATACCGTTGACGCCCGTCGTCTGGAACGACCCATCGGGCAGGGCCTGACCGACCAAGAGGAAGTTTCGGTAGCGCCCTGCGCTGCCCCCGGCCACCGGTTTCTCGTGACAGTGGCCGCACGCCGTCACGTTGAAGTTCGGGCCGAGACCGGTGTCGGGCACGAAGCGCCGCGCCTGGACTTCTTTGCCCCGCGCGAACGTCTCGAGCTGCTCCGGCGTCGCCGAAGGCAGCGGCTCTCCGAGCGGCGCGAAGATCCCCTTGGCGATGGTCGGAGGCGGCGCTTGTCCGCCTTCCTCCCCGTCGCTGCAACCCAGCGTGCCGAGCACCCCCAGAATCAGTCCAACCCTCACAGCGCTACTCGTCACTTTCGAGCCTCCTCTCGAGCGCAATTCCGCGATACGGCGGCACCGCCCCGGCAAAGTTCCCACCCACGGCCACGAGCGGTCCGCCGTCGCTAGCGAACACGCCGTGGACGTCCAGGTCGATCGGCCGCGAGTGATCGACGAACGACCAGTCCGCGGTGTGCAGCACACCCAGCGTTCCCGCGACGCCGACCACGTGTACGGTTCCGGGCTTTCGGGTCCAGACGCCGTTCAAGCCCGGCAGGGGCCCGAGCGACTCGGTGTGCCACGAGCTCCCGTCCCAGCGGCTGACGCTGCCGATGGCACGGCCGCCGACCGCCACGACGTCGCTGGGGCCCGTGCCCCAAACCGCGATCAGATCACTGCTGGCGCCCACGAGCTCTTCCTTCCAGCTCGTGCCGTCGTAGTGCAGCACCGCTCCGGCTTGTCCCACCACGTAGACGTTGTCGGCGCTCGTCCCCCAGACCTTGAAAAACGCCATCACGCCGGCCTTCGCCAACTTCGGGAGCGTGACCTGGGTCCACGTCGTGCCATCGAAGTGGAGGACGGTGGCATCGCCTTCGTTCTTGCCGCTGCCCCCGACGCTCCAGAGATCGTTCGGCGTCGCTCCCCACACGCCCCAGAGGTTCTGGTCGGTGGGCGTGGTCTGCTTCGTCCACACGCCGTTCGAGAGATGAAGGACCGTGCCCGCGTTGCCGACGATGGTCACGTCGTCCGAACCGAAGCCATGTACCCAGTTCAGGAGTGGCGTCGATACGCCGAGCTCGAGGCGGGACCAGCTCTTGCCGTCGTAGTGCTCGACGCGACCCTCGGCTTCGGTCCCCCCGACCGCGTATTGGTCGTTTCGCGACGGCCCCCAGGTGGAAAGGAGCCAACCCGTTTCGCTGGCGTCGAACGCTTCGTGCCAACCGCGCTCCGGTGTCGGGCTCGGATCGTCGGAGCCGCAAGCGGCGCACGCGAGCGCGCAGACGAGCACGCCGAGCGAGGAGATCTCTCGAGCCAAGGTGCGCGTTGTCATCGGAAGGAAGGCCGGCGCAGTCTAGCGCATGCTCGGAGACTTGGCTTCTCGTGGCCTCCGTGCTGAAAGGCTGAAAATGCGCCCTTCGCTCGCTTTCGTGCTCACCGCATGCATGAGCTTCGCCTGCTCCGACGACGGGTCCGAGAGCAAGGGCACGGGTGGAGCCTCCGGCGCGGGGGGCGCTTCGGGGAGCGGAGGGAGCGCGACCGGAGGCGTGAGTGGGAGCGGCGGAACCGCGGGCGCGGGAGCGGGCGGCGGCTCCGGCACTGGCGGCGGCACCCTCGGCCCGACCTTTCGCTACGGAATCAACGGGGGACACCGGAACCCCGCATTCGGCGACGACGTACAGGCCGACCTGGAAGCCGCTGCTGGATGCGACAGCCAGCGTATCAGTCTGCCCGAGGCGCACCTCGACAAGTGGGGCTACGACATCGAAGTCTCGGACATGCAGCACTACGCGAGCGTCGGCATGAAGGCTCAAGTGGCCTTCCTGACGAGCCCCATCCGCGCCCACTCCACGGCGCCCGCGAGCGCGGCGGACTGGGAGCTCGTGTACTACCTCCCGAAGAACCTCTACGAACCCATCACGCTCGCGACGGGTCAGGTGAACCCCGACAACTACTGGGCGAAGTACGTGTTCGACACCGTGAGCCAGTACAAGACCTGGATCAAAGTCTGGGAGATCTGGAACGAGCCGGATTGGGTCTCGGACTACAAGGTCACGAGCACGTGGTCGACGAGCCCGCCCCTTGCCAAGGATCTCCCGCGATTCAACGGCTCGATCTACGAATACGTTCGGCTGCTCCGCGTCTCGAGCGTGGCGGCCAAGCTCGCCGATCCCGATGCCAAGATCGCCACGGGCGGGCTCGGCTACCCCGCGTTCTTGGGGGCGCTCCTCCGCTACACCGACAACCCACAGGACGGCAGCGTGGACGGCGCGCACCCCGAGAAGGGCGGCGCCTATTTCGACGTGCTGTCCACCCACTACTACCCGAACTTCACCCCCGGAAGCTCCGACGCAGGCGTCCAAGGCTTCCTGGATCAGCACGCGAAGATGCAGGCCGAGCTCGACCAAGCGAAGAAGAGCGTGGTCGGCTTCGAGGTCACCGAGTCCGGCGCCTCGCACGTGGTCGTGAGCGGCACGCCGAGCGGCTCGGAGTACGCCCGAAGCTACCTCGTCAAGGTCATGGCGTCGGCGCAGCGCGCGGGCGTTCACGGCATCGACTGGTTCGTGCTCAGCGACGCGGCCCTGCCCGGCGCCAGCACGGATGCCTTCGCGTTCATGGGCCTGTACGAGGACCTCGCCGCCATCAGCGCGCCGGCGCAGGCCAAGCGCACCGAGACCGGCGTGGCCTACGCCACCTTGAAGAAGCTCCTCGCCGGCGCGAAGTTCGACGCCCAGGCCGACGCCGCCCTCGCTCTGCCTGCGGACGTGGGCGGCGTCGCACTTTCGACCGCCAGCGGCAAACCCGGGCTCGTGCTCTGGGCCAAAGCCCAAGGGACCAGTGAGAGTGCGAGTGCAAGCTACTCGCTCGTCACGAGCGCGAGCTGGCTCTCCCACGCGTGGGACCATGCGCTGACGGGCGCGAGCGAAGAGCACGCGCCGACTTCGGGCAAGATCACCCTCGCACTCACGAGCTCGCCGCTCATCCTCGTGCAGAAGTGACGCGCTCTGCGCGCTCAGCGGACGAGTCGCGGCCCCACGCCGAACGTCACGACCAGAGACAACGTCCCGACCCCGGCAATGCCCGGTAAGGCCGGCGCGTCGGAGCTCTTCGGCTCGGCGTAGCCGGACTGGTTCACGAGCCCGAACTCGTAGCTGCCGCGCAAGCCCAACGCGAAGAGGGACATCGCGTAGACATCGACACCCACGGCGGGGACCAGGGCGACGAACGTTCGCGGGGCCGGGTCGTGCTCCCCGGTCGCTCCCACGCTCATGCTGCCGGCGTCGAGCTCGAGGTACGGATCGACTCGATCGAAACGGAAGGCGTGATAACGAAAGCCGACCGCCGCGAGCGTGGTCGTCGCGTGTTGGTCGGAGGCACCCGCCGGCGACCAAGGGAACCAGCCGCGCTCCAAGCGCGCACCCATGGCCCAGGATCGCGAAACGCGGAAGCGAGCGTTCGCGCCGAAGGCGTATCCGGTCTTCACGTCGGAGCACGCGCGCGTACAGCGCGGAAACGCGGGACCTCCTGCGGCAGAGAGCTCGATGTGATGACGCTCGGTCGGCTCGGCGTGGAGAGCTGGCGCGGCACACACGATGGCCAAGACACGAGCGAGGTGCGTGACCCTCAAGGCCATGGCAGAAAGCCGAGCTCCTTGCCTTGCTCGCAGGCCGCCGTGTCCACCTTGCCTCGAAGCCACGACACGAAGCAGCGATCGGCGGCGCCGCCTTCTTCCCAGGCTCGTCCCCCCTTGTGGTGCTCGCTCCCGCGCGCCTTGCGGACCAGCGTGAGACGTTCGGGGCTCTTGCCGCCCTCGACCACGACGCGATCCAAGATTTCGGGTTCGAGGGCGACCACGGAAGCGTAGTTGGCGAGCTCCTCTTCGGGCCTCGTCGGAACGCCCGCGTCTGCCCCGCTCACGTCGTCACGAGACGCGCGGAGGCCATTGCGACCGAAGATGCGCAGGCTCCGCCCCATCTGTCCGTGACAGTCGAGGGAGCCGCAGCGGGCCTCGAGTACCGCGCTCACTCGTGCGAAGGCCGCTTCGTCCGGCGTGCGGAAGGTCTCGCGCGCGTCCTTCTCGGGCGGCGAGCAAGCGGAGCTCGCACCGACCAGCACCACCCACAGGAAACGCGACAAGCGGGTCATGGCGTCCCCTGGACGAAGATGCGCGGCACGGATTCGGGCCCGGCCCCCGAGTGGCACTCGCCGCACGAGCGCGCGCGGAAGATGGGCGTCGTCATTTCGATGAAGTCGCCACCCCCGTAGCGGATTCGCGTGCGCAGCGGGAACTCGAGCCCGAGCTCTCCGTCCCGAAAGAAAAAGTTTCCCGAACGGTTCGTGCCCGCGCCCACGATTTTTCCAGTCCGATCCATGAGCTCGACCTCGGCGCCTTCCACGCCGAACGCGTCGCCTAGGGGTTCGAGGAACACGGTGCCCGCGAGATCGAACACGGGCCCGGCCGGGCCCTGGCCGCCATGGCAATACGTGCAGGGCTGGCCCGGACGATGGTCGGGGCCGGGGTGAGTTCCCGGTAGCTCGCCACCGAGCGCGTCGACGCGATCGGAGTGGACCGGGTCAGTGCACGCGCACGCCAGGAGGAGTGCCAGCGCGACCGCGAGCGCTCCGCCGACTCCGACTCTCACTGGAACCTCCTTGCGAGCTGGATCACAGCGAGCCACGACCAGCGGTGATCGATGTAGAGCGCGTCTCGATAGCGCGTGTACGCTGCGTCGCCTTCGAGCACGAGGCTGTAGTCGCGCGGATCGGCGTCGCCGAAGTCCCAACGCAGTCCGGGGCCGAGCGTGGCCGTCCAAAGGGGGCTCTGTTCGCGATCGCCGGTGCGGTTCACCGGAACGTCCGTCGTGCCGCTCGTGATTTCGCCCACGTAGGCGTGCCGCCAGAACGACACGCCCGACTGCACGTGGAAGCGCGCGTGGGGCCAGATGGAAAAGCGATTGCCGAGCTCGAGCACCCAACGCAGGTTCGACGTCGAAGCCGTGAGGCCCCAACTGTCACGGTAGAGTCGGTCGTCGAGCACGAGAGTCGATCGCTGGAAGCGATGCGCGAGCCGGCCTGCGAGAACCCAGCGGAAGCGCGAGTCCGGTGTGTGCTCGGCGACGCGGCCGGGCAGCCGCAGAGCGTTCACTTCTTCGCCCGAAGCTCCCGCCGCTACGTTGGGCGCGACGGCGGCGTCGAAGAGCGGAAGATAACGATAGGGCTTCTCCTGGCGCCCACTCTCGAAGATGGCGTCGAAAGCGGGGCTGAACGTGGTGGCGCGATCGAGCACGAGCTCGAGACCCGCGCCGAGCGTGTAGCGGTCGAGGCCCAGGGAATACACCGAGAAGGGCGTGCCGGTACGTCCCGCGGTGTCGTGCCCATAGCTCAAGCCCATCTCGAGCTTCGCGTTCTTGCGAGCAAGCTCGAGGGAGCCGACCAGGCCACCGACCAGTGAGAGGTAGTCCGGTTCGTAGGATGCCGACCCGTTTGCGCCGAGAGCGAACTCGCCGTGCTCGTAGTTCGCACCGAGCGCGCCGGCATGGCGCACCTCCTGCCAGTGAGGGCTCGCGCTCGAAACGATGTCGACGCTGGCCGCCGAGATGACGTCCACGAGATAGCTGCCGCTCGCGGACCAACCTACGAGCGGATCTCGGACCTCGGCGCGTACGGACGGCGTCACCGCCGTGATCGCATCGCTGTCGTGATACACGCTGAGCTCGCCGGTCGACTGCCAACGCACGCTCGAGGGTTCGGCGTGTGCCTCGAGCGCGGTCAGCGTGAGCACCGAGGAGACACCGAGCGCTCTCAGTTGCACCCACACCCGCTCGAGGCGGCCACCGTTCCACCCATGGCCCCCTCCTGCACCGCCAGCACGTAGTCGCGCCCGAGCACCGTATCGTCGCCCGGGTCCATGGTCGGGTGCGCCAGGCGCGCGCGCTGATAGGGCGCCACCTCGGCGCACCCAGCCAGCAGAAGCAGAGACAAAGCGCACGCGAACTTCACCATAGCCAAGCGGCTGAAGAGTAACCCCTCGCACTGAGCGGCAGGCAATGGGCAGGAGCAACCAGGCGACTTGACGGCGATCAACGGCCCGCTCGTCGAGCCGGGTACTGGTCTTGCAAGCCAGCCGTGTTCCATGGGCTGGGCGCGCTTCTCCCGTTGGTTCTCGCCGCTCGCCGTGGTGCTCGCGCCGGCCGCCATCGCCCACGCCGAGCCGCGGGAGGGGCGTCTCGACACGCGCGAACCGAACCCGGGCATGGCCACGACGGCGCCCGAGCCGCGCTACGCCTTGGGCCCGAGCTACTGGTACGGTTGGCAGGTCCTGATTGCGGATGGGGTTGGACTCACCCTCTTCCTCACCGCCGATGGCGAACGCCCCGGACAGCTTTGGGCTGCTCTCGGCACCTACGCACTGGGTGGCCCCATCGTACACGCGAGTCACGGGCAAGGACTTCGAGCCCTCGGCAGCCTTGGGCTCCGGGTGGCGGGCGCGGTGGGCGGCGCGGCCCGCTTTCGTGTCCGGGGTTCACGACTACCGCGATGAGCAGGGGCACGAGCAGACGAGCTGCGCCGAAGCCGTCGGGCTCGGCGTGTCGGTCCTGCTCCTGGCCGGAACGGTCGACGCTGTTTTCGCCGACGCAGAGCCGCGCATCCCCGTTCATCAGCCACCAAGTCTCGGCTTGGCCCCGGTTCCCGGTGGGGCAGTCGGATTCTTCGGCGGTCGGTTCTGACGTCGAGCAACTCCTGTGAAGGGCGGACCACGCCGTGACCGGCGTGCGACACTCGCCGCCATGGTGAAGCGCGACGACGGCCTCGAGGGCAAGCTCGCTCGCCTTCGCGCCCTCGAGCGGGAATCGCCGCCGACGGCAGTGAACGAGATTCGCGAAGCGCGGCTCCCGCTGGGGCATCTGAGCAGCGCGACTTCTCCCCGACGCTTGCGTGAGTAGCGGCGCCATCAGAAGTAGCGAGCGTCGGGTCTCCTTGCGTGTGCGCAGAAACCCACATTGCGAATCGTGTGCGCCCGGCTAAGATGTGGTTCATGCGCGTAACTGGGGTGGTGCTGCGCGGTTCTGTCGCGGCGACTTTGGCGCTGAGCTCGATCTCAGCTGCAATACCGGCACACGCTTTGCCCCCCCCCGGTCTCGGACCGCACGGAGTGACAACGTGCGCATCGTGGAGTGGGATCCACCCGTCCCGATCCCGCTGAGTTGGTTCGCGCGAGCCTGGATCGCTCGCTCGGCAGGTCGACCGGTCCCGCTTCCGTTTCTCGCCGAGCCTACGCCGAACGAGAGCGGCTCATTCGTGAGTGGATCGGGGGCGACGACGTCGGCGAACTGCTGGGCGTCGATCGGGCTCGAGACCGCCTCGACCCGATGGACAACGAGCACGCCCGGAAGACGGCACTGGCTTTCGAACAGAAGTACACACGGGCACGAGCGCCGCTGCATCGGTTCGGGGCGCGAGGGTGAGCGTTTTCTTCGACGCTCTGGGTACCGGTATTTCGCGATTGGTGAGCACGTTCCAGCCCGATCTTGATCCGCCCGACGTCGAAGTGCCACCAGGGGAAGCGGTTGAGATGGCGCTGGGCTTCCTCGCCGAGAGCGTGGGAGTCCGTTGCTCGCCCAGACGATCGGTCCCCCTGATCGTCCTGCGTGCACCTACGGTGCTCGGTGGAGCGCGGCGCGCGACCCAGGTGCGCCGCGCTAACGACCGAATGGCCTACGTGGTCAGTGGTTACGGATGACGCGATCCAACGCGAAGTGGCAGAGGTTCTGGTGGATGCCGCGACAGGCGGGCGAGCGAGTGCGAGTCGTGACGCTCGGGGCCGACGTCCCAAGTCTTTCTGTGAAGCTCGTGCCCCAGCCGCTCGTGGTTCCGGACGCGCTCGCCGTCAACGCCATCATTCAGGCCATCATTTGCGGGGGCTTCGAGGGGCAAGGTGTCGACTCCGACCTCGTCCTCAGACACTTCTCGACGTCTGTGACTTCACAGATCCCACCGTACGCGCTGGTCTCTTGCCAGGAGCCGGCCGCCGGCCGGCTCATCGGCGCGAAGGACATCGTCACCTTTCGGCAGAACCCGACCGGAGACCCTCAGCTCGAGCTGGGCAAGGTCTTTCTCGACGAAGACGACGTGTGGAACGGGCCAGATCCTCTGTTGCGCCACGCCGTGGGCGTGCAGTACTGGGCAGAGCGCGTCCTGCGTTTTTTCAAGCGAAACGGCTATACGAAACGCGAAGGTAGCAATGAACCCATCCGATTCGTTGCCTGGCAAAAGGGCATCTCGGAGCAGGCCTGGTTCACGAAAGTGAACACGCCGCTGGGTACGGAGAACGGCATTACCGAGGTAGGCGTGGGCGGACCGCACTTCAAGACGGCCGCTGACCCGATGGTTCTCGCGCATGAGTTCGCTCACTCGGTCCGGCGAGACGTCAATCCGGCGCCCGCCGACATCCAAAGCGAAGAGATGGCCATCTCCGAGGGGATCTCCGACTGCTTCGCGATGTCGGCGCTGAACGACATGCAGAACGAGTGGGACGGCGACCCGATCGAAAACCCGCCCCACTTGGGCTACTCAGATCCAGCGCTCCAGAACATCGCTCCGTTCAGCTTCTGGGCGGGCAGCTACGTCGACGATTTGCACCTGGCGACCCCGGGCTACCCGAATCTCTTCAACCCTAAAGACAGTTGGCCTGACGACTGGCCGAATACCGGCTTCCGTTTCACCCACTGGTCTGGCCGGCGCCCAATCGACAGCAACTACGAGAGGAACAGCACGCTACTCGGTGCCGTGTGTCGACTCTTGGTCACGGGGGGCGCGACCGTTGCCGTCGACAAGAACCGCGCCGTTACGGCCGGTGGTTATTCGAGTGACGCGCTTGCGTTCAGCTCACAAGGCATAAACCGAAATGAAAGTTTTCGGCGGCTGACGCGCCTGCTGCTCCTCACGCTGATCGAGGCGAAGAACTACCCGCTGTCGTTTCACGACTTCATCGAAACGCTGGCTGGAAACGCCGAGGCCTTGGGGCTGAACGAATGGGGCGAGGGGAACATATCGCACGAGCAGCGAGTGAAGCGCGCCTTTGGAGAGTACGGTTTCGGTCGAGGCTACGAGGACGAAGGTCTGGGCAACAGCGCAGCCAACGTCAATACGCTGAACGCGGCGGCGGCCGCCAACCTCATCGCGTCCGGCGCGAACTTCTTCCGTCCCATCGAGGGGACGCTTTGCACGAACGACGAGGACTTCTTCGTCGTCAACGAGAAGGCCGGCGTCGGAGACACCATCGCCTTCACGGCCGCGAGAACGAGCGGAACCGGTGAGTTCGACGTACGCTTCTTCCGCCACAAGGCCTGCGACTTCTCGGACAAGAGCTGCGCGGCGAACTACCAGGTGTATCCGCCGGTCGATGCCGCCGGAAACACTCCCGAATCGCCACCATTGCCCCCCTTCACGTTCACGGGGCTCAGCGGCGGCGGCTGTCCGCCGGGAGCGCCGTGTGGCGGCACGTATTGGAATCTGTTCGTCGGGATCAAGATGAAGCCGGGGGGGAGCTGCAAGTCCGGCTACAAGCTGCAGGTCGAATTCAAACCGCGGGCGCCAGGGAA
>JAXLYN010000082.1:0-26365 GCA_046351435.1 Polyangiaceae bacterium
CCGTGCTCGTCGGCATCGCGGTCGCCGTCACGCGCGATCCGCTGTTCGGCGGTGCCATCACGGTGCCGTCGCTCGTGCTCCTCATCTACGGGCTGCACCGTTTCGGTCGCAGCGGCGCCGACGAGCCCCTGGAGCTCACGAGCGACGACGGCGAGCACGCGCCCGACGCCTGAGCCGGCACCACCTGGCTCAGGTCTCGGAACGCAGCACGGCGATGGCGACGTCGGTGCCGAGAGCAGGCGCGCGGCGCACTGCGAAGCCGAAATCCCGGCCCGTGATCTCGAGCACTCCGGAGTGGACGGCGTCGCCCTGGGCCTTGCCGAGGGGATCCTGGGCCAAGATCGCCTTGGCGTTCACCTCGGGGGAAACCGGGGCCCCGAACGCTTCCTTCTCCACGATCACGTAGACGTAGAGCAGGGGCTCCTTCTGGTTCGGGGAGAGCGCGGTCTTCACGTTGCTCCGCGCCGCGGTCTCCAATCGATAGGCGTAGCCCGACCAAGACCAGCCGGTGAAATAGACTCCCCGCACCTTGCCCTCGACGCTCACGGGAGCGGCCGCTACCCACTGGCCGTCCGCGCCCTTCACCTTCGCGGCCTCGGGCATGCTGCCGCGACCCTCGACGTATTTTCCTTCGAGCGCCGACTTCACGCTCGGGAAGCTCGCGAACGCGTTCTTCCCGACCATCAAGTCCTGGTCCTGGTCGTTGCGCACCACGACGCCTTGCTCGTCGAGCAGCGCGAAGAAGGTGCTCTTGGCCACGCGCAGGTCCTGGACTTTGCCCCGTGCTTTGTCGAGCGCCTCGCGCACCGCGGGGAGATCGTCCTTCGGGGCTGCTTTGTCGCCAAATAGCTTCTCGAGCTGCTTCGCTCCTTCCGGCAGCCCGGCGCGGATCTCCTGCACGTCGGCCTGGGAGGTTTCGACCAACATCGAGACGTGCTCGCGCGCCTTGCCTTCCGAGAGCTTCTTGTTTCCCTCACACGCCGTCACCGAGAGCGCGAGCCCGAGCACACCGAGGCCGAAGAGCTTCATGTCCGAGCCTTACCAAAGCCGCACGCGCGCTGCACGCGTCAGGCAGCGACCACGAACGCCCTGCCTTCGACCAGCGCGAGGCGTGCGGCCGTGCGTCGAACGTCTTCGCGCGCCCCGCTTCCGGCCACGCTGACGACGATCCGGCGCCTCGCCCCCTGCGGAAGCGCGTCGGGGCGCAGCACCGGTGCACCGAGGATGCGCTGGCCGAGACGACGCGGGTGCAGCTCGAGGATGTGGCTCGGGCGCTTGCCCTCGGCCAGGAGCGCGCGCGCGAGCATGCGCCCGGTGTCGCCGTACCCCCAGAGCACGTAATCGTCGGCGCCGGCCAAGAACCCCCGGGCGAGGTAGTGGGCTTTGCACGCGACCAGGCGCTCGCGACTCGACTCGGGCGCGCGGCGCGTCAGCCGATCCGGCCCGTCGCGCCAGCCGAGCAACTTCTTCGGCACCACGCCGAGCGCTTCGCCCGCTTCCAACATGCGGAGCACCAGATCGTAGTCTTCGTGCCAGGGCGTCTTTCGGTAGCCGTAGCCGAGCAGCAACTCACGACGACAAAGCAACGTCGGGTGCACGATGGGACACTCGACGAAGCGGTCGCGGCGCACGCTCTCCGCGTCCGTGAGGGAGCCGAGCCACACCTCGTAGGCGCGAAGTCCGTCGCTCATCCCGACACGCGGGAACATCCAAACGTGGGCGCCGACCGCGCCGAGCGTCGGATGGCGGTCGAGATGTTCGACCTGGAGACGGAGGCGATCTTTGTGCGCGAGATCGTCGGCGTCCATGCGCGCGACCAGCTCGCCTCGGCACGCTTGAAGCCCGCGTTGGAGGGCAGCGACGATTCCCGCGTGAGGCTCCGAGATCAGCGTAATCCGGGGGTCGCGACGCGCTGCCTCGGCGGCAACCGCCAGGCTCCCGTCCGGCGAGCCGTCGTCGACCACGATGCACTCGAAGTCGCCATGACTCTGGCAGAGCAGACTCCGGAGCGCCGCGCCGAGCGTGTGCTCCGCGCGGAACACCGGCAGGAGCACGGAGACGCGCGGTTTTCGCACTCAGAGCTCGCCAGCGCGGGCGAGCACGGCTTCGGCGTGACCTTCGACGCGCACCTTGCGCCAAACGTGCCGGACGACGCCTTTGCCGTCGACGAGGAACGTGCTGCGCTCGATCCCCATGTACTCCCGGCCGTAGTTCTTCTTCTTGGTCCACACGCCGAGGGCCTTGGCGAGCGAGTGATCGGCGTCCGAGAGGAGCGCGAAGGGCAGCGAGTACTTCTGGCGAAAGCGCGCGTGGCTCTCGGCCGAATCCGGGCTCACGCCGAACACCGCGAGCTTGGCGCGGCGGAAGGCCGCGAAACCGTCGCGGAAGTCGCATGCTTCTCGCGTACAGCCCGGCGTGTCGTCCTTCGGGTAGAAGTAAAGGACGAACGGCGCGCCCACCAAGCTCTTGCTGGTGACGCGTTTGCCCGCGTCGCTACCGAGCTCGAAGCCCGGGATGCGCTTGCCGAGCCATGCTTCCGCGCCCGCGCCGGATGTCGGCTTGGCCGCGTTTTTCTCCACGGGTTTTCGCGCCGTCTGCTTCGCAGCGGCCTTCGCCGTCGCCGGCCTGGCGGCTCGCTCTGCCACGGGTCGCTGCGGGGCCGGAGTCTTGTGCGGGGATTTCTTGTTTGGTGTCTTTTTCATGTCGCTCGGCGTCCCAAGGTAGTGCAACGACCCGTCGTCCGCGAGTCACCTGCGTCGAGGCCGAGGCGCTGCCCTGCGACGACACGGGTCCGATCCGCTTTGGCCATCGACGCCGTGGTTCTCGGCGGGATTCTCGCTCGGCCCGGGTGGCGGCTCGTGATCCGACCCGGGCAGGACCCGCGCTCAGTCCTCGTGGTCGCCGCCGAACCGGAAGTCGAGCGTATCGAGGAGCGCGTTCCACGCAGCGCGGATGCGGCGAAAGCGCGAGTCGGGATCGATGGCGAGCACCTGCTCCACCCAGGCGTCCATCGCCGGCGGCAGCTCGTCGCGGAGCGCGTGCAGGCTGGGTCTCGGTGCGCTGGTGATGAGCTTCACCTTGTCGCGGATGTTGGGCGCGTCGAACGGAACCCGCCCGCCCAACGCCCGAAACACGATGGCGCCGAACGAGTAGATGTCCATCCGGTGATCGAGAATGCTCGAATCGCCTTTCCACACCTCCGGCGCGATGTAGCTCGGAGAGCCCATGATCATGCCGTCCCGGGTGAGCGGGCGCGCGTTCTTGATCTTCGCCAGCCCGAAATCGATGAGCCGCACGTCGTCGTGGCGCTCGGAGTCGAGCACGTAGATGTTCCCGGGTTTCAGATCGCGGTGAATCACACCGAGTTCGTGGGCCTTTTCCAGCGTCGCCACCACGGGGTCGAGCAACTCCACCAACCGCGAAGTCGTCATCCGCGAGCCTTCGCGCTCCATCTTGGCGAGCACGTCGTCGAGGTCGCTCCCGCGCAGGAGCTCCATCACCAGGCATACGGCCCCGTCGGGGCTCGTCGCCAGCCCTCGCACGTGCACGGCCGCAGTGCCCTGGAGTAGGTTCATCACGCGGTGCTCGCGCACCAGTCGCACCGCGTACTCTTCGCTGGCCGCGAACTCGTCCTGGAGCAGCTTCACGGCGACGTTGGGCCCGCCCTGGCGGTCCAGGGCGCGGTACACGACCGAGTGCCCGCCCTTGCCCACCATTTCGGCGAGCACGTAGCGGTCCGAAACGACTTGTCCGATCCGACTGGGCATCCGCGCCTGAGCGAAACCGAACGCTAAATCAACGACCAGCCATCGGGGACAAAAACGCTCGTGAGCGCAGCTTCCGCGGGAAGTGCGTTTCAGAGCAGGTTCGGGCGCCGTCGCCCGGGGGCGTCGGCACTGCCAGCGTCAACGCACGTCGATCACGCGAAGGCTCGTCATCACGAACGCCTCGTCGCCCGGATACCGCCCCCAGACGCTCACCTGGTAGCGACCCGCACCCTGGTGTTTCAGGTCGACGTCGATGGAGAAGCGTTTGCCGGAGAGCTGCACGGGCTTGGGGGTCTTGTAGCCCGCAGGGAAATACACGACGTAGGGCTCGGGCACCGGATACGAGCTCGTCCGATTCAGGTGCGAGGCGCTGAGCGGCTTGGCCGGGTCGATGCGTGCGAGGCCGACTCCGCCGAACTCCGCCGGCGCGTGGACCTCGCCGCTGACGGAGATCTTCTGGCCGACCTTGGCTTCGCGCGGCACTGGATCGTATTCGCCGTATTCATCGACGAACTCCTGGGTCATGCACGGTTGGTCGACGCCCGCCGGTTTCGCCAGACCGATGCCGAGCCTGTTGTGCCACTTCTTCAGGATGTTCTTGCGGTGTCCGTCGTTGGGCGGCACTTCGTGGATGAAGGCGCTCTCGATCTGCTCGAGCTGGTCGGCCGAGAAACGCGGTGCCGGGTCCAGCGCCCGCTCCACTCCGTCGAAGAAGCACGCTGCGTTTTCCTGTACGAAGTGCACGCCACCGGCCTCGGTGTAGCGTTGCTCGGGTACGGAACCGTCGCTCCCCCAGTGGGCGGTGAAGCCGTGGAGCGCCATGTCTTCGACGTGTCGCTGTCCGGACTTCTCGGCGAGCTCGTCGCGCTCCACGGGTTCGAGCCCGGCCTCGGCGCGATCGCGATTCGCGAGCGAGACCACGTAGCGTCGGGCCTCCTCCAGCCCGACGGGGCCTGCTGGACGCTCGACCGGCTCGGCCGTGCGAGAACCCTTGGGTGAGCAGGCGGCGAGACTCGTCCCGAGCGCCAAGAGCCAGAACCGGCGTTTCGACACGGCCCGGAGTCTGCCACTGCTCCCGGGCCAAATCACGGGGCGGCTCGGGCCCGCCGATCGCGCACCTTCCGACCCAGGCGCCTCCCCCGAAAGCGAGCTCCGACATCCGTCGCCGACGCTCGACCGCCAGCTCCGGGCTTCCAACGCCGGCCTGCGGGCAGCGTCCCGGCGCGCGTGCGCCCACCGCGCGAGAGGGTCGCGTCGGAGGCTTGTGCATCGGTCGCGATGGGTTAGATTCGCGGCCCTCCCATGCTCGACCTCCCCGATCCAGGCCTGTATCGCACCACTCAGCCCTACCCCGGTCACGAAGAGGCGTTCCCTGCGGGCGTGCTCGTGTATCTCGGCCAGCCGCAGAACGGCGGCGTGAAGTTCGTCGTGCGTCCGGGTCAGAACCGACAGAACCGCTGGTTCTGGGGAGATCCCACGACGCCTCTTCGCTCTCCGACCTGGGCGAAGACTTTGAAAGCACTTCCGCCCGAGGGCTTCTACACGCTGCCCGACGCCATCGACCTGGACGGCGGCGGGCGCTGGCTGAAGAACGCCATCGTGCAACTCGGCTACAACGAGCAAGGCCAAGGCATCGTCTTCGTCGCCGAACAGCGCGAGAATTCCGGGGAAAATGCGCTGTTCTTCAGCGATCGCGGCATCCTGGTCTCGGACTCGATGCTCGACCGCTTGGTGTGGGCGCCGATCCTACCGGTCTCGGGCTCCTCGGAGTGAGCACGAGACGGTGATCCTGCCGCGGGCTTGCTGCGCTCGCGGCGCGTTCGCGTTGGACCGCCACGCGCACGAGAACGGCGTCTCGCCGACTGGGCGCACCATCGCACCGCGACGGACAGGGCGCCCAGCGGACCGGTGTGTGCTATTCTCGGTTCGTGCGACACCGGCGTGCCGACTCGCGGCGCGGACAGTCGTGCTGTTGGCTTCAGGTTGAAGGGAAAAGTCGGATGATCGGACCGCTTCGCTACGCGGCCCACGCAGCTTTGGGTGTGGCTCTCGGGGGTCTTTTGGCGAGCTCGTGCAGCGCGAGCAACGACGGCGGCGGCGGCTCGGCAGCGAGCTCCGGCGCGGGTGGCGCGGGCGGGAGCTCCGGCACCGGCACCGACGCGAGCAGCGGCGGCAGCGGTGGCAGCGCCGCCGTGGACGGCGGCGGAACCGGCGGCGGCATCAACCTCGACGGCAGCCTGAACGACGGCAACGTGAATCCCGACGCCGCGTGCGATCTGCAAACCTACCAGGCGACCATCACCAAGCAGCCGATGGACATCATCTTCGTGGTCGACAACTCCTGCTCGATGTCCAACGAGGCGGTGGCGATCCAGAACAACATCAACGTCAACTTCGCCCAGATCATCGCGCAGAGCGGCATCGACTTTCGCGTCATCTTGATCGGCGAGCACGGACCTGCAGCTTCGGATCAGTCGATTTGCATCGGTCCTCCCCTGGGCGGCGCCCCGTGCACGAGCGTGACGGCCAACACTCCGCCCTCGAACAACCCGCCGGTGTTCTACCAGTACGACCACGACGACGTGGAGAGCTGGGACTCGTTCTGCAAGATGAACGACTGGTACAAAAAGCCCGATCGCTACAATCTCGCTCCGGGCGGCTGGAGCGAGTGGCTGCGCAAGGAGGCCTTCAAGACCTTCGTGGAGGTCACCGACGACCAGGTGAACTGCGCGAGCCCGGCGCCGCCGAGCACCTACTATCCTTCGTGCTCCACGCCAGGATCGCCCGGCTGCTTCACCGATGGCAACAGCGCCGCCTCGGGACAAACCGCGGCGCAACAGTTCGACACCGAGCTTCTGGCCATGGACCCGGTCCAATTCGGGACCAAGCAGGCGCGAAACTACGTCTGGCACAGCGTGGTCGGCATCGCGAAGAATGCGGCGAATCCCACCGGCGTCTACGAGCCCACCGACCCCATCACCACCAGCGAGTGCACCACGGCCGTGGCTCCGGGCACCGGCTACCAAGCACTCAGCATCTTGACGGGCGGGCTCCGCTATCCGGTGTGCGAAGGCGTCGGCTTCGATGTGCTGTTCAAGAAGATCGCGGAAGGCGTGATCCAGGGCGCCAAGATCCAGTGCGACTTCCCCATGCCCGCGCCACCCGCTGGCAAGGAGCTCGATCCCAAGACGATCCAGATCCAATACACCCCGTCGGGTGGAGGGAGCCCGCAGAAGTTCTCGCAGGTCCCGGATGCCAGCCAGTGCACGGCGGGCGCCTTCTACCTCTCGGGCGATCTCGACGCTTCGACCGACGGCGGCGACGGCGGCGGCGCGAGCCTCGTGCTCTGCCCCCAGACCTGCACTCAGGTGCAGTCCGACAACCAAGCCAACATCCAAATCCTCGCCCTCTGCAAGAGCGGTGGGCCGATTTGAGCGACGAAGACGCGAGCAATGAGCACATCGGTTCGATATTTCGGGTACGCAATCGCCGGCATCGTGATCGGCGGCGCGTTGGGTAGCGCTTGCAGCGCCGCGGACGACGGCGGCGGCGGCAACGGCGCAGGCGCCACTGGCGGCTCGGCGCCGCTCGGTGGAACCGGCGGCATCGACGCTTCGAGCGGCGGCAGCGGCGGCAGCGCAGCTCAGGACGGAGGCGGGACCGGCGGCATCAACCTCGACGGCTCGCTGAACGACGGGAAGATCGATCCCGACGCGGCCTGCGACCTGCAGACCTACAAGGCGACCATCACCAAAGCGCCGGTCGACGTGATCTTCCTCGTCGACAACTCCTGCTCCATGGCCGAAGAAATGAAGGCCATCCAGGACAACATCAACGTCAACTTCGCCCAGATCATCGCCTCGAGCGGCATCGACTACCGCGTGATCCTGGTGGGCGAGCACGGCGCGTACGACCAGCCGATCTACGAATCGTCGATCTGCATCGGACCACCGCTCGGCGGCGCACCGTGCACCAACGTCCAAGCGAACACGGCGCCGGTGAACAACCCGCCCGTCTTCTACCACTACGACCACGATGACGTGGAGAGCAACGACGCCTGGTGCAAGATGCTCGACTGGTACAAGAAGCCCGACCGCTACAATCTGGCTCCGGGCGGCTGGGGCGAGTGGTTGCGAAAAGAGGCGCTGAAGACCTTCGTGCTCGTGACCGACGATCGCATGGACTGCACCTGGCCGAGCACTGCGAGCCTCTACCCGTCGTGCTCCGCCAACGGCACGAAGTGCTACGACGACGGCACGACCAGCACATACCCCACCCAAGCCGTCGCCGCGGCCCAGGCGTTCGACCAGGACATCTTGAGCCTCGACCCCGTGCAATTCGGCACAGCGCAGAGCCGCAATTACGTGTGGCACAGCTTGGCGGGCGTCCCCAAGAACACCGCCAGCGCCACCGGAGAGTACCAGCCGAGCGATCCCATCGTGCCCTATTCGACCAAGTGCACGACCGCCGTGAACTCGGGGCCTGGCACCCAGGCGCTGAGCATCTTGACCGGCGGCCTCCGCTACCCGGTGTGTGAAGGCCTCGGCTTCGACGTCGTCTTCAAGAAGATCGCCGACGGCGTGATCCAGGGCGCCAAGATCCAGTGCGACTTCCCCATGCCGGCGCCGCCCGCCGGCAAAGAGCTCGACCCGAAGACGATCCAAATCCAGTACACGCCGAGCCAGGGCGGCTCGCCCGAGAAGTTCCAGCAGGTGAAGGACGCCACCGAGTGCAAGCCGGGCGCCTTCTACATCGAACCTGGGGTCGATGGCGGGGCCGACGCAGGCGACGGCGGCGGCAACGATCGACTCGTGCTCTGCGCGGACGCGTGCAAGAAGGTCCAGGGTGACGACTCGGCGAACATCGAGATCCTTGCGCTCTGCAAGAGCGGCGGCCCCATCTGATCAGCGCCGGCGCGCTGGCGCGACCAGCCGCCGGTGTACGCGATCCACCAACGCGAAGCCGTACGACCAGAGCTCGTGCACGACCGGTAGGTAGAACGCGGGTTCGACTTCGAGCCGCGCCACCCATTCATCGGGCAGAGCGCGGAGCCGCGCCCCCTCGATGATCACGGACAGGTAGCGGCGCGAAGGGGCCCGCCGCAGACGCCGCCCGGCGTTGACGAAAATCTGGGCGGCTACCCTGCCCTCGGCGCACTCGACCTCGACGACACGCTGTTCGTACGCGACCCCTTCGAAGCTCCGCAAGCGGGAGAGCGCTCCCGTATCGAGCTCGTAGAGCGCACCCCACACGTGGTCCTCCGCCGGCTCGACGCTGGCGAACACCGGTTCGACCAGCGGAATGCCCGGCATGTCGAACACCAAGCGGTAGCCGTCGAGCCGGGCCGGGCGAGCCGAATGCGTCTCCACCCCGCGCCGCTCGAGGGTCGCGGGGTGGACGTTGGCCCCGAAGGCGAAGTAGCGCTCGCTCAATCCGTGGCTTACTTCGCGCTCTTGAGCTGCTTGGCTACGAAGTCCCAGTTGACGAGCTTGTCGCAGAAGGCTTCGAGGAACGCTTTGCGGTTGTTGCGGTGATCCAGGTAGTAGGCGTGCTCCCACACGTCGGCCGTGAGCAACGGCGTGGCCGCGGTGGTGAGAGGCGTCTCGGCGTTCGGCGTGTCGATGATCTTGGCCTTGCCGTCGTCGAGCACGAGCCAGACGTACCCCGAGCCGAAGCGACCGATACCCCCCTTGACGAAAGCTTCGCGGAACTTGTCGAAGCCGCCGAAGTCGCGGTTCAGGAGGTCGAGGACGTCGCCCGCAGCGGGCGCACCGCCGCCGTTCGGCTTCATGCCATCCCAGAAGAAGGTGTGGTTGTAGACCTGAGCCGCGTTGTTGAAGACGCCGCCCGAGCTCGACTTGATGACCTCGATCAGCGACTTCTGCGCCTCGGGCTTGCCTTCGAGCAGCCCCTTGAGGTTCGTCATGTACCCCTTGTGGTGCTTCTCGTAGTGAAACTCGAGGGTCTCCTGTTTCATCACCGGCTCGAGCGCACTCTTTTCGTAGGGAAGCGGGGCGACTTCGAAGTCCATGGGGGTCTCCTTGTTGACGTGGAACGCTTTCGTTGGGCCGCTCTCTGGGTCCCGCAAGGGGTGGAATGCGAGACTCGGGAGAGCTCGAGGCCGAAGTCTTCTCACGATCGGATCGCGCGCGGCAAGGGTGTCGGTGACCCGATTCGCTGCTCGTCCGGACTTGTCCGCCCGGGCCGAACCGGGCACGCTCCGGCTCGCCGTGAGCGAAATCGCCCAAGACTCCGCGCCTGACTCGGACCGAGAGGGCTCGCACCTCGCGCCCCTCCGGCACGAAGACGGCTCGCCCATCGTCGCGCCGCGCGTCGTAGCCCGCGCCGTGGTCGTGGCCGAGGCGCTGTTCTCGACCGCAGACGGTCCCCCGCCCGAGGCGCGCCTCGCCTGGCTCGCCCTCGAGCTGGAAGACTTCCTGGCCCGTGCCGGCGCCCGGAGCCGTTTCGTGGTCGGGCTTTCGCTCTTCGCGGTTTGGGTCCTCGCACCGCTCGTGATGCTGCGCTTCACGTCACTCGCCCGCATGCCGGTGGCGGAGCGAGCGCGCGCTCTCGCGCGACTCGAAGACACTTTCGGTGCGCCCGTCCTGGCCGTGAAGGCGCTCTTGTGCGTCCTCTACTACGAGCATCCCGATGCGGCGCTCTCGGTCGGGTTCGACGGGCAGTGTTTGACGGGCGACTCCCCGCTGCGCTTGCCGGTGCGTTCATGAGCGACTCCATCGTCGAAGGGCGATCGCTGGGCGGAGACCTCGAGCTCGACACCGACGTGGTGATCGTGGGATCGGGGGCGGGCGGCGCCGTGGTCGCTGCCGAGCTCGCGGAGGCGGGTCAGCGAGTCGTCCTCCTGGAGGAGGGCCCCCACGTGCCACCGGAGCGCTACGGGCGCATGCGGCCGAGCGAAAACATGCGCGAGCTGTGGCGCGACGGAGGACTGACCTTCGCGGTCGGCCTCGGCGACACCCCCGTCATCAACGTGATGATGGGGCAGTGCGTCGGCGGCTCGTCGGTGCTCACCGGAGGCGTCTGCTTCCGCATCCCTGGCAGCGTGATGCGCGAGTGGGAGGTGGAACACGGCCTGACCGGTCTCGACGAGAAGAGCATGGAGCCCGTGTTCGAAGAGATCGAGCGACGCATCCACGTGGAGGAAGTCCCGCCGGAAATGCGCTCCCTGTCGACCACCCGGTTCCTCCAGGGGCTCGACGCGCTCGGACTCCGCTGGCAGCCCCTGAAGCGCAACACCCACGGTTGCAACGGCTGCGGCCGCTGCAACTTCGGCTGCCCTCACGGCGCGAAGCTCAGTGTGGACGTCACCTACCTACCGCGCGCGTTCGCCGCCGGCGCAGAGCTCTACTCCGACGCCCGCGTCGATGCCATCGTCAGCAAGAACGGTCGCGCCTGTGGAGTCGTCGGACGCTTGCTCGACGGCCCGCGCCGCAAGCCACGCGGCAAGCTCAGCGTTCGCGCGAGGCGGGTGGTGCTGGCGGCGGGCGCCTACGCCTCGCCGCTCTTGCTCGAGCAGAGCGGCATCGGACGGCGCTCGGGCCAGGTGGGGCGAAACCTGACCGTTCACCCCGCGTTTCGCGTGATGGCCCGCTTCGCGGATCCGGTCTACGGCTGGAAGGGCGCGTTGCAGAGCGCTTATTCGGACGCCCTCGAGCACGAGCGCATCACGATGACCGGGCTCTACATCCCGCCAGGCGCCATGGCCGGCACGATGCCCGGCATCGCTCGCACCCATCAACTGAACGCGGAGAGCATTCCAAAGCTCGCGATCTTCGGCGGCATGATCCACGACGAAGGCGGCGGCCGCATCCAACGCGTCTTCGGCAAGCCGGTGATGACCTATCGCATGGCGCCCAAGGACCGAGCCGCCGTGCCCGTGCTCATGCGCCGCATGGCCGACGCGTTCTTCGCAGCCGGCGCCGAAGAGGTGTTCTTGCCGGTCCTCGGCCTCGGAGGAGTCGACCGAGACCGCCTCGGAAAGGTCGACCTCGAACACGTGCCGGGCCGGTCACTCGAGTGCGGCTCCCAGCACCCGCTCGGGACCTGCCGCATGGGTGTGGCGCCGCAGAACTCGGTGGTCGACGCCTGGGGGCAGTGTTGGGAGCTGCCCGAGCTCTACGTCGCCGACGGCAGCATTCTGCCGACGAGCTTGGGAGTGAACCCCCAGCTTTCCATCATGAGCATGGCCCTGCGCATCGCCTGGCATTTGCGCGAGCGCAAGCTACCGTCCTAAGCGCGTGATGGAGCTCTCCCGGCGCAAGCTGCTCTGGCTCGGAGGCGCGGCGGTGTCGGTCGCGGCGTTGCCGCTCATCTTCCGCTCTCGCCGCCCCCCGAGCTCGCGGCTCGTGCACGACCCGGAGGGGCTCTTGGATCTGCCGCCCGGTTTTCGCTACCAAATCCTCGATCGGGCCGGCACGCCCATGAGCGACGGGTACCGGGTCCCGAGCCTGCCGGACGGCATGGGCTGCTTCGAACGCGGCGACCAGCTCGTGCTGATGCGCAACCACGAGGTCACGCGGCACATCGGACACGGCGCCTACTCCGCGGGCAACGCTCCCAAAGAAGCCTACGACCCGACGTGTTTCGGCGGCGTCACCCGTCTCGTCGTGGATTCGAACCGCCTCGAGCGCACCTCGAGCAATCTCGTACTGACGGGCACGCTGAAGACTTGCGCGGGTGGACGCTGCCCGTGGGGCTGGCTCGCCTGCGAAGAAATTTTCGAAGACCGCCACGGCTACGTGTTTCTGTGCCGCACCGAACACGAGCGCGTCGCCGAGCCCGAACGCATCGCCGGCTACGGGCGCTTCGCGCACGAAGCCGTGGGCTTCGACCCGGAAACCCACGTCGCCTATCTGACGGAGGATCGAGCCGACTCCTGCCTCTACCGCTTCGTGCCGACGCGGAAAGATCGCCCCTTCGAGGGCAAGCTGCAAGCGCTCGTCATCGACGGCCAACCCGGGATCGAAACGGCGATCCGGCTCTCCCCGGGCGCGCGGCACTCCGTGAGCTGGGTCGACGTGCCCGAGCCGGATCCCAAGGAAGACACGGCCCGCTTCGGAGCGCGCGAGCGCGGCGCCGCTGCGTTCCGCCGGGGAGAGGGCGGCTTCTTCACCGGTTCGACCTTCCATTTCGTGACGACCTTGGGCGGCAAGAAAGACCGCGGCCAAGTCTTCGCGCTCCGCGTCGGCCGAGGGGGCGCAGCCGACGAGCTGGTGCTGCTCGCCGAATCCGCGGACCCGAACGTGCTCGACTGTCCCGATAACGTCACGGTGTCCCCGAACGGTCACGTGTACATGGCGGAGGACGGCACCGACGGCAATTTCATCCGCGGGCTCACGCCCGACGGCTACGTATACGACGTCGCGTTCAATCGAGCCGGTCCGGGCGAGATGAGCGGCCTGTGCTTCGCGCCGGACGGCAATACGCTGTTCGCGAGCTTGTTCCTCGAAGGCATCACGCTGGCCATTCGCGGGCCGTTCTCGACGCTGGGCAAAGGCAGGGTTCGGAGCTGAACGCCGATCCGAGGCGGAGCGCTCGAACGTTCACGACCCTCGCCTCATCCGGGACCGGGATCGCGAGGGAATCGCTGATCGATCACAGAAGCCGGCAACACCTCGCGCACCGAGTCGGCGGTGCGCCGTGCGGCGTAGGCGAAGAGGGAGAGGAGCGCGCAATCGGCCGAACCGAAGACTTCGGCTTGAGCGGCGTTGGCCGCCGCTGCCGAAGCGGCACCTGGGTCGTCGATGGCGAGCAAGCACATGGCCGCCGCAGCGACCAGCGCCGCCTGGGCCGGATCCGGGGGTGAGAGTGCGAGCAGGCGCTCGGCCTCGGCACGGCAGCGCTCGAGGTCCACTTCCCCCCGCGCCCAGGCTTCGGCGAGGTCCAGGCCGCAAGTCGCGTCGACAGGACCGCCCGTGGCTGCATCGAAGCCCGACCGGGCCGCGCGGACAGCGGCCAGCACCAGGCGCTCACGCGGGAGGTCCATGCGGGCGGCGATGGCGAGCAGCCAATCTCCGCGCGGGCACTCCGCCCAGAACGTGCGCCAGTCGTTCGCGTGCGAGCTGGCCCACGCGACCACGTCGTGCTGTGCTCCTTCGCGTTCCAACCACTTCACGACGGGTGACGGCGGCATGTCGGGCAGCGCTCACGTTAGCACGGACACGCGGAGGCCCCCGCGCGAGTCCGCGCGGTTTCGCTACGACGTCGACCTCGCGAGACTGCCGCGTGCGCTCCGCGAGCGGTTCCTGCCCCTCGAGCTCGATGCGGAGACCCGCGAGTTCATCGAACAGCGGCCGCTTCTGCGTCACGGCCGGGTGAAGGACTTCCTCCACCGAGCGCTGCGACCGTTGCTGTCGGACTTCGACCTGAACGGTCTGCTCGGGACGTATCCTCTGTTCCTCCTGAGTCGAGTCCAGTGGGAGCGACTCCTGGGCTCGGCACCGCGCGGCAGTCTGCTCGACGTGGGCGCCGGCGCCGGCGACGTGACGGCGCGCATCGCTCACGGCTTCGAGACCGTCGTCGCCACGGAGACCTCGCGCATGATGGCGCGCCGCCTCCGCCAGCGGGGATACCGCTGCCACCTGGGCGAACTCGCGGACGCGCCGCTCGCTGGGCGCTTCGACGTGGTGTCGTGTCTCAACGTCATCGACCGCACGTCGAGGCCGGCGAGCTTGCTGCAACGGATCCGCGAGCTCGTCGCCGAAAACGGCCGTCTGGTCCTCGCGACACCGCTCCCCTTCGAACCCTTCGCCTACGCCGGCGGGCGGACGCTGCCGCCCGAAGAGAAGCTCGCCGTGACCGCGCCTCGCTGGGAGGAAGCAGCCGTCGAGCTCGTCGAGCGAGTGCTCGGTCCGCTGGGGCTCGAGCTGGAGAGCTTCAGCCGCGCCCCCTATCTGTCGGGTGGAGATCCACACGAGCCGTACTACGTGCTCGACGACTTCGTCGTGGTGTGCCGGAGACGGCCCGCCGTAACATGAGACCAGCAAGGCAATGCCGCACGTCGAGCCCCGGAGTCTCTTGCGTTTCGCCGAAATGGTGCTCGCCAGCGTGCAGCGTGAGTACCCGAACAAGATCTCCCACGGTCTCGCCAGCGACGCCGACGTCGCCGCACCCCGCCAACTCACTCCGGCGTTCTTCGGCTGCTATGACTGGCATTCGGCAGTCCACGGTCATTGGACGCTCGCTCGACTCTGCCACCTCTACCCTGACGCGGACTTCGTCGAGCGGGCCAGGAGCGCCCTTCGCCGCAGCCTGACGGCGGATCACCTCGCCCGCGAGCTCGCCTACCTCGCGCACCCCGAGCACGCGGGCTTCGAAGTCCCGTACGGAATGGCCTGGCTCCTCACGCTGCACCGAGAGCTCGAGGAGTGGGCGGATGACGAAGCAGTCGCCTGGGCACGGCGGCTGTCGTCGCTGGCGACCCTCGCAGCCGAGCGCATCGAGAGCATGCTCGAACGACTGCCTCATCCGGTACGAACGGGCGAGCACACGCAGACCGCGTTCGGGGCGGGCCTCTACCTCGATTGGGCGAGCGAACGCCGTCCGCGCGAAGCCGAACGCGCGCGCCACCGCCTGCTGGCCCTCTATCGGGCGGACCGCGACGCGCCGCTGCACTTCGAGCCTTCCGGCTACGATTTCCTCTCGCCGAGCCTGGGCGAGGCGGACCTGATGCGCCGACTCTTGCCACCGCCGGAATTCGCCGAATGGCTCGCGGGCTTCCTGCCCGGGCTCTCGCGACCCGATACCGAGCTGCTTCCACCACCGTGTTCGCCGGATCCGAGCGACGGCAAGCTCAGTCACCTCGATGGCCTGGCGTCGAGCCGCGCTTGGATGCTCCAAGGGATCCTCTCGGGGCTTCCCGGAGACGACCCGCGACGCGCGGCGCTCGGTGCCATGGCGCGGGTCCACGCGGACGCGGGTGTGGCGCGCACGACGGGCGATCACTATGCAGGAAGCCACTGGCAAGGCACCTTCGTCATCTACCTCCTGACCGGGCGTGGCCTGCCTCGAGGCGTTTGAGCGAGCCCGGACGCGAAATCCACGCTAACCTCGCTCGTCATGCAGACGACGGCTCGGGTCGGGTTCGCGTTCGTGCTGTGTGCCTCTCTCGCGCTTCCCGGCTGCGGCGGCGACGACGAGTCGGATGACTCCGGCGGTGGCGGCAAACCGAGTGGTGGAGCCGCTGGGAGCGACGCGGGTACGAGCGGCGGCAGCGGCGGCGCGTCGGGCGGCAGCGGCGGCAGCGGCGGCTCCTCCACGGGCGGTGTCGCCGGCGCCACGGGCGGCGCGGCGGGCGCGGCGGGCACGGGCGGGAGCTACGACCTTTTCGCGGCCGAACGCAAGAGCTGCAAGTTCACGTCGGGCTCGAAGACCACCGAGACCATCGGCCCGAAGGTGCCCCACGGCGACGCCATGCCCTTCGAGCACATCGTGGTCTTGATGCAGGAGAACCGGAGCTTCGATCACTACTTCTCGAACTTGGTGAAATACGGAGTCGCTGGTGTCGACGTGCCCGCGGACAACGCGTCGAATCCGGATCCCGACGCCACCACGCCCGGGAGCCCCATCGCGCGCTTCCACGAGACGCGCTACTGCGTGAAGGACGTGGAGCACGACTGGGAAGGCGTCCACCAACAATACGACAACGGCAAGATGGACGGCTTCGTCGCCACCAACAACCCGGGTGGCGCGCGGGCCATGGGCTACTACACCGAAGCCGATCTTCCCTACTACTACTGGATGGCGAAGTCGTTCGCGATCAGCGATCGCCATTTCTGCTCGCTGCTCGGCCCGACTTGGCCGAATCGCTTCTATTTCTACGGCGGCACGTCGTGGGGAAACATCAAGACCAGCGACTTCGGTTTCCTCACCAACAACGTCTACCTGAGCTCCGACAAGCTCCTCGACACGATGGACAAGGCGGGGCGAAGCTGGAAGATTTATCGTGACGGCATCACGTCGTTCGCGGTGGTGTTCGGCCTGAAGTACCTCGGTGTCGCGCTCGCCGAATTCGACAAAGACGTGGACGCCGACAAGCTCCCGGCGCTCTCCATCATCGACCCGAGCTTCACGGGCGGCAGCCAGAACGACGAGCATCCGCCCTCCAACATGCAACTCGGCCAGGCGCTCACGGCCCGGGTGCTGAACAAGCTGATGAGCAAGCCCGCCGTCTGGAACAAGACCGTGTTCATCCTCTTCTACGACGAGCACGGCGGGTTCTACGATCACGTTCCGCCCCCGGAAGCCTGCGAGCCCGACGGGGTGACTCCGCCAACCTACAAGTTCAATCGGCTCGGTATTCGGACGCCGCTCGTCATCGCGGCGCCGTGGGTGAAGCCGGGCTACGTGAGCCACGTCGACACCGACATCACCAGCGTCACGCGCTTCATCCAGAACCGATTCGATCTGCCGGCGCTGACCGCGCGAGACGCCAACGCCTGGCCCATGCTCGACTTCTTCGACTTCGAGCAGCCAGCGCTCGCTACCCCACCCACCGGAGCGCCGAGCGCCCAGCCGAGCCAGGCCGGAATCGATTGGTGCAAGAGCCACCCGCCGGGCACCGGCAAGCCCTGAGCCTCGAGCTCAGAAGTGGTAGTCCACCACGTAGGGCTTGCAGCTCGTCGCCTCGTCGACGCGGACAGTGATCCGCGCCGAGTCGTCATCCGACGGGCTGCCCGAGCAGTCGTAGGTGATCTTCACTTCGTTCGGCGCGTAGACGCAGCAGCCTGGGGCGCCTTCGGTCTCCGTAGCGAGCCCGCCGGGGCACGCGCTCACCTTGGTGGCGCCTGCCGCGCACGCGGCGAAGATGCAGAGACGAAATCCCGAGTCCTTCGTCTTGGCGGTGGCGTCCACCTGGCACAGCCCGAGCTTGTCCTTCCCATCGAAACGGAAGTGATCGGAGTCGTTCGGTCCAATGACCCCGCTGATGCTGGGATGGCTGCCCGAGTAGCCCTTGGAGCCGTCGTTGTTGCAGTCACCGATGTCGCAGGTCGGAACGCCGCACGCACTGATGGCGAGGATGAGACTGTCGTTCGGCTCGGGACCAGGGTCCACGCAACCGCCCCCACTGCCGCCACTCGAACTGCCGCCGCTGCCGCCACTCGAGCTGCCGCCGGCGCCGCCCCCGCTCGACGTACCGCCGCTGCCACCCGCGCTCGATGTGCCGCCGCTGCCGCCACCGCTCGACGTACCGCCGCTGCCGCCGCTCGCCGTGCCCCCACTGCCGCCGCTCGGTGCGCTGCCGCTGCCGCTCCCGCCACCCGAACTGGTTGTCCCGCCGGAGCCGCTGCCGGCGGCGCCGGACGCGCCCCCGTCCGCCGACACGCTCTCACCGTCCGCCGAGCAGCCCAGCGCCCACGTGGACAGGCACAGCGCGACCAACCGCAAGTACGAACTCATGGGCGACTCGGCTTCCGAAAACGATAGCATGCCCCGGTGGAAGAAAGCGGGCCGACCGCCCCCCAAAAAACCGAGCTTCCGGAGTCGCAAGCCAAGCCCACGCCTACGCCTCCGCGGGGTGGCCGGCCACGCGACGTTCTGGTGGCGCTGGTCGTGCTGGTACTGATCGCGTCGGTGTTCGCGGTTTGGTTTCGGGCGCGGAGTCGCGCAACCGCGGAAACTCTCTTGCTCTACCGAGCGTCGGTCGAACTCTCCGACTGCGTAGCCGGCGCGCGCGGAAATTCCTCGGGATTGCGGGACGAGCTCGAGCTCGCGCCCCCGGACGCCACTCCCCTCGCCCCTTGCGCCCCGATCGGCGAACGCGCCGCACGAAGCAGTCGTGAGCTCGCGCACATCGGTTGGAGTCGCGATCGCGACGGACTCCGAGAGCTCGAAGCCGTGGTGGCGCTCCTGCCCGACTCGCTCTGGCGCGAGCGTGCGGACGCGCTCGCCGGCGGCGAGCTCGAGGCCGTGGAAAGCAACGTGACCGCGCTGGTGAAAGCTGCGTGCCGGCTCGCGCTCGGCGAGGGTGCGCTGCCCGCCGAGTCGTGCCCGCCGCGGCAGGCCGCGACGCCACCTGCTGCCGCGCCCGTGGCGCGCATCGTGTTCGATTCACCTCTCGAATTCGTCGAACACGCGCGTGTCGTCGTCGCCGCTCACGAGCCGGGCGACGTGCGGGTACTGGTCGCGACCCGGGAGCGCGACCGCGAGACGCTCGGAGTCGCGCTGGCGATCTCGAACGACCGGGCGGAAAGCTGGCGTGCCGTCTTCGGCGACGCCGGCGCCGCCGACGGAGTGCCGGAGCTCCCACGCATGACGGTCGGCGGCCCCGACGCGCCCACCACCGTCTTCGTGTCGCGCCGGGACGAGCAGGGCGGCGTGCGCGGACGCTTGCTGGTGCTGGAGCCAGGCGGCACGCGCCTCACCGCCGTGGCGGAGCTCCCCGAGCTCGCGAAGGATCTCGAGCCCGTGCGCGTCGGTTCCGCCGGCTACCTCGACTCGTCGAAAAAACCAGACCGAGTGGTGTTCGCGCTGGTCCCCCGCGATCCATCCGCTCCGGGCGGGTCACTGCTGCGGCTCGGCGACAAGGGGAAGCTCGACGCCTTCGCCACGCCCCCCGGCACTTTGCTGGCCGTGGAGGCCGCGCCGCGCCCGCGAGTGGTCGTTCGCGAGACGTCCCCCCGACCCGCGCTCGCGCTCTACGACGTGCCGAACGACCTCGACGACCGCAAGGCGACGTGGCGAAGCGCCGCGCGAGTCTTCTTGAGCGGGCCGCTGGCGGCCGGTGCGCTCGCCGCCGAGCCGACGATGGAATCGAGCTGCGGCGTCAGCGCCGAGCGGCTCTTCCCCTTCGTGACCCGTCAGGGCGCGGCGGGTTCGTTCATCGCGGTCGGCGCCGAGCGGCTCTACGCTTACCCCTTCGCTCCGCCCCTCGACGCCGAACCCTCGCTGCTCTGCGGCAGCTGTCCCCCGGCGCTGCTTCTCAGGGCCGAAGATCGACTCGCGCTCGTGCTCCCCGTCGGCAACGACATGGCTAGCTTGCCGTTTGCGGCTCCGCTCGCCTTGACCAGCGCACACGCCGGCAAGGTCAGCGTCGCCAGCTGCGCAGGCGACTCCTACGCCGTCGCCTACGTCGCGCGCGACCGCCTCTACGCGCAGGTGGCTCGCGCTGGCAACTGGCAAGCCGGACGCCCGACGCTGCTCGCGCTTCCGAACGAAAAGGGCTCGATCACCGACGTACGAATGGCCGCGCTGGGCTCGAGGCTCCTCGTGTTCTTCCGACGCAGCGAGCGCTTGCGGCTCCGCGTCGAGGTCCTGGCGAGCGACGACGGCGGCGGGACCTGGCATTGACGCGAGCACCACCGACGCTCGCGGAGAGCGAGCGCCGGTGCTGTCGGTGCCGAAGGAGGACTTGAACCCACACTCCCGTAAGGGAAACGGATTTGAATCCGCCGCGTCTGCCAGTTCCGCCACTTCGGCTCGGTTGGCGAGCGACTTCTAGCCGACCCGATGCGCTCGGTCCAGGCGGAGCAGGTTACCCAGCGATTCGGTGGGGGTTTCCAGGCCGCGCGCTCAAGTGGTGGCGCGCTCGGCGTCCGCTCCCTGGAGCGCCGGAGTCTCGCGCCGGCCGAAACGCTGCATCATCTGGAGCGAGCCGGCCATGAGCGCATCGAGCCACGACGTCGGCAGCACGCTCGACAGGAGCAGGAACGCGCGAGCCGAAAACGGCGCGACGTAACGGGCGCGCGGGCGGCGCGCGAAGATCGCGGCTTCGACGGCGCGCGCGATGCACTCGGGGCCCGCGGCGCTGGCCTCGAACGATTCGCGGACCGCCTCGGCGTTGGCATAGACCAGAGCAAAAGGTGAGGTCGAGTCCTTGGGCTGAGCGCTCACGAACGCCATGCTCTTGTCGGCGAACTCGCTGCGAATCACACCCGGCTCGATGATGGAAACTCGGATCCCCAGCGGGCGAAGCTCGCGGCGCAGGGCGTCGGAGAGCGATTCGACTGCGAACTTCGTCGAGTTGTACGCCCCGAAGAACGGCAACGTCACGCGCCCGCCGACGCTGCTCACGTTTACGATTCGGCCCGAGCCCCGAGTGATCATCTCGGCGACGAAGGCGCGGGTGACGGCGAGGAGTCCGAACACGTTCGTGTCGTACTGCGAGCGCAGATCGTGGTCCGAGGTCTCGATGACGGGAGCCGCGATGCCGAAACCCGCGTTGTTCACCAGGACGTCGACGCCTCGCCCGTCGGTTCGGCGGAGCACCTCGGCGTGGGCCTCCGCGATGGAGTCAGCATCGGTCACGTCCAGCCGAAGAGTCGACAGGGCGAGGCCGCGCGCTTCCTCCTCCAGCGTCCGGAGCGCCTCCTCGCGGCGGCCGGTCGCGATGACCGTGGCCCCGCGCTTCGCGAGGTGGAGCGCCACCGCCCGACCGATTCCCGCCGTTGCACCCGTGATCAACACCGTTGGCTTCGTTTTCATCTCGTAGGATCTCCTGGAATGAATGTTCATTCTTCTCTCGAGCAGACTTCTCCCGGACTTCCGGCAGATCGCGTTTTCCCCGTTGCGCGGACTAGAGCCGCACGGCCTCCCACATGCAGGCCTCGGCCTGGGCGAAAGGATCGTCGGCGCCGCCAAGCTGGCCCGCGAGGGCTGCCTTCGCGACCCCGGTGAACGCCCCATGGACGATGGCGGCCAGCACCTCGGGCGCCGCCGGTTTCAGCACTTCCCGGGCCTGGGCGTCCCGGATGAACGCATAGAAAAGCTCCATGCCGCGGGCCTCGAGCTCGCGACTCTCGGCATCGAGGTAGGGAGCGTGGTGGTGAAGCTCCAGGAACATGCCGGCTTCTGGGTTCTCTTCGGCAAAGCGGCGCATCCGCCACCAGAGCTCGCCGGAATTGCTGCGCAGCGCCAGCCGTGAACGGCAGGTTGGCCGTGAAGTTGGAAAGCCACGCGCTTTCTCGGCGAAAGGCGCGTTCACCAGCGCTTCTTTGCTCTCGAAGTAGCGGTAGACCGTTCCGGCGCCGACCTTGGCGCGCTCCGCGACCAGCGGCACGGCGATGCCCATGGAGGCCCCGCTCGGCGAGCAAGCTGAGCGCGGCATCCAGGATGGCGTCGCGCTTTCCGGGGGCTTCCAGACCTGCGTTCACGACTGGTGAAGACCTTCATTCCGCGAGCGTCGATCAAGGGCTTCCGACAAAATACCCGGGGAGGGCCGAGGAGCCGGCGTGACAAGCTCGACGGCATGGGCGCCCATGACCGGTCGGGACAGCTGGTCGAGGGCGCTACCGGCTGGACGCCTACTCGCGACGGGCGGGCGAGCTCGGTCTACCGCGGGCTCGACCTCGTGGATGGAGACGGCGTCGCGATCAGGTCCTGCACGCACGCTGCGCGCGATCGGGATTGGGTCGAGCGCATGTTTCGAAGAGCGCGCGCCATGGCGAGCCTGGTGCGCACAGCCCGCCGTCCGGGTCCTCGACCAGGCGTGGACCGAGCTGCCCTTGCCTGGTGCTCGAGCTGCTCGACGGACGCGGCCTCGACGATCACCTCTCGGCGCTCGAGGCGCAGGGCGAAGCATGGGCGCCGCCGAGCTCCGCACGCGCTCCTGACCCCCATCGTGGAAACGCTCGAGCTCGCGCGCAAGGCATCGTGCATCGGGATCTGAAACCTCCGAACATCTTCGTCGTCGACGCTCCGCAAGGGCGGCGGCGTGGCGCTCTGGATTTCGGATTCGTGAAATTCACCCGTTCGCGCGCCGCTGACGGGCTGGAGCAGGTGGCGGGCTCACCGAGCTTACATCGCGCCGGAGGCCTGGAGCGGCAACTCCGCGCTCTTTGGATCACCGCGTCGCAGCGTGTACGGCTACGCACCATCGTCTTTCGACGCTCGAGAAGGTCGTCCCCGTTCCAGTCGGCGAACTTGTTCGTCGCCACGTTGGTGACGAGCGCACCGCGGCCAACCTGACGAGCTGCCGCCGCGACCTGCCCAGTGAGGCGGACGACTGGGCACGCCAGGCCTCGCCATCTCGCCCGACGAGCGCTTTTCCAGCGTCCGCGCTGCTCATTTCGCCCTGGGCCAAGTGCTCGGGCTGTGACTCGCCAGCGGCGCGTTCAGCCGCGCATCTTCCGCGCCAAGCGCCCCTCGTCCCGACCCCGGGCCGAGCGGGACTCGTCGCGCACGCGGCGCGCGGCCGCCTCGAGCGTGGGCGCGATGGGGGTCGTCGCGTCGACCAACGCTCCGAGCTCGGCCACGGCGCGCTCTGCGCGCTCCCAAGCGGCCGCGTGCCCCAGCGTGCCGGGCTCGTGCTCGAGCGCGAGATCCACCGCCGCACGCAGCTGGCGCCCCAGACCGCCGAGCTCACGCAAGCGTCGGCGCGACGCGCCCTCCCGGCGACGAGCGGCGTAGAGCGCACGCAGAATTCCGAGCAGGTCGCGGACGGCCTCGAATGGGAACGGCTCGCTTCTCGGAGAGAGCATGTGCGTCGTCGAGCACCCCGCATCGCGCGAGGTCCCGTGCTAGCTTCGCCTACAGCATGGGCAAGCCGCCGACAACCGGCCAGCGCGATCGCCCGGCCCGCGCGCGGGAAAAGCGGCAGACCGGTCCCCTGCCCGTCGGCGCCGTGCTGGAGAGCGCCCGCGAGACCGCGCTCCGGCGCTCCGGCGCCGGCGTCGACCGCCAGGTCTGGCGGGACGTCGTCGGCGACCGCATCGCCAAGCGCACCGCCCCCGGCGGCCTGTCGGACGGCGTCCTCACCATCGTGGTGTCGTCGCCCGTGTGGGCCCAAGAGCTGTCGTTCCTGTCCGACGAAATCACCAGCAAGCTGCGCCAGCGCAGCGTGCCCGTGGCCAGCATCCGCTTCCGCACCGGCAGCGTGAGCGAGCCTGGGGCTGCGCGTCGCGTTCCCCCCGAAGCTCGGCCGTTGCCCATCCCCGACGAGCTCCGCGCCCGGCTCGAGCGCATCGAGGACCCGGAGCTACGAGCCGCCATCGAGGCAGCGGCCGGGCCGTCGCTGGCCAACGCCGAACGCGCCGAGCGCGCGCGAGCTACGCCGAAGCCAGCCGCTCGAGCCCCTCGATCCGCTGCGCCAAGAAGCGCTCGTTCGGGCTCAGCCGACTCGAAACGGAGCGCAGGACCGCGACGTAGCTCCGAAGATGATTGAGGTTCACGCCTGATACCTGGCGGAGCACGGTATAGAGCTGCTCGATGACGGGGCCTGGCAGCGGTCGCTTGCACACGGCGTAGAGCCGGAAGGCGTAGTCGATCCACTCGCCCTTGCGCGTCGCCGTGGCGAGCTTCAGGGCGTATCCGACGGCCTTTTCGGCGGCCTCGGAGTTGGCCGTTTGCGCCTTCAGCGCAGTGCTGAGGAAATTCCGGAGATAGGGACCGATGATGCGCTCGGCTTCGTCCCCGCGGCCCAACGCCAAGACCTTGTCCACCACTCCGCCGAGCAGGCCGAGCGCGTCACCCTGATGGGTCGACTCCGCCTCGTCGGTCGCGGTGACCTGTGTGATCCCGAGCGGAGACTCGAGTCCCACCAGCGTGTCTGCGCTCAAGCGCGCGGTGGGCGATTCGGGCAAGAGCGATGGATTGATGACCGCGAAGACCGTGAGCTCCTGTTGACCGATCACGAGCTTGTCGCCATCCATCAACGGTCGCCGGCCATTCACCCGAATGCCGTTGACGAACACACCGTTCACGCTGCCCAAGTCCACCACCACGGCGGAACCCGGACCGACCTCGATTTCCGCGTGCTTGCGCGACACCAACGCGTCGTCGAGGACCAGTTGGCAGCCCGTACCGCGTCCGATGACCAGCGTCCCCGGCTTGAGCTCGAAACGGTGCCCTCGGTGCAGAATCGAGAAGCGCACCGTTCGATCCGAGGAGTCCAGCTCCTTCACGACCGGGTCGGTACGCCGAGGCTCGCTCACGTGCTTTGCAGGGAACCATACCCCGCGCCGGGCCGCGTTTCCACGCACAATCCCAAATCCACGCCCGGTCATCGGTCACGACGACGCTGGGAAGACCCCGGGCGTGGCGGCTCTCGGAGCCTTTCAGCACGAAGAAGCCATCCGCTCGAAGCCTTCGATGCGGCTCACGAGGAAACGTTCCGTCGGGCCGAAGCTCGACTCGAGGGCCTGCAACGTCGAGACGTAGGCGCGGAGAAGCGACAAATCGATGCCGTCGACCTTGCGCAAAACGTCGTGGAGCACGTCGATGGTCTCGGTCGGGAGCGGGCGCCGCAGGGTCGCGAACATGTCGATGGCGTAGTCGATCCACTGGCCTCGACCGCTCGCCCCGGCGAGACGGGTCGCATAGGCGGCGGCGCGCTCGCAGTTCTCCAGGTCGGGCGGGTCGCCGCCCTTCGCCCGCCGCAGCAAGTCCCCGAGCGCGGGCGCGAGAAGGCGCTCGGCCTCGTCGACGTGTCCGAGGGCGATGGCCTTCTCCGCCAACCCTCCGAGCACTCCGAACGCCGGCAATCGTTGCGTCGGCGCGGCCCGCGTGGCCTCGGAGCGCGGCGCACCGTCGCCGAGCACGCTCATTTCCTGAGAACCTATCTTGATGCGGTCACCGGGCCCCAGCAGGTGCTTGCCCGTGATGCGCGAGCCATTGACCAAGACGCCGTTGCGGCTTCCCAGGTCCTCGACGGACACGGAATCCGCGGCCACTGCGAGCAGCGCGTGCTGTCGCGAGACCATGGGGTCGTCGAGCACGAGCTGACAGCTCGGCGCACGCCCGATCACGAACTGGCCGACCCGCAGCTCGAGGTCGTGCTGGCCATAACGAAGCCGGTACGCCATTCAACGATCGGGCGGCGCGTTGGAGAGAGACTCCACGCGCGAATAGCCGTCCTTGTCCTCTTCCGCCGGACCGCCACGGGCAGCGACGCTCTCGAGCACGCGGTGAGCCGCCGGTGCCAACGACTTTCGGGCCTCGGGCGGCAAGGTGGAGAGGCGATCACTGATACTCGGGTGCGGCACCATCCCGAGTCGCGCATAGACGTCCAAAAGCCAGTTGCCCCACTCGGCCGATTTCCGCTCTTCGGCCAAGCGGGCCGCCGCCTCGGCGAGCTGATCGAGGTGCTCCCGGAGCACGGGCTGGCCGCTCTCGACGCGTTCATCGATGTTGCCCTGCGAGCGCCGCAGCATCCGATCCACGTCGTCCCAGCGCTGGAGAGACGCGGCGCGCTGAACCACCTCGACCAAGAGCTCGAGCGTCCAGTTCCGATTCGGCTCGCCGACCACACCGCTCACGGTGTCCTCGTCCATGCGCTCTCGGGAACCACAGCTCGGACATTGAGGCGACTCCATGGGATACGGCAGGCCGCATGCCGCGCAGTGGCACATGAAGCCGGTGGGCCGAGTCCCAGTGACGGAGCCGGGCTTCGAAGGAGATCGCACCGCGCAGAACACGAGCTCCTGTGTCCCGATGCGCACCCGGTCTCCGTCCTTGAGCTCGACGGCGCCGCGGATCGGGCGGCCATTCACGCTGAGGCCATTGCGCGACCCCATGTCCTCCACGGTCGCGCGGTTGCCCTCGATGCGAAACCGGGCGTGCTGGCGCGACACCAACGGGTCTTCGATGGTGACGTGACAAGACGCGCTGCGACCGATGACCGTGTCCCCTTGGGGCAAGTCGAT
>JAXLYN010000083.1:0-26098 GCA_046351435.1 Polyangiaceae bacterium
CAACGTCACTCCGAGCACGATGGGCGACATCAGACCGAGGGCGATCTCCAGCGGAAGCTGGTGCAGCGCGCCACGCGCGGCGAGCTCGACACAGTTCTTGTAGCTCGGCGTGTAGTCCGCGGGGATCACTGGCTTGCCGCGCTCACGCGGGAAGCCGCGGAGTTGCCGCTCGACTTCCTGGAGGATGGCGCGCGCCGCCCGCGTGCTGGTGCGCGTCGCGTGGCCGGCGAAGGCCAAGACCAACGCCAGCCCGGCGACCCCACCGAGCATCACCCCTGGCTTCAACAGGTCCGCGCTGAACGCCCCGCTGCTCGCGGGCAGCAACACGGGGAGCGCGCTCGCAGCGACCAGGGTGGCGAACATGCCGGTCTGTACCAGGTAAGTGGTGGCCACGGCCCCACCCGAGAAGCTCGCCTCGTCGAGGCGAACCGCACGGCGCTCGGCGTCGGCGCTGGGCGAAGTCAGCCGAGACACCCCCCGCGCTGCGTCGGTCACCTTCGCCGAGGTGGCGAGCGCCAGCAGGTAGGGTCCCGAAGCGGACATGGTCACCAGGGCGGTCAGCGCGCCCAAAGGGCCGCCGGCCGGCAGCCCTGTGCGCGCTCCGCCCCACCATGCGGCCGTCAGCGATAGGCCCGTCAAGAGCAACGGGAGTGCTGCCCGGAACGATCCGGCGCCGAACCCCAGCGCGATGGCGGGCGCCTCCGCTACGCGTGCCGTCTCGACGAGCTCGCGAAGCGGACCGACGCGCCGGTGTACACCGACGCGTGAGTAGTGCGCGCTGAGCGTCGCAGCGACGAGTCCCACCACACCGGCCAAGCAGATGCGCGTCCAATGCGGATCCCCGATCAGCCAAAGCGCGCTTCCGGCCAAGCCTCCCAGCGAGATGATCGCGGTCGTCACCTGTCCCCGCCAGAGCGCACCCGTGGGATTCGCTGCGTCGTCGGTGCGCACCACCATGACTCCGAACGCAGTGGCAACCACTCCGAACGCGCGCGCGACGAGTGGGAAGGCAGCAAGCGCGAGCGCGCGTGGATCGGCTGCGGCCCGGCCCGCTTCGAGCACGGAGAGCCCGAGGATCAGCGCGGTCACGTTGGCGACGCTCGCGCTCTGGAGTTGCCCAACCGCACGTCCCACGGCCGAGCCGACGTGATCTCCCACCAAATCCGCCACCACCGCAGGGTTTCGAGCGTCGTCGTGTTCGAGCCCAGCGTCGCGCTCTCCGGCGAGATCCGAGCCGACGTCGCTTGCCGCATGGTACGCGGCGCCGCCGCGTTCGATCACCAGCGCCGCGGCCGCCACGCCGAGCGCATACGTGGGCAAGAGCAGCGCGATGGCGCGACCGAGCGCGCCCGCGCCGTCCGCGGGCAAGCGAAAGCCGCCCTTCATCGCGAAGAGCAAGCCGAACACCAGCGCGAGCCCGAGCACGCTCACGCTTTCGACCAAGAGCGCGACGGCGCCGCCCGCGCGCACCGACACCGATAGCGCTTGATCGAGGCTGCGCTCCGCCGCCGAGAGCGTGCGCAGACTCGCACGGATCGACAAGCGAGCCGCGGCTTTGGCGACCACACAAGCGCTCGCGCCGCCGAGAGCCATGCCCACCGCCGCCCAGAACCCGGTTTCCACGCCGCCCAGGCCTCCCCCTGGGCGAAGCAACGTGGAGTAGAGTGCGAAGGAGAGCGAGCAGAGACCGCCGACCAGAAGTGCTGCTACTCGGAACTCCTGGGAGAGGAACCCATCCGCCGCTCGTGCGAGCGCACCCCCGAGACGCTGAAGCTCGGCACCCACGCTGGGCGGTCCCGCGAAGAACCGCGTCAGAACGACGGCGAACACGAGTCCACTCGTGTGAAGTGCGAGGAGCAGGCCGAGCTCGGTCAAGGTGCCTTGGTGAGCCGCCGCGGTGTCCAACACCGTGTGCGGAGGTTCCGGTCCGGGTCATCCGGTGCCGGGCTTCGCGGGGACCGCCTTCGGGCCAGCCGAATGCTGCCGGGACGCTCCCCCGCAAGGAGCGAAAGCTCGACGGCGGGTCTACCACGCGCTCCGGAGCAGGATCAACGCCGTTTGCGCGGTGCAGGCGCTAGCCACGCGGGGGCCAAAACCCCGCAAATTCCCACGTCCCGAACGCGCCCGGCGCGACGAGCCCACCTGGCCGCGGGTTCGGATCGGTCGGCGGAGCGGACGCTCAGCCCCCGGCCGAGCTGCCCTGCACGACCATCAGGTGGTACTTGCCGAACTCGCTCTGCCCCAGCGTGAAGAGCACCTCGATGAGGAGTCGATACGGGGTCGTGCGGTCGGCCACGATGATGGCTTCGGAGCTCGCGGGGTCGAGGCCCTTCGCTTGGCGCACGAGCTTGTCGGTTCGGCGCGCGCTCTTCAGGGCTTCGCCGAGCGGCACGATGTACATGTCATTGGGGCCGCTGCGCTTGTAGCGGGCGCCGACGCCGGTCTGAGCCATGCTCTCCCGGTTTGGCAGCGTGAGCACCCGGTCGTCTCCGACCAGGATCTGCGTCTTCGAGACCGTGACCACCACGCCTTCGTCCGAAGGCTGCGTCTTCACGGAGCTGGTCGGCATGCGAAGGTCATCGCTCTGCGGGATGCTCGCACTCGACTCACCCAGGTTCTTCAACAAGAACACCAGGATGATGGTCATGATGTCGAGCATCGCGGTGATGTTCAGGAAGTTCACCTCGGGCTCGGCCGCATTGCGCCGAATCGACTTGCGAAGCTCAGCCTTGTAGCGGACGACCGACGGCTTCGCCTTCGGCGCGGTGGAGCGATAGGGCTGGTTGGGTGGGTTCGGCTGGCTCATCGCGGCACCTTGAAGTTGGCGTCCGTGAACAGCGACTCACCCTGAGGCGTCGTGCGGACGGCGTCGAGCACCTGGATGATGGTCTGGTAGTCGGTGCCCGGGTTGGCCGTGATGAACACCTGGGTCTCGTCGTCGAAATCCGGCGAGGCCTTCTTGAGCCGCACCGCGCAGGTGTTGAGCGCCTCGAAATCGTAGAGGTTGCCCTTCTTCGGGATGGTGATGCCCGCGCCCGCGCCCTCGCAGCCAGGAGCGATGTTGCCGCCCGAGGCCTTGAGCGAGAAGCCCTCGTTGACGATGAAGATGGTGAGGTTCAGCGCCGTGCTGTTCATGTCGGTGGCGCGCACGCCGCCCGACTGCGAAGCGGGCGGCGTCGTGTCGATGGTGGCGGTGAACGTGACCGCGATCGTGGCGAGCACGAAGATCAGCACGTTCATGATGATGTCGAGGAACGGAACGATGTTGAGCTCGCCACCCTCTTCATCGGGCGAGAGCTCCCGCGGCTGACTCAGGCGGCGGATCTTGCCGCGCTGTGCTGCGGTGAGGGGAGCAGACGGCTGTTCCATGTTCGTGCTCGACGCCGCGCTCGCTCAGAACTGTCCCGGTCGCTGCTGGATGGTCAGCAGGTTGAACGTGCGCTCCATCGTCGCCTCGAGATCGTGCTGGATGGCCTTGGCGCGCGTGTGCAGGATGATGTGCGTGATCATGCAGAACACCGCGATGCCGAGGCCGAGCGCGGTGTTGTACATGGCTTCCGCGATGCCGTTGGAGAGCATGCGCTGTTTGTCCGCCTGCGACAGACCCGGCGCCGAGATCGACGCGAAGGTGGTGATGAGGCCGCTCACCGTGCCGAGCAAACCAATGAGCGTCGCGATGTTCGCCAGCGACCAGAGCGCGCCGACCCGCTTCTCTGCCTGCGGCTTGAGCTCACTCAGTTTCTCGCTGAGCGAAGCGTCGATCTCGTCGGGGCTCTTGTTGGCTTGAGTGAGACCCGACTTCACCAGTTGCAGGATCGGGAAATCGCTCGCCTCGCACAGCTTGATGGCGCGATCGATGTTGCCGGCCGTCACCAGCTTCTTCACTTGAGCGAAGAACTCCTTCGAGTTCACCCGATACCGGGTCATCTGGAATGCGAACCGCTCCACCACGATCGTGAGCACGATCGCGGAAGTGATGAGGTTCAAGACCATGAAGGTCGGGTTGTGCTTGAAAGCCTCGACCAACTGGCTCGAGCCGCCTGACTGCGCTGCAAGAACGAAAAGTTGCATTCCTGACCTCGATGAATCGTCTTCGTACGGACGCTCTCTGCCCCGCCGAAGCGCTGGCGACTATAGCCGTCGCGTCAGAACAAGTGCAAGAGCGGCATCACCTCTGAAGTTCTGCGGTTTTTCCCGGCCTTCCGCCGACTTCCGGCGCCGCAGGAGGACCCGAGAGTGGCAGCCCTGCCCCGCGCCCTGGGTGGACCCCGAAGCACTTCCGGAAGTGCCGGCCGAACTCGTGGCTCGGTCGCGACCGAAGCGTTCGTCGAGAAGCACCTCGCCGCTGCGGATCGGGGGCGCCGCCGGACGTTTTCCGCCGCGGCGTGGCGGCGTCCCACGCCGCGTCTCGTCGCCGAGGGCCGAGCACCGAACGGGGATCGGTTCCGCCTCGCGTCGGGGCCGCTTCAACGCGGCGCGGTAATTCATTCAATCGTGGAACTTTCTACCGGCGCGCGAACTATGCCAAACGACCCAAACTCTCTTGACTGTGTTGGGTCAGCTTCAGCAAGATGGCGAGGCCAAAATCGGGCCGGCACGTGGAGGAGTACCCGAAGCCGTCGGTCCCAAGGCGCGGTAGGCCGGTCCGTTCATTCGGTGCGGGCTACCAATCGACCAGCAAATCCCGAGAGCACAGGGGAAGGTAAACCAGCAATGTCGAATTTGTGGCATCACTACCAAGCGGGCGGATGGGCGATGTGGATCATCCTTTTCTGGCTGATCTGCAGCATCACCGTCATCGCCGAGCGCGCCGTCTATCTCTACGGAGCCTCCATCAACAAGGAGGTCTTCCTCGCCACCATGCAGAAATGCATTTTGGCTGGCGACGTGGCCAAGGCGGTGAAGATGGCGTCTGCAGCCAACGCACCGCTCGCTCGCATCGTTCAGGCGGGGCTCGTGAAGGTCAACCGTCCGGACGAAGAAGTCCAAGCAGCGATGGACGAGGCGGCCCTGCGCGAGATGCCGAAGATCAACCGGCGAACGGGCTATCTGGCCCTGTTTGCCAACCTCGCCATGCTCTCCGGCCTGTTCGGCACCATCGTCGGCCTGATCAAGGCCTTCGGTGCCGTCGGTGGTGAGTCGGTGGATCCCAGCCAGAAGGCGCGCATCCTCGCGGAAGGTATCTCCGAAGCGATGAACTGCACGGCCTTCGGTCTGATTTCCGCCATCGTCGCCCTCGTCGGCTTCGCCTTCCTGAACGGCAAGACGCAGTCGCTCGAAGACGACATCAACGAAGCCTCCGTGCAGGTGCTCAACCTGGTCGTAGCGAACCGCCAGAAGGTCAGCCTCCAGGGCCTGGAGCAGGCGGCCTGATTCCCCTCGTGCGAGTTGGGGGAAGGGCCCCTGCCTTCCCCCAAGCTCTCGTGCCCCTATTCTGTCGGAGGAGCTGACATGGCTGGTATCGACACCGGTGGCGGACATGGCAAAGGCCGCGCCACGAATCACGAGATCCCGCTGATTCCATTCATTGACTTCCTCTTGTGCCTCGTCGCCTTTCTGCTGGTGACGGCGGTCTGGTCACAGATGGCCCGCATCAACGCCGATGCGCGCGTCCCGGGCCCGCCCAAGCCGGATGAAGAGATCGAGAAGCAGCAAAAGGAAAAGCAGCTCCACGTCGAGATGCGTGGGGAGCGCAAATTCCAACTGGTGTGGAAGGAAGGCAGCACGGTCGTCAACACCATCGACGTCGAGCGCAAGCCGGTGAAGGTGGGTGAAGACACCCAGTTCCCCGACCTCGCGAAGAAGATCGTCGACGAGTGGACGGCCAACGGCAGCCATCGTGCCCCCACCGACACCAAGATCGATCAGGCGGTTCTGCACTGCGACAACTCGACGCAGTTCCAGGACGTCATCGCGGTCATCGACGCGATCTGAAAGCCCCAGCGCGATTACACCTTCGCCGGGGCAGTCAAGAAGATCCTGCCTTCAACGTCACCTTCGCGGTGAACTGAGACCCGATGAGCGAAAAAGCCCTTTCTCGCTTCACGCAGCCGATCAGCGTGCCCGGGCGCCGGCTTCTGCACCACGTGCCGTTGCACTTCGTGCTGAAGAAGGTGACCGGCGGCGGTCAGCGCGCAGCGAACCACGAGATCCCGTTGATCCGTTCATCGACTTCTTGCTCTGCATCGTGCTCGCCTTGCTCGCGAGCTTCTCGGCAACGGGTGAGCTGCCGGTCGACAAGAACGTGCAGCTGCCGAAGGCGAAACGTGCTCGACATGACCGAGGCCCCGATGATCGCCATCACCGGGACGCAGATCATGGTCGACGGCGTGCCGCTGGAAACACGCGAGCCATCGAGGAAGCGGCAGAAGCCAGCGCATCGACGAGCTCTTCAACATCCTCAAGAACAAGCGTGAGCTCTGGAAGCAAATCAACCCGGGCAAGGAGTTCCCGGGCGTCGCGGTGCTCCAGGTGGACAAGAAGGTTCCCGCTCTGGTCGTCAAGAGCGTGTTCCAGACCGCTGCGTTCGCGGGCTATCCCAACATCAGCTTCATGGTGGGTCGGCTCGGCGGGGAAGGCGGCGGCTGAGCCGCTCGGCCGTCGACTCCCGGATGCGCGACGAGAAAGGAGCGTCGGGGTAATCGCCCCGACGCTCGTTTTCTTCCATGGCCGCGAAGAAGCGAGACAAGGACCACGTTCGCGGGTTGCCGTCGCTGACGGAGGCTCGTGCCGAACGCCAGCGCGCCCTGGTGGGTGGCAAGGTGCGATTGCGATCGCTGCCGCCCCAGTTCTGGCTCTGGGCGGCGGCGATCATCGCCGCCATCGTGGTCGTCTTCTACAAGGTCGAACAGGGCAAGGTCGAAGGCAAGAAGGGGGCGGTGATGGCCAAGCAACGCGCCGTCGCCCAGTCCCTGGGCCCGAAGATCCTTCCGTTCCGAGATCGCGTCGAAGGCTGGGTCACGGAGCTCGGCCGTGAATACGCCGGGGCGCGCATCTCTCCCAACGTTTCGTTGGCGGCGCTCGAGAAACAGCCCGCGGTGTACCTGAGGCTTCGCGTCGCGGACGCGAAGGACTCGAACACCATCCGCCGCGCAGCTCTCCGCTCGCTGCACGACGGCTTCACGTCGTGCTTTTACCGTCGCACGAGCGCGCCCGACCCCACCAAGGGACCGAAGTGCCAGTCGCCCGCCGACTGCCAGCCCGGCCTACTGTGCAACGAGTGGGACGTCTGCGCGCCGCCGCCCGAGCCGTTCAACATGCGGCTCGCGTACCGCACGCTCCGGGTGCTCTCGACGGCGTGGACCGACGAGCTGCACGAGACCTCGAACGAGCTCGCCATCAGCGCCTACGACCGAGACCTGGATCGAGTCACGAAGGAGGACGTGCCCGTCGCGGCAGAGATCCTCTCGCGCGCTCGCTTCTTCGTTGCCGTGTTGGACGAAGATCCAGCCGAGGGGTTGCCGGCGACCGACGCCGGGGAGAGCGAGGCCGAGCGCGTGCAGCGAACGGCCCACTTCGCCCGCATCGGGATCTGGGACCTTCGCGGCGGAGAGCTCATGGTCCGGCTCCGACAACGAGCGGACGCCAAGTTCGTTCCCGTCGGGGAAAACGCCGTCCAGCGCGAGGAGAGCCTGTTCGCCCAGCAGCGACAGGTGAATAGCTGCATGCTGGCGCTCGGCGTTCGCGAAGCCTTGACGCCCAAAGCGCCAGACGACGCCGACGCGGGCGCGGATCGGGCCGACGGCGGAGCCGGCGAAGCGGTGGATGCAAGCGTAGACGGCACAGCAGGAGCCGGCGACGCCGGTCACGTGGGCGCGGACGGCGCGGCCGGCGACGCGAAGGCGGCGGACTAGGTTCGCTGATCAGCGTCGACCGGCGCCGTCGTCGGCACGCTGCGCACGCGAAGCGAACGCGGACGGGAGACCTGACCTCGCGCCCTGGGCGCCCAGGCGATTTTCGCGAAGTCAGATGTCGCGGCCGTAGTCCGGGCGAGCGGCGCGCTCCGCGCCCCGCTCGGGCGCCCGCTCGTCGCTCTCTTCGCGCGCGATCTTCTCCACTTCCGCGGAGAGCGCGCGCTGCACTCGCGTGACCAGGAGGTTCACGTTGCGATCGAGAGCGTCGCGAGGGCGGGGGAGGTCGGCCTCCACGGGCAGCTCGAGCTTCACGCTGCCGGGTCGGGTTCCCATCACCACGACCGTGGTCGCCAGCCGTACGGCCTCGCGATTGTCGTGCGTGACGAAGACCACGGTGGCCCGCGTCTGCTGCCAGACCCGTTCGACCTCTTGCTGCAAGAGCTCTCGCGTCTGGGCGTCCAGCGCCGCGAACGGCTCGTCCATGAGGAGCACCTTGGGCTCCATGACCAGAGCCCGGGCGATGGCGGTGCGTGCGCGCATGCCTCCCGAGAGCTCGTGGGGCTGCGCCTTGCGGAACTTGTAGAGATGGACGACGCGGAGCGCCTCTTCCACCCGCTGGTCTCTCTCCGAGCGTGAGAGTGAGCGCTGCGAGAGCGGGAAGGCCACGTTCTCTTCGACGCTGAGCCACGGGAAGAGCGCGGGGTCTTGGAACATCACCACGCGGTCTGGGCCCGGCTCCGTGACGGGTTGTCCGCCGACCTCGACCACGCCACGGTCGGGCTGCTCGAACCCTGCGATCAGGTTCAGCACCGTCGTCTTGCCGCAACCCGACGGGCCGAGCAGACACACGAAGGCGCCGCTCGGGATCTCCAAGCTGACGCCGGCGAGGGCCGTGTGCTTGCCGTCCCGACCGGTGAAGGTCTTCTCGACGTTGCGAAGAGCGATGTGCATGCGGGTCGGAGGCGCGCATCGTAGCGCGATCGGCCGGAATTCCCAGCGTTCAGGGCTCGCCGAAACCACCGCCGCCGGGCGTCTCGATGCACAGCCGCGCCCCGGGCTCCACGTGGAAACTGGCTCGCCCGCCCACCTCGCGCCCGTCGAGCGAGTTTCTCCCCATGGCGCCGGGGCTGCCGCCGGCTTGTCCGAACGGCGCGCGGCTCCGGCGCTCCGACACGATGGAGACCTCGGCCGGCGCGAGGAACGTGAGCTCCCGGATGACGCCGTCTCCCCCGGGGAAGGCGCCGGCTCCACCCGAGCCGCGCCGAATGGCGAAGCGCTCGAGTCGCACCGGGAAGCGCGTTTCGAGCACTTCGGCATCCGTGATGCGCGTGTTGGTCATGTGCGTGTGCACCGCGGATGCCCCGGGAAAGCCTGGTCCAGCGCCCGCGCCGCCGGCGATGGTCTCGTAGTACGAGAAGCCACTGCCGCCGAACGTGAGGTTGTTCATCGTGCCCTGGCTCGCCGCGACGTTGCCCAGCGCGCCGAGAAGCACGTCGACGATGCGCTGACTCGTCTCCACGTTGCCTCCGCTCACCGCGCGTTCGGGGGCCGGGTCGAGCAAGCTGCGCGGCGGGATCACGAGCTCGATGGGCTCGAGGCAACCGCTGTTGAGGGGAATGGGGCGACCCACGAGCGCTCGGAGACAGTAGAGCACCGCGGCCAAGGTCACCGCACGAGGAGCGTTCAGATTTCCGTCCGACTCGGGGCCGGTGCCCGTGAAATCCACGAGCATGCGCCCCTGGAAGATGCGCAGGCGAACCGCAATCCGGGTGCCGTCGTCGAGAGCGTCCGCGAACGAGTGCTCGCCGTCCCCGAGCTGGCGGAGCAGCGACTCCACGTGTCGTCGGGCGTCGGTCTGCACGTGGCGCATGTAGTCGCGCACGGCCGTGCCGTGGGTCGACTGGAGCGCACGCAAGGCTCCGCCCCCGTGGCGTTGGCCGCGATCTGCGCCTCGAGGTCCAAGAGGTTCGCCTCGGGGTCACGGGCCGGGTACGGGCCGGACCTCAGAATCGCCTCGACCCGCGCGCGATCGAAGCGCCCTCCGCGCACGACGCAGGTGTTGTGGAAGATCACGCCCTCTTCGGCGAGGGAGCGCGAGAACGCGGGCATGGAACCCGGGGTGATCCCCCCCACGTCGGCGTGATGTCCACGATTGGCGGTGAAATGCGTGAGCTGGCCGGCGCCGTCGAAGATGGGGCTGATGAGCGTGATGTCCGGCAGGTGGGAGCCGCCAGCGGCCGGGTCGTTGGTGGCGAACACGTCTCCGGGCCAGAGCTCGATCCCCGCCGCCAGTAAAGCGCGCACGCTCTCGCTCATGGCGCCGAGGTGCACCGGGATGTGTGGGGCGTTGGCGACGAGTCCGCCGTCGGAGTCGAACACGGCGCACGAATAGTCGAGCCGCTCGCGGATGTTGGTGCTGAACGCCGTCCGCCGGAGCGCTTCGCCCATCTGCTCCGCGATGGACATGAAGAGATTCGAGAAGATCTCGAGCGCCACCAGGTCGATCTCCAGGAGCAGCCGCGCGCTGCTCGGTGCGCAGGGCACGTCGAGTCGTGTCCCGGACGTCGAGGGAGCCATCCGGCAAGACCGTGAGCGAGAACCCGGGTTCGAGGAACAGCGCTGCGGTGTTTTCGAGCACCAGCAGCGGGCCGGCGGCTCAGCCCGCCGAGGTGCGTTGCGCTGGAAGCAGGGCACGGACGCGAGCCAGCGACCTTCGAAGAACACGCGTCGCAGGCTCTCTGGTTCTGGCGAACGTCGCCCGGGCGGGGGCAGCGGCAGCGCAGGCCGGACCGAGCTCGCACGCCCCTCGACCCGGAGCGCGCGGACGAGGACGGGGTGATTCGGTCTCGAATGTCCGTGGCGGAGCGCGTGCAGCCGGTGGAACTCCTGCGCGAGTCGCAGCGCGGAAGTCGCGACCGGCAGGGTCAAGCGGGTCTCGCTGCCGTCATAGGCGAGGTCCACGCGACGGTGGAGCGCGAGCGTCTCTCGACCCTCTGCCAGCGGCCCGAGCTCGTGCTCCGCACGTCGACAGAGCGCGTCGAAGTGCGCATCGAGCGCTCGCAACGCGGAGTCGTCCAGCGGCCGACTTCTGACCTCTTCCGCCACGTGGGTCGTCCGGTCCGAGAGACCGATGCCGAAGGCGCTCTGGACGCCGGCGAGCGGGTGAACGACGAGACGCTTCATTCCGAGCCTGCGCGCCACGGCGCAAGCGTGTTGGCCGCCCGCGCCGCCGAACACGACGAGCGTGTGGGTCCGCACGTCATGGCCGCGCGCGATGGAAATTCGCCGGACCGCTTCGGCCATGGCGCTCGATGCCACTTCGAGATAGCCCTCGCCGAGCGTCGCTTCGTCCAGGTCCACGCCGCGCTCGCGGAGCTCCGCCGCTTGCTTCACCAGGTGTCGCCGAGCCCGCGAAAGGTCCAATGGAAACCGGAAGTGATCGACCGGGAGTCGGCCGAGCAACAGGTTCACGTCGGTCAGGGTGAGCTCGCGAGCGTCGGGGTGACCGAACGCGAGAGGACCGGGTCGTGCGCCGGCGCTCTCGGGGCCGACCACGGGTCGCTGACCGTCGAGCCGGCAGATGGAGCCGCCACCGGCCGCCACCGTGTGGATCTCGAGCATGGGAGTGCGTACGCGCACCCCGGAGACCTCGTTCTCGTAGAGGTAGCTCGGCTCTCCCGCGCTTCGCGAAACGTCGGTGCTGGTACCGCCCATGTCGAAGCCGATGGCGGGCCCGAGGCCGAGCGCATCGGCGATCCGCTGCACGGCCACGACGCCGCCGGCTGGACCCGAGACGATGGCGGTTGGTCCGCTGAGCTTCTGGGCCGCCACGAGCCCGCCGCTCGACTGCATGGCGAGCAGGGTCGATGAAGGCAGCGCGGTCTCGAGCTTCTTCACGTGCTCGATCAGGAGCGGAGAAAGGTAGGCGTCGAGCACCGTGGTGTCGGCGCGGGAGAGGAGGCCCGTTTCGGGTGAAACGCGGTGGGAAAGCGCGATGTGCTCGAAGCCCACGCGCCGGGCGACCCGCTCGATCTCGAGCTCGAGCTCCGGGTTCTTGGGCGAGTGGAGCACCACGACCGCGAGCGAGGTGATGCCCCGACGAGACGCCGCTCGGAGCGCCTGCTCGAGCTGTTCCGCGTCGGGTCGCGTGAGCACCCGTCCTTCGCTGTCGTTGCGGGCGTCGACCTCGATGACTTCGCTGGGCAGAGGCTCCGGGCGCCGGATGTCGAGGGCGAACAGATCGGGACGCGTTTGGTTGCCGATGCGTTGCAGATCGGCAAAGCCGCGCGTGATCACCAGCGCGGTTGCTCGGCCCGTTCGTTCGAGCAGCGCATTGGTCGCGAGTGTCGTACCGAAGCGGACGTCGCAGGCTGGGATCGGCGCGTCGGGCCCGAGGCCGAGCAGCTGGCGAATGGCTTGGAGCGGCGCGTCGTCGCACGACAAGACCTTCACGATCCCGACAGAACCGTCGGGAGCGAGGCCCACGCAATCGGTGAACGTACCGCCGCGATCGAGCCAGATCTGCCAGCGCTGCTGCGCCATCAGCGACGGATGACCAGCAAGATGAGGACGATGGCGAGCGCGACGGCGAGGAAGATGATGAGCCCGACCAACGCGCGTAACCCCTGATCGCCCGAATCCTGCGGAGCCTGCGGGTAGGGAGTGTAGGGGTGCGGGGGCAGTTGCCCGGGCGGAGCGGAGTAGTACGCGTTGGGATCGTAGGCCGGTGGCTGACCGGGGCCTGGGACGGGCGGGAAGCTCCCCACTTGGACGAAGGGTTGGGTCGGCGGGAGCACGTCACCGTGCGCGGAAGGCGGCGCGGGTGCCCCTGCCGCAGGGCGCGGCTTGGGTGCGGGCACGTCGGCGCGGGTCTCTTGCATGGGGTCCGCGGTCTCGCGCATGGGCAGCGTGGGCAGCACTCCGCCCCGACGCGCCGCGGGTGCCTGGACGTTGGGCGAAGCGACGCGCGTCATCGTCTCGTCGTCCACGGAGAAGCCGGCCGCCTCGCTCGGTGGCGAGGCGACGCGGGTCTCCGCGTCGTCGTCCACTTCCCCATAGCTTCGCTGCCCCACGGCGTGAGCTCCGGCTCGGTTCGGAGCTGGCGGCGGCATGCGATGGCTGGGAGGCGGCGGAAGTCCCAAGCTCGGCCGCGTGCCGGCGGGGCCAGCCACCGCGGGCATGACTTGGGCCTTGCGCATGCGTTCTTGCGCCAGAAACCAGGGTGAGTCGGTGACGTTGGTGGCGGACTCGTCGTCGAACAAGTAGCCCGCGAGCTCGGCGACCGCGGCGATGGGCAACCAGTCTTGCGTGCCGACGCGGCAGACCATGGCCGTCGCTGCCACGCGTCCGGCCTGGATCCCGCGGATGACCAGGTCCGTCGACACCGGACCGACGGGCTCGCTGCCAGGTTGGCGCACCAGCCATTCGGCCATCGGTTAGTCTTATCGCATTTCGGCAGAGGGGGCGCGAGCCCGTCAGCCGCGCGGGCGCTTCCGGATCAAGAGCTTTCTGGTGATTTCGACCACCTTCTGGGCAATCTTGCCCTCGCTCTTCTCGAGCTCCGGCGCAAACAGCGCCCCACCTGCATACAGGGCTTCGGGCGGGGTGTTCTTGGTGCCCACGACCCGCAGGGTCACGATGCCCGCTCCGTCGTGGGTGTCTTCCTTGGCTTCGACGCGGCTCGCAGCGTACAGCGTGTCGAGCGCGAGCGTCCCGTTCGGGTGCGCGCCAGCGTCGAGACCCGCGTCCCACAGAGCGTTGCCCGCGACGTCCCGGCTCGTCAGCGCAAGCACCCACGACAACACCAGGCCGCCGTAGACCACCCGCGTCTTCGCGAACGAGCTCTCTTTGCAGTACACCTCGTCGAAATGGATCGGGTGCGAGTTGCGGCAGAGCTGGGTCATTTGCATGTGCTCCGAGTCGCCCACGGTCTTGCCGACGCTGTGAAAGAACACGTCGCCGACCTCGAAGTCCTCGAAGAACCCGGCGAAGCCCGCGCGACGGCTCGGAGCGCGAAGCTTCTGCCGTAGTTCGGGCGGCAGATGGGTGTCTTCCGGCTCGAGCTGGCTCGGTGCGGGGAAGCTCGCCGCGGGTCTCTCGCTCACGCTTCCAGCGCGCACGAGGGCCCTGCGATCGAAGCGGCAGACGATCTTGCCCTTCTGGTTCACGAGCAGCGTTCTCACTTCGACGACTCCGCGGTCACCCTTGGCGCTCGGCTTCACGCCGAGGACCTTGCTGCTCGCGGTCACGGTGTCGCCGGGGTGACACGCCTCGGGGAAGCGCACGTCGATGTACGCGAGGTGCGCGATGGCCTGCTCGCTCACGTCGTGCACGCTGAAGCTGAGCCCGAGGTTCAAGAGCAGGAGCGGGTGCACGGGGCGAGCGTTGAACCCCAACTCTTCGGCGTAGGTGCGACTCGCGAACGTGGGCATCGCGTCTTGGAACGATGCAGCGAACAGCGCGATCATCCCTTCGTCGATGGTCACGTCCCACGGGTGTGCGTAGACGTCCCCCGTGTGGAAATCATCGAGGCGCCGTCCGTATTGTGCTTTCACGATGCGCGTCATTTGTCTTCCTCCAAGAGTCGTCGGGCGATCACGTGGGCCTGGATCTCGTTGGCGCCCTCGAAAATGCTGAGCACTCGGGCGTCCACCAGCAGGCGCGAGGCCACGTATTCCTCGGCGTAGCCGTTGCCGCCGTGGATCTGCACGCAGGCGTCGGCGCTCTCCCAGGCCGCACGCGTCGCGAGGAGCTTGGCCATCCCGGCCTCGAGGTCGCAGCGCTTGCCCCCGTCTTTGGCGCGCGCCGCGTAGAACGTCAGCTGTCGGGTGGCCATGATACGGGCGATCATGCGCCCGAGCTTGCGCTGCACGCGCGGGAACGTGAAGATCGGAACTCCGAACTGGATGCGTTCGTTGGCGTAGCGCATGCCTTCTTCCAGCGCGGCTTGTGCGACGCCGACGCCACGAGCGGCGGTCTGGATGCGCGCGCTCTCGAAGGTGACCATGAGCTGTTTGAAGCCCTGACCTTCGGCGCCGCCGAGCAGCGACCCGGCAGGTAGTGTGAACCCATCGAAACCGATCTCGAACTCCTTCATGCCGCGATAGCCGAGCACCTTGATCTCGGTGCCGGTGATGCCGGGGTCCGGGAAGCCGCCGCTTTCGATGTCGGTCTCGCTCCCACGCGTCTTGGGTGCGAGGAACATGCTGAGGCCGCCGTATCCCGAGTCTTCGGGGTTGGTGCGAGCGAGCAGCGTCATCAAGTCGGCGCGCGTGGCGTGGGTGATCCAGGTCTTCGCGCCGAAGACCTGGTACGAGCCGTCTGCCTGCTTCTCGGCCCGCGTCTTGATGTGAGCGAGGTCGGAACCGTAGTTGGGCTCGGTGAAGACGGCCGTGGAGAGAAGCTCTCCGCTGGCGAGACGCGGCAAAAACTCACGCTTTTGTTGCTCGGTGCCGCCGCCGAGGATGAGCTCTGCGGCGATCTCACTCCGCGTGCCGAGGGAACCCACGCCGATGTAGCCGCGGCTGAGCTCTTCGGTCACCAGGCACATGGCGACCTTGGTGAGTCCCATCCCGCCGTACTCTTCCGGGATGGTGAGCCCGAACACGCCGAGCTCTGCCATCTTGCCCAGCAGTTCGATGGGAATGAGCTCGTCCTTGCGGTGGACGCGTTGAGCGACGGGGAGCACCTCTCGTTCGACGAAGCGTCGAAACTCCCCTTTGATCGCGCTGAGCGTTTCGTCCTCGAGCCCGTAGTCGCCATAATTGCCCTGCTCGTGGGCAAGACGAGCCAGCTCGCACACGGCGTCGCCGGAGCCGTAGCGCTCGGCCAGCGCCAGCACCGAAGGTGCCAAGAGCGTGTCGCGTACGTCGTCGTGCTCGAGCCAGAGCTGCCCGAGCCCGATGGATTCGCACGCACCGAGGTCGACTCCGCCGACCAGCGAGCGACACAGCTCGCCGACGTAGCAACCCGCGATGCGGCGCTCGAGCTCACCGCCGACGCGCTCGGACCACGCGACCAACTGTCGTGCGGCCTCGACCTCGGTGGCGAGGTAGGCGAGGGCGTGCGCCGCGAGCTGGTGACGGTCCAGAAGTCGCGCGGAGATCTTGCCGCCCTCCACGACGTGCGTGCGCACGCGCTTTCGGGCGCGCTGATAGAGCTCTGCGATGGCTTCCACCCCTGGCGCGAGATCGTGGCCGCGCTCCGTCAGGGGGGGTCGGGACTTCTCCGCTGCCTCGTGCTCGCGCCGTTCGCCTGCCATGGTGCTCTTTCATGCATCGCGTCACGCAGCGCATCAAGCCCCGAAAATACTGCGCATTCCAGCGAGATGGCTTTCTGCTTGGCGCGGCGTGTCATAAGATCCCGGCGCCATGGCGAAGCCCATCTACGACCTGGGTCAGATCCCCGAACTTGGCGCGGTTCCCGAGAGGATGCACGCGCAGGTGATTCGCCCCGAGCGCTTCGGCGAGCCGCGCGAGGCGTTCCACCCTGAAGAGGTTCCCGTGCCCGAGCTCGGTCCGAGGGACGTGCTCGTGTACGTGATGGCGGCGGGCGTGAATTACAACAACGTCTGGGCCGCCCTCGGCGTCCCCATCAACGTCATCAAGGTGCGGCAGAAAGCCGGTGAGAAAGAGGACTTCCACATCGGCGGCTCCGATGCGAGCGGCGTCGTCTGGAAAGTCGGTGGCGACGTGAAGAACGTCAAGGTGGGGGACGAGGTCGTCGTCCATTGCGGTCACTGGGAGCCCGACGATGCTCACGTGGTGGCGGGCAAAGATCCGATGCTCGCGCCCACCCAGAAGATTTGGGGCTACGAAACCAACTGGGGCAGCTTCGCTCAGTTCACCAAGGTCCAAGACCACCAGTGCTTGCCCAAGCCACCCCATTTGAGTTGGGAAGAGGCAGCGGCGTACATGCTCGTCGGCGCGACGGCGTACCGCATGCTCTTTGGCTGGCCTCCCCACGTGGTGCACGAAGGAGATCCCGTGCTGATCTGGGGTGGCGCCGGCGGCCTCGGCTCCATGGCCATTCAGCTGGTGAAGGCCGCTGGCGGTCGAGCCGTTGCCGTCGCCAACAGCGAGGACAAGTTCGACTACTGCAAACGACTGGGCGCGGTGGGCGTGATCAACCGCAAGAGCTTCCACCACTGGGGCATGCTGCCGCATTGGACCGACGACGCTGGCTACGCAGAGTGGCTCGGCCAGGCGCGGGTGTTCGGTCGTGCATTCTGGGACGCGCTCGGTGAGAAGCGAAACCCGACCCTGGTCTTCGAACATCCCGGCGAGGCCACCATCCCGACCAGCGTCTTCGTCTGCGAGACCGGAGGCATGGTGGTGATCTGCGCGGGAACGAGCGGCTACAACGCGACGCTCGACCTGCGTTACCACTGGATGCGGCAGAAGCGCTTCCAGGGCTCACACTTCGCCAACGACGACCAGGCAAAGGGAGTGAACGACCTGGTCATCGCTGGCAAGGTCGACCCGTGCCTCTCGCGCACCTTCGATTTTTCGGGCACGGGCGAGTGCCACCAGCTCATGCGCGAGAATCGTCACCCGAACGGCAACATGGCGATCCTCGTGAACGCCAAGCGCTCGGGGCTGAAGAACCTCGCAGAGTCGTGAGCTCGGTGTCGGACCCGGACCCACATCGGGCCCGGCTGCGCGCGCACCGAGCGCGCCCTAACGGCAGCCGTTACTGCGTTGACGTCGCAGCCGCGGGCGGAGACCCGAGCAGACTGGGTGCGCCGTACTGAATCCCCAGCATCAACACCAGGCCGATGCCGAAGCCGATGAGCGTGTCGCGGAGGATCTTCTTGGGAGCAACCGGGAGCATGCCGGCGAAGATTGCAAGCCTCGTGCCTGCAAGGGAGTGAGCGCCCGAGCGCAAAAGCCAGGCATCTTCCGGCCTGTGCCAGCCGCCGCCCGGGTGGCACAGGCACGGGTGTCGCAGGCCGGTCACGCTCCGCCCGTGACCGGTCCGCCCCCTGTTCAAGCCGGCGCCGGCCGGGTCTCGAAGCAGATCTTTCCCGCCTGGAAGTCAACGATGACGTGTCCCCCCGCCTCGAGCGCACCGAACAGGAGCTCGTCGCCGAGCGGGCGTTTTACCTCGTCTTGGATGAGCCGCGAGAGGGGTCGCGCGCCCATGTCCTTGTCGTACCCCTTGTCGGACAGGTAGAGCCGCGCGCGCTCGGTGAGCTCGACCGTCACGTTGCGTTCCGCGAGCTGTCCGGAGAGCTCCGCGAAGAACTTGTCGACCACCCGACCCATCACGTCGGGGGAGAGTGGGTCGAACGAGATGCGTGCGTCCAAGCGGTTGCGGAACTCGGGGCTGAAGGTGTTCTTGAACGCGAGATCGTCGCGGCCTTGGCTCGTGCGCTCGCCGAAGCCCACCGGGCGTCGCGCCAAGTCACTCGCGCCGACGTTGCTCGTCATGATCATCACGACGTGTCGGAAATCGGTCTTCTTGCCGTTGTTGTCGGTGAGCGTTCCGTGATCCATCACCTGGAGCAGGATGTTGAACACGTCGGGGTGTGCCTTCTCGATCTCGTCGAGCAGGAGCACCGCATGCGGAGTCTTGGCCACCGCTTCGGTCAAGAGGCCGCCGCGGTCGAAGCCCACGTAGCCCGGAGGAGCGCCGATGAGGCGCGATACCGTGTGGCGCTCCTGGTATTCGCTCATGTCGAAGCGGTGGAGCTCGATGCCCATGGTCTTCGCCAGCTGCTTGGCGACCTCGGTCTTGCCGACGCCGGTCGGCCCGGTGAAGAGGTAGCAGCCGATGGGCTTCTCCGGCGGTCGGAGCCCCGCGCGTGAGAGCTTGATGGCCGTGGCGAGCTCGCGAATGGCTCGGTCTTGGCCGAACACCACCTGGCGCAAGTCTTCTTCCAGGTTCTTCAGCGCGGTCTTGTCGCTCGACGAGACCTGGCGCGGTGGGATCTGCGCCATGCGCGCCACGACGGCTTCCACGCGCTCGACGCCGACCTTGGCGCCATCGCCATCCTCGAGCTTGGCGTCCGCACCCGCCTCGTCCATGAGATCGATGGCCTTGTCTGGCAGCTTCCGATCGTGGAGGTAGCGCTGGGCCAAAGTCACCGCGGCTTCGAGGGCACCGTCTTCGTAGGTCACCACGTGGAACTCTTCGTAGCGCGGCTTGAGCCCCTGCAAGATGAGCAAGGTCTCCTCGGCGCTCGGTTCGAGAACCTCGATCTTCTGGAAGCGCCGCGCCAAGGCACGATCTCGCTCGAGGTGGCTCCGATACTCTTCGAACGTCGTCGCGCCGATGCAGCGGAGACGGCCGCTCGAGAGCGCTGGCTTGAGCAGATTGGCGGCGTCGAGGGTGCCGCCGCTCGCCGCCCCTGCGCCGATCACGGTGTGGATTTCGTCGACGAACAGGATGGCGCCGACCTGCTTTTCGAGCTGCTTCAGCACGGCTTTCACGCGATTCTCGAAATCGCCGCGGAACTTCGTGCCCGCCACCAAGGCGCCCATGTCGAGGGCGTAGATCTGGGCGTCGGCGAGCGGCTTCGGAACGTCCCCCGTGACGATCTTGGCGGCGAGCCCCTCCACGATGGCCGTCTTGCCGACGCCGGCGTCACCGACGAACAAGGGGTTGTTCTTCTTGCGGCGCGCGAGCACCTGAATCGCCCGCCGGAGCTCGCGCTCGCGGCCGACCAGCGGTTCGATGTCACCGCTCCGCGCGCGCTCGTTCAGGTGAATGGCGAAGCGCTCGAGGGCGCCTTCTTGGGGCTCGGCCGGGGCGTCGTCGCCGTCTTCGGGTTCGACTCCGGGCGTGGAGATTTGCGGGTCGTCGTCGCCGTCTTTGCTGGTGCCGTGAGAGATGTAGCTCACCACGTCGTAGCGCGTGACCCCCGCGTCCGTGAGCACCTGGACTGCGGGCGAGTCCACTTCGGCGAAGATCGCCACCAACAGGTTCTGCCCTTTGAGCTCCTCTTTGCCGCTCGACTCGACGTGGATCGCCGCGCGTTGGAGCACGCGCTGGAAGCCCCGGGAGGGTGCAGGGCTTTCGTCGGGCTCCGCGGCCTTCGGCATGTCTTCGTCGAGGATGCGCTCGAGGGCCTTCTTGATGGCCGCCACGTTGCCGCCCGCCTTCTTGACCACGAGGGCGGTGGCCGGGTCGTGAAGCAGGGCGTAGAGCAGGTGTTCGACCGTCATCAGGTCGTGGCTGCGACGGGCGGCTTCGCGCATGGCGAGGCTGCAAGCAATCTCGACTTCGGGGCTGACTTTCACGATTCGTCCTCGGGGTCGTCCGCGGGCTCTGCGGTGACGCGCAGCGGATGGCCATGCTGCTTGGCGTAGTCGACCACCTGCTCTGCCTTGGTCTCTGCCACGTCGCGCGTGAACACGCCGACCACGCCGAAGCCACGGTGGTGGACCTCGAGCATGATCTGGGTCGCCTCGGCGTCGCCCTTGCTGAAGAACTTCATCAGCACGTGGATCACGAATTCCATCGTGGTGTAGTCGTCGTTGTGAAAGACGACGTTGTACGGCCGGGCTTTGCGGATCTTGGGGCGCTCTTGGACGGCGAGATCGCCATCCAGCTCGGCATCGGGGTCACGGCCGTTCTTGCTCATCCGAGAGTCCGATCATCTTGAACACCTGAGCTCGCCATGTCGAGGGGTGACCCGAGCACTCCCCCGAGAGGTCGGAGGTCGTGTAGATTCCCCGGGTGAACCAGCTTCCACCGCTGCCCGAGCTCGGACCCGTGCCGAGCGGCGTCTCGGTGACCGAGCCGGTGTCCGCGGCCATCGCGCACACGCGCCGCATGCTATTCCCGTTCGACGCTGCCAAGTGGTTGACGCTCGGGTTCGTCGCGTGGCTCGCCCATTGGGGCGAAGGGGGCGCGTCGAGCTTCCAGTTGCCCGACCCGGGTGGGAAGGGCGGAGGCTCGGGGCTCGGCCCCGCCGTCCAGTGGGTGCGGGACCACCTCTCGACCGTGATGCTCGTCGGGCTCTTCGCGCTCCTCGTGGGCATCGGGGTCGGTGCGCTGGTCACCTGGGTTTCGAGTCGTGCCAAGTTGATGTTCGTCCACGCCATCGTGCGTGACGAAGCCCGAGTGGAAGAACCCTGGCGGCGCTTTCGCGAGCGCGGCAAGGACTTGTTCCTCGCGCGCCTCGTGCTCGGGCTCATCGGCCTCGGGTTCCTGTTGGCCGGCGCGGGCGTGATGTTGGTCCTCGCGTGGCCCGAGCTCGAGCGCGGCACGATCGGTCGCGGTTTCGCCATCGCGGCCATTGCCGGCACTTCGCTGCTGCTCGTCGGCATGCTCCCGCTCGCCGTCGTGAACGCCCTCATCGAGGACTTCGTCGTGGTTGCCATGTACAAGTTCGACGAACCCGTGAGGCCAGCGTTCCGACGCGTACGCGCGGGCATCTTGCGCGGCAACCTGGGGCCCATCGTGCTTTTCTATTTGATGCGGTTCGTGATCGGCATCGTGCTCGCCCTGATCACGGGGGTCCTCACCTGCTTGACCTGCTGCTTCGCGGCCTTGCCCTACATCGGCAGCGTGATCCTCTTGCCCGTTCTGGTGTTCGATCGCGCCTACGTGCTGTTTTTCGTCGAACAGTTCGGTGACGAGTGGCGGCTCTTCCCGAGGCCCGAGACCTCCGCGTTCGATCCCGGCTTCGCGCCGCCGTGAGCAGTGCTCAGCCGTCCTTCAGCAGATCGGCGAGGTAGCCGACGAGCGAGAGCGTGGCTTCGCCCATCTCGAGCTCGTTCTGCATCCGGAGGAATCTGTTCCCGCTTGTGGGGCCATGCAGCGGCTGGAGAGTCTTTTCCAGCTGGGCCACCCGCGCGCCGCGCCGGCTCTCTCGCGCTTCCTCGGCCTGCCGCTCACGCAGGAGCGCCAGCCCGCCGGCCTCGACGAAGTCGAGGACGCGCGGGAGCTCTCCGCGGTCGAACCAAACGCCATGGCGCCCGCAGACGTCGACGATGACGCCCGAAGTCCTGCCGAAGTTGCGCCGGGTCATGATCTCGGCGCACATCGGACACGGTACGTAGCGGAGCGGAGAAGCCAGCGGGTTCTGTCGAGGTGGCGGGCGTGGCGCCGACTGACCATAGAGCTCACGTTGCTCGAGGAGGTCCTTGAGCAGCGCGTGCTCGACGAACTGGCCACCGCACTTGCCGCAGTCGCGGAGCCTGCCGGGCCCGCCTTCGAAGGCCTGGAAGGGGAGCTTGCAGTCCGGGCACGCGAAGGAGTCGGGCTCGCCCAAGGGTTCGAGGCCGAGCTCGTGGCCGCAGCCGTTGCACAACGCGCTGGCCAGGGGATTCATGTGAAAACAATGCGCGCAGCGCACGACGGCGATGGGCGCGCCGCAGCTCGGACAACTCCGCAGCGACTCGTCGATGCGGCGCGAACAGCCGGGACATTCGATGCCTTCGCCCATCCGGCGGGAGGTCGGCCCTGGCGGACCGCTGCGGTAGGGGTCTTTGCTCACGCGCTCCCAGGGTAGCAAATGCGCGTGGACGCGGGTCGAAGCGAGTTGCCGGAAGCCCCGCCGCGCGGAAGGATGCGCGTCATGGCCGCGAAAGACCCGCCCTGGATCATGCGTACCTATTCCGGGCACTCGACGCCGCGCGCGTCGAACGCCCTCTATCGCGAGAACCTCAAGCGAGGGCAGACCGGGCTCAGCGTAGCCTTCGACCTGCCGACCCAAACCGGGTACGACGCCGACCACCCGCTGTCTCGCGGCGAGGTCGGGCGTACGGGAGTGCCCATCGGTCACATCGGAGACCTCTCGGAGCTCTTCGCCGAGATCGATCTCGCTCGCATGAACACCTCCATGACCATCAACGCGACGGCGGCCTGGCTGCTCGCGCTCTACGTGGGAGTGGCAGAAAAGCAGGGAGCCCAACCGAAGAGCCTGCGCGGCACGACTCAGAACGACATCATCAAAGAGTACCTGTCCCGCGGCACCTACGTATTCCCTCCGGCGGCGAGCTTGCGGCTCACCGTCGACACCATCCTCTACACCGTCGAACACGTGCCGGAATGGAACCCCATCAACATCTCGAGCTACCACTTGCAGGAGGCGGGTGCGACACCCGAGCAAGAGGTCGCTTATGCCCTCTCGACGGCCATCGCGGTGCTGGACTCGGTGCGCGAACGCGGCATCGACCAGCAGCACCTGGCCCAGACCTTCGGCAGGCTCTCTTTCTTCGTGAACGCGGGGATCCGCTTCGTCGAAGAGGTTTGCAAGCTCCGCGCCTTCGCCCGGCTCTGGGATCGCCTCGGTGCCGAGCGCTACGGCGTGCGGGACGAAAAGCTCCGTCGCTTCCGCTACGGAGTGCAGGTGAATTCACTCGGCCTGACCGAGGCTCAACCCGAGAACAACGTCGTTCGCATCGCATTCGAGATGCTCGGAGTCACGCTCGGCAAGAACGCACGAGCCCGCGCCATCCAGCTTCCGGCCTGGAACGAGGCGCTCGGTCTGCCGCGCCCGTGGGATCAGCAGCTCTCGCTCCGCACGCAGCAGATCCTCGCCTACGAGTCGGATCTGCTCGAATATCCCGACTTGTTCGATGGCTCCAAGGTGGTCGAGCGTCGCAGCGACGAAATCGCCGAAGCCGCTTGGGCCGAGGTGGAACGCGTACTCGCTCAGGGCGGCGCGGTGTCTGCGGTGGAGAGCGGTTACATCAAGGAGCGGCTGGTGGCGTCCAACGCGGCGCGCATCGCGGCCATCGAGAGCGGCGCTGCGGTGGTGGTCGGGGTGAACCGATTCACCGAGTCGTCCGAGAGCCCGCTCATGAGCGGCGGCGGCGCGGAGTCCATCCTGCGGGTCGACGCCCGGGCCGAAGCCGAACAGATCGAACGCTTGGTCGCGTTTCGAAAGGCGCGCGACGCCAGCGAGGCCGAGCGCGCGCTGGAGCGCCTGCGGCTCGCGGCCGAGCGCGGCGAAAACCTGGTGCCGGCCTCGATCACGGCGGCGAAAGCCGGGGTCACGACTGGGGAGTGGGCGGGCGCGCTGCGACAGGTTTTCGGGGAGTACCGCGCGCCGACGGGGGTGACCGGCGCCCGGGTACCGGAGCTCCCCACGGCTTACGACCAGCTACGCAAACACGTGGACGAGCTCGAGCGCGCCATCGGACGCCGCCCGAAACTCCTCGTGGGCAAGCCAGGCCTCGACGGCCACTCGAACGGCGCGGAACAGATCGCACTCCGCGCGCGGGATGCGGGCTTCGAGGTGGTGTACGAGGGGATCCGCGTGACCCCCAATGAGATCGCGCGCGCGGCCGCCGATGAAGGCGTGCACGTCGTGGGCCTCAGCATCCTTTCGGGCGCGCACCTCGAGCTCACTCGCGAGGTGAAGGCGGAGCTGGAAAAGCTCGGAGTTCAGGTGCCCGTCGTCGTGGGCGGCATCATCCCGGAGTCGGATCGCAAGGAGCTCCTCGGCGCGGGAGTGGCCCGGGTGTTCACACCGAAGGACTTCCAGATCGCCGCCATTTTGGAGAACCTCGTGGACGTCGTGCGGCAGGCGCACGCTCGATGAGCTCCGACGTCGAGCTCGACTCGCTGGTGAAGCGCGCGCTGGCACGCGAGCCGGCCGCCGTGGCTCGCGCCATCTCCGTCGCGGAAGACCGGCGCGCAAGCCTCGAGCCGGTGGCCGAAGAGCTGCTCCGCAAGCTTTCGCGGGGCGGCCACCCGGCGAGCGCGCGGCGCGTCGGGATCACCGGTCCGCCTGGGGTCGGCAAGAGCTCGCTCACGAGCCGCCTCGTGCAGCGCTACCGCGAGCTCGGTCGCACGGTGGGCGTGCTCGCGGTCGATCCTTCGAGCCCGCGCTCGGGCGGGGCGCTGCTCGGGGATCGCGCGCGACTCGAGCTCGACCCGGACGACGCCGGCAGCTTCGTTCGAAGCATGGCGTCCGGCGGCCAGCTCGGCGGCTTGGCACGCGCGGCTGGCGCGGCCGTCGAGGTCCTCTGCGCGGTCTACGACGTGGTGCTGATCGAGACCACCGGCGTCGGTCAGAGCGAGACCGACGTGGAGCACGTCGCCGACAGCGTTCTCCTGGTGATCCAGCCGGCGTCGGGTGACGTGCTCTCGTTCATCAAGGCCGGCATCCTCGAGATCCCGGACGTGCTGGCGGTGAACAAGGCTGACCTCGGCAGCGTGGCAGAGCGTGCGTTCTCGGACCTGCAGGCAGCCCTCGTGGTGAGCGCCGAGGCTTCGGGCGGGTCGCCGCCGCCGGTGCTCCTCACCAGCGCCACGACACGCGCTGGGGTCGACGAGCTCGTGCGTGTGCTCGACGAACGCTACGAGCGACTCGTGAGCGAGGGCAAGCTCGAGCAGCTGCGGGTGGCGAAGAGCGCCGCGTGGGCCTATCGCCAGTTCCGCGAACGTTACGGCGAGCGCGGCGTGGAGCGCGCCGGCGGCAAAGACCAGCTCGTCGCGACGCTCACCCAAGCCATCGCCAACGGTGAGAACTTCCTCGAAAGCATGCGGCGCGCCGCGGTGCGCGAGCCCTGAGGCTTCAGGTCGCCTTCTTGGGCGGAGCCTTCGGCTTGGCGGCTTCGGCGTTCTCGGCAGCGCGCTTCAGCGCCCACTCGACGTTCTTCTTGGCGCGACGCTGCTTCTGGCGCCGGCGCGCGCGGGGATCTTGCGGTGTACCCATGGCGGCGCAGTCATTAGATCGAAAACCGGCGTCTGGCCAGGCCAAATTGGGTCCGTCGCGGCAGGGCCCCACGAGCCGAGCCCTGCCATTCGCCCGCCGGGGCCCGCTCAGACCGTCCAGGTGTTGCCGGATGCGAGGAGCTTTTGCAGGTCGGCCTTGGTCTTGGCCTTGGCCGTGTCGACCTGCGCGTGAACCGTGTCGTCGTAGGTCGGGCGCGTCACGTTGTAGAGCACGCCCACGGCCACCGGGAACTGCGGATAGGGCATGCGCGCCAGCATCATGGCGATGGTGGCGTTGGTCTCGTCGTGGATGAGGATGTCCTTCTCGGTCACGCCGTTCTCGCCGATGGTGGCGATTTCGAGCCCGAGCGTGCGCGCGTCGATACGCAGCCCCTTGTTCTTCTGGGCACCGAAAACCAGCGGCTTGCCGTGCTCGACGCGGAGTTGGTGCTCTTCTTTGTTCTCCTTGGCGGTGAACGAGTCGAAGGCTGCGTCGTTGAAGACGACGCAGTTCTGGTAGATTTCGACGAACGAGGTGCCGGTGTGTTTCGCAGCGCGGAGCAGGGTCTCGTTCATGTGTTTCGCGTCGGTGTCGATGGAGCGCGCGACGAACGTGGCCGAGCAGCCGA
>JAXLYN010000084.1:0-26009 GCA_046351435.1 Polyangiaceae bacterium
CGCGGTGAGTCAACTGCCCACTTGGGCTCGCATCGAGCGGCTGAGCGGAGACATGTACTTCGCGTGGACCAAGGGGCAGCCCGAGAGCTGCGCGTCCATCGCCAAACAGCTCTCCAAAGAGCTGGACAAGGCGCCCAAGCCCAACGGGCCCGAGCAGGACAGCACACTGCTCGGCGCGTACACGTCCATCGGCAACGCGGGCGAATGTCTGGCGAAGGCCGGTCGCTGCGCCGAGGGCAAGAAGCTCGCGCGGGAGAGCTTGAAGCGTCGCGGCGACATGCGCGCACTGGCCGAGCCAGCCTACACCGAGCGCTGGGAGAAGGCCTATCCTGCCTGCAAAGGCAAGTAGCCACCCCGCGGCCCCGCCGCAATGTTTGCTGCACATCCCCTTCTGCCTAGGTGCGCATCTGTCGTAACCTAGGCGGCATGGAACCCCGCGAACAGGACCTGCGATCGAAGATCGATGCGCTCCAGCTCTTGCTGGAGCAACGCGCGAGCGCAGATGCCGTCTTCGAAGCGGCCGAGCGGACGGCGCTGGCGCTCGAATTCCGCGACAGCGACACGATGATCGGGCTCGAGGAAGTCCCCGGCGAGATCGTCGCCGAAGCCGAGCGCATTGTGGCGCGCGCCCAGCAGTTTGCCGCGGAGGCGGGCTTGCCCGAGGCCTGTGTGCAGCTCGCCGAGTCGATCTGGCTCGGTCGTGACGCGTCGCGAGCCAAGACCGCGGTTCAGCTCGTGCGGGCGGTTCCCGACGATGCCCGCGCGCAGTACCTGCACGGCCTGTTCGCGTTCAACGGCTTCGGCTGCCGCAAAGACCTGGCTCAGAGCTACGCCTCGCATCTCCGGGCGGCCGAGCACGGTCATCCGGAGTCGATGTTCGAGCTGTACGCGATGACTTCCCAGGGGCTCGGTTGCACCAAGGACGCGGAGGCCGCGCTGAACTGGTGCCAGCGTGCGGCCGAAGCGGGCAGCGCCCGCGCGATGGCGAACATGGGCGGGTTCTTCGCGACGGGCAACGGCGTTCCCGTGGATCCGGTGCGGTCCATTCATTGGTACGACCGGGCCGCCCGCGCGGGGCACGGGCGCGCGGCTGCGACCCTGGGTGTCATGCACGCCCTCGGCTCGGGTGCGCCCCGCTCGGTCGCGACGGCGCAGCGCTACTTCGCCATGGCCGAGGACCTGGGATTCGACTGGCGCACGCTGGCCGAAGCCGCCGGCGTGGATCTCCCCGACCTGATGCGGGTGACGCTGCGTCCCCCGCCGCCTCCCCCCGGTGCGCGCGCTGCCGGCGACGTGGAACCAGCGACGCTGAGGTCGAAGAAGACCGACGCCATCAAGGCTGCGCTCAAGGCGGAGGCTGCCGCCGCCAAAGCGAAGGCTTTGGCCGAGAAGGCGGAAGCCGCGGTGCGGAGAGCGGCCGCGAAGGTGGAAGCCGCGGCGAAGAAGGCGGCGGCCAAGGAAGCGGCCGCGGCGAAGAAGGCGAAGGCCAAGGAGGCCGCGGAGAAGAAGCGGGCCGCGAAGGCAGCGGCGGCGGAGAAGAAGCGAGCCGCGAAGGCGAAGGCGGCGGAGAAGAAGCGGGCGGCGACCGAAGCGGCTGCAGCGAAGAAGGCGAAGGCGATGGAAGCGGCCGCGGCGAAGAAGGCGAAGGCGAAGGCGAAGGCGGAGAAGAAGCGGGCGGCGAAGGCAGCGGCTGCGGCGAAGAAGGCGGCTGCCAAGGAAGCGGCCGCAGCGAAGAAGGCGAAGGCGAAGGCAGCGGCTGCGGCGAAGAAGGCGAAAGCGATGGAAGCGGCTGCGGCGAAGAAGGCGAAAGCGCAGGCGGCCGCGGCGAAGAAAGCGGCCGCGAAGAAGGCGGGGACGGCGCCACGAGCGAAAGCTGGGAAGGCCGCCAAGGCTCCAGTGAGCGCAGCCAAGAAGCCTGCGGCGGCGAACGCCGCGAAGACTGCTGCGAAGCCGGCTCTGGTGAAGACCGCAGCGAAGAAGACCGCAGCGAAAAAGACCGCAGCGAAAAAGACCGCAGCGAAAAAGACCGCGGCAAAGCCGGCTCCGGTGAAGCCCGCAGCGAAGAAGCCCGCAGCGAAGCCAGCTCCGGTGAAGACCGCGGCGAAGAAGACCGCGGCGAAGAAAGGCCCGGCTGCGGGCAAGGGCGGGGCGAAGCGAAAGTAAGCGTTCGGAGACTCCGCCGCTCGCCGCTAGGGGCGCAGTGTGGGTGCGAAGCGGCTCATCGCCCAGCGCATGCTTCCGTTGAGCCACAGCGCCACCGCGGCCGGATACGGGTACAGAACGCGAGCGCGCCGCCGCTCGACGGCGTCGCAGACGCGACGTGCGAGCTCCGTCGAGGTGCCCCTGGGCATCAGCCGTTCGGCGCGGCTCGGGGCGTAGGCCGCGGCGCCGGTCTGCGCGAGCTCGGTGTCCGCGATGTATCCGGGGTACGCGGTGACGACGTGGACGCCCGAGCCGCGGAGCTCCATGCGGAGCGCCTCGGACCACGCCGCCATGCCCGCCTTTGCAGCGTCGTAGTGAGCCATGCCCGGCAGCGGGGTGAGCGCGGCCATCGCCGTCACGTCCACGATGGTGCCGGCGCCGCGAGCCAGCATGCCTTTGAGCACGTGCTGGGTGAGTCGCATCGGCGAGAGCAGGTCGAGGCGAATGACGGCCTCGCCCTCTTCCGGCGAGACGTCCACGGTTGGGCCGGCGTGTAGTCCGCCGGCATTGTTGACCAGAACGTCGATGGCCCCGAGCGCAGCCTCGGCCGGCGCGACGAAGTCGCACACCCGTTCGAGATCGGAGAGATCCTGCGCGACCACGTGCACCGGGCATTTCAGCTCCGCCGCCAGCGCGTCGAGCCTGTCGCGGCGGCGCGCCACGAGCGTCAGGCTCGCGCCCTTGCCGGCGAAGGCCCTGGCCAGTGCGGCGCCGATCCCCGCCGAGGCCCCGGTGATGACCACGTGCATGAGCGACCCAGTGTAGGCCGAGTCGGGACGCGGCGCGCAGAGGGAATGGCTCAGGGCGGCGCGTCGAGCCAGAGCGTCTGGCGTGGCGATGCCGTGACCGCAGATTCAGGTGGTTCCGGCCAGCGGGCACGCCCTCGCGCGCTGCTCCGAAATCTCCGCCGGCGCCGTCGAGCGGACCACCTCCAGCGCGCGAAGCTCCGGCCGTCCTCGACTGCGACGAGAGCTCGCGACGTCGAGCTCGCCGCAGGCGCTGATCGAGCTCCGTCGCGCTCGACGGCGCGGCCCGGAATACGTGCAAGCGATCGGACCGGCGATCGAGCTGCTCGATGCGCGCTTCGGAGCCGCGGACCCAGAGCCGCTGATGAAAACTGCCAGTCGTAGAGCTCGTCGCGCTCGAGCACGGCCCACTCTCCTCCGGCACGGACACGGGGGCACGCTGGGGCAGGCACCAGCCGCCCACTCGGAGCCGCCAGCCCGCCGCCTGGGCGCGGGGTCGAGCAGCACACCCAAGCATCGGAGGACTCGGCCTCGGCGCCTCGATGCGGATCGACGCTCGATCCCGCCGGACCGCAGCCGGTCGAGCAACAAGCCACGAGCGCGGCCGAGCGCGCGAAGCGGCGACCTCACGCCCGCTTGGACAGCCCGGACGGCTCGGGTTGCGGCAACTCGCCGCTACGCCGAAGCCAAGAACCGTGGCATCGTTTGGAGTCATGAACGGGCGGGCGTGGCTCTTCTTGTTTGGGACGCTGCTGCTCGGTTGCTCGGCGAGGACGCAGGGCCAAGTCGGGCTTCTCCGAGAAAGATCGGCGGCTGAGGCCAAACGCCTGCTGACCGGGCCCGACTGGTATCGCCACGCGGTCGTGTACGGTCTACGTGCGCTCGTTTCAGGACTCCGGCGGCGACGGCATCGAGGGGGACCTGCACCGAATACCTCGCGCTTGGACGACCTGCAGGCGCTCGGCGTGGACGCCTTGTGGCTGATGCCGATCATGCCCGTTCAAGGACTCTGGCTACGACGTCTCGGACTGAGAACGTGAACCCCGACTACGGCAGCTTGCGGACTCGACGCGCTCTTGAGCGCGATACGCCCGCGGCATGCGCGTTTTGATCGACCTGGTGCTGAACCACACCTCCGATCAACGCGTGGTTCACCCAGTCCAGTCCAGCAAGCAGAACCCAAGGCCGACTGGTACGTCTGGTCCGACACCGAAGGGAGCCCGGACATCGGTTGCTGTCGTCCCCTACCTTCGGCACCTCAACCCCGGACGTTCGAGCCCCAACGCAACCAGTATTACTTCCATCGCTTCTATTCGGAGCAGCCGGACCTCAACTACGGTGAGTGGTACCACTCTGGACGCTGCGCGCTTCTGGCTCGAGCAGGGCACGGACGGCTTTCGTTGCGACGATCGGTCTATACGAGTCCGCGGACGGTTGCGTGATGATCCCGAAGACGGTCGGCTACATCCAGAAGCTGCGCGCTGTTGGACGGTGACTATGCGCGCGATGAGAATGACGAACAACTCTGGCGTCGGCAACGCCATGCTTCGGCAACGGCCAGGACATGTTCCTTGGCCTTCGACTTCACCTACGGCTATTCTGCTGGGGCCAAGCTGAAGGCGGCGCAGCCAAGCCGATCTCCGACATCTTCGCGGGCGTGCAGCGGGAATGCGCCCGGCGCTCAAGACGCGCTGGTGATCGGCTCCACGACGCGGGTACCAGGTCGCACAGCAAATCGACGCGCGAGCCCGGCGCGCAGCAGTGATTCAGCTGACGATGCCCGGCACCCTTCCGTCTACGGCGAGCTGGGCATGCATCGAAGGTTCTGCCAAGGTGGTGGACTCCCGGGACTCGACGCACGCCGTGCTCTGGACAAGCTGCCGGCTACGGGTTCACCGGGCACGCCCTGGGATCGCGTTCAACGAACTTTGAAGACCACCAACCTCGAAGTCGAGAAAGCGGACTCCGCCAGCAACTACGCCTTCTACCGAGAGCTATTGGCGTTCCGGCACGGGCGTGAGGCGTTCGGCACCGGCGCGCTCAGCGTCTACATTGCTGACAATCCATCGGTGCTCTGGTACGCACGGACCAGCAGCGACGAGAAAGTCGGGTGAATTCCTGGACGAACAACCCGGCCGTGGCCGAGGCGGAGGCCAGCTCAAGGTTTCGCGGCTCTTCGGCGACGGCGCGCCCTGGGCGGCAGCGGCGCCAACACCGCTTCCCGCCGGGGCTGGGCCGTGTTCCGCGTGCGCTGGGGACGCCCTTCGGTGCTCCGGCACCGAGCGCGTTATAGCGCGCTTGGACCGAGTGGATGAAACTGGCCGAGATTTCCCGGACAATCTCGGCATGCATCGCTGGACCGGCGCGCGCTGGACGCTCGCCCGCGGGACCGCGCTCGCGCTCGCCGCGCCTCACGCGGCGTTCGCCCAGGCCGGCCTCCCGAGCCGGCGCCCAACAAGGACCGGAAGTCGAGTCGGGCCAAACCGCCCCAGGCCAAGCCGCACCCGTCGAGGTCGACCCGGCCTCCGGCGTGACCCGCCAGGCCAAGCCACCGGCTACTACCTTGGCCTGGCCCGCCGCCGGGGTACCCGGTTCCCCTACGTTCGGTGAAAGATCCGGTGCCGCGCTGGGCCGGGCGAGCCCGACGGATATCCACGTCGAGAACCGATGGACGAATATCCGCAAGGGCGGCAGCCTGCTGCTCGGCTCGGCTGATCTCGGTGCTGGCCGGCGCCGGCTTGAACAGACCGAGGAACCGGAAAACAGGGCGGCGACGACGTGGAGAAGGGCGGTGGTCGGGCTCGTTCAGCCGATCGGACCGTTCCTCGTCATGAAGAACACCAGCACCAAGGAAGCGGCGTGGGCGCTCTTCTGGTCGACGACGGCCTGCTGATCTGGTGCCGTGGTGATCACGCGAATGACGAATCAGCGGGAGTGTGCCCAACGCTGAAGCTCGCAATCGCGTCCGGGTGAGTGACACCGCTGGTCAGGAGTTGCTCGGGCGGACTCGGCGGTCGGATCGTTCTGATCGTGCCGTACCAGCAGCGCCGCCGACAGTCGTGTTGGCGCTGGCGAAGCCCTGAGCTGGCGCTTCCGGACGTGCCTTTGCCGAGATCGACGCCGCTGAGCGCCAGATCGCCGCGAGCTTTCAGGCGGTACCGCTATTTACCATAGCTTACGTTCAGGGCCCTGTTTCTGCGCCGTACGTTCATCAGGTAGCGACACGTCCCAGCATGATGGAGCGGTCACGTCACTCGGCGTGCCGTCCTCTTTCTCTGTCCAGGCTCACCGCCATCCGCTGCTCCGGCAACTGCTCCCTGCGCGACCTGCGCGCGCGCTGGATTGTTACTCGTGTGGCGGTGCTGGACAACGGCCGGCCACCGGCCCCTGTCGGTGTGCATGACCTCGGGTGGGCGCGTTGAGGCGCGTCGCCGTGCGCCGTCAGTACATGAACGCGTCGTTCCCGTTGGTCACCGTCACCATCACGATGGTGTCGGCGCGGGTGGTCGCGGGAATGAGCGGATAGGCCTGGGCGAGCGCGTCCCGGTGCTGCGAGTCGTAGACGCTGCTTACGTGGGCTGCTTCTTCCACGCATCGGCCAACGCGACGTTCTGGGTGCTGGCCAAGATGTCGCCTCAACTGCTGTCGAGCAGGGATTGGGCCATCGCCACCGTGTAGGTCGTGCCCGGTGGATAGGCGAAGGCCCGGGTCACGCTCACGCCGAGCTTGTAGCCGTCGATGGAGACCAGCAGGTCCGTCTTCTTGCCGCCCTTGTTGGTGTGGCCAATCTCGGTTCGGTCTTGAGCAGCGTCGCGAGCTCGCAGCGGTACAAGACCTCGTAGCTGACTTCGAATTGAATCGAGCTGCCGCCGAGGTTGCCGTCGTCGTGAACCTTCCCGCCTACCGAGAGCGCGTCATAGTCGTAGCCGGCGGTCCCGAAGTCGAGCGAGGTCTCGAAGGAGTACGGCGCAGCGCTCAGGATTTCGGTCGGATCGATGGGACCACAATCGCCCGCGATCGCGCCGAGACCGGGCAAGGGAACGCCGGCATCGCCGCCCGCGTCCGCGGGCGCACCGGCCGCGCCGCCGCTGGCACCGGCGCTGCCGCCGCTGGACGTGCCGCCGCCCGACGGCGTGCCGGCGACACCGGCGCTGCCGCCGCTGGTCGCGCCGCTCGCGCCGCCGCTGGTCGTCCCACCGCCGCTCGCGCCGCCGCTGGTGCTGCCTCCGGCGGAGGTGCCACCACTCGACGTGCCACCGCTGCCCGAAGCGCCGCCGCCCGTGGAACCGTCATCGCTGCACGCGGACCCGGCGAGCAACGCGGCCGCCAGACCCAGGAGGGCGAGCGCTCTTCTCATGCCGAGCACGCTAGCAGTTTTTGCGTCCGCGGTGCCTCGCGACTCGTCGCGGCCTGGCGCACGTCAGGGACTGCGATAGGCTAGCAAAGGTGAAGATGATCTCGCTTCGGATCGCGTCGTTGGCCGCCGTCGTCGTCCTCGCTGCGTGTGGCAACGACGACCCCGGCAAGCTCGCTCCCACGATTGGTGGCGGTGGGGCGGGGGCCACCGCAGGCACCGGCGGCACGGGCGGGTCCGGCGGTACCGGAGCGAGTGGCGGCACTGGCGCGACGGGCGGCACGGGTGCGACGGGTGGCACGGGTGCGACCGGTGGCACCGGCGCCACGGGCGGCACCGCCGGCAGCGGGGGCGCCGCGGGAAGCGGGGGCGCCGCGGGCGCGGACGCCGGCACTGACGCGAGCGACGCGAGCGACGGCGGTTCGGATGCGGCGACCGATGCCGGGGACGCGTCAGCCGATACTGGATCGGACTGAGCTCTGGGAACGCGCTACTGCTCGCAAGCGCACATGCGTACGACTTGGGCAGAGCCGACGCCGGCGGCTTCGCAGGTCGTCGTGGAGTAGCTCGACCAGTACGTCCACGAATTCCAGGCAAACTGGCAGCCCAGATCGTTGTTGCTCCAATCTTGGTGCAGGAAGGAGCCGTATCCGAGCGCGTTGAGCACCGATACACAGTTCGCGTCGGAGCCGCCGGAGCCGGCGAAGTCGCGCGTGCCGGCGAGGTTGCAGCCGCCATGTCCAGCGCAGGCGTCGAGCAGCTCTTCTCCGGCGCGCTCGCGTACCAGCAATAGCCCGCCAGAGCACACCGCTGCACGGGCCCGTCTCCGGCGCGTCGCTGGTGTCCTCCAGCGCGTCGGTCGAGCTCGACTCTTGCGCGTCCGCGTCGCTGACGTCTGCGCCGTCCTCGGCGTCGAGCACGTCTTCCGCGGGCCGCGTCACCGGGACCGTCCACGCCCGCGTCCCAGCTCGCGTCGTCACCGGCATCGGCCGTCGCTTCGAGTGCCGAGCTTCGCGAGCTGCACGACGACCAGGACACCGAGCACAAGGATGGCTCGGCGCGCGTGCATCGCCACCAGCGTATGGGATGCCGGTGCGCACCGCCAAGCATCTCTCCGTATCGCGCCGAAACTAGCGCCTCGGACGCCGGCACGAGGTTGCGGCAGCTCCACACCAACATCCTCCCGCTACCGAGCTCGGCTTTCTGCCCACAATGTTGGGCATCGCTCGCGCACTTCGCCTTCGCTGGCTCGGCGTTTCGCTGGGAAGCGCTCTCGCGCTGCCGGCCGTCGTCGCCGCCGGCTGCTGAAAGACCCCTGTTGCCGGCGGCGGGGCGAGCCGGCCAGGCCCTCGGGTCCGCGCCGGGCTCGGCGGCGGGAGCAGGGCCGTCCCGTTTTCATCCAGCGCCGCGGCCGGCGAGCGTTGGCCCAGAGCTGCCGCGGAGCGAGGCCGAAGTCCGCTCGCTGATCCAGGCGTACACGCGCCGAAGTCCCGCACCCGAACAAGCGCTCGACTCGGAGCGATTGGAGAATGCGCTCCTGGAAGCCGCGCGCAAGAACGAGCTTCACGCCGGGTGGGAGGACATCGCGCGCTTCGTCGCGGCGCGCGCCGACCACGCCGTCTCGGGCGGCCGGCCGAGCTTCCTGCTGGTCGGCAACTTTCACGACGCGCCCGCCCAGATCGTCGCCTTCAGGCGTCTGTCCGGAGTCGTCGGTTCGAAGCTCGGCGACGCGACGATCGAGCAGCTGCACGCCGACGGTCATTGGGCGGGCGTCGAGCCCTCCGCCCAGCTCGGGGACTCGCTCAACGTCGCGCGTTTCGCCGAGCAGGGAGATCGCAATTCGCTCGAGGCCCTGGTGGCCGGCCAGCGCGAGCACAACCACACCGCTTGGAAGTACGACTACCTCGAAGAGATGCCGGCTCTGTTCGCCACTCTTCGAACCAGCGGCGTGGTGCTTCATGCCTGCGACATGCCGGGCGCACTGCAGAGCCGGGTGCGCCATCTGGGGGATGGGTCGGCCATGAGCTTGCGCGAGCTGCACTGCGTTCGCTCCCTCGAAGACGCGCTGGCCGGGCGGAAGACCCCGGCGCGGGTAGCGATGCTCTGGGGCGCCGAGCACATCGGCGCGGGCGGCGTGCAGCGCTTTTTGCCCGCGAACGCCGACGTCGTGGCGATCTCGCTCTTCGGTGGGCGCCCCGCGGAAGCCCGAGGCATCGAGACTGGGATCGAGCTTCGCCATCGCCTGGAATCGCCGTTGCTGTTTCCGTTCCAAGGAAACGACCGCTTCGCGCTCGTGCTCGCCGAGGGCGCAGCTCGGGCGAACGTCGATCGCACGCGGGATGCGGACCTTGCGGACTCGGCGGAACGGCTCGGCAAGCTCCTCTTGACCAGCACCACGGAGGTCGAGCTCTGGGTCGGTGGCCGCAGCGTGCGGGTCGGCGAGAAGGTCGTGAGCGTCGTGCTCCCGCCGGGCCAGCACGCGTTTGTCGCGATCCCGAAGCAGCCGCCGCGGTTGTGTGGAGCGATCGCGATGCCCGAGCACGGCTACGTCGAGCTCGGCCTCGACCCGAGCCACGCCGAGATCCGGCTCGTCACTCACCAGGGCCGCTAGCCGAGGGGTCGCTCACTTCGTGCGCCCGTGCCAGACGCCGGACGCGCCGGCGAACCACACGTCGCCGGGACCGCGCCCGCTGACCACCCGGAGCGACTGGCTCGCGCCACTCACGCGGCTCCAGACCTTGCCGTCGTAGTGTGCGGCTCCGCCATCCCCGGCGAGCCAGACGTCTGAGCCCGAGGTGGCCCAAAACCCGCGCGGCCCGTCGATGGGTGACGCCACCTTGCTCCACAGCTTGCCGTCGAAGTGGTGAAGGCTCTGGGTCGAGTGCTCGCTGAGCCAGATGTCCGAATCGCTCGACGCCCACAGTGCGTCGCCTGCGGCGAACGAAGGCTTGGCCTCGACGGCGTGCCAGCCGTCCTGGCTCGCGCGGTAGAGCTTCGAGCCGTCCAATGCCCAAGCCACACCCGCGCACAGCGTGACGCGCGGTACTCCCGGCGGCGGCGCGACCATGGTCCAGCCGGTGCGACGCTTGATGATGCACAGGTCCGCGAGCCGGCACACGACCTCCGGATCGTCTTCGCCGAGCACGCCGAAGAGCGGCGTGTGTGGAGCGCCGCCGAGCTTGCCGATTTCGCTCGCGCCCCGCTCCCACGCGCCGCCGCGAAAGCGCGCGTACACGCCCTCGCCGCCGGTGTCGTTCGACACGAAGCCCATCAGACGCGGCAGGTCGTCACGGCCGAAGTAGATCTGCACGTGCTCGCCGAGCTTCGGCGGTCGCGGCAACTTGGAAAGGCCCTTGCCGCGGTCCATCCAAGCGTCTTCGCCGAGCACGGCGACGCGCCCGCTCTTGCTGAGCGCCAGCGAGTGCGCCGGCGCGTCGAGCACGTGCTCCAAGCTCGAGAGCTCCATGCTGGGGACGCTGGGCGCCTTGGCGGGCTCGGTGGCGGGGAGCGCGGAGGGCGGTGGTGCGCTCGTCGCGACCGGCGGCGTCGAGACTGGAGCCACGGGTGTCGACACGGGCGCGGCGCGCTCGACCGGCGCCGGAGCGGGGGCACAGCCCGCGCAAGTGAACACGACGGCGAGCTCCAACGTCCAGCGCATGCCGGAGTATTCCGACGCACCCGCGCGAGGGTCAACCCCGCGGGCACGCCGGCGTGCGGCGTGCTACTGCGAGCTCTAGATGAGCTTCGACGCGAACTCCCTCTTGGTCTCCCTGCTCGTGGGCAGCGTCGGCTTCGTCCTGCTCGTCTACGGCAAGAAGATGAGCCGCATCCCGCACATGGCCGTCGGGATCCTGATGCTCGTCTACCCGTATTTCATCCCCAGCGCGCTGATCAGCTTCTTGATCTTCGTAGTCTTGAGCGGGCTGCTCATCGCCGCGGTCAAGCTGGGCCACTGAGCGCGGCCGGCGTTCTCTTGGCCCACTCGCCCGAGCGCTGGTTGAATCCGGCGCGTGAGCCCCAAGTCCATCGTCGTGCTCGAACCCGACGCGAGCTGGTCCGCCGAGGTCGAAAATGCAGCCGGCCCCGAGAGCCACATCGTGGTGCTCGGACGTCGCCCGGGTGAATCGGCGGCGGCCTTCGAGCGGCGGGCGCGGGAACGCCTGGAGTCCCTGGCCTCCGAGCGCCCGACTCGGGGCGTCTTGGTGCGAGGCGCCGGTCGCGGCATGGGCGGCGCGAGTCGAAATGCCCTCGAGCGCGCGCTCACCGACGTGGTGCAGAGCGCCGGCGGCGGCGAGGTCCTGGCGCTGGGTGCTGCGCCGCGCAAGCGCGTGGCCTGAGCCTCGGCCCGAGGTTTTTCTACCCCGACGGCCAGGGCCATGGAACGCTCCTCGGTATGCCGAGGGACGTGGACGCTGTGCTCGAGAGCGCCGAGCCCGCTCGGGAGCCGGTCGTCGAAGCAACGCCGCTCGCGAAGAAGCCTGCCGGGGGCGCGGCGTACCACGAGTCCATCGCCCCGGAGCTCGTGGACGACTTGCAGCTCGCGATCGGTCAGGGTCTCGCGCTCACCGGCGCCGACGAAGGCGCCGCGCCGCGAGCGATCGTCGAGAAGCTCGGCGCTTACCTGAGCCGCGTGCGACGCGGAGCCGAAGCGTTGCCCGCGGATGTCGGCGCAGCGCACCTGGCCCTGGCCTGCTTGTTCGGCCAGGCGGTGTGTCGCGCGCACGGTTGGGGCTGGGCGCATCTTCGACGCACGCGCTCGCCGGGCATCGTCGTGATCTCGAGAGACCGTCGCTATGCCCTCGGTCCGCGGGCGTTCATCGATCGCGCGCTCGCGAGCGACGACGCCGGTTTGCTCGTCCGCGAGCTCGAGCGCCTGGGCTCGGCGAGCGAGCTGCCCGAGTCCGCGCCCGGGCGCTACCTGCGCCTGCGTTGAGTCGAGCAGTGTGCGGTCGCCGGCCAGCACGAAGTGCGCTCATTCACGCCTTCACTCGTCGCGAGCCTCGATCAGTTTCGATGCTTCGGCCAGCTCGTCGATGCGGCTCGTGAGGTAGCAGAGCCCCGCCTCGATGGACGCCCGAGTCTTGCACGCGCCGTCGGCCACCACGGAGTGGTTGACGCTGCCTCGTTCCAGCGTGACGCGGGTCAGCGCCAGATCCGTGGCATTCGACAGGTACTCCTTGTCGAGGCTGGTGAAGTGCACGCGCTCGAGCAGGTCGAATATCTCACGCGCAGCGTCGTGCCCGATGTGTCGAGTCGCGCGGCCTTTGGCGGCGACGTCGCTCTTGCCCTCCCACTCCATCAGCCCGTCGGGGTGTACCGTCAGCGTGTACGCCGGGCAGTTGCCGTAGCAGCGTGCGTGCTCGACGACGACGCGGGCGTCGGGGGGCGGTGGCGCCGGTTGCGGGACTGGCGCTCGCAGGTCCCCGCAGGCGCCGGCGTGGGCGGCGATGCTCTTGCGCCGCGCGGCGCGGCGAACGCTGGCTCGACCTGCAGCCGCGTTCGGCTCCGTTCAAGAGCTCTCGCGCCAGCGCTGATCCTTGCGACAGTACGCCGCGCGGAGCGCCATCCCGTACACGCGCAGCGGCTTGCCCGTGCGCGGGCTCTTCCATCTGCGCCACCTGCTTCTCGGCGCAAGCGAAATCTTTAGGGCCGCACGCTCTCTTCGTGCTCGGCCTTGCTGCCGATGCCGAAGGTGCCGGGTTGCCGAAGAAGTAGTAGAGCAACCCCACGAGCAAGATCGCTGCGATCAAGAACGACATCAGCGCGCGCGAAAAGTCGTTGTTGCCCATCAGCGAGCCGACGAATAGCCGATGACTCGCCGCGCCGGCGCCTTGGCCTTCGCCGATGGGTCCGCTCGCAGCCTTGCCGTCCACCACCACGGTCAGTATCGCGCGGGCCAGCGGGGCGCTCGATGTCGGCGGTTCACCGCCGTCGATGTACGGTACCGGCGAGGGTAAACGCAACGCCGCGGCTGTCCTTTTCCCGGACAATACGGACAACTCGCTGACGTGGACGCCGACTCCAACGTTGCTGGAGCTCCCGCAGCATCAGGGCGTCGCCGGGGTGTCGGGGGACCTCTCCGGTCGCCAGCGCCCGGACCAGCTCGACCAGCGCTTCCAGTAGCGGCCCTCGATGGGTCGAGGAAGGTGATCTCGCCGTGTTCCGCGGACCTTCGATGCGCGTGCTGGAGTTACGCGCTTCTGGAACGTGGATCACGCTCAGCCAGCGGGCGCGCGCGGCGGGCCGCTGGAAGCTCTGCGAGGCGCGGCCGAGCGCTCGATCAGCACCACCTGCTTGCCGTCGACGTCAGCGAGGTATTCGTCCAGGTCCATCCGAGAATTCACGGATCGAGCTGTTCGGCGCTCTCCATGAAGTCGGTCCAGGGTATCGGATTGCCGGCGCCGTAGATCACGTAGTCCGGGGAAGGGTCTCGGGACTCGCATTCGCCGCTGCTGTTCTTGTAGAAGAGCTGGCCGGCGGGCTTGTAGTGGGTAGACGGCGGCGATGCCGCTGGACAGCAGGACGAAGTGTCGACCAAATCTGGAGGTACTTCGTAGCGGGCAGCCGGCACCTGATCCACGCCGGGACGGTGCAATTCGGATCGACGTAGTAGGAGCCCGACGTCCACGTTCTCGCCCGACGGCAAACAGCGGTACTTGCCGTCGCCAGCGCGGCGCTGGAACCCGCAGGTCTCGCCGCGGGCGGTGTCCACCCAGCCCACGAACTGGCTCGACCCGTCGCTGCCGATGAGGCGGCGCTTTGAGCGACCTCCGCTCTGCTCGGCGTTGGCCGAAGGCAGCACCGGATTCGTGCCGCCGTGCCGATGCCGTCGAGGTCCACCGTCGGCCAAAAAGCCACCGCCGCTGCCGCCTCCGCCCGAGCACGCCGCCCAGCCCAACATCAGCGCGTAGCCGATGAGCCCGGTCAGCATCGAATCCAGAGCCGGCTTTTCCCGAACATGCGGAGACTTTCCTTCGCCCGAACGGCCTTCCGCCGCGGGACCAAGAACATTCCCCACGGCGGTTGACCCAGCCCCGCCCGCCATTGCTCCATTCACGCCATGTCGAAGCTGCTCCCCGTTGCCTGGGCCGTCCCGATCGATTTCGCCAACGTCTCGGCGCGCACGCAGGGCACCAGCGCACGATGGTGCACGAGGCACGTGCTCGTAGTCGAGCAGTGGGATCCCGAAGCCAGCGACGACGCCGGGGCAGCCGAGCTTCTTCTGGCGCGCGCCGGATGGCGCCCTGGAAGGCATCGGTGGAGCAGGCAAGGGCGGGCTCAAGGCGCTGCGAGCACGTGGAGGCCTACGCCGCGGAAGCCCAGCGACTCGAGCAGCAGGTCGAGAGCGCTCGGGGTGCCCAGGACTACTTCAGGTGCTGAGGTCGGTCGGTCCGTTGCTCGATGGCACCGCGGCTTGCACAAGGCGCTGCAGGAGGCGCGGGACGTCTCGGATCCTGCCATCATCACCTTGCGCGACCAGGCCGGTGACGTCGAGCGCGCGGCGGAGCGTGTTCTACGATGACGCGCAGAACGGCCTGGACTTCACGGTGGCGAAACAAGGCCGGGGACCAACGCTGGTCTCCACCAACATCGCCCACGCCGGGCTACCGCCGAACCGGCTGGCGGCGCTGTTCCTTCCGGTGAGCGCGCTCGGCTCGGTGCTGGGGATGAACTGGTCCACGGCTTCGAGACCAAATACTCGCCATGACCTCTTCGACGGCTCGCCCTGGCGGCGACGTTTGCGCTCGGCTTCTTGGTGCGTGCCACCTTGCCCAGCGAAGAGCCTACGGGGCCGGCTGAGATGGCGGCTGCTGAAGAGGTGCGCGCTGCGGCTGGGCGGGCAGCGACCCGCTCTACGTGCGCTATCACGACGAGAATGGGGCGTGCCGGTGCACGACGATCTCGACGCCTGTTCGAGATGTTGATCCTGGAGGGCGCCCAAGCCGGGCTCGGCTGGCGCACGATTCTCAACAAGCGCGACGGCTGCCGAGCCTACCTCGGCTTCGACCCCAGCAAGGTAGCGCTTCGACGCCGCCAAGCGCGCCCGCCTCGGCCGACCCCGGCATCGTGCGGAACCGGCGCGAAGGTCAGCGGCGTCGGTAGTGAATGCCAAGGCGTTTCTGCAGATCCAGCGAGCACGGCAGCTTCGACGCCTACCTCTGGGCCTTCGCTGACCCCGGCCAAGTCGTGCAGCCGTCCCAAGAAGCTCGGGGACATTCCGGCGAAGGTGAGCTTTCGGACACCATCAGCCGCGATCTCGCGCGCCGCGGCTTCAAGTTCGTCGCTCGACGATCATCTACGCCTTCTTGCAAGCGGTCGGCGTCGTGGACGACCACTTGCTGGGCTGCTTCCGCAAGCCACCTAGTCCAGCGAGTCGAGGGCGCGCGATCGCCACGCAGTCCGTCGCGGTCTTCAGCCGCGCGAGCACCCTCGGGCACGATGAAGCGCTCGGTCTTCCCCAGCATTCAAGCAGGGTCAGGCCAGCGCGGCGTAGCGAGCCTGTGCGCTCGCAGGATCGGCGCGCTTGGCGTCCAACAAATCCCGGAGCCAGAGGCGCCCGGCGAGGCGTCCACGGCGAAGCGGCGGTAGCGCGCGTCGAAGGCTCGACGCCCGGCCTGGGCCAGCGCCCGAGGATGCGCGCACGGCCTCCGCGGCGATGGCCAAGGCCTCGGCTCGCGGCGCAGCGCCTTCTTCGGCGAGACGAGCTCGTTGGCTGCGCGGCCGATGCGAGGCGTCGCCAGAAACGGCGCGCCCTTCTCGCTCGAGCCGTGCTTTCCGAGCACGCCCACTCGGGGATTGCCAAGTCTCCGGCGATGCTCGAAATCGCCTGCTCATGACGCCCTTCGTCACCCGGCGCCCACCGCTACCCAGACGGACGGCTGGCGCGGCGAGCAGAAGCCGCTCACGAACCAGTCGCGCTCGCGCCCGCCCTTGGGCTGCTCGATGCACGCCGATGCCGCCGAGGCGCGGACCATCCAGCGCCTCGAGCCAGCGACCCGGGTTGCCGAGCCCAGGTGCTCGCTGGCCAGATTCGTCAAGATGCCGCGGGCGGCACGCTCTTGCCCCGTGGCCAAGAGCCAGCCGGCCAGGCGCAGGCTCGACTCCGAGCGAATGCGCTCGTCTTTGGGCAAGCAGTCGACCAGGACGTTGAGCCCGCGCGCGACATCCGGCGTGTGGCTCCGGCACAGCTCCACGCCCACGTCGAACAGCCGCTCGCGCACTCGGCGGGGCGCACCGCGCAGGAGCTTCTCGTGGCTGCTGAGCAGCATCGCGGCGCCCAGGGCCAGCGCACCCGGATCGTCGCTGGACGGCTCACCGTGCACGATAACGGCGTGGGCCGCCCTGAGCGGGATCGATGTCGGACAGGGCCTGCGGCCCAGGCGCTCCGCGGATTTCTCCAGCGCGCCTTGGAACGTCGCTCTCCAGCAGGCTCAATAGCAGCTGCGGTCGGTCGCGGCGTCGTGGATCTCGACGATGAGCTCGAGCGCAGGCGCCGCATCTGCGCCGCGGACACCTTGCCGAAGTCGATGCGGCGCAGGGCCCACGGCCAGGGCCGCCGGCGCGTCGGGCCGCGCCGCGGCCCGCAGGCTCTCGAGATAGGCAACGGGTACGACGTCAGGGAGTCGGATGATCCTCGGTGTGCCGGGTGCGCGGTCCCGACTCCAAGCGCTGCACCAGCGAGCTCGACCCGGCTCTTGTCCACCTTGGCCGAGGTGCTGGCAAAGGCCGCGATGCGTGGTCCTCACGCCGTTGAGCAGCAGATCTTCGGCGGCGTTGACGCTGAGGCCGAGCGTTGCGGTGCTCGAGGAAACGGAAGTGGATGCGCATCTCCGCCGCTTCGGCCTCGGACAGCAGCTCGTCGGCGGGCTGGTCGTGTCGCACGCTCGCCGTCTCGATGATTCGCGCGGCGGACTCGGAGGACGCTGCGGGCGGTGGTGGCGCTGGCGCCGACCTTTGCTGGATCCTGTCAGGCATCATGTTCACGCCCCGGCGGAAGCGCGGCACCTCTTCTAGATCGCTGGCGGCGATTTGAAAATCGCCGCAGCGCTTGGCTGGGAACCCGCGCACTTCCGGGGTCGCATGCTGGCTGACCAGCAGGAAAGGGCTCGGCGATGGGGCGGTGCGCTGCATGAAATTCAGGTGCCGCGTTGGCGGCTCGCGCTGTTCGTAATCGCAATCGCCGCCTGGGTCGCGGCGTTCGGCGGCTGTGCCGCAGGCGACCTGAGCGAGGCACTGTCGAAACCGTCGACCACGGCAAGTGTGCCAGCGGCTACGTCTGCAACACCTGACCAACCAGTGCGTGCCCAAGGGCAGCTTCGACGGCGGGAGCAACGGCGCAAGTGGGGACGCCGACGCCGACCCGTGCACGCCAGCTGCCGAACGAGACCTGCACCGACGTCTGCGCGGACCTGGACAAGCCCGGCCCACTACGGCAGCTGCGACACTCCACGTGCCCGAGGACGACATGCAGCGGCGGGACCTGCACCCGGCACGTGCGCCCTCGGTCACCTCGATTGCAACAAGAACATCGCCGACGGTTGTGAAGTCGACGCCGCCACCGACCCGGCCAACTGCGGCTCCTGCTCCGCCAAATGCTCGGTGCCCGCGGGCGGTGCGGCCAAGTGCGCCCTGGGCACCTGCTCGCTCGACTGTGGAACCAAGACGCTGTGTGACGTGGTGTGCGTGGACAGCGCCGGCGACCCCAGCAACTGCGGCGGCTGCGCCAAGCAATGCCCGCCGGTGGAGAACGGCGCGCGGGCGTGCGCAGCCGGGAAGTGCTCTGCCAACTGCGACACCGGCTTCACGCTCTGCGGCGCGGACGGCTGCACGAACGCGAAGACGGATCCGTTCAACTGCGGTACCTGCCAGAACACCTGCGCGACCGGGTTGGTCTGTGATCTGGGCACCTGCGCCGCCTCGTGTTCCAGCGGGCTCACCAAGTGCGGCGCGTCCTGCGTGGACCTGACGGCGGACATCGCACACTGCAGCGCTTGCGGTTCGGCGTGTCCGGTGCCGGCCAACGGCAAAGCGGTGTGCAGCGCGTCGAGTTGCGGCATCGAGTGCGATCCCGGCTTCGACAAGTGCGGCAGCGCGTGCGTGAGCCTACAGAACGACCCGCTCAACTGCGGCGCGTGCGACGCCAAATGCCCGGCCCCGCCCAACGCGACGGCCACCTGCGCCGCCGGAAGCTGCGGCTATGCCTGCCAGACCGGCTTCGTCCTGTGCGGCAGCGACTGCGTGGACGTGAAGAGCGACACCCAGAACTGCGGCGCCTGCGGCACGAAGTGCGGCGCGGACCAGTACTGCGTCTCGGGTCAATGTCAGGCCGGTTGTCCACCGGGGACCACGCCCTGCAGCGGCGTGTGCGTCGACACCAAGAGCGACCCGAGCAACTGCGGCGCTTGCGCCGCGTCTTGCCCCGGCGTTCCGCACGGGACGCCGAGCTGCACCGACAGCCAGTGCGGGTTCGACTGCAGCACCGGGTACCTGTCCTGTGCCGGTGCCTGCATTTCGCCCACCAGCGATCCTGACAACTGCGGCTCGTGCGGCAACCAATGCACGCCACCGACCGGCGGCAGCGTCACTTGCGAGGCCGGAGAGTGCAAGCCGCAGTGTCCCTCGGGCTACACGGTCTGCGACGACGCTTGCGTGAACACCAAGACGGACGTGGACCACTGCGGCGGTTGCGGCAACAAGTGCAGCACCGGTCTGGTCTGCTCCAACGGCGCCTGCATCCCCACCTGCCCGTCGGGCACCACGGATTGCGGGGGACAGTGCGTGGACACCGGCTCCGACATCCAGAACTGCGGCTCCTGCGGGCACGCGTGCAGCGCCGCCAACGCCACGGCGTCGTGCAACGGCACTTGCAGCTTCGCGTGCCTGTCCGGGTTTGCCAACTGCAACACCGACTGGGCCGACGGCTGCGAGGTGGGGGTCAACGACGACCCGCTGAACTGCGGCACCTGCGGCACCGTCTGCCCGGCGCCCAGCGGCGGAAGCGCGTCGTGCTCCAACGGCCAGTGTCAGAAGAGCTGCCCGTCGGGCTTCACTCTGTGCGGCAACACCTGCATCAACACCCAGACCGATCCTCAGCACTGCGGCAGTTGCACCACGGTCTGTGCCAACGGCTTGGTCTGTCAGGGCGGGAGCTGTGTGGCCAACTGCGCGCCGCCCTTGACCGCTTGCGGCCAGACCTGCGCCAACCTGACGACGGACGTGAACAACTGCGGGACCTGCGGAACCGTCTGCCCGAACCGACCCAATGCGTCGCGCACCTGCGTCGACGGCAAGTGCGGCATCAGCTGCAACTCCGGTTACGGGGACTGCGACGGAAGCGTCGGCAACGGCTGCGAGCTGGTGGTCACGAACAATCCGTACAACTGCGGCGCGTGCGGGGTCCAATGCTCGGAGACGGGCGTGAGCAGCGTCTCGTGCGTCGACGGCAAGTGCAAACCTTTCTGCGAGCTGGGCAAGCTGGACTGCGCCGGGAACAACGACGGCTGCGAGAGCGATTACTCCGCTTCGGCCTGCGGCAGTTGCGGTCCTGGTCTGCCCCGGCGGCCAAAGTTGCGACAACGACGGCGTGACGCCGCTGCCCTGCCGCTGCACGGCAAGGCGCAGTGCATCGGCGCCGGGGAGCAGCTCGACGACGGCGAGCTGCCTCGGGACCAGGGTGTGCCAGTGCAACGCCGCGTGCGCTCCGGCGAGGTGTGCGGCGCATCCGGTTGCTCCTGCAACGGCGGCGCCGCGTGCGCGCAGACCGTGGGGTCCATCGCCTGCTGCCCGACGCCTCCCGGGCGCGACTCCGGGAACTGCTGCACACCGTTCACTCGACGCCCAACTGCACCGTCCCGTCGATCAGCAGCTGCGTCTGCGCCGCCGATCCGTACTGCTGCAACTACTCGTGGGACTCCATCTGCGTGGGCGAGGTGACCAGCCTCAACTGCGGCAGCTGCTTCGCCGGCGGTTGCAAGGACTTGTCGAAGGACGCCCAGAGCTGCGGCGCGTGCGGCCGGCGTTGTCCGACGGGCTTCGTCTGCACCTCGGGCCAGTGCGTGTGCGATCAGGCGGCGGACTGCAACGCCGGGAGCGTGGGCACTTGCGTCGGCGGCGTCTGTTCGTGCAACACGCTCTGCGGTCCGGGGGAGCGTTGCCAGATCGGCGGCAAGTGCGGCTGACGTGAGCTGGCTCGTCGGAGCAGTGTTGGGTCAGTTGGCTCCCGCGCTGCCGCCGCAGCCACCGGCGGAGTGCGTGCTCGGCCAAGTGCGTGCTCGCGCCGACGAGCCGTGTTGCTACCGCGGTCAGCGCTACTCGCGCGAGCGCGCGCTGCACCGGAGTCCCGACCCGATGCCCGCCGGACTTCGTCCCTTACGGCGAAGGCTGCGAATCCAGGCAGCGCGTGAGCCAAGTCCGCTTCACGCGCCCTGGGGCCACGAAGGGGTGTGGCTCGACGTCGGGCCCGCGGGACCGGGGCGCCGCCGAGCTTCTGGTGGAGCCTGGGCATCGGCGCGGTCTACCACTTTCGGCTCGTGCCGCTTCAGGTGGAGAGCAGGATGCTGCTCGGGGGTGGCGCCTTGCCCCGAACCGGAGGCGTGCGCTTCGGACAGCCCGGGTTGCGATCTCGGAAAGCGCGGGGGGCGTGAAGAGGCGGGGGCAGCCTGGGGCTCGGGTTCGCGCCGCTCTCCCCGGTGGACTCGCTCCCGCAGCAGCACGAGCCTGCTCGCGCCTGGCTCGGTGCCCGTTACACGCTGCTCTACCTCGCCGCCGCCCCCGGCATGCGCTACACCAACGACCCTTCCAGTGGCGGCCAGCTCGCTCGAGCTCTCGGCTAACACCTTCGTGGTCGAGGTCAGGCCGCTCAGTGTCGGCACCAGCGTGACGCCATTTCCCTATGAGCGCAGCGTATTGCGTCGCGGCCACCCAAGGCTCCGTCCCACGCTGATGTTCAGCCTCAGCTACGGCTTCGGCTCGTTGTTCACGGACTGACCGCGTTCTCGCTGGCCTGACCACGCTGACCGGCTGGCACGTCGCACACCTGATCGCGCTCAGGCTTTGGGGCGGCATCGTGCTGGCCGAGGGGGTGCTGGAGGCGATCGGCACACGGGATCAGGCCCGCGCTCGGGTGGTGGCCGAAGCTCACTACTGGATCGATCTCTGCTGCGAAGGGCCGGTGCTCGCCGCCGTTCGCTGACCGGCGCCGTGTCGCCTGGAGCCTCCCGCTGAGCGCACTGCACTGGACCAAGATTTCGCTCGGTGTCTTCGCCGTCGGCGTCAACCTCTGGTGCCTCGGCGTCGTGGTTCGCCGCCACCGAAGCTTCGAAGCGTCAGCGAAGCAGTGGTCGCGGGCGAGACTCGGCGCGTATTTTCGCCATCAAGCTGGAGTCTGCCGGCGGCGCTCGGGGCCTTGTACCTGGGGCTCCGCCTGCGGGGCTGGGTCTGACGCGCCCGGCGCGCGCACTCTATGCTCGGGGCGATGGCCGAGGCCCTCGGCGATCTCCCCGCGGCGTGTGCTCGTCGCGCTGGCGCTGCTCGGCGCCGCGAGCGCGGCGTTCCAGACTCTCTTCGCCCAGGAGCTCTTGGTCGAGTTCTCCGGTGACGAAACGGTGATCGCGGCGGTGCTCGGGCCGTGGCTGCTCGCGACCGCCCTCGGCGCCGCGCTGGGTCGCGCGCCGAGTTTGGTCGAGGCGGAACGGCTACGGCGCGCTCACACCGTGCTGCTCGCCTACGGCCCGCTCGCGGCAGCGGGCTCGTCGCGTCGCGCCTCTTGCCGACGACCTTCGCCGCTGGGGCGACGCCCGGCGCTGCCGTGGCTTTCCTCGCATCCATGCTGGCGGTGCTCGGTCCCGCCTGCGCGCTCTCGGGTGCTGCGTTCTCGCTCGCCGGGCTCGCGGCGGGCGACGTCAGGCGCAGGTAGCGCCCAGCTCGCTCTGGGCCGAATCGCTCGGCAGCGCGGCCGCCGGCGCGCTCTCGCTCGTGTTACTCGGGCGCTTGCCGGCGCTCTCCTTGGGTTTCCTGGCGGCTGCGCTTTCGGTGCCGCGGCAGCTTGGAGTCCGGCACGCGCCGCCAGCTCGGTCCGTGCTCGTGGTCGCGTTGGCGTCGAGCCTCGCGCTCGCGCCCATCGACCGCTGGGCGTGGTCCCGCTCGGCCCCGCGCTCTCGATTGCGAGCGTGCACGAGTCGCCCATCGCCTCGATCTTGGTGGCCAAGGCTCGGTGAGACCAGCGTGCTCGTCAGCCGCGCTCCGGTCGCCAACAGCGAAGATCCGGGTGCGCGCCGAAGAGGCTCGTCCACGTGCCGCTGGCTCTGGTAGGCGAGCCCAGGACGGTGCTGGTCCTCGGCGTTCCCCGGCCGGCGCATTCGAGCTGCTGCGTGCGCACGGCGTCGCGCATCGACTGGCTCTTGGAGGACGCCGTTCTGGCACGGGTGCTCGGGCAGAAGGCTCTGCCGGGGCTCTCCGCGCCCGACGTGAGCTGGCGTCGGTGACACGCGCGCCACGCTCCAGGCGCGGCGCCTTCTTACTACGACGCCGTGGTGATGGATCTCCCGGAGCCCCGCTCCGCAGGAACCGCGCGTTCACCAGGAAGAGCTGGCCGTGGTCGGGGCCTCGCTCCGTCCGCGCGGCGTGCTCGCCGTCGCGCTGCCGGGGCACGCCGAGTACGTCGCTGGCCACGCGCCGGTTGCACTCGTCGATCCGGGCCACCCTCGAGGGCGTGATGGGCCAGGTGCGCGGCGTGGCACCTCTGGGCTCCAGCCTGTACCTCGGACGCGCGGGCGGCGGCCTCGAACCCCTGGTTCGGTCGAGCTCGCTCGGACCTTGGAGCGCCGCGAAGCAGCTCCCGCGCATCAGGTTCCAGTCACGCTCCCAACAGCTTCTGTCTCCAGCTCGTGTAGCTGGCCGAGGCGGCGCGCTGGGCCTCCCTCGGCGAGCCACCGAACCGCGACCTCAGACCCACCGCGCACCGCTTGGCCTTGGTGCGCGCCGGCGGCTTTGGGCGACGTCGAACTCAGGCCTTGGGCATCTTGGGCCTGTGTCTGGCGCTAGGTGTCGTGCTGGCGCTGGGTCCCGGCGTCGCCCGCTCGAGCTCGCGGTGCTGACCAGCGGCACTGACCAGCCTCGCGACGGAGCTGGTGCTCTTGATCGCGTATCAAATCGCCGTCGGCGCTCTGTACGGCAGGCTCGCCCCGCTCCTCTCCGGCTTCTTGTTGGGCAACGCCCTCGACGCGCGTGGAGCCGAGCGCGTCTTCAGGGCCGCGCCGCTGGGTGGTGGGTCTAGGGCTCGCGGCGCTCGGATTTCCGCTGCTCGTGGCGGCGGCCCTGCCCGCATTCGTGGCGAGCCACGGTGAGCTCGCACGCGGGACCGGCTTCATGCTCGCGGCGGTGGCCGGCGTGATCCCCGGGGCTCAGCTCGCCGCCGCGGGGCGACTCTCCAGCGGCTCCGGCGGTGCCCTGTACGCTGCCGATCTCGCGGGGGCGGCGCTGGCTTCCGTGCTCACGCTCACCTTCGCGGTTCCGGCGCTGGGCCTCGGAGGCACGCTGGTGCTCTTGGCGCTCATCAAGGTTCCGAGCGCCATCTTCGTGGCCTGGCCGATGCCCGCGGGTCGATGGATTCGCCGATCCGTGTCCCGCTGATCGCCGGCGGCATTCGTTGCCGGGGTCGCCCTGGTGGTCTTGGAACGCACCTACGGCGGCGTGTACGCATTCACTTTTGCTCGTGGCTATCGGGTCGCGGTGGTGATCGGCGCTCCTCGTCGCCGCGCTCTGGGCCTTCGAGCCCGCGGGGTGGCGAACGGCCTTCGATCGCTGGGCGCGTCGGCTCTCGGGTTGGCGCGGCCGAGTCGCTGCGTTGCCCTTGCCCGCTTGCTCTTCTTCGGCCTGCTCCTCCCCGTCACCTCGCCGCTCGGGCTTGCTACTTCAGGTTCCGTTCGTGTTCTGTCACGCCTGCCCGCGCCAGTGCGGTGTTCGGCGTCTGATGCGGCCGTATCTGGTGCGCTGCGCTGATCTCGAACCTCGCGGGTCATCGTTTCTGCGAGAGCGTGTGTCCGATCGGGACGCTGGGGCGCAACCTGGAGCACTCGCGCTCACGGCGCGCCCGCCGCATCGCGATGCTCTGGTTGCCGCGCCTCGCAGTTCTCGTTTGACCGTGCTGGCCTACTTCTGGGCCTGGTCGGACAAAGGCGACGGCGTCCAGGGCGGACCGTTTTACACCGCGCTCTACAAGAACGCGTTCAGCCCCTCGCTCTGGGTGCTGGGTATCGCCGGGCTGCTCTTGGTGCTTTCGCTCTTGGTGCGACGCCCGTTCTGCGACGCGCTGTGTCCCATCGGTGCGACCAGCGACCTCGCCTCGCGTCTCCTGCGGCGTCACTTCTCCGGACCGGTCTCGGACGCAGCGCCGGTGTCCCTGGTCCGCCGGCGCCAGTTCTTGGAACGATCGGCGGCGGGAGCCGGCGCGGTGCTCCTGGGTGGCGAAGCGCTCTCGGAGTTTGCGCTCGGTGCGGCCGAGCCCGCTCTCGGCGTGGGGTTTCGCAACGACGCCCCCGATGCACTCGGCGACGTGGCGCGCCCCGCCGCGTTCGCGAGCCACGAGGGGGACACCGTGCGCTGCCAGCTGTGTCCCCACGAGTGCATCTTGGGCGAAAACGATCGCGGCTTCTGTCGTACCCGGGTGGTGAAGGGCGGCAAGCTCCACACGCTCGCCTACGGCAACCTGTGCAGCGAGCATCTCGACCCGATGGAGAAGAAGCCGCTCTACCACTTCCTTCCGTCGACACCGATCGTCAGCGTCGCGATGGGTGGCTGCAACTTGCGCTGCCTGAACTGTCAGAATTGGGAAATTTCTCAAGCAAGGCCCAACGAGGTCGCGACGCAAACGTTGCTCCCGGCGGCGCTCGCCCGCGAAACGCGGGAGCAGGGCGCCATCGCAGTGGCGTACACCTACTCGGAGCCGCTGATGGCCTACGAGTACGTTCGCGACAGCGCCGCCGTCGCCCGAGAGCAAGGGCTCAAGAACGTCCTGGTCACCGCTGGCTACATCAACGAGCGCCCGCTGCGCGAGCTGTGTCGGGTGATCGACGCCGTGACCCTGGACGTGAAGGCATTCCGTGAGGCGTTCTACCGCGAGGTGAGCGGCGCGCGGCTGGCGCCCGTGCTCCGCACGCTCGAGGTGCTGCGCGAAGAGGGGGTGTGGACCGAGGTCAGCTTCTTGATGGTGCCGTCGCTCTCCGACGATCCCCAGGAGATCGGCGACTTCGCCGCTTGGGTCGCCAAGCACCTGGGGACCGGCACGCCGCTCCACATCCTGCGCTTTCACCCTGCGCACCGGCTCAAGCACCTGCCGCCCACCCCGGTGGCGGCGATGGAGCAGGCGCACCGCCGAGCCCGAGACGCGGGGCTCGACTACGTCTACCTGGGCAACGTTCCGGGGCACGACAGCAATCACACCCGCTGTCCCAAAGACGGACGCATCTTGATCGAGCGCCACGGCTTCGAAGTGCGGGACAATCGCTTGATCGACGGCCGTTGTCCGTGCGGCGAGCGCATCCCCGGCGTGTTCAGCGTGTGAGGCGCGTCAGAACAGGAAGCTCCCGAGGGCGTAGACCTGCATCCCGAGCTTGGAGGTCGCTTCGAGGCTTCCCTGAAAGCCGTTGGCTGTGTACCGCTCGTTGCAGGTCGCCTGGGTCTTCGCGCTGTACGCGTCGGCGTTCAAGGAA
>JAXLYN010000085.1:0-25374 GCA_046351435.1 Polyangiaceae bacterium
GCATCAGCGCACGGTGCTCTCGCGAGACCCGTGGGTGGTGTTTCCCGGAAACCTCCAGGGGCGCCACGCGCGTGAGACCGGGGACAAAGGCGCGACGGTGCTCGAGGTCGATGCCGGGCGAGTCACCTCGGTGGGTCACCAGAGCTTCTCGGTGGTGCGCTGGGCCGTGTGCGAGGTCGACGCGAGCGGCGCGGCCGACCCCGACGAGCTCTTGGGCAAGGTCCGCGACGCGTTGGCGCTGGAGCTCGAGCAGAGCGACGGGAGCTTGTGCGCGGTGCGACTCCACATCCAGGGTGAGACGCCGGCCCACGCGGCCCTGGTTCATCACTCGGAGCGCTGGCTCGCCGAGGTCCGGGCGCTTTCCAGCGAGCTCGGCGGCGAAGATCTCTGGCTCGAGAAGGTGGAGTGGAAGACGCGCGCGCCCGTTTCCATCGGGGAGCTCGCGCGCCGCGACGACGCCATCGGGCAGACGTTCCGCGGACTCGCCGAGCTCCGGGAGAGCGCGGAACGGCGCAGCGACCTCAGGCGAGAGCTCGCCGAGCTCGGTACGCGCCTGCCGCTCGCGCTCCGAGTCGGCCCCATGGCGCTCGATCTCGCCGCCGAGGACACGCTCGACGGCATCTTGGACGACGTCGAGCAGCTGCTCCTGCCGCTCTTGTCGGAGGAGGAAGCGTGAGGCTCGTCGAGCTCGGCCTGGTGCGCTTCGGCGGGTTCACCGACAAGATCCTGGACCTCTCGGGTCCCGGGCTCCACATCGTGTTCGGCCCCAACGAGGCGGGGAAGTCGACGGCGCTCCGGGGCATCACGGCGCTTCTGTACGGCGTGCCGCACCGTTCGACCGACGGCTATCTGCACGACGACCTCCGGCTTTCGGGGCGCATCCGCGCCGAGGACGGCAGCGAGCTCGCGTTCGAGCGCAAGAAGGGTAGGAAGAACACGCTGCTCGCACCCGGTGGCGCGGTGCTCGACGAAGCCGTCTTGGAGCGGCGCCTCGGTGGGGTCACTCAGGCCATGTTCGAGGCGACGTTCGGTCTCGACCACGAGCGACTGCGCCGGGGTGGGGAAGAGCTCGCTGCGGGCGGAGGCGACGCCGGTCAGAGTTTGTTCGACGCCGGTATCGGCGGCAGCAGCGTGAAGCGCGTGCTCGACGCACTGCGCGAAGCCGACCGTCTCTACAGTCCGCGGGCCCACGCGCGGACGCGCCACTCGCCGAACGCGGCGCTGCGCAGGCTCGCGGACAAGCCAAGGTGGTCAAGAACAGGTCGACGCGGCCCGACGCCTGGCCCGAGCAGAAGAAGGCCCTCGCGGCGGCCCGAAGCGAGCTCGTGCGGATCGAGGAGCGTCGGGCAGAGCTCAAACGCGAGCTCGGAGGCGTACAAGAGATCGTCGAGATCTACCGCTCGCTGCCCGGCGCGAGGCGCTCGCCGAGCTCGCACTCGTGCGAGATGCCGCGTTGCTCCCGGACGACGCCTGGCGCGCGCGCCAGGCCTGGCCGAGCGCGAGCGCGACGCAGCGCTGCGCGACGAAAACGCCTCACGGGTCGAGGCTCGACGAGATCGACGGAGAGATCGCTGGCCTCGAGTTCGGCGACGAAGCCCTCGTGCTCGACGACGAGACCATCGACGCTCTCCAAGCGCGGCTCGGCGATACCGCCGCGATCAGGCCGACCTGGTGAAGCGCCGCGCCGATCTCGCCGCGAGAGCGAGGAGCTGCCTCGGCGACGACTCGCCCAACTCGGTCCGGCAGGGCGACGCCGACGTGCGGAGTCTGATCCCCTCCCGCCCCGCTCTCGCTCGCGTGCAGGGGCTCGCCAAAGAGCAGGTGGTCGGCGCCCTCGAGGAACCGAACGCGCGCGCCAGCGCGGCCAGGAACTCGAGGCTCGCCCGGCGTCCCTCGCGGCCGGAAATAGTAGCCCTCTGGCCCGAGCTCGCGGGGACCCTGGGAGTGCGGCCAGAGGTGGAGCGGGCGGCCTGGCCGGCGCTCGGTCGCATCGAGGTCTTCGCCAAACGCTTCGACAGCGCTCGCGCGACGCCGCGGCGCATGGACGAGCAGAAGAGCGCGCTCGAACGTGAGCTTTTCCACGCCCGGAACCGGCTCCGCGAGCTCCAGCGGGTGCGCGACCTTCCGAGCGAAGAAAAGCTCGCTGCCGTGCGCCAGGAGCGCGACCGGGGCTGGGCGCGTGCGCGAGCTCGTGAGCTCGAAGGACAGCGACCCGAACCCGAGCTGCTCGATGCACGGCGACTCGTGCACTCGGCGACGGCCCTCGCCGATCGACTGCGCCGCGGGGCCGCCGCCGATGTCGCGAGGGTCGGCGGGCTCGAAAGCGCGCCTAGGCGCTGGCGCCGAAGCCCTCGACGCCCTGAATGCGGCACTGCGGACAGCTCGACGCCGAGCAGAGAGCGCTCGACGCCGAGTGGCGCGAGCTCTGGCACTTTCGCGCCGGCGCGCCTCACCTCGCCCGCCGAAGCCCGTGAGCTCACCGAGCGCTGGGAGCGCGTGTCCGAGCGGCGCGCCGAGCTCGGCTTTCCACGCCCGCGCGCTCGTCGCTCGCGAACGCGCGCGAGGAAGCTCGTCGAAGAGCTGGAGAGGTCGCGCGCGGCGTGGCAGCTCGAGTGGGCGAAGGCCGTGGCGCTGCTCAGGCTTTCGGCAGCGCTTCGCCGGCCGAAGCCGACGCCGCGTGCAGGCCGTCCTCGACGAGCTCCGGCTGGACGTCGACGAAACCGGAATCGCTGCGACACCGCATCGACGGCATGCAGCGAGCGTGCGCGGCGTTCGAGGAATACGTGGCGCGCCTCGCCCGGGAACACGCCGGATCTCGCGCCGGCCGACGCCGATCGTAGCGCCAGCGAGCTCGTCCGCCGCGAGCGGCGTGCGCGCGAAAAGCTGCAGGAGGCGCAGGAGGCTCAGCGCCCGACGTCAGCGAGCGAAGGCTCAGGCCGAGCAGGCCGCCACGCGCGCTCGGGCGGAACACGAGCTCTCCGAGCTCCTGCGGCAGGCGGGCGTGACTTCGACTACGGCGGGCTTCCGCCGCCGAGGGCCGTTCGACGCGGCGCCGAGCAGCGGAGCGTGAGCTCTCCGAACTCGAGCGCACGCTGCGCGGGGCCTGCGGCGACGCCTCCATCGACGCGGCGCTCGTACGTGCCGCCGGCCTGTCGCTCTCCAGCGCGCGCGTCCGCGCTTTCGAACACCGACGAGGCCATCGCCGAGCTCGATCAAAGAGCGAGACGCGCTGCCGGGGATCAGGTCCGCGCTGCGGAAGCGAGGCTCGAAGTCCTCGACAGCAAGGCCTCGGCTGCGAGACATCAAGCCGACGCCGCAGCGCTCGGCGAGATCCGCGGCCGCGCCGAGCGCTGGGCGCGCGCGTCCACGGCGCTTTCGCTCCTCGGAAGTCGAGATCAGGCGCTGCTGGCCAGGTCACCGGGGGCCGGTCCTCGCCCGCGCCAGTCGCATTTCCCGAGCTGACGTTGGGTGCGTACAGCGAGATCCGCGTCGACGTCGACGCCGAGCCGCCGGTGCTCACCTGCGTCCGGGAAGACGGTCGTGCCGTCGCCGTCGAACAGCGAGCGAAGGCGCGTGACCGGCTGTATCTGGCGTTACGCCTGGCGAGCCTCGGTCGATTCGCGGAGCACGGTGAGCCGCTGCCGCTGGTCTTGGACGACGTCCTGATCCAGTTCGACGAAGAACGTGTGGAGCACGCGCTCCGCGTGCTGGGTCAGGTAGCGCAGAGCCTGCTGGATCCTGCTGTTCACCCATCACGGCGTGGTCAGCGCGGCTCGTCGGGCCATCCAGGCCGAGCTCCAGGTCCACGGCCACTCTCTCGGGCACCGGCGGCGACACTCGCCTCTCGGGGCGCTCTTTCGTGACCGTGCACGTCAGCGGCGCTCGGAGCCGCCGGAGCCCATCGGCTGCGATTGCTCCCGCTCCGAGCGACACGAGCTTCTCGATGAGCTCCCCCACCCGAACGCCGTTGATCATCAGGCCCGTGACCTTCGCGTCCTCGATCACGGTGCCGGTCGGGTCCACGTCGCTGAGCCGTGCTTCGGCTTGGCTCGCGTTCTTGAGCTGAGCTCGGGAGAAGTCACGTCCAAGAGCTGCGCGCCCGTGGGCGGCGTCGGTGAGCGTGGCGCCCGAAGCGTCGACGTCTTCCAAGATCGAGCGCGCAGAAGGAGACGTCGCTCAGCGTCGCGCCCGGGGAGTCGCAGTTCTGGAACTTCGGCCAGAGAGCTTGGCGTCCTCGAGGCTCGATTCGGAGGGTCCACGTCCAGCGAGCTTCGCTCCGCGCCCAGGCGTTGGTGAGCAAGGCTCGCTGGCCTCGATGTCCTCGAGCACGGCCTGGCTCAGGTTGGCGTCGGTGAGCTTGAGTTTCGTCGCGTCGACGTCGCGGAGTTCCGCCTGTGACAGGTTGGCGTCGTGGGCGCGACGACGAGAGGTCCTGGCATTCTCGACTCGCTCGCCTTGGCGTCGATGTCGTCCACGTCGAGGCCGATGAGCACGGAGTTCTTGATGCGGGCGCGCGGGACGCCAGTACACCTTCTCGAAGCGCAGGCCGTCGAGCTTCGAATTGACGCGCGTTCTCAGCGAAGACCGCTCGAAGCGCGCGTGCGAGAGGTCTTCGCCTTCGAAGCGTCGGTGGTCTTTCGGCGGGTGAGTGGAGCCGGGCATGGTGGGACGCGCTACCACGCTGCCTTGCGCCCGCCTCCCCGGGCGGGGACGACCTGGAGTACGGCATCCGAGATGCGAACCATCCCTTCCGGGCAGTGCGAATCCCGATTCGTTCGCAGCCCGCGGTCTCCAGGCGCGCCGAGGCACCGGCGCAGACCGCGTTTTGGCGGGGAGTTCTGCGGCGTGCGCGTGGGCGGCCCGAGTCTTGCTGCAGAATCGCCGCGTGCAAACGAGACCCTCCCTCGGCGTGGTGATCGGAGCCCAGGGCGCTCCTCGTCGGGCGCGAGCGGTGGCGCGGGCGGCGCGAGCGGGGGCGCGAGCGGGGGCGCCGCTGGCGCGAGCGGTGGCGCGGGCGGCGCGAGCGGGGGCGCGGGCGGCGCGAGCGGTGGCGCGAGCGGTGGCGCGGGCGGCGCGAGCGGTGGCGCGGGCGGCGCGAGCGGTGGCGCGGGCGGGAGCGCGGCGAATCGGCCCCCCGATATTTCGACGCTGGTCGCCGAGCTCAACGGCCACGCGGCGATCGGTACGGTCGGAGCCGGCAGCGCGGTGCCCGGCTTCACTGGGCTGTGGGCTCGCTACACGCCGAGCTCGTTGCCGTCGGCGAACTGGTATTCCGTCGTCGACACCGCGGCACCCGTCAATGGAAACAACGTGTTCGTCGCGCGCTGGCCCGCGGGCATCGTGAGCTCGGGGTCGGTGAACTTCGAGGGTTGGTCCGGCGGCTTGACCAACGCGACGCGAGGGAAATATCAAGCGATCTACGTGTCGGCGTGGATCAAGATCGAAGGCGCGGACTTCGAGAACAACCAGAGCGGAGTCAAGCTCTGGTACTTCTCCCATGGTCAAACCGGAACCCCGGCTTCGATTTGGATGATCCGTCAGAACCAGGGGGGAACTGGCAACTACTCGAGCCTCTCGTTCCACTACTACCGGAACCTCGTCGGCACGTTCCAGACCGACACCACCGGCAAGGCGGGCACGGAACGCACGCTGCTCCAGAACGCGAGCTCGACCGCGGCGTTCTCTTGCGGTTCGTGGCACGAGCTCGAACTCGTGCTCCGCCTCAATTCTGCGCCCGGGACCGCCGATGGCGTGATGCGGGTGTGGCTCGATGGACTCGAGCTCATGAACTACTCGAACCTCCTCTACACGGTTGCCGGCTCCACCGCGGGGTTCAACGGTTTCAGGTTCGACAACATCTGGGGTGGCGGTGGGCCTGCCCGGACGACGACGGACGAGCTCCGCATCGCACGCTGGACGGTGTACGGCAAGCCGTGAGGTCGCACGCCGCCGCGGACGTCGAGCGCGGACCGACCGATGGCTAGAGGGCCGACCAGTTTAGGCAGCGCGCTGCAACTGATCGACGCTCAGGTTGGTGAGCGCGGCGTGGCGACGGAGGTCGAAGAGGTTCTTTCGCAGGCCCCAGAAGCGGACGCGGTCAGCTTGGCGGTTGTGGACGGTGGCGAGGCTGTGCTCGACGGCGATGCGACGCCGAAGCTCGAGTAATTGTCGCGGAACACTACGGGCCGGCTACGACTGGGTCGTGGACATCGACTTGGAGAAATGGCGGAACGTCACGCGAACGTACAGCCGCGCTAGCCGGTCTGGTATGAGCAGTGCATGAAACTCGACGACGTTCGGCAGAGCAGCAACGTCCAGGATCGGCGAGCGACCGGAGGTCGGACCGGCGCAGTCGCGGTCTCGGGAGGCACGCTGCTCGTCGTCTTGGTGCTGGCGGTGGTGCTCGGCAAGAACCCGCTCACCTTGCTCCAATCGCTGTCCGGTGGTGCCGGTGGGGCGAAGGTCTCCGCAGCTGGCTCGGCGAACCCGAACGATCCGGAGGTGATCTTCACGCGCAAGGTGCTGGCGACTACCGAAGACGCCTGGGCGGAGGCGTTCGCGAAGAAGGGCAAGCGCTACGAGCCACCCGCTCTCGTGCTCTTCCGCGACGCGGTCCCGACCGCGTGCGGCTTTCAGCAGGCGGCCGTCGGCCCGTTCTACTGCCCCGGCGACCGCATGGCCTACCTGGATCTCGATTTTCTGTCCGAGCTCCAACGCAAGTTGGGCGCGCCGGGCGATTTCGCCGCGGGCTACGTCATCGCCCACGAGATCGGCCATCACCTCCAGAAGCTCCTCGGTACGTCCGATCGCGTGCGAGCAGACGGCAAGGACAAGGGCCCCAGCGGCAATGCGGTGCGGCTCGAGCTCCAGGCGGACTGCTACGCCGGCGTGTGGGGCGCCTACGTGAAGAAGAAGGGCTTGCTCGAAGTGGGCGACGTCGACGAGGCGCTCGGGGCCGCTCGCGCCATCGGCGACGACACGTTGCAGAAGCGCGCGCGCGGGCGCGTCTCACCCGAGACGTTCTCCCATGGCACGAGCGAACAGCGCGCCCGCTGGTTCAAGCGCGGAATGGATCGAGCAGAGCCCGACGACTGCGACACGTTTCGCGCAGGCGAGCTCTGAAGGCGATTCGCGAGGCCGCGCTCAGAGCGCCTTGGCCGCAGCGAGCGCCGCGTCGTAGTTGGGCTCGCTCGTCGCGTCCGCCACGTATTCGACGTGCCGAATCACGTCGTCCGCCCCGATCACGAACACGGCGCGGGCGTGGAGGCCCTTGGACGGCGCGAAGGTGCCGAACGCCGGGCCGAAGGAGCGATCCTTGTAGTCGCTCAGCGTGACCACGTTGCTGACGCCGGCGGCGCCGCACCAGCGCTTCTGCGCGAACGGCAGGTCCATGCTGACGACGAACACCTTGACGCCGCCCACGCTGGTCGCTTCTTGGTTGAAGCGGCGCGTCTCGGTGTCGCACACGGGCGTATCCAGGGACGGCACCGTGAGCACGATGCGCTTCTGCCCCGCCATGTCCTTGGCCTGCGTGGCGCTCATGTCGTTTCCGACGAGCGTCCAATCGGTGGGCGCGCGGTCTCCCTCCTTGAGCCCCGGCCCCACGAGATCGGTGGGGTTCCCCTTCCAATTCACTGCACCCTTGCGCGTCTCGGCCATCTTTCTCGTCTCCTGTGAGGCGCGGAGGATGGGTCCCGACCCTGGCTTCGTCAAGCGGGGGGTTTCGTCAAGCGGGGGCAGGGGCGTCGGGGCTCAACGGGCAGTCTCGCCCGAGGGCTCGCTCCACGAGCTCGAGTCGGTCGCGCCCCCAATAGACCTGCCCGTCGACCACGGCACAGGGAGCGCCCGGGAGCTCGAGCCGAAGCGCCTCGTCGGTGGACTCGCGGAGTCTCTGTTTCGCCTCGTCGGAGCGTGCGGCGTCCACGACGCCCGCATCGACCCCGACCGCGCGCGCGAGCTCTCGAAGCACGGCTTCGTCTTCGATGTCGCGTCCGTCCGCCCAGGCGGCACGGAACACGGCGTGGATGAACGGCGCCAAGCGCTCGGGGGCGCGTGCCTCGGTCATGCAGGCGACTCGTAGCGGGAGCACCGTGCGAATGGGGAAACGCGGCGGAAAGCTCAAGCCCACGCCGCACTCCTTGGCGCCGCGCTGAAGGTCGAGCTCGTAGTAGCGGCGCTTGGCTTCGGGAAAGCCGAGCAGGGGCACGTCGGGCGTCCCGATGGCTTTGAACAACGCGCCGAGCAGGAACGGTCGAAAGCGGAGCGTCGCGCCGGCGCGCGCGGCCAGCGCCTCGATCTCGGTCGACGCGAGGTAAGCGAACGGGCTCGCGAAGTCGTACCAGAAGTCGACGTGGGCGGGGCTCCTGGGACTCTCTGCGGCTCGGCGCGGCGGTGTGCCGCCCAGCGCGCGCTCCACGGCCTGCATGCGGTCTTGGCCCCAGTGGAGCTCGCCATTCACGAAAAACGCCGGCGCGCCGAACACGCCGCGCGCGAGCGCTTCGTCGGTGCGCGTTCGGAGCTCGTCCCGTCGGGAGTCGGCCGAGTTCACCAATCCCGGGCCATCGAAGCCCCCACGCGTGAGCGTGTTCGCGACCACCTCCGGATCGGAAAGGTTCAGCGCTTCCACCCAATAGGCGTGGAAGAGCGCGTGCGTCGCTCGCGGAAGGTCGTCGCTCGCGAGCGTCGCGCGCAGGGCGAGCACGGTGCGATTCGGGTGCGTCATCGGCATGACCAGCGGCACGTCGAAGTGTCGCGCCCAGCGCTGCATGTCGATGCCGTTCATGCGGGCGCGCACCGGAGAGAGGCTCGCCATGGGCTCACTGCCGAGCCCACGGAAGACGCCGCCGAGCAGGAACGGCTTGTACACGAGGTCGGCGCCCGTGCGTTCGGCGAGCGCGCGCACTCGGGTGGACGCGAGGTACGCGTACGGGCACGAGTAGTCGTAGAACCATTCGAGCGTCGGCATTCAGTCTCGCTTCAGCTCCGGCGTCGCCGGAGCCCGGCGGCGAGCGCCAAGAGTAGCAGTGCGTGGAGCGAAGTGCGCTGGCCCCCGACTCGGCAGCCGCAGCCTGCTTCGACCTCGCTCGCGTCGGCACCTGGCGCCGCCGTCGAGCCGCCCGCGCTCGGGCCGCTCCCGCTGCCGCCGTTGCCGCCGATGGCGACGAAACCGGCTTGGCCGCCGATGCCCGCCACTCCGCCACTCGAGGTGCTGCCGCCGGTGCCTCCGCTCGCAGTGCTCGACACCACGATGTCGACGTGGAGCGTGGCGCCGAACGCTCCCTTGCCCGAGTGATCCATGCGGAAGTCGCCGGAGTAGCTGCCGGGTTGCGACGGGGCGACGAACGCGAGCGTCCACGTCTTGGTGGCGCCGGGGGCGATGCTCTCAGCGCCGCCCAGCGACGCGGGCGGGCTCGATCCGAGCGCGTCTCCGCCGCTCAACGCGAGGCTGTAGCCGCCGCTGGTCGACCATGTCGTGTTGCCGCTGTTGGTGAGCACCCAGGTCTTCTGGAAGCTCGCTCCGGCCGTGACGCTGGGAGTTCCCGTGGGTGATTCGCTGGTCAGTGTGCTGTCGTCTTTCTCGGGGGGCGGAGGGGTCTCGCACTGGTCGCTCGGCAGCCCTTTGTAGCTGCCTTGGCTCAGCCAAAGACTGCCGCTGGCTCCGCACGGACCCGAAAAAGGCTCCTCGGAGCTCGTGCCGGTGCGCGGCTCGAAGTGCAAGTGAGGACCGGTCGAGTTGCCGCTCGAACCGACCTTGCCGAGGTGTTGTCCGCACTTCACCTCTTGGCCCACGCTCACCGTCAGCGAGCCGTTCATCAAATGGCCGTAGTAGGTCGAGCGCCCGTCGGGGTGGTCGATCTTCACGTAGTTGCCGAAGCCGCTGCCGCAACCGCAGTCCCCGGTCGAACACCGGTCGTAGCAGCCGTCGTTGGTGAACGAGACTTTGCCGTCGGCGGCCGCGACGGCCCAGCGGCTCCCGGCGTCCATCACGGGCCAGCTGCCGATGCCGAAATCGCTGCCCTTGTGTCCGTTGTACGTCGTCGTTCCGCAGTTCCAGTCTTGGAGGCCTCCGGCGCTGTCGTGATCCCGGTACGCCGTGACGTAGGGCTGCGTGCCCGACGCCGGCAGCTCCATCGGGAAGCGATACTTCTGCGCGAGCGCGGGCGTCGTCACGAGAAAGAGCGACAGGAGCGGAGCGAGTCTCACCGCGACTCCTCCTCGCCTCGACCATTCGCGAGGTGAACGCGCCAGCGCCGCCCGCTGCCGTCATCGTAGGCGAGCGCGCCGGACATTTCCCGGAAATCACGCGCCGGCGGAGGTACGAATCCGCGCCACGGCTTGCCCGCCACGAGCCCGCGATTCGTGAGCTGCGCGAGCGCGCCGCTGTTCGGATCGACGATCCAGATCGAAGCTACCGTGCTCCGACCCGAAACGAATGCGACGCGGCCGTCGGCCAGCGCGAGCGGGAGCTCGTCGGGGCCCGCTGCGGGCGCGAGCGGCGTCGCTTTTCCATCGGCGTCGACCAGAAAGAGATCGCTCTCGCCGGGCTCCGCGCCTCGTCTCGCCTCTACCCGTCGCCCGCCGGGCAGGACCGCGGCGCGCCCGAGCACGGGCGGCGCGGGCAGGTCCGACTCTGCGCGCGGGACGACGGGAGCGTGCGACTCCCCGAGATCGGCGGGCGCCTCGTCGCTGCCGCATGCAGATACCACGAGCAAGATGGCGAAGAGCGCGCTCCTCATCGACGACTCAGGATACCGCTCCGAGCTCCGGGCGTCACTCCGAGCGGGGTGAGCTCAGCCGAAACGCTTGCCGCCGATGGTGATGCCGCCTTCGAGCACGACACAGAACACGCAGGGAGCGTCGGGCAGAACTACGTACGAATGCGCGCTGCCGCTCGCCATCTCTTGGCTCTGGCCCGCACCGTACGTGGTCCCGCTCGAGTCAAGGTATCCGCCCGAAAGCACGAGCACTCGCTCCTTCCCGAGGTGTTCGTGGAGCGGAAACTCGCTGCCAGCCTCCATGCGGACGAGGCCAGTGTCCGCACCGGCCAACGCCGGACCGCCCTCGAAGTGGAAGAGGGACATGCCGGCGATGGGCGGGCGTTCCCAGTTCGACTCGTCGGCGGCCGCGCGGAAAATCTGAGTGAGGCGCTCGACGCCGAGGTCCAAGAGCCTGGACAAGCGAGTGTGGAATGGGGCGTAGCGCTCCTCGGGGCGCGCCGCCGAGGCGAGCAGGCGAGCGCGGAGCTCGTCGCGCGGGCGGACGGGAGGCAAGGCGACTGCGAGCGCCCCCAAAACGTCTCGCGCGGCGCGATCGACGCCGCCTTCCGCTTCGAGAGCGACAGCTGCGAACTCCGGAACGTCGTCGTCGCGCTTCATGGCTCGTCCTTCCCATCCCGAAAGATCTGGCGCAGCCGCCCGAGCGCCGTGGCGACCCTGGATTTGACGGTTCCCACCGGGATCCCGACGTGCTCGGCGATCTCGCTCGAGCTGAGACCTTGGAAGTAGCCGAGAAACAGCACGTGCTGCTGGTCCTCGGGCAGCGCGACGAGCGCGCTTCGCACCCGCGCTCGATCGGGCGCCGGGACTCCCGGTTCGCCCGTCCCCAGGATGCGCTCCCAATCGCGGGGCTCAGCGACGCTGACCCGGCGCGCGACCCCCGCGGACTTCAGGTGGTCGAGGGCACGGCTCCGGGCTCGCAGCGCGAGCCACGTTCGGACGCTGCCTCGGCTCGCGTCGTAGTCTGCTGCGCGGCGCCAGGCTTCGAGGAACACGTCGTGAACCAGGTCTTCGGCGGTGTCCGTGTCACCCACGATACGTTGGATCAAGCTCGAGAGAAGCGGAGCGTGGGCGTCGTAGAGCCTGCCAAGCGCTTCCTGGCTTCCCCGCGCCATCTCTTCGACGCAGGCGACGTCGTCTGCATCGTCCGCCACGCCGGGAACGTAATAGCACGCGCTACGGCCCGCTAGTCCTGGGGTAGAGGGGGGAGCGGCCGACAGCACGATCGCAGTACGAGCGAGCCCCGGGATCGGATCGCCTCGCGCCCGGAGGCGCCCCCCATCTCACCTGCGGCGAGCTATGCTGCGCGGCCCGTGGCCGCCCTGCCCGAAGAAATCAGTGTCGAGCTCGGTCTCGACGACGCCGACGATCCCGAGGCACTCCGTGTCCGAGCGGCGCGTGAGCTCGGGCTCCGGGCCGCCGACCTGCCGGAGATCGAGGTCCGAAAGCGATCGCTCGACGCGCGCAAAGGCCGAGTCCGGTTCCACTTGGTGCTGGGCCTCGGCAGGCCGACCACGGCCGAGCTCGGCGGGCCGCCGCCTCGCGAGGTGGGCCGAGGCGCGCCGGTCATCGTGGTCGGCGACGGGCCTGCAGGGATGTTCGCGGCCTACGAGCTCGCGCGCCGGGGCATCGGCTCCCTGGTGCTCGAGCGGGGCAAGCCCGTCCAGCCGCGCCGCCGCGATCTGAAACTCCTGAATCGAGCCGGCAGCGTCGACCCGGACAGCAACTACTGCTTCGGCGAAGGCGGCGCCGGCACCTACAGCGACGGCAAGCTGTACACGCGCTCGCACAAGCGAGGCAGCGTACGCGACGTGCTCGAGGTCCTGGCGCTGCACGGCGCTCCGAGCTCCGTTCTCGTCGACGCGCGGCCTCACATCGGCTCGAACCGCCTGCCACAGGTCGTGACCGCGATTCGCGAGCGCCTCGAGAGCGTGGGCGTCGAGTTCCGCTTCGGCGCGCGCGTCACGGACCTCGTGACCGAAGGTGCGGGCACGAGTCGTCGCGTCACGGGCGTCCGCCTCGCCGACGGGAGCGAGCTCGGTGCACGCGCGGTGGTGCTCGCGACGGGACACTCGGCTCGCGACGTGCATCGCCTGCTCGAGCGCGCGGGCGTGAAGCTCGAACCCAAGCCGTTCGCGCTGGGCGTGCGCATCGAGCACCCCCAAGCCCTGGTCAACCGCATCCAATACGGATCGCACGCCGGGCACCCGAAGCTCCCGGCGGCCGCCTATCGACTGGCCGAAGAGGTCGACGGGCGAGGCGTGTTCTCGTTTTGCATGTGTCCGGGGGGCTGGGTCGTCCCTGCAAGCACCGAGTCCGAGGCGCTCGTAGTGAACGGGATGAGTCTCTCGCGCCGCGACTCGCCCTTCGCCAACTCCGGTCTCGTCGTCGCCGTCGAGCTCGCCGACCTCGGGCGCGCCGGCTACTCGGGCGCATTCGCGGGGGTCGAGCTCCAGAGCGCCATCGAGCGCAGCGCCTTCGGGGCGGGTGGCGGCAAGCTCGTCGCGCCGGCGGTGCGGGCCACCGATTTCGTCGCGGGGCGTTCGTCGAGCACGCTGCCCGACACCAGCTACATTCCCGGGCTCGCTTGCGCAGATCTCGCCGCGGTCCTCGACTCGGGGGCGTGGCTCTGAGCGAACGCCTGCGACGAGCGCTCCGCGCGTTCGACCGCCGCATGCGCGGCTATCTGACCGAAGACGCAGTGCTCATCGGCGTCGAAAGTCGCACCTCGTCTCCGGTCCGCGTGCTGCGCGATGCGGAGAGCCTGTCGGCGATCGGACTCTCGGGCCTCTACCCCGCCGGCGAGGGCGCAGGCTACGCCGGCGGCATCGTCAGCGCGGCCGTCGATGGTCTCCGGATCGCCGAGCGGGTCGCCCTCGAGATGGCTCGGCACTAGCGCCGACGCGGCCGAAGCTCGCCGCGCTGTCCAGCGTCACGCGCTCTCGTCGACGGACTCGAGGACGATCTCGCTGATCTCGGCCGGCGCACCCAGTCGCAGCGGCGGTCCCCAGTAGCCGGTGCCGTTGCTGACGTAGACGAGCGCGCGGCCGAATCGCTCGAGGCCCGACACGACGGGTTGCTGGAGGCGCACGAAGAAGTTCCAGGGGAAGATCTGACCCCCGTGGGTGTGGCCCGAAAGCATGAGCCCGACGCCCCGGCGATCGGCCTCGAAGATCTGGCGCGGCTGGTGGGCGAGGAGTACGAGCTCGCGCGACTCGTCCCGTCCTTCGAGGGCGCGCTCGAGATTGGCGCCGTGGCCACGGCCGAATCGGTGCGCCGAGAAGTCGTCGACGCCGGCCAGGTCGAAGCTCCCGTCGCCTTCGCCGATGCTGACCCGCTCGTTGCGGAGCACGCGGACGCCGAGCCGCGTGAGCTCCCGGCACCAGGCTTCCGCGCCCGAGTAGTATTCGTGATTGCCGGTGACGAAGTAGACGCCATATTTCGCCCGGAGCTCCGCCAGCGGCGCGACGTGCTCGCGGAGCTGTTCGACGGAGCCGTCCACCAAATCGCCGGTGATGGCGACCACGTCGGGCTCGAGGGCGTTGGTCTCGCGCACCACCCGCTCGATGAAGCGACGCTGGATGGTCGAGCCCACGTGCACGTCCGAGAGTTGCACGATGCGCGTTCCGTGCATCGACGCCGCCAGTCGAGGGAGCGGCACGCGCACGCGTTTCACCACCAGCTCCGTCAGCCCCGACTTGGCGGCGAACGTAGTGGCGCTGCCGGTGACCAGCGCGACTCCGAGGCCCAGCATGCGCGCCATGCCGAGGCGACGCTCGGGGTCCTCGGGGGCGGCGTCGGAGAGCAAGCGGACGCCGAGCGACACCAGCAATCGTCCGACGTCGACCACGGCGAGCAGCATCACGGTCATGAACAGCACCCCGATCCAGCCGAAGGTCGCGAGGAACACCGGGCGCATGCCTTCCACGCGGAAGCCTCGGGCGAGGGTGAAGGTGGCGGGCACGCTCAAGAACAGCACGACCACCAAGGCGCTCAGGCCCCGGTGCCAACCGAGCGGGAGCGCCAGGTCTCGCACGAGGCGCGCCCAGACGTAGTAGTGGAGGCTGGCGGCGAGACTCAAGGCCACTCCGAAGAACACGACGAACGACAGCGCGCGAGGCACGACCCGGCCTCTATAGGCGCCGCTCGGGGGAGCGACCAGCCCCGTGGCGCGCGAGGACGGTCGCCGGCCGCCGCGGAGTCCTGTAGACTGGATTTTCAATGATCGATCTCAAGTCGGCGATCTGGGCGGTTTTTGTGGCGGTTCCTCTCTTGGGCTGCGGGGAAGACGGGGAGTCGAGCGGCAGCGGAGGGGCCGGCGGGACTGGCGGCAGCGGCGGCAGCGGGGGCTCGGGCGCCGCGCCGAGCTGTCCGGGCGGCGAAGACGTGAGCGGTTGCAGCGTCGCGCTTTCGCCGTCGGCCGACGACACCACGGCGCTCCAGTCGGCGTTCATCGACGCGAAGAGCGGCGACACCGTCTGCCTGTGCAAGGGGAGCTACTCTTTCACCAAGGAGCTCTCGCTGGCCGTTCCGCAGGTCACGCTGAAGGGGCTCGGTGCGAGCCCCGACGACGTGGTCTTGGATTTCGCTGGCCAGACCCAGGGCGACGACGGAATGACGGTGACGAGCGACGGCTTCACTGCAGAAAACTTCGCTCTGAAGAACTCCCCGGGCAACGGCCTCGTGGTGAGCGGCGCCGAAGACGTGACGTTCCGCAAGCTCAAGGTGTCCTGGGATGCCGGCTCGGTGACGAAGAACGGGGCGTATGCCGTCTACCCGGTCAAGAGCAAGCGGGTCCTGATCGAAGACTCCGAGATCATCGGCGCAGCCGACGCGGGCGTGTACGTCGGGCAATGCAACCAGGCCATCGTGCGCCGGAACAAGGTGCACGGAAACGTGGCTGGTATCGAGATCGAGAACAGCAGCGACGCCGAAGTGTACGAGAACGAGGCCTACGACAACACCGCGGGCATTCTGGTCTTCACGCTGCCGAACCTCGAGAAGAAGGACGGCAACCGGGCGCTCGTGCGCGACAACTCGGTTCACGACAACAATCGGGACAACTTCGCCGAGGCTGGCAGCATCGTGAGCAACGTGCCGACCGGGACGGGTCTGTTGATTCTGGCGGCCGATCAGACGGAAATCCGCCAGAATCAGGTCAAGAACAACAAGAGCGCCGGGGTCGTGATCGTGAGCATGACCACCTTGAACATCGTGCTCCAGACGCAGCCGGATCCGGCCACCGATCCCGATCCGGAGCAGACCTTCATCCACGGCAACACGTTTTCGGGCAACGGCACGGACCCCCAGGGCATCCTGGCGACGTTCAACGTGAAGCCGCTCGAAGACGTCGCATGGGACGGCGTCGTCAAGGCGGGGGTGACCGACCCGATGCTCTGTCTCGGCGACCCACCGCTGCCGAGCTTCCGGAACCTCCACGCGCCGGGCGGGCTCTTGAACCCGGCGCAACACACCACCGACGCGACCCCGCACCAATGCACGCTCGCCGCGCTTCCAGCGGTCACGTGGTGATGCTGCGCGCGCTCGGCGCGTTCGCCACGCTCTGCGCCGTCTCGTGCTCGTCACCCGAAGCGCACGAGCCGGAGTATTCGGGGCCGCCCTTGCCTTGGGCCTACGCGCCGTTTCCGAAGGCGCGCGCTCCCCAAAAGAACCCCGCGACACCCGAGAAAGCCGAGCTCGGCCGGCTGCTCTTTTACGATCCCGTCCTCTCCACCGATCGCAAGGTCGCGTGCGCGACCTGCCACAGCGAGGTCTGGGGCCTTTCGGACGGGCTTGCCCGTTCCGTTGGCATCGGTGGGACCGGGCCGACGGGGCCGGGCCGGACGGGGCCCAACGTGACGCGCCGGAACGCGCCGACGCTGTGGAACGTCGCCCATCGGACCGAGCTCTTCTGGGACGGGCGCTCGAGCTCGCTCGAAGCCCAGGCCCTGGCCCCGCTCGACGAGCCGAAGGAGCTCGGCCGTCCCAGCGCCGAGCTCGCGGCGGAGCTCGATTCGATTCCGGAATATCGCGTGCGCTTCGCGCAGGCGTTTCCCGGGGAGGCGAATCCAATCCACGCCGACAACATCGCGCGCGCCATCGCGACGTTCGAGCGCGGCTTCGAGGCGAAGCTCGCGACCTACGACCGCTACGTGGCCGGAGACGCGGGCGCCCTGGACGAAGAGACGGTCCGCGGCATGTTCCTGTTCGGCGAAGCTGGCTGCGCGAGCTGTCACACGCCACCGCTCTTCACCAGCTCGCGTTACGCGAACCGCGGCGTGGGGAGCGCCGACGACGCTGGGCGCTTCGAGCTCACGGGCGTCGAGGCCGATCGGGGTGCGTTCCTCGTGCCCACGCTGCGCAACACGCGCGACTCGGAGCCGTATTTCCACGACGGTTCCGCGCCGGCCCTCCGCGACGCGGTGGCTCACGAAGCCAGCCGACAAGTGAGTGATGGCGAGAGCCGCGAGCTCGCGAGCGACGAGCTCGACGCCGTCACGCGTTTCCTGGACAAGGCGCTGACCGATCGCTCCCTCGAACCCAGTCGCCCCAAGCAGGTGCCGAGTGGCCTTCCCGTTCCCAAAGACGGATTCCGCATCCCACGTTGAGCGGCGTGCCGCGTGGCGCTGGCTCTCTCTGGCCTTTCTGCTCTTTCTGGTGCTCGTGGTCCTCCAGGTGGACGTGGTTCATCTCTCGAAGGCGATCACACGAGCTACCTCGTGCTCGCGCCCTACCCGACGCTCGGATTCGTGCACGGAGGCGGCTGAAGGGCACTACCGAAGAACCCATCCGGGAGCTCCGCTCCCTGGGTATCGTGGGGCTATCTGGTGTTGGCCGAGCTCACCGACGGCTGAGCACGCTCAATCCATACGCTGCCCGGTCAGCGTCGCGTCGAACGGGTTCGTCAAGGTCGTCGACGGCAACGACGATTTCGCTTCCGCTGACGCTGATCGTCACCTGCATTCGATCGAGCCGGCGGGTTCGTGCCGCGGCTCACGAACTCGTTGGACGAGGTCCACTGTCCGCGAGTCGAGCCGCTGACCGGTGGGCGACGAGTCGGTGAAGCGGAAGAGGCCGTCGAGCTGACGCGAGCGAGAACTTCGCCACGCTCGTCGAGAGCACGAGCTCGGCCTGTGCGGTCCCGTCGAACGTGAGCCGGAGTCCGGCCACGTCGAGCAGGTTCGGGGCCAGGGCATAGGCGTGGCCGCTCATGTCGCTGCCGGCCTGGGGCAGCGCAGGCACCAGGCCCGGCGAAGGAGCGAGTGCCGCGTTCGCGAGCGACTCGTTCAGACGAGCGACGGCGCCGGAGTTCTCGGGGAACGCCATCGGACTTCCAGCGCCTGCGAGAGCCGGAGCGCGAGCTCCGACAGCATGGCCTCCGACCCCGCGCCGTTCAACACGACCGCGTCTTTTGCCGGCCACATCACGGCGCGCTGTCCCCGCGCCCCAGCGCCTGGACCGTTCCCGAAGCGCGCCGCTTGGGATCCAGAAGCCGAGACCGTACTGATCTCCGCTCGGCGTCGTCGCGCGGGCGTGAAAGCATCCGTCAACCATTCGCTCGACAAGACCCGGCGCCCACGCCAGCTTCCGCGCGAGGCAGAACGCACCAGGCCGTGCCAAGTCGTCGGGCCCGAGCCGAGAATTCACCGTATCCGCGCACGATGCCCTGCGGGTCTCGCGGCCATTCGTGGGTCGTGATGCCGAGCGGCGCGAACAGCGATTCCTCCGCGAAGTCATCGAGGTCGCCGCCCACTGCGCGCGTCAGCGCGGCCGCCAGAAGGTGCGTCGCCGAGCTGCAATACGCCCACTCGGCCCCGGGAGCCGCCGCGACGGGTAGGTCGAGCGTGCTGCGCAATCTGCGCTCGCTTGCATGGCGCGGAGCTCGAGCTCGCCAGGAACCTTTCCGCAGTCGAAGCCCGCGGTCATCGCCGCCAGGTGCGCGAAGGTGATGTTCCCACTTGCCGGTCTTCGCGAGCATGTCGGCGTGCTCCGGGAACCAGCGCGTGAGCCGATCTTCGGACGCGACCAAACCGCGTTCCTCCGCGATGCCGAGCAACGTCGACGTGACGCTCTTGGTGACGGAGGCGAGCTCGTGCAACGCCTGACGATCGTACGGCCAAGCACGCCCGGAGCACCACTCGATCGTGGCGAACGATCCACGATCGAGTGAGCTCGCCCTCGCGGGCCCAATCGACGGCGTCGGCCAGCACCGAGGCGTCGAGCCCTCGAGACTCGGGGCTTGCATCCGCCAGCCGGGATCGAACGCGCGTGCCGGCCCGGACTCTTCCGAGGTGCAGGCGCTCATCGTGGCTTCACGACCAGAGCGATTACGCCCGCTCTACGCGTCGCAGAGGCGAGCCGGCGTCGAACGAGTTCGGCATGACGGTCTCCGTTCCGTGGCCAACCTACGACCGCGTGCAGGGCGCGGCGCCGCGTCCGACGAAGGCGCATCCCGACGGACGAGCGCGCCGGGTTCGGCGCCGAGCGTCCGAACTGCCGCTCGACCGACCGTTCGTCGGCTCCCGGGCGCCACTCGTCGGCTCGCCCGGCGCGGGAAGCGACGGCGCCTCGTCGGCGGAGCGCTAACATGCAGGTGACCGCATGACGACCTCTGACGTGCCCGCGGACCTCCCGGCGGATCGCTCTGGACGGGCTCGCCCCGAGAGCCGCGGCCGCGCGCCCACTTCCGCTCATGCCCACGAGCGCGGGCTGGCTCGTTGCGATTTACGTCGGTCTACCGGCCTTGCTGGTGCTCATCCAATCCGGACCGCGAACGCTCACCGAGTTCGCGAAGAGCTATGCCGCGACCTGGCTCGCCACCCCCTGGATCGGGGGCACGCTCCACGCGGCGTATGTCTTCGTCCTGCCCCGCGTGCTTTCGAAGGTTCGTGCTCGAGCTGCAATCATCGCGTGCCACGTCGCTACCATCTCGGCCTCGGTCACCCTCGGCGCATTGCCCGTGGACCCGTTGGTGAAGGCGCTGGACCCGCGAGCTCGCTCGCGGATGCTCTACGAATCAGTGATCGCACGGCGTCCATTGCCGCTGTCGCGGTGGTGGCCTTGACCACCTACGTTCGCATGCAACGCCAAGCCCGCGACGTCGAACGCAGGGAGCACGAGGCTCGACAGCTTGCGCTCGCCGCCCAACTGCAGGCGCTCCAGGCGCGGACGAATCCGCACTTCCTTTTCAACAGCCTGAACACCGTGGCGAGCCTGATTCCGACCGACCCCGAGCTGGCCGAGCTGACGCTCGTACGGCTCGCCGAGCTCTTTCGCTACGCGTTGCACGTTTCCACGCGCTCGCGGGTGACGCTCGACGAAGAGCTCGACGCCACTCGGGACTACCTCCGAGTCGAGAGTCTGCGGCTCGGCGATCGCCTGCGCTGGGAGGTGGACGTGCAGGCCGGGCTCGAACGGGTCCCGACGCCCCCGCTGCTGCTCCAGCCGCTGGTAGAGAACGCCATCGTGCACGGGGTCTCGCGCGAACGCAGCGGGGGGACGGTGCGGGTGGTGGTTCGGGCCGAGCCGCGCGACGTGGTCTTCGAGGTCCACGACGACGGGAGCGGGCGATCCGATCGCGTCGGAACGGGAACTGCGCTCGACGACCTGCGAAAGCGACTCGAGCTCTGCTACGGAGGGCGAGCCCAGCTCGAGCGGAAAGTCGGCGACGGGCACGTGGTCTGCGTGCGCATCCCGAGGGAGGAGGGGCTTTGCGCGCGCTGATCGTGGACGACGAGCCGCTGGCGCGAGCCCGCCTCGCGCGCTTGCTCCGCGTCGAGGGCGGAGTCGAGGTGATCGGTGAAGCGGGCGACGGCGAAGCCGCGCTCGCTCGCATTCGTGAGCTCTGGCCCGACGTCGTGTTTCTCGACATCCGCATGCCGGGTCTCGACGGGCTGGCCGTCGCGAGTGCCGACGAGCCGCTCCCGGCCATCGTGTTCACGACCGCCCACCAGGAGCACGCGGTGGAAGCCTTCGAGCTCGACGCCGTGGACTACCTGTTGAAGCCCGTTCAAAAGGAACGACTGACTCGAGCGCTCCTGCGCGTGCGAGCGCGGAGCCAGGCCGAAAACCCGCCGCCGGCTGGGCGCGGCTCGAGACCGCGCCGGCTCTGTGTGCAGGAAGGCGGTGCGTTCCACGTGTTCGAGACGCGTGGCATCACGCGCTTCCATGCAGCAGACAAGTACACCGTGTTCGTCTGCGATGGCCGAGAACACCTGATCGAGGAGAGCCTCTCCACTCTCGAAAGCAAGCTGTCGGGACACGGCTTCTTTCGCGCGCACCGGAGCGAGCTCCTGAACCTCGATCACGTGCGCAGCGTGGCCAGCGACGAAGACGGCGGCGTCGTGATCATGAGCGATGGGCAACGCGCCAAGGTGAGCCGCAGGCACGCAGCCGCCCTCAAACGGGCCCTCGCTGGCCGCTGAGCGTCGGGCTCAGGGCGTCTGCCCTGCGTGGGCGCCGCAACTCGGGCAGCGCGAGCCGGACCGCATTTCGTAGCTCGCGCCGCAGAATGGACAACGCGTGGTGCTGGCTCCGAGCGCCGCGAGTCCGAGACTCGGATTTGCGCTTCTGAGTCGCAGCGTGGCAGCGACGAGCAAGTCTCGAAGTGCTCGCTCCGCCTTCATCGCCCGCTTGAGTGGCAGCGTGGCGGTTTGGCGCCGGCCGATGAGTCGTAGGCTCGCCGGTGACCGGGTGACGTCGGCGTCGAAGCCGAGGCTCGGCGAAAACGTGATGCCGAGGAGCTCTGCGCCGTCGATGACCTCGTCATCCAGCGCTCTTCGCCGCAGGCGTGGTAGGCGCAGGTGCACTCGGCGCCGCACTTCCACCACGGTGCGCATGGTGGCCCTTGCCCCCTCCACGTCGGCCGGCGTGACGCAACTTCGCCGTCCATCGGGGGAATACGCCAGAGCAAGAGGAGCGGCAGGCAGGCCACAGCAGGCTACCGAAGACGCGCTGCGCACGGCTCACCGGGTCGAGCTTCTTCGTACACGAAAGGACGTTGTCGAGTTGCGCTCGACGGTCACGTCGTGCTCGGCGAGCATGGCTCGCGCACTTCCTCGTCGACTTCCTCGGGGTGCGCCAAGAGCGGCCGGCAGCGCAGGTTTCGGCGATCTCGCGCTGGCCGCCGCGCTGATGCTCCTCGACCTGTTCGCGTGTGGCTGCTGCGGGGATCGCGGCGACCATGGACTTTCCAGTGGCGGGGGTCGGGTGGCAGGCCACACCGGTGAGCGGTTGGCCCTCGGCGTTTCTCAGCGAGCGCGGAGCATTGCAGCGCCGGTAGAAGCGCGCGTGCGAATGCTGGGCAGCTTCAAGGTTATATTAAAGAACTGAAGGGCAAGACGAGGAGCAGGAGCTTTTTAAAAGTACGGGGAAGGTGAAGGCGTTTCTTTCCGCCCTGCATGAGTTCGGGACCTTTCGCAGGGGCTCGCAATAAGTACCGGAGGGGAACCGTCATGACGTCGAGGGAAAGAGTCGCAAAACTGCTGAGAGGGGAGCACCCGGACCGCATCGCGGTGCTCCCCGGTATCGGGGACCACGCGGGCTGGGTGAACGGCCTGACGATGGATATCATTTATCATGACGCGAAGAAGGCAGCCGATGCCCAGGTCAATGCCCTTCGGGAGTACGGATACGATGTGGTCACCGTACAGGTCGAACCGAGCTGGCCGGTAGCGGAGGCATGCGGCTGCTCCGTCACCTATCCTCCGGACAAGTGCCCCTGGATTACCGACCGGGCGATCAAAGGGCCGGCTGACGTAGACAGAATGGGTATCCCCGACTTCATGGCCCACGCCGCTACCCGTACCATCATAGAGGCGACCGCACTACTCAGGGAGGCGGTGGGAAACGAAGTCATGGTGGCCGGGTATATGTCCGGGCCCCTGACCTTCGCCCTTCAACTGGTAGCATACAATGATTTCATTATCAAGACGCGGAAAGACCCGCCCTTTACCGAGGCCCTGGTCCATAAGGCGGCACAGGTTGCAACGGCTTTTGCAAGGGCGCTGAAGGACGCAGGAGCGGAGATGCTGGTGGTCTGCGAGCACGATCTTCAGTTGCTCTCTCCCGAGTTGGGCGAAAAGTACCTGCTGCCTGGCCTGCCCGAAATCTGTTCTGTTTTTGAGCACACTATCCTGCACACGTGCGGCAGGGTCGCAGCGCACCATGTACAACTGGCCGATGCCGTCTGCGCCCTGCCGCACCTCGATTTTATCTCCTTTTCCTGCGATATCTCCATTCCGAAGATGATCGAAATATATGGAAACCGCATGGGAATATGCGGCAATATCGACCATATTCACCTGCTCCCCTCGGGGACTCCGGAGGAAGTGCAGGAGAGCTGCCGGGCCGCAATCGGCGAGGGAATGAAAGCCAGGGCGTTTTTCCTCTCCCCGGGATGCGAGCTCACCATCGATACGCCGCCTGCGAATGTAAAAGCCTTTGTGCGCTCCGCCGAATTGTACGGGAGGTACGCCTGATGTTCCGGTTTGCCCGGAAGCAGCAGATTGTCACGGTAGGGGAGGTGAGCCTCGGAGGCCAGCCGGGTGAGTACCCTACCGTGCTGTTCGGGGCGATCTTTTATGCAGGGGACAGCCTGGTGCGAAGAGTCAACTCTCCTGATTTCGACAGGGAGAAGGCTGCGGAGGCCATCGGGACAGCCCAGGCCAAATGTATCGAGGCGGGAGTGCCGCTCCTCCTCGATGTCATTTGCGCTACACCGGAGCAGGCACGCTCCTTCCTCGGTTTCGCCTTGGAGGCGTGTACTCTCCCTGTGCTCATGGACGGAACCACCCCCGACGTGCGGCGGGCCGGTCTTGAGCTGGCAGCGGAACGGGGGCAGGAGCAGCGGATCATCTTCAACTCCATTTCAGGCTTTTTCATCAGGATTGAAGAGCTGCGGCAGGTGATACAGAAGTTACAGAACCGCCGTCGTGCAGCTCTTCCATCACAAAAAGCCAGGATGCGAGGAAAGGTGGAGATAGCGAAACAATTGATCCCACGGGCCTATGATCTCGGGTTTGAGAGATTGATTCTGGATATGGCCCTGTTGGATATTGTGGAAGTGGGGACCTGTGCCCTGGCCATCCACGAGTTGAAAGAGGAGTTCGGTCTTCCGTGCGGCTGCTCTCCGACGCATACGCACCGGGACCGGTGGAGAAAAGCCCCTCTCTTCACCCGGAAAGAACAGGCGGCTGCAAGGGTTTCCTGCGCATCCCTGCTCCAGAGCGCAGGCGCCGACTTCGTGATGTACGACCTCAAGCAGACCGAGGTGATTCCCTCCCTGGCAATGGTCGATGCGGAGATCGCCTATGCGGCCGGCACCTGGAAGACTCACCCCCGTTTGAAAGAGCACCCCCTGTATAAGATCTTCAGGTGATGGGGCAGAAGCCTTATTATGTCGCAGAAAGAAGGGAGGTGAGAACCATGAGGATTTTTGGGGCACTACTGATCACGCTGCTGATGACGGCAAGCACTTTCTCGCTCTCCTTCGCAGCCGGAAATGCCGAGAAGGGGAAAAAGCTCTTCGATGATCCAAAGTTTGCCGGAGGGACGTCCGGGAGCTCCTGCAGCACGTGCCATCCGAACGGCAAAGGATTGGAGAGAGCGGGAGAGAAGGGGAGAACTGAATGGAAAAATCCGGGGGGAACATGGCTGACCCTTGAGGACGCGAATAATGTATGTATTATGATGGCCAATAAGGGCAAGACCATCGATCCCCGGTCGCAGGACATGAAGGATCTGGTAGCGTATATCAAATCGCTGAGCGGAAAGGAGAAGTAATAGGAAGGGGGAGAGTAAAATCGCTCTCCCCCTTCTTTCCCCTTCCCCTCCTAACGGGTAACTATGTCCATACCTATACGGAACCTCGCGCCCCGCTCTATTTGACAAGCTCCGGATTCTGTGATAAGTGTTAAGTATATTTAAGTACATACAGGGCAAGCCGGGTGCCGGGAAGACGGCACAGGGCGCACGCTTCGCACTTCCTCATCATCATACTGCTGCGTATCTTCTCCGGGTTACGGAACAACAGCCGCCGGAAAGGAGGAAAAAAGGATGGAAGCTCTCAAGAGGTATGTGGCGTGGTATCTCGTGGCGGCCCTGTTCATCATCGGCATCGCGCCGAGGACCGAGGCGGGCTTTGCCCCTTCCGGAGAGATCGCCCCCGCCCAGGCGGACAGGAGCGCCGATATGCAGAAGGTCCGGAGCGTCCTCGAAACGAAGATGGTGCGGGACCGGCTTGAAAAGCTCGGCTTTACCCAGGAGGAGATCCAGTCCCGGCTGAGCCGTCTCAGCGATCAGCAGGTCCATGAGCTTGCCCTCAATCTCGACCAGCTCAAGGCCGGGGGGGACGGCCTCGGCGTCCTTATCGCCGTCCTCGTGATCATCCTCCTCGTCGTCCTGATCCTGAACTTAACCGGGCACAGGGTCCTGGTGCGGTAGGGCCGCCGGGCCCGCGCTACGAAGAAAGGGAGATGCCGCCTATGAAAAGGCTCTTTCGGGCCATGCCGCTTTTCTTTGCCGCCATCCTCGCGGTCCAGGGATGCGTCACCGCAAAGACCTCGCCGCCCTACGGGGCCGCTTCCGCGGTCTACAGCAA
>JAXLYN010000086.1:0-25142 GCA_046351435.1 Polyangiaceae bacterium
CCCGGAAGCTCGGAAACCCCATGCCCAGCGTCGCGGCGACGTCCACGTCGCTGGGGCGAAGCACCACGCGTTCTTCGACGACTCGGCAGGCTTCGTTCACCACGCCGAACAGGACGAGCTCGGCGATCTCCTGATCCGAGAGCTCGATGCTGGTGGGCGAGCCCGCGAGCGCGCGTGCTCGCGCGACGAACTCGGAGAGCTCCGGATCCGGCAGCGCGCGCCCCGACTCGTACAGGTAGTGTCCGCGCCCGCTCTTCTCGCCGAGGCGCCCTGCTTCGAACAGCAAGCGCCGGAGCGCGGAACGATAGACCCGATTCGGGTAGGCGGCGTCGAGCACGTTGCCGGCGGCGACCCCGACGTCGACGCCCGCGAGGTCGCTCATGCGGTTCGGTCCCATGGGCATGCCGAACGCCACGAGGGCGCGGTCGATGCGGTATGGATCGATCCCGCGATCGATCAAGAAGCCAGTGAGCTGCGAATAGGGCATGAACACGCGGTTCACCAGGAAGCCGGGGCAGCTCCTGACGGTCACCGCGGTCTTCTTCATGCGCTTGACCAAGCGGAGAGCGCTGGCCAGGGCGGCTTTGCCGCTCTCCGCTGCACGCACGACCTCGACCAGCTTCATCACGTGCGCGGGGCTGAAGAAGTGGAGGCCGACGAGTCGCTCCTCCAAGCCGGCGCCGGTTCCGAGCTCACCGATGTCGATGGTGGAGGTATTGGAGCAGAGCGGCACGTGGGGATGCGTGAGCTCTCGGAGCTCGGCGAAGATGCGGCGCTTGAGTGCCAAGTCTTCGCTCGCCGCCTCGATCACGAGATCCGCGCGCGCGAGCGCCGAGAGCGCGCTCACGGTCTCGAGTCGGGCCAGTGTCTCACGGGCTCGCTCTGCGTCCAGGCGGCCCTTTTCCACGGCACGCTCCACGTTCTTTTCGATGCGGCCTCGAGCGCGCGCAGCGAGCTCCGGGCTCGTCTCCACGAGGACCACATCGAGCCCGGCGTCGAGCAGCGCCGTCGCGATGCCGGAGCCCATGGTGCCTCCGCCCACCACGCCGATCACTGCCAGCTCCCCCGCGCTGTCTTCCGAGAGCTCGATTCCGGGGACTTTGGCGGCGGCGCGCTCGGCGAAGAACAGGTGAAGCAGGCCCCTCGCAGCCTCGCTGCCGAGAGCCGCGAGGAAGAGCTCTCGCTCCCGCACGAGCCCCGCGTCCCCACCCGCTTCGATCCCATGCTCGATGGCGTCGAGGCACGCCGATGCATGGCTCACGTGGGGGAAGCGCCGGGCTGCGTCGGCGCGGGCGCGGGAGAGCAGCGCGCTCCGCTCGTCCTCGGCGGGCAGGCGCTGGCTTTCGCTCAACGAAACCCGCTTCGGCCGCAGGCCTCGGGCGATCTCGAGGGCCAGACTCCTGGCACGGAGCAGGAGCTCGCCCTGCGGCACCACTGCATCGAGGATGCCGAGCTCTTTGGCGCGTGCTCCGGCGACGGGCCGGCTCGACAGCATCATCTCGACGGCCGCCTCGAGGCCGGCCAGGCGCGGCAAGCGCTGGGTACCTCCGGCGCCGGGGATCAAGCCGAGCGCGAGCTCCGGCAGGCCCAGCTTGGCCTTGGGCGTTCCGACGCGCGCATGGCACGCCAGCGCGAGCTCGAGGCCACCGCCGAGGGCGAAGCCGTCGATGGCCGCGACGACCGGCAGCGCCGATTCCTCGATGGAGCGCAGGAGCTCCGGCAGGCGCGGGACGCCGGGCTCGTCGAGCGGTGCTCCAGCCGCCATCCGTTCGAGGCGACTCACGTCGGCGCCGGCCACGAACACGTCGCGGGCGCCGATGATGACCAGGCCCGTCACGCCGGCGACGCCGCGCGCTTCGGCGAGGCAACTCTCGAGTGCCACGAGCACCGCGGCAGAAAGCGCGTTCACCGGCGGGTTGTCGATGCGGATCACGCCGACACCGCCCTCGATGCTGAGCGTCGCTGCCCTGAGAGAGTCCGTCACGTCGTGCCTCCTCGGCTCTGCCGGTCCATAGATCAGCGCTCGAGTGACGGAACCTGTATTTGGCTCCCCTTGGAGCTTTGTCGCGGCTCGGCGGTCGTTGATCTAAGTTGAGCGCCCGGATGCGAGCCTTCCGTCGGGCCCTGCTGCTCATCGGCTTCCTCGCTGAGGCGTGCGACGGGGTGCCCCGGCCGAAGCCGAGTCCCGGCCCGCCTTCACCGCCGAGCACCGGCGTGTCGGCTTCGCTCCGCCGCGTGCGTCTCGTTGCGCACTCCGGCGAGGGCGTGCCGCTCCACCCGGCACGGGGGTCGTCGGAGGTGTCGGGCCGAGTGCCGGGAGGAATCGAGGTCGAGGTCGTGTCGGAGAGCCCCGATGGGCGCTGGCTCGAGATCCGAACGCAGGACGGGCGCCGCGGGTTCATCACCGCGCGCTACGTCGCGGGCGCCAAGGACGCGGCCGACGCTCCGCTTCGCCCCGCTCCCAGCCCGAGCGCATGGGATTCCCTCGCCGGCTGCGAGGCAGCCGTGCGCGCCGGCGAGCGGCTCGCGAAAGCGCAGCACACCGCGCGCATCGCCTCCTACAACGTCCGTTGGTTTCCCGACGGCAAGCCGGGAAAGGGCCGAGACGGGGAGGGGACAGACGTCGCCTGGCTCGCTTGCGGCATCGCCTGGCTCGACGCGGAAGCCGTGGCCGTCCAGGAGTTCAAGACCAACGAACGCGGCCGGGCCGCGCTCGCCGAGCTCACCCGGAAGCTCGACCAGCTGACCGGGGGGCGCTGGGCGTCGAGCTTCGACGATTGCCCGAGCCCCGACGTTCAGCACGTCGGGATCTTGTTCGACGAAAAGCGCGTGAAGCACGACCAACCGACCACGGTCGCCCAGCTGAACCCTCACGGGGAAGCCTGCAAGAACAGCCTCCGTCCCGGCCATGGGGCGTACCTCACGTTTCCCGGCGGGCTCGATCTGTTTCTGATCTCGGTGCACTCGAAGAGCGGGAGCGACGCCCGGTCCTACGATCTTCGACAGAAGACGCTGGCCGCCTTCTCTTCGCTGGGCAAAGCCCTGAAGCGGCCCGACGGTGACTCGGACATCGTCGTGGCCGGCGACTTCAACACCATGGGCTGCGACCGCTGCACGCCCGCGCTTTCGGCCGACGACGAGCTCGAACGCACCGACCGCGCCCTTGGTCCGTCGTTTCGCCGCGTCGTGGCTGCCCAGGACTCCTGCTCCGAGTACCACGCGGGGCGCCCCGCTTCGCTCGACCACTTCGTGGTCACGACGGCGCTGCGCGAGCTCACACCGGGTCGAGCGCCGATGGTTTCCGGGTACTGCGCCGCCCTGCACTGCTCGGTGGGACCCGACGAGCCACCACCGGCGGCTCGCGCCCTGAGCGACCACTGTCCGCTCGTCCTCGATTTCGAGGATCGGGACCTGGACTGAGCTCCGCCGGGGCGGGCACGCCGACCTTGTCCCCAACCGACCGCGTCCTGCTATCCTGTCCAGCGATGCGGCTGATTCGTGGACTGGTCATGGCAGGGCTCGTGGCCGGCGTTTGCCTGCACGCCTGCAAGATCTACGACGAGTCGCTGCTCGAAGGAAAATCGGGGAGCCCCATCCCGCCCGACCAGTGGGGCAGTGGTATCGGCTGGTGGAGCAAGAAGGGCAAAGACGGTTGCGTGACCGCGGGCCTGCCCACCCAAGACGATCGACCGAAGAATACGTCGACCGAAGAGCTGCCCTCTTTGTACTTCGCCATTCGTTCGATGGCGCTCGGGTCCTTGGATCGGAACGGCGACAAAACCGAGGGGGCGTGGAAGAGCCTCGGCTTCGACCTCGACGGTCTTTGCACGAACTCGGATACATGCGAGATCGATCCGGAATCGTTCCCGTGTACGCCCAAGGCAGCCATGCCGAGCGATGGGCGCGAGTGTCGAGACAACACCTTTGGGCACCTCGAGGCCGACGCCGTCGCACTCCAGGGGCTCGGCAAGGACTTCGGCCTCAGCAACGACGCCTTCAACTGTGCGCTCTGCCGCGGCGACTACAACTTCGTCTTCCGAGTCTCCAAGTGGAACGGCCAGCCCAACGACGACAACGTCCGCCTGGACTTCTACCCCTCGCCTGGTCTCGAAACGGTGCCGTCGTGGCAGTGCGATCTCAAGGCGCCGGATGGTGCTTGGAAGCAGAACCCGTGCTGGGGTCCCAATGACAAGTGGACTCTGCAGAAGGACACCTACGAGGGCCCGCTGACGCCCGGTGCCGAGCCGCCCAACGCGCTCCTGAACGATCCCAACGCCTACATCCGCGATGGCTACGTCGTGGGGCAACTCCCGGAAAATGCGCTCTTCTGGTTCCCGGGCAAGAGCGCGGCTTGGGCCTATCCGTTGAAGCTCCAGCGCGCCATCGTGGTGGCCAAGCTCACGGAAGAAGGCGGCGGCTATCACATCAAGGATGGCACCATCGCCGGTCGTGCCCGCGCGGTGGACTTGGTGGCGGGCTTCGAGTCGCTCGGACTCTGCCAGGGGCACAGCCTCTATCAGCTGATGAAGTCCCAGGTCGATTTGAACTCGGACGTGCTCTGGAACGGGACGAACTCCGAGTCCGCGAGCTGCGACGCGCTTTCGGTCGGTATCGGTTTCGACGCGGAGCCCGCGAGCTTCGGCGCCGAGAAGCCTCCGGTGACGTTGCCAGGTTGCCCCGCTGCCGGGGACGGCGGCACCGATGCCGGGAGCGAAGCGGGCAGCGACGCGGGCGACGCAGGCGACGGCGGAGCGAAAGACTCGGGCCCTGGCTGATGGCGGCCTTTCTCCTCAAGACCGAGCCTGGCGACTACTCCTTCGACGACCTCGTTCGAGACGGGCGCGCGACCTGGGACGGCATCCGGAACCCGGAAGCGCGCAATCATCTGCGCGCGGTGAAGAAGGGCGATCTCTGCCTCGTGTACCACACGGGGGACGAGCGCCAGATCGTCGGCGTCGCCCGCGCGCTCCGCGCCGCGTTTCCCGATCCGGGCGCCACCACCGGCGACTGGCTAGCCATCGAGGTCGCGCCCGTGCGCCCCTTGAAGACCAAGGTGCCGCTTTCGGCCATGAAAGCGGAGCCGCGTCTAGCGGACTTCGCGCTCGTTCGGCGCGGGCGCTTGTCGGTGGTCCCGGTCTCCGACGCCGAGCTCCGCGTGATCGCCGCCCTCGCCGCCACGAAGCTCTGAGCCGTCCGCTCCCGGCGTGGATTTGCCGGCCGCGCTCTGGAAAGCTGCCGAGCTCGGAGGCTCCCGTGCGTCGTTCATTTGGAATCGCTCTCGTGACTCTCGCTTGTCTGGTGTTCGCCCGGTCGGCCTGGGCGGACCCGCCCGAACACTGCAAGTCGCCGCGAGCGGCGGTCGAGTCGGTGTTCGGTTGGCTCGACCCCGCTCACCACAACCCAGCCAAGGCGACCCGCTGTCTGGATCGCGCGGGCCGTTCGGCGCGCGAGGTCCGCGAGAGCGCGCTCCGGATCCAATCGGTTTATGCGGCGCGAGCGCTCCGAGTCGACCCCGAACGGGCGAGCGACGAGCCGGGATGGGTGAATCCCGACACCCGGAGACCTTCGTTCGCGCCGCACCCGTCGCTGCCCGAAGTCGTCGTGGAGAAGCAGGCCGACGGCGCCTGGCGCTGGTCGCGTACGGCGCTCGACGCGGTGGACGAGCTCTACGAGGACTCGCTCGTGGGCGGGGAGCGCAACCTCGTCCAGAAGCTCCCGACGTGGCTCCGAACGCAGGCGCTCGGAATGGAGCTCTGGCAGGGCCTCGCCATCGTGCTGATCTTCGTGGCGGGGCTCTTGCTCCGGCAAGTGATTCGTGTGGTGGTGCGCAACCGCCTGGCGGCTCTCGCCGAGCGCCGAGGTGCGCGCCTCGCCGCCGAGATCGTCAAGGTCTTCGCGACGCCGGGCGCGGCGCTCCTGGGCGCCTTCATGCTGCGTCTCGCTTACCCCGAGCTCGGGTTGCCACTCCAAGTCGCGCTGGTGCTCAGCACCACGGCCCGCGGCCTCGTGGTGTTCGCCGTGGTGCTCGCGCTCTACCGCCTGGTCGACGTGTTTGCCACCCACCTGCAGAGTCGCGCGGAGCACAGCGAATCGAAGCTCGACGACCAAATGGTTCCGCTGATCCGCACCTCACTCAAGGTCGTGCTGATCGTCGCGGGCATCTTGATCCTGCTCCAGAACCTGAACGTGAACGTGGCCTCGCTCTTGGCGGGTCTCGGCATCGGTGGGTTGGCCGTGGCGTTGGCAGCCAAGGACACCATCGCGAACTTCTTCGCCAGCATCATGCTGTTCGTGGACCGGCCGTTTCGCATCGGCGACTACGTCAAAGCCGACGAGATCGAAGGGACGGTGGAAGAAGTCGGGTTCCGCTCCACTCGCATCCGGACCCCGGGTGATTCGGTCGTCACGTTGCCCAACGCCAAGCTGATGGAGGCCAAGATCGACAACCTGGGCGCGCGGCGCCACCGGCGGATCTTCGCGTCGCTCTCCTTGGCCTACGGCACTCGGGTGGCGGAGCTTCAAGCGTTCGTCGAGGGGGTCCGCGCCATCGTTTGGGCCAGCGAGAAGACCAAGAAAGACTCGTTCGAGGTCCACGTCACGGCCCTCGGGAACTCGTCCATCGACGTGATGCTGCACTGCTACGTCGAGGTGGCGACCTGGGGCGAAGAGCTCACCCTGCGCCACGACCTCTTGCTCGAGATCCTGAGGCTCGCGGAGACCCTCGGCGTGCGCTTCGCGCTGCCCACGCGCGAGCTACGTGTGGAGTCCCTCGCAGCTCCGAAAGAGCCGCCGCCGCGCGCGCCTCTCGACGACTCGGAGCTCGCGAGGCGCGTGAACGCCTTCGCATCCGGTGGCTCCGAGTCGAGACTCGGCGCCGTACGCCTCACCGACGGCTATGGTCCTGCCGCGCCGACCGTGCCAGGAGGCCGGGATTGAGCGCGCGATGACGAGTCCCGCGTGCGTCAGCCGGCCTCCGGCTTCTTCTCGTTCTTCTTCGAGGCGTCGCGACCGTCGTGGATCTCGATCAACACGCCGAGCGCCTCGATCTCGCGCTTCGCCTGGATTTCTCTCTGGCGTAGCGTCTTGATCTCGGCTTCGAGTTTCCGCTGCTCGGCTTCGAGCTCCCGCAGGCCGTCCTTCAGCTTGTCTCGCTCGGACTTCAGAGTTTCGACGTTCAACGGCACGCTGCACTCCCTCGGTGGCACTCGGGTGTAACACCGATCTGGCGCGCGCCGACAGCCCACTTCACGCGGAATTCGCGCGCCGTGACCGCCGGCGGCCTCGTTCACGGCGCGGCCTCGGGGGGCCTCGCGGGCGCCTTGTTCGACTGAGCACCGGCCCCCTGGTTCCTGCGTTGACTCCCCGCGCAGCCCGCCCACACGGGGAGCGCCCATCTCCCAGTTTCAAATGGCGATTCGCCCACGGAGAAGAATTGATAATTCACCCAACAATCAATATGACAATTCAAACGAACATTAGGCCTCGCGCGAGCGGATGTCGGGCGAGGTCGTCTCCTGAATTGCATAATAAAAATAATAACTTGCGTTGCGAATCTGGGGCGCGTTGGCGGTGCGGTTCCCGCCCTGTGGATTACTTGTGAGTGACTGTGTGGATAAGAAAATCGCATCTGCCGAGATTTTTTAGTTGCTATGAGTGGCGGTCTGTCGCATTAATAGCCCTCGGAAGTTCGCGGCACATCTGCCAGCGAGCGACCGGTTCGTAGAGAATCTCAGAAGCGCCGTGGCGTTCAGTCGGTCGCGTGGGTCGCAAACCCCGTGGCAGGCCGGCGTCACCGCTCAGCCGTCGGGTCGACCCGTCAAGGTCGGCGCGGCCCCTGGGTGAAAAAGGCGTGAGGATGCACCCCGCCCCCCTCCACGTGAGGCGGGCTTCTTCGGAAATCAGGGGACATCCCGGCTCGACGGAGTAGCGCCTCTGTCCGGGCTTTCGAGGATTCGAAGGCACCTCGGCCTTCCAGACCACCCAAACCGTTCGCGCGGAGGGTGAAAAAGGAGGCCTGGGTTGGTCAGCTGACTGCTTGAGTCCTCTTCAGGTTCAACCAGCGGCGAGCCAACGACAATGGGGTGTCCGAGGAGTGGCCGAGTGGGCCTCTGCGTCGCAGCACGTAATCGCCAACTCACTGCTTCTCGACCGGTACGGCAGGCGCCTTCGGGGTGCCAGCCGGGGTCTCCAGAAACTGGAGGTTTCGGTGTCGTACCGCTCACGGCTCGGACGACTTCGGTCGGGTCGGGCATCGACGGGAGCGAAAGTGTTTCGTCGAGTGTGGAATCGTCGCTCGTTTGGTGTGCTCGAGTTTCGCGTTGAAAAGTTGCAGAATCTGGTGAGCGGCGTCTGGCTCAAGAGGCGAACCTCGGTTGCGGCTGGGGTGAGCGGACGGGGTCTAGCGCGTGGTGGCGAATAACCACCGCGTGCGAAACGGCGACCGAGCGCTGAACCCGATGTCCGGAAGAACTCCGGCGCGGGGATCAGCAAAGGGCCCGAGAAGGGTTTCTCTCCAGAGGAAGGTGCTCCGGGTTCGGAAAGTCGTCGTTATTCACGCACTGCGGCGGCGGAACGGATCTTGGTCGTTCGAGCGAAAGTTGGCTAGCTGCCAGCCCAGCTCGGGTGGTGACAGGGGCATCAGAGGTGACGGAGCTCCAGTCGAGCGGCAGGAAGAGAACGCCTGCGGCTCGGGTGGGTGCGCCGACCGAAGCGGGTGACTTGCGGCGTGAACCGCACCACTCATCGCAGCGCGCTCGGGGCAACTCGGGTAAGCGACTCGGTAACTGCGCGAAACGTTCGAGTGCTTGTTTTTGACATGTGGGATTGCAGTCGTCGACCAGACGGATCTTTGGCCGTACGGGCTCGCCTGCCGAAAGGCACGAGTCGAGTTCGGTCTAGCTCGCACGGAACCGAGGTGCTCTTGACGGAGCGTCGCGGAACAACGGATGGGCGAACGGGTTTGCGGCATCACGGGCTTCGGTGAACAACCGAGCGAGTGGTGTCGGGCGTGGAAGTAATGCTCTGCGTTTTTCGGGACGATGACAGGTGTTCTGGGTCGCGTGCAGCGTCGTGCTTAAACCGTTCGGCGCGAGCGCGGTTCTGGCCGTGAGGGTCAACGCCGCTTCGACGTGAGCTTGCGCGAGCAAGCGAGTTTCGGAGATGGCCAGCGGGTAGCGAGAGCCTGAAGTCTTGCTGACCGTGCCCCCGCGGTGAAAAAGAACATCAGAGGCTGGGTATCTCGTTGGTGAAGGCTCCTCCATTCGAAAGAAGCGGGGGGTCAGCATCCGTGACCGGGACAACGCGGTTCACGTCGAGGCTCCGGTGGGCGAAAGCCGACCGAATGAGCGGTGCGCCGACGATACTCTTCGCCGAAGCTGGCAGAGGCTAACGACCCTGCTACCGCGCCAGGCCAAGCGATCGCGAAATCGACGGGCCTGAGGCTAGTGGAGCCCACATTGAGGCGATGATGCCACGCTGACCCGTTTGCAAGCGGCTGCGTGGAGGCCGATGATAGCGAAAGCTGAAACATGCTCGGGGCGTGTCCCGCCCACCATCGGCAAAACAGTGACTTCCCAAGGGCGATCTGGGTGACCAGATCGCCCTTGTTTTTTTTGTGCTCGCGCGCGTCGGGACGTACCGGCGAAGCCGCGCCGCGGGAAGCTGCGGACCGGCCGATTCGCCGAGGGGGCTCTCAGAACCGCGCGACGCCGCCGACCGAAAACACGTTGGCGTGCTGACGAACGCTCCCGCCGTTCACGGCGTGGTAGCTGCGATGGTCCGCGGAGCCGCTGCCCGCGATGGCCTTTTGGGCGCCATCGCCGCCGTTGTCGAGACCTCCGTTCCAGATGTGCTGATAGCCCGCCTCGAGATCGACAGCCTGCACGCGGAGGACGGCGCCGCCGCCGAAACCGCCACGGAACGCGGGCACGCCCGTGACCGAGAGGTACTCTTTCTTCACGGCGCTGGTCTCGAGCCAGCTACCGAGCCGAAGGCCGGCGCGGTTTCTGAGAGCGTTCCATTGCATCCCGAGGCGGACGCCGAACGAGTCACGGAAGCCCGTGGGACGATCGGCATTGGTCGGAACCGTTCCGGGGAGTCCGAGCACGTTGATGCCTTCGGCGAAGCGGATCTCGGTCTTTTCGGCGGCGGAGTTGTTGGCCCAGGTGAGATCGAGCTCCATGTCGTAGAGGTCGTCGCGCAAGGGATCTCGCACGCGGAAACGGTCGTGGCGAAAGCTCTCGGCTTCTAGGGGTGTGGTCGCCTTGCGGGGCATGTGCCAGCGAGCACCGATCCGCGCCTCCATGGGCAACGTGAGGGTGACTTGGGCCGCGTCCTTTCCCTTCTGGTCTTCGCTTCGGGTGACCTCGGCGCAGCCTTTGGTGGGGTCGTCGCACACGGCGCGGCGGATGCCGGCGGAGTTGTAGTAGGGCGCGATCACTTCGAGGTCGCCCTTCGCGCGGATCTTGTCGCTGTACCGATACCAAGCCGCCAGATCGAGGTGAGAGCTGGCCTCGAACAGCCCGCTCACGACCACGCCGGGGACGAACAGATCTTTGGCGCGCACCCGGCTTCGGGTGTCCTGCGTGTATTGGTCGATGGGATTGGTCGGGTCGACGTTGCTGATGGACATCGACCGGAACTCGAGGATGGCGATGCCGGCGACGAAGCCCGCGCCCACGTGCAGCTGGTCGGTGATCGAGTAGCCAGCGGCGAGCGTCGGAAACAAGATCGTGCCCTTGGTGTAGAGCGAGAGATAACGTTGAGGTGCGGGCAGCGGTTGCTCGCGTCCGGGCACCACTTGCAGATCGGGCCACTCGACCTGCCCGTACGACGAAGGGGGGACGACGGTGAGCCCGAGGCCCAAGCGCTCGGCGGCTCGCCACACGAAGCCGACGCTCGGGATGGCGTTGGGGTGACCGGCGTTGGCGTTGCAAACCTCACGGTAGGTGAGGCCTTGGTCCGTGAGCCCCTTGCTCGGTCCGACTTCCGCGCCGCCGGGCCCTTTGCGCTCGAAGCAGATGCTCTGGAATGCGAGGTTCATCCCCAGGCTGAAGCTCGTCGCCTGGGTCGCGAGCGCTGCCGGGTTGTAGTAGCCCGCGATGGGATCGGTGGCCGTCGCGAGCCAAGCGCCGCCCCGCGAGAACTGGGCCGTTCCGTTGTCGGGGTATTCGAGGGCGCTGGAGGCGAAGGCGCGCTCCGATGTCAGGGCAACGGCGAGCAAGCTCGCAAAAACTGGCAGCGTTCGTCGCATCAGCTCTGCCCTCCGCGTGGGCAGAAGAGCAAGGGTCAGGGCCTTCCGTCAACGAGAAGTGCTCGGCGCCGTGGCTTCATGGCTTCACGCGCACGAGCTCGCCGCGTGGACCGACGACGAGCTCGCGTCTCGTGCTCCGGCGCTTGGGCCCTTGGCGCTGCATTCCGAGGTATTCCAAGGGGTCTCGCGCCGGCTCGGGGCGCGGCGCGCTCTCCACGTAGAGGAGGCGAGTGCCCACCGCGAGCTCCAGGCACACGCGGCGTTCCCACACCGTGCCCGGCGCTGGCGAAAGTTGCTCGACGGAGGCGGCCGGGTGCTCGCGGGCGGGAGTCCAACCGTCGTTGTAGCGCACCCAATACGCGACCCGTCTTCGGCCGCGGGCGACGATCGTCTCGCTCTCGAAGAGCTCCACCGAAACTCGGGCGGGTTCCGTCACTTCGGCGGAAGCGGCGCGTAGCCGGGCTTGTTCGGCGGCGGAACGATGGCGTCGTCGCCCTTCTTGTCGCCCTTCTTGTCGTCGCCCTTCTTGCCATCGCCTTTCTTGGCGTCGGCCTTCTTGTCGTCGCCCTTCTTGGCATCGGTCTTCTTCGAGTCGCCGCCTTCACCCGCGGGTTCGCTCGCTCCGAATCGCGGTGGGGTCGAAGCGTTGCAGCCCGGCCCGAACCCCGTGGTGTCGATCTCGAATTCGAAGCTTCCGTGCCGCTCCGCGCCCTCGGTGTTCTGATGGGTGACTTCCACCCGAACGCGCCGCACGCCTGCGCGCGCCGGCGAACAATACGAGACGAGGTAGTAGCGCTCGAGCAGCGAGTCGACCTTGGTGGCGGCTTCCTCGAGCGTCGGGCCGATGCCGCTCAGCGAAGGCGCCCACAAGGTTGCCGTTTTGGCGATGGGGCTCACGTCGAAAGAGCCCTCTTGGCCCACCGGCAGCACCACGAACGCGTACGGCGAAGCGTCGACCGCTTGCTGCACCTGCTCGTCGGTGGCTCGCCCCGCGCGGTCGGGGCCCGTCGTGAGCACGACGAGCGTGCCGACGCGGATCGGTTTCTGTTGGCTCATGAGTCGCGCCCCGAGCTCTTTGATCCCCGAGAGCACTGCGCCGTGGAGATTGCGAGACGGATCCCGTGCCTGGAACGCCTGGAGCTCGGGGATCTCGCTGGGGCCGGCTTCACCCTTCGGGTAGTCCGCGATCAGCGCGATGTCCGGCGCGCCGTCGAAGGCGTAGACGGTCACCCCCTGCGTCTTGCGCACGGCGGCGACGAAGCTGGCGACAGCCCGTGCGACACGGGTTCGCGTGGCGTCGTCTTTGGCCGCCGACAAGTCCACCAAGAGCAGCGTGCGGTGATGGGCGACGGAGTCCCGCTCGAGCAGCGTGAGCTTGGTCTCGTCCGGCGAGATCAGCTGATCGTTCTCGTAGATCGAGAAGTTCTGGTCGGTGAGATCCGTGATCGGCTCTTGCCCTTCACTCACCGAGAGGTAGACGGCCACGTTGCTGGGCTTCTGGATGGTGTGCCCCGGCGAGTCGACGTCGAGCTGCTTGAGCAGCCCGCAACCCATGAGCAGCGGCAGGAGGAGCCCGAGGAGGACCGCACGAAGAAGCGGCATGGCAGGACCTTGCCACGCGCGAGCCACGGCGAAAAGTGGCAGCTCACTCCCAATACGGCACGCCGGAGCGGGCGTCCGCGAGCATGCGGGTCATGCCGTGGGCCAGCGTCGGCGGGAACTCCGATGCTGCGAACAGGCGCACTTCCGCGATCTCGAGCGGGTTCAGCGGCGGGCGCAGCGGTTCGCTCACCGTCGCGTGCACCACGATGGTCACGGCGTGAAACCGGTGGTCTCTCGCGGGATCGGAGTAGACGCCCGACACGTCGCCGAGCGCGAGTACCTCGACGCCAGCTTCTTCGTCGAGCTCGCGCGCGATGGCGTCGGAGAGCTTCTCTCCCCACTCGAGCGTGCCACCGGGGAGCGCCCACTCCCCCGTGTCCGTGCGCCGAATCAGGACCCAGCGACCGTCGGCCGTGCGGGCGGCGGCCGCGATCCCCACGACGGGACGGCGGAGGAGATGGCGCGCCACCTCTTTCACGATGGTGAATGCGCCCTTGGGGATGCGAAACAGCGGCACGATGGGGCGGAGTCTAGCGCCGTTCGGACGAGCCGCGGCTGCCGCAGCGCCCAACCTGCGTGAGTCTTTCTCCCCGGCGCCACGCCGGATCCCTGCGCCGGAATAATTCGCGGTTTTGGATCGGGAGCGCTCGTTTTTCGGGTTTTCGTGCTACGCGGACCTGCCTCGACCGTCCATGTCCGCTCGCATCTTGCTCAGCGCCTGGCTCGTGGGGCTCGCGGCTTCGGCCTGCGTGCGCCGCGAGGAGCCTCCGGGGGCAGGCGCCGAGCCGTCGGCCTCGCCGGGTGCCATCGTCGCAGCCGAAGGCGAGGGGCGAGCGGCGTCGAGCGCGGCGGCGGTTTCCAGCGCTGCACCCGCCGGCGACGTGCTCGGCACGCCGCAAGACAACCTGCCGTTTTCGCCGGACGGAACTCGGCTCGCGAGCATCGCCTGGCGCAACTGGGTGTACACCGACGTCGGCCGGGACCGGACTCGCTACGGATACCTGCGCGCTGGCCAGGTGGTCGACGTGCGAGGGCCGCCCATCGTGAACGACGGCTGCGACGGCGGCTGGTACCGGGTGAACCCGCGCGGCTTCGTGTGCGTGGGCAAAGGCGCGACCAAGGACCTCTCGCACCCGGTCGTGGTGGCTTCTCAGAACCGCGCGGTTCGCGGGCAGGGCCTGCCCTACGTGTACGCGATGGCGGGCGAGGTGCCGCCCCTCCTCTACTTTCGGCTGGCGACCAAGCAGGAAATCGAGACCGTCGAGGGGGAAGGCATGCTCGGCCAGGCCGCCCGTTACAAGGCCATGCTCGCGCCGACGGGGCTCACGAAGATCCTCGGAGACCCGGGGCCACCTCCGGAATTCTTGAGTACGAATCGCTCGCTCGAAAAGCCCTACGGCACGGAGAAGAAGCTCCACTTCTCGGTTCACTCCGGGCGCGCTGCCATCGATTCTGGTTTCGCCATCGGCAAGGTCTTCGAGTGGGAGGGCCGGGTCTGGGGACTCACCACGGAGCTCGACATCATCGCGCTCGACCGCACCAAGGTCGTGCGCCCGAGCGCCTTCCACGGAGTCGAGCTAGTTGAGGGCGAGACCCTTCCGGTCGCGTTCATCGAGAGCCACTTCGCGCAGAAGTACAAACTGAACGACACAGGCCAACTCTCCGCGGCAGGGAGCTACGGTCACCGAGAGCCGGTGAAGCTCACGGGCGAGAAGCGCGGGGGCGGCGGCACCTTTTGGGCGACCCGCGACGGGCATTTCATGGCCGGCGAAGGCGCTCGCATCGTCGAGCCTCGCGAGAGCTACCCGAGCTTCGCCACGGGGACCCGCAAATGGGTCGACATCTCGATTCGGGAGCAGACCTTGGTCGCCTACGTGGGCACGAAGCCGGTCTACGCGACGCTCGTGAGCACGGGACGCGGCGGTCTCGGCGACCCGGAGAAGGTCCACGCCACCGTGCGCGGTACGTTCATGGTGTATCAGAAGCACGTGAGCGCCACGATGGACGGCGAAGAGGACAAGAGCGACAGCTTTGCTCTGCTCGACGTGCCCTTCGTGCAGTACTTCCACAAGGGCTATGCGCTCCACGGCACCTACTGGCACGACGAGTTCGGCAAGGTGAGGAGCCACGGTTGCGTGAATCTCTCGCCCATCGACAGCGCGTGGCTCTTCGAGTGGACGGACCCCAGCGTGCCGGCGGAGTGGCACGGGGTCATCAACAAGGACCGAGGCACGGTGGTCTTCGTTCATCCCTGAGCGCGCAGCTCGGGGCAGTCGATCGTCCGCGCGCGCGGGCTCAAGGCAGGAGATCTTCTCGATCGGCGAAGGCCTCGAAGGCCACTGGTTTGGCGCTCGCCCTCTCCACGTCGAGCTTCGCGTTCACCACGATTCCCGCCTGTGCCGGTAGCTCGCCGGCGACGCGGAACGTGCCTTCGCTCACCACCGCAGGGGGCCGCTCGGTGGGCTCGCTGGCGTTCACCATGGCGTCGAGACCCCGTACACGCAGCGCGAGCTTCTGACGCGTCTCGTTGCCGGCATTGAACACGCAAGCCTCCACCCGACGCTCGCTGCCGTCGCCACTCACACGGAGGTTGCAGGTTCGGACGTCGGAGAGCGCTCGCACCAGGCGATCGAGGTAGGGAGCCTCGTCGTCGCGCATCGCCTCCTTCAGCTTGAGCGCGGCTTCCTTCGCGCGCGGGTCCCCGAGGTAGCCGAGCATCATGGCGCCGTGCAAGCGCACGGGGCGATGATTGGCGTCGAGAAGCTCGGCGAGCAGGTTCGCCGGAGCCGCGCCGTCCCCGGCCTCGCCGAGTTCGCCGTGGAGCGGGCGATCGAAATCGAAGCTCGTCCCGCGGGCCTCCACGTTCCACTTGATGGCTTGGCCCGGCGTGAGGGGGCCTTCGAAGTAGACCGCGCGATGCGCGACTGGGTAGCGCTTCTGGGAGGGCGGCGGGTCCTCCTCGTAGAACGTGATGCTGAGCGCGATCTCGCGGATGTCCTTGTCTCCGTTGTTCACGGCCGCGATGTCCGCCTCCAGGCGTTTCCGGACGGGGCCGCTCACGACCTTCTTGCCGAGCACGAGGAAGCCGAGCTTCGGGATCGGGTTCGCCCAGAGCAGCGAGGCCGACCGCCGACACGAACAGCGGCCCCCGATCTCGGGCGTCGCTGCCGGGGCCTCGCCGGCCGCGCTGGCGCTCGGCGCGGGTGGGGGAGGCGAAGGCGGCGCTACGTTCTTCGGTTCCTCGAGCGGTGGGGTCGCGCGCTCCGCTTCGCCCGTCGCCACCACCGCGAGCTCGCGCTGGTCCCGCGAGGGCGTCAGCATCCAACGCGCGGTCAGCACGGCACCGAGCAAGCAGGCGGTGAGCGTGATGACCACCGCCACCGTCGTGCGCGGCAGCCAACCCTCGAACGCCGGCCATACGAAGGGCTTTTCGGGTTTGGGCGGCGGCGCGTTCAGGCGCGCGAGGGTCGGTAAGTAGCGCTCGAGCTCGACGCTGAACGCGTCGCGCGCTGCGAGCCCCTCGAGCCCGACGCGCCCGATCTGTCGATCCGCCATCCAGCCGATCGCGAGGATGGTGAGCGCGGCGACACCTCCTACCAGGATGGCCGCGCTGGCGCCGGCCCGCGGTGCGAAGCGCGGAATGGTGAGCGCGGCCAGCATGGCGAACACGACCGACGACGCGAGAGCGCCGATCCAGATCACGGCGCGTTGCTTGCTGGCCTCTCGATGGTGGGCGTGATCGCCGCTCGAGAAGTGCGTGAGCACCATGCGGCTGTGGGGAGTGTGCTCGGCGCTGAGCGCGAGGAACATCTGCTCCCCCTCGATTCGCGCCGTCTCGACTTCGGACCACGGGACGCAGATCCGCGTGCCCTGGGTGAGCGCGCCCGGCGCATAGCCTTCGCTGAACGAACCGACTCCGAGGTAGGCCACCGCGAGCCCGTGCGGCGTGCACTCGAGCTCGACGCTGCCGATGGCGTTGGCGCGATCGGCGGCCACGGCGGTGGCGCGAACCTTCATCCGCCGCGATGGTAGCGCCGGGACCGGAGGAAGGCCGACTGGACGGCTGCTGAACCCATGTCTAGAGGCCGGGCTCGCCCTCGCTCAATTTCCTGCGAGAACGCCGCGATCTTGCGCGCTGAACGTTTACTTTTCCGTGCGAGGTAACCCCGCATCTCATTTACCAAAGGAAGCTTACATTTTTGGTCAGCTCCTGGGACACTTCGCGGATGGGCACTCGGAAGCTCGCCCTCGCTCTGGCCCTCGAACGCGAGACCCTGTCCGCGGGTGAGCTCGCCCGCGAGGCCCGCGTCAGCCGCCAAGCGGCGCACCGGCACCTGAGGCAGCTGGTCCGCGCGGGCGAGCTCGTGCCGGCCGGTCGTGGGCGCTCGGCGCGCTACCTCCCGCCTCGCGATGGGATCGCGCTCGAGATCACCAGCGCGCCGGACGAAGCAGCCGCGCGGCGGCGTGTGTTCGAGGCTCTGCCCGCCCTCTCGCGCCTGCCCCGCCCGGCCGAGGAGCTCGTGGAGCACGCAGTGGGTGAGCTGGTCGCCAATGCGCTCGAGTACGCCGCCGCCCAGCCCGCGCGGCTCGAGCTCACGTTGTCACCGCTGCGCGTTCGGATCTCCGTCGAGGACGCCGGGCCGGGCGCCTTCGAGCTCATCCGTCGCGCCCGGGGTCTCCGCTCGGTCTTCGAAGCGGTGCTCGAGCTCGCGAAGGGGCCGGTCACGTCGGCTCCGCTCCGGCATCGCGGAGAATCGCTGTGGTTCATGCTGAGCACGGCGGATCGCTTCGAGCTCGCGGCGAACGGGCTCCGGCTCTGGGTCGAGGCCGGCGCGGGCCGCAGCGGGATCGACAACGCTTCGAACGCCGGGACTCGCGTCCTCGTGGAGCTCCGTCGCGATTCCACCCGGCGCGTGCGGGACGTGCTCGATGAAGTCACCCACGAGCGTGCGTTCGACCGCACTCGCGTGGCGGTGCGACTGTTCTCGCTCGGCACACGACTCTTGTCGCGCGCCGACGCGGATCTCGTGCTGCGCGGGCTCGAGCGGATGAGCGAAGTCGTGTTGGACTTCTCGGGCGTGGAGGCGATCCTCCCGAGCTTCGCGGACCAGATGTTCCGGGTGTGGCCCGCGACCCACCCGACGACCCGCCTCGTCCCGACCCAGATGGCAGACGACGTGGCGTTCGTCGTGCGACGAGCGCTCTTGCCCGGGTGAGTCGAAGCGCGGTCAGGCGTCGAGCAAATCGTTTTCCACGCGCGAGGGCGGTGTCAGCTCCGAGCGCACGAAGCGCTCGAGTGTCAGGCGAATCGCCGCGCGCTTCTTGGCATCGTCTGGGAAGGCCGCGAGCTCTTCGAGCATGGCCACGACCTGGAGGAGCGCGGCGGATTGGTCCACCAACGTGCGTCCGAAACGCTGGTCGCCCTTGCCCGCGGCCAGCGCTGCGAAGCCCAGCTCGAGCGCGCTGAGCCCCCGCTCGGTGCGCTCGACGAGTTCGTGGTCGCCGGTCGGTAGCGTGAGCGAACGGACCGAGGTCTCGAGCTCCCGCAGAAACGCCAGGTGCGCGCCGTAGCGAGCCGAGTCTTTGAGCACCTGCTGTACGAGCACGTTGTGCGTGCCTTCCCAGCTCTCGAGCACCATGGCATCGCGATAGAGCTGGACCAGAGGCGAGAACGTTTCGATGGTCCCGTTGCCACCCAAGACCTCGATGGCTCGCTGGGCGGTCGCCGTGTTCCGCACCGCGGTGAAGTACTTGTTCACGTTGACGGCAACACGCCAGGCGAGCTCTTGCTCCTCGCTCGCCGTCCCGGTGAGCATCCGATCCGACATGGCGGCGATGCGGAGAGATCCGGCGATGGACGCGAAGGACTCGGCGCGCATGTGGGTCAGCGCCTCTTGCACCAGCGGGAAGCGATCGATGGACTCGCCGAACGCCCGGCGATGACGCGCGAACGTCGCCGCTTCGCGATACGCGCCCGTGGTCGCTCCGGCGCAACACACGGCGTTGTACAGGCGCGAGGTGTTCAGCACGATGGAAACCACGTTCTTGAACCCGCGGTCCAGCGGTCCGATGGGCTCGGCCCAGGCACCTTCGAAATCGGCTTCGCCGCTCGCCATGGCCCGGGTGCCGAGCTTCTGCTTGAGTCTGCGGACGCTGAAGCGATTGGTCTCGCCGTTCACGTTGCGCGGAACGATGAAGAGTCCGAGGCCTCGCGTGCCCGCCGGCGCTCCTTCGGGGCGTGTGCGGTCATCAAGAAGAGCTGCGCGTCGATCACGCTGCAGAACCATTTCTCCCCGTAGAGACGGTAGCCGCCGTCCTCGGCGCGGGCCACGACGGCGTTCAACCCCACGTCCGAGCCACCCTGCACCTCGGTCAAGAACTGCGATGCGTGGAGCCGCTTGTCGTAGTCGCGTTCGAGCAAGCCAGGCAGGTACTTCTTCTTCTGCTCCTCGGTCCCGAGTCGCTGGATGCTCTTGATCATCCCGGCAGTGCACGCGAGCGGACAGAGGTGCCCCGCCTCACCCACCTCGGCGAACAAGTAGAGCAGAGCCATCTGCAAGGTCTCGTTGCCCGGCTTCGCGTAGTCGGCCAGGACTCCCGTTTGCCAGATCAAGCGACCCGCGTCGTGGTAGCTCGGATGGAACACCACACGCTCACCGCGCACGCCCAGCCCGTCGAAGCGCTCGAGGCGAGGCAGGTTCGCATCGTGGTTGGTCTCGACCGCGAGCTGTCGGAGCCGCGTGGCGACGGCTTCGCCGGCTTGTTCGAGACGTCCGCGCTCTTCGCGGAAGCGCTCCGCGCCGAGGCGCACGCTGAGCACGCGCGCGAGGTTTTCGTCCCAGCTGAAGAAGTTCTGGGGTTTGCCGGCTTCCCAAGCCAAAAGCGCGTCTCTGCCTCGTTCGATCTCGGTGGCCATGGCGCTCGGTTACCACCGGGGCGGGGCGTCGACCAGTGGGGCCGCACGCTCCGCGCGGACGTGCACCGCACGGGCTCGCGTGCGCACCCGCCGCCTACGCCCACTCGGGCGCCACGATGCGGACTGCGCGGATTTAGCGCTGCCTGCGAGTCGTGCTACGGTGTCGGAGTCGCTTTCATGACTCGGATCGCGCGGGCAAAGTGAGGGTGCTTCGCCGAGCGGGGCTGCTCGTTTCGGCGTTGGGAGTCCACGCCGCCGCGCTCGCCTCGTGCAACCTGGTGGTCGACACCGAGGTGAAGCAGTGCGAGTCGACGGACGACTGCGTGAAGAAGGGCGGCGAGTTCGCCAACGCGGTGTGCACGAACAACGTCTGCTCGCTCGGGGGAGACTGCAGCACCAACCAGGAGTGCAGTGCTCGTTTCGGGGGTGTGCCCGCCATTTGCCGTCGCCCGTCCCGCACCTGTGTCCAGCTGACGACGCCGGAGTGCGCCGAGGTGTTCCCCGTGGGAGCGATCGCCGAAGACCAGACGGTCGTGCTCGGGTTCATCGGCCCGCTCTCGGGTCCCGACGTCTCGAGCGGCACGCCGGCCTGGCAAGGAGTGAAGCTCGCTTTGAACGAGCTCGAGGTGAACGCCAAGGGCCTGCCGATCCGCGGCAGAACCGACCGGCGCCGGCTCGCCGTGGTCGCGTGCGACGACTCGGGCGACCCGACGGTCGTGGCGAACCACCTGGCCAAGAACGTTCGCGCCCCGCTGATCTTCGGTCCCGCGTTCTCCAGCGTGCTCCTGGACATCGCGACCAAAGTCACCGTGCCGGCTGGCTCCCTTTTGTTCTCGTTCTCTGCCACCAGCCCCGCCATCACCGACCTCAACGACAACGGGCTCGTGTGGCGCACGTGCCCGAGCGACGCCCTCCAAGCCAAGCCCATGGCGGCGTTGGTCGCCGACCTCGAGGACCAGATCCGAACCGAGCAGAGCATCCCCGCTGCGACGCCCATCCGCGTGGCGATGACCGTGCTGGGAGACGCGTACGGGACGGGCCTCGCCAACGCAGCGAGCTCGCTCATCACGTTCAACGGCAAGGGGGCGGTGGACAACGACACGAACTTCCTCCGCATCGACTACGACCCCGCCACCAGCGACTTCACCACCACCGTCGACGCCGTGGCGGCTCAGAAGCCGCACCTCGTGCTCTTGATCGGAACCACCGAAACGGTGACCGACCTGCTCCCGGCCATCGAAGCCAAGCTCGGAACGCCGAAGCCGTACTACGTGGGGAGCGACGGCGCGAAGATCCAGCAGCTCCTCGACACGGTCGACGCGAACACGGCGCTCCGCACCCGCGTGTTCGGTACCGCAGCCGGCCGCACCACTCAGCAGTACCAAGCGTTCAAGGGCCGCTTCAAGGCGTTCTACCAGAACCAAGATCCCGGTACCTACGCGGAGCACGCCTACGACGCGACCTACCTCGCTGCCTTCGCCCTCGTGGGGACCAGCGACGCGCTGCCGACGGGCGGCGTGATGAACCAAGGCCTCGGGCTCACCGTGCAGGGTGCGCCCATCCCGGCCGGTCCGGACCAAGTGAACACCGCGTTCGCGGCGCTGCTCGTTCCCGGCGGCACCGTGGACTACGACGGCGTGTCGGGGCCCCTCGACTTCGACGTCCAGAAGGGCGAGGCCCCGGCCGACGTGGACGTCTGGTGCATCAATTCGGCGGGCAAGTTCACGTCCAGCGGACAGTTCTACAACTCGGTGACCAACCAGGTCGAAGGCACGCGCAACAACTGCAACTGAGCGCGTTCAGAAGCTGCCCGAGAGCTCCACGCGCCCCGGTCCGACGCCCAACGAGAGCCGTGCTCGATCTTGCGTCGCATCGCTCGGCTTGGCGAAGAACGTCCGGTAGGTCGCGTAGCCGCCGACCGCGACGGTTCCGACCAGCAGAACGTCGGTCACGATGGCGAGCGTGCGAGTCTTGTTTGCTGCGTCGTCGAGGCTCTGACGATCCGCGGGGTGCGCCTTCTTGTCGTCCAGATCCTTCTGGGCGCCGAGCGTGACGACGCCCACGACGGCGGTGCCCGCTGCCAGCCCGCCCGTCACGCCCCACCACAGCCAGGGCACCTTGCGACCCTTGGGTGCAGGCCCGGACTGGGTAGGCGTGGTCTTGCTCGGAGTCGCGCCGCCGCTCGACGGGGCAGGGCCGGGCGTCGCGGCCGGCGCGTTGCCGGACGCAGCTCGAGCGCGAGCTTCTTCTTGTCGCCTCCCGCGACCACGACGACTTTGTTCGCCGGCACGTAGCCGCTCTTGGAAACGCCGATCTTGCGCTTGCCCGCGTTCACCACCAGCGGCGCGTCGAGTGGCGTTTCACCCACGTCGAGGTCGTCCACCGTGACTTCGGCGCCCTCCACGTTCACCGAGAGCTCGATGTTGGCCACGCGTGACTGGAGCTTCGCGATCTCCTTCTCCACGTCCGCCCGCCGCTTCTGATCGATCTTCTTGCCGCCGTCGTCGAGGTACTTTCGGAAGTTCCGGAGCGCACCGGCGAAGTCGTTCAGCTGCATGTAGACGAGCGCGACGTTGTAGAGGATCTTGTACGAGGGGGCGAGGTCGTAGGCGCGCTGGAGCTCGGTGAGCGCCGCATCGAACGCACCTTCCTCGTACAGGTCCATGCCCTTCTTGTAGCGGGTGCGGGCCTCGGCCGAATCGTCGGGCTTCGTCGCGGGTTGTGCGACGGCGGGAGGCGATGCCAACGAAACGCCGAGACACAGGACGAGCGCCCGGAGACAGCGGATGCGAGTGCTCATTTCCATGGGTCGTCGGGGTCGAGCTGGGTCGAAGGAGGCTTCTTCTTGATCTTGATCTCCGGCTCCTCGGGCGGCTGGGCCGAGGGGGGTGGGGCCGGCGGTTTGGTCCCCGGAGCACTCTGCCGGCGGAGCACGATCTCGACGTCCAAGCTGCGTTCGAACTTGAGCGTTCGGCTCTCGGTTTCGTAGCCGGGCGCCTCCACACGAAGCCTGTGCTCGGCCTGATCTCGAGTGCGCTCCGCGACGAAGGGGTTCGTCCCGAGCGGGACGTCGTCGAGCACGGCCTTGGCGTTGGGCGGAGAGAGGGTGATGCGAAGAGTCACCTTCTCGGCGCCAGCCCCGGAAGGCTCGGGCAACGGCTCGACACCGCGGCCGGCGGGCTCCGTCTTCTGGATGGGCTCCACGTCGGACACCTGCGAGTCGCCGTTGCTCCGCGCGACGCGCATGACGAGCACCCCCACGGCCACCACGAGGAACACACCGAGCGCGACGGCGACGCCGATTGCCGCAGCCATGCCTCGCTTGGGCTTGAACGCTTGGACCTCGACCGACGGAATCGTGCGGCTGCCCCCCGCCTGCGCGTTGCTCACCGACGCCCCCATGACGGATGGGCCCGAGGGCACGGATCCCAGGTACTGGCCGCGCGCCGAGCGGGAGGGGTTGCTGTCGGCGTTCAGCGCGCCGACGGGTGGAAGCGAGTCGAGCGCAGCCGGGGCTTCGTGCTTTCCAGTGAGTTGGTCTTGAATCACCGCTTGGAGGCCCGCTCGCTCTTTTTCGAAGAGCTTCGCCACCCAGTCACCCACGGCACGCGGGTCGACTCGGGCGGTGTGGCTGAACAAGTAAGCCTCGAGGGAGCGCCGGAACTCCCGCGCGGAGTGGTAGCGGTCGTCGGGGCGGGGCGCGAGGGCGCGAGCGAGGACCTCTTCGAGCTCCGGATCCACCTTCGGATCCACGTCACGGATGCGCGGCACTTCACCCTGGCTCAGGGCCTGCATGATCTGGATCTCGGCGTAGCCGTCCCAGATGCGCGTGCCCGCCACCGCTTCCCACAACATGACCCCCACCGCGAACAGGTCCGCGCGGTGATCGATCTTGTTCCCCATCACCTGCTCGGGCGCCATGTAGGCGACCTTGCCGCGCAGGATGCCGGCTCGGGTTTCGACCGACGAGGCCATGCTCTTCGCGATGCCGAAATCGCAGAGCTTCACCTGTCCAGCGTAGGTGACGAACACGTTGTGGGGCGTGACGTCCCGGTGCACGAGGCGGAGGGGGGTGCCGTCGTAGTCGGCCAGGTCGTGGGCGTATTCGAGCGCCGCCAAAACCTCGCACAAGAAGTGCAGGTGCCAATGCAGCGGCAAGTAGGTCTGCGTCTTGTGCGCGCGGCGGAGCACGCGATGGAGCGGCTGACCGTCCAGGTACTCCATCGCCATGAAGTACTGCTCCCCCTCGATCTGCACCTCGTGGGTCTGGACGATGTTCGGATGATTCAGGCGCGCGGCGATCTTGCCCTCGTCGAGGAACATCGCCTTGTGCTCGGGCTCCTCGAGGAGCTCCGGCTTCATCAGCTTGATGACCAGGAGCTTGTTGAAGCCCGCCAGCCCGGCCGCCACCGCGAGAAACACCTCCGCCATCCCGCCCTGTCCCAGGCGGGCGATCAGCCGGTACTTGCCGAGGGCTCTGCTTTGGGTGCTCGTGGCTGAAAAACCTTACGTTTCGAAGCGCTTCGCTGGGCGCGCCGGGTGCTGTCCCCGAGCTCTCGATTATCCCAGCGGGTGAAAATCAGGGCAAGCTGGCAGCCGGCGCACGGCAAGCACTCAAAATGAGAGGTGGTTTTCCACCGCGCTCAGTTACAGGCCACGACCTTGACCTGGTAGCTGATGGGCTGCGAGGTCCCGGTGACGTTCACTGAATAGGTGTGGCCCGCCTGCGCGGTCCAGCCCTGCGGGTTGAAGCGGATTGCGTAGCTCGAGCCGTAGCCGCTCGACAGCGGGGTGACGGTGACGGGTTTGTTCGCACCCGCATCCGTGACGGTGACCTGGGCGTTCGAGAGCGAAATGCTGTCGCTCTGGATGGTCCAGCCCGTCTGATCGAGGCTGGTCCAGGAGACGCTCCAGAGCTCGAGGGGGACGTCGCCGGGCGGAGGGAACGCGGTCCACGCCTTGTTCGCTGCGCCAGAGCCGCCGATCACCTGGAGGCACGAGTACGCGCTGGTCGAGCCGATGCCGATGGGGCCGAGGGAGTTCGAGAGGATCCAACGGCGGTGCCCGATGGTCGTCGTGTTGCCGGGATCGATCATGTAGAGGTCGATGGCCTCGACCGCGGGCGCCGTCGCGATGTTGCTCTTGCCGGCAGCCCCCGCGCCCGCTGCCGTGTAGCACTTCCAATTCGCAGGCGGCGAATGAGACAGCTGGCCATTCGCGTGCATCATCAGCGCACATGCCTGCGCTGCTTGATCGGCGCCGCTGGCGTTGGTCACGGCGGGGAGCCCGGCGAGCCAGCGGTAGAGGTTCACGAGCTTGAGAGAGTTGGTGCGGCCGATGGCGGTGATGTCGCCGGCCGTGCAGGTTTGCGTG
>JAXLYN010000087.1:0-24949 GCA_046351435.1 Polyangiaceae bacterium
GTCTACCCCACGCGCTCGACTGACGTGGCGCTGGCACACTGACCTGCGCTCACCCGAACTGCACGCTCCGCTTGGTGAAGGCGCCCTCCATCCAGAAGCCGGTGATTGGAAACGACACTTTCGGGCGCACGCCCGCGACTGCACCCGCGGTGACCAAGAGCGGCGCGTAGTGCTCCCACGTCGGGAGCGCCAGGTCGGCCGCCGGAGCACGCCGCTGGAACTCCACGAGCGCGTCGAGATCGAGGCGCGCGAGCGCGTCTTCGGCCCAGGCGTCGAAGTCGCGAGCCCAGTCTGGGATCCCCGGCCGAAAGGCGTAGCGCATGTTGTGGGTGAGGAAGCCGCTCCCGAACAGCAACACGCCTTCGTCGCGAAGGGGAGCGAGGGCTTCGCCGAGGGCGAAGAGCTTCTGGGTGTCGAGGCCCGGCATGGAGACCTGCAACACGGGGATGTCGGCCTTCGGGTACATCGCGACGAGCGGGATGTACGCGCCATGGTCGAGCCCGCGTTCGGGATCTTCGGCGACGGCAATGCCTCGCGCCCCGCAGAGTTCTCGGACTCGCAGGGCGAGCTCGGGCGCCCCCGGCGCCGGATATCGGGTCTGGTAGTAGCGCGCGGGGAACCCGGAGAAGTCGTAGATCAGGGGCACGCTGCGCGTGGCGCTGATCGTCAGCGGGCGATGCTCCCAGTGCGCCGACACCATGAGTATGGCCTTGGGCTTCGGGATCGCTGCCGCCCATCGCGAAAACGCCTCCATCCACTCGACGTCGTCGAGGATCATGGGGGCCCCGTGGGCAGCGAATAGGACTGGCATCCGGGGCATCCCGGTGAGCGGTGCGGAGGGTGAATCGCGGGTGTCCATCGGTTTCCTCGTGGTGGAGCAGGCCAGGGCGGCCGGGAGCGGCAGAGCGATCAAGGTTTTCAGCGCCGTGCGTCGATCCATGGCGAGTCAATTCGCTGCGCCAAGGCCGATCTGCTTCGTGAGCTCCTGGCTGTCCCAGAAGAGGTACTCCTCGTCCATGGGACCGTCTTTCGTCCAATGCGAGAACGTCGCCATGGTGAGCTTGTAGGCTTTTCCGGTGGGCGGCAGGGACTTGCCTTCTCCGATGGGCATCGGGTTCGTGAAGGTGCCTTCGATGACTCCGACGACCGCGGTCCAGTCCTTCTGTCCGACCTGGATCGGGTGCACCTTGATGCGCGTATCCGGTGCCCACACGAACATCCCCTTCAGATCCTCGATGTGCTTCTCGATGCCCTGGGTGACGTGCCCATCGGGCCAGTGCACGATGACCTCCTTGGAGTGGCTCTTGTGCAGATCCTCCCAGCGCTGCCCGGTGAAGACGTTGAAGTCGAGGTCGTCGAACGTCGCGAGGTTCCTGTCGACGAGCTTCTGCTGCTCTTCGTAGAGAGCGCGCGCTGTTTGGGCGTTTGGGTTTTCGGTGCTGGCGTTGCCTTGGGCAGCCGTACTGGTCCCACACCCGGCGCTCAGGGCGAGCGTGGCGACGAAGAGTGTTCCAGTGACGACGGGGAAGGGTTTCATGGGGCCTCCTGCTTGGGCTCGAGCGAGCCCGCGTGGTTCTCGTGAGGCGAATGTGAGGGTTCCCTGATTCATTCGGTAGTGGCACGATTCGAACATGTCTCATGCGAATGGCGAACGAATCGATCTGAACCTCCTCGGCCATTTCCTGGCCGTGGCCGAAACCGCGAGCTTCTCGGCAGCGGCCAAAAAGCTCGGCCTCACTGGGCCATCGGTCAGCCGCGGCGTCGCCGCCCTCGAGCAGTCGCTCGGCGTCCAGCTCTTCGCGCGCACCACGCGTCACGTCGCGCTCACGACTGCCGGCGAGCGCTTGCGCTCCCGTGTCGGCCCTGGGCTTTCCGCGCTGCGTGAGGCCCTCGAGACGTTGCCGGAGAGTCGGGGCGTTCCGTCGGGTGAGATCCGCGTCACGGCGCCCGTCGACTTCGCGACCTTGTTCCTGCCGGCGGTGCTCGCGACGTTCCAGCCCCGCTATCCCCAAGTGCGCGTCGACGTTCGCGTGACCGGGGCGAAGATCGACCTCGTGGTCGACGGCATCGACCTCGCCATTCGTGGCGCGGATGCGAAGATGAAGGACTCGTCCCTGGTTGCGACGCGCATCGCGAACCTCGAACGGCATGTCTATGGTTCGCCGAGCTATCTGTCCAGGCGAGGCACGCCCAAGACGCCGGAAGTCGCGCGCACGCACAGTTGGGTTTCGTTTCGGAACGCGCGCATCGGGCCGCCCTTGTCCGTCGACCCGAGCAGCGCCACGGTCGTGGGCGACGATCTCTTGTTCGTGCGCGCCGCGGTGACGGCGGGACTCGGCCTCGGCCTCCTGCCACCGTTTCTCACGCGGGAGCTCGTCGAACGAGGCGAGCTCGTGCGGGTGCTTCCTCGCGTGGTCTTCCGCAGCGGTGGTTTGTTCGTGGTGTGTCCACCGTTTCGGCACGTGCGGTCCTCGGTGGCGGCGTTCCGCGATCACCTTCTCAACTACTTCCGCGCGAATCCTCCCTGAGCACGTGACAGCAAACTGCCTCGGCCGCGTTCGAAGGCCCCGAGGCGCGAACCCTCTGGTAGCGTCGCCAGCGTGAGTGCCGAGGAGCGCGTCGAGGAGCTGCCGCCGTGGACGTTCCCGGCACGCCTCCGTGGGATGCTCTCGCGACCACGCGTCTTGCTCTTCCTGACGCTGTTCGGCGTCTACGCCTACTTCTACCAGGCGGGCGGCTGGAACCAGAACTCGCGCTTCGACCTCACGCGCGCGCTGGTCGAGCAGGGCAGCTTCGTCATCGACCGCTACGCCCACAACACTGGGGACGATTCGGTCAAGGATGGGCATCACTATTGCGACAAGGCCCCGGGCGCTTCCTTCTTGTGCGTGCCGGTCTATGCCGTCTTCCATCGACTCGCGGCGCGGCCGAACCCGATGCCGCCCGATCTCCTCGCCGTGGGCGTGTGGCTCTGCATCGTGCTGGCGGTGTCGCTGCCCTCGGCTTTGGGTGCTACCTACCTCGAGCGGCTCGCCTTCGCGTTGGGTGTGCCTCCGCCGGCATCGTTCGTGCTCGCGCTCGCCTACGGCCTCGGCACCATGGCGCTGCCCTATTCGACGCTGCTCTACGGCAACCAGCTCTCGGGCTCACTGCTGGTGATCGCGTTCGCGCTCTTGGTCGAGGTGAGGTTCGGGAAGGCTGCCACGTGGGCGCGAGCGTTCGGCGCCGGAGCCTGTCTGGGCTACGCGGTGGTGACGGAATACCCCGCGGCGCTGGTGGCCGCGCCGCTCGCGGCCTATGGTCTCTTCGTGCTCGACCGGCGTTGCGCCGGCGCGCTGATCCTCGGAGGCGTTGCCGCCGGCGCGCTCTTGCTCGGCTACCACAGCTACGTGTTCGGCGGCCCGCTCAGGTTCCCGTACCACTACTCGATCTGGCCCACGCCCCACACGGGTTGGTTCATGGGGATCGGCAGGCCGAACGGTGAAGCCCTGACCGGCATCCTCACCGGCGAATACCGCGGCCTCTTCCACACCGCGCCGTGGCTCGCGTTCGCGTTGCCCGGGGCGCTCCTGCTCGCGAGGCGCTACCTTCTGGAGACGTTGCTCTGCGTTTGGGCGGTGCTCGCATTGCTCTGGCTGAACGCCTCGATTCCACCGTGGGATGGCGGTTGGGCATCCGGGCCGCGCTATCTCGTCCCCATGCTTCCCTTCGCGAGTCTCTTGGCCGGTGGAGTCCTGCCGTGGCTCTTGCCTCGACCGGGCCAGCCGAGCGCTCAGCTCTCGGTGCGTCTCGCGGGCGTCGTGCTCTTCGGCTGGCTCACGCTCCACTCGGTGGCTCAGCAGTTCGCCGTGACGGCCGTGAAGCCGGAGCTGCCGACGCACCTTCGCCGACCCTACGCCGAGCTCGTGTGGCCGAGCTTCCGGCGCGGCGAGCTCGCCATCTCCACGCAGAGCATCGAGATGCGGGACAATCCGACCGGCGCGCCGCGCCAGGCTTGGAACCTCGGGATGAAGCTCGGCCTTTCCGGACATCTTTCCCTCGTGCCGCTCTACGCCTGGGTCGCCGCCACGCTCGCGGGTCTGATCCGGGCGCTCTCCACTCGGTCGCCGTCGTGACGGCATTCCGTCGCGTGGCGGTCGACACTTCTGCGCGGTAGGCTCGGGTGAGGTGCAACGTGACCGAGCGACGTGCCGCCCGCGGTTCGAACTCGACCTTCGCGACCGCGCGTGGGTGGTGGCTCGCTCTGGGCGTGGCGCTCGCCGCTTGCGCCTCCGCTCCGAGCACACATCCGGAAGCGTCCTCCAACGCAGCGAGCGGGCCGGCCGTTCGCTGGTCGGTGAGCCAGGGCCTGTGGGGGACCGAGGTCTTCGAGGTCGGGCAAGACGGGCGTGGTCACTACAGCTTCCAGCCGGTCGGTGAAGGTGTCGGCAAGGAGTACGACGTGACGGTCTCGGCGTCGGAGCTCGACGCCATTGCCTCCGCTGCCGAGTCGAAAGGTTTCTGCCGGGAACGTTCGTCGCGGTTGGGGATCCCCGACGAAGGCAAGCCATCGCTGCGCGTCCGACGCGGCGCCGTCGATTGCGAGGTCACGCTGTGGGACGGTGAATGGCGCGAGCGCTCCGGCCCGAACGAAATCGCGGGGATGGTCGTCGCGTTGCGGAAAGGCCACGACTGAGAATGAGGGGCCTTGCTGGCCTTGCTCCCCCGCGGCTCGCTGGTGCGACCGCTCCCTCCGCCGCCTTCGGCGGGCTCGCCTCGCTCGCGTCGTTGCCCGGGAGACATTCACGCGTGCGGGGACGGCATCCCGCCGATGGGCAACCAATGAGCACGCACGGGGTGGCGGGTTTTCGGCTCGAAGTCGGGTTCACGGGTCGCGAACCCTCGGTCGCTCGCAGTCCAAGATGACGTGGTGGTAAGGGATCCGTAATAGGTCCCGGCGCGTGATGCTGCTCACCCGAGTGAACCATCGCTCTGCGATGGCGGCGTAGGCAGCCTGACTGCGCACGAAACGCCCGCGGTCGTGATCGAGGAGCCAGCGCACCGTTCGCGGCTGACCCGGTAAGCGAGCGCCATCCAGCGTGACGAAGCGGCCATCGGGCCGCAGCAGTCGAGCCGCGAGGCGGACGAGGGCGTCCACTTGGTCGTCGTCCAAGTGATGCAGCACTCCGCTCGCGACGACGCGATGGAAGCTCCTGGGTGCGGCGTCGAAGTCGGCGAAGCTCGCGTGCACGAGCTCGGTCTCGGGATGCCGAGACCGAGCCGCACGCAGGTAGGACTCGTTGGGATCGAGGCCCAGATAGTCGGCGTCGGCGAGGAAATCGCTGAGCTCCGCCGTGCCACAGCCGATGTCGAGGACTCGCTGCCCCGGCGCCGCTCGCACGTATTCTCGCGAGAAAATCCGGTAGGCGCGCTCCGCGCCGATCAACCGCCCGAACGCGCGATACCCTCGCGCGCCGTCCAGCCACTCCCTCACGCGACATCCTCGAGCCAGAGGTGGAACGTGTAGAGCGCTTCGACGGGCAAGAAGCCGAGTCTCACCCACGCCCGCTGCACCGCGAGGTTCGAGATCTGCGTGGACACGAGGACGCGCCGGGCCGACACGCTGCGAGCGAAACGCAGTGTCTGCACGAGGAACGCTCGATACACGCCCACACCACGAGCACGCTCTGCCACGGCGAACAGCACGCCCTCGACCTCCGCCGGGCGCTGGCGCAGCGTCGCGAAGCCCGCAACGCCGCCGTCATCCGCGACGAGCACGCGATCGGCGACACCGGCCTCGCTGCACGAACGTGCGGCCCAGGAAGGATAAATCTCCGCGACCCGCGCGCGGTCGAGCCTCGGGTCGGCGTGATAGTGCGAGGCGTAGTCGCCGAATGCCTCCCTTGCCACCGCCACCACCGCGTCCAGATCTTCGGGCACGGCATCTCGGATCGGGATCGGACACGAGTCGTCGGGGAGAGGCCCCAGGTCGTCGTTCCACGCGTAGTGGACCAGGCTGTCCATCAGCGCAGCGCCGGCCCGCTCGAGGGAGTGTGCCGCGCCGAGTTCGTCGCAGGGCGTTCTCGCGATGAGCAAGCGCACGCCCTCGCGTCGGCAGAACGCCAGCGCTTCCGCTACGGAGGCGGCCTCGAGACGCTCGGCTCGCGCGACGCGGAACCCGAAGCGCTTCTGGTCGATGTCGGAGAGCGCGATCATGGCTCGCCCTCGCCGCCGTCGTCCGAGTTCGGGCCCCGCTCCCGCACGTAGACGAGCCCTCGTTCGTTGAGCGACACGTACATGCGTCCGAGGTAGGCGCTCACGATGCCGAGGAACGCGAACAGCACGCTGAACAGGAACGTGATGGCGCAGAACAAGGACAGCCATCCGAGCGGCGCCCCGCCCGAGACCAACGCCCGAATCGTGGCCAGCACACCGCCGAGAAAGCCCAGCGCAGAGAGGGCGAACGAGCCGAACATGGCCACTCGCAGCGGAAGCACCGAGAGGCTCGTGAGATGCGAAAGCCAGAGCGCGACGAGCTTGCCCAGGCTGTAGCTCGAGCCGCCCAGCGCCCGCCTGCGGTGTTCCACGCCGACCTCGTCGATCCGCGCGGTCATGCGGAAGATCAACGCGTCGATGTAGGGGTAGGGCGAGCGCGCTCGGCCGAGCTGGCGGGCCAGGTCTCCCCGCAGCGCACGCACGTTGGAGATCGCGATGTCACGTCGGTTCTCCAGGGTGTGGCGTGTGAGCCAGCGATTGAGCCCCGATGCCAGCCTACGAAGAGCGCCCTGTTCGACCGCTTCGAAGCGCCCATAGACCACGTCGAGGTCCCGCTCCGTGAGTGCGCGACCCACCGCGAGCGCCGCCGACGGCGGGTTTTGCCCGTCGTCGTCCAGCGTGATCACGACACTACCGCGAGCGAGCTCGAACCCCAAAAGCGTCGCGCGGTGTTGGCCGAGGTTCCGAGCCAAGTGCCGCGCCACGATGCGCGGGTCTTCGCGCGCCAGTTCGTCCACGATGGCGCCGACGCCGTCGGGCGAGGCGTCTTCTACCAACACGATTTCGAAGCTGGGGCCGTCGTCGAGCGTTCGAACCAGCTCCCGCACGGTGGCTTCGAGCGACGCCTCGGAGCCATAGACCGGGATCACGAACGACCAATGAGGATCAGACACCACGCAAGAACTCCAGCGCGCGTTCGATGACTTCGCCCTGATCGGCGTCGGAGAGGTTGTAGAACAGCGGCAGGCGCACGAGGCACGAGCTCAGGCGTTCGCTCATGGGCAAAGGCTCCGGCGGGGGGTGACGCCTTCCCATGGGGGACAGGTGCAGGGCCACGTAGTGGAAAGGCGTGACGATGCCCGCTTCGGCCATGTGGGCGATGAAGCGGTCGCGGAGCTCCGCGCTGGGCAGGACGAGGGCGAACGAGTGGTGGTTCGGCGTGTTGTCGGGGTGGGGGCGAACCAAGTCTCCTCCGATGCGCGTCACGTCGGGCCCGAGGGCAGCCTCGTACGTCGCGCAGAGCTGCCTGCGGCGCTGGAAGATGCGCTCGCGACTGCCGAGCTGCTCGAAGAGATAGGCCGCGTTCAGGTCCGATAGCCCATAGCTCGAACCGAGATCCACCCAGGTGTAGCGGTCGACTTCTCCACGCAGAAAGCGCTGCCGGTCGGTGCCCTTGTCGCGCAGCACGAGCGCTCGGCTTCGAAGCTCGGGCCGCGCGACGAGAAGTGCGCCCCCTTCGCCCGCTCCGAGGTTCTTGGTTTCGTGGAAGCTCAGCGCGGCGAGCTCGCCGAACGTGCCGAGCGGACGACCGCGAAACTTCGCGCCGAGCGCTTGGGCCGCGTCTTCGATCAGAGGCACCGTACCGAGCATCGCGAGGAGGCCGTCGAGGTCGGCGGAGTTGCCCGCGTAGTGGACCGCGACGACCGCACGCGTTCGGGGCCCGAGTGCGCGTTCCACGGCAGCGAGGTCCAAGTTGCCGTTGGCGTCGACGTCCACGAAGCGCAATGAAGCGCCGCGCAACACGAACGCGTTGGCCGTCGAGACGAACGTGAACGACGGCAGCACGATCTCGTCTCCCGGCTTCACGTCCAGGAGCAGAGCCGACATCTCCAGCGCGTGCGTGCCCGACGACGTGAGAAGCGCCGTACGCCCGAGCCAGTCGGACAGGATGCGCTCGACGCGATTGCCGAACGGGCCTCCGGCGGAAACCCAGGCGTTGTCGCGGATGGCCTCGGCCAGGCGTTCGGGCTCGGTTCCCAGCCAAACCGGCTGGTTGAACGGGATGCGGTGAGCTCGGGTCACTCGGCCACGCCTCGGTAGACTCCCGAGCCTCCAGCGAAGTAGACGTCCTTGGCGCTGCGTCCCGCCACGACGCGCAGCGACTCGCCCGGTCCCTCGACGATGGCCAGCGCTCGTCCGTCCCAGTGGAGCGCGCCGCCCTCCGTCGCGAACCAGACATCGCTCGCGCTCGCGGCCCAGATACCACGCGGGCCGCGCAGCGGGCTTTGGAATGCGCGCCAGCTCCCGCCGTCGAAGTGGTGCAGCGTGCTGCTCGCTGCCTCGCTCACCCAGACGTCACGCTCTCCGTTCGCCCAGATGCCGCTGCCTTGCGTGAAGGTGGCTTTGGCCTCGAGCTCTTGGAAGCGGTCTTTCTGCAGTCGAAACACGCGCGCGCCGGCCACGGCCCAGGCCACGCCGGCGCAGAGCTCCACGCGGGCGACCTCCGGCAGCGGCTCGATGGTGTTCCAGCCCGTGCGTCGCTTGACGATGCAGAGCTTCCCTTCACCACAAACGACCTCGGGGTCCTCGTCTCCGAGCACGCCGTAGAGGGCTGGCGCGGGCACGCTGCCGAGTTTTCCGATCTCGCTCGCTCCTCGCTCCCACGCGCCCTTGCGCCAGCGGCCGTAGACGCCCTCCCGCGCGTGCGGAGTCGGGAAGAAACCGAGCAGGCGTGGTTGATCGTCGCGCCCGAAGAACACGCGGACTTCGCCCAGCGCGCCGGGGGGCTTCGGCAGCTTCGCGAGCCCTTTGCCCGAGTCGAGGTAGGCGTCGTCCCCCAGTGCGGCGACGCGCGGTGGTCGTCCCAGGGCCAGCGAGTGCACCGGCGCCTCGATCAACCGCGCGAAACGGAGGAGCTGCACGCGAGGGGCCGAAGGCGGTGGCGCGGGGTTCGACGCAGTCGGTGCTGCCTCGGGTGCCGTGGTTCGGGCGGGCGCTGCCGCCGGCCGCAGCGGCACGGTCGGCCCCGGGCGGGGAGGCGAGTGGGCGCTCTCGTGCGGCGGATCTGCGCAGCCACCGACCGCTCCAAGAGGAGGACAGCGCGAGCCCAGGAGGTCGATTGGCTGCGAGAGAGCGCCGCATCGCGGCGCATCTACCTCGACTCGATGCTCGTCGGGTCGATCCCGTCAGCTCGGAAACCGTGGACGAACAAGAATTCCCGGAGCCTCGGGTCGCTCTTCGAGAGGGGAGGCAGCCACGTGCCGCCGAGCGCGACGAAAGTGGCCGGGCTCCGACGACAGCGGCGAGACGAGCTCGTAGCGATACACCAGACGCGAACGTACTCGGGAGCGCGGCCGTCGAACGGATCCCGCGCGAGCAAGGTTCGCACGTTCGCATCGCCTTCGAGGAGCTTCGCCAAGAGCTGTACGACGAAGGGGTATTCTTGCGGACTGCCCATGGCGGCGAACCACATCAGCCAGTCGAGCCGGCGGTGGTACGGCGTGAGCCAGGGAGGGCGTCGGAGCGGGTCCCCCGGCTTCGCGCGAAATTCGTACTCCCTCCAAACGGTCGTCGGTCCGAGGCTCGCGTCGAGCGTGCCTTCGATGACGAGCTCACTCCGCACTCGACCCACACTGCCGAATGCTCCGTAGGTGTTCACGAGACCGAGCGGCTCGAAGGAGCGATTCATGGCCTGTTCGCTCGAGACGAGGTTCCAGATCGGAGCGATGGACAAGACCACCACGACGCCGAAGATGCCCAGCGTCGCCCGACGTTGGGCGCGGGAAGGGGAGCGGCCCTCTCGGGCGCGCTCGGCGCGACGAGCGAGCGCCTGCGGCAGGAGCTTGGAAAACACCGCGTCGTCGAAGCAGGCGAGGATGGGGATCAGGGTGAAGCCAGTTCAAGTAGCTCAGGTTCCCGCTGGCGATGAGGATGCCTTGGAAGAGCGCCATGGCGGCGCCCGCCGCGATCGGAGCCGGCGCGGGCCGAGCGCGAACAGCGGCGCCACGAGCTCCACGACGTGGTTGAGAGCGACGCCGGTGGCGTGGACCGCGTGCGGCGCATGATGAAACCACGCCGAGAGCGGGCCAGGCACGGGCTGGGTCTCGAAGTGGTAGTCGAGGCAAGTGAGGGCGAGCCAGCAGTCGTCGCCCCGGACCTTGATCAGACCGGCCCCGAGCATGATGCGCAGCGCCAGCCAGCGGTAGAGCCAGATCACCGGGGTGGGAGCCGGCAGCGTGGGGAAGGGCCGCGCCTGGTTCCAGGGCACCAGGAACACCGCGAGGAACCCGGTCTCGGCGAGCTGGATCTCCCAGCCGAAGTTGTACCAGAGCTGCCCGACGTTGACGAACGAGAGGTGGAGCACCCAGAGCGCGAGCAGACTCTTCGCGTTGGCGAAGCCTGCGAGCAGGCAGAGCGAGAGCACGAGCCCTGCCAGCGCCAGCGCCATCAAGAAGCCATCGGAGGAGCTCGCCCAGAACAGCGTCGGCGCGCGGATCACGGCGATCGCACGCGACTCGAAATGCTCGACCAGACGCGGCAGATAGCTGGCGATGGGAGTGAGTCCCTTCGAGCCGAGGAGCGCGGGTCCCTGAAACAGCGCCGTCGAGAACGCCACCGTGTAGACGAGACCGAGGAGACGCAGAAGGACGAAGCGGGTGAGGTCGTGGCTCGGCCCCCGGTTGTCGAATCCCGCTCTCAGGGCGACGAGCCAGCGAGGCTCGAAGCGCTCGAGACCCGGGATCTCGTCCCTCACGGCGCCGAAGGCTCGCGAGGAAAAAGGCCTTCCAAGCGGCGTTGACCGGACTCCAGCAGCTTCGGCATGGGTGCGGAGCAGCCTATCCGAACTCCACTCGGCCTACAGCTCGGCCGTCCGCAACCGTTCCTGGGAGTCAGTCGGCCATGGCACCGTCCGGCCTTTTCCCTACCCGGCCCGCAGAAGAGCTCGTTTCGGAGCGCTCCCCGTGTCGGCACTCCGCTCGAGAGGAGCAGAAACGATTCCCGATCCATTCCGACAACGCCACCAGCGACGAGGACACAGATAGTGGACAGGTCGTGCGAAACCAACCTCCCGGCTGCCCTAGCAGTCCGGCGTCGGGTAGAATTCCGCCAGGGGTGGTGGTGAGCGAGAAGCCGCAGGCTGGTTTCGATCGAGCGCTGCTCGACGGGAGTTGGGACTTGCTGCTGGTCTCGGAAGTCGTTCGAGACGTGGCCGGCCAGATCGTCGACTTCGCATGTGTCGAGTCGTCGGAGGCACGGGCGTTCTTCTGGGGCGGCCGGGATCCACGCGGGGCTCGCGTGTCCGCGATCTGGCCCGATGCGGGCCCGGAGAGCCTCGCCGTCTGGCGGGACGTGCTGCTGCGCGGGGAGCCGTTGGTCTACGAGCACACACGGGACGGCCAGCACCTGCTCTTGCGGGTCTTCCGCCTGGACTCGATGCACGTCGGTTGCGGCGTCCTCGACGTCACCCACCTCGGGCCCATCGGAGCGCGCCATCGGCTCTTGGCCGAGCACACCACCGACGTGATCTGGGTATTCGACCTTCGCAGCCTTCGGCTCACTTACGTGAGCCCTTCGGTGCTCACGCTGAGAGGCGTGACGGTTGAGCAGGCCCTTCAGGAGTCGCTCGAGCAAGCCTTCACGCCCGAATCGCTCGAGCAGATCGTGGATCTCATCGCCAGGGTCGGCACCGACAGAGAGCTCACGGCGCACACGGGCGTGTATCAGCAGTACTGCGCCGACGGTTCGGTCAAGGATCTCGAGCTCACGACGCGTCTTCTCCGCGACGCCGAGGGAGCGCCCATGGAGGTGGTGGGCATTTCTCGCGACGTGACGGACCGGGTGCGCGCCGAGCGCGCCCTCCGCGAGAGCGAGGAGCGCCTGCGCACCATTTTCGAGATGACGTTGGCAGGCATCATCGTCGTGCGACTCTCCGACCAACGATTGGTGTCGGTGAACGAGGCCTGGGCGTCCTCACTCGGCTACGCGCGTGACGAGGTCGTGGGGCGAACCAGCGTCGAGCTCGACATCTACGCCGATCCGGCGCAACGCGAGATCCTGGGCAAGGACCTCCGAGCTCGCGGCGAGCTGCGTTCGATGGAAGCCCGCCTGCGGCGCAAGGACGGCAGCGAGGGCGACTTCATCTTGACCGCGGGCCTGGCCGAGATCGGCGGCGAGAGTTGTGTCATCGGGCTCTTCCACGAAATCACCGAGCTGCGCGCGTCGGATCGGGCACGGCTCGAGAGTGAGCGGCTGCTCCGCGCCGTGCTGGAAACGGCAGCCGACGGCTTCGCCGTGGTGGATGACTGCGGCCGTTTCCTCGAAGTGAACGCGGCCTTCTCGCGGATCAGCGGCTACAGCCAAGCGGAGCTCCTCGAGCTCGACCTGATCCAGCTCGAGGGCGAACCCGATCACGGGATCACGCGCCAGATGCGCCGGGTCATCGGCGACGGCAGCGATCGATTCGAGAGCCGGCACCGGCGCAAGGATGGAAGCATCATCGACGTGGAGGTCAGCGTCGGCTTCTTGGACGACGAGGGGCGCCGCTTCTTGCTCGTGGTGCGCGACGTGACGGAGCAGAAGCGCGCACGCCAGGGCTTGGAGCGCAGCGAGCAACGCTTTCGTGCCCTGATCGAGAAGTCGAGCGACTTGATCCTGTTGCTCGACGAGGAGGCTCGCTGTCAGTTCGCGAGCCCCGTGGTCGAGGAGGCGCTGGGCTACGGCGCTTCGGCGCTCGCTGGGCGGAGCGTGTTCGATTTCGTGTTCGCCGAGGACGCGCCCGGCCTGCGAGAGGCGTGGCCCGACCTCCTGCGCGGGTCCGGGCGCGCGCTGGAGCTCTCGCTGCGATTCCGTGCGCAGAACGGGCGACTGTCCACCATGGAGTGCGCGGTTCGGAACCTGCTCGATGATCCAGCCGTACGAGCCATCGTGGTCAACGCGCGCGACGTCACGCGGCAGCGCGAGCTGGAGGAGCAGTTTCGTCAGGCGCAGAAGCTCGAGAGCGTCGGGCGGCTCGCAGGAGGCATCGCGCACGACTTCAACAATCTGCTCACCGTGATCCTCTCGTGCGCCGAGACTGCGAAGGACGACCTCGAGCTGGGGCAGGCGGTGTCGAGCGAAGACCTCGAACAAATCCATGCCGCGGGCGAGCGGGCCAAAGAGCTCACGAACCAGCTCCTGGCCTTTGCCCGCAAACAGGTGATCAAACTCGTCCCCGTCGACCTGAACGCCGTCGTGCGCGGCAGCGAGAAGATCCTGCGTCGCCTGCTGGGTGAAGACGTCGAGCTCTTGACCGAGCTCCAGCCAGGGCTGTTCCTGGTGAAGGCGGACCCGGGGCAGCTCGAGCAGGTGATCTTGAACCTCGCCATCAATGCGCGGGACGCCATGCCACGTGGTGGGCTGCTCCGGGTGGCGACCGAGAACGTGGGCGACACGTCCGGGGAACGCGTGCGCCTCGTGCTCCGCGACACCGGGACCGGCATGACCGACGAGGTGCGCTCACACCTCTTCGAGCCCTTCTTCACCACCAAGGAGCCGGGCAAGGGAACCGGACTCGGTCTCGCGACGGTGTACGGCATCGTGCAGCAGGCCGGCGGTTCGATCTCGGTGAAGAGTGCTCTCGGCCACGGCTCGGAGTTCACGCTGGAGTTTCCGCGCGCGGTGGCGACCCGGCAGCCCACCTCACCGCCCCCGAGTGTGCCGAGCTCGGGCTCCGAGCGCGTGCTCGTCGTGGAAGACGACCCACTCGTGCGCGCAATCACGGTGCGTGCGTTGCGGCAGGCCGGCTATCGCGTCCTGGTGGCATCCGACGGGGAAGAAGCCCTGGCAGTGGCCCAGAACGCGGGCCTCGAAATCGACCTCTTGCTGACCGACGTCGTCCTGCCGAACCTCGATGGGCGAGCGCTGCTGGAGGCGCTGCGTCGTGAGCGCGCGGCTCTCCGCTGTCTCTTCGTCTCGGGCTACACCGCGGACATCATCGGCGCCCGTGGCGTGGTCGAGTCGGGCATCGAGCTCCTGCCCAAACCCTATACGGCGCGCACGCTCCTCACGCGGGTGCGCGACGTCCTCGACGCGCGCTGATTCACGGACAGGCTGGGGCTTCGAAGCGACCGACCTTCGCGTCGTCGAGGCCCACGAGCGCCACGCTGTCGGCGTGGGGGCCGGCGCGCAGCACCACGAGCTCTCGGTCGTTGCGCAAGCCTGCGCGACACGTGAACGAATCCTGGTTTCCCGCCGGCCAAAGCTCCACTCGCCGCTCCAGCTTGCCGTCGCGGCCGACCCAGATCAGGTGCGACCCGCTGCGGTCGACGAGGACGCGGCGCCCGCTCGGGTCTTCGAACTCGAGGCCCCCCGCGTCACCCCCGCTTTGGCGCGAGTCGGATTCGAGCGTCACCGGGAGTCGACGCGCTGCGAGGTTCTTCGGGTCCACGACGCGCGCGGCGCAGCCGACGCCTTCGCGCGCGCAGCTCACGAGCAGGAGTTTCTGCCCGAGCCAGAACATCCGCGTCGGCCATTCGTCTTTCGCCACGCTGGCAGCTCGGAGCTTCGAGCGCCGTTTCGTGTCGAAGCTCTCCAGAAGCAGGTTCGAGTGGAGCACGCCCTGCTGGGTCCAACGCTCTTCCGCACGCGCCACCACGACGACGGAGGAGCCTGGAACGCCGATGGCCGGCAGGCTCGCGAACACCTCATCGAAGGCGTCGGGCTTCGGCGGCGCCACGCGTACGACGAAGCAGTCCTGTGCGGCGTGGCACACGTCGAGGGTCCCGCCGTTCGAGCCGAGCGTCGCGTGGGCCGTGTTCGGAGCGCTGCGTTCCGGCGCGGTAGCGAACGAGAAGCTGGGCCATACCGACGCGAGACCCCGAAAGCGCCCATCCTCGAACGACAAGCCGAGGCAACGTGTCGGCGCCTCCGATCCGATGCCCACACGCACGCAGAACTCGAGGTTTTGGTCCGGATCGATGCGCGCCGCGAGGAGGCGACCGGCTTCGGTCAGCGCTCGAGGCATGCACGCGGGGGGCGCGGCGGGTGCGGGAGGCGTGGCCGTCGAAGGCGCGGGTGCTGCGTCGGCTGTCGCGTCCCGGATCGGCGCACGCGCTGGCGCCGGCGCGTGGGGAGGCGTGCGCCCGGCTGTGGGTGGCGCCGGCGTGCACGAGGTCGCTGCGAGCGTGATGGCGAGCGCGCACTGAAGAAGCTGTTGCTCGGCCGTCACGGCTCGCTCGTGCCCTCGACCTTCGCGCGGAGCGCGCGCGCTTGCACGCTGTTCGGATACGCTTTCACGAACTCGTCGATGGCCGCACGCTCCTCGGCGCTTCGGCCCAGGCGCCGGAGCGCCAAGATGCGTCCGTAGCGCGCCTCTTGGGCGACGGCTCCGCCGCCGCCGCGCAGATAGGCGTCGTAGCTCTTGAGCGCGCCGCCGGGATCTCCCAGGGGTCCGAGTTGCAGCTCCGCGAGGGAGAGCAAGGCGGCATGGGCTTCGGCGCTCTTCGGGTGGACGCTCATCAAACGCCGGTAGGCTTCGGCCGCCTCTTTCGGGTTGCCTTGGGCGCGAGCCGCGCGCGCCTTGGCCAACATCTCCGCAGCCGTTGCTGGCTTGACGGGTTGCCCTTGGGGTTCGGCCGGGGTGACGCTCGCGCTCGGTGCGGTAGCCGCACTCGATGCTTCGGTCGTGGCCGTCGCAGCGGTTGGGGCACTCGGCGCGGTTTCGCCGTGGCGAGGCAAGGTCACCCCGACGAGCGCGAGCTCGCGCTCGCGGTCCTCGCTTCGGATCGGTCGCTCCGCCGCGAGTCCCAGATCCACCTCGCGTCCCACAGCGAGCGCCGCTGCTTGGCTGCCGGTGAGCTGACCTCGACCGAGCTCGTGCACGCGCACGATCGTGCGTCGTCCGCCGTGGGCCACCGAGAAGACCGTGCCGGTCACGCGGGCGCGGCCGCGCGCCGCAGCACGCCGAAGTGGTGACCCTCGGCAGCTTGTCCAGGGCGCTCACGACGACACTTTGGCCAGCCACAGCGCTGGCGCTCGCTCGGACGGGCGTTCTCCACCCAGAGCTCACTCTCGCGGCCGACGCAGCTTCTCGGACGTGCCCTGCGTCGAATGCGAGGCAAGCCCTGCCCGCCGATCCCGCCCGAAGCTTCGCGCCGCGGCCTGCCGGGCTCCGGCTCGAGCCGGCGTCCCGTCCACCGTCACGTCTCCTTCGAGCGTATCGAGCACCGCGAACGGCTCGTGGCGCTCCGCTTCGCCGCGCCCGAGCCAGATGGCCAGGGCGGCCGCCACCGCCAACGCCGCGGCGAGGCTCCGCCGAAAGCGCGAGGGCCTTCCTGCGCGGAGCGAGCTCGACCACGGCGCCGGTCTCGCGAGCGGGAGCTTGGCCTCGGGGGCGCCCTCACCGCTCACCAGTGGCAGCTTGGCCTCGCTGGTGCCCTCGTCGCTCAGGAGCGGGAGCTTCTTGGCCTCGGTGGCGGAGAGCACGCTCTCCACCAGGCGTTCCGCGTCTTCGTCCGACAGGCTGGGTTCGTCGGTCCCGGCGAGCGCGGCCAGCGCCTGGTCCTCCGCGCGGCAGCTCGCAGCGTGCTCGGCCTTGAACGTTCGTCTTCTTCCCGAGATCGATTCACCGACCAGCAGGCGATCGCAGACGTCCATCCAGCGTCTTCGCATTGGCGTCGAGGGTCTGGCTCACGCCGAGCTCGGGCCCAAGCCAATGGCTTGGTCGCGCCGGATCAGACGCCGCATCTCGCGGGTGCCGCGCAGCAATCGATCCTTCACGGTATTGGGAGAAACCTCGGTTGCTTCGGCGATCTCGCTCACCGAGTACCCCATGACGTGACGGAGAACCAGGGCCTCGCGCTGCGCTTCGGGCAGCTGTTCGAGATACTCCTTGCACCGGGCGCGGCGCGTCTTCTCGCAGGGCCTCCGGAGCGCCGTCGTCGGCCGGCAGGGCATCGAGCTCGGAATCTTCCTCGCGTCGCGCGCCGTGCTTCTGCTTGCCCTTGGCGACCCGCATGCTCGTGCGCACGACGATTCGGTCGGACCAGCGTTCGAGACTCCGAGTCTCCGCGATAGCTCTTGGCGCTCGTGATGATCTCGATGAGGCTCTGCTGAGCCGCGTCGTCCGCGTCGGCGGGAGCCCGCAAGATCGACTTCGACACACGGTGAACGCGCTGCACCAAGCGTCGCGCCAGGGTGCGTGTGGCCTCGGGGTTCGTCGCGGCAACCAGAGCCGGCGTAGAGCGAGATCTCGGTATGCGCCTCACCGGCCCGGTGTTCCATCGAGCTCGGCGCTGCTTTCCCCAGAGTGGCGTCTGACACGGGATCCGGGCGGGACTTTCCTCACCATAGATCGACCGAGAGCCCCATGGCTGCCCCCGCGCGTGCCCGGTACGGACTCAGCAGCGTCTCGGTGTCGCTGATAGCGAGTTCGGCGACGTAGTCGGAATCGTTGAGGAACAAGTCGAGACCGAGCCCCGCCCAAACCTCGGTGCCTTGCCACACCGGGTAGCGAAAGGTGACCCGGTGAGAGCGCGGCAGACCAGGTATCCGCCGATTCGGTGGCCTGACGCCCGAGGCCGTGCGGGGTGGTCGCGCTGTCGGTCGAGCTCGCCGATGAGACCGAGCTCGAGGCCCAGGCGAAACCTCCGCCGGGACTTCGTAGCCCGCGAAGCCTCGCAACGGATGACGCGCGACTTTCACGCGCGCTGCACTGGACTCGACCTCGACCGGCGAGAGCGCGACGCCCGGAGTCCGAAGACCCAACGCCGGTCGGGCGACGCGGCGAGCTCGACTCCGAGCCCGCTCTGCCACGCGACTTCGGCCGCGAAAGCTTGACCCGCGTAATGCGCGGCGAGGCGTCCCGTCGAGGATGCCTCCTGCGCGCGCGGCGGCGCTGGGCGCGGTGCGACCGGTGCCGCTCGCTTCGGAGGCGCAGACGGCTTGGGCTCGGGCGTCGCCAGATCGGGGCCCGCCTCCATGCCGATCTCGCGACCTTCGAGCAGCGCGCCCACACTCGAGCGCACGATGATTCCGAGCTCTTCCAAGCCCGCCTGCTCTGCACCGGCCTGTTTCTTCACGCGGCGCACCGCGCGCGCCGCGCGCGCGCGGCTCCACCAGATACAGCAAGAGGTCGTCGGCGCGTTCCGCCTCGACGAAGAATGCGCCGACCGCGTCGTTGCGCGTGCAAGCATCCGCCGCATAGTCGAGGCGCGCACGAAGCTCTGCTGGCACCGGGCTCGGCGTCTCGACCACGACTTCCGTGGGCAGGTCGCCGAGCTGAGCACGGAGCGCGTTGGTCACGCTCTCCACCTGCTCTGCACTGGACGCGCTCACCACCAACACGACCTTGCGAGTGCCCTCCGCGCGTGCTTTCGCGGTCGGCACCGCGAGCAGCGCCAGCAAGGCCAAGCACGAGCGCCTCACGGCGGGCGTACCTCGAGGACCAACGAGCTCAGGTAGAGCCCTTCGGGAAACGCGGCGACCACGGGGTGATCGGCTCCCTGGAACCAGCGCTCGAGCACGATGGGCAAGACGCCCACGTCACGTCCACCGAGGGCAGCGGCGCGCGTGAGTTCGTCGACCCCGACGGCAGCCGAACACGAAAGCACAGGATCAAGAGGCCGCCCAGCGCGTGGCGCGCGCCCCTGCCGCTGCCAGGCGGCGCATGGCGCCGAGAGCGCGCTTCTTGGCCGCGCGCGAGGGTGCGAGCTTCGGCGGATCGCACACCACCTCGCAAGGTCGTAGCCGCCCTGCCGCCCTGCCAGCGCCAGCGTGTCGTGGGCGTCCGCGCGCTCGAGCCGAACTGATGCGGGCCTTGCAGCCGTTCTCGCGGGCGCACTCGGCCGCGACTTCGAGCGCCAGCGCGCTCGATCCACGGCGTACGGCAGTCGCTCCCCCGCGGGCAGCCGCCATCGAGATCGCGCCAACGTACGAGAACGCGTCGAGCACACGCTTTCCGCGCGCTAGCTCTTCCACGCGCGCCCGGAGGTCGCGTTGGTCGACGTAGAAGCCGGTCTTCTGCCCGAGCTCCAAGGGTATGCGATAGCGAAACCCGCGCTCGGAAAACGCGAGCTCGTTCAGGGTCTCGTCGCCGTACACCACGCCACGTCGGAGCTCGAAGCCCTCGGTCTTGGCGGCGCGCTCGGACGTACGGTCCAGGATGGCGCGTGGCGACAGGGCCGCGACCAACGCAGCGAACAACGTCTCTTCGCGCTGCTTGATTCCGATGGTGGCCGTCTGCACCACCAACACGTCGCCATAGCGATCGACCACGAGACCCGGGAGCTCGTCGCCTTCGGCGTGGATCACGCGGTAGGCATCGGTGTCCGCCGACGGCAGCCCGAGCGCCTTCCGCCGCTCGATGGCGCTGGCGATGCGTCGCTCGAACAAGGCTGCGTCGATGCGCGTGCTCTTGTCGCGCGTGTACATGCGGACTGCGATGGCCGAGCCGGGCGAGTAGAGGCCGCGGCCGAGGAGATTCGACTGCGCGTCGACCACTTCGACCTCGTCCCCGGCGCGGGCGCCCCCCGAGACCCGCGCCACCGCCTGGGCGTAGACCCATGGGTGCCCGGCCCACACGGGCTGCACGTGCCCCGGTTTCAGGCTGACGACCGCCACGGCCTCCGGAGTATTCAGCGTGCCACGCCGGTGTAAACGCTTCTCCACGCACCCCTGGCAAAACTAGCGGATCGAGGGGTATGGCAACTGGCACTGGGGTTGCTACCCTGAGCCACGTTTCGCTTCGAGGACCGTCATGCGGACCATCCTTGCCTTGTCGCTCGCCAGCGCTTGCGTTCTATCCCCGGCTCTCGCGCGAGCCCAAGAGGATCCCAACTGTCCGCCGGGCGGTTGGTTCTGCGAGGAGACGCCGCCGCCTGCCGAGTCTCCCGAAGAAGGGGCTCCGCCTCCGCCGGAAGCTGGTCCACCGCGCTACCCGCCGCCGGTCATCGTGTACGAGCCGGAGCCGCAGCGCCCTCCACCGCCGAAGCAGCGGCGCCCGTGGCGTCGCAAGTGGGGACTCAACCTGCACCTCGAAGGCGTGATGATGGGGCACGGCGACAACCGTCACGACGACTCCGGGATGGCCGGCATCGGCCTCGGGTTCCGCTATCGGCCCATTCCTCACTTCGCGGTCGAAGCGGGTCTCGATTTCCTCGGTGGCGTCGATTGGCAAGGGAACGACCGGCGTGAGTCCGCGCTGCTCCTGAACGCCATGGTGTTCGTGAACCCGCGGGACGCGGTTCAGTTCTACGTCCTCGGCGGATTCGGCTTCAGCGGCGCGACGGTCACACCGCGGGATCAGTACGGCGACCCCATCGAAGGCAACGAACAGCACTGGTCTTACTTCGGCGGGCAGATGGGCCTCGGCCTGGAGTTCCGCGTCACGCGACGCGTGTCGCTGAACCTCGACGTGGTCGGCTTCATCCGCGGGCGGACCGACGACGAGGCTCGGCTCTCGCCGGAGTTCACCGATCCCGAGACCGGGAGAACCACCAACAGCTCGGGCGGGGGACTGTTCCGGGGCGGGATCACGTTCTATTGGTGAGCGAGACTCCGCACGGTCCAGAAGGTGATCGCCCGCGAGCGCGGCCGCGCTTCGAAATCGTGAGCGAGCATCCGCCGCGCGTGATCGTCAACCGCGTACGCCGTGCGCTCCGCGGGAGCCAGAGCGTCGTGGGTCAGGCGTTCGAGGGTCGGGTCGAGCTGACGGTCATGCGGGAAGCGACCCACCTCTGGAGCCCTCAGCTCATCGTGGACATCGAAGCTGCCGACGCGGGCACTCTGCTCAAAGCCCGCTTCGCGCCGCATCCCCACGTGTGGACCATGTACGTGGGCGCCTGCGTCATCGCCTGCATGGCTACCTTCGGCATGCTGATGCTCGCCATCGCGCAGTTCATGATGAAGCAGCCGCTCTGGGGCTTGTGGGTCGCGCCGGGGACGGCGCTCGTAGCGGGCCTCACGTTCGGGGCGGCGTTCGTCGGCCAAGGGCTGAGCGCGCCCCAGATGTTCGAGCTCCGTGACTTCCTGCAACGCACGGTCGACGCGCCTTCGGTCGAAGGCGAGAGTGAACGTCCGGTCGAGCCTGGCCACTACGGGCCTGGGGACTGACCCGATCGACTCGCGCGCGCCGATAGGCGTTGGCGCACGCCATCTTCCAGGGCGTTGGCCTGGCGCTCGTCGTCCGAGTTCGACTGGCCACTCGTCCGAGTCTGCCCCGAGCCGAGATGCAGCGAGAGATGCGCGATTCGCGACGCGAGCTCCACGTCTCCCGCACTCGCATCGAGGAGCAACGTGCGCTCCGCGACCACGCCCGGACCGTTCTCTCGGTAGCACGTCGTCACGTTCGGACCTCGGGATGCGAGCGCTCGCTCCCCCTCGGCGTCGCTGGCCAAGAGCGCCTCGAGCTTCTTCGTTCGGGCTACGTCGGCTTCGAACGCCGGAGGACACGTCGTCGCGCGGCTGCCGCACGCCATGCACGTGAGGGCCAACGCGAGGACAGAGCGATTCAACGCTCGCTCCGTCGGAAGAGGAACGCGAGCGCGAGGAGCGCCGCGGCGGCGCTGGCCCACCGAGCGCTGCCCGTCCGTCCGTTCGCGCAGCCTGCGCCGCAGCCGGAGGGGCGGACCGGCTCGGGCTCGCGCACGGGCTGTACGCCCGACGGCACCGGCCCGGCCGGAGACGCTGCGGAGTCCGGCGGCGCCGTGGCGCGACTCGACACGCAGAGCGATCCGGAGCGGCACTCCGCCGGCGCCGCGCAGCCCGCCGCCTGCCCACAAATGGCGGACGGGATCCAATCGGTCACCGGGTTTTCGAGCACCGCGCACGGTCCGCCGAACGTGGGCCTGGGGCTCGCGAACTCGGCACGCCGCGGCTGGTCGGCGGCACCACAGCTCGTTCGCCGCACGTGTGGTTCGAAGCAGAGCGAGAACGGCCGGGACAACGCTTCTCGCCCGTGCAGTCGGCGTCGGCATCGCAAGTGTCGAGCACGCACTTCGCCTCCGAGCACCCCGCGGAAGCCGTCGGCGGCAGTCCTCGGGCGCTTCGTCGTAGCGCGGGCCCGCGTGGGAGGTGACGCCCACGGTTCCCGGAGGGTACCGGCTCGGCGGTGGTGGCAACGGCGTCGGCCAGAGCCGACGGTGCGCAGAAGAACAGCGCGGGGAGGAGCGACCCCCGCAGCGCTCGAGAGATGGCTGCCACGTGCTTCCTGAGTAGCGGCACCCGGCTCCGGTCGCAAGCCGCTCGTAGGGCACGTCGCGTCATCGGCGAACCGGAACGACGAACGAGGCAATACGTTTCGGCGGGGAAGTCCGTTCCCGCATTGGATTCTCCGCGCCGTCAGTTGTGTTTCGCCGAGTCAGAGGGCTCGGCTTCATGCGCTATCTCACAGGCTTGGCTTTTGGCTCTTCGATTTGTCTCCTGGGTTGCGGTGGCGAGTCGGGCCAGCGGGGAAGTGGTGGCGGAACGACCGGTGGCAGCGGAGGCGCGACCGGGTGGCAGCTCCGGCACGGGTGGTGCGACCGGTGGCAGCGGCGGCGCGACGGGCGGCAGCGCGGGCGCGAGCGGTGGCAGTGCGGGCGCGACGGGCGGGAGCGCGGGCGCACGGGTGGAGCCACGGCGGAACCGGCGGGAGCCACCGGCGGTACAAGTGTTGCGGGCCCGCGTCCCCAGAGTGCACGACCGCCACGGACTGCAAGGTGTTCGCAGACTGTTGCTCGTGCCTCGGCGTTCCTACCACCGAGAATCCCACGAGCCGCCCCCTGTTCCTGCCTCCGGACAAGTGCGCGAGATCGACGCTCCGAAGGCGGCCGCCTGCGTCGCAGGACGCTGCGTCATGGGGTTCGAGGCGATTCGTCGAAGGTGACGTAAAGTCGCTGCCGCCGACCTGCCCTGCGGGTCAAGTGGCGCGGGTGGATCCGACGACGCAGTGCTGGAAGGGCTGCGTCCCCGCTGGCGAGTGCAACTCCGTCAAGAGCTGCTCGGACTGCAATCTCTCGGTGAGCTGGTGCGCGGGCTATGTGACTCCAGCTCGGTCCGCAGAATCACTGCGTCGACGTTCCGAAGACTTGCAACGGGAACTTCTCCTGCGCGTGCCTCGGGCCGAGCGTCTGCACCTCGCCCTTCAGCACGTGCGCGGACTTCTCCGGGCAGAAGGGCGTCTCGTGCAGCTGCCCGAACTGCTGACGACCTCTCTTTGGCCTGCCAGCGCTGCGTGTCTCAGGCATCGCCCGGCTCGGGTTCCACGCTGAGCTCGCCGTACTCTTCGCTCAGGTCCGCGAGGACCTGGGCGATGGGTACGTCTCCGGCGATGACCTCGAGGTGATCTCCGCACTCCTCGATGCGCCAACGCCCGCCGCAGAGCTCGAACTGCCGTCCCGGCACGAACGCTCCTGCCAGGAGCGCACCGCACATGGCGTCGATGACCGCGAAGGCAACGCCGTTGTCGGCCGGTGCCACGCCCGGGAGCGGCAATCGGAGCTCCAGGAAGCCGAACTTGGTGAGACCGCGCGTCTCCACCGCCCCGGAGCCGAGCGCATAGCTCAGGTGACACTCGGTCTCGGGTGCACAGGTCTGCCGGAAGGATTCCGGATCGAGCACGCGGCGCGCAGCGCGATCCAGCACCACGCCGTCCGTGGCTTCGGCGAGGCCGGCGGCGATGGGGATCGCGAACTGCAGGTGGGCGTCCTCGTCGGGCCGGGAGTCAGGGGACAGGCAGACCCGATACAGGAAGGGTGCCGCTCGCAGCGAGGCACGCGCCGCGCGGTCGAGCTCTTGTTCGAGCTCGGGAGCGAGCTCGAACAGGTCCGGCTCTTCGGCTCGGTGGTGCATGCTCACCACGAGCCACTCGGGCGCACCGGTCACCTCGGGCAAGTCTCCGAGATCGCGCTTCGCGAACACCTCGAACGCGAAGTCGATGGGGCACCCGGGCATGTGCACACGCTACATGAGCGCTGTCGCGCAGGCGACAGATCCGAAAATGCGTCCGCGCCGCTCCGGCGTGCGGTGGCGCGAGGAATCTTCGGCCACTCCGCGTGTTAGCGTGGAGTCCGCATGAGCGACACAGCACCGGGTCGACGCTGGCGCGCCCCGCTCGTGGCGAGTCTCGGGGGGGTCGTTTTCGCGCTCTCGTCGCCGCCCACCGACTTCTACCCCGCCGTGTTTCTGGGCTTGGGGGCGCTGTTCGTCGCGAGCCAATCGGTGGTGCGTGTGCGCGCGAGCGCATTCATGGCCGCCATCTGGGCCACGAGCGCTGGCCTCGTCGGGCTCCGCTTCATTCCCAGCGTCATCGTGCGCTTCACCGATCTGGGGCTCGCCCTCGGCGTCTTGGCCCTGTTCCTGCTCGCGCTGGTGCAGGCGGGCACGTGGGCCATCGGTATGGCCGCCGCCCGCTACCTCGAGCAGAAGAGCGGACTCGATCGGCACCTGGGTTTCGGTCTCGGGACGCTCATCGCCATCAGCATGGTCTTCGTCATCGCGTGGACGCCCGCAGGCCTCTTGTCGCCCTGGCCGGCCCTCGTGCAGGTCGCGGAGTGGATCGGTGAAAAGGGCGTGTCGTTCCTCATCGCGGTCGCGTGCGCGCTGCTCTCGAGCCCACTCGTGCGCTTCGTGGCGCGGGCCGCTCCGCCCTCCCTCGGAGGTCGCCCGTTCGTCGCGCCCGCGCTGGGCGTCGGGATCGTCGCGGTTCTGTGCGCCGTCGGCGCGGTGCGCATGTCCCAAGTGGACGAGAGCTTGCGTGGGCTGCCGGTGCTTCGTGTGGGCGTCGTGCAAGCGGCGGTCG
>JAXLYN010000088.1:0-23606 GCA_046351435.1 Polyangiaceae bacterium
TCGCATCATGCGCAGCGCCGCGCTGCGGATGCCCGCCGGGACCGCGTGCTCGCGAGGCTGGGTTATCGGGTGCTGAGGTTGGATGCGGCGCTTGTCATGCGCAACCTGCCTGCAGCGGTCGCCCGCGTGTTGGCGGAGCTTGGGCGCTGAGGGGCGCTCTTCCGCGGATTCGCCCCTGTCGTAGGAGCGCGCTCACCTAAGTTCCAGAGCATCCCAGAGTCCGCTACCGTAAGGCTCACATCGAGGGCAGCCCCCGACGACGCGATTAAGGTGAAGGCTTTGACTGGCTTCCTGAGAAGGGCGGGGAAGTGGACGTGGATCCGCGAGCGGCTCGGGCGAAGTTCTGTCGAGACGCGACTCGCACTGTTGACTGCCCTCGCGCTCTTCGCTGTTTGCGTCGCAGTGCTTTCCGAGAGGTTGCGGGCTGCCGGGACGGCCAAATTTCCAGGTCACGCTGACGCGGCGTTCTACTATTCGCGAGCCAAGAACATCGCGTTGGGCCGCGGGATGGTCATCGACTACGTCTGGCACTTCCAGTCGCCACCTCGCGAACTGACTCACTTCGCGCCAGATTACTGGATGCCCATCCCCGCCCTGGTGATGGCGGTGCCCATGAGAATCTTCGGGCTGAGCCCGGCAACGGCGGTGGCGACCAACGTTTGGCTCTCTGTCGCCGTCGCGGCGGCAACTTGGCTCTTGGCTCGGCGTATCGGTGCTCGGCTGTGGGTCGCTCCGGCCAGCGCCGCGCTGGTGTTTCTCGCGTCTCCGGTAGCGCGCTTCAGCGTCACGACGGAATCGAGCATGTGCTTCGCGTTCTGGGTAGTCATGGCCGCGAGCATGGTGATTGGGCCACCCTCGCCGCGCTGGCGACTTCTCGTGGGAGGAATCGCGATCGGACTTGCTCATCTCTCGAGAAACGATGGGTTGTTGCTGTTGCCGGTTGCCGTGGTTTGGGTGTGCGCTTCCGAGGCCGCTGGGTCGCGACTGAGTTCAGCCGCGAGGATCTTGCTCGGGTATCTGTGTGTCGCGGTCCCGTTCGGCTTGGTGATGTATCTGCACACCGGCCGCGCGTTTCCCTCCTACGGTCGCCTCCCATTTCTCCTCGTCTACGAAGATCTCTTCGCCTCGCCCCCGACCGCACGGCTTGATGCCTTCTTCGCGCTCGGTGCGAAGAAGCTCATTAGCGGTCGCTATGACGCCATCGGCGAGAGAATCAAGACAGGCGTCCACGAGGTTGGGAGCATCACGAGTATTGCGGCGATCGCGTTCGCGGGAATGGCCATGGCAAACCGACGCATTTGGCGTGTGGGAGAATGTAGGTCGGGGGGGACTGTTCTTTGGCGTTCTGTTCACGGTCGCGCTCGTCTGCACTCACGCGGTGGTGACACCCGTCGTTTCTGCAGCAGGTGCTTTCACGCGATCGCTGCCCGCGCTCATGCCGTTCGCGATGGTTACCGCCGTGCATGGCATCGACCAGTTGCGCCTTCGGAGCGTCGGCAAGCTGCTGCTCTCCGCCACCCTGCTTGTTGCTCCGAGCTACTTCGACTCGCATGGTGTGCCCGAGCGCATCGTCGAGGCCGACAACGAGGTCGGCGATGGCCTAGCCGGCCTCCACGCAGCGCTTTCCCGCGAAGCGAGTGTATCGACCGGGAGGTCGTGGTCATGACCCGCGACCCATGGGAGCTCACTGAGCTCACGGGCTTTCGCAGCGTGCAAATTCCCAGCGGTGATGCCGAAGCGATCACTGCCCAGGTCGATCGCTGGAAGGTGACGCACATCGTCGTCTCGTCGCGACGTCCTGCGCTAGGGCAACTGCGAGCGCCAGCAGGGCGATTCTTTCAGATCCCGGCAAATGGGGTGGTGTTGCTTCGCGCCCGAGACGTTTCGCTCAAACCCGGTTGTCACTGAAGCGTCGCTCGAGCCGTCCCTCGCTCTGTTCTGTGCCGCCCTCCGCATCCCGGTTGGCGGCCGGCGCGCTGGCGAGAATGTGTCCGGCGCAGCCCCTTCCGCAGGCCCGCACGGGGCGACCGAGGTCATTCACAGTCGCGCCAAGCGTGCGGGCCGAGGACTAAGGGGCGAGCACGGACACGTCTCGCCAGCGCAGAGGCCGCTCGCACCGCGACGCGACAGCTCCACACCAACAACAACCTCAGAGAATCGGCGGAGGAGCGCCCGGTCTGGCCCCCTGTGTGCCCGCCGCAAAGCTTGTCATGCTGAGTATTTTCCGGACGACACACCCCCGGTCTCGGGCCCCGACCCTCGGACGCCGTCCCGCAGCCCGCTCAGCCCAAGGGCCGCGCGCCCCGAAGCCCTAGCTTGTGTCCCCACACCACCACGACACCCTCAAAGAATCGGAGGCGGCGTATAGATCTTCTTGATGTCCGCGCCGCCCGCGAAGGCATCGCGCCGGCATCGAACAGCCGTAGGCTCGATTCGGAACGGCGACGTTCCCGACATGCGGTGCACTCCGGCCTTCAACGGGCAGCGGCGCGCTTCGTATTGTTTGCCGTCGAGCGTTCCCGCCGGGGCGACCTTGCAGCCCGCGGGGGGCATGCCGTCGAGGCTGATGGTGTTGTCGGTCTCGGTGCCGATCACCACCCAGTTCTCCTTCCAAGCGGCGGGGAGAGGAACACGTATTCGGTGCGGGCTTGCTCCACCGCGGGGAAGATCGTGAAGGACGGGTCGCCTTTTGGGTTGGGGCTCCACGTAGCCTTCGCCGACCAGGAACTGCGCGACCACGATGGGCTCGGTGGAGGTCACGACGATGTCCTTGGTGGTGCCCGTGTCCTTCACTTCGCCCGGTTGGAGCGTGAAGTGGTCGAGGGGCGCGGGGAGGTTGGTGGTGACCTCGGCGGGGGCGGCAGCGCCGACGAAGCGCAGGATGTCGGGCTCCTCCCACCAGGTGAACTCGGGGTTGGAGCGGATGGGGCCGCGCGTGACCAGGAACTTCTTGCCGAAGGACTCGACGGGGAAGAGCTGCTCCTCGAGGTGCTGGTTGCAGCAGCCGCTGGAGCTCTCGCTCCAGCTCGGGGGAAGGGGGTCGCCGTAGGGGATGCCCACGCCGGATTCTTCGGTGCCGCTGAAGACCGCGACGGGTTGGTTCGAGTCCACGGCCGTGCCGGTCATGTCGGCGCAGTACGGCGGCGTGGTGTTCATGCACTCCTGAATCGTCGCGTCGTCGGACTCGAGGTTCAGGACGTCGAAGGGGTTCATGTTCACGGTGATCAGGCCGCCCGGGGCGGTGGCGGCGATGGGCGGGTTGCCGCGGACGCGCCAGGACGGCTTCACCGTCACCTTGGTGTTCGGGCGCGTGCCGATCACGGTCACGTAGGAGCGCTGAACGAAGGCCCCGGGCGAGGGGAAGGAGTGGGCCACGGGCCAACCCGTGACGCGGTACTTGGTGCCGAGCGAGGTGGTGGGCAAGAGCAGCGAGGCGTCGGTCGAGAAGCCGTGGATCAGGTTGTTGAACTGATAGACCACGATGGGAACCGTGCTCGTGATGCGGAAGGAGTGTGTCGAGAGGCAGGTGCCCGGCGCGTTCCAGTCGTCCGGGGCTTGGCCGCAGTCCGTGATCAGGACCGGCATCTCGTACTCTTCGAGGGTGCCGGGCTGGATGGTGGTCTGGTGGATCATGACCGCGTTGGGGGTCGCGCCGAGGGGGGCGTCGTTCTTTTCGATCACCACGTCCGCGGCGGCCTCGCCGGCGTTGGCCAAGACCACGCCCCAGGGGCCGCTGCCGGGCTTGCTGATGCCGTCGGAGAGATCGAGATCGACGGCGAAGAACTCGCAGCCCACGTTGGAGGGTTGCTCGGTCGAGAGCTCGCAGCCGTTCTTGCAGGCGCCGTTGTTGCAGATCTCGCCCTTGCTGCCGTCGCAGGCTTGCACCTTGTCGCCGGCGACGCCGTCACCGCTGCACTTGTGCACCTCGTTGCCGACACACATGGTTCCCGTCGGCGAGCACGCCGTGCAGCCCACGTTCGGGGTGCAGGACTTGTCGCACTTCTTGGTCACCGTGAAGCCGGTGGAGCAATCGGTGTAGCTGTTGGCGAGGCAGAGGCCGCAGCTGTCGCCGCCGGTGCCGCCGACGCCGATGCCGCCGGTGCCCCCGCCGCCGCTGCCCGAGGACGCGCCGGTTCCATCGTTGCCCAGGGAGCGCTCGGTCGCCGCGCCGCAGCCCACGATCCACCCCGCCGCCAAGATGCCCCAAAAGGCGATTCGAAAGCGCATCGATCCTCCTGGTGGGTAATGGGGGCGGCTGTGGGACAAAGCGATCACTGCATGATGATGCGGGGGCCCGGTGACCTCCAAGCGCACGGGGAAATCCGCTAAAATGCGGGTGTTGTCGGGGTGGGAGTGGGCTCCGGAGGGGCGAGGGCGTGGTACGCTCGCGGGCGTGGCCATCCCGCGTTCCCTGGCGTGGCTCTTCCCCGAGCACCGCCCGTCGGATCTCGATCCGGAACGCGACGCGCGCCTCGTCCTTGGCCGAGTCCTCGAGCAGGGCCGCCTCGAGGACGTGCGCTGGTGCGTTCGGCGCTACGGGCTCGAGCGAATCCACCAATTCTTCCGGGACGAGGCTCATCCGGAGATCTCTCCAAGGACCATTGCGCTGTGGCGCGGAGCACTGAACGCAAGGGACGAAACGTGGCGGCGCCCGCGACGCTCACGGCTGGCCAACGCCGCGCCTTGGCCGGGCTGAAGCAGGCCGGCCTGCTCGGGGGTGTGTATCTAGCGGGTGGTGCGGCCATAGCCTGTCACCTTGGGCACCGCGTTTCGAACGATCTCGATTTGTTCTCGTCCGATCCCGATCTCGATCTCGATGGTCTCCGGCGCGGTGCAGTGAAGGCCCTCGGGGCCGAAGTCGTTTCACAGTCGGACGCGACGCTGAAGCTGCGGCTCGCTGATTCCGTCGTCGACGTGGTTCGCTATCCCTACCGCGGGCTCGTGCGTCCAAAGGCCGGTCCGGAGGGCGTGCCTGTGGCGGGTCTGCGCGATCTCGCGGTCATGAAGCTCGCTGCCATCGCGAAGCGGGGAGTCCGTCGCGACTACTGGGATCTCCACGAGATCCTGACTCGCACGCGTCTCACCCTGCACGCCGCGTGCAATGACTACCTGCAGAAGTACGGAGTCTCGGAGGCGGACCTGTACCACGTGCTTCGTGCGCTTTCTTGGTTCGAAGATGCCGAGGCCGATCCGAAGTCACCGCGTGGATTGAGCCGCAAGAAGTGGCACGAAATCCGAGCGTGGTTCGAAAAGCATGCTGCTCAGGAGCTGCTCCGGCGCAGCAAGACCTAGCGTCTGCTCAATCGTGATTCGGAGCGACCGTGAGCTCCAATCCGACGAAGGGCCGCGCCCGGGAAACCTCGAAAACCGCGTATTTCCTGCCATTGCGCACGCCGACGTGGCGCACCTCGATCAGGTCGACGTCCAGGCCCACCACCGGCCAGACCCCGACGCCGCCGCCGCTGTAGCCCGCGCCACCGAGCAGCCGCGCGACGGGCACGGCGTCCCACTTCGAGTCTCCCGCGACGGCTTGGCCACCGACCGGGAGGGGATCGGTGAGGGTCAGATCCAACCCGGCACCTGCTGCGGCCGAGACCCCGAAGCCGCCTGTCGACCACTCGCCGCGCGCGAGGGGCGCGCATCGCCAACGCTTGCAGCCGCGCCCCGAGGTGGTCGCCTTCGATGGTGACCGGCGTGCGGTATTGCAGCGTGACCCGGCCTCCCAAGGCCAGCTCGTCCCTCCTCTCCACGCCGGCGATGAGACCCGGGCCGTGCCAGAGCGAGCCGCGTAGACCTCGCACCTTCGTAGAACGCACCGGCATCGACTCCGAGCGAGTGGGGTTGGGGTGGAGCTGCCCCGGCGCGGGCCGGCTTTCGCGCGGGGGCCTTGGGCGCGGGAGGTGGCGGAGCTGGCGACTCGTGCGAGGGCTTGGGCAGGAGCTCGGCTCGCGCTTCGTCCCGCGTGATCCCGAGCTTGGCTCCGCCGAGCAGCGCTTCGACGGCGGAGCGCACGATCTGAGCGATCTCTTCGCGCTCGACCTCGTCCAGTGCGTTCGGGGTGGGCACGTGGCGGACCAGGATGCGCTCCCACGCCGCGTCCACGAAGTAGAGGGTGACGTGATCGCTCGCGCTGACGTCGACCCACACCCGCACGAACGCGTCGCTGCGATCCGCGCTCGGATCGATCACGCTCTTGGGATCCACCGCGTCGGCGCGGGAAGAGCGGACGTTCACGGCCAGCCGGCCGAGGGGCTCGGCCAGGGCGTGCTCCATGCTCTCGACCCGGGCGCTGGGGCCGGCCAGCAGCAGATCGACGGACTTCTTCTCCTGTCCGGCCGCAGTCGCAACCGCAAGTAAACACGCGACAAAAACTGCGAGGGCGAAGAACCGGCGCGGAGAGTGATCGGTCCGGGGCCCCCGGAGCCCCCAATCCCATGGAGCGAACGTGGAACGAGTGCTCGCCCTCATGGTCCCCGAGGATACTACCGCCGTGGAGCGGGCTCCTGCACGCGTGGACCCACTGGCCGAGCTCGCCCGGGCGGCACAGGCCGGGGATCGGGCTGCGCTTCGCCGCTTGCTGCAGGCACTCGGGCCGCGCCTGTCGAGGGTGGTCCGTGGCGTGCTCGGAGGGCGCCACCCCGAGCTCGAAGACACGTTGCAGGAAGCGCTGGTGCTGGTGGTCCGCGCCCTCGACAGCTTTCGTGGTGACGGCGAGGTGGAAGGTTATGCCGTGCGCATCACTTTGCGCGCGGCCATCGCGGCCCGGCGCAAGCATCGCACGCGCACCGGTCCCCTGGACGAGATCGAGAGCGCGCCCGAGAGCACGACCAGCGATGCACCCCAAGCCGACGAGGTCCTCGCGACCCGGCGCCGGGCGCTCTTGCGATCGCTTCTGGACAGCTTGCCCGAGGCCCAGGCCGAGACGCTGGTGGCGCGATCGATCTTGGGCCTGTCCCTGGAAGAGACCGCGAAGCTGACCGGCGTGCCGGAGAACACCGTGCGCAGCCGCATGCGCCTGGCCAAGGAAGCGCTGCGCGAGCGCATCGAGGCCGACCCCGTTTTGAGCGAGACCCTGGAGATCCGAGCATGAGCACCATCGACCTGCACCCCGAAGAGCTGCTCGATCGCGAGCGCGAAGGCCGGCTCACCGAGAGCGAGCGCGAGCGCCTCGACGCCCACGCGGCCGAGTGCGCGTCCTGTCGTCTCGAGCGCAGCGCCCGGAGCGATTTCGATGCCGAGCTCGACGCGGCCGACGACGATCCGATCCTCGATCGCGCCATCGACGGCGCTCTCGCCCGTTCCCCGGCGCGCCCGCGCCGCTCGCCGCGCACGGTCTGGCTCTTGGCCGCAGCGGCAGTGCTCGCCACGGTGGCCGCCGTGGCCGCGTACACGCGCTCGCCCGCGAAGAGCGAAGCTCCGATTCGTCTCGATGTTCCCTCGCCGGTCGTCGAGGCCCCGGCTCCGCCCCCCATCGTCAAAGCCGGAGAGCCCGCCTCGGAGCCCGAGCTCGCGGTCTCGCCGCTGCCGGATCCCGAGCCCTCGAACAAGCCCAAAGCCGCCGAGCGCCCGCCCAGCGCCGCGGAGCTCTTCGCCAGCGCGAACCAAGCTCGCCGCGACAAGAACGACGCCGAAGCCATTCGCCTGTACCGCAACCTGCAAGCCCGCTACCCCGAGTCCCGCGAAGCGAAGGCGTCGCGCGTGATGCTGGGTCAGCTCATGCTCGACAAGAAGGATCCCAACGAAGCCCTGGGTGAGTTCGACAAGTACTTGAAGGAAGGCTCGAAGGGCGCTGTGACCGAGGAGGCCATCGTCGGGCGCGCGCTGTCATTGCAGAAGCTCGGTCGCACCGCCGACGAGCGCGCCGCATGGCAAGAGCTCTTGGCGAAGTTCCCCGGCTCGGTCCACGCTGCACAGGCGAAGCAGAGGTTGGCCGCGACGGCGGAGTGAAGCGTCAGCCGTCAGCCCGGTGGCGGGCAGGCCGTGACCTCGGTTGCCCCGTTCGGTGGCGATGAATCTGGCGGGGGCGCCGGGCCCGGGTCGAACGGCGCTGGCTCGGGCGTGTCAGCCGCACGACGCACCGCGTGGGCGCGTCGCGGCAGCTCCGCAGCGACCTGCGGATTTCGTGACCCGAGAAACTCGGTCGTCCCGCGCTGCGTACACTCGGGTCAGCATGAGCCCGGTATTTCTGAGCGCGCCGGCCGAGGTCGCCCGGCTCGACGCGCACTTCGTTCGGGTGCTCGGGGAGCTCGGCGCTCGAACCTCGCCCCGTCTCGGTCCTTCGCAACGTCGCGCCCGCGCCCGGCACCTCGAGCGGCTCGAGGCCTACCGGCGGCGCGCCGAGTTTCCCAAGAACCGGCGCTTCCCTGGGAGGCTCTTGCCGCACTTCATCGACGAGGGCGGCGTGCGCTGCGCGATGGCCCACTTGATGGAGGGGACCAGCGCTCGAGCGCGGGAGCTCGTGCAACACGTGGCTCGTACGGCCAACTACGCGCGCATCCGGGATTTGGCCGCGGTGCCCGAGCTGGTCACGTGGCTCGACGAAAATGGGCTCACGCTGGACGAGGCGGCGCGCATCCAGCCGTCCTATTGTGGAACGCCGGCCGACCTGTGCGTGTGCCCTGCCGCCATCGTCTCGGGGATGCTCAAGGGAACGCCTGCCCCGCTGGGCGACGGCGGAGCGGGCCTCGCGGTCTCCGCGATCTTCGGTCCGGTGACGGGCGTCCAGGTGAACGACGTCGTGCCGCTCGTCGATCCCGCGGGTCTCGGGCCGAGCGACATCGTGTACGCGCGCTGGAACTCCGGCAATGGACAGGCGTTGGTCTGGTTCGTCGCGGCGCCGGATGGAGCGACGGTCAGCATTCCGGCGAGCGTGTGCTCGTTTCCGCAAATCGTTTCGATTCCGGGTCCGCTACCCACGCCGATCTTGACCAAGCGCTCTCCTCGGCGGCCTTGGACGCCTGCGAGCAGGTGCTCGCCCAGTACGACGCGAAGTGGGGCGAGCTGCAAGGCGGCCCCGAATGCTTCGGGCTCGGCGGTAGCAATAGCGGCGGCACCAGCAGCGGCGGTACCTACAGCGGCGGGACCAATAGCGGCGGGACCAATAGCGGCGGGACCAGTAGCGGCGGGACCAGCAGCGCCGGGACCGGCGGGACGGGTGGTGCCGGTACCTCGGGGGACGACTCCGCGGGCGGCTGTGGGTGCATCGCCGTGGGGCACGGCGCGGGCGGTGCCGAGGCAGCGATCGCGATCTCGGCGGCGCTCATTCTGCAGGGAGCGAGGCGGCGCCGGCGGGGCGCCCGCCGTCCTTTCTCGTGAAGGAGATCCGAGGAGCGGCCATTCAAAGGCGATGACGCCACTGGATGTCCGATCGACGGTCGTGAGGTTTGGTCTCGCGGGGCTGGCGACGTTGGCCGGGTGGGACGACTTGCAGCTCCCGACTCAGCCCGGCCAGGTGAGCTTCAGGTTGATGGCGGGCGGATCGCAGTGGTTTCAGGGATTGAAGGTGGAGGTGACACCGTAGCGCGATGGTCCACTCTCGACCTCGACCCGTCTCGTCAACCCCCCAGCACCGCGAACGTGCCGAACTGACAGCCGGGCTCCTCCGCGCACTTGACCAAGCACGACCCGTCCGGGCCCGACTCCGAACACGCGTCGGGCTGCTTGCAATCGCCGGTCTGGAGCGCGAGGCACGCGCACTTGTTCCCGAGATCGCACGCGGCCTTGAGGTACTTCAGAGCGCCATTGCGCGCGTCGTCCACGGCCTTGTCCTGCTGCTCGGGCGGCAGCTGGACTTGACCGGCCATGATCTTGTTCACGTCCGTCGCGAGGACGTACGCCAGACCGAAGCAAGCCGGAGCGTGCTTGAGCGTGCATGCACGATCTTCGAGGGAGTCGCCCTTGCGCTCGTCCTTCGCCACGCCTTCGCCGCCGTAGTACATCATCGCGAGGGCGTCGCATGAGGGCCCGTTGGAGAGCTCGCAGGCCTTGGCGTAGAAGTCGGCGGCGCGCGCGGGATCCTTGGCCGTGCCCGCGGCGCCGTTGCGATGTGCGTCACCGAGCTCCTTGCAGGCGCCCGCGTCTCCGCCTTGACAGCGTCCGCTGGCGTCGGCTGCGACGGGCTTCGCCGCTCCCGGCGCCGTGCCGGCGCTGGGCGGCGCCGCCTGATGACACGCCGCGATGAGACACCAGCCCCCGACCACCCCGAAAAAGGCCCTCGCCCTCATCCGGCCTGGCTAGCACAAAACAGCCTGCGTCGTGCAGCGCCAAGTGTAAGATGATCCGAGCTCGCTCGGTTTCACTTCGAGGTCGCCATGTCGTCACTGGTCATTTGCGCGCACTGCCGTGGCTTCGTCCCGGCGAGCGCCTCCCATTGCCCGCACTGTGATCGCGGCACCACCGACTCGCGCCTGGGCCGAGTCGTCAGCACGTGCTTGAAGGTCGCCACCGGCGGCGCTGTCGCAGTGACGTTGATGGCTTGCTACGGCGGTCCGCCTCACTCCTACGGCCCGCCGCCGCAACCGGCGGAGCCCTGCAGCACCGATCCCAACACGGGGCAGCCCAACGATCCGGGCTGCGCTCCGCCGGCCCAACCCATGCAGCCCGCACAACCGCTGCAACCGGCGAACACCGCCACCGGCGACCCCGCTTTCGCACAGCCGCCGCCTGGGAACCCGCCCGGTTCGTGACTCACCGGCGCGTCCCGATCGTCCCCGAACGCTGGTTTCCCGCCTACGTGGTGTGGGAGCTCACGCTGCGTTGCAACCACGCTTGCCACCACTGCGGCTCGCGCGCGGGAGTGGCGCGCGAGGACGAGCTCGACACCGACGAGGCCGTGCGCGTCGCTCGCGAGCTGGCCGAGCTCGGCGCCCGCGAGGTCGTGCTGCTCGGCGGTGAGGCCTACCTGCACCCGGGTTTCTTGCAGGTTCTGTCGGCGCTGCGCGATCACGGCGTGGCGCGCCAGCTGACCACCGGCGGCCGTGACGTCACGCCGGAGCTGGCGCGCGAGATGGCGAACGCGGGCCTGCAGAGCGCGTCGGTGAGCGTGGACGGGCTCGAAGCCACTCACGATCGACTGCGCAACGCCCGTGGCAGCCAGCGGGAGGCGCTGTCGGCCCTGCGCGCGTTGCGCGACGCGGGTGTCAAGGTCGGCTCCACCATCAACCTGAACCGCGCCAACCGCTTCGAGCTCGAGCCGCTGTACGAGCTCTTGAAGGGTGCGGGCATCTCGGCCTGGCAGATCCAGCTCACTGCGCCCCTCGGGCGCGCGGCGGACCGCACCGACTTGATGCTGCAGCCGCACGACTTGTTGATCTCGTACCGCGCATCGCGAAGCTCAAAGAGCGCGCGTACGACGAAGGCATCGTGCTCATGCCCGGCAACAACCTCGGCTACTTCGGACCGGAGGAGGCGCTGTTGCGCTCCTACGAGCGCGGCGGTCGCGATCACTTCGCGGGCTGTCAGGCGGGTCGCTTGGTGCTCGGCATCGAGTCTCACGGTGACGTCAAAGGTTGCCCTTCGCTGCAGAGCGCAGCCTACGTGGGCGGCAACCTGCGCCAGCGCTCGCTGGCCGAGATCTGGCATGGCTCTGCCGAGGTCGCCTTCGCGCGCCACCGCGGCTTGGACGATCTTGGGGTTTTTGTCGGAGCTGTGAGTTCGCGGACCCGTGCATGGGCGGCTGCACCTTCACGGCCCATGCGTTGCTGGGGCGCCCGGGGAACAACCCGTACTGTCACTACCGAGCGCGTACGCTGGCCAAGCGCGGGGTGCGCGAGCGCTTGGTGCCCGCGACGGCCGCGCTGGGGCTCCCGTTCGACAATGGTCGCTTCGAGCTGGTCGAGGAGCCCCTCGACGCGCCGGAGCCGCCCGGAGCCGCCCCGCGAAGCGCTGGTGCGCATCACGCACAAGCCGAGCGCGACGCCAGCGTGACGCGAGCCGCTCGCTTCACGCGCTGGACAGCGAGATGCTGTCGCCGGCGTCCCCGGGTTGCGTCGGATGGGCAGCGGCCGGCGGAAGACCCAGAGCGCTCCGAGCACACTGACCACCGCGACCAGGATGCCGCCTTCCCCCGTCCAGACCGTGCTGCCGTGGACGGATCGCCTCCCACGGTGAAGTAGTCGAACGTGCCCTGGATGGTGGCGTTCCACGCCGCGTGGAACAGCACCGCCGGCCAGAGGCTGCCGGAGGCCAATCGCACTCGGGCCGCGAAGTATCCCCCGCGGTCACGGACGCACCGAAGATCAACGCAGAGACGGCGGGGTGCTTCCCCGCGGCGTACTGGCCGCTCAGGATCAACGGCAGGTGATAGGCCCACCAGATCACCGCGGACACCAGCACTGGCCGGGGACGCCTGCGTCGATCAGGCGCGTGAGCATGTAGCCGCGCCAGCCCAGCTCCTCGCCCAAAGCGAAGACCGCGCCGAACACGGTCGCGATGGTCAGGCTCACGGCGATCGACAGCGCGAACGCGACCGGCGTCGACATCGAGGCTCCGAACAAGTGGTTTCGGGCGGCGAAGGTCTCGAGCTTCGTGGCCCAGGCCAAGCCATAGGCGATGCAGCCGACGCCCAGGGGCCAGAGCCAGGCCAAGAGGAGCTCGCTGCGCCATCCGCGCGCCGGAAGTCGGAAGGAGACGTCGGCAAACCCCTCCCTCAGCACGGCCCGGGTGACGAGGGACGCCACTCCGGGGGACCACATCAGCGCGAACACGAGCCAAGGCTGGCTCGCGATGGGCGCGCCGCTCGCGAGCAAGCGTTGGATCACGACACCCGACAGGACGACCGTCGCTCCGAGATAGACCGCGAGCCCGCGTCGCGCTCGTGCGACGCGCACACCCCGCGCTTCCTCCGCCCGCTCACCGGAAGGTTCGCTCGTCGAGCTCACGGTCGTTTCTGCTCTCCCGGCGAGGCGAGGGAAGCCACGACGATTTCGGCGAGCTTGGCATGGGCCGCGTTCAGTCGCGGCAGCTCCGCAGTGCCGTCGCTCAGGTACGCCGCGATCAGAATCGGGGCGCGGCCCGGCGGCCAGGCGATGCAGAGGTCGTTCGCCGCGCCGCGGTTACCCGTCCCCGTCTTGTCGCCCGCCATCCAGTCCGCGGGTAGGCCCTTGCGCAGCCGTTCGAGCCCCGTCTGGCTGGCCTTCATCCAACCGAGCAGCCGCTCGCGGCTCTCCCGGGACAGGACGTCGCCGAGCAACACCCGCTTCATCGCGCCGACCATCGCTCGGGGTGAGGTGGTGTCTCGGGGATCGTCGGGCAGGTTCGTGTTCAGAGTGGGCTCGTCGCGATCGAGTCGCGTCACGTCGTCACCGGCTCGGCGAAAGAACTCCGTCATTCCGCGGGGCCCGTCGATCCGCGCGAGCAACAAGTTGGCCGCTGTGTTGTCACTGATGGTGATGGCGGCCTCGGCCAGCGCCTCGAGGCTCAGCGTCCCGCGGTCCGGCCCATCCGAGCCGTTGCCCAGGCTCTTCCTCGTCAGCGGGGCGTACTCGAGCACTTCGCTCTCGGCGAAGGTCACGCGCTCGCCCAGGGACAGCTCGCCGCGATCGACCCGGGCCAGCACCGCAGCGACCAGTGCCCACTTGAAGGTCGAGCACATCGCGAAGCGCTCGTCGGCCCGGTGCTCCACTTGGTGGCCGCTGCCCGTGTCCAGGGCGAACACCCCGACTCGACCGCCCACTTGCGCCTCGATGGCCTCGATGGCCGCGCGGGCCGCGGGCGGCGGAGGCTTGGGCTCGGCGTGCGCGCGGGCCGACGTCGGCGCGGGCGGCGCCGCCGGGCGCGGGCTCGGCGTGCACGCCTCGGCGACCGCCGCCGCGGCTCCCAGACACAACCCTCGTCGGCTCAGCTCCACGCTCATGCGCCAGCCATACTCCAGAATCGGGAGTGGATCTCGCTCTGCGAGCCTCAGTCGATGGGCCGGACCGAGCCGCACACCACCTCGTCGAGCCAACGCGCGGCGCGCGCGGTGTCGGTGAGCGTGCCGCGAGTCGCCGTGATGCTGGCCTCGCACACCAACGACAGCTCGTTCATGCTCTTGGTGCGGAATACTCGCGCTGTGCGTGTGCTCGTCGCGATGACGCGATAGCCGTCGTCGGTTCGCGACTTGGTCACTTCCTCGTCCCCGGCCGTGGACACCAGCCCCGCGGCCGCTTCGAGATCCTTGGGGGAGCGCTGCAACGAAACCTGCACGTGAAAGCGGCGCCCGGCTCGCGCCTCACCCTCCCAGATCGTCGCCCCCTCGCTGCCCTTTGGAGCCGGAATGCCTCTTGGCAGCGCGATGGCAAAGCTCGCGCGCGCGCCGATCATGCTCGCCTCGCCGTGAGTGCGCTCGACCTCGGTGTCTTCCCACTCACCGGTCGCGGTGGCGCTCGGGGCGCTCGGCGCGGTCGCGTTCGGCGCGGTCGTGCTCGTTGCGGTTGCGCTCGGGACGGTCGCGCTCTCGACGCTCGGCTGCGGGGTGGGCGTCGCCGCGCAACCGCCGATCAGGCGAGCGAGAACCAGCGCGGCAGCGGAGGCGGGCATGGATCCCTGGCGGGCTCGCGACGTCATGGTCAGCTCAGTGGTCGGCCTGATCGCACGGCAGGGCTGGGGGCAGCTCGAGCTTGGGAGGCAGCCCCTGGCTCAGGTCGAAGCAGTCGTCGAGGGACTTCGAAGCTCGGATGCGGCCTTCCGGAAGCGGTACCCCGAGCGTCTCGAAGGACCAGCGGATGACGGACAGGAAGCTCGACTCGGCGTGGGACACGTGACCCCGCTTCGCCCAGGGCGAGATCACCAAGAGCGGGACGCGGTGTCCCCAACGCACGGCTTGCTTCTTGTCGGTCGCGCTCGACCACCGGTGGCTCGACGTGGTCCCAGAACCCGCCCCAGTCGTCCCAGAGCACGAACACGGCCGTGCGCGGCCATTGAGGCGACGCGATCAAGGCGTCGAGTAGGCGCCGGGTCCAATGCTCGCCCCGACACAGGGATGCAGGCGGGTGCTCGCTGTCACCGAACTCGCAGTAGACCCAGCTCATGTTGGGGAGCGTCGCGGTCCGGGCGTCCTTCTCCAGCTCCCGCCAGCTCACGATCTGCGAGCTGTTCGCCAGACCGGAATACATTTCGAACGCGGGCACGAAAGCTTCCTTGGCGTAGGCGCGCCAGGTCCGGCCGTGGCGCGCCAGCTGCTCGGGGAAGGTGTCGGTGCTGTAGCAGTGCGTCGGGCAGCGCCACTTGTGCGGTGGGCCCGGATCGTCGAGCTCGGTGTACACCCCGGCGACCAGCATCTGGTGGTTCGGGAACGAAGGACCCCGAACCTCGGAGAAGAAGCGATCGCACAGCGTGAAGGAGCGGGCGAGCGCGTGATAGTAGGGCGTGGCCTCCGGCGCGTGACGGCAACGCCGGTGCTTGGCCTTGTCGCGCAGAGCCATGGTCCGGCCGTGTTGGAGCGGCTCCAGCTCGTCCGGACACACCTCCAAGCTCTCGAAGGCTCCGTCGCCCCCCGCAAGGTCGGCGAAGATCGTGTCGTAGGTGCGGTTCTCTTTGATGATGAGCACGATGTGCTCGATACGATGCGGCGGCGCCCAGTAGTCGATGGCCGGTCCGTCGCTCGGCGCCACGCTCGCGCTCGCCGGAACCGACGGGCCGGACTTGTCGCGGCAGCCCGAGAGCATCCACGCGGCGGAACCCAGAAGCAGCCTGCGTCGACTGGTCTTCTGCATGCGCGGCCGCATCCTAGCGCCGGGCACGGCCCCACGCTGGCAATTCCTCCATGCCGGGCGGCTCGGGGATCAGCGGAGGGCGGCGCGCAAGCGTTCCGAAAGCCGGGTGCTCCGCTCTTCGCGCCGGCTTTCGGAGAGCGCCAGCCCGATGGCGCGCGGGTCCGAGACCAGGACGCACAGCTTTTTGGCGCGCGTGACGGCGGTGTACAGCAAATTTTGCGAGAGCATCACGAAGTGGGTGGTGAGCATGGGGATGACCACGGCGGGGTACTCGCTGCCCTGGCTCTTGTGGATGCTCGTGGCATAGGCGAGCACGAGCGCGTCGAGGTCCGCCTCGTCGTACTCGACCTCGCGGTCGTCGAAGCGCACGCGGACCTTGCGCTCGAAAGGCACAATCTGGCTGATGAGCCCCACGTCGCCGTTGAACACGTCGCGCTCGTAGTCGTTCTTGGTCTGCATGACCTTGTCGCCTACGCGGAGCTTCGAGCCCCTGAGCTCGATCGCGGTGCCGTTGGGGTTGATCAGGTCTTGCAGGCGCTGGTTCAGCGCGATGGTCCCGGCGGGGCCACGGTGCATCGGCGTGAGAACCTGGATGTCGTGGCGCGGGTCGAGGCCGAAGCGTTTGGGGATGCGCTGGGTCGCGAGCTCGCACACCACCTCCGCCGCCTCTTCGGGGTCCCGGCGGTTGACCACGAAGAAGTCGGCGGATTCGTCGGCTCCGCCGCTTTCCGGCATTTCGCCGCGCAGGATGCGGTGGGCGTTGCGCACGATGCGGCTCTGCTCGGCCTGACGAAAGATCTCCGTGAGGCGCACGACCGGCACCACGCCGCTCGCGATCAGATCCCGGAGCACCGCGCCGGGGCCGACGCCTGGAGCTGATCCGCGTCGCCGACGATCACCAGTCGAGCGGCGCTGGGCACCGCGCTGAGCAGCGCTGCAGCCAGGCCCACGTCGATCATGGACGCTTCGTCGACCACCAGCGCGTCGGCCTGGATGGGCGCTCGGTGTTGCGCTGGAAACGCGCCGCTGCGGGGGTCGAACTCGAGCAGGCGGTGGATCGTGCTGGCGTCGTGCCCCGTGGCCTCGGCCATGCGCTTCGCGGCGCGGCCCGTGGGCGCCGCCAGGCGCACGCTGAGCTTCGCGCGACCGAGCACGCCCAAGATCGCGCGCACGATTGTGGTCTTGCCGACGCCCGGCCCACCGGTGATGACCAGGAGCTTGTCCTTCGCCGCCGCTTCCACTGCGGAGCGCTGGGCCGGGCGAGCGCGATGCCGCTCTTGTCTTCGAACTCGCGGATGGGCGCCGCTCAGTCCGAGCAGCGCGTGGCCCGGCGCGTCGAGCAGCGCGCGCCTCCGTCAGCGACGCTGCACTCGGCGGCGTGCAGGCGCGCGAGAACAGGCGTCCGTCTTCGACCACCACGTGCTCGCCGGCCCAGAGCGCGTCGATGGCCGACTCCACGTGACCCACGTCCACTTCCAGCATCGCCGCGGCGCGCTCGACCAGGACCTCGCGGGGCACCGCGACGTGGCCCTGGTCCGCCAACGCGCCGAGCTCGTGACCACGCCGGCTTGGATGCGCTCGGGGTGATCGCCGGCGATGCCCAGAGAGCGCGCGATGCGATCCGCCGTCTTGAAGCCGACGCCCCAGACCTCGAGGGCGAGCCGGTACGGCGAGCGCTGCACGACCGCCGCTGCGCGATCGCCGTAGCGCTTCACGATTCGCGCGGCGAGCGAGGGCGACGCGCCGTGGGTCTGGAGCAGCACCATCACGTTGCTGAGCTCCCGCTTGTCGCCCAGGTGCGCTGGATTTCTTCGATGCGGCGCGGACCGATCCCGGGGATCTCGCGCAGGCGCGTCGGGTCCGCGTCGAGCACGCGCAACGACCCGGGCCCGAACGCGCGACGATGCGCTTCGCGATCCCGGGACCGACTCCCGGAATCACCCCGGAGCCGAGGTATTTTCGAGCCCGACCAGCGTCGCGGGATCCAGCGGCACCAACGTGTCGGCGCGGAACTGCTCGCCATGGCGCGGATCTTTGAAGAAGTCGCCGGTTAGGCGCACGCGCGTCCCCGGCCCCACCGCCGGCAGCGTGCCCACCACGGCGATGGGGCCGGGAAAGGGCACGTTCTCCAGCGACCCGACGCGCAGCACGCGAAAGCTCGCCTTCGTTCTCGAAGGTGACGCGCTCCACCTGGCCAATCAGCGTCTGGGGCACGGCGGGACTCTAGCCCAGCCACGCAGAGGTGCGTCCGTGTGCAAAGAGTGCGACCCGGGGTGTTCCTCAAATGCGGTCGCAGTCGCGCGCCGCGTCAACCGAGAGGCAACCGATGAGGCAAGAGCTATCTCTTCGTCTGGGCATCACTATCTTCAGCCTGGCAACCGCCCCGTTCGTGCTCGCGTGTGGCGGCGGCGATCCGGCCGAAACGCCGGGGACGGGCGGCAACGCGGCGGGCGGCACGGCGAACGCGGGCGGCGCGGAAACGCCTCCGGAGCCGGGGGCTCGGCGGCCACGGGCTCCGGCGGAGCCGCGAGCGGCGGCGGCGGCAGCGGCGGGGTGGCGGGTGAGGGCGCCACCGGCGGAGGCGGCGTGGGCACGGGCGGCTCGAGCAGCGGCTGCGACGACAACGCGAAGCACGCCACCAGCGCCAATCGCATCATCGCCGAGGTGAGCTGGCCGGCGCAGACCGGCATCACCGCGGGCAACGGCACCATGTACATCTGGACCAAGTCGGTGCTCGACTTCGGCACGGCGGATCCCAGCACCGGAGAGATCCCGGCGACCGGCGAGGTCACGCCTTTGTGGGAGCGTGATCCCGGCGCTCACCAAGTCGGCCATCGCCGGTGGCGGCATGGTGCAAACCGTGATCCCCGACGCGTCTGGGACAAGCCCAGCATGCCGAAGTTCAGCGCGCAGGGCACGCTCTCGGGCTTCGGCGTCGGAGCCACCATCACGATGCAGCCTGTGATCTCTGGTCGGCCTCACCATGAGCGACCCCAGCGCTCCGTGGCCGGCGTCGGCCAAGCAAATCAGCTCGGTCGATCAAGACGGTGACGGCAAGCCCGGCATCTTGGCCGTGCCGCGCACGGATCCGCCGTTCCAGGCGCTGCCCACGGGTTGTTCGAAGCGCTGAACCCCAACGGCAAGCGCGCCACCGAGGTCTACATCGTCACTCGTACCGCGATTCAACTCGGCGGCACTCGGGACAGTTGCACTTCAGCGAAAGGAGACGCGAAGGTCTTGTGATGTTCGACAGCCACGTCGTCGGCTGCAAGCGTAACGACAACCAGGCGTGCTCGAGCGGCGAGAGCGACTTCATCGACCAGAATCAACCGAAATTCAGCGTCAAGTCCGCCAGCTACGACATGGTCCAGCTGCCGGAAGGCGCGACCTGCGCGGATGTACCGCGCCGCGCTGCCAATGTGATGGCAGCTCGGTACTCATCGATCATCGTCGTCGCCGCCGCGCTCTGCCTCTCGGGTGCGGCGGCGACGACGACCTTGTTCAGCGAGAGCCAGGGCATCGAGGTGATCGTGGACGACATGGGGGTTCCCCACGTCTACGCAGCCAGCGATCGTGATCTCTTCTACGGCTACGGCTACCAGCTCGCCAGCGACCGCATGCTGCAGCTCGAGATGTGGCGGCGCTTCGCCCGCGGCCGGCGCTCGGAGATCCTGGGCGGCAATTTCAAAGGCCTCCTTCGGCGCCACGACTCTGCAGGACGACGAGCTGGTGCGTTTGTTCGACTTGCCGCGCTGGGGCGCCGCCGACGCCGCCCTGATGCGCGAGAGCCAGCCGGAGCGTTGGGCGCTGGTGCAGGCTTGGCGCGAAGGCATCAACCGCCGCGTCGAGGAAATCCGTTCCGGCGTGGTGCCGCGCCTGTTCGGCTTCGGAGCCGACGAGCTCGACTTCCTGCCGGAGGCCTGACCGAGGACGACCCGTTCATCGTCCAGAAGATGATCCAGCTCGGCCTCGATCAGAGCCTGTTGTTCGAGATCCTGGTGACCCTGCTCGACGAGGTCGCGCCCCAGACGCTGAGCTCCATCGAGATGTTCGAGCCAGCGTTCCCGGCTTGGGCCGTCGCTCCGGAGGACATGCCCCCCGACGCGTTGCCCAAGGCGGAGAGTCGGATCCCGCCCCCGACGAAGACGCCGCACGCGCTGCCCGCTTGGGCGAAGGATCCAGCGCTGTGGAAAAAGATGATCGCGGCGCCCAAGGCCGGCAGCAACAACTGGGCGGTCAGCGGGCGCTTCACCGACAACGGCAAGCCGCTCTTGGCCGGTGATCCGCACCTGGTGTTCACGCTGATGGGCGCGATGTACGCCGTGCACTTGAACAGCAAAGCCCGCGGCGGGAGCTTCGACGTCGAAGGCTTCGCCTTCGCGCCGGCCCCGGGCCTGTTCGCCGGCCACACGCAGGGCGCGGCGTGGGCGCCGACCTCGGCCTTCGGCGACGTGATGGACCTGTGGGCGGTCGAGCTCGGCCCCGACGGCGCGAAGCTCGGAGATCAAGTCGTTCCCACCACGAGCCGGGAAGAGATCATCAAAGTGCGCGATGGCTCGGACCAGGTGATCACCATCACCGATGTGCCGGGCTACGGCGTGATCTTCGACCCGTCCTTCGCCGGCGTGCCGGTCCCACTCACCGCGGACGGTCGCGGCGTGCTCCTCGGCTGGACGGGGTTCAAGGCGCGGAGCTCGCTCTACTTCTTGGAATTGAACCGCGCCGAATCGGTGGACGAATTCGACGCCGCAGTCCAGCGCATCCCGGAGATGAGCTACAACTGGCTCGGCGCCGACGCGAACGACATCGCCTATCGCGTGAGCCTCGAGGTCCCCAAGCGTCAGCCCATTGCCGAGACCCGCGAGCCGTGGCGCGTGATGGACGGCAACGACCCCAAGGCGTTCTGGCCCGGCGGGAACCTCGGGCCCGATCAGCTCCCCCACGGTCGCGCCGCCGCGCGGGGCTGGCTCGCCACTGCCAACAACGATCCCTTCGGCTTCACCGCCGATGGTGATCCGACCAACGACGCTTGGTACTACGGCGCGTTCTTCGACCCCGGCTACCGCGCCGAGCGCATCCACGAGGAGCTCGGGCGACTGACCCAGCGTGGCAACGTGTCCCTGGAAGACATGCAGGCGCTGCAGACCGACAGTCGCTGCCGCATGTCCGACAGTTTTCTCGAGCTGCTCGACCAGGCCTGGGCCAACGTGGGCAAGGACCCCGCTCTCGCGGAGTTCGACGGTCGGCCCGAGCTCGGCAAGCTCGTCCAAGTGCTCCAAGCCTGGGACCGGCGCATGGTGCGGGACTCCCAGGGCGCTCTGGCCTTCCACGCCTTCGCCCACTTCGCCACGCAGCGCGCCCTGGAAGACGACTTGATCCCGCTGCTCTACGAACGCGTGCTCGAAGCCGCGCCGTTCTACGTGCTCAAGGTCGCGGACCTGGCGCTGTCGGGCCGCTACCCGCGGGGCGAAGACGTGCTGCAAGAAGGGCGGGATCGCATCGTGCTCCTGGCGCTCTCCGACACCGCCAAGCTCCTCGTCGATCGCTTTGGCAGCGTGGACGCGGGCTACCGCTGGGGCGACATGCACGTGACCAACTTCGACAACGCCTACGGCCTGGGCATTCCGCTCCAGACGGTGCCCAGCGACGGCGGCGAGAACACCATCAACGTGGCGCACAGCGTCTTCCGCCACGACTTCGAGATCCCCGACAAGTGGATCTCGGACTACGGCCCGGTCGAACGCATGGTGAGCCGCTTCGACGACGACGGTACCCCGGAGATGTGGGTCAACTTCCCCTTGGGCAACGTGGCGGATCGAGACAGCCCGCACTTCGACGACATGCTCGACGATTGGGTCGAGGGGCGTTATCGCAAGATGGCGTTCAGCCGCAGCGAAGTGGAAGATCGCGCCGAACAGCGCATCGTCCTCGAACGGCCGTAGCGAGCACCCGAGCCCGCGGTCCAAAAGCAGAGCGGAGATGTCGGTGCGGAGCTGTCAGCTCGCGCCCGACCGAAGCACCCGAGCCGAGCTCTGCGCATTCGAGGGTCCCCCTTTTCGAACGCGACCAACGCGCCGGAGTCGAGAACTACGGCTTTAGTACGCGCTTTGCCCACGCTGTCGCGGCCTTTCCGGGAGCCCCAAACTCGGCGTCCATGGAGTCGAGGATTTCGGTCAGCTCGTCTCGTCGTAGCTTCTCATCCAGCGCATCGCTCACGAACGCGCTCAGCGACTTGGCGCGCCCGGTCCGCACCGAGGTCAAACCGGTCAACCCTGTGCCTGCGCCACCTGCGCCACCGTTTCACGGAACCAGCGGTGGGCGGGGTCGCGCTCCACCCGCTCGTGCCAGACCTGGGACACCACGAAGCCGTCGACGCCGAGCGGCACCGGGCGCAGCACCAGGGGCAGGGTCGCCGCGTAGGTGCGGGCGATGCGCTCGGGCGCGGTCCACACCAGCTCCGTCTGCGCGACCCCGTGGGGCGCCACGAGGAACTGCGGGACGTAGAGCGCCACGTGACGCCTCCGGCCGAGCTCTGCCAATCGATTGTCGATGAAGCTGCCGGGCTCGCCGCTGGGCGAGACCAAGAGGTGCGACAGCTCGCAGTAGCGGGCGAGGGTGAGCTTGCCCCGCGCTGCGCCGGACCCTTTGCGCATCACGCACACGAAGCGCTCGTGGATCAGGCGCTGGCGGCGCAGGCCCGGCCGATCTTCGGCGAACGGACCGACGACCAGGTCGAGGGTGCCGTCGGCGAGGGGCTGCTCGACGTCCCGCAAGGAGAGCGGTCTCACCGCGACCGAGACCCGCGGCGCTTCGCGACGGATGGCGTCGAGCAGTCCGGGCAGAATCAGAAACGAGCCCTGGTCGGCCATGAGCACGTTGAAGGTCCGCTCGCTCTCGGCGGGCGAGAAGGCCTTGGGCGACTCCAGCGTGCGCCGCACCGCCGCTAGCGCGTCGTGGAGCAGCGGCGCGAGCTCGGTGGCACGCGTCGTGGGCTGCATGCCGCGAGGCGTCCGCACCAAGAGCGGATCGGCGAACACGTCCCTGAGCCGCGAGAGCGCGTGGCTGGTGGCGGGCTGGGACAGGCCCAAGCGCCGCGAAGCCCGCGTCACGTTCTTCTCCGCCAAGAGCGCCTCGAGGGCCACGAGCAGATTCAGGTCCAACGCGGCAATATTCATCCTGTGCATTATACACATGCCAACTATCGATTGGCTGAATCCACGGGCGGGACCCATGCTGCTCGTCGTCGGGGCACGCGCTGCCCCAAGAAGGAGCTGATGACCATGTTCGTGATCGCTGGAGTTTCGGGGAAGACCGGTGCGGTGGCTGCGGAGACGCTTTTGGCCGCAAAGCAGCGGGTGCGGGTCCTGGCGCGCAGTGCCGAGAAGGCTTCGCGCTTCGCGCAGGCCGGTGCGGAGGTGTCCGTGACCGACCTCGCCGACGTGGACGCCCTGACTCGGGCCCTCAGCGGCGCGAAGGGCGCGTATCTGTTGCTGCCGCCCTTCGGTTGGACCGACACCGGGTTCGCCGAGGCGCGGAAGGCTTTCGCGCAGGGCATCGTGGAAGCGGTGAAGCGCGCGAAGCCGGAGCACGTCGTGTTCCTGTCGTCGGTGGGCGCGCAACACCCGAGCGGCACAGGGCCCATCGCGTCGCTCCAGCCCATCGAGCAAGGGCTCGCGGCGTCGGGCGTTCCGAGCACGTTCGTCAGGGCGGCCTACTTCCAGGAGAACTGGGCCGGCAGCATCCCCGGCGCCCTCGAGGCCGGTGCGCTGTACAACGGCTTGCGCGCGGATCTGAAGATCTCCCAAATCGCGACCCCGGACATCGGGCGCACCGCGGCCAAGCTGCTGCTCGAGCCCGTCACCCGAGGCACGCGTGTCGTGGAGCTCGCCGGGCCCGAGGAGTACTCGCTCGACG
>JAXLYN010000089.1:0-21045 GCA_046351435.1 Polyangiaceae bacterium
GTAGTACCTCTTCCCGAAGTACTGCAACCCAACCTCGACGTCCTCTTCCTTCCCTGTGAAGCTCGACTCCGACGCGAGCGCGCAGCGCCGAGCTCGGTTTTCCCGGGCGCGTTTCGCAGCTTAGAAACTCAGAGACCAGACACGAGATCCTCGTGCAGCGACGAAAACCCCTGACGCGAGTTTCAGCTTAGCTTCGGGCGCGCCGAGACGCGAGAGCTGCCGCGCATGCGCGCGGGGACGCGTGTTTTCGGCGGCTAAGGGGAGAAGTCGGGCGCGGTCCCGCCCTGCGCGTTCCACACCGTGACGACGTCCACGTCGCCGGCAGCGTCGATGCGGTAGTACACGTGAGTCCGAGTCTTGGGCATCAGCAAACGCCAGACGAGCTCGCCGGATTCGACGGCGTACCGCTGGCCCTCACGTGGTGCTCGGCGCAGCCTGAGCACCACTTCGCGGAGCTCGTCTCGGAAGAGCGTGGGAGCCTTGTCTCGATTGCTCTCCCACCAGGCGCGTTTCTCGCGGATCGCGTCACGCGCCTCGGGAGCGAAACGGACGACCACGTCAGCGCTCGAGCTCGGCCAGGACCTCGTCCGCGTCGATCAGCTCGCCGGCGTTGGCCTGTGCGAGCCCGCGCCGAATCGACCGGTGCAGCGCTGCGCGCTCCTCGTCGTTCAGCGAGTCTCCGCTCGAGTCACACAGGTACACGCTGACCGGCATTCCCTCGGCGAGCTCCGCCGGCTCGTCGAGCACGATCTGCCCGTTCTTCACGTGCGCCTTCAGGGCGTTCATGCGGCCAAAGATAGCACCGCCCCGCGCCGACACCGAGGCCCGCGTGGGGGGTCCCACGCGGGCCGTGTCGTATCTCGCCGCAGCCGCCACTGGCCGCTCCGCGACGTCACCCCGACGCGCAGAGCCCGCGGGGGGACCCGCAAAAGTCCCCCCGCGGGCGGCCGTCCAGTGTTTCGCACCGCGTGCGGGCTCGGTAACGCTGCGTTGGGCTGCGGCGGCGCGCTCCAGTGCCGCACCTTGGGCGCGCGCGCTCAGAGACGCGCTCGCCGCCGTCTGCCCCAACGGCCGGGTTACCGAGCCGAGTGCCGCACAGCGCCGCTCTTCACTCGCTCTCGCCGGAGGCCTTCGGCAGCTTCGCCGCCGGGTGCGTCGCCGAGTGGATCGCCTTCAGCTTTCGGATCGAGACCCGCGTGTACACCTGCGTCGAGTCGAGGTGCGCGTGCCCGAGCATCTCCTGCACGTAGCGCACGTCCGCGCCGCCCTCGAGCATGAGCGTCGCCATCGTGTGCCGGAAGGTGTGGCAGGCCCCGCCTTTGCCGAGCTCCGCCGCTCGCACGTAGCGCCGCACCTGCTGCGTCAGGTAGTCCGGCACCAGCGATTCGCCCAGGATCGTCAGGAAGAGCCAGCCCGGATCCGGGGGCACCACCAGCTCGGGCCGCACGTCGCGGCTGTAGCGGCTGACCCAGGCCAGGGCCCGGTCGCCGACGGGCACCATGCGGTCCCGCCGGCCCTTGCCCTCGCGCACCATCAGCGTGCCGCGCTCGGTGTCCACGTCGGACAGGCGCAGCTTCGAGAGCTCGCTCCGCCGGACTCCCGTCGAGTACAGGACCTCGAGGATCGCCCGGTCCCGCACGCCCACGGCCGTGCGCGTGTCGGGCTGCTCCATCACCCGCTCGACCTCCTCACTGGTCAGGACGTCCCGGGGCAGGCGGTCCGGCAGTCGCGGCAGCTCGAGCTCGCTCGCGGGGTTCGAGGGGAGCACGTTCTGGCGGACCAGCCACTTGAAGAAACCCCGCACCCCCGTCAGCCGCACGTGCTGCGACCGAAACGACAGCCGCGGCTTTCCGTCCGGCCGCGTCAGCAGGTACAGCGTCCGCTGGTAACGCTCCAGGATCGGCTTCGTGACCTGCGCCGGCTGCTCCAGGCTCCGCGTCGCGCACCAGCTCACGAAGAGCGCCAGGCTCGACTCGTTGTTCGTGACGGTGCGCGGCGAGTAGTTCCGCTCCCTGAGCCACTCGAGGTACCGCGGCACCCACGCCCCGAAGCCCTCGGGGTCGTCCGGGTTGCCGATCACGCGCGGCGGCTTGCGCTTCCAAGTGCCTTGCTTCGGAGGCATCGAAATCACCTCGCGGCTCGGGCGGCTAAGGAGGAGCGACTACGACGTGCAGGTACGTACGACTCCGACTTCTCATCGCTCCTGATGTGCGTTTCGGAGTCGATCACCACCGTCAGCGAGGGTTTCGAGCCGAGTTGATGCTGATTCGTCGCCCCGCCACCCCCCCGCAACCGGCCCGTTTCCGGCCCGTTTTCGCCCCGCCACCCCCCCGCCAACTCGGCCCCTGACCCCCGCCAGGTTGGAGTCGTACTCGCGGCGGCGGCGGGCTCATCGACATCGACCAGGCCCGCGATGAAGCGGTCGGCGGCGACGGCCCGGCCGTCGAAGAGCAGCTCGTACGAGAAACCCTGCCCGCGCCCGCCACGGTGCACGAGCAGATACTCCATCTCCACCAGCCGCTCCAGGTGCACCCGGAGCTGCGTGTTCCCCCAGCGTGTGTGCTCCCGCACCTGCCGCCGACTGAAGCGGTAGTCGCACCGGTCGAGCCCGAGCCGCTTGGTCTCGCTGGCCACGAGCTCGTCCGTCAGCTCGAGCAGGCGCCGCGTCTGCGGCGGCAGCTCGTCCAGGCTCCGCCCCAGCACCTCCTGGGCGAGACGGTTCGCGAGCGCGATGTCCTCCCGGCTCGCCTCGATGTACCGGATCTTCTCCCCCCGGTGCTCCACCTCCCGCACCGGCCGCTGGTACTGGTGGAGCAGCGCGATCGCGCGGATCAGCCCCAAATACTTCGTGTGATCGCGCCGCGTGCGCGTCTGGTGGTCCAGGAAACGAAGCTCGCGCGCGTGGGGGTTCACGACGGCTAAGGGGCGAAGCAGTCGTTGGGCGTTCTGGTGAAGCTTCCGGATCCGGCTCCGATCGTGCTTCGCGAGCAGCCCCTCCAGCGTCTGCGCCTCGCGCTGGAGCTCGTGGATCGCTCGCGTCTGCTCGCGGCCCTCGTCCACCGTCAAGACGATGCAGCGGTTCAGGAGCTCCTCGTCCACCTCGATCGCCGTCGTCGTCAGGAAGATCATCACCGGCCCCTCGACGCGGTATTCCTGCGTCACCAGCCGCCCGGTCGCCGGATCCTTTCCCGTGCTCGCGATCGTCAGCTCGCCCTCGCTCTGCAAGAGCTTCAGCGCGTAGCTCGCGCGCTCAGCGCCCTCCTCCTCGACGATGGCGAGGATCTTGTGCGCCAGATCACTCTCGCCCATGTAGAACAAACTCTGGCCGGTCATCGCCGAGTACTGCACCCGCTCCTCTTCGGGCATCAGCGCCAGGACCGCCTCCATCAGCGAGCTCTTCCCCGCCGCGCTCGAGCTCTGGAGGATCACTGCCAAGGGCTCGTCGAGCTTCCGGCTCGTCGCCGCCAGGTACCCGACGAGCTTGTTCGTTTCCTCGCCCACCACGCCGCAGCGCCGAAAGTCGGCGAGCAACCGCTCGAAGAGCTGCGGATCGCGAAGCAGCTCGAGTGCATCCTGCCGCTCCACGTCCGTGATTTCGGGTCGCGCCTTCTCGCCCGCCGCTGCTTTCTTCTCGGCCTCCTGCCGCTCCTCGAGCTTGAGCAGCACCGCGCCGAGCTCGCGCTTCACCACCCGCTCCTCGAGCCCGAGCTCGTCCGAGGCCTGCTTCGTGAAAACCGCGCGCTGCCGCGCCGAGTACAGCTCCACCGTGTCCACGTGGAAGGCGCCTCCCGGGCGCGAGACGTGGAGGTTCACGCGGAGCTCTCCGGGGCCCGTGTTCTTCGAGAAACCCCGGATCCGCCAGCGCCGGTCGCCGAAGTGAAACACCAGATCGTCGCCGGCCACCTCCGGCTCCGGCGCCGCAGGCAGCTCGGCGGCTAAGGAGGGAAGGTGCTCGCTCTCCGAGAGATCGCTCCGCGGGGGATCGAGGGTCGTCCCCCGCTCCGCTCCTTCCGGCTCGCTCTGCTCGTCGCTCACGGCGCCGGCCTCGGCCTCGTCGAGCTCGGCGACGTCGCCGGCGTCGCCCTGGGCGAGCTCGGCGGCGGTGGGCAGCGCCTCGGTCGCCGGCGGCGGCTCGACGCTCTCGACGATCACCGCCGGCTTGCCGCTCCCACGCCACTCCGCCTGGCGCAGCGCGAGGCCCAGGCTCTTGTCCGCCGGAGTCACTTTCAAGGCGTACTCGTTCGCGTCCATCCCCTTCGGGAAGAGCACCCGCGCGCTCGCGATCCCGTTCTCCTCGAGCTCCTCCGCGAGCTTGTCCGCCGCACGATCCCCGGCCTCGTCGCGATCGAAGGCGATCAGCACCCGCTCCGTGCCCCACTTCGAAAACGCTCGCCGGTGATCGCCCGTGAAGCCCTCGACCCCGTACGCCGCGGTCACGTTCCGGAAGCCCGCGCACCAAAACGTCAGCGCGTCGATCAGGCTCTCGCAGAGGATGATCTCCTTCGAGTCCCGAAGCGCTTCCCAGTTCCAAACGCCGCGGTGCGGCCCCGGCAAGTACAGGTGGAGCGGCGTCCCGCCTCGCAGCTTCTGGTTGATCTTCCGCCCGTACATGCCAGCAACGGCGCCGCTCTCGTCGAAGATCGGAATCGTCAGCGAGCCGTTCAGGTGCTCGTGCCCGCTCTCGCGGTACACCCCGAGCTCCACCAGACGGCCGCGCAGCTCGGCGCCCTGGTGGCGGTTCTTCGCGGGCAGGCGGTAGCCGAGCGTGCGGTTCGCGAAGCCCAGGCGGAAGTGCTTCATCGCCTCCTCGTTCCGGATCCCGCGCTCCCCGAGGTACTCGAGCGCCTCTGCGCTCTCGAGCAGCGTCTGGTGGTAGTAGCCCACCACGTCGAGCAGGAGCGCCGCGTTGTCCGCGCTCCGCGCCCCGACCACCGGCAGCTTCCTCACCGAGCCGAGCTTCGGCGGCGGACGCTTCGCAGGCGGCTCGGCGGCTAAGGAGGGAAGTCCTGCTCGCAGCAGCTCCACCGCGTACCGGAAGCTCGCTCCCTCCGCCTTCATCACCCAGTCGATCGCGCTCCCGCCCGCCTGGCACGCTCCCAGGCAGTGCCAGAGGTTCTTCTCGGGTGTGATCACCAGGCTCGGCTCTCGGTCATCGTGAAACGGGCACAGGCCGATCAGATCCTTGCCGTGCTTCTTCAGCTTCACCCCGCGCGCTTCCGCCAGCCGCTCGACCGAGATCTCACGCTTCAGCCGCTGGATTTCTGCCTCGCTCACTCTCGCCATCTCGCGCTCCCGCTAGAAAAGGCCGTCAAGCGCGAAGTCGCACCCGATGTCGCTTTTCATGCTGTTTCCGAAATATCGTGTGATACGTTATAGGTCAACGACCAAAGGAGGCCCCGCCAGAAAGTGACCCTTACGATCCCCCGCGAGATGCCGCGGAAGTCCACCTTGAAGCTGCCACCGCTCAAGCTCGGTCAGGAGTCGCTCGGCGAGCGCCTCGCTCGCCTACGCAAGCAGAAGGGCTTCACCCAGGTCGAGCTTGCCGAGAAGATGGGCATCATTCAGAGCCTCGTCTCCGACTACGAGCGCGATCGCCTTCGCCCTCACCCCGAGATGATCGTGAGGTTCGCCATCGCCCTTGCCGTCACCTCCGACGAGATCCTCGGCCTCGCGAAAGCCCCGAGCACGTCCAACGGCGCCAGCAAGAATCGGCGCCTGGCCCGGCGGCTGCACCAAATCGACAAGCTGCCGAAGCGCGACCAGGAGGCTCTCCTGCGCACCATCGACGCTTTCCTCGCCAAGACCGGCTGAGCTCGAGCTCACCGTCCAACAGAGCGTTGGAGCTGACGGCGGCGAGCACGGCTCTCACTACCGAGGTCCGTCACTGGAACGCACCGCCGCAGCTCAACGCGATCGTTGGACGGAGGCCCGATGCTTTCATGCTTGCTTCAAGGGCACGAACTACCAAGGTCCAACCGAAAGCCTGTCCCTCGCCAGAATTCATCGGGATAGTGGCCAGGCGCAGAGCGAGACCGTAGCGGTCCGACGAAGTACGCTGAGCCATCGACCGCCACGCAATACCGAACGTGCTTTACCGCGATCCGATCCCATTCACCGAGGTTCTTCAAGTCTTCCAGGGAACCCGGATAGCGACCGAACCGCAGCTTGTGCAACTCCACCAACCCAACGACCGTCTTGAGGTGCTGGTCGTCGATCGCCCTCGGCGCCTGGAACAGAGACACCGCGGCGAGTGCGAGCGCGCACACAACCAGCACAACCAGAGCAAGTTGCCACCCCTTGGGTCGCCAGTTCATGGGGGCCAATTCTCGTTCAGAACCGGATCCCACGGAAGCTCTAGGACGTACTCTTTGTTGACGCGAGTCGAAGAAGCGGAGTAGCCCGACCCAACGCTCGGGAAGACGCCTTGAGAGAGACCAAGCGAGTCCCTGTTGAGCTGAACGCCGGTGCCAGCTATCTCGAAGAACGCGCTTTCCGACATGCCCTCGAAGTTGCTGCGGCCCGAGGTCTTCTGGAATTCGACTTCAGGTCCAGCCTGCAAGCCAAAAGCCTTCATCTCTCCCTTCGTGTAGGTACCGACGCTCAACTTTCCCACGTCGAGGAACACTCCTTGCCCGACTGTCAAGCCCACACCTGCCATGGCGCCCGCGTTTGCTCCGAGGGAAAACACGTTGCTGCCTGAGTCCATGGCGCGAGTTCCAAACGTCGGCGGTGGTGTGCTGCCACATGCTCCGAAATAGCTCGAGGAACGCTCCGAGTCGATGTTGGTGGGGAGTTCAAGTCTGAGTGATGAAACGGGGAAGAATGGACCGGAGGAATCAGGTGCTTCAGATGCCCCACTCACACTCATCTCAAGCTCCTCGCTTTCGAACCCTGCCGCAGACATCTTGGTTTGGAAGCACGCGGAGCCGCTGCACGTCGCCGGAGACGCAGCAATCGCGCGCTTCGCCTGCACCAAGTTCGCCGCCGTCATAGATTCCATGGCCCGCGCGGCAATATCCAGCGAACGCTGTTCACCAGCGATTTCCTCCGACTTCGGAGCACTCGCCATCGCCACACCCGCGTCCTCCAGATCCTCCCCTTCGTCGGCGAGCCCCCTCGGATCAATTGACTTCAGCGCACGCCCCGACACGTACGCATACACATTCGAATCCGCGCCGAGCGCGTGCACCGCGAGCGGATCCGCACTCACCCACCGGTTCAGGAGCGGCGCGTAGTACCTCTTCCCGAAGTACTGCAACCCAACCTCGACGTCCTCTTCCTTCCCTGTGAACCGATAATCCTCCCTGAACCCCTTCCACCTCTCGGGTCTGTAGTCGCTCTCGCTTCCACCATAAGCCTGATAAGTCCCCCGCTCGACGAGCTCACCGGTCGCCTTGTCGAGCGTGACGCTCGTCGATCCCAGGTAGTCGCCGAGCTCGAGGAGCACGTGGGTTTGCACGCCGCCGATCGTGGGGACATCGGGCTCGTCCCAGGCGACGCGTGCGAGGCGCACGCCGTGCGCGTCGAGGTATGGCGTCTCGGTCCATTTGCTCTGCTCGTAGTCGGGCGTGTCGATGATGCCGAAGACGCCGTAGGCGGCGCGGCGGAGCTCGAGGGTCTCGAAGACGTAGACGGTGTGGCGCTCGGCGTTTGTGCTGTCCTTCGCGGTCTTCAGCACGCGCTGGTCGCCCGCGTCGTAGCCGAAAGTCAGATCCGCGTCGGCCGTGCCGGCTGGCAGCGGGTCGGTGATCGCGGGCAGCGTCGCGAGGTCCCAGCGCTTCGCGTGGGCGAGGCGGCCGACCTCGTCCCATTCGTAACCGAAGACTTGTGAGCACGTGCTGCCGGTCGGCAGGCAGGTGCCGTTGCGCTTCACTTGGAGGCGCACGAGGTTGCCTGCGGCGTCGTATTGGGTTTCGAGGCTGCCGGTGCGCGTGCCGCCGAGCGTCGTGTTGTCGGCGGACTTCAGTTGATAGGGCTTGCTCGTGTCGTTGGTGATCGGGCCGAGCGAGCGGTCGTAGAAGCCTCGCGCGTCGTCGTCGGTCTTCTTGGTGTTGCCGAGCCAGTCGTAGTCGAACGTCTGCCACTCCAGGCGCTTGGGGAAGTCGACGTGGGGGCTGGGCTTGGCGCGGCGCGGGTCTTGGAGATCTGCTTGGCCGCTGTTTTCGGCGGCGAAGGGGCTCGTCCAGGTGTCGTCGCCGCCTTCGTATTGATAGTCGACGCGAGACACGCGATTGAGGTCGTCGTACTGCGCCTTCTTCGTGACGGGCTTGGCTCCAGCGGGCCACTCGCTGGCGATGCGCCAGTCCCTGACCTCCGTTGGGTTGCCCACGACGTCATACGTGAGCTCGTCGTCTTGCAGCAGCAGTTGGAAGCTGGGAGCGCCGGGGGTCCAGGTGCTAGGGGGGCCGCGGTAGGTTTGGACGGTCTTCACGCGGCGGCGGACGTCGTAGGAGAAGTCGGTCGTGGTCTGGGTGAGGTCGCCGTACTCGATGCGCTGGAGGAGGCCGTCGGCGGTGCGCTCGACGCGGCTCACGAGCGTGTCGTAGCTGCCCTTCACGTCCTTCACGGTTCCGCGGGCGGTGTAGGTCGTGCGGACGGTGCTGGCGTCGTTGGTGCCGGGGTCGAGGGTGCCCAGGACTTCGGTCACCGTGGCGCCCGTGGTGGCGGCGACTTCGCGGTCGGCGGAGTCGAAGACCATGGTGCGCGCGTACCAGGTGGGGGTGTAGCGAGTGGCGAGGGCGTTGTCGGGCGCGCCGGGTTTGGCGATGCGTACGGCGGAGTGGGGCGTGCGGCCGCGGCCGTCGTAGTCGGTGACCGTGAGCGATGCGCGGTCGTAGGTGGCGACGAGGCGGCCGACGAGGAACTGCGGGGTGAGCGCCAGGGTCGAGGGGACCAGCTCGGGGGGCGCGCTGTCGTAGTGATAGAAGACCTCGATGCCGGTGCGGGCGATGGGGTTCGGGGGCGAGTAGTCCGCGTGGGTGATACGGCAGGGGGAGTAGTCCTCGGACCCGAGGCGGCCTGCGCCGTCGTAGGCGAAGTTCACGCCGCAGCCTCGGGCGTCGCTCGTGGCGACGAGATCGCCGGCGTCGTTGTAGGCGTAGACCCAGGCGTGGAGGGCGGGCGGGAGAACGGTGAGGTCGGTGGTGAAGCCTTCGGTGGTGTTGGGCTCGACGTTGAGCACCATGCGAGCCTGCGAGTCGTAACGCATCCAGCGCACCACGGTGTCGGCGGGGTTCGTGGAGCCGGCGAGCTTGCGGGTGATGACCTGGGGTTCGCCGGTCGGGAGATAGGTGGTGAGGGTCTCGCGCGTGCGCAGCGTGAGCGCGGGCGGAGCGCCTTCGTGGAAGCGTTCGACCGTCGCGCGGGTGCGGCCGTGACCGTCCTTGCGCTCGCTCGCGAAGGTGCCCTGGTGGGGGCCGGGCTCGAGGTCGGCGGCGTCCCAGAGATCCGTCGAGAGCGCGTGGTACGACGAGTAGAGCGTGATGGTGCCGTCGAGATCCGTCGTGGTGATCTGACGGCCGAAGGCGTCGTAGGTCTGGGTGCCGTAGGGCGTCGAAGGGACCGCGGCGAAGGGGAAGGCCTTGGGGAGGCCGCTGTAATACGACTCGAGGTACTTGCGCTCGAGGGCGCCCTTGCCGTCGAACACGACCTGACCGCTCGCGATCCAAGGAGCGCCGTCGCCGCCTTGGCTGATCGGCGACGGGTCGGCTTCGCTGAGCGTGACCAGGGTGCGGCCGAGGCCGTCCACGTAGCTCCAGGACTCGAGATAGTCGCCGTCGACCAGGGTGGCGCCGTCTTGAGTCTGGGTGTGGATGAGCGAGTGACGGACGGGGTTTTGCGGGGTCGAGCCCAGATCGGGCGGGAGGAAGTACTCGATCTTCACGCTGGGGAGCGGCGAGAGCGTGCCGGGTTGCGCGGGGTCGGGGTGCGGGCGCGTGAGCGTCGAGAGGCGACCGAAGCCGTCGTAGGTCACGGCGGTGGGTTGGCCCTGCATGTCGGTGACCCGCGTGACGAGGGCGAAGCCGCGATCGTATTCGGCGGACGTCTCGAGCACCGTGCCGGTGATGGGGAGACCACAGCCCTGGGTGAAGGTCTGCTCGGTGGTGGCGAGGCTCGCGAAGCTCGCGTCGTAGCTCACGCGGCGACAGCGGAGGTTCGGGCCCGTCTCTTGGGTGACGTTGCCGAAGGAGTCGTAGACCGTCTCGAAGGTGAACGTCGATGGGGCGACCGGCGAGGCGTCGCTGGGCGTGGGCGCGACGTCGTTCGGGCCGGGTGGGCCGCCGGCCCACTTCTCGTGGAAGCGATCGAGCGCGAGGGTGCCGCTCAAGGCATGGGTGGTCTGGGTGAGCGCGCCGCGTGCGTCGTAGTCGAACGTGGTCTGCTTGAGCGGACCGAAGATGTATTGGTTGCCCGAGACCTGCGAGCTGCCGGTGCGCCAGAGCCATCCGGTGGGGTCACCGGTGGGGCGCGTGGGGGTGGTGTGGGTGGTGATGATCTCGTCCACGCCGTCGGGGCAGCCCGCCGTGCAGCCGAGAGCGACGGCGTCGATGCGATTGCCGAAGAGGTCCACCGTGCTCGTCGATCGGATGCGCGCGCGGCCCGCCGAGGAGCGGAGCGGGAGCGTTCGGGACAGGGTGAGGTTGGCGATGGGGCCGCTCACACCGCTTTCGACCTCCACCTCGACCACGGGCTCGGTCGAGCTCGCCGGGGTGAAGGGTGAGGTGTCGTAGAGGAAGCTGTCTTTGCCCGTCTCGAAGGCGTGGCGAACCTCCCGGCCGTCGAGGCCGGTGTAGAGCTTGCGCAGGCGATAGGCCGTGTGCTCCGTCGAGAGGTAGCGCCCGCTCTCGTCGCGCTTCTCGGTGACCACGGGCAGACCTTTCAGCGCCTCGCGGGGGTTGTCGCGCCAGCGTTCCGGAGTGCCGCACTCGTCGACGCCGTTGGTGGGCGTTTCGTCCACGCACTCGCCCAGCAGGAACGTGCTGTCGGTGAGGTCGCTCGGGCTGTTCAGATCACCGATGCGCTTGGCGCTGGCGTTGCGGAAGCCGCGGAACTCGCGCTGCCGACCCTCGTACACGGGGTCGCGGTAGCTGTATTCGGTGACGTAGCTCGCGGGCGGGCGGCCGGCGATGGTGACGTTGTCGCTCTCGGTGACGCGCTTGACCACGTGCACCACCGTCGGCATGTGGCTCGACCACGGGTTGCCCGCCTTCTCCGCAGCGAGCATCTCGGAGGTCGAGGTCGAGTACTCGAGGCTAGTGGTCTTGCCGAGGCCGTTCTCCACGCGGGTCAAGATCCACGGCCGCTCGCCGCCGGCGAGGTCCATGTATTGATACTTGTTGCCGTTGCCCCAGAGAATGTCGCGCGTGCCGGAGCCGTTCACGTCCACCAGGCGGACGCGGTTGGCGTACGAAGGGCTGGCGGGGGTGCCCTTGATGATGTGGCGGTCGGTCCAGCCGACCCCGTCGACGTTGAGCCACACGTCCACGTCGGTGAAGCGCACCTGGACCAGGTCGGTGAGACCGTCGCCGTTCACGTCGTCGAGGCGCAAGCTCTCGCCCTGGATGTCCGAATACTGCGGGCTCGTCGCCATCATCACGTGGCGGTTACTCCCGAACGTGCCCGCGCCGCAGTCGTCGCGCTTGCCCGTGCCCCAGAAGCCATTGCCCCGGCCCGGCCAATAGCGGATGTCGCCCTTGCGCACCCGCACGATGTCGCTGATCCCGTCGCCGTTCATGTCGGCGACCTTGATGTCCGGATCGCTGAAGCGGACCGGCGTCGCGCTCCACGGCACGCAGGTCCGCACGGGCTCGGTCGAGAGCGAGGCGGCCGTGGCGCTGGTCCAGAACCCGCGACCGAAGCGGCCATCGCCCGCGGCGTAACGCCCGAGCGCGAGGTAGGTCTGCATCTCGGTGCCGGTGCTCACCACCACGTCGACCAGGCCGTCGAAGTCGACGTCCATCACCTGGGTCTCGGCGGCGTCCTGCCCGAGGTCGACCTTGGGGCTCAGGCCGTCGCTGGTCGTGACCTCTCGCCCCTGCCAGAGCCAGCCCGTCGCGCCCCGCACCGGTGAGTACACGGCGTAGGTCTTCACCTTGGGCATGTGCAGCAGATCCACCGTGCCGTCACCGTCGAGATCGAGCGGCGCCACGTTGTCGTTCTTGAAGGTGATGGTGGTCGGCCCCGCGCCGAGAACACCCGCGATGCCCATGGGCTCGGCGCTGCCGAAGCGATCGAGCTCGCCGCCCGCGCCGTTCAGGAACACGCCGTGACCCGAGCCGTACACGCCCGCAGCGGTCACCAGCACGTCGGGCAGGCCGTCGCTGTTCACGTCGAAGAGGTCGCTCAGCTCTTCGTCCACCGAGTGCGGCGGGCTCTGGAGCATCGTCCGGAGCCGCTCGTCGAAACCTTCGTAGCCGCTCAGATCTGCCACGCCCGTCGCGCCGCTCACCGTGAAGGGCTCGACGTGGCTGTAGGCGAAGGTCATCGGCGGCAAGCGCGGGCAGGCCGTGGTCTCGTCGCTCTCGGACGGCGCGCTGCTCTCGGCGCCCGCGCAACGCCCTTCGACCTGCACGCTCTCGAGCAGCGTCACATGGGAGCTCGCGGCGTACGTGAAGTGATAGCGACGCACCCGGTAGCGCACGCCGGCCGCCGCCCCGGTGAAGGGCTTGCTCGCAACGTCGATGCGCGACAGGCGGAGGCTCTGATCCATGCGCCACCCGCTCCGGTAGGAGTGGGTCGGATCCGAGCGCGGCGCGTACACGAGCCGGGTGTGGTGCGCGTATTCGGCGAGGGGCGCGGTCGCGGCCGTTGCGGCCGGGGGCGTGTCGTAGATGTCGCTCAGGTACGCCGTGCCGCCGTCCTGTGAGTAGCGGAAGACGACGACGTTGACCGGCGCCGGGTCACCCGATGCCGGGTTCGCGTTGCCGTAGGTGTCGTACTGCCGCACGAGGCTCCAGCGAAACACTTCGCTCGGCTTGTCGGGGTTCCGCTCGAGCGCGCCCGTGTAGCCGGTGCCGTCGAGCGGCACGCCGAGCTCCATGGTCACGCCGCTCTTGTCCTGCACGCGCCAGGTCTGGTGATTGGGCGACCAGAAGAAGCGCAGGAACGAACCCTCCACGCGCGGGCGGAAGTATTGGTGCCCGGCCGCCCACACCGGCATGGCCTCGTCCGGGAGCGCGCCCGTACACCCGAGCGACGCGCTCACCGTGCAGATGGGCACGAGCTCCTGCCCGCCGTTGAACACGAAGCGGTCTTGCTGCGGGTGCCACACTCCTTGGTCGTCGTAGGTCGGGACGCCGCGATCGGTCTGCCGCGCGATGAACGGAACGCCGAGGCTCCACCCCATGCCCACGATGCCCGAGCCACCGCTCGACGAATACGACAGCCCGAGGCTCGGCTGCGCTCCGCCGCGGGCCGCCGGCAGCGAGATGGGCACCGAGAACGTCGCGATGCCCGTGGAGAGCTGCGCGCTGAAGCTCTCTTCCATGCCCTGGATCGTGCCCGCTCCCTTGGGCACGCTGATGCTCTTGCTCGTGACCCCGCTCTTGTCAGCGCCGCTCGGAAGCGCCGCGGGCTCGACCGGATCCGGAGCGTTCGGCACGGCGGCCGCCACCGGACCCGTGCTCGCGACGGCGGGGTTCGCGATCTCGTCCGACGCGTTGGCGGACTGGACGGGCTCGTTCCCGCTCTTCGGCGCATCGGCTTGGAATGACACCGGCGCCGGCGGCGTCTCGATCTCGGGCGCGGGCTCTCCTCCGCTCTCGGCGCGGGCCACTCGCGGCGGAAGCAGCGACAGCACGAAGCTCGTGAGCGTCATCGCCACGATGGGCGGACTCACGTGGCGCAGGCGACGAAGCGCTTTCATTGACCACCCCCGTCGACCGGAGCGGCAAGGCGCAGAAGCGGCAGCGGGCAGAGCTCGGCCACCACGTCGGGCGTGCCTTCGACGGAGCCGAACACGCGACCGTAGTCGTCCCACGCCGTCACCAGCGCACCGCTGCCCATCGCAGCGAGCGCCGGCCGCTGCTGATCGTCTTTCAGGTGCGACGGCCAGCGCGGCAGCGCGATCTCGGGCTTCGAGAGATCGAGGGTCGGGCTGGTCCAACCGAGCTCCTTCAGCCAGAGCTCCTCGGCCTTGGCGTCGCCCGGCACGAGCGCCGACCGCCACGCGACGAACACGCGAGAGCCGGCGCGCACGACGTTCGGGTGACTCTGCGCCAGAGAGGCGTCGGTCGAGTAGGGAGCGACGGCCGGCGAGATCGGGAACGGCGTGACGTTCTGCGACGCCGTGTCCAGGATGGCACCCCGGAGCCGCGCGGGAGTTCCCTCGCTGAACACCAGGAGCAGGTGCGTCGCGTCGAGCTCCACGAGCGCGGGCTTGTCTTCCGCAGGGCCCGGCGCCGCGAGCGCCGCGCTCCACGAAGAACCGTTCGCCTTCACGGAGATCGTCTCGGTACCCGCCGAGGCCGAGCGCCAGGCCACGGCCCACCCAGCACCGAAGGTCGCGAGGGCGACGCTGCCCTCCTGCGCCAAAGAGTTCGCGACGATCTCCTCCGCCCCGAGGGGCGAGAGCGACGCACTGAATCGCCGGAGCCGCACGTCAGCACCGCTCACGGGGAGCTTCGAGTCGTCGACCCAAGCCGCAACCAGCTCCGTGCCGGTCCACACCAGATCCACGTCGTGCTGACCGAACGTCTTCGTGGTGTTCGCGCGAACGAGCGATCCGACCTGCTTCGTCGCGCCATCGACGCTGCGAAGCGCGATGCCGAGCCCGTCCCCGTCCGCGTTCAGATCGGTGTACGCGAGCGCGTACTTTCCGCCGGGAAGCGCCGCGACGACGGGGTGGGCGCTCGCGGTGATGGAAGCGTCTGCGGCAACCGTGACCGGCGAGCTCGCGGGCACGCCGACCGCGTCGAAGGTCAATAGGCCGAGCGTGACCGGCGCGGGGAGCGAGGTGACGAACGCGACCGCGAAGCCCGAGTCGCCCCCGGCGACCGGGTGGCGGCCTGCGCCGAGGCGACGAGACACCTTGGGTGGCACGCCGCCGTCGGAGCCGGGACCAGGGACGAGCAAGACGTCCTGCACGAAGCAGGCGGAGCACGAGTCGGAAGAGCTCGCGTTGCCGTCGTCGCACTCCTCGGTGAGCGGATCACGAATGCCGTCACCGCAGGTGGTGGAGGTGGGGGAGTCGGTGCTGCTGTCAGGCGTGGCGTCAGGCGTGGCGTCACCACCCTCCGCGTCGTACGGCCCGTCGAGGCTCGCATCAGGAACCGAACCCGCGACACCACCGCCACCACCCGCACCACCACTCGACGAACCAGCGGCTCCGCCGGACGCCGCCGCGCCGGAGCCGCCGAGCCCGCCTGTGCCCGCGAGCCCGCCTGTGCCCGCAGCGCCGCCAGTGCCGCCACCGCCGCCGGGGTCGCAAGACGCGCCCAGGCAAAGCGCACCCGCCAGCGCGGCGAGCGGCAGCGCGAAGGTACCGAAACCGAGCTTCCATCGATGCCGAATCATGACGGCACCGATCAGGGCTTCTCTTTCGGGAACCTCGTCCAATAGTGGTACTTCCAGACGAGCTGGAAGTCGTCGAGATGATCCCAGCGCAGGCCCGGGCGCTCCCAGATTCGGAGCGTGTAGAGCCCATGAAGCGGCCGCCCCTTGTACTCGTGCTTCATGTACGGCTCCATCAGCGCCGAGTCGGAGCTCGATGGTGGGTTCGTGATGGTCCGCTCCGCAGCCAATCCCTTGCCGTGTTCGATGATCCCGCGGTCGAGCTTCGCAGGCATGGAACCGCCCGTGTAGCTCCGGATCACCGTATTCCCACTCTGGATCAGAGAGTACTCGAGGAAGCCGTTGTAGTAGCAGGACGAGACCTGGCCGTCGCAGTCCGTAACCCCCGTTCCCACCGCGTTCAGACCCGCGAGGTTGTGGCGGTAGTTGAAGTTGCCGATGGCGATCTGCCCGCTGGGTATCAGCGATCCGCTCTCGATGTCCTCGATGCGGATTGCGAAGTTCGCTTCGTAGAAGCACTTGGTGGGTGCGCTGTTCGTATCCATCGCGGCGCAGCCGGTTTGGATGCCGTCCGCACAGACGTACTCACACTTGCGCTGGAAGCGTTTCCGGAGCGCCGGGCCACGGAGCTCGGTGCAAACCGGGTCGACCACGTCGCGTGAGAGATCGGTTCTGACCCAGGTCGTGGGTTTGGCTGTGCTGGCGCCGATCTCCAACACCGCACGCTCCACCTGCGCCGCAGCGACGAACACGTCGGGCCAGGTCGACGGGTTCGTGGAATCGAGGGCAACCGCTGTCTTCGAAGGGGCGATTTCGAGCCGGTAGTCTTGGCCCGACTCGACGACGAATTGGAGTGAGTTTCGCTGCCACTGGCTCGTCCCCGGCACCAGGGTCACAGCCTCGACCACCGTGCCGTCGGAGCGAACGATTCGCATCTCCGACTGCACGGACCCATTGCCCCCCAGCACGTATGCGGACGCGACGTGTGTTCCGGGGTCGAGCCCGACGAGGTTCTGGGTCAGCGCCCCGCGCGTGAAGTACTGCGTAGTGGACGGACACACGGTTGGGTTTCCCTCTGCGTCGGGCTGGGGCACGCAGGGCTCATTGCGCAATCGATACGGGACGGCAGCTTTCGGCAGGCCATCGCGGGTCAAGCCGAGGCCGGGTTGCCCGGCGACCTCCAACGTCTCGGCTTGGACCGCAACACACCCCCGCCACTCTTCCGGTGGCTCGCCACCCGACGGCGGCAGCGTCTCGCCGCAACCGCTCGTGTACCAACCCTGAGTCGTCGCGGATGGGGGCTCGAGCGTGTCGCTCTTGTCGAGCTCGGTGGAGTAGTAGAGCAGGTTGGCTCCGGGCTTCTGGCAGCTCTCCGACACCTTGAATACGTCGTCCGCCAGCGACACGACCGCGATGTCGTCGCCGTCCTTGAGCGGGAAGTCGATGGAGTAGCTGCTGACGAAGTCCTCGAGCTTCTTGACGTAGTCACCGACGTAGGCGTGAGCGAAGTCGTCGCCTGGAAGGGGCTTCGCTCCTGGTTCCGTGCCCGTGACGGGCGCCTCGGGGTTTGGCTGGCGAATTTCTGCGTAGTTCAACCCCTGGAGGTCGCATATCTCGTTTGCCCACTTGCTCGGCGGCTCCGCCAGGAGGGTCATCGGTTGATCCATCCGCTGGAGGTCCACCCCAAAGCGAAGTTCCACCGCGCGGCGCGCCAGGTAGGCCAGGCGCTTGGCGCGCTCGAAGGCCTTCTCGTACCGAATCAGCTTGGTGTTGAACATCCTCCGCATCACGACGTTCACGAACTGTGGGTCGTTCTTGCCATCGGGCGTAACGGCATAGTCCGCGAAGCCTTTTCCAGCCGCGGCCTTCGCAGCCTTCTTCAGAACCAACTTCTGATCGGCGGTGGCCTGGTTCAGATCGTTCAGCGCGAGCAAGAAGTCGGACGCCGCCTCTCGAGCGGCCCCTGTCGACGAGATCATGCCTGCCATCACAGCGATGCGCTTCTGCTCGAGTCCGGCGTCTTGCGCCTTCAACTCCGCAGAGGCTTGCACCATCTCGGTCTGCGCGAGCGCGAACGAAGCCGCTGCAACTGCTGTGGCGGTCCCGGCAGTCGCGGGGTTCTTCGGATCGATGCTGCCGAGGGCCTGAGTCGCGGTGATGTAGGCCTTCAACATGCTGCCGAGCATTTTCGCGGCAGCCGCTTCGGTGAGCCCCTGCTGTTCGACCGCGATCTCCTTCAGACTCCGCATGTGGAGAGCCAGCTGGGCGCTCGCGTCTCGGATCTTCGCGAAGTCCTCGGCTGCGCGTGAAAGCGCTTGGAACTGCCGGCTCATCGACTGTAGGTACTCGCCGCCCAGCCCGCTGGTCGACGGCAACGGCTTGTTCTTGCCGAACGCCTCGAGCAGGCTCTTTGGTACGGGTCCCACCGTGAAGCGCTCGGCGGCCTGAGAAACGATCTTCGCGCGGCACTCTAGGGCGCCCGCGTAGGCGTCCAGGCTCTCGGGCAGGTTGCTCACGTCGGCCGCGGCCGCGCAGTTCACCGCCGCGCTCGTCTGTGCTCGCGCCTTGGCGTGACAGGCGAGCTCGAGCGCGTCGAAGATGTTCCGCTGCGTCAGCGGGTACTGGAACGGCACTGCTTCTGCCGTCGGATCCCCTTTTCGGAGATCGAGCAGCATCTGCCCGTACTTTTGCTTGTTCCCCTTGGGGATGGGGCTCACCCACTTGCCGACCGCGGCCTCATCGGCGTGGACGATGGCGCCCTTGGTGGGTGCCGGCAGCCGGCCGAAACGGGTGAACTCGGAGCTAGCGGTCAGGCTCGGCGGATCAGCGCCTGGAACGTGACAGAGCGCTCGCCAGACGGCTTTGTTGGCACTGGCGCTGTTGTCGCCGCAGAAGGCCTCGTCCACCCCGGGGTTGGTCCACATCTCATTGACGGCCTTTTGCCAACCGCCGGCGTAGCTCCGTAGCGCGACGGGGCCAGTGAAGTGAGTGCCAATGTACCCGCTGGTCTTCTCGCGACCATTGTCGAGCGTCGTCGCACCGGGAGCGGGCGACGCGGAGAAAACGCCGAAACCCTGGGGCGACTGAGCCAGAAGCGCGTTGATTTCGTCGACCCGCGGCAGATTGCAGTACGGCATCTGGGGATCCAGTCCCCCCGCGAAGTAGGTTCCGTTTGCAGCCCGGAGGACGGGGAAGTTAGCGATCACCCGCGTGGAGCCGACGCCAGGCGAGATGAAATTCTTGTGATCGCCGAACGCTGGAAGGGCGTTGGGGATGAACCCATTGAAGTTCACGGGCCTCCCGGAGAACTCACGGTTTGGATCGCCCGGGCCAGGTCCGGCAACGCCCGCCAACTGGACGCACTTGCCGCTGGCGGTTATTGGAATTGTTCCATGGCGCCCCGTGAAAGAGCCACAGGGGTTCCTCGGGGCCGTTCTTGCCGAGCGCGTAATTGTCTCCTGCGGTTGGGTTCGGCCTGAGCTCTTCGCCAAACGGAGTGCTGCCGTCAGACTGCACCGTTCGCCTCGGAAAGACTCGGGCCACCTGCATCATGTCCGAGTTCATCTGCCCGGTGATGACGCCGAGGGTAGCCACCGCGCGTCGCAGGTGACCGAAGCCCCAAGCCCAGCGCGCGCGCAGCTGGTCGGGTTCAGTGTCTGCCGACACGTCCGCAGGCGTGGGGTTCGGGCAGCTGTCATGCGGGCAGCCTGCAAAGGGCGCCGTGCAGATCACTTGCGTGGTCCAGAACTCCGAACCGCTGGCCTTGTCCTCGTCGGTCAGATTGCACGGAGCCGCCAGCGAAAGGTCGCTCGCACCCGGCGTTTGGCGTGTCGTATCGAAGATCACCGCCCCGTTCAGGGTCAGTCGGTAGTTGTCGGCGAACAACTCCTCGTAGCGCAGGCCCTTCGCCACTTCGAACATTCGTTCGCGACCGAACTCGTTGATGATGAACTCCCGAATGTACTCCTCGCGCTTCAGCTTCTTGGTCTTTCCGTCGCCAGCAGGTGCGTCCAAGAGCGCCGCGCTATCCGTCCTCAGTCGAGCGAACGCAGCGCAGTAACCCGGATTCGTGGTCGCAGAACTAGTCTGCACGATCCCAAGCGCCCGCGCCGGGATGGGCTCCGCCCCGGCTGGGAAGCCTGGCAAGCTCGTACACGTAGGCGCGTCCGCGGTCTGATTTGGCGCGAGCACGATGGGGCACGGCGCACCGGGGCCCGCCCCCTTGCAGATCACGTCGTCCAGCTTCCACAAACACGCTTCCTTGTCGCCGAGCGTCACCCAGATCGCCGGCTCGGGCTTCCCGTCGGAGCCGATGCCGCAGCCTGCGAGGTCCGAACCGCACGCCTCGTCCAAGCGGCCTTGCATTTCCTCGGCCCGCAGGTCCATCTGGAGCCCCTGGTCGAGCATTTCTTGTCCGAGGTTGTCCGCTTCGGCGGCAGCTTCCTTGGCGAGCGCGAGGTAGTGCTTCCAGCTTTGCTCGAACGGTTGGCTCGAAGGTTCGCCGACGATCTCGGACTCGAGTGGCGGCCAAATGTCCGCGGGAAGGCCCGCACAAGTGGTTTGGGTCTTCGAGCAGTCATCGCTGTTGGGCGTCACCGCATTTTGGAGCACCTGCTCCAGGGTGCCGCCAGCAGGGGTGATCAGCGCGCGCGTCGCGATGATCGGCGGCCACGTGGGTTCCGACGGGATGGTGAGCGTGCCAGGCGCAGGCACCACGCCACCGAAAGCGGTCGCTTCGCCTCCTAGGACTCGAATCAGATAGACCGGCTGCTCGACGAGGATCGGGTGACTCACCTGCCCCGGTTGGGGGATCGCGGTCAGCACCGCGGACAGGTAGCCACCAGAGAGGTCGGTCATTCGGGCATCGGCAGCGGCCGAGTAGGTGCCCACCCCGTTCAGGTCGACCACGTAGTCTGTCGGGTCACAAGTTTGACCGTCGATGTTTCCACCGAGCGCGCACTTCAGCCCTTTCACTCCCTGGACGAGCTGGTACTTCTCGGCGGCTTCGTTCGGATTGTCCGTGCTCGCTGGCACGCCGTGAATCAAGACGACGAGCTTGTCTACGGCCACGCCCTCGGGAGGCGCCGTGGCGCTTCCGATGGCGAACTCGATGCGACGGCCACCTGAATCGCCTTCCATCCCCTTCACGATGTCACCGGCCCCCTCGAGAAGCTTCGGCTGCACGGCCGCAGCCATGGGGTGAGACAGGAGCTTCTTGGTGGTCTTCTTCATGGAGTCGACGGCGCGAATGCCGCCAGACGCGGAGTACGCGCGTGAACCCACGGCTTGGGCCGCCGTCGCCACCACTCCCGTGAAGTGGGCCGAGATCGCGGCAGGGGGCAGTGTGCCCTGCGGAGTCGAGGTCCCCGTGTAGATGGGCGCCGTGACCGCACCGCTGCCGACCGTACCCGCTGGCAACATCTGAGTGCCAGTGAGCTGGGCGTTGGCACATTGGTACGCCGCGCCCTTCAACACGTTCTCGGCGGTGACGTCGAACTTTGCGAGGACCTGGCTCTCAGGCAACGGCAAGAGGAT
>JAXLYN010000090.1:0-20960 GCA_046351435.1 Polyangiaceae bacterium
GAGACGATGTCCCCGCGCGCCGGCACGCGGAGCGTTTGCGCGAAGACCTGGCGCTCGCCCAGCAGCGGTTGCGGGAGATGGGCGAGGTGGCCTACCTCGGCACGCTGAGCCTCGCGTCCGCGGAACGGGTTCCCACCGCCAGCGTGCTCGAAGAAGTGGAACGGAGCGCCTCGCATCGCTTCCCGGAGCTCGAGATCCAGAACGAGGCCCGAGAAGTGCGCGACGTCCGCCTGGTGGGCGGCGCGGCGAGTCTCCGCAGCATCCTGGAGAACTTGCTGCGCAACGCTCGGGAAGGGAACGGCGCAGTGGGCGCGTCCAAAGTCACGTGGAAGGCCTCCGCCAGCGAGACCGGGGTCGAGCTCTTGATCTTGGACGACGGTCCAGGCTTCGGCGCCACGAGCAAGAAGGACGGGATGGGAATCGGCCTCGCCACCGCCGCAGAGCTCGTGGAGCGCAGCGGCGGGTCGCTGTCGTTGGAAGACGTTGGCTCCGGCGCGCGCGTGCGTTTGCTGCTGCCCCTCGCCTGAGCCCGGCCCCACGCGCGACCTTTTCGCGGAGGACTCCGGGAACCGTCGACGCCGCGCGGTGTCCATCCATCGCGTGAAGGTCTTCGTTGGGTCCTGCTTCGCGCTGCTCGTCGCGATCTCGTCGAGCGCGTCGGCCGATGACTTGGTGTCGGGGACGCGTAGCGAGCGGCTCTACGAACGCAGGCACGACGTCGTCGCATCGCTGCATCGCGGTTGGGTCGAGCTGCGCGTGCGCCGCACGGTGGAAAACCTGGGGCCGCGCCATGACCAGGCGATGATCTGGATCTCGACTCCGCCGAATGCCGTGGCCACGCGGCTGCGGACGCTGGGCGAGAGCGCAGGGCGGCCGACCTGGTTCTCGGCCGAGCTGATGGAGTCGGAGGCTGCCGCCGCGAAGTACCGCGAGCTCACCGGCATCGGCGGCTACTACCCGAAGGACCCGGCGCTCCTTTCCTGGAGGTCCGAGAGCCAACTTCTACTCCAGGTCTTCCCGGTGGCACCGAACACGGAGAAGACCGTCGAATATTCGCTGGTCGCGCCCACGGTGTACGAGCACGGCGCGCATCGCTACACGCTGAGCGGCGTGGGCACGTCGGATCTCTCGGCTGACGTCTCGCTGGCGTCGGCGCCGCGGGGCGAACGCCTGCTGCTCTCGAACGAGAACGCGACGGGAGGCGCGCGCAGGCGGCTGCTCGTCGGAAAGGAGCTCGAGCTCGGCCTGGTGCCGAAGAGCGATGGGCCATGGGCCGGCGAGCTCGGCGTGGCGCCCACCGGAAAGCGTTTCGTGACGCACTTCTCGGTGGAAGCCTCGCCCAAGGTCTCGAAGGTGCCGCGCAATGCCTTCCTCGTGGTCGCGCTGGATGCCTCGCGTTCCCTCGGGAGCGGCGCCATCGAAGCCGAGAAGCGTGCGGCCTTGGCCTATCTGGCGCACTTCCGCGACGCGAAGGTGGAAGTGCTTCTGTTCGACCGCAAGGTGAGACCACGCTACGGAACGTTCGTCCCGGTGGAGCGCGTGCGACGAGACTTGCTCGCGCTCCCCATCGAGCAGCGGAACGGCAGCGCGCTCGAGCTGGCGTTGTCGGAGGCCGAAACCCGACTCGCGAGCGCCCCGAACGGCGCCAAACGCAGTGTGGTGATCAGCGACGGGCTCACGCGCTCGGGACTGAAACCGCCGCGGGTGGCGGCAGCGCTCTCCGACGCCAAGGGCATCGCGCACCTCGGCCTGATCGCCGAGGGCACACCGTCCCTCGCCCGCGACGACGAGCATGCTTTGGCACCGGCACTCCGCAGCACCGGAGGGCTCGTGTGGCGCGCCCACGCCAGCTCGCACGCCAGCGATGCCGTCGCGATGAAACGAGTCTACGAGGAATGGGCTCGACCGACGCGCATCGATCACATCAAGCTGTTCTCGGCCGATCTCGAGCTCGGCACCGACGTCGCGCGCCCCGACAGCCTGCCGGAAGGTGAGGGGCTGAGCTTCCTCGGGTTCTCACCACGTGACGTCGCATGGGTGCGCGTGGAAGGTGAGCTCTGGTCCAAGCCCACCGAACACGTGTTTCACGCCGACGCGAGTGCGGCTCAACGCTGGGCGGCGCTCGTGTTCGGCAGCGCGCTCGCTGCGGAGCTCTCGGAATCGGAGATGATGAAGCTGGCGCTCGCAGGCCGCGCCGTCAGCCCCGTCACGAGCTACCTCGCCGTCGAGCCGGGTGTGCGGCCCTCGACCGAGGGGTTCGCGTGGGGCCGCGTCGGCAGCGGCTTTGGTTCGGGACGAGCTCCCTCCGTGCGGATGGGGATGTCTTCCGTCTCGGGGCGAACGCGGACGCTCGATCGCGAGAAGTGGCTCCGCGATCAGCTCGTCCCTGCCTGGGACGCCTGCGGCGGGAAACCGGACACGGCCAGCGTGGCTTTCGAGACGACCTTCGCCGAGGTCGTGGACGTGACCCACGTGACGCTCGAGCCACCCGACCCCCTGCTCCAACGTTGCTTGAGCGACGCAGTGTGGGACCTCGTCCTCCCGCCCCAATTCGACGAAGCATGGATGGTCTTTCGCGTCGAACTCTGAGCTCGCAACCGGAAAAACCCTCGACAGTTCAGGGAATTATCCCTTTTGGCTGCCTTTCTCGCGGCGTTTGCACATTCCGTCCTTTCCTTCCGTCCAACGCCCGAGGCTATAGTCCCGCGCCTCGGGTTCAGATTCGGGAGGAATGTGATGCATCTGCGTAGCGCTCTGCTTGGTTTCTTCATGATTGCTGCCACCACCGGCGTCGGTTGCGTGGTCCACAACAACCCCGCCCCGGCCCAGCCGGCCGCTCCCGCGGCAACCCCGGCACCGACCGCGGCCCCAACGGCGGCCCCGACGGCAGCCCCGACGGCAGCGCCGACCAACCCGGCTCCCGCCGCCGACGACCCGAACGCCGACATCCCGGCCGACTCGGAAGATCCGGCGGCCGTCGCCACTCCGCTGCCTGCGCAGCAACCGGTCGAACCTCCGGCGGCGACGCCCGGCATGCCCGAGGAGCTGACCGCGGGCGTGGGTGAAGGTCGCCCCAAGGGCATCGAGCCGGGCGCTCCCGCCGCGTTCTGGATTTGGCGCAACGCTGCCGGCATCTGGAAGCTCCGCACGACCACTGCCAAGAAGCTCCACGAGTTCCGCGGCCGCGTGAAAGGCGTGACCAAGCCCATCGGCAAGGTGCACCCGTCGCGCACCGAGTTCGGAGACCGCATCAAGCGCGGCACCGGTGGTGAGGTGCTGTTCCGCTTCCACACCATGGGGCACATCGACGGCTTCGACTTCCGTGCACCGAAAGACACCTGCATCCGCTTCGACCTGCAGCTCGACTCGGGCGCGGCGGCCAAGAAGGTGTTCATCGGCAAGGACTCGGTTTCGCCGAAGACCAACCACTTCAAGGTCTGCCCCGCCGGCTGAGACAGCTCGCTTCCGACGCACGCGGCGCCCCAAAACAGGGCGCCGCGCGTGTTTTGTCGTCGAAGTTCAGCGAGCGTTCGGGCCGAGGCCGGAGGATCCGGCGTCGCGCTCGCGAACGGGTCGGCTAACATGGCAGACCATGCGCCTTGCCATGTGTGTCGTCGCGCTCGCGGCGCTCGGCTGCAGCGACGGTGAAGACGAGCAGAAGGGGACCCAAGACCCCTGCAACCTACCGGCGCCGAAGCTCACGACCCCGGCCCTCTCGACGCCGCGCTGGGCGTTCGAACCTTGGATCAGCAAGGACATCTCCGACGCCGAAGACACCCGCGCGTTCGTCAAGGGTTTCCGAGATCGCTCGATTCCCGTGGGCGCCGTCGTGCTCGATAGCCCGTGGGAGACCTACTACAACACGTTCGTGCCGAATCCCGATCGCTACCCGGGTTTCGACGCGCTGGTGAGTGAGCTCCACGCCGACGACATCCGGGTGGTGCTGTGGATCACTCCACTCGTGAACGCGACGTCGTTCGACTTCGAGCCCGGTGGTGACAGCTACGTCGGACCGAGCCCGAACCTGGAAGAGGGCGAGGGCTGCGGCTTCTTCGTCAACGAGGCCGAGCGCTTCTCCTGGTGGAAGGGGACCGGAGCCGCCATCGACTTCTTCGACGACAAGGCCAGAGCGTGGTGGCACCGCCAACAAGATCCCTTGTACGAACTCGGCATCGACGGTTGGAAACTCGACTTCGGCGAACAGTACATCACCGCGAAGCCGATCGTGACCGACGACGGCGACAAGGCGCTACAGGAGTACTCGGAGAAGTACTACGAGGATTTCTTCGCGTACGGGCGGAAGCAGCGGGGCGACGAGTTCGTGACGATGGTGCGACCATACGACAGGTCCTACAACTTCCCGGGCCGATTCTACGCGCGCCCCGAACACGCTCCGGTGGGCTGGGTCGGCGACAACCGCCGCGACTACGTCGGGCTCGCGGACGCTCTCGACCACATCTTCCGCTCGGCCAAGGCGGGCTACTCGACCCTCGGCTCCGACATCGGCGGCTACCTGGACAAGGACGACGAGAACTTGCTCGGTGCGGAGATCCCGTTCGATACGCAGGTGTTCGCCCGCTGGACGGCCGTGAGCGCGCTGATGCCGTTCATGCAGCTCCACGGCCGAGCCAACATCACTCCCTGGACTGTCCCCGATCACGCGGACGAGACCGTCGACCTCTACCGCTACTGGGCGACGCTCCACCACGAGCTCGTGCCGTTCCTGTACTCGCTCTCCGAGCAGGCCCTCGCCGGCGCGCCGGTGCCGCTGCAGCCGATCGGAGAGGAGGCGAGCTGGGCCGACGACTATCGCTACGTTCTCGGGGATGCTTTCCTGGTCGCGCCGCTGCTCGACCCGAGCTCGAAACGCGACGTCGCCTTGCCGAGCGGAGCGCGCTACCTCGACTGGTGGAAGCTCGAGGGCCCGTGGTTGGACGGCGGTCAGACGCTTTCGGGTGTGAGCTTCCCCGAACGCGAAAAGCTCCCGGTCTACGTGCGCGAAGGAGCCATCGTTCCCATGAACGTGGGGAGTGACACCACCGGCATCGGCAATGCGAGCCACGCGGGGGCGATGACGCTGTTGGCGTTCCCAGGCTCCGCCGCCACGAGCTTCACTCTCCACGACACCGACGGCAAGGCCACGACCATCGAGCTCTCGAGCGGCAAACTCGTGCTTTCGCGGCGGCTCGCTCCCGTGGTGATGCGTGTACGCCTCGACGCGGCGCCGGGCAGCGTGAACGCTGACGGCGCTCCGCTGAAAGCACAGCCGGACCGCGCGAGCCTGGACGCGGAGGGGAGCGGATACTTCTACGATGCGAGCGCCAAGGCGCTCTTCATCCGACTCCCCGCCGGCCCGAGCTCGAGCGTGACGTTCTGACTCGCGGAGCTCAGCCCGCACAGAGCGCGATGTGTTTCGCGGTGTCGACGTAGTGACGGAATCGGGAGATCTTGCCCCCGGCGTCGAAGGTCCAGAGGTGGAGCTCTTCGTCGCGGAAGGCCCGGCCGTCGCGCGTGGTTCCCGCCACCACGATTTCGGCCACCACCTGGCGGCCCGACCCCGCGAGATCCAGGACCTGGAATTCGGTGAGCTTCAAGTTTTCGTTGAGTGCCTGGAAGAACTCGAGCGCTCCAGATTTTCCTTGGCGCTTGCGGAGCCAGGGTACCCCCGCCTTTTCGGCGCTGTTGTCGCCGAAATTTTCCCAGCCCACATCCTCGGCGAGCACCGCCAAGATGCTCGGGACGTCGCCTTTGCCGAAGGCATCGTAGATGCCCTTCACGGTCGCCAGATGGTCCGTCATCGAAAACCTCCGCCCTGGGTACGACGCTCGTCCCCAGCGGATCGGCGCGACCGATCAGCTGGCGAAGCCGAGCGACTCTCACCCCCGATGGGTCTACGTCTCTTCTGGGTCGGCTTGCCTCGCAGCATGCGACGCGGAAGCGTCGAGAAGGATCCGGGAACGGGCAACGGTTCCGGCGGCGGAACCGGCGGGGCGGGAGGGAGCGGCGGCCTGGATTTCCCGGCTGAGCCCCTCGGGGAGTGCGAGCTCGGCCCGCTCTGGGGGTCCGACCCAGGGATGATGTGCCCCTGGATCGGTCTCGGACGCTGCTACCTCACCAAGAAGGCCGCGTGCGCCTGCCTGTGCCCGCAAGACCACGACAGCGTGTGCATCAGCGACTTCCCGGATCCGTCCGGCGAGCCCGTCCCGGTCTTCTGCGACTGAGGCTCTTTCCGCCCGTCGCTTGCTCGCCAGGGTGACGTTGTGTCACTTTCCGGGCGCCATGAGCGCCTCCCTCGAATACCCGCGATTGGTGTCGGTCGAGACCACCAACCACTGCAACGCCAAGTGCGTGTTCTGCCCGAACAATGCCCTGGCACGCGACAAGGGGCCCATGGCCGACGATCTGTTCGAGAAGATCATCGAAGATTGCCGCGAGTTCCCCCTGCCTGCCATCGAGCCTTTCCTCCAGGGCGACCCGTTCTCCGATCCCAAGATCCTGCCTCGCCTCGAGCACATCCGGCGCCGCTTGCCGGACACCAAGCTCCGCCTCTACACGAACGGCTACGGCATGGCACCGAAGAAGATCGACGCCATGCTGGGCCTCGGCATCGACCACTTGTACGTGAGCGTGAACACGCTCGACCCCGAGAAGTACCGCCAAGTCATGGGCATACCCCTCGAGCGAACGCTGCAGAACCTGGAGTACCTCACCGAGCCGTCTCGCCGCTCGCGGATTGCCGAAAAGATCACGTTTCGCATGACCCGGCTCGGCGACACGACCCTGAAGGAGCAAGAGGACTTCATCGCGTATTGCAAAGACCGAGGCGTGCGCTGCTTCATCGTGGGGCTCTTCAACTACAAGGGCGACATCAACAGCGGCCTGCCCGTGCCGAGCTACGGCTGCGAGCACGTCGCCCGGCTCGACATCCTGGCGAGCGGACGCGTGACCTTGTGCTGCATGGACCAAGACGGGGAATACGGTTGGGCGGACTTGAATCGAGTCAGCGTGGTCGAGGCCTTCAATCACCCGATGGCGAGGCAGTACCGCGACTACCACCGGACCGGGCGGCGCCGCGACATCGATCCGTGTGGGACTTGCAACAATTTCTGGCCCGGATTTCACGGGCTCTCGGCCTGGGAAGCCGCTCGCACGGGTGTGGAGTACGCGAGCTACATGGCCCGCCATCGGCCCAACGGCAAGCAGTCGCCCCAGGGCGAAGGCAAGACGCGCGACGGGCTGGTGCAGCTCAAGAAGAAGCACTCCGCGGCAGCAGAAGCCGGCAGCTACCGCGCCGCCCAGGACGCGAGCGACCCGAGCTGAAGAGCCGTCGCGCCCGCCTGACCGAGGGGCGTCACGACAGGAACGCAACGATCAGCTGCGCCGCGACGATCTTCGCGACCGTGGCCATCGGGTAGACGGTGGAGTAGCCCACGTTCGGCAGTTCGCTCTTGGCTTGCTCCGAGGCGAACGCGAGCACCGCGGGTTGGGTGTGGAGGCCCGATACGACGCCGATCAGCAGCGCCATGGGGATCTTCAAGACCTTGTGCCCCACGACGAGGGCCAGGCTCGCCACCGCGATGGTGCAGAGCACCCCGACGCCGAACAGCACGAGACCACCGCCGTCGCCCAAGGTCTGCACGAATGCCCTGCCCGAGCGCGTGCCGACACCGGCCAAGAACAGGATGAGACCGAACTGCCGCAGCGTGAGGTTCGCGTTGTAGGGCATGTGCCAGACGACGGGCCCGCTTCTGCCGAGGGCACCCAGGACCAACCCAGCGATGAGCGGGCCGCCGGCCAAGCCCAGCTTGAAGCTGAGCCCACCGGGCAGCGGCAGCGGCAACATTCCCAGCAAGAGTCCCAATGCGACGCCGAGCCCGAACACCCCCACGTCGATCTCCGACAGGGCTTTCATCGAATCACCGAAGAACGCGCTGACGTCGCGGATGCGTTCGGCGGGCGCGACCACGCGCACTCGGTCGCCTGGCTCGAGCACGAGGTCGGCTCGGGCCAGAAGGTCCACGTCGCCGCGCCGCACCCGCGTGAGAATCGCGCCGAAGCGCTGCGGCAAGGAAAGCTCCCGGATCTTCTTGCCGAGTACGGCATGACTCGACACGAACACGCGCCGGAAGTCGATGACGCTCCGATCCTGGAACAGCGGCTCGGGGCTCGGCTCGCCCAACGTCTCGGTGACCTTGGCCACGGCTTCACGCGCGCCGATGGCGCTCAAGAGGTCGCCCTCGGCGAGACGCGTGTCCCGGGTGGCGAGCTCGATTTCGTCGCCGTGCTTGTGGCGACTGAACACCACGGGCCAACCATGGTCGGCCTGGAGATCGCCGAGCGTTCGACCTTCCATCTCGGTCCGCGTCACGCGCAGCGTCGCGTCGACGATTTCGTCGGGGACGAGCCCGAGCCGTTTCGCCTGCACGGCCTCGGCGGCGTAGTCGGTGCGAAACAGGCGCTGCACCGCATAGATGGCCACGAGCACGCCGAGCACGCCCATCGGGTACGCGACCGAATATGCGATGACGGGCTCGCTGGAAACCCGATCTGCCAGGCCGGCAGGCGCGTGCTCTCGGGAAAAGTCGATCACGGCGGCCAGCGCAGGTGTATTGGTGAGCGAACCGGCGAACAACCCCGCCGCGTGGGTGCCTCGGATGCCAAACGCGCGCGCCAGCATCACGACGAGCACGGTCCCGAAAACCACCATGCCGAGCACCAGCAGGTTGTCCCGCAGGCCGCGCGCGCGGAGCGCCGAGAAAAACCCGGGGCCGCTCGACAGACCGACCGTGTAGACGAACAAGATGAGCCCGAGCTGGAAGACGATTTCGGGGAGCTTGAGCGGTCCGGCGAGAGCACCGATGCCGAGCCCGACGAACAGCACCGCCGACACACCCAGACTGAACCCTCCGACTTCGATCTTTCCGAGCAAGAAGCCGATGCCCGAAACCACCATCAGAAGCAGAAACGGACTCTGCGTGAGGAGGGCAATCACGGGCGAAGTAGAGCACCGATCCGGCGCGCGCTCAGGTCCCTCTGCGCCGAAGGATTTGCACCGACTCGACAACTTTCAGCGCGGTCGCCCGTCCAACGTTTGCCCCATGCTTCTTCGCCATTGGTTGCCCCTCTGCTTGGGTCTCGCTGCCTGCAACTCCCCGCGCGCTCCCGAAAATCAGCCCGTCGAGTCCAGTCCGGACGCGCGGCTGTCAGCGCCCTCGGCTTCCACCCCGGCAGCCCTCCCCGCGCTGGGGGCTTGTCCCCTCGACATCCGCCCGGGGGAGTCGCTGGGTCCCCTGCGCATCGGCGAGTCGAGGAGCGACCTCGAGCGCCACGACCTCCCCGTGAAGACCACCAGCCGGCACGAGCTGACGGAGTTCGTCGAGGTGGGACCGCTCCATGCCACGCTCTGTGGAGGCAAGGTGACCGACATTTGGCTCGACGATCTGAGGAAGGCCCCCGACTGCGTCCGCGCCAAGGGGGAGAAGGTTCCGCTCGACTTGCCGCGCGAGCGCCTGCTGGCGAGGTTCTCGGACTGCAAGGGCACTCCACCGCGCACCGGCGGGACGTTCGAGGAGTGCGAGTCGGGCGGCTTACGCGTCGGGCACGGCCTCGGCGACTTCATCCAGATCCGCGTCGGAAAGACCGGGACCCACCTCGACGACACTTGCGAGATGCTGCTCGACGATGGCGCGCCAACGCCGCTCGCGGCAGAGGCCCGCGGCAAGATGTTGCAGAAGGTGCTGGATCTGGATCTTCTGGCTCCGTTCTGGCACCGCGAGCTCCCCGGGCGTGATCCCTTGCCGGTGATCCGGAACGAATTCACGAGCGACTCGCCGTCGCTCGGTATTTTCGGCTCCCGCGTGCTGTATCTGGAAAAGGCCGAAGCCGAGCGGAAGAAGCTCCCGTTCTTCGAGTTCACGAGCGTACGTGCGAGCAAGACCAAAGCCCGCATCGAGTTCCGTTTCCCGGCGGAAGGCGTGCTCGGCCACGTCGAGTTCACCCAGCGCTACGGCGAGTGGCAACTCAGCGACAAGTCGGTGCGAGAGCGCTGATGACGGCTCGAGTGAACCTGCCCTTGGCCGCCTGGGTCCTGGCGCTCGGCTGCGCGCACGAAGTCTCACCGCGAGCCGCGCCCGCGGCCACCCCCGCGCCGACGGCGAAGCCCGCCACGGGCCAACTCACTTGCGAGCGCTGGCTGAAGCTCGAGTCATTGCCACCGGCCCCCGCCACCCAATGCTGGCTCGCCTCGGATGAACCGAAAGTCGCCCCAGGCGATGCGACGTCGGCGGCGCTGGTCGCGCTGGCAAAGGCCGGCGGCACCGACTACGACGAGCAGCGCGCCGCGCTCTTGCGTCGAGGCAAAAGCGCGCTCCCCAAGCTGCGCGAGCTCACGGGCTCCGGGCGCTCGGCGCGTGAGCGCGCTCTGGCGAAGGCGCTGGTGCTCCGCATCGAGCAGCCCCAGGAAGCTCAGCGCCTCGACGCCTTCGCGCCCTCGCCCGAAGCTCGCATGCTGAGGAATCCGTTTCCGCGCGCCGCCAGCGAAATGCGCGCGCTTTTCGCCTCCCACCCCGAGCTGGCTTTCGAAGCCCTGGTTCGCGCGAGGGACGCCTCCGACTCGTCTCCGCCGCATCACGCGCTTTTGCCGGCGGGTGAATCCCCTCTCTTCGAAATCGTGGCCAAGGGGCCCGAGGGTGGCGCGCTCCTGTCGGAGCTCGCGCCACGATTTCCGCGAGCGTTCGCCCAGTGGACCGAGATCGATGCGGAAGCTGCGACGTGCGGCGCCATCGCCTGGCTCGACGGCAAGCTCCCGGACCCTGGCGACGTGCAGGGCCTCGCGGTCTTGTCACAGCTAGCCGGCAACGATCCGCTGGCGCGCCACCTGCGAAAGCGTGCTCTCCGCGAAGGCTCCGCCGATCAGAAGCTGGCTGCCGCGCGGGCGGCGGACCGGGCGCGAGATCGAAACGCCGTGCCCGAGCTCTTGGCTGGCCTCGGAGAGACGGCGCTCCACTCCGCGTTCCGCGAACACCTGGTCTCGATCCTCGGGATGAAAGAGCTCGAGTCGAACCTCGACCACCTCGGCCGCGAATGTCAGCCCGAGCTCCGGCGCGCAGCGGCCCTCACGTCTCGACACGGGAACTCGCCCGCGGCCGCGAAGCGTCTCTCGATGCTGGGTGCCGACGCCGACCCTCGCGTGCGCAGCGCGGCGCTCGAGAGCATCGCATGGCTCGCATTGCGGCGCGACGCGCCCGAGAAGGGCTTCGACGACGACCTGCTCCGCAGCGTGATCCGGGCCACGGCGGACGCGGAGCCCGGAGTTCGAAGAGCGGCGCTCGACGCGCTATGGCGACTCGTGGTGGAGAAGCGGCGGGAGCTCACGCCGGAGCTGGCGAGCGCCTGGGCGCGTGCGCTCTCGGATCGGGACGACAAGTGCCGCGCCATCGCGCTCTCCCATCTCGACGATTTCTTCGGTCCCGACGCCGCACTGGTGCTCGTGCTCCTCGCGGAGCTGAAGAGGGTCCCGGACGAATGGCCGTACCGCGAGCGGGTAGCAGCGGCCCGGAAGTCGGTGGGTGTGCTCAGTCGTGAGCAGGTGTCGGAATTCGGAAAACGCAGCGGTCCCGAACTTGCCGCAGTCGCCCACGCCTGGCTCGCGCGCTGAAGCCCGAGTGCCGGGTGGAAACCCGAGGCGGCGTGGTAGGCTTCGATCTCGGGAGGCGTTCGATGCGTTCGCTCTTGCTTCTGGTGCTTGGTTCCATCGGGTTCGGCTCGCTCCTCGCGAGCGCGTGTGCAGCGTCCGACAGCGGCGGCTCGGGCGCCGGGGGCAGCGGCGCGAACATCAACCTCGGGGGCTCCGGAGGTGCCGACGGCTCGAGCGGCAGCGGCGGCCTGGTGAGTGGCGGGAGCGGCGGGTCCGGCGGCCTGGATCCGGATGCGTCCTGCGCCAAGTACTCCCAAGAAGCGAAGCAGGCTTCAGCCGCCATGCTGTTCGTCATCGACGGGTCGGCCAGCATGGCGCAGAGCCAGAAGTGGGGCACGGCGCAGCTTGCCACCATCACCGCCATCGACAAGGACGCGTTCGACAACACGTCGCTCGGCCTCGTGCGGTTCCCCGCGACCTTCATGGATCCGCCGAAGTGCCTGTGCGACTACGCGTGTTCTGCCATCGGCGGCTGCGACATCGCTACCTGCAAGGCACTCGTCGTTCCGAACGGCGTCGCTTGCGGCGTCTCGTTCCTGCCTCAGGTTCCCATCAACGACTCCGGCACCCAGAAGAGCAACGCCGGAGGCGTGCGCAAGCAGATCTACGACTACCTCGCGAGCCCGAGCAACGGACCGGTCAACGATCCGTCCGACGCATCGCCGATCTACGACGCCATGGTGGCGGGCTATGCCGCGCTCAAGGGCCAGACCATCGACCGCCGCATCCTGGTCTTGATCACCGACGGCGGTTTCTCATGCACCTCGGTGGCGAACCCCACCCGGCCTGGATATACCGACGGCGCCTGCAACGATTGGGAGTACCCGGACACCGTGAACACGCTGATCCAGCAGGCCCACGACGATCCGCAGAAGCCCGTGTTCACCTTCGTGGTCGGAGTCCCCGGCTCCGACAGCACCGGGGCGCCCCAAGGCAGCTACGCCACGGCGCCCTACAACATGCTGCTCGCCCTCAGCACGTATGCGGTCAGCGGTTCGCCGAACACCGTGCCGAGCGACTGTGACAAGAGCCTCAAGTTCACGAAGACCGGCAGCGCGCCAGGGAAGGCCTGTCATTTCGATCTGTCGCAGACCGCCAATTTCAACGCCGATCAGCTCGCTACGGCCATCGAACAGATCCGTGGCAAGGCCCTGGGGTGCTTGTTCGACATCCCGAAGCCGCCTCCTGGCGAGGTCGTGGACAAGGGCAAGACCAACGTGAACCTCACCCTCGACGGCAAGACCGAGACGATCCCGAAGCGCTCCGATCCCAACGACACTTGCGCCACGTCCCCGTGCTGGGATTTCAAGGGCGAGACCCAGGTCGAGATCATCGGCAAGGCGTGTGAGGACCTCTCGAAGGCGAAGGACGCCAAGGTCGAAATCTTCTCCGGATGCACTCAGCTCGTGAAGTAAGGGTCACGATGGCGGATCACGAAACTCGACGACTGATCCTGTCACGCCGTGCGCGCTTCGTGGCGGCCGCGCTGGCGAGCGCGGGGCTCCTGTCCGCCGGCACGAGCTGCAGCGGCGATACCACGAGCGACAAAGGCGACGCTTCTGCGGGTGGCGGCAGCGGCGGCAGTGGCGGCACCCCGCAGCCGTGCCTCGAGCCCGCGCTCGGTGGCAGCGCGGGTAGCGGCGGCGTTCCGGCGCCTTGCCTCGGGATGCCCGCGGGCGGCAGCGCAGGCACCGGTGGCGTCGCGGGCAGCGGCGGCAGCGGCGGCTCGACGGGCGGCGGCGCCGGCGCTCCTGGCCCGTGCTTGTCGGCGCCCTTCGATGGTGGCGGCGACTGACGTCGAGACCGCGTCAGCGCAAACCTTCGCCGCCCACGTACTCGTCTTCCCAGTCTTCACCGTCGAACGGCCAATACTCTTCGTCGTCCGAGAGCCAGCGTTCGGCCTTCAACGAGTCGACGATGGTCTGGGGCAAGAGGCCCTGCGAGAGCGCTTCGATCTCCACCTCGAGAGACCGCTTCTCACCGAGCACGGTCTCGATGCGCCCGAGTCGCGCACGCCGCAGCAAGCGTGAGAGCCTGCGGTCGAGACGGACGAGCGCATCTTTGGCCAACGCGATCTGCTGTGCCTCGACCTTCTCGCGGGTCTTCGAAGCGTCGGCGTAGAGCTGAGTCGCTCGTTCGCGGTCCTTCTGGATCACGGCCATCAGGTCGACGTCCGTCGTGGCCTTGAGCGCGGCGGAGGCTGCCGGCGTGATGCGCGCGCGCCCAGCGCGAGCTCGGAGCTCGAGGGCCTCGAGCTGCTTTTTCAGATCGTCGAGGGCGGTCTTGCTCGCGCTCGACGAGCGCTCGGCTTCGCGCATCAGGCGGCGAACCTCGGCGATCTGGGCATCGATGCGTTCGATCTTGTCGGGAATCGAGTCGCCGATGGGCCCCGCGGCCTGTGGCCGGACCTCTTTGGGCGTGGCGAGCTTGCGGGCGGCCTCGTCGAGATCCCCCATGGCGCCACGCAGACCCGACAGCTGCACGTCGAGCTGACCGAGGCGGCGCGAAGCCGTGCCGTAGCCGCTATCCACGCGCAGTAGCGCGCCCAGCGTGCGGGCGACCCCCGCTTCGACCCCGAGGTTGGCAGCCGCCGGATCGGAGCCCTCGCGCACGGTTTCGACCATGCGTTTGACCGCCGTGTCGTCCTTCACGATGCGCCGCGCGGCGTCGCGCACTGGGTCGTAGCGCTTCAGAAACTCGCGGAGCTTGGCATCGGCGCGGAAGAACTTGCACGTCGCCATGTCGAGGTAAGCGTCGAGCACCCACGCTTCGTCCTCGTAGGGGTGGTTCAACTTGAGGAGCCGAAGCTCGTCCATGAGCTCGCGCGCCTGCTCGTAGTCCTTTTTCTCGTAGCGAGTGGTGGCAGCTTCGTAGAGCGCTTCCGGCAACCGGTCCGAGTCCCGCGGCACCAGATAGTAGTAGTAGCGCGCGTCGTCGAAGCGGTATTGCTCGTGCGCGACACGCCCGAGCCCGAGGCGGGCCAAATCGCGGACGCGGAAGAAGTCACTTCCACCGAACAGTGGTGCCTTGGGCGGCGTGAGCTTGGGATCGGCGACCTTGCAGAACAGGTTCTCGCCCTTCTTCAGCTGTCCGCGTTCGACTTCGATGACACCCGAAAGGTAGGTGGCTTGCGCCCAAAACCGCGACTTGGGTGACACGGCCGCGTACGCGGCGAGCGCACCGTCGCGGTCTTTCTTGCGCTCGAGAGCGCGCCCTTTGAGATAGGCGATATCGCCGCGGAGCTCCTCCGGAGCACTACTCGGGACCTTCTCCAGGTCTTTCAAGAAGACTTCCAGCTGGTCGCTCTCGAGGCCGAGCTCCACCAGCGTGCGCGCGGCGCGCCGGTAGTTCGTCTCCTTCGGATCGCCACCGATGAGGCGCAGCAGGTAGCCGCGCGCCGGCTCGTAAGCGCCCGCGCGACCCAGGGAATCGCCCAGCAAAAACAGGGCGGCCCGGCCCTCTTCGCTCGTCGCGAACGGCTCGAACCGCGGCTGCTCGATCAGATACACGAGGTCACCGATGGCCTCGTCACGCCGTCCGTCGGCGATCTTCTCTTCGATGGGGCCGAGCTCGTCGCGCAAGCGCTGGCGGCTGAGGGGCGCAGTGGCCGCGAGCTTCCGCTTCTCGAGGGCCTTCTGGTAAGCCTTCATGCCCTCCGCTCGGGTATCGGGCTTCCCGCTGCTGGGCTCGACCGCGGGGGGAGCAGGCTCGCTCGTCTCGGCCGCGGGAGCGGCGTCGGTCGCGTCTTTCGCGTCGCCCTCTTTCTTGTCGCCGGACGCCGCTGCCTTGTCGCCGCTTTCCTTCTTTTCGCCCTTCTTGTCGGCGTCGTCCTTCTTGCCAGCGTCCTTCTTGTCAGCGTCCTTCTTGTCAGCGTCCTTCGCCGCCTTGCCGTCCTTCTTCTCGGCGGGGTCCGCGTAGGGGTCGGCCGTTTCGGCCTTCGCAGGCCCACCCTTGCCCGGCTTGCCTTTGGGTTGAGCAGACGGAGCGCCGGCGGCGAGCAAGAGCGCGAAGGCGGGCAGAACGGCGCGCAAGCGTCGCATCAGTCGACCACCCGAGCGCGCAGCTTCACGTTGAGCTCGTACTCGCCGTCTTGGTCGTCGGGGAAGTCGACGGCCATGTCCGAATCGTCCTCGAGCTCGACTCGAGCTTCCACGGTTTTGCTCTCCGGCACGACGATGCTCATTTTGGTGTTTTGCCAGTTCTTGTACTCGCGGCCGCGAGCATCGACTCGCTCGATCTCCACCCCGAGCACGTGGTGCCCCGGAGCCACGGCGTGCTCGTAGACCGGCTTCTCGTCGTCGGCGCTGAATCGATCACCCGCCACGTAGACCACGCCGTCGTCCAGCGTGACGACGAACTTGCTGATCCGCGCATCGTCGCCCTCGGTCTGCACGCGCACCTTGAGCTTGCTCTTGAACATGGTGGTGGTGAGAGCGGCAACGCGACTGCGGAGCGCTGCGATGTCCCCGAGCAGGCGATCGTATTCGGCGGGCGCGGGCTCCGCGCCCCCCTCCGGGAACTCGTTGGCGCGCGGCGTGAGGGGCGAGGGCTTGGTCTTCTCGTCCGGCTTCTGGGTCTGCTTCGGCGGCGGTTCGCCGAGATCGCTGGCATTCGCCGCCGAGGAGCTCGGGGTGGGTGGCGCCTCGGGCTCCTTGGCGTCCTTGGCGTCTTTGCCTTCCTTGGTGTCTTTCTTGTCGTCCTTGGTGGCCGCCTTCTTGTCGGGCTCCTTGGGGGGAGCGCCCTTCTTGGGCTGGGCCAGTGCAACCAAAGCGGACAGGACGATGAAGGAGACGACCGAAGCGAGAAGTGCTTTCTGGCGCATGGTGGCAGGCGCCACGTTAGCACGCGGCCGTGGGCCTCGGACTCCCCGAAAAGGCCTGCAATCGGGGGCATCGGGCTCACCTTCGGCGCCCGGTGGAAGGCGCGTCTGAGGAGCCTCGGCGCCGCCTTTCGACGCGCGGGCGCCGCGTGACCCAGCGTTGCACGGGGGAACTCGGCTGATATGCTCGGGAGGCCTTGCCCGGATGACGCAGGACTGCCGTACCGGCGAGGCGCCCACGGCGGGCCGCCGCCGAACCGCGACGGTCCTGGCGGTTTGGCCCTTCCTGCTCGCAGCTCTGGCCTGTACGCCTGAGGAAGACCCGCCACGGTCGTCGGAAGGTGGTGCCGGAGCTTCCGGGCTCGAGGTCGAGCCCGTGCAGTACACGGCCGAAGGAACCGGCTATGCGCTCCTCGAGCCGGGGGCGGAAATCGAGCTGTGGGGCGCTCCCCAGGGCGGACACTGGTCCCGGGTCGGCGCGCAGGTTCGCGGCCTCGACAGCAAGACCGTGCGACTGGTGGCGCGCTGGAAGGATGCCGAGAGCGGCTCGATTCTGGTCGAGGCGGAGCGGACTTCGCCGATGGTTCCCGTCCCGGGCAGCGCCGGCTGGATGCAGCCCGATCCGACCAGCATGTACAACGTGGCCCACCTTCCCCTTTGCCCAAGTGACGCCAAGGACGGGGCCCAAGGCGTCGAGCGGGTGCTGGAGGTGGAGGTGACCGAGCTCTACGACGACTTCGAATCCGGGGTGAGCGCGGTCAAAGTCGTGCCCCGCTGTGGGCAAGCGCCTGGCCCGCTCCTCGACTACTGCAAGTGCGAGTGCGGGCCGGACTACCTGCCGGGCAAGTGCGTGTCGGGCTTCCCGGGCTGAGGCGCGAGCGCCGCTGGGCCACTCTGTGCCATGCGCTCCGTGTAACTCATTGATTCATATGGGGCGAATTCCGGCACATAGGTTGCAGTGTGCCGGTTCCGCACCACGCCGCCCGAGGAGAGCCCATGCGCCGAAGCCACATCGCCATCGCCACCATCGCTCTGTCGCTCATCGTCTCGTCCGAGGCCGAGGTGGCGCAGGCCTGTGGTGGAACCTTCTGCGACTCGGGGCCGACGGCGATGCCGGTGGACCAATCGGGCGAGAACGTCCTCTTCGTCATGGACGGGAAGACCGTCGAAGCCCACGTCCAGATCCAATACCAGGGAGCCGCGGAGCGCTTCGCTTGGATCGTGCCGATGCCGAAGGTCCCCGACGTGCAGGTGGGGTCGGCTCTGCTCTTCAACGCCCTGCTCCAGGGGACGGTGCCGCGCTACGGGTTCACTCAACAAACCGACACCTGCGAGGTGGCCAGCGACAATCGCTTCGGCGCCGGAGCTGGCGGCTCGGGCGGCGCGCTCGGAATGGGCGGCGCCGCGGGCGGTGGCGGGAGTGGACCCCAGGTGGTCTACGAGAAGACCGTGGGCGCTTTCGAGGTGGTCGTCCTCCAAGGCGGCACGGCCGAAGAAGTGAGCCAGTGGCTCGCCGACAACAAATACCAGAACATCCCTTCCGCGCCCGAGCTGCTGAAGTCGTACGTGAACCAGAACTACGTCTTCGTGGCGATCAAGCTCACTGCCGGCGCGAACAGCAACGAGATCCACCCCCTCGTGTTCCGCTACGAAGGCAACGAGCCGTGCGTTCCGCTCAAGTTGACGGCTGTGGCCGCGACGGAAGACATGGGTGTGCGCACGTTCTTCTTGGGCGACGACCGCGTCGTTCCCACGAATTACAAGCACGTGACCTTGAATCAAGCGCGCGTGGACTGGTCGAGCATGGGGCAGAACTACACCCAGGCGGTCTCACGCGCGGTGGATAGTCCTGTGGCCAACGGGCGTGCGTTCGTGACCGAATACGCCGGCTCCACCAACGTGGTGTCTCCGACGTCCTTCTACAGCGAGAGCTGGAACTCTCAGGTCTTCGAATCCGCGGCCCCCGTCGAAGTGATCGACAAGCTCCAGCTGATGGGCCTGGTCTACTGCTACGTCTACCGCTACGACGGGGCCGAGGTCGACTGCCAGTACAACCACCCGCTCGTAAAAGGCATCCTCGCCCAGTACTTGCCGGTGCCAGCAGGCCTGGCACCCGCCGACTTCTACAACAACCTGAAGACCTACGAGTCGCAGATCGATCTCGGCAAGTGGAACGCTTCCGAGTTCGCGGCGAGCTTCAAGCTCCGCATCGAGGATCCGGCCAAACACGCCGCGAGCATCGTCACGAAGTGGCCCTATCTGACACGCCTCTTCACCACCATTTCGCCCGGCGAGATGACGGAAGACCCGATGTTCCACTCCCAGCCCGGCCTCGACAGCGTGATGCCCCCCGCGCTCGCGGTGCGTCACACCGGCTGCTGCGGTCAGACCACCATGGAGCTCGCCGACGGACGCGATGTCGCGTTCGATCGCAGCACGCAAGCTTGGCCCGCGTGGGACAGCAAGATGCCCTGGGCCGACCTGATCGAGGAATACCCGATCGGGGGGGAGAAGATCACATTGGTCGACAATCGAAGCGTCGTCGAGCACGAGCTCGCGGGCTGGAACGCCAAGAACGACGTGACCTGCGAGACGCCCGCCACCATCGCCGGAGCCAAGAGCGCCGACGAGGTGTTCGACAGCGCGGGGATGCCGAGCTGCGGCGTCGCACGCCGAAGCCCGTTCACCCTCGCAGCGTTGGCGCTCGGGTTTCTGGGCTTCGGTCTGGTGCGACGGCGGCGAGCGCGCTGATTCAGATGGTGAGGGCCCCGCTGCGCAGGAGATAGGCGAGCTTGTCGCGCTGCTCGCCATCGAGCAGCGCATGGATCTCCCGGAGCGAACGCTCGACCACGGCCGCCAGTCGCTCGGCCGTCTCGGCCCGACGCTTGGCTGCTGCTGCTGCGAGCTCCGCGTCGTAGCTTGGTCCGGCCACCGCATCCGCGAAGCTCGCGATGCTGCGCCGTTCGTCGACCTCGGCTTGCGCCCGCTCGATCTTGAGCTGGTCGAGGATCCGCGCGAGGTCGGCGGCCTGCTTGTCGTTCAGCGTCAGCTTGTGCGCCAAGAAGCGCAGCGGCCGACGAACGCCAAAGCTACCGCCCTCGCTCGGGGGACCGGCCCAGGCGCCGGTCGAGCAGCCGGAACTGGCTCCGGCGTGACAGTGTCCCTGCGCGCGCTCTCGCTGAGCGCGCCACCACGCGATGACATGAGGGTGCATTACGGTCTCCTTTCGCCGGGGCTAGTCGCACCCAGCGGGCTTCGAGTCGCGAGCCATGCGCCGCGCGACGGCCTCATCGTCGGGCTCGACCCCCGACCTGTCAACCGGGGCAGGCGCGCGTTCATGCTTCTTCACGAAGCACGACGCCGGGCGCCACGCTCGAGGCTCACCGCACCGCGCTCGAGGCGCTCACCCGCGGGATGATGGAACGCCGATTTAGAGCGGGTGCTGGTCCTGGAAGCGTCGGGCGAGATCCGCAGCGATGGCTTCGAGCCCCTCCTGATCCGCGCGGTCGAACGCGTCCGCGGTGTCCGAGTCGACGTCGAGCACGCCGAGCAGGCGTCCGTTCGGTGTCACGAGCGGCACGACGATCTCGGAGCGAGTCGAGCTCGAGCAGGCGATGTGGTCCACGCACGCGGTCACGTCGGGGACGAGCTGCGTCTGCCGGGTACGGGCCGCCGCGCCGCACACGCCCCGGCCGAGGGGGATCCGGAGGCAGCCGTGCCCTCCTTGGTAGGGCCCCACCACCAGACACCCGGGCTCCGCCAAGCGGTAGAACCCCACCCAGTCGAAGTAGGCGAACGCAGCCTTGAGCTCGGCGACGACGCTCGAGAGGGCCGCGATCCAATCCGTCTCGCCGTCGAGCAGCCCGCCGATCCGGAGCGCCACGTCGGCGTAGGAGCGCTCCCTCTCGTGTGCATCGGCGCTCACTGGGAGCCGGACGTTGGCTGACTCGCTCATCCTTTGAGCTGCGCCGCGACCGCCTGCGCCGCGCGTGCTGCAGCCTCCGGGTCGCCGAGGTAGCGGCTCCGGATGGGCTTGAGGTCGTCGTCGAGCTCGTACACGAGCGGGATCCCGGTCGGGATGTTGAGCTCCACGATGTCCTTCTCGCTGATTTGGTCCAGATGCTTCACCAGCGCGCGCAGACTGTTGCCGTGGGCCGCGATGATCACGCGTTCGCCGCGGCGGAGGGCCGGGGCGATCTCGTTTTCCCAGTAGGGCAGGAAGCGCTGAACGGTGTCCTTCAGGCACTCGGTGCGGGGAACTTCGCTGGCTCCGAGCCCCCGGTAGCGCGGGTCGTGGCCCGGCCAACCGGCGTCGCTCACCTCCATGGCCGGCGGCGGGATGTCGTAGCTGCGGCGCCAGATCTTCACCTGGTCTTCGCCGTGCCGCTGCACGGTTTCGACCTTGTTCAGACCCTGGAGCGCGCCGTACATGCGCTCGTTCAAGCG
>JAXLYN010000091.1:0-20721 GCA_046351435.1 Polyangiaceae bacterium
CTCCCTTGTTTCCGTCGGACCCGGTGCTCGGCGGCGCCATCGGCCGGCGCTCGAATCGCGACGGAGCGGATATCGACTGGGGCGTCTCGCTCGAGCAGGAAATCGAGGTCGCCGGGGAGCGCGGCCTGCGCCGGCGTGCCGCGCGCGCGAGCCTCGACCAGGGCACGGCCGAGCTCGACGCCGCGCGGTGGCGAGTTCACCAGCGCCTGCACGGCGCGTTTCACGCCGCGCTCGTTGCCCGAGAGCGCGTCCGCGCGGCCGATCGCCTCGTTCAGTTCAGCCAGAAGCTGGTGGAAGTCGCCAAGCAGCGGCTGAGCGCCGGGGAGACGTCCGCGCTGCCCGTTCGCCTGGCCGAATCCGATCTGGCGGAAGCTCGTCAAGCGCGCGTCGCTGCGGAGTCCGCGTTCCGCGCGGAGCGCCTCGAGATCGCAGACGCCTCGGGTTGGCCAAGTGAGCGTCCTCCTGAGCCGTCCGGAGGGCTCGGCTCGCCGCAAGCCCCGCCCCCGCTCGCGGAGCTCCTGCGGCTCGCCCAAACCCGAGACCCCGAGCTCCGCGCGCGCGAGGCGGCGGTGCGACGCTTCCGCGCCGCTCTGGCATCCGCGCGACGCGCGGGCTTTCCGAACCCCCGCCTGGGCGTGGCTTTCGAGCGCGAGAGCGACCCCGGCGGCGCGCGCGCCACGATCTGGCGCGCCACACTGAGCGCGCCTCTGCCGCTCTGGCGCGGCAGCCGCCCAGAGGCGGTGCGCGCTCAGGCCGATCTCGACGTGGCCGTGGCAGAGGTCGGGGCGCGCAAGCGCACGCTGGGCGCGCGGATCCGGCGAGCGGCCGAGGCTGTGGAATCAACCGCGAGACGCATCCACATCTACGGCGCCGAGGTGATACCGACCCTCGAGAAGAACCTGACTCTCGTGGAGAAGGCCTTCGAGCTCGGCGAGATCGACATCACCCAGGTACTCGTCGCGCGCGAGCGTTTCCTTCGCTCGCAGCAGTCCGCGCTCAACGCGCACGAGGAGTACCATCGAGCGCTGGGCGCGCTGGAGAGTGCCGTCGGCACGGAGCTCGAGTCCGCCTCACAGCACGCGGCTGAAGGGAGTACGCGGTGACGGCGCGACTGAGATCGGTCGTGCTGGCAGTGGCGCTCGGCGTGGCCGGTTGTCGGCAAGCCCCGCATACCGAGGAAGGCAACCGCGGCGCTGAAAAGGACAATGCGGCCGCCCACAAGGACGAGAAGCAAGGCGCTCACGCCAAGGGCGAAGTGCATCTGTCGGCCGCAGCCGTGGAGCGAAGCCGGATCCGGGTCGGCGAGGCCAAGCGCCAGGCGCTCGCGGGCGGACTGCACGTTCCGGCCGAGGTGAGGCTCGATCCCGACCGCACCGCCCACGTGACCCCGATCGTTCAGAGCCAGATCACGGAGGTGAAGGTCAAGCTCGGCGACCAGGTCAAGAAAGGACAACCTCTCGCCGTTCTGAAGAGCGTCGAGCTCGGGGAGGCGAGCGCGAGCATCCGCAGCGCCCGAGCATCGGTGTCGGTGGCCGAAGACAACCTGGCAAGGCAACGACAGCTCCTCGACGCCGGTGTCGGCGCCCAGAAGAGCCACGTTGAGGCGGAAGGCGAGCTTCGCAAGGCAAGAGCTGCGCTGTCGGCTGCACAGACGCGTGCCGGCATCTACGGCGGCGCCGGCGGCGGGGTGGTGAAGAGCCCCCTGGCCGGAACAGTGATCGAACGCCATGCGACCGCCGGCGAAGTGGCGTCGCCCGACCGTCCTCTGTTCGTCGTCGGGGACGTGTCACGGGTCTGGATCGTCGGTCGGGTCTACGAGAAGGACGTCGGTCTGATCAAAGCCGGGCTATCCGCCACGGTCAGGCTTCACGCGTACCCGGCGCGAGCGTGGACGGCGGAGGTCGACTTCGTGTCCGCGGTCCTGGACGAAGCGACGCGTTCGGCGGAAGTGCGCATGACGCTGCCCAACGACGAAGGGTTGCTCAAGCCAGGCTTGTTCGGCACGATCGTGCTCGGGGCTCCGGACGCCGGTGTTTCTCCGGTCGTCGTCCCCGAGAGCGCGGCCCAGGAGCTCGAGGGCAAGACCGTGGTCTTCGTACCCGCGGACGAGCCCAACGCGTTCGTCGCGAAGACCGTGGTCATTGGCGCTCGCGCCGATGGCTGGGTCGAAATCCTCACCGGGCTCGCTGAAGGTCAGAAGGTGGTCGTCGAAGGCGCCTTCACCTTGAAGTCCGCCGTGCTCGCGGCCGAGCTCGGAGAAGGGCACGCGCACTGATGCTGGAGCGAATCGTCTCCTTCTCCGTCAAGAACCGCCTGCTCGTGGTCTTCGGCGTGTTGCTCGTCGCGGCGCTCGGGGTTCGCGCCGTGCAGAAGCTTCCGATCGACGCCGTTCCGGACGTCACCAACGTCCAGGTCCAGGTCCTGACCACGGCTCCGGCGCTCGGACCTCTCGAGGTCGAGCAGTTCATCACCTTTCCGGTCGAGGCCGTGATGAGCGGGCTACCCCGCGTCGAGCAGATCCGCAGCGTCTCCCGCTTTGGGTTGTCCGCCGTGACCATCGTCTTCCAGGAAGGGACCGACATCTACTGGGCACGGCAGCTCGTGGCCGAACGGCTCGCGGCCGCGCGCGAAGCCATTCCAGCAGGCTACGGCAGCCCAGCGCTCGGGCCGACCACGAGTGGGCTCGGCGAGATCTACCAGTTCGACGTCCGCGGCGATCCCATGTGCGCGCCTGGGACGGACAGGCCCGACTGCTTCACGCCCATGGAGCTTCGCACCATCCTCGATTGGTACGTTGCATTCCAGGTGCGTGCGGTGCGAGGGGTGGTCGAGGTGAACACCTTCGGTGGAGAGCTCAAGACCTACCAGGTGTCCGTCGATCCCAACCGACTGAGCGCCCTTGGACTGTCGCTGGAAGCGGTCTTCCACGCGCTCGAAAGGAACAACGCGAACGCCGGCGGTGCCTACATCGCGCGCGCGGGCGAGCAGGCCCTGATCAGGGGTGAAGGCCTGGTACAGAACCTAGACGACATCCGCGGCATCGTCGTGACCACCCGTTCCGACGGAACTCCGATTCGGATCGGGGACCTCGGCAGCGTCGGTCTCGCGCCGCAAGTTCGGCAAGGAGCGGTCACTCGCGACGGCAAGGGTGAAGCGGTGGTCGGCATCGCCATGATGTTGATCGACGAGAACTCCCGGGAAGTCGCCGGTGCAGTGCGGGCGAAGATCGACGAGATCCGGCCCACGCTGCCCAAAGGCGTCACGATCGACGCCTTCTATGACCGGACAGAGCTCGTCGACCGCACGATTCGCACCGTGGCCACGAATCTGATCGAGGGCGGCGCCCTGGTGATCGTCGTTCTCCTGCTCTTGCTGGGAAACGTGCGCGGCGGGCTGCTCGTCGCATCCGCGATCCCGCTCAGCATGCTGGCGGCGTTCATCGGTATGCGGACCCTCGGGGTGTCGGGCAACCTGATGAGCCTCGGCGCAGTCGACTTCGGTCTGATCGTGGACGGCTCGGTCGTGGTGGTCGAGAACGCCGTGCGTCATCTCGCCGAGCGGCGCTCGCGCGGGGCAGACGTGCCCGTCGCGGTCCAGGCGTCGGCCAAGCAGGTGGTGCGCCCCGTTACCTTCGCGGTGGCGATCATCATGATCGTCTACATCCCAATCCTGGTGCTGGAAGGCATCGAAGGAAAGATGTTCCGACCGATGGCGATCACCGTCGTGCTCGCGCTCGCGGCGTCGCTGGTGCTTGCACTGACCTGGATGCCCGCGGTCGCGTCCTGGGTGTTTCGCAAGGGTGTACCGGAGAAGGAAACCTGGCTCATCCGCAAGCTCTCACAGGTGTACGAACCGTTGCTTCTTAGAGCCGTCGCGCGTCCGAGGTTGACTGCCGCTCTTGCCGTGGGCGCGTTCCTCGCGTCGCTCAGCGCGATTCCATTCCTCGGTGCCGAGTTCGTTCCTCGCCTGGATGAGGGCACCATCGCGATCCAGTCGATTCGGTTGCCCTCCGTGTCGCTCGAGCAGTCCATCGAGATGAACGGGCGGATGGAGCGGGCCCTGCTCGAGCGCTTCCCGGATGAGGTGACGAGGGTCGTCTCCAAGACGGGGCGTGCCGAGATCGCAACCGACCCGATGGGCGTCGACGTCTCCGACGTCTACGTCATGCTTCATCCTCGCGACCGCTGGAAGCGCGCCACTGACCAGGCTGGCCTGGTCGCCGAGATGGAGAAGGTCCTGCGGAACGAGGTACCGGGGCAAAACTACTCGTTCTCTCAGCCGATCGAGCTGCGGACCAACGAGCTCATCAGCGGCTTCCGCTCCGACGTCGCGATCAGCGTGTACGGCCAAGACATGACGGAGCTCAAGCAGATAGGCGACCGGATCGCGGGCGTCCTGCGCGAAGTGCCAGGCGCAGCCGACGTGAAGGCCGAGCAAGTGGCAGGTCAACCGTACGTACGCGTGATCGTCGATCGCAAGCGCATCGGTCGCTACGGCATCGACACCCAGAGCGTGCTCGACGCAGTCGCCGCTCTCGGCGGGCACTCGGTGGGTGAGGTCTTCGAGGGGCAGCAGCGCTTCACGCTGCAAGTACGCCTCGACGAGAAGACCCGGAGCGACGTCGATGCGCTCGGCCGCATCCCGATCGCCGCACCCAGTGGCGCGCTCGTGCCGCTCTCGCAGCTGGCCGAGATCAAGGTCGAGCAGGGACCGGCGCAGGTCAGTCGCGAGCGCGTACAGCGACGCCTGACCGTGGAGGCGAACGTGCGCGGGCGCGATCTCGCGGGCTTCGTCGCGGAAGCCGCACGGCGGCTGCAGGAAGCTCGGGCGGTCCCGTCCGGCTATTTCGTGGAGTGGGGCGGGCAGTTCAAGAACTTGGCCGAGGCGTCCGGGCGCTTGGCGGTGGCCGTCCCGGTCGCGCTGCTCCTGATCTTCTTGCTGCTCTACATGACCTACGGGTCGTTCCGGCCCGCGCTGATGATCTACGCGAACATCCCGATTGCCGCGACGGGCGGCCTCGTCGCGCTCACCATCCGCGGCATGCCGTTCTCCATCTCGGCCGGCGTGGGGTTCATCGCGCTCTTCGGTGTCGCCGTCTTGAACGGCGTGGTCCTGATGTCCCACGTCCTCGAGATCCAGGGGCGGTGCGAGACCACCGTCGAGGCCGCAACCGCCGGCGCTCGCACGCGGCTTCGTCCCGTGATGATGACCGCGCTCGTGGCGTCGCTCGGGTTCGTGCCGATGGCGCTCTCGAGATCCGCGGGCGCCGAAGTTCAACGGCCGCTCGCGACCGTGGTGATCGGCGGGCTGATTACGTCCACGCTCCTGACGCTGCTCGTTCTTCCGGCCGTGTACGCATGGCTGGGCAGAGTCACCGCGGGGCCTCCGGAGGACGGGGTCACGTCCTGATGCGGACAGCTCGAGCGAGCTCGATTGCCTTGACAGCGCGGAGCCGTCCCTGAGGGCATCTCTGTGCAGTGCAGCACGAACGGGTCGCTCTCGGGTGGGTCCGCCAGCTTTTTGAGCGCTGGAATCTGGGAGGAAGTGGCAGTTCTGGGGCTCCGCGCCGGCTGGCACCTCGAACTCACCGGTCGACAGCTGGACGCCTTTCCCCTGGGGTGGCGGCGTGAGCAGCGCGCCCGAGTGCGGCTCGGCGTCGCTGCCGCCACCCCCGGCTGCGGCCAACCCGAACGCGACAACCCGCGGAAACGGTGAAACTGCCTACACCGCCATGTCGAGCTTCATGACGGCGAAGTCCGAAACGGCCGCCCAAGTCCCGGGCGCGCCCGGAATCGGTGGCCAAAGCCCGATCGGGATGCGCTGCGTACCACTGAACCGGCACATTGACCGCGATGGTGACCTCACACCCGCCCGGCTGAATTGCCGCCGCCCTGGCCGACAGCGGTCAGCTGGTCGATCGTGCTCAGGTCGCGCCACGCCTCGGCTGTCGTTGACCAGCGCCTGGAGCGTCACTTCCGATCACCTTCCACTGCGGCCGCTCATGCGCGAGCCAGTGCCGGAGCAGCATCTCGATGAAGGGGCCGAGCTCCATGCGCTCGGCACGCGCGATCTTGCGCAGCACGTTGGCGACGTCCTCGTCCACGTAGAGTCGGGTCTTCGTGGGCGCGGGGGCGCTTATGTCGACGTCGATTCTCGGAGCGCGCTTTTTTGTCATGACCACTCTTCTATCCACTTGACTGGATACTCTCAACCACTATACTGGTGACCAGTATGATGGGGATTGCAGCCGAACGCTTGCCCAGGCCATGGCTTCGCGACCGGGGGCCCTCCGCCGCGATGCGCCTGCTCTGGTGCCGTGAGGAGACTAGCGCCGGCAACGGCCACGCCATCCTGACGCGCGTCGAGGCCGCCCGATACCTCCGGGTCAGCGTCCGGGCGTTCGACACCCACGTCCGCACCCTCGTCCCGGAGCACCGCGTCGGGCGCAAACCACTTTTCCGAAAGGCAGACCTGGACACATGGCTCGACCGAAGCAGGGTTGGAGGCTTCGCAAGCACTGGAACCGCTACTTCGTGCGCTTCACTCACGACGGTCAACGGATTGAGCTCCCCACGGGCTCAGCAGATCCTGAAGAAGCTGCGGAGCGTGCCGCGAAGCTGTACGCCGAGTATCACACCGGCAAGCCGCCAGTCCGGGTGAAGGCGGCGGACCCGCAGTCGCCGGTGGCTGATGTCGCGGCGCTATGGCTCGCCGATGTCGAGCGCGAGCTCGACGAAGGCACTGTCGCCACGCTCATGGTGTACGTGCGGCACTTCGAGGCCTTCTTCGGGACTTTCGGGCAGATCACGGATGCGTCCTGCGCGCGGTACGCGCGAGAACGACTCGGCTCGGTGAAGCGACCGACAGTCCAGAAGGAGCTCAGCGCGCTTCGCCGATTCGTGGGGTGGTGCGAAGAGCAGGGCATGCTCACCCGCGCACCTCGCGTCCCCCCGCCAGCGAGACGGGCAACGGGGACTCCGTTCAAGCTTCCGCGCCGCTCGAAGCCCACTCCCCTCTCTGCCGAAGAAGCGCTGGCGGTCATTGCCGCTCTGCCAGAATGGTCGTCGAGTAAGAGGGTCGAGCCGTTTCCGGTGCGCGCTCGATTCCGCTTCGCCTTCGAGACCGCGCTCCGGCCAAAGACCATCGACCGGCTCTCCGTGCCCGAGAACTTCGCCCGCGGCAGCGCGGTGTTGGTCGTCACCGACGAGATCGACAAGGCCCGCTTCGGGCGGGAGTTGCCGCTGACCGAGGCCGCGCGCGCCGCCCTCGATTCCGTGTGTCCGGAGGCGGGGATCATCTTCGGCAAGCACGACTACCGCGATCAGCTCGAGAAGGCTGCGGCCGTCGCGCTGACGCCAGAGAAAGCGAAGACCTTCGCGGGCTACGACCTGCGCCACGCGCGCGCGACGCAATGGGCGGAGTCCGGCAATCTGGTGGGAGTCGCGTACCTGCTGGGGCACAAGCAGATCACGACCACGAACAAGTACGCGCGGCCGAATCGTGCGGCCGCGGAGCGGGTGCTGTTGGTGATTAAGGATTGTGCCCGCGAGCCGTGGATCGGTTCGTCGCGCGAACTGCTGGCAGCCGCGTGACTGGGCGCGAGGGCGCTCCGCTCATTTCGGCGAGCCGGCAACAGGCGCATGGCGCGCGGGCGGTCCACTCAATCCGGCGGGTCGGCAGTCTTTGCAAACACCGTCTCGATCACGTCGACCTGATCGAGCTCTGCCTGCGCGGCCGTGGCGATGGCCGCCCCGTCGGCCGACGCCACAGCGTCGGAAAGTGCGCTCAACTTCTGGTCGAATGCAGCGGCTTCGCCCTTGCCACCGTTTGATATGACGGTGGTCGCAAGGGTCGCCCAGATTTCCTTGGCGGACACAAGGTCCGTCGTAGCTCGCGGGAAGTCGGCGTCGAGGCCGTCGAGCCACAGCTCCCGACCCAAGTAGTCGAGCTGAAGCACCGCCACCGGCGTGTGGGGATGGTAGAGGGCGAAGACCTCGTCCATGCTCGCGCTCACCGCGTTCGCGGCCCGAGCCGCCGACTCCTTGGTGGTAGGCGCCGCCGCCACCGCGCCGAGCTGGGCGATGCTTTCATCGAGGGCGCTGGCGCTCGCGGCGTCGAGCCCTGCCTTCACGGCCGCAGCGCGATAAGCCTTCCAGCCCGCCTCGAGTCGCGATGCATCGTCTGCCAGGGTCGTCCAATCGCCGGCGAGCGCGTGGTCGAATGCGTCCTCGGCGGAGCCCTCGATGGCGTGGGCCTGGGCGGGCACTGGATCGACGTATCCGGGCTCTTCGGCCTGGCACGCGGCAGCAAGAAGGACGACAGGGACGAGGTATCTCATGCGTGCTATTGGCCGGCCGCATGGCGATCCTTCGGGGAACCATACGGAAACCGTGCGGATGCGCTTTGGGCCGCGCTCCGAGGAGCGCGAAACGCCGCGGCTCTGCGCTATTCCCCGAAGGCCCAGGGACTCGGAGGCCAATACAAGAGGGCGCGTCAGACGCCTGAGCCGAACCGAGGAGCCTTTCATGATTCGACGAGCATCGATATTCTCATCGCTGGTCGCTGCCGCGGCGGTCGCCAGCTGCGGCGGGCTGACGACCCGAACCGACTCGACCGTCCAGGGGCATCTGGACGTCGCATCTTTTCCGTCGACCCCGACGGCGATTCAGGCTCGCGACGAGCATGGGAACGTGGTTCAAGCGGCCTTGAACGCCGGGCAGTTCTCGTTGAAGCTCCCGCAAGGGCACAAGTACCAGCTCGACGTGCTGATGTCCGGCGGCCAAGAACCGGTGGTGTTCCCGCGGGGAGACGGCAGCCTAGACCTGGACTTCAAGATCTCCGGCGCTGGGGCGGTCGTCCAGCTCGGCGCGATCCACCATTTTGATTCTGCGCCGATCGGCGGGTTCGTCATCAAGACGACCGCGTCGGGAGAAGGCGAAGTCGGCGAGTGCGTCGACGGCACCATCGTGGGCAGCGGAGAAGCGTGCGTGGACGACGACGCGAAGGCGACCTGCGAAGCTGGCGACGACAATGAGCAAGAGGGCGAGCACCAGGACGCTGACGAGAGCGACGGCGACGGCGAGTGCGAGAACGGCGTCGATCTCGCCACCGGAGCCGCGTGCGTTGACGAGCCCGAGGCGGATCCGACCAAGCCCATGGCGGTGGCCGAGCACAACGCGCCGGAAGACGTCGGAGGGTGCGACGACGAAGAGGAAGAGGACGGCGAGGAGGACTAGCCACGTGGCGGCGCTCGGCGCAGTGCTCTTGCTCGGCCAGCAGGCTCGGGCCGACGCCTGCGCCGACGCTCGCGTCCGGGTCGAGGGTGAGCTCGACTCGCGCTGGCTCGTGCCCATCGTCGAGATGTGCGACTGGCTACCCTCGCTTCGGGACCTGGATCCCTCGGCGAGTCTGCGCGTGGTCCCCTCCGGCGCCGACGTCGTGCTCGAGGTCCGACTGGCAGATGGGCGGTCGGCGCTGCGACGCCTGGCTTCGCCCGTGGATCTCCGCACCACGGTCGAGGCGCTGTTGACGGTGCCGCCGGAGAAGGCGGCGCCGCGCGAGGTTCCTTCGCCGTCGACGACGCCCGAGCCCGCTGGAGCTCGGGATCGGGTCGAGCACGAGCCCGCCCCGCACCGACCCGAAACGCGGCCACCCGCCGTCGCTTTCGGTGGAACGCTACCGCGTCCGGGCGGCTCGCTGGGACCCCGGCGTACGCCTCGGTCGGACCCACCGCGCACGGAGCTCTGAGCGGGGGCGTGGTCGCTCGTGCTCTCGGCGCGCTGGAGGCGTACCAGCGTCCCCTGCGCGCGACTGATCGCTCCTTCGAGATGGAGACCGTCGCGGCGGGGTTCGGAGTCGCGCGGCGCATGGATCTCACTGGTGGGCTGCGTCTCGACCTCGGGCCGCAGCTGATCTTGGTTGATGAAGCACAGAGCCTCGAGTCGACCGAAGGCGAGCAATCCGGGAGTGTGGCGGACGTTCGTACTGGGCTCGGTGCCCGCGCGTGGATTGGGCGCTCTGTGCCACGCTTTGTGGTGCAACTGGATGGGGAGATCTCGCCTACTCGGTTGCGACGCGAGATCCGAATCGACGCGGCACTGCCGCCGCTTCCGGCGTGGAGCATCGGGCTGGGACTGGGGGTGGGATGGCCGTCGCCGTGATACGCGAGCTCCGTGTGGTTCCTCGCGCAGACGATGGCGCCGACGCGGACTTGCTTTCGAGAATCGCCAAGGGCGATCTCGGCGCCCTGGGTGAGCTGTACGATCGCCACGCCGTCGCAGTGCTTCGCTTCACCAGGCGCTTCGCGCCACACGAGGACGCGGAGGACGCGACTCAGGTCGTGTTTCTTCGCGCGGTAGGTGCCGCCGCTCGCTTCAGGGCTGGAACGAAGGCCCGGCCGTGGTTGTTCGGCATCGCGCTGCGCGTGCTCCAGGCGCCGCCGCTCGCTCGCGCGGTGGGCCGCGGCCTTGGCCGACCTGGGCGACAGCCCGCACGCGTAGTGCCGGCGCCGGACGGTCTCGAACGCGACGTCGCCCGAGCCCTGGCGTCGCTTTCGGAAGCAGATCGAGCCCATCCTGCTAGCCGAGCTCGAGGGGCTGAGCGGTTCGGAAATCGCCGAGATCCTCGGGGTTCCGGTGGGCACGGTCTGGAGACGCCTGCACGACGCCCGCCGCCGACTTCAAGCGCGTGTTCGAGGAGAAGACATGAAGCACCCGATGTGTCCGCGTGCATGGGAGGTGGAGGCTGCTCGCGACGGGCGCCTCTTGGGCGAGGCGCTGGCGAGCACGAACGTCATCGCCAGACTTGTCCTGGCTGTCAGCGCGAGCACCAACTCGCGAGCCGCCTGAACGAAGTGCTCGCGGGTGAACCAGTGGACGAGGGTGGCTCTTCGGCGTGCTCGGGCCTCGCTGCTCGAACGTGCGCATGGTCGAAGCTCCGTTCGCTCGCGCCCAACGTGGTCTTCCTGGACGCTGGCCGCTGCCGTGGCGCTGCTAGTCGCTTTGGGCTTCTGGCTACGAGGCCGCGCCGTATCGACGATCTCCAGCGGCCCACCGCCCTCGATGTCGCGCCCGCGGACGGCGCGCGATGGACCCGTCGCGACACCGAGACCCACCACCGCATCGATCTGTCCGAGGAACGCTGGAGCTGACGGTTACGCGCAGCGCTGGTCGCAGACCTGTCGTGGTTCAGGTACCGGACGGTGAGATCGAGGATCTCGGCACACGCTTTCGTGTCGTGGTGCACGACGCCAAGACGGAGTCGATCGTCGTGAACGAGGGCTCCGTGGTCTTCCGCCGACCTGCGCTGCCCGACGTGCGGCTTTCCGCCGGTGAGCGCTGGGACGCACCCCGGTGGCCACGGCGAGCCCGACTGCGGCTGCGGTGCCGGGCCGTCGCACCTATGCCGCGCCGGCGCGGCGCTCGCCGCCGCCCAGTTCGGCGCCGACCGCCGCCACTCCGCCAGCCTCTGGCGAGAGGACGGCCTATCTGCGCGTGGTGGGCCTGCTTCGGGAGGGACGCGCCGAGGAGGCGCGTCTTGAGGCGCGCGAGTATCTGCGGCGCTATCCAGATGGCTTCCGGCGTCGAGAGATGGAGCGCATTGGGCGATGAGCGTCGTCCGCCAGCTCAGACGGCCTGCGCGAGTCACGCCGCGCAGAGCGGCGCCCAATCCTCGGCAGCGAGCTCCGCGACGCCGATCCGGGTGAGCAGGGCGTTCACGTCCGCGATGGTCACGGCCGACGGCGCTGTGATTTCAGGCCGATCGGCCTGCCATCTGCGTCGTAGTCCACCCGGAGCCCCGGCCCGCCGTCCTCGGTGCGCGCTGACCGCGCGCCGACCTCTCGCGGCAAGTAGAGATACGCAGCGAGCGGCTTGCCCTTGCGATAGGTGACCTCCAAGTACCGCTGCTTCATTGGACCTTGCTCACAAAGGATACGCCGTTACGACGACGAGCCAATGGTCCTCTTCGTCCGCCTCGACGACCACTTCCCAGTTCGCACCGCGATGCCTGGTTTCCACCACAAAGCGCCCGTCAATGAGGGGATCGTCTCGGTAGCCAGTCGCCACCTCGAGCATTCGCCGGAGCTCGACCTCGGTGAACTCGCGGTCCACCATCCGCCGCTCGACGTGCGGCGTCAGCTCGAGCTCCCACTCCCACCGAGGCGGCCAGGCCACGCCCTACGGGCAGCCTGCCTCGCGTGGGAAGAGCGAAGACGCTCTTGGCTCGGCCCCCAAATGGGGCCGAGCACGGGAATCCACCTCAGGGGTCTTGGCAGCGGCAGCCGCCGCGCCGCGTGCTTCAGAGTTTCGGGGAAGAATTTCGGGGAAGGTCGGGCTTCATCGGCGCGAGCTCTTCTCAGTCGCGCCGCAAGCCATCGAGATCGTTCAGTGCGAAGGAGAGGACTTGAACCTCACCTCGGGGGTGTCGATCCGTCGCTTTCCGCTGGCATTCGACATGATCGCAGTCCGACGACACCGACCGATAGCGACGCTAAGTGCGTGATCGCGCGTCACGCCGCGACGAATGGAACGATTCGTTTCCGCGGACGAGCGCCCGCCCCGGGTGGGACCGGGCCCTGCACCACGCGCTCGTGGCGCGGGCCGCAGGCTGGCCTCGACGCTGCCCGCCAACGCCGTCGAGAAGGCCTTGCTCGACGCCCTGGCCAGGGCCACGGCCGACGCCCGGTGGGCCGACGTGGCCGCCCTGGCGCACGACCTGGAGGCCCGCCGGCGGGCTCGGGCGGAGACCGTAGACGGGGCCGAGCGGGCCCGGCGCGGAGGTGCTCGATGACCCGGCGCAGCACTCGTACCCCGTCCCGCCTCGGGGCTCGGATCGCCACCACCTGGCGCGAGCGCGAGGCCCTGGTCAGGACGTACGGGCTGGGCGGGCAGGCCCTGCGCGCTCGGCTCATCACGCTCGGCGTGCTGAGGCCGAGGCAAAGCGAAGGACCGGCACCGACGGGGCGGTCGCCGAAGGAGGCGACGGATGAGGCCCAGTTCCCAATCCCGAGGGAGCGCAGGCTGCTCGAACCGACCCGCGTGCCCCCGGCCGAGCTCGTCGAAGGCGCCGAGGTGGGGCTGTTCCTTCGCCGCGGAGCCTGTCCAAAGCTTGGGCGAGTCCTTGCCGTCCGTCGTCGCACCGTCGTGCTCGCGCTCTGGGGTCGAGGAGACACGACGTCATTTGACCTCTCGCAGGTCTCGTTCTTCAGGCTCGTCGGCCGACACTGCTGGGAGCAGAGACATCCAGGTCGCTGAGCGCCAACGCCGCGAGGAGTGTCCATGAGCACGCGCCTGCTCCACAAGCTTGCCCGCGCTCTCGACCTCGCTGTTGTCGAGACGCCTCCAACTCGAACTTCCGTTGGTCTCGGTTCATGAGGCGGGGCACGTCATTGCCGCCGTCGTGCTCGACGTCGCACCTCAGGATGTCACCGTCCACTCGACGCCACGGGGGCGAGACGATGCTCGTGGAGAAGTCCACCGGCCACGCGAACGTCGTCGTGAGCCTCGCCGGCCCCGTTGCGGAGAGCTTGCTCATGGCGACGGGCCAGTCGAAGTGCTCCGTCGTCGTCACGGGGTGTCGGGGAGACTTCGACGTTGCGTGGGCAGCCTTGCACGGTTCCGATTCCGCAAGGCTGGCGCGATTCGTCAGCTCTACAACGCGACGGAGCACCTGGTCTCCCAACACTGGCCCGCGGTGCTGGACCTTGCGGGGCACCTCGTCAAACGCCGGCACCTCCGCCAGGACGGGTCTACGAGATCTTCTACGGCGAGCCGACCCAGATCTACGAGCTTCCTAGAGTCCTTCGAGGGGGCGAAGAGGGAAAACCACGAAGACGTAGTACTGCGCAGCATCTTGGGACTGAGCGGCGCCGAGTGCCTGCCCGCTCATTTGGCACGCCGTCGCCGCTGCACTTCAATCGCCCGCGGTAGGGCGCTGCCATCTCTTTGCTCGACGCCACGACGGCCGTAGGTGGGATCCCCAAGGCCCCCAACATGGGCAATAGCATCCGTGCAGCATCCGCGATGCAGTTGTCGAGAACCGGGTGACCATCACTGAAGTCGTTGAGGCTGAATTCATCCAGCTGCACGAACGATTCCAGCGTTTCCCCGGGCGGTGTTGGGCCGCCATCATCTTGCACCACAGGAACACCGTGGGCTTCCAGATGTTGCATGTAGCCCCGCGTGTCAAGGAATGGCACGCAACGCCATACATTCTCCAGATTCATCTTGGCGTAGTGCGGACCTAGCGCGCCTTCCTCATGCACGAGCGCTCGATGACGAGAGCAAATGCCATTGAGCGCAGCGAACGCAACGTTCAGGTCGAGGATGGCATGTCTGGAGTGGTCAATGCCGTGATCGCGAAGGATCTCTAGAAACCTAGCGTTGTTGTCGTAGCCTTCGAAGAACCAGGCGAGTTCCTCTTCGCTTTCTGCCCTGATACTGTTGATGGGAATGGTCACCAAGGAGTGCCCTCGGACATCGAACTCCCATGTGAAGGCCCGAAGAAACTTGTCGTTGTCGCGAACCTGCCGCGCGACAAAACCAGCGCTGTTTGAAAAAGCGTTGTCAAAAGGCACTGGGGCCATCTTCATCAGCTCAACGAAACGCTCGAATCGGGCGCAGAAGACGCGTCCAGATTGCTGAAGAGGATCAGAGCTGATGAAGACGTGCAAAAAGGGGTTGTCGGACTCGCTTTTCGAGACCGGAGGCCTGCGTCGCACAAGGCGTCTCAGTCGCTTCCTCGCTGCATTCCGCCGTCGCCATAGGTTGTCCAATGCGGCACGGTCCGTCTCCGCCTTGGGGGCCGCGGCATCAGCCACGCGCCGATAGATCTTCCCGTCGGAATGCACATATGGAGGATCCGCTCCCATTGGGATCTCCACGGCGATGACGGCGCGGTCAGCCGGCAGGGCGATTTGATCTTCTGGCCCGTTGAGTATCTTGTGGTCGTAGATGACTGTCGGGTTGACACAGTCTCGAATGGCATTGCGCAGTCGCTCCTCGACCTGTCGAGCCTCAGTCACAGTCAGACCAGGGAAACTTCCAGCGGTTCGGGGAGCCATCGGAAGCTTCTTGGACCCCGACAAACAACCAGCCGCCGTAGTGATTTGCAAACGCGCTGAGTGACTTCGCAAACCCCTTCGTATCGATTGGGGAAGACTTGTATTCACGTACCATCCCTCAGACACCGCTCGAAGTTGCTGAAGGTCAGAAGGCTCCAGGTCTGCGATTGGCTTGGTGAACGGAGTGTACCGGATGGGGCGCATCGGAGAGTGAGCGTAGCTCATTCACCATGAGTGTGGCCGACACCGCGCCCTCGAGGCGGGAGGCGCGCGCATCCCGTCGTGCGCCTGCCTCTAGTCGGTCGCCATCCCCCAGGATGCCCTGATTGCGATGTAACCGTCCAGCTTCGGACGCCTCGTGAGCCGTTGAAACATGGCGCATCGTGCGGCTCGCACGATGCGGCGGAAATCAAGGCACAACAGCGACTTCGTCGGGCGGCTTCCAGCGATGCGGGAGGAGCTCGGCGATGCGTATTGCCGGATGGGTCTGCACCCGTGTGAGCACGTCGGTGAGGTACGCGATCGGATTGACGCCGTTCTTCTCGCAGGAGGCGACGAGCGTGTAGAGCACCGCGAGGTCGTGCCCGGCATCCTCGTTGCCGACAAAGAGGAAGTTGGAGCGACCCAGGGCAACCCGGCGCAGGCCGGCCTCAGCCTTGTTGTTGTCCGGTGGGATCGTGGCGTAGCGGAGGAAGCGGCCGAGCGCGCGGAAGTTCTTCAGCAGGTAGCGGATGGCGCGACCCATCCCGGAGCGGGGCTCGAAGGCCGAGCGGTGTCGGCGGCCCCAGCACAACAGCCGCGCGAAGATCGGCCGCGAGCGCTGCTTGCGCAGTTCGAGATGAGCGTCGCTGCCCGTGATCCCCGCGTCCTTCGCCTCGCGCTCGAGCTTGTAGATCTCACCGATCAGGTCGAGAGCTTCCTTCGCTTCGGGATGTTCGCTCTGCTCGAAGATCTTCCGCCGAGCGTGTGCGAGGCAACCAGCACGGGTGCGTTTGCCCGGCTTCGTGACCGCGTTGTAGCCGGTATGTTGATCGACAACGAGCCGACCCTTCGAATTGCCGAGGACCTTCTTCGGCGTGTCGCCGCTTCGGCTCGGCGCGTAGCAGTAGACAATCAAGTCGGGCGTGACGAAGTCCCAAATGTACGCCTTCTTGTCGAGTCCTTGCTGCCGGATGCTCGTCTCATCAGCGTGCACGTCGGCCGCGTCGGGCACGGTCGCGAGCGCAGCGTTGTAGATTGGCCTCAGCTCGTTCGCCCCGCAGTGCGTGAGCCGGCACATCGTGCTGCGCGACATTGGAATGCCGATGCTGCGATAGGCCTTCTCGAGCCGATACTGCGCGCCCGAGTCTCGGCACTTGTTCACGATCAGGTGAGAGATGAAACTCGGCGCGTACCGGACTTTCTCCGCAACGCGATCAGGCGCGGGTGCGGTCACGATGTATCCGCATCGACACGCCTTCGTCTCGCGCATGAAGATCCGCTTTCGGAAGTAGCCCGGCACCCACTCGTAGATGGTGGACGGCTTTCCCTTGCCCACGTTCCGCAGCCGCTCGTTGCCGCACTGCGGACAGCGACATGCCTCGGGAGGCACTGGCACCGGGGTTGTCTCCGTTTCGAGCGTCGCGTCGCGCAGCTCTTCGTTCGCGCGGCGCTTCTTCTGCGCCTCACTCGGGTCACTACGCGGAGGGAGCGGTGGCGGCATCTTCGACCGCTTCCGTCGTTCGCTCCGGTGCCCCTTGCTGCGTTGCTCGAGCTCGTCGAGCTTCGCACTCACCGTCTTGAGCTTCTCGGTCAGCTCGGCGAGCTGCGCTTGTTGCGCCTTCGCGTAGGCTTTCCACCCGCAGTCGTGTTCGTCGTCGGGAGGCGGGACCAACGACTAGCTTTGATCACAGCTCGTCCGGCGTGTCGATCCCCGCGTGCAACCGATCGGAATCGCTTTGTTCTCGCCGGCACCTACGCGTCAGGACGGCGCGGCGACGACGGTTCCCACGCCGGTTGGCGCGGTGCACGGACCAGGTCGAAGCCGCCGAGCAGCATCGCGAGCTCGGTGCCGTCGAGCACGATTCGCTCGGCTCCGCTCGGAATTCGCGGCAGTCGAAACCGGCCTCGAGCGAGTCGCTTGTAGTACAGAACGAAGCCGCCGCGATCCCAGAAGAGCACCTTGATCCGATCGCCGCGCTTGCCGATGAAGACGAAGAAGTGACCAGCAAACGGGTCGAGCGCGAGTGTGCTCTTCACGAGTGCGCACAATCCGTCGTGCCCGCGCCGCAAGTCGACGGCCTCCGCCGCGAGGTAGACCTTCGTGCCCGGTGCGACGCTTAGCATGACGAGCGAAGCGCGCCGACCAGAGCCGCCACGTAGCGGACGTCTGTCCCGGTCTCGAGTCGGAGCGCAACGTCGCGAATCGCGAGCTCGACGAGCGCGGGTCGCTGCAACAGGACCGGCTGCTGGCGCACAACCACCGGAAGCAGGCGCGCCTTGCCGCGCGACTTTCGCGGGCCTTGGCCCACCTTCCAACGCCACCACACCAGCGTGCGCGGTCGGACGCCATGACGCTTGGCCACGGCTTCGATCGAGACGCCGCGCTCTACTTCCTTGATCAGGCCCAGCCAGAAGTCCCGGGAGTGTCGCTTCGCCACGCGACTACGATCGAACAGACCGCCGATCTTGGCGAGGCGTCCATTCCGGAACGGTTACGTCGCAGCGGCAGAACTCGCGACTGCGCTCGATCGCGAAAGCCTGTACAGCCTCCTTGCGTCGGCAGCAGTGGACCCAATCGCTGGTGACCGCCGTGCAGCTGGACTTCTGCGCGTCGCATGCCGTAAACGCGGCATCGAGCCGGATCGCCGCGAATGAACTGACTCGTCGGCGCGACATTTCGTCGATTAGCGCTGATGCGCCACGCGAAAGTATTCCGACAGGCCGTCTCGCGCTCGGCGCTGAACGCTGGTCGAGTCTCCCCGTTCGTGCAAGTCCGCAACCTCTGCGGTGCTCAATAGCAGCGAAACACGGAAATCGGGGTGGTCCTCGCCCGGGATCTGGAACCGCTTCGTGTTCAGGCGCCTGCTCAGCTCACTCTCGATCGCATCTCCTCCGCAGTGGGCGAGGAGGAGGTCGACTGGCGGTCGTGCACACACCCAAACATGGTGCTTCGGCTCCCGTTGGTCGACCTGGACAAATTGACCGGCCTCCCACCGCGATAGCTCATCTGACATCCACCTCGTATCCCGCTCCTGATGGTGCGGCGGGTCGCCCTCTGGAAGCGGCGCGAGACAACTGACCAGCCACGAGTAGCGCCCTTCGATGAAGGGGAACCGTACGGTGTGGCGTATCATTCGGTGATCCCGGAGCGCACCCACCTGTAGAAGCGCTCCCGCCAAGAGACAAGTTTGGGCTGAGGTGGGGTGGGCAGCGAGACACGGTTGATCGCATCATCAACGGGCTACGACGAGCGGATACTAGCTGACTTGGTGCAAGCACTCGGGATAACGACTCAGCAAGACCTCGACCTGCTCAAGGCATGGCAGGTGCTCGAAGATCTCTTTGACGTCTTTAGCCTCCAGGACGCGGTAGACTTCGTCCCAATGCGCATCGTTGAACAACCATCGAAGCCCAGAGGTTATCAGTGGACGATGTGCGGGGATGTGGCGGTCCAATCGACATCGCGACGATCACTCGAAGCGACGGGCTTCGCTATGTGCAGCGCAAAACGGTTCGGGGAGAGTCATGAAGAGCAGATCCGGCACCGCGTTCTTGGGAAGCCCGCAAGACATTCACCGGTTGGCCAGGGCGTTGCTGACCCTCGAACCGGGAGAAGGTGGAGCGTCCGGCCGAAGCGATACCGCCTGCCTGTACGAACCGCCGTCAGCTTCTGACGCCGTGAGGCGACTGCGGGAGCGCCGCCGGTTGGTTCTCCGTTCAAAGGCGTGACAATAGAGGGAGCATTCCGAGGCGGGCACGGGGCGTCCGCTTGCGTCCCAAGCTCGCCCGCGCGCGTGCTGTAGAGACCAGGCTCGCGCCCGCCCTGATGCGCTGCTTTCGCGGGCAACGAATTGCTCGCTGTGGTATCTGCACCGCAGCAGAAAGAACGGCGTTGCCATCTCTTAGACTGAATCGCGCCTGCCACGAGACGCGTGGCCCTCGCCCACTTGATGCCCGCTTGCCCGAGTTTTTGCCGCCCTCCGCCCTCACTCCTCTCGAGACTCGCAGCCGGTTCGCCGCGGAAGGCTAAACCGTCTGCATCCTCGAGCCCGGCGGAAAGCGTGTACGACGCCCTACCGAAGTCGCTCCCGTCACGAGCAGTGCTGGTGACCCAGTCGTGGACGGTACATCAGCGCCACTCTCGACTGTGTCCTCGGGGTCCGAGGAGGTACACGTCCGAGCCCTTTGCAGACTGGACAATTCTCGCGACCTCCCAGGGTTGAAATTGAAGTGAGCGCGCCATGTCCATGTCGTCAGCAAATGATGCCAGTCGCGACGCAGTCCAGCGCGTGGAAGCGTTGGCCGCGCGAAGCTGCAGCGTGATCCGGGGAAGCTCGTGCTGGAACATGGCAACGGCGCTAGGTCCAGCCGTGCAAGCGGCGTCGGACCGAACGCGAAGCGCAGCTATCAGGTCGAAGCTGAACGTCTCGAGAAGATGCGAAGAGCACGACTGTGTTGCGTGGCGGAACGCACCCTCGTCTCCGATTACGAACTCCGACTGTATCTCCCCGAGCGCAGCGGCAACGTAGCGCCACTGCAGTTCAAGGAGCGAACCCACGGGGATCTCTGCTTCCTTCCACGGTTCGGCGTGACGCCACAACTCCAGATACAGGCTGCGCGACTCCTGGAAGAGCCTGCGCGCATCCATTGCCAGCTCGTGGCGTGCATGAGCAGCTTCAGAAGCGAGCGCTCGCTCGAGCGACTCAGCGCCTGAGCGCATGCGCGCCACCGAAAGGGCCTCCTGGTGGGTCCGGATCTGCTGGACGGCCGTTTGGAGCCGCGCCACCTGGGCGAGCACCAGGTCCAGTTTACTGTCCATCCGCGACAACCGGTGAAGGACAAGCGCGAATCCAGCACATGACACGCCGAGATTCGCGACGCTCGCTAGAGCCCCAATGCTCGTGGTCAGTTGCAGAGACTCGAGCACTGGCTGGAGTTGTGACAGCGTTTGCGAACCCGTGATCGCGACGCGAGCACCACCGATGTCGAGCGGAAGGGCGGCGAGCTGGCGCGCGAGGTCGGCGCCCTGTATTGGGTAGAGCGGCGCGGCAAACTTGCTGGTATCCGACCAGCAAACACGATTGGCACTGGCGTTCACATACGCCGCGCCGCTTTCGATAAGCGCTCGCCAGTGCGCAGACGGAGCGAGGTACTCACCGAAGTCGGACATGGTCACGAGACGTCCTCCGTGGCGACTGCGACCTCAGCCTCTTGGCGTTTCCGCACCTGGGTGAGCACGAGTATCGCCGGCAACGTCTTCCTAACTGCGGGGCTTGCCCACTTGAGCGCCACGAACGCAACGCCGAATGGCAGCGCCGCGACTCCCGCGGCCACGGCGACGCCGCCCGCGGCCAAGATCCCCAACCCAGTGAGCGCCGCCTTGTCGACGCCGACCTCCCCGGGGTTTCCCCTCAGTGTGGCTTCCGCGGCACGTTGAGTATCGGCCTTCTCGTTCGCTG
>JAXLYN010000092.1:0-20339 GCA_046351435.1 Polyangiaceae bacterium
CCCAGGGCGTCGAAGTGGTGCCCGTCCCAGCGGGCAATGCGCGGGCGGCCGCGCGGGTGGTGCCCGCCGCGACGCTGGGGTCGCTGGTGATCGCGTCGCTGCTCTACGTGGTGCTGCACGCCGCGTGCGTGGCGTCGGTGCCGGAGCTCGCCTCGAGCCGGGCCCCCCTGGTCGATGCGGGTGCGCGCCTCGGAGGAGAACGCGTCGCGTCGTGGGTGGCGCTCGGCACCAACGTATCCGCCCTCGGGATCGCGTTCGGCATGTTCGCCATGACGCCGCGCTACCTGGCGGCGCTCGGCCGAGCCGAGGCGCTCGGCGGCTGGGTCGGCAGCGAGGACGGGCGTCACGTGCCCCAACGCGCGCTTTGGCTCACTGCGGCAATCGTCCTCGTCCTGGTCATGAGCGGCCGCCTGATGGAGCTCTTCGCGCTTTCGAGTGTCGCGGTGGTGGTGCAATACGGAATGAGCGCGCTTTCCTTGGGGAAGCTGGCGCTCGGCCGGGTGCGCGGGCTCAAGCCCCGTGACGCATGGCCGGTTCCGCTGTCGGTCTTCGCCGTGGTGCTCGTTGCGCGCGCGGCGCGCCCTGTGGAGCTGCTGCTCGCCGCGAGCGTGCTGTCGGCGGGTGCGTTCCTGCTCTGGCTCCGCCGACGTTCTGGCTGAAAATTCGGACTGGCGAGGCTCCGGCCTCGGTGTAGGCTACCGGCGCTCGAGGCTTCCGAGACGCGTGGGCGCGCTTCCCGGAAGGTTGCCCGAAGGGCGCCTTCGAGCTCGGTCGGGAGGAATGCCATGTCGGTCGGGAAATGGACGAGGTTCTGTGTGCTCGGGGCGCTGTTCGCGCTCGCTGGCGGCTGCGCCGAGGAGCGTGAGCCGATCAACAAAGTGCAGGCCAACGCGCTGGAGAAGAGCTTCTTCGTCGGCGCCGATCTGAAGAGCACGGGAGACGACCCCGAGTTCTACACGGCCGGGACCATCGTGGACGTGCCGCTCGGCGCCGATCAGGCGGGCGTGTTCCCGGGCCTCGTGGGCGGACTTCGCCGGGTGAAGTGGGAGATTCTGGAAGATGTCCTGAACGCGCGGCTCACCTACGAGGAGATCGAAGGCTCCGACGGACACGGATCGCGGACCGTGAACAACGGACGCGTCATCGCCTCCTTCGTCATCGAATCGCACTTCGACATCAAGCGCGCCTACAACGCGACGACCGGCGAAGAGCTGAACGTGATCGAGGAAAACGCCACGGATCGCCCCTGGTACGAGCGGAAGTTCTTCCGCGTCGACTGGTCGAAGAACCTGGTCGCGAGCTCCATGTGGTGGGACCCCATCGCCGCGCAGGCCATGGGGGAGTCGCTCGATACCGAGAGCTTGCAATACTACGTCGACGACCCCAACAACCCCGACGCCCCGCTCTTCGACGCGAAAGAAGGCTACTTCGACGTCACGAACAAGCTCTACCTGAAGCCCAAGATGGTGACGGTGTTCGGGCAGACGGTGAACGCTTGCGCCTACCGCGGCAGCATCGTCATCGGCGCCACCGCGCCCTGGGGCAACTGCGAGAACAGCGAAGTCACCGTGCGCTACTCGTTCAAGAAGGTGTCCGGGCCCGGCGAGCCCGGGTTCACCGACTACGAGCCCATGCACTGGGACGGCTCGCGCATGAACTCGTTCGGAGTCTTCACCCAAGATCGAATGGGCTGGGACAACCGCTACGGCATCATCGACAACGAGTGGCGGCGCTTCGCCCAGCGCTACAACATCTGGCAACGGAGCCACGCCGACGTCGAGTGCAACACGCCGGATCAGAAGCTCGCCAAGCTCGACCCCCACGCCGACGCGGAGAAGGACGGCACCGAAGACCAGTGCGCGGCGGTGGGCGCCGGATCGCGTTGCGACGACCTCACGGGGCTCTGCACGATCCCCTATGCCAAGCGCGACGTGCGCCCCGTCGTCTGGCGCTACACCGTGGGCCCCGAGGCCGACAGCGTCATCTTCGATTGGACCAAGAACGCCACGTACGAGTGGGACATCGCGCTTCGCGGCGCCGTCCAAGCCGCTCGGCTGGTCGAGTGCAAGCGCACCGCAGGCAAGAGCGCGGATCTCCCGAACGCGGAGGCGTGCGTCCAGAAGTTCCCGATGAAGGCCGCCGAAGAGGCCAAAGAGATGGAGGCGACCTACGCCTCGATCCGGCCCATGGTGGTGCTCTGTCACAACCCGGTGGCCGAGGGTGACGACGTCGCTTGCGGCAAAAAGGGCATGAAAGTGCGCCCCGGTGACATCCGCCACCATCACGTCAACGTGTGGCCGACGCGCCAGAACATGTCTCCGTGGGGCTACGGTCCGACGCTGGCCGACCCGCTGACGGGCGAAGCCGTCAGCGCGGGCATCAACGTCTACAACTCCGTGACCGACACGGCGGCCCAGAGCTTCGTGGACCAACTCCGCTGGATGAACGGCGAGCTGAAGAGCTCGGACATCTCCACGGGCTCCTACATCCGCGACTGGATCGAGTCGGACATCCAAGCGGGAGGTAAGGGTGCTCGGGAGCTCGCCGGCGGCATGAAGATGACGCGCGCCGAGATCACGAAACGCATGGCCGGTATCCAGGGGCTCAGCGCCGACCAGGTGAAGCCCGAAGCCGTCAAGCTCGCGAAGGGCAAGCTCGGGGCGGAGAAGCTACGGGAGAACCTGAAGACCGATCTCTGGTGGAATCGTCTGCCGCCCGAGGCCAACGCCAGCGGCCGCGCCGAGTTCGATCAGCGTATCCAGGCTGCCAAGGGCACGAAGATCGAGGCGCAGCTCACCAACGGCATGTGGGAGCAGATCGCCGGCGTCGACCCGTCGATGCCGGTCGAAGGCGGCGTGCTCGAGCAGGCGTCGCCGCTTCGCGGCATGCGCTCCCACGTGCTGCGCGAGGCGGAGCACGCGATGCACCTCGAGCTCGCCAAGCGCGGACAGTGCATCGTCGGCGCACCCGAGCCCACGGGGCTGCCGAGCCTGGCGCGCGTGATGAAGAAGAAGTTCCCCTCGGCGGAGCACGAGACCCCGGCCGACACCAAGACCCGGGTCGACCGCATGTGGGACTACCTCCGCGGTCGCATGCACTACGCCGTCATCGCCCACGAGATGGGGCACACGGTCGGCTTCCGCCACAACTTCGTCAGCAGCTACGACAAGTTCAACTGGCAACCCCAGTACTGGCAGCTCCGCACCGACAACGACAAGGTGAACGAGCCGTGCACGGATGCCGTGGCAGACGGCGCGAGCTGCGTCGGCCCCCGCTCTTGGGACCCAATCACCCAGGACGAGCACGACAACTCCATCTGGACCTGGCAGCACACCACCACGATGGACTACGCGGGCGACCTCACCCAAGACATGCTGGGGCTCGGCGTCTACGACTACGCGGGCGCGCGCATGTTCTATGCCGACGTGGTGGACGTCGCCAACGACCCGGCTCTCGTCGCCACCGTTCGCAACAAGGACAACGACGTGGTCGAAGGCACGCCGGCCGGGAACGAAGTCGCTGGCCTCGTGGACTTCGCCGGCGGTCTTCTGGGCCAGGTCGTCACCCGCCCCGACGAGTACTGGGGCGGCAACAACGAGGAGCTGATGCACTATTCGGAGTGGAACAAGTGGTTCCACTTCCTGCGCAACTGTCAGGCCGCGGACACCAATCCGCCGGCGGGCTGGGACGCGTCCAAAGACGGGGTCTACGACCCGGTGTTCGACGGCCACATCGTCAAGGGCACGAAGTGCGAGCGCATCCCGGTGGACTACATGGCCTACACCGACCTCGTGCCCGACCAGCACTCGCAACAGCTGGGAAACAACCCGCGCTTCTTCACGTCGCGCCGCGCGCGCGACGCCGCGGGTCGACCGCGCATGCCCTACGGCTTCGAGTCCGACGAATACGCGGACAGCTGGTCGCCTTCGAGCTACCGCCACGACAACGGTGGCGACCTGTTCGAAGAGCTCACGTTCCACTCGAACCTGTACGAAAACCGGCACATCTTCGACAACTTCCGGAACGGGCGCGTGAACTTCACGGTCTACGGCGCCTACCAGCGCGCGCTCAGCCGCTACCACTACAAGATCAGCGCGCTCACCCAAGGCGTGGCCTACATCGCAGGCTTCTACGCCCACGAATACGCCAAGAACCTGGGCGTACCCGTGGCGACGCTACTCAGCGCCTACTTCGGAGACGGCGGCTTCTTCTACGACACGGGCGTCGGGGCAGCCCTCGGCTTCGACCACTTCGTCCGCGTCCTCACCCGACCCCACGTGGGCCCTCACTACGCCGACAGCGTCGATCCCCAGAGCCCGCTCATGCCCGAAGAGGACGTGATCGGCGGCGTCTCGGGTGGCATCGGCGGCGACCCGACCGTCATCGACATCCCGAACGGCACCAGCGTGTCCGACACCGGCGACGTCTCGTTCGGCGGCAAGCCGCTGAACAACGACTTCCAGGGCGGTCAGGGGTACTGGAGCATCGACTACCTGAACCAGGCGGGCTCCTACTACGAGAAGACTTTCGCCATCGAGGCCATGCTCGAGGCGTCCTACCGGTCGTTCAACTTCTACCGCTTCGACGGTCTCGACGGGCGGTTCCAGCACGTCAACTACACCGACCTCTGGGGCAACGGCATGCGCCGCATGCTCGGCTCGATGCTCACCGGAGATCGGGCGCTCTACGCGCCGCGCGTCACCGCGGACGGCAGCGGTTCGCCGTACATCACCGAAGCCGAAAGCGGACCGAAGTACCCGGCGAGCCCCCTCGGCTGGGTGTCGTTCATCGCGCCGGCAGGCCCCGAGCTCTGCTACCCGACGAGCGGCACGCTGCTCTGTACCAACGCCCTCGGAGCCCAGGTCGGCTCCGGCGCCACTGCCAACGGCTCGCGGCCGGTGGATCCGCAGCTCGGCTACGAGGTCCAGAAGTTCATCGTGTTCTGGTCCTACGTCTACCTGCCCACCAGCGAGAACTGGGACTACGTCGACATGCTGCGCATCTACAAGCTCGGTTCCGACACCGACCCGAGCTACTTGCCGAAGCAATTGGTCGAATGGCGCGACCCCGAGTCGGGCCAGCGCTACATCGCCAAGCGCTATGGCGACGAGACGCTGCTCGGCAAAAAGTACGACAAGGGCATCGCTGCGAAGATGATCCAGTGGGCGAACACGCTGACGGCCGAGGCCTACGAGCTCGATCCGGTCGAGCCCTTCGATCCGGTAACGGGTGCCGCCAAGGTGGCGCTCGATGCCCAGGGCCAACCGGTCGTGAAGGGCGCCACGCTGTGTGACGACAACAAGAAGTGCGCGGAGCTGCGCAGCTACCGTGGCCTCTTGGACTTCACGCGCGACACGGCCGCCACGCTGGGCTTCCCGGAGCCGGCGCTCCAGATCTACGGCGGCAACTGAAGCGTCGGGATGCGCGGGGTGGGCAGGGCCAGCGGCCCACCCCTGCGTAGTCCCCGTCGAGGGCGCCGTCCCGGACCCTGGCGGGTTCGCTTCGGTCACTGACGTTGGAGGCTCCGTGCTCATCGACACTCACTGTCACTTGGATGGCGGCTACTTCGAAGAAGGGGCGGACGCCGTCCTCGATCGCGCCCTCGCCGAAGGCGTGAGGGGCTTCGTTTGCATTGGCGTCGGTGGACTCGAGTCGACGCGCTTCGCCGTCGAGCTGGCGCAGCGACGCGCGGAAGTGGTGGCCACGGTGGGCGTCCACCCGCACGAAGCCTCGAGCCACGGACCGGAGCTCCATGCCGTGCTCGAACAGCTCGTGCGCGACGAGCGCGTCGTGGCCATCGGCGAGATCGGCCTCGACTACCACTACGACCATTCGCCGCGACCGACCCAGCGTGAAGTGTTCGTTCGGATGATTGCCTTCGCGAAAGAGGTGAAGTTGCCCATCGTGGTGCACACGCGGAGCGCGCCGGCGGAGACGCTCGAAATCCTGGAGAGCGAAGCTGCGCGCGAGGTCGGGGGTGTCATCCACTGCTTCAGCGAAGATCGGGCGTTTGCTGCGCGTGCCCTCGATCTCGGGTTCGACCTCTCGTTCTCCGGCGTGGTGACCTTCAAGAACGCGCGCTCGGTCCACGACGTGGCGGCTTGGGCGCCCGCCGACCGCATCTTGGTCGAGACCGACGCGCCGTATCTCGCGCCGAACCCGCTGCGCGGGAAGCGTTGTGAGCCGGCGTGGGTGGTGCATACCGCGCGTGAAGTCGCCAGACTCCGCAACCAGTCGTTCGAGGAGCTCTCGCGGACCACCACGGAGAACGCCTGTCGCCGCTTCGGACCGGCTCTATCTCGGGCCGTCGGCGGGTCGGACGCGCCTACCAGGTGACGGCCTGGCCGCCTTTCAGGTAGCGAGCCAGACCGACCACGGCAGCGGCGTTCAGGACCACGAACGTGCGAGCCAGCGCCCCGCCGCGCCCCGCCCGGGGACCGATGAGGGCGAGGACATAGAACGCGAGCTGTGCGAAGAAGAAGCCTCGCCACGCGAGCCGTGCGCCCGAGCCGAGCTCGGCCTCCGGCGCCAGAGCCAGCACGGCCGATGCCACGAACACCGACGCGAGCGCCCACGGACAGAAAAGCCGGAGGAGCTTGTGGGACACCAACGTGAAGAAGCTGCGATTCGAGGGCGAGAGCAGGCGCGGCAAGAGCCGGAGCAGCTGGTAGTTGCCTGCGAGGGTGCGCACCTTGCGTGGGAACTCGCGCTCGTCCTCGAGTGCGCGATCGAAAGCCCGAGCGCCGTCCGCGAACACGACCCGCTTGCCCGACAGCGCGATCTCGAGCGGCACGTACATGTCGTCCAGGATCACTTCGGCCGGGAGCTCCGGGAAGTCGGACCGGCGCACCGCGTACAGCGCACCGCTCACTCCCACCAGTCTGCCCAGGCGACCCTCCGACGTCCGGATGAAGCGCTCGTAGCGCCAATACGCACCCGCACCCGTGTCGCCCTCGAGCACGAGGTTCCCGGAGACGCAGCCCACGGTCGGGTCCGACAGGGGCGCGACGAGCTCGCGGATGGCGTCGCGGGACAGCGGTTGGCGAACGTCCGTGAGCACGAGCACTTCGTTCCGTGCCCGGGCTGCCAAGCGATTCTGGGCCGTGGGTTTGCCCGCGCGCTCGTGACAGACATGGGCCTCGATTCGCGGGTGGCGCCGCGCCATGTCCTCCAGGATGGTGGCGGTCTCGTCCGTCGAGCCATCCGAGTACACCAGGATCTCCAGTCGCTCGGCCGGATAGTCCAGGTCGAGCAGGCTCTCGAGCTTCTTCGTCAGGTATTCGCCGCCGTTGGCCACGGAGAGCAGGACGCTGACGCTCGGCTCGTAGCCGGGTTCGCAGCGGCTCCTCCGGGGAAACAGCCGCGCGAGCAGCGCCACGCCGAGGGGGTACCCGGCATACGTGTAGAGCACGATGGAGAGCAGGCAGAGGACTGCGAGCGCCAGCGCCGTCATGCCGGAGCCCCCCGTCGAACGCGAGCGCGCGCCAAGCGGCGGGCGGCGACCAGAGAGGCGTAGAGCGCTTCGTAGGCGTGCGCCATGTGAGCGAGCGAGTGTCGCGCGGCCACCCTTTCCCGCGCGCGCTCGCCCATCTCACGCGCCCCGACGCGATCACGTTCGAGTGCGTCGAGCGCAAGCGTGAGCGCGTGCGCGTCTCCGCTCGGGACCAACCGGCCCGAGACGCCGTCTTGCACCAGATCTCCGACGCCCCCCACGTGGGTCGCCACGATCGGCAGGCCGCTCGCCATGGCCTCGAGCAGGGCGAGCGGCAGCCCCTCGCTGAGGGAGGACAGGGCAAACGCGTCGAAGGCACGGAGCCAGCGGGGGACGTCGCCGCGCGCACCAGGCAGGTGCACGTTGGGGTGGCCGTCGAGCTCCCGGCGCAAGGGTCCGTCACCGACCAGCACCAGGTGGGCCCCTCGCGCCCGTAGCTCGCGAGTGGCTTCGATCAGCAGGCTCTGGTTCTTCTCCGGCGCGAGCCGTCCCACGCTGCCGACGACGAAGTCCGCGTCGTTCACACCGAGCTCCGCGCGAACCTCTCCGCGAGCCACCGGATCCGGCCCGAAGGGCGCGAGGTCGATGCCGTTCGGGATGACCAAGAGCTTGCCAGGAGCGCACTCGCGCTGGCGTCGGGCGACGTCGGCCAGAGACTCGACCACACACACGTAGCGATCGACTGCCAGGGACGTGAGCTTGCGGAGTGTGCGCCGCCGCTTGCCGTCGGGGTTCATGCCATGTTTGGTGTGGATGACGACGGCGTTCGCCAGCCAGGCCGCCGGCGCGCCGTAGACCAGGGCCCGCGGATTGTGGGTGTGGACCACGTCGATCTCGTGCCGGGAAAACGTCCACGCCAAACGCGGAACGAGTGCGGGCTCGAGGCTCTGGCCGCGCCCGAACGTGAGCACGTCACTGGCGGCTCTGCGGAAGGCACCGCCGAGCGCCTGGGCCGGCGAGTGCGAAAGCGAGATCACGAGCACCTCGTGGCCGGCGCCCCTCTGCGCTCGCACTAGATCGAGAGCGACCCGCTCTTGCCCGCCGAGCTCGAGAGACGAGAGGACGTGGGCGATGCGCATGTGCCTCCATCAGCGCCCGACGCCGCGCAGCATGACCCACGGGGTCTTCGCGACGATGCTGAGCTCGAGGGGTAGGTAGGTCCAGAAACGTTCGAGCGCGGTGGCGTAGGCCAGGTCGTAGAGCAGCTTCATCCGCATGTCGTCCGCCAAGGAGGTTTCGGGCAGCTCCAAGTGGAAAGGGTCCACCAGCGACTTCGCGAGGGGAGCCAGGGGGCTCTCGTCCGGCACGCGCCCCGAGTAGCCGAGACTCACCTGGGCGTAGCCCGTGAGTCCCGGTTTCGCGTCGTGGAGACGCTCCTCGAAGAACGGGATGGCCAACGACAGGTTCTCGAGGAGCTCCGGTCGCTCGGGCCGAGGCCCGACCAGGCTCATGTCCCCGCACAGGACATGCCAGAGCTGCGGCAGCTCGTCGAGCCGCGTTCTGCGCAGGAAGAGGCCGACGCGGGTGACGCGAGGGTCGTTCTCCTCGGCGAGCACGGGCCCCGTGGAGAGCTCCGCGTCCACGCGCATGGTCCGAAATTTCAGCATGCCGAATTCGTGGAATGCGAGGTGCCCGTGGCGGTCCCGACCGGTCACCGAACGCACGCGCCGCTGCCGATACAACACGGGTCCAGGGGATCCCCAGACGATGGCGGCAGCGATGAAGGGCGCGATGGGGACCATGCAGAGCAGGCCCGAGAGCCCGAACAGCACGTCGAGCGCGCGCTTGACGGTACGAACCGAAAGCGGAATGCTCCGCGGTCGCCGCTTCACCTCGCGCACGAGGGCCGCGCCGTGGGGTGTCGCCGCTACCGCTGGCCAAGTCGACATGATTCGGCTCTCCGTACCCGGAACGCTGCTGCACCGTGACCTGGTGCTCCGAGTCGTCGCTTCGAGCTGCAAGCTCCTGCGAAAACGGGAAGATCGATCGCAAGAACCGAGCCACGCCGACGACCACACGTTCGACAACGAGGTCGTTTCGGCGGTGGGCGAGGTCTTCAACAACATCGCAATTCACGGATACGCCGGCGAGACCAGCGGCACAGTGGAGCTCGAGTTCGAGCTCGTCGGCGACGAGCTCCGCATCCGCATGGCCGATACTGGAAAGTCCTTCGATCTGGGCCACGACACCGCGACCGAGCTGCCCGCCCTGCCCGAGAGCCACATGGGTCTCTTCATCGTCCGGAGTTTCATGGACGACGTTCGCTATCTCCCGCGCGAGGCGCCGGATCGTCCGAACGTGTTCGTGCTCACGAAGCGCTACGTGCGGAGGTGAGGGGGCTGGCGGCAATTGCGCCGTGGTCGCGCGGGCCCGCAAGGGCTGCGCTGGCGGCGTCGGCCAGCACTTCGGCGAAACGCTGAGCCTGGCGCCGACGGTCGAAGCGCTCCGGATCGCGTGGTGTGCTCCGTTCGGGCAGTCGGCCGCTGGAGTATTCGGCGAGCAGGCGTTGGAGCGCCTCGGCGATCCGTGGCGCATCGCGGGGGTCGACCACGGTACCCAGGTTCTCCTCGCGTACGAGCCGGGCCAATACGCCCTCGGGGCAGAGCGCCAAGACGGGTCTCCCGAGTCCTAGGAGCTCGAAGATCTTCGCTGGGTAGATGCGTTCAGCGCCCGGGCACGCATCGAGCAGGCACAGCGCGACGTGGGAACCCGCAAGCTGTCGCAACGCGTCCCGGTGGGGCAGGTAGCCGAGCCGCGTCACACCCAGCGACTCGCTCCCGTCGAAGTAGTGCTGCTCCGTCTCGACGATTCGGCCGATGAAGCGAACCTCCAGCAGTCTTGCCAGTGCGGGGCTGCGTTGGTGCAGCAAGCGGAGGGCTGCGAGGAACCCCTGGGCGCTGGTCAAGCGGAACACGGTGCCTGCGTAGGTGAGCCGCATGCGCTGCTCCATTCGCGGCGGATCCACGCGCGGAAGGTCCTCCGGGTCGAAACCGTTCTCGATGGTCACCACGTGGTCCGGGTGGAGGAAGGGGAAGCGCTCGAGCAGCTTCTCCCGGAATGCGCCGGTCGCGGTCGTGATGCGGTGTGCCGAGCGGAGGCACGCGCGCTCGAGCACGCCATCGAACAGGGCTCCGCCGGCCATCTCGTAGGAGTGGCGCAAAGTGGTCCATTCGTCGCGATAGTCGAGCACCACACCCACGTTCGGCGCCAAGCGCCCGAACAGCCCCAGCAGGTGGGACGAGAACGGCGGACCACTCACCAAGATGGCCTGCACGGCGTTGCGCTCGCGATAGAGGGCGCGAGCCGCAGCAGGAAGCCACAGAACCTGCGGGTCGGGAACCAAGAGCGCCCGCGCGCCGCTAGCGGCGCGTCGCGTGAGCCGAGCGCGGAGGCTGCGCGAGGCGTTGGCGCCGGCCCTCCACGCCTCGGCCTTGAGCGCGTAACCTGGCTCCAACGTGTGCGCGCGGATCACGCGCAACGTCTCCGGCAGATCGGCCAGCAGCGACGGGTCGTGGAGCGGTACGGAGGGATTTTGGACCGTGAGCACCCACGGCTCGATACCTGCGCGCGGCAGGTACTTCGCGAGCTTCGCGATGCGCTGGACACCAGCGCCGCCCACCGGTGGAAAAGCATAGGAGACGAGCAGGACGCGCATCATGGCGGTTTCGGGCACGTGGGGACGGCGAAGCGGATGAACCCTCCGGCGTTGGCGGCCGTGCCCGGCTCGCCCGGGCCGAGCTCGAGGGACAGCGCGCAGTCGGTGTCGCGTTTCCATTCGGCGCGATGGCTCCGCCCCGGCTCGAGGCCGACGAGCACGACGGTAGTGGTGTCGCTCGGGAGCTCGGCGCGTGCGTTGGCGCTCTCCGCAAACAGTACCGCCACGCGCTCTGCGCCGTTCCATGCCACGCCGCCTCGCAGCCCTCGACCCTGCACCCGCTCGACGCCGCGGGCGGGGGCATCGTGCTCCACGGCGCGCGCGAAGACCGAGAACCCACGTCGAGCGAGCCCGCGCGGACTGCGGACTTCGATGCGGTGGAGCTTCGCCCACGTCGAGCTCTTCTCGTGGGGGCCAGAGCGGCTCGGTGACGGTTCGTCGACGACGCCAATCTCGGGTGCGGCAGGCTCGAGAACTTCGAGGTCGACGCGGGAGCGCCCGCGCCGCGCGCTCACTCCGCTTCCGGAGACGTTCGGCATTTCGATGACGTGGAGCGCGAAGGTCGTGGCGAAGTCCGCGCGCTCGAGCTCGATGCGGTCGTCCACGACCACGAGGGACGGACGCGCGAAGACGAACGTGCGCAGGAGCTTCTCCACGGAGCGAGCGCGGCAGCCCTCGGTGGCGCACGTGGGTAGGTAGGCGCCCGTCAAGTCGCCGAGGGCGAGCACCACGACGCCGTCGTCGGCGAAGCGCAGCGTCCGAACGTCGCGCCCCCAGACTCCCTGGTTCGGCGGATAGTTCATGTGACGCCCGCCGTCGTCGACCAAGACCGTGTTGTGATTGATGGTCGCTGCGCCCTCGGCGTCGCCGGCATCCACCAACAGCGCGTCGCTGCCTCGCCACAGCTCGAAGTGGCCTTGGTCTGCGTCCTGGTGATCCTCTGCCAGGAACGGTCCAGCTTGGAAGGAGACCCAGGTCGCGGTCTTGCTCCAGTCGCCGCGGGCGAAAGAGAGCCCCTGGCCCGGCAGGTGGCAGCTGGTCGCGGCGCCGCGCCGGGGATCTTCGCCTGGTTCGCCCGGGCGATTCGCCAAAAGCCCGATCCAAGCTTGTTCGCGCACGAGCTTCGGCAACACGTTTTCGGCGAGCCAGCGCGCTTGGCCCGCGACTCTCGGATCTCGATGCTCGATGGCCACGCTCACGGCCGAGAGCGCCAGCCCAGACGGTGCGGCCGGGTGCTCGCCCCAGGTGCCTCCGTCGTACACGGACCCTTCGTCCGGCAAGAGCGCGTGCATGTGGTGGGGGACCAGGTCAGCGAGCCACGGCAGCGCCGCTGCCACGTCGATGCCTGCGCCGGTGCGGAACGCATGGGCCGTGAGCGCAATCTCGGCGGTCGTGTACTCACCGTATTGCCAGCCTTCCGGGAAGCCGCCGCCGGTGAGCTGGGCACGAAAGCGCGGGAGCACGTTTTCGGTGAGCTCGAGACGCGCCCGCGCGAGCCACGTGTCTGCCGCTTTGGATTCGCCGGCTGCGGCGAGCCCCGCGAAGCTGAGCGTGGTGAGATAGCCCCAGTAGTAGTTGGCGAACGGGTGTTGCCGCAGATAGCCAGACTCGGCGTACCAGTCGATCCACTCGCCCAGGCGCACGAGCACGTGGGCCCGTAGCCCTTCGTCGAGCTCGCGAGCGTCGCGAAGCCAGTCGTAGCCCAGGGCCGAATACACCCCGAACGTCCGAATCCCGTAGCCGGAGTCGTGGCGAACGACGTCGCTGCCGCCTCTGCCGTCGCCGACTCGGAACCGGTCGTCGGTGAGCGCCCGCAGATAGCGCACCGCGCCGCTCGCGTACTTCGCGTCACGGGTCGCTCGATAGCAGAGCGAGAGGTTCGCGAGGGCATCCGCCCAGTCGAAGCCTTGGTAGCCGGAGTCGATGGGCTTCTGGAGCGCCTCGTCGCAGCGCGCTTCGACTCGCACGAACGCCGCATCCCGCGACTCCGCGGCGCGGCGCAGGCGGGCTTGGGCAGGGGCGTCGAGCAGGAGACGAATGGCCGCTGGCTCACGGCCCGCGGGCGGGAGCTTCGGTTCGGGTAGCTCTACGGGTGGAGGCCGCTCTTCCTGTCCCAGTCGCACCGGCGCCCCGCAGCGCTTGCAGGAAGGGGACACCGCCAGTGCGGCTCCGAGCGCCAAGCTGCCGAGTGAACGGCGCAGCATGTTCTCGATTCAAGCATTCAGCATGCCAGGGACCGCTCACAGCGCGATGCGCGTGTAGACGAACACCGCGACGATCAGCGCCAGGCTCCCAGCCACCGCCCACGAGAAGTCGCGGATGCGAGGCCGGATGCGCACGTCAGCGCCGTGGTTCTGCAGCGCTTGCGCGAAAGCTCCAGCGAGGCCGAGATAGATCCAGAGCACGTAGTGGTACGCGAACGACAGGAAGAAGATGCCGACCAGCAAACCCGCCAATGCGGCACCGAGCGTGAGGGCCCAGACGCCGACGACGGGTTGGGCCTCGGGCGACCCTGCGAGGCATGCGGCATCCAGGGACGTCTTGTAGGCGCGTCGGGTCAGCTCCACAGCCGAGGCCACGAGCCCAGTGAACGCCACGAGCCCGGGCAAGCCGAGCTCTGCGAGCACGAGCAGGAACGAGTTGTGCGCCGTGAGGTAGTGGAAGCGTCCGAATTGCCCGAGCCCGGCGCCGAAGAACGGATGTGAGCGCCAGATGGAGAGAGCCTCGGCCCAACAGTCGGCGCGCTCGATGCGCGAAACGGCGGCTTCTGCGCCGGAACGGCCACCGAAGAGCACGAGCGGGAGAGCGAGCGCGCCGGCAACGATGGCGCCTCGTGAACCGAAACGGCGCACGAAGGGCACCAGCAGCACGGCCACGAAGACCAGCTGTCCGCCGCGTGACCTCGTCCAGAGTGCGCAGAGAATCACCAGCCCGAAGGCGAGCGCGAGCGCCAGGCGAGCGCCGAAACGGCGGCGCCCCGCGTGGCCGATTCCATACACCAGAGGCAGCGCGATGCCGGCGGCCAGCGCGAGCTCGTTCGGATCTTGCAAGACCCCGCGATAGCGAATGCGCCCACGGCCCACGGTCGTGGTTCCGAGGAGCCCCACGTGTTCACACATGTACTCCGCACCTGGTTCGGCGTCCGCGACGTAGCAGTCCCGAACGACCGCACAACTCCGCCCGTCGTAGCTGCCGCTCGTGGTGTCACCGGGTGTGGACTCGTCGATCTGAATGCAGCCGAGCGGACCGAAGGGCTGCATCACCGCGACCATGACGACGAAGAGCGCGGCGAACATCACGCCGCTGGCGACCCAAGCGAGCGCACGAAAAGTCTGCACACCATGCGCGATCAAGAAGTAGAGCGTCGCCGAGATCGCGAGCTCTCGCGCCTGGTTGGGGAGGCTCGTGGGCGTCCGCACCGCGACCACGACGAGCGCCCAACCGAGCAATGCGAGCACCCAGGGGTCGAGGGGCGAAAACTGCATCCGGGCCAGCCCCAAGCGCAAATCCAGCACCCATCCGCACACTGCGAGGCCGAGGGCGACGTGGAGGATGGGCCACGACTCGAGCGGAGCCCAGATCTCCTGAGGGCGCAGGTAGATCGAGAAAGTGAGGAGCAGGATGCCGGGAACCGAGAACATGGGTGCCGAAGGACCTCGCGCGGAGCGAGACGGAGAGCGATGGCTCCGCGCCTTGGTCTCGCAAAGGTCGGGCCCAGCTGGCTCGTCGCGCTGGCCCTCGCGTGCAGCTCGGCGAGCCCCCGCGTGAACTATGCCGCCGCGATGGCGGACGACCCCCGTGAGCGCCCCTATCGGGTAGGCGTCGCCGACGTCGTTCGCGTGACCGTCTGGAAAGATCCGTCCCTTTCCACGGAGATGGCCGTGCGTCCCGACGGAAAGATCAGCGTGCCGCTGCTCGGCGAGCTCGATGCCGCCGGGCGCACCCCCGAAGAGATCCAGGTGCAGATGAGTCGCCGCCTGTCGGCGTTCGTGAAGGACGCCATCGTCACCGTCATCGTGGTGGAAGTGAACAGCTACCGATTCACCGTGGCGGGCAACGTCGAGCGGCCCGGAATGTTCACGCCGCGCTACTTCGTGACGCTCACCGAGGCCATCGCCCTGGCGGGCGGGCCGAACCGCTTCGGTGCCACGAGCGAGGTGGTGGTGATCCGGCCGCGCGCAGCGGGCAACCCCAGCCGCATTCCAGTGGACTACGATCGAATCCTCTCGGGGGAACGTCCCGAGGCGAACATCGTGATTCGGCCGGGCGACACCGTCCTCGTCCCGTGACAGGAGTTGCCGTGAGCCTCGCCCGAGACACCGTGCGCGGCGCCCTCTGGACGATTCTGGCGGGTCTGGGTTCGCGCGGCGTGGGCCTCTTGGGAACGCTCGTCGTGACCCACTACGTGAGCCCGGAGGACTACGGCGAGGTCATGGTGGCGGCCATCCTGGCGATGACGGCCAATCAGGTCTCCACGTTGGGGCTCGGGCAGTACCTGGTCTCGAAACCCGACGCTCACCCGAGCGCGCCGTTCGTGGCGAACGTGCTCCACGTGCTGCTCGGTGTCCTCGCAGTAGCGGCCGTCGTGGCTTTCGGGCCGCGCATCGGCGCCGTCGTCGATGCGCCAGGGCTCACGCGCTACCTGGGAGGACTCGCCGTGGCCGTGCTGTTCGACCGTGCGAGCTTCGTGCCCGAGCGCCTGCTGGCGCGCGACCTGCGTTTCGGAACTCTCGGCCTCGGTCGCACGTTGGGGGATCTTGCGCACACGCTCACCGCGGTCTTGCTCGTCATCGCGGGCTTCGGGGCGATGTCGCTGGTGCTCGGCAACGTGGTGCGCTCGGCGCTGCGGTTGCTCCTGTTTGGCGCCGCGGCGGGCGCGCGCGCCTTCCTGCTGCCCCGCCGACCCACCCTCCCACTCTTGGTCGACATGTTCGGGTTCGGCATTCCAGTCGCCATCGGCGCACTCGCTGCCTTCGCCACCCGGCGCTGGGACAACCTGCTCGTCTCGCGCTACTTCGGACCGGCCGTCACGGGGATGTACAACCTCGCGTACAACCTGGCCGACGTGCCCGCCATCCACGTCGGCGAGCAGATCGGCGACGTGCTCTTGCCCTCGTTCGCGCGGCTGCCCGACGAGCGGCGGCCGGCCGCGCTCTTGCGCGCGCTCGCACTGCTCTCGCTGGTGGTGTTTCCCATGGCCGTGGGTCTCGGCGTGATCGCCCCTACCTTGGTGAGCGTGGTATTCGACCCGCGCTGGCGACCGGTCGCGCCCATGCTCCTCGTGCTGTCGGTGTTGAGCATCGCTCGGCCCGTGGCCTGGGTCATCGCCTCGTATGCCCAGGCCCTGGGGCGTCCACGGCCGCTCATGTGGCTCGAGCTCGCCAAGCTCTTGGGTCTCGGCGTGGCCATCGCCAGCGTGGGGCGCACGAGCCCAGTGGGCGCGGCGGCCGCGGTCGGCGCCGTCTACGTCCTGCACGCGTTGGCGTGTCTGTGGGTCGCCGAGAGCGTCGGCGCGGTCGAGCTCCGGCGCTCCCTCGCGAGCCTCGTACCAGCGTGTGTTGCCACGCTGCCGCTCGCCCTCGCCGTGCTCGGCGCCCGGGCCTCGTGGCGAGCAGCGGGGGGGAGCGCGGGCCCGGCGGCACTCGGCCTCGAGATCGCCGCGGGCGTGGTGGCCTACGTCGTCGGCGCTTGGCTGTTCGCGCGGAGCAGCGTGCTGGACTTGCTCAGTCGCTTTCGGGAAGCGCTCGGCGCCGATCAGCGCGCGCAGCGGAATCCGAGTCGCTCGCCTACGTCGTAGGTGTCGTACCAATCTCGCGACGACGCTCTCATCCACACGGCGGTGCTCTTGAACCCACCGCCGCGTCCGACGTAGCGAGTCCCCTTGAGCGGACCCTTGGGGTCGACCTTCGGCGCGCTCGCGTAGTAGTTGGCGTCGTACCAATCTGCGACCATCTCCACCATGTTCCCCGCGAGATCGAGCACACCGTACGGGCTGGCACCGCTCGGCGCGGAGCCAACGGGTTTCGCCTTTTCACCGCAGCCGCTCATGTTCGCTTGGGCGCAACTCGGTTCCGCGCTTCCCCAAGGGTACTTTCGGCCGTCGCTGCCGCGGGCGGCCTTCTCCCACTCGGCTTCGGTCGGCAGGCGTTTCTGCGCGAACGCGCAATACATCTTGGCGCGGCTCCAGTCGAGGCAGCCCGCCGCGTAGTCGTGTTTCGAGCAATCCCACGTGCAGCTCGGCGGATCGCAGGCGCCGGCTTTCACGCAGGCCGCGTAGTGGTCCTGGGTGACCTCCGTCTCGTCGATTTCGAAGGCGCTGAGTGTCACCGTGTGCATGGGCTTTTCGTCCTCGGAGCAGTCGCTGTCGACCGCCGCGTTGCAGCCCATGACGAAATCACCGGCCGGGATCGCGATCATCTTCATCGTCGACCCGGTGCTGACGCAGTCGAACGCGCTCCCGTCTCCGGCATCCCCGGCGTCGCTGACGTTGCCTCCGGTCGCGGCTTCACCGCCGCTTCCCGCTCCACCGGAGCTCGCATCGACGCCGCCCGTGCCGGAGCCACCCGAGCTGCCGCCGATGCCGCTGCTCCCGCCCCCACCGCTGTTCCCAGAAGTGCCAGGCGTTTCGGCCTCCCCGCAGGCCACGACCGAGGAAAGAAACAGAGCCGCCGCCAACCGTGAGCGTTCCAGCGCATGCGACATGGTCGACTCCTTGGACATCGTCCCGCCTGCGTAGCGGCAACTCGCGTGCCACGCGTCAGCGCAGCGATCGGCATGTCGAGCGCGGGCAAAGCGCGCAATTCAGTGCTCGACCTCGCCATGATTGCGCGAACCGGTCGACCACGGGCTCGCGCGCGGCAAGACCTCGGGTGCACGTCGAGGCGCCCGAGGCGTTCAGGTGGTCGGTCAGGGGCGAGAAGCCTGCTTCGGTCGCGTGCACGTCGCGTGTCGTCGGGTGGCATGAGCCATGCACCCCAAATCACGCGATGCCCGCTGCGCGCGCCAGCGCCCCCGTTTCGTTCTTGGCGGACGGCTTCCGCGTTGCAGCGGATTGCTTGCCTGCCGAAGACGCCGCCGGCGATTTCTTCGCGCTGAGCTCACCTGCTCCCGGAAGGCTCACGGTGCTGGTGAGCGATGCCTGCGGCCGGGGCCGCGAGGGTGCCGCGATCTTGCGTGGCATCGTGCCCGAGCTTCGCTTCCTCGTTCGCACGGGTGAAAGCCCGAGCCGTGTGCTCGCGAGGCTCAACGACGCGGCGCTCGACAAGCTCCCCATCGACCGGTTCATGACTGCGTTGGTCGTCGAGTTCGACGCCAACCAACGTCGGCTCACGGCAGCGAATGCGGGACACGTCCCTGCGCTCCGGAGGAGCGCGCATCACCACGTGGAGCTCCTGGGGACCCACGCCGGTCCGCCCCTCGGCGTCGTGCGCGGCGCTGCCTATTTCTTGGAAGAGGTCGAGTGCCGCAGCGGCGACGTCGTCGTGATGATGACCGACGGCGTGCTGGAAGCTTTGGAGCGAGACCTGCTCTCCATGCACCGGCTGAGGAGTCTGGTCGCCCACGGACCTCCGTCGGCCACCGACCTGGAGCGCGTCCTCTTGGCCGCGCTCGAGCGCCGGCTGCACGGACGCCGCCCCGACGACCTCACGCTCGTGACCGTCGAAGTCAATCCTGCGGTGCGGGGCCGCGGTCGCCACCTGGAACGCACTCGCTTCGCCGCCGACGAGCCGCTCCGGTGCTGCGGCGGCGCTGCACGTCGCTGAGCGGAAGGTATGCATGCACGTTCTGGTTTTGACCAAGATCTTCCCGAATCGGATCGAGCCCCACGCGTGTCCGTTCAATCGGCAACAGTTCGCGGCGCTCGCTCACTACGCAGAAGTCGACGTGCTCGCGACCATCCCCTGGTTCCCAGCCGCCCGGAGTTTCTCCCGCTGGTCGCGTGCCGGACGGCTGGGCAGCGTGCCTGCCCTCGAGCGCATCGACCAGCTCAGCGTGTTCCACCCACGCTATGCCTACTTTCCCAAGCTCGGCGGCAGCGCCGGAGGGCCGCTCTACGTGGCTTCGGTCGCGCCGCTCGTCTGGCAATTCAGAGGCAGCGTCGACGTCATCGTCGGATCGTGGGCCTACCCCGACGGCTACGCAGCCGTCGTGCTCGCGCGCTGGCTCGGCGTGCCGGCGGTGATCAAAGTCCATGGCTCCGACGTGCACCTGCTCGGGCAACGGAGCGGCTCGAAGAAGGGGGTCGAGTGGGCGCTCGAGCACGCCGACGGAGTGGTGGCCGTGAGCCACGAGCTCGCTTCCTGCGTGGAAAAGCTCGGCGCGGCGCCCTCGCGCGTGCATGTGGTGCCGAACGGCGTCGACGTGGACCTCTTCCACCCGAGAGAGCGCTCCGAGACCAGGCGCTCGCTCGGCGTAGGAGCGGCGCAAGCCGCCCTGTTCGTCGGACGCATCGAGCAAGAGAAGGGTGTGCTCGATTTGGTGCGGGCGTTCGCGCGGCGTGAGCTCCAGCGTGACGAGCTGTGGTTCGTGGGCGACGGGCCCGAGCGCCAACGCTGCGTGGCGCTGGCGCGCGAGCTGGGAGTCCACGCACGCTTCTTCGGCGAGCGCCCGCTGGCCGAGGTTGCCGCGTTCATGGCCGCGTCGGACGTGGTGGTTCTGCCGAGCTACGCCGAGGGCTCGCCCAACGTCGTGGCAGAAGCGCTCGCTTGCGGTCGTCGCGTCGTCGCCAGCGACGTGGGGGGCGTGCCCGAACTCGTCCACTCGCCCGAGCTCGGATGGCGCGTCGCCCCGGGCGACGTGACCGCGCTCGGTAGCGCGCTCGAGGCCGCCCTCGGCCGGCCGGAGGACGATGATGCCGAGGCCATTCGCCGCGCTGCCGGCATCTCGAGCTGGAGCCAGAGCGCAGGCGAGCTCTTCGACGTGCTGAGCCGCATCGTCGGTGAATTCCGAGGGAGGGCTGCAGCATGAGGCGGCTCGTTCCCCACGCCTGGCTCGAGTCTCTGGCGGAGCGATGTGTTCCGCCGTCCGTCGTGCTCCGGAGCGGGCCGCGTCGTGGTCGCCGTGTCGCGTTGACGTTCGACGACGGTCCCTGCGCCTTGACGCATGCGTATCTCGACCTCCTCGCCAGGCACGCGGCGCGTGCGACGTTCTTCGTCGTCGGTGCCGAGTGCGAAGGGCGGCGCGAGCTGCTGG
>JAXLYN010000093.1:0-19904 GCA_046351435.1 Polyangiaceae bacterium
CGCTGCCTCCGCCTTTGCTCCCCGCGTCACCGCCCGACCCGCCGGACCCGACGCTGCCCCCCGCGCCCCCCGCGCCGCCGCTGCACGTGAGAGGCAGCGGGCTTTGGGTGAGCTCCGCCTCCGGCGCGCCCGAGGCGTCGATGGCCACGGCCCAGACGCTGTGGCTCTGACCATCCAAGAGGCTCGCCGGCGTCGGCAGCTCGAAGCCGTGCTCGCAGCTCCCGATGGCCGTGCACAGATCATCGCGGTGCACGTCGGCGACCACGGCGATGGGAGACGCACCGGCCGCGCCGGGGCCGACGTCGATGTAGATCTGGACGTCGAGCGCGGCGTCCTTCTGATCGGGATCGTAGGCCCAACCGCGAATGGTGGAACAGCCGGCTTCGTCCAGGTAACCCTGGGGCGGCTGATTGACGGGCACGATGCAAGGTCCGCTGCCTTGCAGGATCTGAATGTCGGCGCCGTAATAGAAGCGCAAGATGGCGTCGTAGGCGTAGCCCTTGTCGTTCTCGAGGCAGCGCGCGCCCCATTGCCCCATGCAGCCGCGATTCTGACCGTAGATCGGCTGGCCCGGCGGGATGTATCCGAGCGTGGTCATCTGCACGTCGGCGCCCGTCTTGCCTTCGTTGTAGGTGACGTACTTCTCGGTGCCGCTGGTCCCGGTGCCTTTGCACGAAGGTGGCGCGGTGCTCGTGTCACCCGCGACGTAGAAACCGTACGTGAGCAGTCCCGAGTGAGACAGGTACTGGCCCGCGGTTTCCTGCACTGCTTGCAGGTGCTTGGCCGCCGGCGTCGCGCCACAGGTGTAGACCTGACAACCCTGGCCGTCGCAGATCGTGCCCTTGGTCGCCATGGCGTAGTACGCCACGGAGCGCGCTGCGATGGCCTGGGCCTTCAGTGCCTCCAGGGAAGCGCCGCCGTTCTCGCAAGTGATCACGTGCGGCAAGTAGTCTGCCTCGGCGTCCTTGCTCGCACCGTTGACGTCGATGCTGCAGTAGGCGGCCGGGAGTGGCGCAGACACCGCTTGCCCAGTCGACCCGATCAGCTCCCGTTCACGGGGCTCGCTGCAACCGGCGACCGCCAGAGCGGCTGCCAGGAGCGCGACGGAACCGGGTCGTGCCCACATCCGCGAAGCTTACCAGAGGCTGAGCTGGCCGGCCGCGCCCGAAAGCTCAGCGCACCAACTTCGAAACTTGCTTGAAGGCGTCGCCGCTGGCCTTGCCCAGCCAGTCGAACACCACGCTCTCGCTCGTGGTTCGAGTCGCCCCGGCCCGCTCACACAGCTCGAGCCCGACCTGCCGGTGGTCCTCCCGGCGCGACGCGACCCCGTCGACGGGGACGTGGACGTCGAAGCCCGCCGCCACCAGGTCTCGCACCGTTTGGTACACGCAGACGTGGGTCTCCATGCCGATCACCACCGCCGAGGTGACCCCAGTTGCACCGAGGCGCTCCCGGAATCCTTCGGCGTCCCAGGCGCTGAAGTCGAGCTTCTCGAAGCGATGCGCATCCACCGAGCGCAGGGCCTCGGCGACCTCGGGCAACGTGGGTCCGAGACCCTTGGGGTATTGCTCCGTCGCGAGCACCGGCGCGCCGAGCAGGCGTGCCGCCTCGATCAAGATGCGCGCGGCCCTGCGCAGCCGCTCCACCTGCTCCGGCGGCATGGCTTGAGCGAGCCGCTCTTGAACATCGACGACCAGCACGGCGGTGCGCTGCGGTTCCAGGCGTTTCATGTCGCCGGCTCTACACCGGCCGAACGGAGGGCGCCAGGCCGAGCGGGGCCGACGGCCCGGGAGCGTGAGGGTGTCTCGGGGCGCGCCGGAAGAGCGTGCGACCTCTCGCGGCTCGCTAGCGCCCGACCCACTTGCGCAGCTCGCGACGGAAGTCGAGCCGGAGCTCCACTTGCGCGAGCGTTTGTCCTGTGTCCGTCCGACAGCTCACCCCGGACGACGCCTCGAGCTCCACAAGGGTTCCTTGAGCGCGAACTGTTTCAGCGCCCGGAGGCGCAGCTTCGCTCCGGCGTTGGAGCTGGTCTCCAACTCGTAGCGCGCGCTCAGGGGAGCCAACGTTCGATGCGCACGCGACCGCGGAGCGGGCGCCGATCAGCCAGACCCTTCGCGTCGAGCTCGCCCGAGACCTCCACGTCCCCGCTGATTCCGGGCAGAAGCGACGGCCGCGTGCCCTCGGAGCCGGAGCGCCAAGGGATGCTCGACGGAGGGCTCCGACAGCAGTCGGTAGCTGCCGACGAGCTCCTGACGAAACCGCGCGAGCCCGATCATCCCTTGCTCTTGCCCAGGTCCCGGGGTTCGACGAAGTCTTCGGGCGCGAGCAGCAGCCGTTCGACGCGACGATCGGTCGCCAGGGCGTCCACGATTTCCGGCAGGTCCTCCAAAGTGACCCGACCGTAGAAGTAGTGATCTGGCTCGACGGCGATGCTGGGGCCGACCCAACAGGTGTCGAGGCAGCTCGACGAGCACGCCCGCGCTTCGAGCTCGGCCAGCCCGCGCTCTTTGAGCATCTCCTTGAGTCGGGTGTGAAGCTCGACGGAGCCGCGGGCCGCACAGGAGCCCTTGGGCGTACCGTCCGGCCGCCGGTTCACGCACACGAACAGGTAGCGCTTGCGCTGAGCCATGGCGGAAGCGTCGTGGACCTCACGGCTTTGGTCAATGGCTCTCGCGCACGCAGCGCGGTTTGGCGGCGGACCGAGCGTGGGGTCGCGCCGCGCGCGCTAGCCCAGGACGGCGCGCAGCGAGGCTTCTAGGATCGAGAGCAGCTCGTCCAGATCCGCATCCGAGATGTTCAGCGGCGGCGCCACGTAGACGACGTTGCCGAGGGCCGCAGGTAGGCGCCACGCTCCAGAGCCGCGTCGTACACGCCAGCCGGTGCGGGCGAGATAGCCGGCGTCACTTCCTCCAGCTCCAGTGCGCCGATCATGCCCAGCGCACGCGTCGTCGCCACGCCCGGAATGGCCGACAGCTCGGCGAAGGCTCGGGCGATGCGCGCGTGCTTGGGTCGGGCGAGCTCCAAGATGCGTTCGTCCCGGTAGATCGCGAGCACCTCGCGGGCGACCGCGGCCCCGAGCGGGTTTCCGGCGAAGGTGTGGCCGTAGAGAAACGCTCGCGTCGGGTCGCCGAGAAACTTCGAGAACACGGGCTCCGACACCAGCGTCGCAGCCATGGGCAAGAGGCCGCCGCTGAAGGCCTTCGCGACGCACATCACGTCCGGCACCACGCCCGCGTGCTCGCTGGCCCACATCGGACCGGTGCGCCCGTAGCCGGTGAACACCTCGTCCAAGATCAACAAGATGTCGTGCCGGCGCGTGACCGCGCGCGCGCGGCGGAGCAGCTCCGGGTCGTAGCTGCGCATGCCAGCGGCACCCTGCACCACGGGCTCGAGCACCACTGCTGCGATCTCGTCGGGTGCGGCTTCCACGGCCTGCTCCAGCGTGTCGAAGGCACGCTCGAAACCGCCGTCGCCCCAGGGCACGTGGATGCAGTCGAGCACGCACTCGGCGAAGGGCCGCCGGAAGAGCTCGACGCCGCCGAGCGCCGTCGCACCCAGCGTCTCGCCGTGGAACGCGCCCTCGAGCGCGATGAAGCGGCGCCGCGCCGGGCGGCCGTTCTGGTGCCAGAGCTGCAAGGCGAGCTTCATCGCCACCTCGACGGCGGTCGATCCGTCGTCGCTGAAGAACACCCGCGAGAGCCCCGCCGGCGCGACGGCGACGAGCTCCTGGGCGAGCAGCGCCGCCGATTCGTGCGCGATGCCCGCCAGCGGCACGTGGCCCAGCGTCTCGGCCTGGCGCCGGAGCGCCGCGTTCAAGCGCGGGTGCCCGTGGCCGAGCGCGGCGGTCCACCAGGACGAGTTCCCGTCCAAGAAGCTGCGTCCGTCCGCTTCGAACAGGCGCGAGCCGTCCGCGCGGACGATCACCAAAGGCTCGGTTCGCTCGATCCACTCCTGCATCGGCGTGTAGGGATGCCAGACGTGGCGCTTGTCGAGCTCGACGATGCGCGCGCGATCGTTGCTCATCGTACCCGGCCTCCGCCCTTCAGTGACCGGCCTCGCTCGGCTCGAGCTCTCGATTGACCGTGATCGTTCGCCGGACCGATGTGCCGGGCTCGGTGAGCGGGTGCTTGTCCTTGTCGAGCAACACGACCTCGACGTCGAAATCGCCGCTGGGCAGATCCCGCAACCCCGTGGGCTGCCAGGCATCGAGATCGAGGCTGAGGTCGACACCGGCTCCGCGCACGCGCACCCGCGCAGCGCCGCCCGGCGGACCCAAGCGCTCGGGCAGTGCCAGGAAATCCACCCGCAGCGCGTCTGCCGCCGCGGCACCGTTGATGGTGCCCTGGGGCGCCGCGAGCATCACGCGCGGACCCGGCGTGCGCTTGGGATCCCGATCGCCCACCCAGAAACGCACCGCAGCCATCGGGGCGCGGGACTCGCCGGCACCGCGCACGATCGACCCCGAAGCGTCGGCGGCGAATGCGAAGAGATGGTGAGGGCCGGGTTTGATCTCTTGCCCCTCTCCCGCGAGCTCACGCAAGCTGACGGGCTTGTTGGTCAGCCGGCGCGGGCGCGCGTCGTCGAGCGCAACCATCACCGTCGGTCCATCGGCGGCGAGCGGCCAGTGCTCCACGGTGAAGCGTGGGGTGTAGCCCGCAGCCTTCGGGATCAAGATGCGCTGCTCGGCGAACGGGAACAGGATCTCGACGTGCGGCTCCGGGCTCGGGACCGCCGCGGGCGCGATGCGTTCGAGCCGCGGCGGCGGACCGGACTTCGCGCGCACGCCCGCGTCCGGCGCGGGCAGCGGGGCAGCGCTCGCGCTCGGCGTCGGGCTCCCGACCGGCGCAGGCGGAAGCGGCTGGGCGCGGGGCGGCTCCGGCGCCGCACACGCAACCAGCGCAGCCGCTAGCGCGATCGACGATCGAGGCCTGAAAAACCGCACCGATGGACCATAGCTCGGTCGCGCCGGATCCAAACAGCCGAAGCTTCCTCCGGAAAAAGCGCCGAGAAAATCCGCTACCTCTGCCGCGCACGGGCGAGCCCTCGCGCGAGGCTACCAGCCCGGAGCTACATCTGGTAGCCCCGAGGTCCGATGAGCTACGTGGTGCTGGCGCGCAAGTGGCGACCGATGAGCTTCGACGACTTGGTCGGTCAGGAGCACGTCGCGCGCACGCTGGCCAACGCCATCGAGACGAGCCGGGTGGCCCACGCCTTCCTCTTCACGGGCGTGCGCGGGGTGGGCAAGACGACCAGCGCCCGCATCCTGGCCAAGGCGCTGAACTGCGTGCGCAAGCCGGGGAGCGAGTCTCCCGGGGCGGACCCCGGCCCCACCGCGGCCCCTGCCTCGAATGCGCCCCCTGCCTGAAATCGCCGCGGGCAGCGACGTGGACGTGCAGGAGATCGACGGCGCCAGCTACAACGGCGTCGACGAAGTCCCGCCGCCTGCAGGAGATGATCCCGTATCGGCCGGCGCGGGATCGCTACAGATCTTCATCGTGGACGAGGTCCACATGCTGTCTCAGAGCGCGTGGAACGCGTTCTTGAAGACGCTGGAGGAGCCCCCGCCTCACATCAAGTTCATCTTCGCGACCACCGAGGTGCACAAGGTCCCGGTGACCATCCTGAGCCGGGTCCAACGCTTCGATTTCAAGCTGATTCCGAGCCAACTGATCGTCGCCCGCTTGCGCCACGTGCTCGAGCGCGAGGGCATCGAGACCGACGACCGCGGTGAACATCATCGCCCGTGAGGCCGCCGGTAGTATGCGCGACGCCATGAGCCTGCTCGACCAGGTGATTGCCTGGGGCGGAAACCGACTGGCCGGCGACGACGTCGCGCGAGTGCTCGGCGTCGCCAGCCATCAGGTCCTCTACGACATGGCCAAGGCGCTGTGCGCGGGCGACGGCGCGCGCTGCCTCGGCATCGTCGCCGAGCTCAGCCGGCAGGGCTTCGACATGGCCCACGTGGCGCGGGATTTCTTGGCGCTCTTGCGGGATCTGGTGGTGGCCAAGGTCTGCAGCGACCCGCGGGAGCTCTTGGACCTCGCGGACGAGGAGCAACGCGACGTCCTCGCCCTCAGCGCCGAGCAGGAACGCCGACGATCTCATCCGCGCGCACCAAGGTTTCTCCCAGAGTTCGACGAAGTGGTGCGCAGCGGCCAGCCTCGGGCGGCGCTCGAGATGCTCTGCTCCGGCTCGCGCGGCGGCCGGCGCTGATCCCCATCGACGATTTGGTGTCGCGCCTCGGCGCGCTCGAGGCGCCGGCTCGGCGGTGCCCCCGCCGCGCCACGGGGCCGCGCGGAGGCGCCGGCGTCGAACGCGGATCGGAGCCCGCCCGGCGATCGACCGCGCGCTCGCGAGACGCGAGCGGCGGGCGAACTCGACAACGTCGAATCGCGACCGGCGCGAGAACCTCCACCTCGATCCGGCCAGCTGGGCAGCGCCGAGGTCGGAGCGTGGCTCCCCGCGCCCGAGCCGCCCCACGCCGCGGCCCCGGTGCCAGGCCGCTCCCGGCCCCGGCACCCCGCGCCGCTCCGCCAGCTCCAGGTCCGGCTGCTCCAGCCCCAGCTCGGTCCCGACGGCGCGGGGCTCAGGTCGGCGCCGGCGGCGGACGCGCCCGGGCGCAGGCCCCAAGCCGCGGAGCGCCAGGAGAGCAGCGAGCCGGAGCTCTCCGCGGACACCGCCCTGGTGGCCTGGGTCGACGTCTTGGAGCGCTTGGCTCAGAGCCGCCCGGAGCTGGCCGCGATCTTCGAGCACTCGGCGCCGCTCGACGTGCGACCGGGCAACTGGTCGTGGGCTTCGAGCCCGGCAGCGTGTTCGCCGCCCAAGCGTCGGAGAAGGAGGCGGTCGCGGCGCTCACTCGGGCCGCCACCGAGCACTTCGGCGCTCGCGTTCACGTCGTGCTCGAGCTCGAGTCCGAGCGCGCGAAAGGCGTCGACACGCTGGCCGCGCAGCAGGTGCGGGAGCGGCACGCCCGCGTCAAGCAGGCGATTGCCGACGCGAAGCGGCATCCCGAGTGGTGGACGCCATGGAGTCTTGGGTGCCCGGCTCAAGGATCTGAAGCTCGGAACCGAGTGAGCTTGCACTCGTGCGAGAAGCGCGAAAGAGTTGAACGGTGCTGCCGGAACGATTGTCCAGATTGCTGCAGCTCTTGGCTCGGTTGCCCGGCGTGGGCGAGAAGACGGCGCAGCGCTTCGCCCTCTACTTGGTGAGCGGGCTGGGGATCTCCCCGAGCTCCTCGGCGAAGAGCTCTTGGCCGTCGCTCGCAGCGTCCGGCCCTGCGCCCGCTGCAGAGATCTGTGCGAGGTCGACGCCGACGGCGCGCGCCTCTGCTTGATCTGTCGCGACCGCCGGCGCGATGCGACGTTGCTCTGCGTCGTGGCGCGCGTGCAGGATCTGCTGGCCGTCGAGCGCAGCGGCGCCATGCAGGGGCGCTATTTCGTGCTCGGCAAGCTGCTATCGCCGCTCGACGGCATCGGCCCCGAAGAGCTGCCCATCGGCGAGATCCTGCAGCGCATTCGCGAGGACGGGGTCAAGGAGGTGATCATCGCGACGCCTCCGAGCGTGGACGGGAAGCCACCTCGCTCTTCCTGGCTCGCGAGCTCGGCGCCGCCGGGACGCGGGTCAGCCGCATCGCCAGCGGTGTCCCCACGGGGGCGACCTGGAATTCACCGATCAGATCACGTTGGGTCAGGCCATCGACGGCCGCCGGTCCATCGATCTGGGCCGCTGAAAAGCCGACGCATCGCCTTCCTTGAATCCCGCTCGCCACCGTGCGTAGATCCCCGGGCCATGAGCCAACGCGCCGTTTCCAGCGACCGAGCGCCTGCCGCCATCGGCCCCTACTCGCAGGCCATCGTGAGCGGCGAGCTCGTCTTCCTGAGCGGACCCAGATCCCGCTCGATCCCCAAACTGGGGAGCTCGTCCCGGGCGACATCGGAAGCGCAGACGCGCCGCGTGCTCGACTGGCCCTGCGCGCGGTGCTCGGCGCCGCCGAGGCCAACTTCGATCATCTCGTCAAGACCACCATCTACCTCGTCGATCTCGGCGACTTCGCGACCGTCAATCGCGTCTACGCCGAAGTGTTTCACCGCGAGCCGCCAGCCCGCGCGACCGTTCGGAGTCGCAGCTCTGCCCAAGGGCGCACGTGGAGATCGACGGCATCGCTCGCCTTCCCTGAGCTGGAGATCGCCATGACCGAATCCAAGTCCACCTTCGCCGCCGAGCTGCTCGGCGCCACGGCCGAGCGCGCTCGCGGCGGTCAAGCAGCACAGCGGCCGCGATGCCGACCCGGTCGTCTGGACCAAAGCAGCCAACGCGGCAGCGTTGCCGAGGTCGCCGAGCACGGTGCGGGGCCCGCGCGCAAGGCCGCGCGGCGCGCGCTCAACGTGCTCAAGAGCCGCGGCATCGCCATCCCCACTCGCTCCCATGTGGCTTCACTGGTCGGTGAGAAGGGACCCGAGGCGCTCGAGGCGTGGCTGCTTCCGCCGGACACCGCCGGCGGCACGCTCTTGGTCGTGACGGCGCGGGCGCCCGCGAGCCGGTACCGCGCCGCTTTCGTGGTGCTCAACGACACCTTCGGCGTCCACCGCGTGGACGTGGGCGAGGTCACGCACACCCCAGCTTCGGGAGAGCATGGCTCGCGCGCTGCCCGGCGCGCAGTACAAGCCGGTGAAGATCCCGGTGGAGTGGGCTCGCTACCGAATCGCGAGGCGCGCAAGCGTCACGCCGAGCGCGGGGTGCCCGAGCCGCTGGGATTCGCAGTGCCAGAGCCTGCTCGAGGCCATTGATGCCCGAGCAGCCGCCGAGATGCATCCTTCGACGAAGAAGGGCTTCCGAGCTCGCCTCCGACGACGCCACCGAGCTGGCCAAGGACTCGGCCAAGCTCCACAACCTGTACGAGTTCAGGGGTTGGTTCCCGACCCGCGCCAGCGTCGACGAGATGCTGTTCAAGATCGGCGAGACCATCACCCCTGGGGAGCAGCCCGACAGCGACGCCATGCGCCAGAAGCTCGAAGCCGAGATTCTGGCGGCCACGAACCGCTACTTCTCGCCGGAGCGCCGCGCCGACCTGGTGCGCGCCATGAAGGACAGCGCGCTCAGCGTCCTCAGCCGCGAGGGCGAGCAGAAGGCACTGGAGGTCGCAGCGACCATCTCGTGCATCGCCTCCCGCGGGCTGATCACGGACGCTCCCCACGAGCTCGGATTCCTCAAGGCCTTCTTCGACAAGGAGCCGTGAGCCTCTTGCTCGCCCAAGGCGGCGGCAGCCTGCGCATCCCGGTGCAAGCCCGGCCCCCGGAGGCCGGCGCCGAGGGCCCGCGCCGCGGCGAGGCTGACGACAGCACCTGACCGCTCGCGCCCTCGCGTTCACGGCTCGCCGGCCGCACTTCGCGGCTTCACGCCTGAGACGCAGCGCCGAGAGCACCGCGACGAACAGCGCCCTGATCCTCGGCGGGCTTCGCCAGCACGCGGTGCAGCAAACCGCCGAACGAGCGCGCAGCGTCCGGCCTCAGGGCGTGCGCAATGCACACCGGCCCCTCGCGGGTGGAGGCAGCGGCGCGCACCAGGTCGAGCAAAGACGGATCGAACAGGGTCGAGCTCGGTGACCACCACGTCGATGCCGCCGCGCTGCACCAGGGCGAGCCCATGCTGTCCGTGCTCCACCGCGAAGACCATCCACTTCGGATGAAGGTTCGAATTCGGTGTCGGAGCTGGGCCAGCGCGATGGAGTCGAGATCGACGAGCAGATTCGGGCGGAGCGTTCGATCGGGACGGAGACGTGGGGTGCCATGCCCGCTCCCCAGCAAGCTCCCTGCCAAGGCGAATCGCTGCGGCAAACGGCGTTTTCGGCGCTCGAGGTGCACGGGCCTGCACTGCGCGGCTGCAGGCTCGTGCACCCAGGGTCAGCGCAACTGGCGTGGACCGCACAAAGCACCGCCCGGTACTGGCCCAGGCGGTGCAAGCGGGAGCGTAGGGGAAACCGATTACTTGTAGGAGAGATTGATGTTGCTGTCGCCGAGGCCGTCCTGGCCCGCCGTCACCTTGTAGAGCGGCGTGGCCGCGCCGCAGGTGATGGTCTTCGAGCCCGGCGCGGCGGTCTCGACGGTGCAGCTCGCCGGCGGCGTGCCCTCGGTCACGATGCCTTGAGTGGGTGAGAACGCCTGGATGGCGTAGGTCCCGGTGGCGGGGAAGGTCGCGTCGATGGAACCGTCCTCGGTCACGATCGAGCCACCCGCAGCGGTGGCCGCGATGCTGGCCATGCGGAGCACCACCGTGGCGTCGCTACCCGCGCTCAGCCCCTTCTTGGTGATGTTGACGTTGTCCGACACGTCGAGCACCGTGATCAAGTCGCCGCAAGTCGCCTTGGTGTCCGTCACCGTGGCGGCGCCCTGGATCTTGCAGTCACCGATGCCCGAGTCGTTGGTGATGCTGACCGAGGTCGACTTGCCCACGAAGCCGACGTTCAGGTCGAACTCGTTGAGCGGGCCGTTGCCGTGGTTGTACACGCTGATGGAGCCGTCGAAGTCCGCCGGGAGCTTGACGGTGATGTTCGCGCCGAGGCCGTTGGTCGTGTCGCCCGTGCGTACCGCGGTGACGTGAACGCCGCCGGTGAGGTCGGTGTTCATCTTCAAGTTGTCGTTCATCTGACGAGTCGCGAGATCCTTCTCGTCGTGCCCCTCGTAGTCGAAGGGCTCGAACGTGACCTCGACCTTGCCGGCCGCGGCGCCGGAAGTGACGTTGATGTTGCCGTACACGCCTTCGATGCTGAGCGGGGTGCCCGCCTGATAGTCGACCGTGTTGCTCGACGGCGTGCCGTTGAACTTGGTCAGTGACTTGCCGACGACGCAGACGCCGCCCTTCTTCTCGCTGTCGGGGCAGTCCTCGACTTTGCACCCGGTAGCGGAGAACAACGTGGCGCCCAAGACTGCGAAAGCAATGGTTCCATACAGAGTCTTCATGTCGGTCCTACCTCGTCCCATTCATCCTACGTGATGTGCCCCCGAACCTTCCTCGGCGGCGATCCCAAGCAAGTGCCGAGCTTTCGGCACTGGGTTAGACCGTGCGACCCCCTGGGGATTCAAACGGCCGGCGGCCATTCTTCGCGCCTAACCCAATGATTTCAAGACCTTTTCTCGAAAGGCTCGGTGCAGCCGGGAGGTGATTTCGCCCGGCACACCGGCACCGACGGCACTGCCATCCACCGCCACCACTGGGAGCACCTCCCGGATGCTGGAAGTGATGAACAGCTCGCTCGCGCGCTCCAAGTCCCGCGCCGAGAGCGCGCGCAGCTCGACCGGCAGGCCCAGCTCGCGCCCGAGGTCGAGCACGCTGGCCCGGGTGATTCCAGCCAGGATCCCGGCGTCCTCGGGCGGAGTCACGAGCCCGCCGTCGATCACCGCGAACACGTTCGACGTCGCACCCTCGACCACATCGCCGGCAGCATCGACGATCAACGCTTCGCTCGCCCCGACCTCCCGTGCTCGTCGCATCGCCAACACGGCGACCAGGTAGTTCCCGACCTTGGACCCCACCGCATCCGTGGCTTCGGCGATGCGTTGGGTGCGGAAGGTCACCACCGAGATCCCGTTTGCGTACGCCTCGGCGGGCGGGGGAACGAGCGGCGCCACGATCACCACGCGGGTGGGGCTGGCCTCGAATCCCGAGTCGAGACCGAGCGGCCCCGAGCCGCGGGTGACGATCACGCGAATGTAGCTCTCCGGGTTCGCCGCCGAGCGCAGCACGTCCTCGACGTCACCCTCCATTCGCTCGATTGGAACCGGCAGGTCGATGAACACGCGCGCGGCGCTCCGGGCAAGCCGCTCCAAGTGCGTGCGGAGCGCGTAGGGGCGCCCGCCGTAGGTGCGAATGGTCTCGAAGACCGAGTCGCCGAAGAGGAAGCCGCGGTCGAACACGCTGACCTTCGCGTCGTCGGCCGCGTGCACCACACCGTCGATGGACACGAGCGTGGTCACGTCGAAGCCGCCAGCTCCGGCAATGCCTCGCCGCTGAGCAGGGCAGCGGCGGAGAGCTCCGCCGCCCCGAGCGCGCGCTCCAGCACCGAAAGGTCGGCGGCCGAGAGCGCCGGATCCAGCGGGTCCGAAACGAAGATCGCCACCCGGGCGAAGGGCAGCGGGATCTGGAAGTCGTCCCACGTCCGCCCCAGGGACCAGCCCCTGGACACCGCGCTGCCCACCGCGACCAGACGAGCGCGTCCGAGCATCGCAGTGGCTGCCGCCCCGGGCTTGGCGCGACGGGCAGGACCCCGTGGCCCGTCCAGCGCGAACACGGCGTCAGCGCCCGCGCGAACGCCCCGCGCGATGCGCCTGAGCGCGGATGCTCCCCCGCGGGAGCTCGAGCCGCGGACCACGCGGAAACCGAGAGCTCGCATGACGCCGCTCTGCAGCGCGCCGTCCTTGGACCAACTCACCATCACCCGCGTCCCCGGGCGGCGCGGTGCTGCGAGCAGCGCGAGCTGACGGCCATGCCAGAAGCCGAACACCCATGGTTCGCCACCGGCCGCTAGGCGCTGGGGCATGCGCAGCGTGACGCGAAAGGTCCAGACCCACAGCCTGACGAGCACGCCGAGCAAGAGCCCCACTAGCGCGCGCATCCGATGCCTCCGCGGACAACCGCGAGTGCAGAAGCCGAGGTTGGTCTGGAGCTGCTACACCCCGTGACGAGACAGCTCCGGACCAACCCCAATGTGTCGGCGCACTTGGCGTTGCGGCGCTTCATCTCACGTTTCCAGGGGGACGTGCTCCCCGAGCATTGAAGCCGGGGAGCACGCCGGAGCCAAAGGGCTCAGCCCTTCAGCTCGGCGAGCAGCTTCTTGGCCGACTCCAACTTGTCGTCGGTCTGGATGGCGCGCTCCAGCATCTGGATCGCCTTGGGCTTCTCCCCAGCTTCACGCGGATTTCGCCCAGGTGGTAGAAGACCTCTGCCTTGGTGATGGGCGTGTCGCCGTCCAGCTTCTGCAGCAGGAGCGCGCGGAACATCTGCATCGCCTTCTTCATGTCTTCGACTTGGATCGCGACCAAGCCCAAAGCCTTGAGGACGTGCACGTTGCCCGGCTCGATGCGGAAGGCCTTGTCGAGCTCCTCCATCGCCTTGGCGGTGTTGCCGTCGGCCAGGTGCGCGTCGGCCAACCGGCGATGGATTTCGGCCAGCTCCTTGGAGCGCTTGCCACCGTAGCTTTCCACGATCTTCTCCAGTACCTCGGCGGCTGCCTTGCCACGGCCCGAGGCGCTGTACGCGCCGCACAGCTCCAGCAGCAGCTCACGGTCCTCGGGTTTGAGCGCGCTGGCCTTCTCCAGTACCCCGGCGGCGCTCGGCTGATCGCTGCGCTTCTTGGCGTGGATGTCGGCCGCCTTGCGCAGGAGCGCGACCTTTTCATCCACGGCGTCGACCAGGTCGGCGTCATCCATCAAGTGCGCGGCGAGCTTCTCCCAGGCCTCGGTGTTCTGCAGGAGCTGGGCCAGCCGCCCTCGGAGCTCGGCGTTCTTGCGATCCGCCGCCAAGCCACGCTCGAGGGCCGCGGTCGCTTGAGCGCGATCACCGAGCTTCTCGTGGACGTCGGCGAGCTCGTTGGCGAGCCGGACGGCCTCGTCGCCCTCGGAGAGCGCCAGCAGCCGGTCCAGGAACTTGGCGGACTCCGCCAGGTTCCCATCGGCCGAGAACAATCGAGCGAGCGCCCGGAGCGCACCGCGGTGGGAGCTGTCGCGAGACAGCACGGCTTGGTAGGTGTCGATGGCCTTCCCTCGATCGCCCAAGCGCGTGTCGTAGATCTCCCCGAGGCGGACCTGGAAACGGAGCTCGGCTTCGGTGTCGCCGCGCTGGCTGGCGCCGGCGATCTGCTGCTGGAGGAGCTCGGCGAGCTCCTCGTCGCGCTTCGCCTTCTCGTACAGCTCGCTCAGCGCCACCACGGCGTCGCCGTTGCCGGGCTCGTCCTCCAGCACCGTCTTCAACAGGTCGACCGCGGTGTCCACGGCCTCGAAGTGCTCCACGTTCAGGCGCGCGAGCTCGAGGCGCAGCGCGCTGCGTTGTGCAGGAACGTCCGCCAAGTCCACCAGGCGCTCCAGCAGGCGGCCGAGCTTTTCCCACTCCGCGCCGGCTTGGTAGAGCTGGCGCAGGGCGTCCGCGGCCTCGCGGTCCGTCGGCTCGTCCTCGAACAGCTGCTCGTAGATGCCGATGGCGTCGGCGGGCTTGGCGAGCTGGTTCATGGCCAGCCGCGCGGCCTTGTGACGCAGCTCGCGCACTGCTTCACCCGAAGCGCGCAGCTCGGCCAGCCTCACCAAGAGGGCGTAGGTCTCCGCGAAGTCTCCTGCGGCTTCGCGCAGTGTGGTGAGCGCGCCGAGCGCCCACAGGTTGCCGTCGTCGTGCGACAGCACCTCGCGCACCAGCGCCTCGCCCAGCTCCTTGTCGCCGAGCCCGTCGGCGAGCCCCTTGGCTTCGCGGAAGATGTCCTCGCGCCGGGCGTCGTCGAGCTGCAGCTTCGCGCGCCGGCGCAGGGTCGCCACCAAGTCGCGTTCACGGCCGGGGGCGCGTTGGACCTGCTCGATCAGCACGAGCACGTCGTCGCTCGACGCATCGAACTCCAGGGCCCGCGCGAGCGAAGCCTCGGCCGCCTGCGCGTCCTCCATCTTGTCGCGCTGCCAGGTCGCGACCCGCACACACAGGTCGCGGCCGACGTCGCTGGGGAGATCCTGCTTGCCGTCCACGGCCGCACGCAGCGCCGCGGCGGCGCCCTCCCAGTTCTTGGTGATGGCGGCCAAGCGCTCGATCTCGTCGAGCAGCGCCGCGTCGGTGGGATCGTCCGCGAGGCCTTGTTGCAGCACGCGTTGCGCCGCAGCCGGGTCGTTGCAGTCCTCCTCCAGGACACGGCCGAGGTTCCGCCGCATCTCCACGCGCTGCTCGGGCGAGTCCGCGAAACCGACGCGCTTCTCGTAGAGCGACGCCAGGCGGTCCGTCTTGCCGCCGCCCCGGTACACCGTCTCGAGCACCTCGGCGGCTTCCTCGAACAGATCTCGCTCGTTGGTGAGCTTCTCCAGCTCCTCCGCGGCGGCGTCGAGCTCCGGGGCGCGCTCCAGCGCCATGCGGAACGAGCCGAGGGCGCGGGGCAGCTCCTTGAACGCGTTGGCCTGGATCACGCCCAAGCGGTGATAGAGCTCGGCCTGCTTCGCGTCGGACCCTTCGACGGAAATCCGCCGCTCCAGCACGTCGGCCAGGGCTTGGGAGTTGTCGAGCTTGGTGTGCAAGCGGTCCAAAGCTTCGAGCAGCTCGGGCTGGTCCCCGGCTTGTTCCACGGCGTGGGAGTAGGCGTCCACGGCCCGCGCAGCGTCGTCCAATCGCTCTTCGCTGAGGCGACCGAGACGCCCCCAAAGCTCCTTGGCGACGTCCGGGTCGAAGGTGCTCATGGCGCGCTCCGCCAGCGCATCGGCATAGGCCTTCCAGCCGTCGCACGCCGCCGAGAGTCGCTCGATCTCGGCGTGGAGGTCGGACGCCTCCGGGCGCTCGCCGAGGGCACGCAAGAGCGCGGCCTGCGCGTCGGCCGGCTTGCCGAGCTTCTCGTCCAGGACGGCTGCGATGTCCGCAGCGTCTCGGCGCGCTCCGACGGGTCGGACCCGATGCTGTGGCGCATCCCCAAGGCCTCGACGTGCTCGGCGTGACGCCTGCGGGTCCGGAGCACGGGAACGAGGATCAGGTCACCGTCCCGCGCAGATCCTCGTGCTCTTGCCGAGCGCGAAGACGCGGGTCACCGTCTCGGTGTCGTTCGGGACCTCGTCGAGCACCAGCCGGTAGGCTTCGAGAGCGTCGTCGCACCGAGAGCTTTCTCCGACAAGAGCGAGCCCATCCCGCGCCGCAGCCGCGCGCGCTCCTCGGCGGACTCGGCTCGGCTGGCGCCCAGACGCAGGTTGTCCAAGAGCTCCGGCCAATTTTCCTCTTCTCGCGGTAGAGCCGGTCGAGAGCGTCGAGCACGTCGGGATCCGACGGACGCACCCCCAGCGCTTGGCCCAGGAGGTCGATGGCCTTGCGCCGATCCGAGAGCTCCTCGTAGGTCTTCGCCGCCGCCAGCAAGAGCGTGTACTTGAGGTCGGCGTCGTCCTCGCTCGATAGCTCGACGCGGCGCTGGTAGAGCTCGACCAGGATTCCGGGCTCGCCGGAGCGTTCGCGCAGGTCGATCAAACAGTCGACGGTGAAGGCGCTCTCCCCGTCCAGCTCGAGGGCGCGCTCGTAGGCCGCGATGGCGCCGCCCTCGATCTTCGAGCATGTCGCGCTTCGCCTCGCCCACACGCCGCCGGCCAAGCTCGCCCGCTCCTCGTCGTCGAGGACGTACTCCGCCTTGGAGGTCAGGACGTTGACCAGAACCGGCCAGTCGCTGAGCAGGTCGCCAGCGGCTCCATCTTCGCCAGCACTTCGAGGTCGGACTTGGGCCGCGAGCTGGCGCAAGCGCTCGTAGGCCCCTGAGCGCGGCGCGCGGATCGTCGCGACGCTTGTCGTGGACCTCGGCCAGGCGCGCCAAGATGTCGCGCTTGCTGAGCATGTCCGGGTGCGAAACCAGTGCGTCCTCGTAGGTCTCACAGAGCCGGTCCCAGGTGCTCGTGGCCTCGCTGACACGCTCGAACTCCGTGCGGGTGTCGCTGTCGTCGGGGTCGAGACCCACCGCGACCTTCAACGCGCGACCGGCGCGCTGCAGATCACGGCCGCGCTCCTCCCAGAGGCGCGCGGTCTCCCGCAGCACGAGTACCCGGCCGGGGTCTCGGCCAGCGCATAGCGATCCTCGTTGAGTCGAATCAGACGCTTCCCAGTCGTCGGTGTCCTCGTACAGCGGTCGGAGGATCTCGACCACGCGCTCCTTCAGCGCCTCGTCGCCCAGCATCGCCTCGAGCTCGCTCACCGCCTCCTGATGACCGGGCACGGATCGGACGATTTCTTCCAACTGGTCGATGGCGCGATCCGGCCCGCCCAGCTCCTTCTTGTACAAGCGAGCGCCAACGCCAGGCGGTGCGGAGCTGCGGAGTGGGGGTCCATCGCGGCTTTCGGCGCGGCGCAGGCAGAGCTCGCCCAGGCGCCTGGTCGCTCCAGCGCTCGCGCGACAGCTCCGAGAGCGCGGTCAGCGTGCGCTCGTCGCGCTCGTCCACGTCGAGTGCCGAGCGATACGTGTCGATGGCGCTGTCGGGACTTTCCAGCTTCGTGCGCTGCAGCTCCGCGATGGTGTGCAACGCCGCGAGCCGATCGGCGGGCTCGAACCGGTGGTCGAGCGCCTGGGTGTAGTGCTCGACGCGTTCAGCGTGGCGTTCGGTCTTGGCCAAGATGGCGTCGATGGCGTCGAACAGGTCGCGGCTCTCGGGCTCGAACGCCAATGCGCGACGCAGGTAGGTGAGGGCCCGGTCGTGCTCGCCGAGATCGGCGAAGATCTCGCCGGCGCGACGGGCGAGCCTCGCGGTCGCCGGTTCGTCCGCCACCACGTTCTCGAGCTCGTCGGCGTAGATTTGGGCCAAGCGCTTCTCGGCGCCCGCCACCTTGGCCAAGCGCTCGAGCTCGGCGACGGTGGACTCGTCGGACAAGTCCTCGTGCAGAAGCTTGGCGGTGGTCTCCAGCGCGGAGACGTAGTCCTCCTTCTGCTCCTCGTGCAGCTGGGCCAAGCGGGACAGCAGCTCGCGCCGCTCGTCCGGATCCTGGGTGTAGTCCAGCCGCGCCTGGATGGTCTCCATCACTTTGCCGAAGTCGGCTCGCAGGAGGTACACCGGCTCGAGCATGGCCGCGGCCCGCGCCCGGTACTCCGCCTCTTCGCTCTTCTGCATCAGGTGCGAGAGCTCGGCGATCGCGCCTTCGTGTTGCTTCTCCAGGCCGAGCGCCTCTTCCAGCTCGTCGAAGGCGCGGGACAGGTCGTTCATGCGCTGGGCGAGCACTCGCGCCATCTTGACGTGCAAGGCCGGCGCGTCGCTCTTGCCGGCGTCCAGCTCGCGCCGGTACAGGTCGACCAGCTCGCTCCAGCGCTCTTCCAGCGTGTACAGACCCGCCAGCGCTTCGATGGCCTGGGGATCGAGCTGGATGTCGAGCAGCGCTTCGTAGGCCGAGATGGCCTGGGCGTTGTCGTTCAGCACGTCGGAGAGCAGCTTGGCTTTGCGACTGAGCAGCGTCTTGCGCTCGGCGTCGTCCTCGGCGCCGTCCACCCGCCGCTCGAGGATCCCGAGCAAGCTCTGGGCGTCGCCGGCCTCGTCGTAGAGGGACTCCAGCGCCACCAGCGCTCGCCGATCCTCCGCCCGAAGCTCCAGCGCCTTCTCGTAGTACTCCCGGGCGAGCTTCTGCTCGCCGAGCTTGTGTCGGGCCAGCTCGGCGACCTTGAGAGTGACCTCCAGCTGGACGTCACCGTCGAAGATGTTGGGCACGACGTCGCACAGGAGCTGCACGTGCTCCCGGTGGCGGCCGGTCACGTTGGCCAGCCGGTCGAGGTGCGCGAACCACGGCCCCAGGTCGCCGTGACCCACCGCCTCGCGCAACGCCCGCTCGGCGTAGCCCCAGGCGCGGACCGGGTCCCCGAGCGCGTTCTCGGCGATGTCGAGGGCCTTGCCCAAGGCCTCGACGGCCTGCTCCGGGTCCTCGGAGACGCCGATCTCGATCTCGAGCACGCGCAGCAAGCGCTGGTGCTCGCCGTCCGCTTCGTAGATGGGATGCAACACCGCAGCGGCCTCGCGCCGCGCCGACGTCTCGGCGGAATCGAGCATGCGCTCGAGCGCTTCCCGACTGCGGGCGTGGGTGGTGTCGAGGGTCAGGGCCCGGCGGTAGACCTCGAGCGCGCCTTCGACGTCGTTCAGGTGCTGCACGCGGAGGTCACCCAGCTTCGCCAAGAGATCCAGGCGTTCCGCGTCGCTCTCCACGATGTCGAGGTGAGCCAGGTAGGCGTCGGCCAGATCGTCCCAGCGTTCGGCGATCTGGTAGAGGCGCTCGAGCGCCAGCAGCGAGTCCACCGAAGAACCGAGCTCGTCGCTCACCGCGCGCCAGGCCTCGATGGCCTCGTCCACGCTGTCCAGCTTGGTCGAGAGGGTCTCCGCGGCGCGGACCATCAGCTTGCGACGCAAGCCGGAGTCCTCGGTGACCTCCTTGCGACGCTCGAGGACCTGCACCAAGTCGCGCCAGCGCTCGGTCTTTTCGTACAGCGCGTCGAGGGAAGCCAGCGCCAGCTCGTCGGCGGGGTTCTCCTCCAGGCGCGCCTTCCAGGCGTCGATGGCGCCGGTGTCGTCCGCCAGCACGCCCTGACACAGCTCGCCCAAGCGGCCGAAGATCTCGCGGCGCTTCTCGCCCTCCTGCTCCAGCTTGACCTGGGTGCGCAGCATGTCGGCGAGCTTGGCGTGTTGGCCCGACGAGACGTAGATGCGCTCGAGCGCACGCGCGGCCGGCAGCGTCAGCTCGGCGTCGCTTTCGTCGAGAGCCAGCACGCGCCGGTAGCAGTCCTCTGCGCGGGACGCGTCGGAGAGCAGCTCCTCGTAGATGTGGGCGACCTGCATCAGGATCTCGCCCTTGAGGCCGGCAGTGTCCGCGGCGGAGGCCGAACGATCCAGCACCTCGGCGACGCGGGCGTGGGCGCCGCTGCGGCGGCCGATGTCCACCAAGCGTTCTCGAGCGTCACCGTCGAGTGGGTCCATGGGGACCAGGCGAGCCAAAGCCTCGAACGCGCTCTCGTCGTCGTGGAGCCGTTCGTCCCGCAGCGTGGCGATGCGGCGCAGGAGCTCCCGTCGCTCGTCGTCGAGCACCGGCTCCGGCTCGGCCTGTCCGCGCAGCGTTTGGTCGGCCTCCTCCAGGCGAATGCCGAGCACTCGCACCAAGTCCCGCACCTCGTCGCGGGCCTCGTAGACGGCCTCCATCATCTTGGCGGCCCGGGCGCGCATGCTGCCGATTTCCAGGAGCTT
>JAXLYN010000094.1:0-19418 GCA_046351435.1 Polyangiaceae bacterium
AACGAGCTCCGGCTCGTGCTCGATGGCGCGCCTCACCCGACGGGCAGTAGCGATAATCGCCGGGTCGCAGAGCGGCTGGAAGCGCGCTTGCGCGCGCTCGGCTTGGAAGTCGAGCGACGAGAGACGCCCGTCTGTAGCCGCTACGCCGCCTGTGCGCGGGTCCTGAACCTGCTGGCCAAACCGCCCGGCCAGACCGGGCCGTTCCTGCTGCTCTCCGCCCACCACGATTCGGTGCCCGTCGGCGCCGGTGTGGCCGATGACGGCATGGGGATCGCCACCCTGCTCGAGGTCGCGCGCGCTCTCGCGCTTCGGCCAGGCCCGTTGCCCGTGCTCCTGCTCTTCACCGACGGCGAAGAGGCGGGGCTCCTCGGAGCCGAAGCTTTCGTGCGCGAAGACGCGGCGCGCTTCCCCATCGCCGCGATGATCAACGTCGAGGCACGCGGCACCGAGGGTGCGAGTCTGCTGTTCGAGACCACGGGGGCGAGTCGCTCGCTGATCGACGCTTTCGGGAGTGCCGCGCCCCGGCCGCTCACGAGCTCGCTGTTCGCCGCCGCGTATACACGGCTCCCCAACGACACGGATCTTTCGATATTGCGCCGCACGGGAGCTCCGGGTGTGAACTTCGCCAACGTCGGGGGCGTCGGGCGCTATCACACGCCGCGCGACGACTTCGAGCACCTGTCGCTCGATTCGCTGCAGCACCACGGTGACTCGGTGCTGGGTTTGGCGCGCGCCCTCGGACCGCGAATGGACGAGGCGGCGCCGGGCATCTTTTTCGACGTCCTCGGATTCGGCGTGGTTCACCTGAGCCGTTCGACGACCCGATACCTGTCGTTCGCCGCTCTGCTCCTTTTCTTCGGCTCGCTCGTCGCTGGCGTCGCCTGCGAGCTCCGCGCCGGAAAGCTGCTGACGATCGTGGCGAGCGGCGCGGGCGCCCTGGTGGTGGCGGCGCTGGTCGGTCAAGTGCTCGGCTGGCTCTGGGGAGTCGCCGGCGCGCTGCCGACGCCTTTCGTCGCGCACCCTTCGGCGTCCCTCGTCGCCCTCGCAGGGATGGGACTGGTCGCGGGGCTCGCGCCGCTGCGCTTCGGGGCGAGTCCGACCGAGCTCTGGTTCGGTGTGTGGTCGCTCGTGGGTCTGGTGTCGCTCGTCGTCTACACGCTCTTGCCGGAGGCCTGTTTCGTCTTCTTGGTGCCCTGGTGGCTCGCGGCGCTCTTTGCTCCGTTCGTCGTGCGGCACCGAAACGTCGTGCCTTTCGCCCTCATCGTGCCCGCCGTCGGGCTCTGGGTGTGCTGTGCGCCCGTGGCTCGACTCGGCTTACAGGCACTGGGACTCGCGTTGCCAGCTGCGTTCAGCGTCCTCGCCGCGTTCGCTACGCTCGTCGGCCTGCCGGTCGCGCCGGGCGCGCGTGCGGGCGCGTTCCGCCTGGCGCGCGGCGCCCTCGTCGTCGGCCTTCTTGCGGGGGCGGCTCAAGCGGTCGTGCCGGCGTTTTCTCCCGACTCACCCCGGCGCTCGAGCGTGGCGGCGTACTGGGACGCGAGCGCGAAGTCCGCGCGCTGCCTCGTCGACGCCTCCTCGGGAAGTCTGCCGCCCTCCGTAGCGGCGAGCCTCGCCTTTTCGCCCGAAGTAGTGGACTCCTGGCCGACCTTCGTCGGTTTCCAGGCGATGGCCTACTCCGCGCCGCTCCCAGCCCTCGAGCTGCCTGCGCCGACGGCCGAAGTGTTGGAGGACGAGCGGAACGGCGACACACGGCGTGTCGCGCTTCGTCTGCGTTCGCAGCGCGGCGCGAGCACCCTACGCATCCACTTTCCGCTCTCCGTGCGCCTGGATTCGGTGACGTGGGAAGGTCAACGCGTGGTGTTCGTGGCTCGTTCGACTCATCGGAGCGCGACTTGGCTCGGCGTGCCGCCCGATGGACTTCGCCTCGAGCTTCGCGGAACCGGGGACCTCTCGTTCGTGGCTTCCGACGACAGCCCCGGGTTGCCCGACGCGGCCCAGGGGCCAGCGCGTGCTCGGCCCGCACACGCGACGGCGTCCCAGGCGGGGGACGAAACCGTGGTTTCCGCGGCAATTCGCCTGTGATTTTGACCCATTCGAACCCCGCGCTCGTCGGGCGGAGTTCCCTCGCTCGAGCCGGGGATTCGAGGTAGAAGGCGCAAACGCCGCGCCTTCGCGGCCCTCGAAGCCGATGCCGACATTCACTTGGGACGTCGATCCGATTCTCGCCCGCCTCGGGCCCGTTTCGCTCCGCTGGTACAGCTTGCTCTTCGTGGCCGTGTTCTTGGGCGGCTATTGGCTGCTCAAATGGCAGGTCAAACGCGGAGACGGAGACGAGGAAGACGCGGGTGATTTCATCGTCTACGGCGTCTTGGGCGTGCTCGTGGGCTCGCGGCTCGGGCACGTGCTGTTCTACGACTTGGACAAGGCCCTGCGCGATCCGGCGTGGGTGCTGAAGATCTGGGAGGGCGGGCTCGCCAGCCACGGCGCGGTCATCGGCCTCATCCTCGCGATGTGGTTGTTCTGCAAGCGGCGCGGCATCCCGTTCCTGGAGGGTTCCGATCGCTTCGCTTTCTCCGCCGCGCTCGGCGCCACGCTGGTGCGAGTAGGGAACTTCTTCAATTCCGAGATCGTCGGTCGCCTGACCAACCAGACCTGGGGCGTTCGTCTACCTCGTTTCGATCGCGTCCCGAACCCTCCGCTGCGGCACCCGAGTCAGCTCTACGAAGTGGCGCTCGGTCTGTTCGTGCTCGGGGCGCTCTACGTCGCCGACAAGAAGATGGGCGAAGAGAAGCGTCCCCGCGGCGCGTTGATCTCGCTGTTCTTCGCGCTCTACTTCCCGGGTCGCTTCGTGGTCGAGTTCTTCAAGGAGCACCAAACCCACGAACCGACGCCGTTCCTCACCATGGGGCAGTACCTCAGCATTCCGGCGGCGCTGCTCGGCTTCTACGGCCTCTACTGGTCGTTCAAGACGCGCCTGCCGGTGGGCTGGGCCCGAACCGAGTATGACGACGAGGACGACGACGAGGACGAGAGCGACGACGAAGACGAGGACGAGAGCGACGACGAGGACGAGGATCGCGACGACGGCGACGAGGACGCATCCGATGCCAAGGCCCGCCCTGCCCGCCGCGGAAAGTCGACGCGCGACGAAGACGACGAGGACGACGAGGACGACGAGGACGACGAGGACGACGAGGACGACGACGACGAAAGCGACGACGAGGACGAGGACGACGAAGACGACGACGACGAGCCCGAGAGCTCGGGCCAACGCGCCAAGTCCGCCGCCCGGAAGCCCGCGGACAAGCCCAAGGCCCCCGAGAAGTCGCCGCCCAAGAAGGCCGAGCCGAAAAAGCAGCCCGACGACGACGACGACGATTGATCGGTCAGCGCCCGCCGAGCTCCGGCAGCGACAACGTTTCGAGCTCGCGCCGGAGCTCGCTCCAGCTCTTCGGAGTCGCGAGCAGGTCGTATTCTTTCTTGCACGTCTCGGTGTCGAAGCCTTTCATCACCGCGTCGGCAGCAGCCAGGGAGTCGCCCTTGCTCTCGCCGATCAGCCGCGAGAAGACGTACAGGCGAGCTGCGACCGTGAGAGGGTGGAGCGGGCACACGCTGCCCTTGTCGCGGGTGCGCCTCACGGCTTCGGCGTCGAGTCGTGCCGACCTGAGGCGCGCCATGTAGAGCGGAGCGAAGGCTGCGAGGTCGCGCGCCCAACGCTGCCCATCCCAACGCTCGAGGCCGCGTACTTCGACGAGCAGTTGGCTGGAAGGCCCGCACGAGGTCCTCGCACAGGCAGCGACGACCAGCGAGGCGAGTCGGGTTTCGAACTCGGGCACTCCATCTCCGTCTTCGTCCCGCGCGCACGTCGGGCACTCGGGAGCGGCCTTCGCTGGGGAGAAGTCGTCGCTCCGGAGGTCGAACACCAGCGGCGTGGCGATACCGCAACTCACGCCGCACGCCGTAAGCGCGAGCACCACGGATGCCGACCCGTCGCCGCGAAGGTCCCAGAGCGGGGACCCGGACTTCGTTCTCGCCACCTCGATGACTCCGCGCTCGATGCTGATGCGACGTTCGCTGACTCCCACTAGCGTGACGCGCGCCCGCTTCTGCGCCGCTGGCGCCGCCGATCGCTCGAACAAGAGCAGCGCCGCGAGGTGCCCAGGGAGATCCACGCGTTCCCGAAGCACCCAGCCCGCCCGTTCCGCTTCACCCTGCGCGAGGGTGAGGTTGGACTCGAACTGCCCCGCTGGGCTCGTTCCACGCGTGGCCAGCGCGGAGCCCGCAGGCGGGCTTGGAGTCGGCGCTGTAGCTCTCGGCGCGGAGCACGCCGCGGCGCGGGTGAGCGCGGGGCGAGGACGCGTCGGCTCACCGAGCGCGTCCGCCACGGAGTAGAGCTTCGGAGGTTTGCCGACCAAGAAGCGAGCCGCGCGCAGCGACCCGTGGGCGAACAGCTCGCGGCTCGAAGCGCGGTGAGTCAGCTCGATGCGCTCGCCGGGCCCGAGCAGATACACCGTGTGGTCCCCGACGACGTCTCCGCCGCGCACGCCGAACACGCCGATCTCGTCCGACTTCCGCGCGCCGACGTCCCCCTCGCGACCGTGAACGGCACGCAGCGGCCCGCGCCCGGCCACTGCCGCATCGGCCAAGCGTTTGGCCGTGCCGCTCGGAGAGTCCACCTTCTTCTTGTGGTGGATCTCGACGATCTCGACGTCGTATTCCGCGCCCAGACGCCGGAGCGCGTGGGTCACGACTTCGGCGAGCACTTGCACGCCCAGGCTCATGTTGGGCGCCCACAGCACCGGCACGCGTTCGGCGGCCTTCTCCAGCGCCGCTTTGGCCGCCGCGTCCAGATTGGTCGTCCCGCTCACGAGCGCCACGCCGCTGCGAGCCGCGAGCTGCGCGAGACCGGCCACCGCTCGCGCGCTGGAAAAGTCGATGACGACCTCGGCGCCGAGCAGGGCGGACGCGGTATCCGCGCTCGCCACGACGCCGAGGGTGCCCGTGCCGGCGAGCTCGCCGACGTCCCGACCGAGTGCTGGGTCTTCGGGGGCACACACCGCGCCGACGACCTCGTCCCCCGCAGCTTGCGCGAGGCGAGCGACGGTGAGTCCCATGCGCCCGGTGGCGCCGAAGATGGCGAGCTTCACCGCTTTCGATACTCCTCGAGCGCCCGCGTCACGGTCTCGCGGCAGCCTGCGCTCGCCTCGATCAGAGGCAGTCGCACGCCGGCGCGCATGCGGCCCTGGAGCGCCAGCGCCGCCTTCACCGGTTGCGGGTTCGGCTCGACGAACAACGCGCGATGCACCGGGAGCAGCGCCAGATGCTTCTGTTTGGCCTCTTCCCAGCGTCCGGCCAAAGCGTCGGCGCAGACCTCCGAGACCTCGCGCGGCAGGAGATTCGACGTGACGCTGATCACGCCTTTGGCGCCCACCACCATCATCGGCAGGGTCAACGGATCGTCTCCCGAAAGCAGTGTGACCCGGCTCCCTGCGCGGCGCAGGAGCTCCTGGCACCACATCACGTTGCCGGTCGCGTCCTTGACGCCCACCACGTTGGACGAGCTGTCGAGGATCTTCAACATGCTCTCGACGCTGAGCTCCACGCCCGTGCGCCCCGGGATGTTGTAGAGGATGATCGGTGCGCCACCGACCTCTTTGGCCACCGTCTGAACGTGACGCACCATGCCCTCCTGGGAGGGCTTGTTGTAGTAGGGCATCACGACCATCACGCCGTCGGCGCCGCTCTCGAGCGCTGCCTTGGAGAGCTCGATGGTCTTCTTCGTGCTGTTGGCACCCGTGCCCGCGAAGATTGGGCGCTTGCCCTTGACCAGAGAATGGGTGCGCTGGACGAGCTCGCGCTGCTCGCCATCGCTCAGCGTGGGTGTCTCACCCGTGGTGCCGCAGGGCACGAGTCCCGAGATCCCTCCTTCGAGCTGCGCCTCGACCGAACGGTCGAAGGCAGCCCAGTCGATCTCCATGACGTCTTCTTGAAACGGAGTGACCAGCGCGGTGAAGGCGCCGGACAGAGCGGTCGTGGCCATGGCGGGCACTATTTACGCGCCTCGGTCCGGACGCAACATTCCGGGAACGAACCGCGTGAGACCCGCCGCCTGCCTCGGGTATTTTGCCGAGTCAGCGCCGCCGGAGCGACGCCATGAAGAAGCCGTCGGTGCCGTGCGCGAGCGGCAGGAGGCGAACGCGGGTCGTGTCGCGGCCCAAGACCTCGACCAGCTCCGGAGCGTCGAATGGAACCGGTTCCAGGAGGTCGCCGAGCGAGGAGACCACCTCTTCGCCTTCTTCGCGGAGCACGCTGCACACTGCGTAGACGATGCGAGCCCCCGGCGCCGCCCGCCGCGCTGCGGTCTCGAGGATGCGCCGTTGGAGGTCGGCGAGCCGCGCGGGATCGTCCGGTCCGAGCCGCAGCGCGAGCTCGGGCCTTCGGCGCAAGGTGCCGCTGCCCGTGCAAGGCGCGTCCACCAAGATCCGTTGGAAGCCCTCGGGCAAGTTGCCGGCACCGACGCCGAGGTCGACCGCCAGCGTGTGCGGCGGGGCGAGTCCGAGCCGCCGGTGCTCTCGTGCGAGCTCGGCCAGCTTCGCAGGGTGCACGTCGCACGCCCACAGCTCGGCGCCCGACCCGAGCTGCTCGGAAAACAGCGAAGTCTTCTGCCCGCGCCCCGCGCAGGCATCGAGCACACGCTGCCCCGGCCGCACACCGAGCGCCAAAGCGACGACCTGAGCGCCCTCCTCTTGCACCACGAATGCACCCTCGGAGTACCCGGCCAGCTTCCGCGGATCTCCCGGGCCGAGCACGCGGGCGAGGGGCGAAACACGTCCGCGGGGCAGGGCGTCGAGGCTCGGCGGCAAGGGCACTGCCAGGCGCGCGCGCAGCGTGAGCGGTGGCTCGCCGTCGGTCGCGCCCACCAACGCGCGCATCTCGGCCTCCCCCACGTCGCGCGTCAGCCGCTCCCGAAGCCAAACCGGAACGCTGGACACGATCGCTTCGCTCTTCGAAACCCGGAGCTCCGCGCTCGCCAGCTTGCGCAATACGGCGTTGGCGAAGCCCGCTGGCTTCGGCCCTCGTTCCGCCCGCACGTTGCGCACGGCCGCATCGACCGCTGCGAAGGCCGGCACACGGTCGAGAAACAAGAGCTGGTAGGCAGCAAGCAGGAGCTGGACCAGCACGCGCTCGTCCGTCTTCTCGACGCCTCGCGGTACGAAAGGCCCCAGTGCACCGAGCAATGCAGCGCGGGTGCGCGTCACTCCGTACGCGAGCTCCGTCGCGAGGGCGCGCTCGCGCACGTCCGAGACGGCTTGGCGCTCGAGCTCGGCGTCGAGCGCGCGGCTCAGGTATGCGGCGTCCCGCGCCACGCGAAGGAGCACGCGGGCTGCCGCGCCGCGGGCATCCCCAGCGCTCATCCGACGAGCTCGCGGAGTTGCCCCACGATGACGTCCCAGCGCTTCTCGACGTCGTTCTTGAACGCGAGAAGCATCAAGCCGAACAAGATGGCCATGCCCACGATGTGGGCGATTTCCCGCACGCGGAGCGGCAGCGGCCGGCGCAGCACGACCTCGATGCCGAAGAACATCAAGTGCCCGCCGTCGAGCACCGGGATGGGCAAGAGGTTCAAAGACCGAGTTGATGCTGATGAGCGCCATCACCCGCACGAAGAAGTCCGGGCCCTTGCGACCTTCACTCCCCCGCCACCTCGTAGATGGTGATGGGGCCGACCAGGCTCTTCAGGCTCATGCGGCCCTGGATGACTCGCACGATGCTGACCAACGTGAAGCGCGTCACGTCGCTCGTCTCCTCCAGCGCCTTCGAGGTGCCGCTGGCGTTGGGTGATGGGTGCGCCACGAAGTCTTCGGGCGCGAGCGGCACCCAGTTCTTCACGTGGAGCATGGCGAGCGAACGCCTGGCCGTGCTCGTCCACGATGATGTCCTCGCGGCACGCATTGAAGGTGCCGCTCTTCTCGCGCGTCCGTCGCGTGCCGACAGGTAGTCGATGTGGTGCTGGCGATCGGGAGCGGCCACCAACCGTTCCCGGAAGGTGGACCACGCCGGCAATGGCTCGTCGTCGAGCTTCAGGATCTTGTCCCCGGCGCAGGCCACCTTGTAGAGGTAGCTGTCCTCCGGCACGTTGGCGGCGTACAGGTCGGCGAGCTCGATGCCGGTCAGCGTCATCAAATGGTACCCCGCAGGGGTCGAGGACGTCCAGCGCCACCACGCCGGCTTCGTAGATCGCCATGTCGGCGAGGCCACCCAGGGCGTCTTGGACCCCCACGGGCCGGAGGTAGGTGACGGGCAGGGTTTCTCCGCGGTTTTCTGCCAGCGCGGCCTCCAGGTCGCGGAAGCGCCGCACGGGCTGTCCTGCGATGTGGGTCACGACGTCGAACGACCTGAGTCCCGCGCGGTAGGCGGGTGACTCCGGGCTCGGAATACCGATCACCGCGGCCGGCGCGCTCGGTTGGATGCCGATGGTTCCCACCCGCTCGACCCGATCGAGCTCGCGCCGCTCGATGGTCTCTTCCGCCGTGACCTCGACGTCGACGTGTTTGTTTTCGCGGAACACTCGGAAGCGCAGCGGCTGGCCGGGGCTCTTCGAGATGACTCGCTTCAGTTCGTCGAACGTGCCGACCTCTTCGCCGTTCACGCTCATGATGCGATCTCCCGGGAACAGCTTGCCGTGGGCCGGATGACCCGGGAGAACCACACCGACCGTGGGCGGCAAGAATGGTCCGTCGGTGACGAACACCGAGAAGTAGAGCAGCACCGGAAACACCAGGTTCATCACCGGGCCGGCGAGCACCACCAGGATGCGCTTGTAGATGGGTAGGGACTCGAACGTACGCTGGCGATCCTCGGGCAACACGATGTCGCTCTTCGAGGCTTCGAGCATCTTCACGTAGCCGCCGAGCGGTATCAGGCTGATGCAGTATTCGGTCTCGCGTCCGCGGAGCTTCAGGATCTTCGGACCGAACCCCAAGCTGAACGTGAGCACCTTCACCCCGAAGGCCTTCGCCAAGGCGAAGTGACCGAGCTCGTGCACGAAGATCAACGAGCTTATCAGGATGACGAAGTAGAAGAGATCCATCGCTCGGAGCCGCGGTCGGCTCGCTCTATAACACCGACCGGAAAGAGCGACATGCGCGGGCCGGCCCGAGCCGCGGGCCATCACGGCGAGAGACCCGCGGAGCATCGCCGGATTTTCGCGGCTTTGCGCCGCACCCACCCGAGCTCGCGTGAAGTCCGCGAACGACCACTGCGCGCGCCAAGGCACCGCGGTTCGCGAACTCGGGAGGGACCAGCCGATTCTGTCGCCGACCTGCGAGCGGTCGGGTAGCGTGCCGCCATGGGTGAACGACCCGCCAAGCCCGTGGCCGCATCACGCGTCGAGCTGTGCCAGCTGATGCTCCCGGAGCACGCCAACGCCTACGGCAACGTGCACGGTGGTCTGATCATGAAGATGGTCGACGAGACCGGAGGCATCGCGGCCATGCGGCACGCGCAGCGGCCCTGCGTCACCGTGGCCATCGACGAGATGAGCTTCGTGTCCCCCGTGCACGTCGGCGAGCTCTTGTGCTGCAAGGCGAGCGTCAACTACGTGGGCAAGAGCTCGCTCGAAGTCGGTGTGCACGTGCACGCCGAGAACCCCATCACGGGAGAGGTCACCCACACCAATTCGGCGTACCTCGTGTTCGTCGCCATCGACGACGCGGGCAAGCCCTGCGGAGTGCCGCCGCTCTTGCTCGAGACCGACGAAGATCGTCGGCGATCGTCCGACGCCGAGGAGCGGCAGCGCGACCGACTCGAGCGCCGCAAGCGCCGCAGTTGACCCAGCGTCGTTGCCGACTCAGGGGCAAGGCACGCGGTAGAAGACGCGCGCGCGAATCTGGTCGATGCGCGCCACGACTCCACCAGCGCAGACCCCGAGCGGGCACACGACGTTCACGCTGAGCTGGAACGTGTCGGCGTTCACCGATGTCGGGTTCAGGAACGACATCCCCCAAGTGTCCGTGGGTGAGCCCATCTGCTTGACGATGTCCGCTAGGCCGAGGTGAGCCGTTCCGAAGAGATACTTGGTACCGGTCGTCGCGGCGTCGAAGCGCACGAAGTAGATTTCGGCATCGCCGCTGGTGCTGGCGCTGGCCTCGACGGAGGCCTCGAGCCCACTGACCTCCGCATTGGCCGGCAGCGAGAAGCCGAAAGCCTTTCCCGACAACGTATAGTTGTCGATGGACCCGTCGAACGACGCCGTAGAGTAGACGTCGTCGCTCGCCGCGGCCTTGGTCTCGCCCGCAAAGCCCGCTCCCGACCACGCGCTGGGTGTCATCCAGCTCGTGTAGAGGTCGTTCCAGCATTGGCCGCCGCTGCCGCCGGTCGCGCCACCGCTGCCGCCGGTCGTGCCGCCGCTGCCGCCGGTCGCGCCTCCGCTGCCGGTCGCGCCACCGCTGCCACCGGTCGCGCCACCGCTGCCCATGCCCGCTTGCCCGCCGCCTTGACCCGCCGAGCCCGTCCCACCGGTGGAGGTTCCTCCCGAACCCGAGCCGCTGCTCGCACCGGTTCCCGTGACGAACCCGGCCGCACCCGCCACGACGTTGCTTCCGCCAGTGCCGCCGCCGTTCGTCGCCTCGCCGCCCTTCAACGCGTCGAGATCGGTCAGCGAGCACGCAGCGGCCGCAGAGGACGCGATAGCCAGGACGAGCACGCGCACGGGTCGCATTTCACGGAGCCTACCATCCGAGGTGTACGGACCCGCCGCCGATTCCTTCCTGTTCACCGTCAGCGCGCGGACGGTTGCGCAAGCGCTGCGCGGCTTCGGCGGAGCGCGCGCCCTCAGTCGGTCTCGACTGCCCGCCGCACCTCGGCATGCGGACTCTGGCGCGCCAGGGCCAGGGCTTCGCGAGCGCCGCGCGTCTTCATGGCGCGCAGTACCCGCACCAGCTCGACGCCGAGCTCGGGAGTCGCGTGCTCGAACAGCGAGCCGACTTGGTCCTCGTAGCCCGTCATGGAGCGCGCCAGGTAGCCCCGGAGCAATGCCTTGAGCTCGCCGTCGGGCACTGCCGTCAGGTTCTCGAGGACGACCCCTGCGTGGGCGTCCCCCAGGAAGTCGAGGAGTTTGCCGATGGCCGCCGCGCTCACGCTGCGATCGACGCCTTCGTTGGCCGCGTTGGCGAGCAATGCACCGAGCGCGCGTGTGGAGACCACCGCACTGGCGAATGCGCGCCGCACTCGGTCGTTGTCCGCTTGACTCGGATCGTCGATGGCGCTGACCAGCGCCAGCAAGAGGCGCATGGCGGCGTCGGGTGCCCGCGTCGCCAGCCGCCGCAGGCCCGTTCGGATCGGCTCCGTCACCGCATCGGCGTTGCCCTGGGGCAACGAGCGCCGATACGCGCGGGCCACCGACTCGGCGAACCGGTCGTCGACGATGCTCGCCGCGTCCACGCGGCGCGCGTGAGGGCGAGAGGTGGGTGCGGGGTATTCGATGTCGGGGGCAGAGGGCGCCCCCCGCCCGTGCGCGAGCGGCAACGGTTCGGGCTCGATGTCGATGAGCTCCGCCGAGTCGATCTCGATCTCTTCGCTGAGCTCGACTTCGACCTCAGAGTCGAGCTCCACCTCCGGCACCGGCGCTCGGAGCTCTGGCACGAGCGTCGCCTCTTCGTAGGGCGAAGGCGGCGGCTTCGAGCCCGACTCGGTGCCCTCGGCGAGGCCCGTGTCCGCAAACTCGCGCAAGAGCGGCGCGAGCTCGTTGCGCATGGCCGCCGCATCCGGAAAGCGCCGCTTGGCTTCGAAGGAAAGGGCGCGATCCACCAGGCGAACGAGGGAGAGCGGGGCCTTCGTGACTCGACCGAGCGAGGGGGCCGGTTTCGTCGCCGCGCGGATCAAGAGCTCGCTGCCGTTGCCCGTTCCGTGGACCAGTCGCCCGCTGACCAGCAGGAACAAGAGTGCGCCGACGCTCCAGAGGTCGGTTCGTGCGTCCACTTCGGACCAGCGACCGAGCGCTTGCTCCGGCGCCATGAACGAGGGCGTTCCCATGATCACACCGGTTCGGGTGTGTCCCGTGTCGCGTTGTTGGTCCAGCATGCGTGCGATGCCGAAATCGAGGACCTTGACTTCGCCGTCGGAAGTCAGAAAGACGTTCTCTGGCTTCAGATCGCGGTGGATGATTCCCAGCGGATGGGCGGTTTCGAGGACCGCCAGCACGCCATCGCCGATGTGCAAAGCGTCGCGGATCGTCAAACGGCCGCGGTGGGAGTCGAGCAGAAGATCCACCGACTGACCGCGGAGCAGCTCCATCACGATGTACGGCTCGCCGTCGTGGCTCGTGCCGTCGCCCCGAATGGCGACCACGCCCGGATGCTCGATCTTGTTTGCGATGTACGCTTCGCGTTGGAAACGCGCGCGCACTCCGGGATTCTTGGCGAGATGGGTATGAAGGAGCTTGATGGCCGCGCGTTTGCCGCTGCCGTCGACTGCGGCGTAGACCGCGGCCATGCCGCCCAACCCGAGCAATCGGCGGAGCTGCCAAGAGCCGTCGATGACGTCACCTACGCGACGCTCGCAGCGCTCGAGGAGGTCGTCATCGGACTGCATCGGAAGATCTCGGAGGTCCGAGCGTTCGCCATTATCAACCCTCGCTCGGGCCCTTGGGCGGCGTTTTCGCAGGACCGCGCTCGCCCATGGCTTGGCGCGCGCGCGCTCGGCCGCTAAGTCCTCGGAATGGCGTGCGTCCCGCGGGGTTCCCCGGTGATTGGGTCGAGAATGGTCGCGAAAACCCAGGACGCCTCGCGTGCGGAGGCGCCGTGCTTTCCGCAGCTTTCCTTCGGGTCCGGGCACTCCTCAGCGGCGAAATCGCCGACCGTCCTACTAGGCCCTGGCGTGGACCGCGCCCAGGCATTAGTTTCCTCCGACTTTTCGCGGCCTCCGGTTGCCGTCGTGGCGCCGGCGCGCGTCGTCTAAGAGAAACTCGATGCTCACCTGGGTAGCTAAGAAGCTTTTCGGCACCTCCAACGAGCGCGCGGTCAAACGCATGCGCCCCATCGTCGCGACCATCAGCGACTTGGAAAAGGCAATCTCGAAGCTCTCGGACGACGAGCTGCGGGCCAAGACCGCCGAATTCAAAGAGAAGCTCGACAACGGAGCGACCCTCGACGACATCTTGATCGAAGCCTTTGCCGTGTGCCGCGAAGGCGGAAAACGCGCGCTCAAGATGCGGCACTACGACGTGCAGCTCATGGGCGGCATGGTGCTGCACCAAGGCAAGATCGCCGAGATGCGCACGGGGGAAGGCAAGACCCTGGTCGCTACTTTGCCGATCTACTTGAACGCGCTCGAGGGCAAGGGCGTCCACCTGGTGACGGTGAACGACTACCTCGCCAAGCGCGACGCGGAGTGGATGGGGCGGCTCTACAACTTCCTCGGCCTCAGCATCGGTGTGGTGGTCCCGCAGCAGAGCGACAGCGACAAGAAGCGCGCCTACAAGTGCGACATCACCTACGGACAGAACAACGAGTTCGGCTTCGACTACCTGCGCGACAACCTGAAGTTCAGCGCGCTCGACTACGCCCAGCGCCCACTCAACTTCGCCATCGTCGACGAGGTCGATTCCATCCTGATCGACGAGGCCCGCACGCCGCTCATCATCAGCGGCCCGGCCGACGCGGCCAGCGAGAAGTACCGCACGCTGAACGAGGTCGTGGCCAAGCTGCACAAAGACGAGCATTACAACGTCGACGAGAAGGCGTTCAGCGCCACGTTGACCGACGACGGCGTCGAGTTCGTGCAGAAGTTGGTCGGGATCGGGAACCTGTACGACCCGTCCAACATGCAGACGTTGCACATCTTGTATCAGCTGCTCAAGGCCCACGCCCTCTACAAGCGCGATCAGCACTACATGGTGAGCCCCGACGGCAAAGTGCTCATCATCGACGAGTTCACCGGACGCGTGCTCGCGGGGCGCCGCTGGAGCGATGGCCTGCACCAAGCGGTCGAGGCCAAGGAGAACGTGAAGATCCACGAAGAGAGTCGCACCATCGCGACCATCACGTTCCAGAACCTGTTCCGCATGTACAAAAAGCTCGGGGGAATGACGGGCACGGCCGAGACCGAAGCCAGCGAGTTTCACACGACCTACAAGCTCGATTGCGTGGCGATCCCCACCAACAAGGACATGATCCGCGTCGACGAGCACGACATCGTCTACAAGACCGAGCGCGAGAAGTTCACGGCCGTGATCAAGGAGATTCTGGCCGAGCACGAGGCGGGGCGCCCGGTGCTCGTGGGCACCACGAGCGTGGAAAAGAGCGCCGCCATCAGCCGCATCTTGAACAAGAAGAGCGTGCCTCACAACGTGCTGAACGCCAAGCACCACGAGAACGAGGCCTTCGTGGTGGCGCAGGCGGGTCGCAAAGGTGCCATCACGGTCAGCACCAACATGGCGGGTCGTGGCACCGACATCTTGCTCGGCGGCAACCCGGAGATGCTCGCCAAGTGGGAGCTGAAGCAGGGTGGCAAGGACGTGGACCTCGACGCAGAGGAGTACGAAAAGCTCTGCAGGAAGTACGAGAAGCTGTGCAAGGAAGAGCACGACGAGGTGGTCGAGCTCGGCGGGCTCCACATCGTGGGTACCGAGCGCCACGAATCCCGGCGCATCGACAACCAGCTGCGCGGCCGCGCGGGTCGTCAGGGTGACCCGGGCTCGAGCCGGTTCTATCTTTCGCTCGAAGACGACTTGATGCGCATCTTCGCCGGCGACCGCGTGAAGAACCTGATGGACCGCATGGGGCTCCCGGACGACGAGCCCATCGAGCATCCGTGGGTCACTCGCAGCATCGAGAACGCGCAGAAGAAGGTCGAAGAGCGCAACTTCGACATCCGCAAGAATCTACTCGAATACGACGACGTGATGAACGCCCAACGGCGCACGGTCTACTCGCTGCGCCAGCAGTTGCTCGAGGGCCGTTACGCGCCCGAGGAGCTGGACGAGGTGGGCAAGCCCACCGGCAAGGTGCGTCCCATCGCCCTCGACAAGTCCATCCGCAAGCAGGTTCGCCCGCTGGTCGGCAAGCTGCTCACGTATTTCGTCGACCCTCCGCTGACGCTCGGTGCCGACACCGAGAGCGACGCCGACGACGACGCCGACGAGAGCCCGAAAGGCCCCCGCGCGCCCAAGCGCAAGGACTTCGACAAGGCAGAGAAGCTGGTGGAGCTCGAGGCGCTCCAGCGCGAGGTCTATCAGCTCTGGGGTGTGCGCCTCGAGATCGAAGACCGCGCGAAGAAGTGGACCCCCGGTGACCTCTACGACCACTTGGTCGAGACGACCGCCCAAGGTCTGTCGGAGCAGCGGGAACGCATGCTCGACCTCATCGACCGAGTGATCGCGGCCATCATCGAAGAGAGCTGCCCCGAGAATCGGCCGCCGGAGGATTGGGACTGGCAAGGCCTTCGGGACGGCTTCCTCGAGCACTTCAAGCTCAAGCTGACGCGTGATCTCGAAGAGTTCGGCGACCCCGACGTCTTGGTCCGGAAGCTCTACCAGCAAGCGGAGGAGCTGTACGTCGCGCGCGAGAAAGATCTCGGCGTCGACAACGCCATGCGCGTGTTCCGTTACATCTACTTGGAAGCCATCGACCAAGCCTGGGTGGATCACCTGACGAACATGGAGCACCTGCGCGACGGCATCGGTCTGCGCGGCTACGGCCAGAAGGACCCCAAGAACGAATACAAGAAGGAGGGATACAACCTCTTCTTGAACATGATGGCGAAGGTCAGCGGCGCCGTGCTTCAGCGCTTCTTCGAAGCCGAAATCCAGCGTCGGGAGGACATCGAGGCCATCGAAGCCGAGGCGCGAGAAGAGCACCAAGATCTCCTGCAACAGGCGGTGGCAAAGCACGCCGAAGCTTCACCCGAAGCCATCGGCGACGTGCTCAACGAGGCACGCGGCGGGCTGCCCTCCACGCCGCCGCCCGCGCGCCCGTCCGCGCCAGCGGCGCCGAAGATCGGGCGGAACGATCTGTGTCCGTGCGGCAGCGGGCAGAAGTTCAAGAAGTGCCACGGCGCCGCGCTGGAAGAGGAAGACGCGAGCGACGAAGAAGACCAGCCGCGAGCCTGAAGAGCGCGCGCGTTCGTCACTCCGTGCGCACGTGTGCCCAGCGCGGGGGCACGTGCGCCTATGGCAACTCAACTCACCGAGAGTGTTGAGTGAGCTCGTCCGCGCTTGAAATTGCTCTTCGCGTCGGTACCTTGCTCTGCCATGCGACACTCGAAGAGCTCGGGGTGTTCTCGCGTGTATCTCGGCCTCGCGTCGATCCTGCTCGCCGCCTGCGCGCGGCCGGCGGGTGCCGGGGACGGGCTGGGAGGGAGCGGCGCTTTCGCTGGTCTCGGGGGCGATGCCGGTTCGTCCGGAGTGCCGTTCGGCGGAGCGCCGAGCGGTGGCCAAGGTTCGGGCGCGAGCTCGAGCAGCGGTGGCGCCGCCGGCGGAGCGGGAAGTGCCGCCGGCGGAGCTGCGGGCGCGGCGGGCGCGGTGAGCTCGGGCGGCGTATCGAGCGGCGGCGGCGGGGGCTCGACGTCGGGCGGTGGTGGCAGCGCGAGCGGGGGCATCGGCGCAGGTGGCAGCGCGAGCGGGGGCACCGGCGCGGGCGGCAGCGCGAGCGGCGGCACCGGCGCGGGCGGCAGCGCGAGCGGCGGTGGTGGGTCGAGCGCCGGAGGCGGCGGGACGGGTGGCACTACACCGGCGCCCAAGAGCAACTGCTGCGAGAGCACGCCCTTCGTGCCTGGCTGCACGAACCCCACGGTGCAGGCCTGCGTGTGCGCGAAGGATCCGTACTGCTGTTCGGTGGACTGGGACGCGAAATGCGCGAGTGAGACGCTGCTCTTCAAGTGCGGCGTTTGCCCCACACCGGCAGTGTGCTGCAGCGCGGGCAACTGCATCAGCGATGCCGTTGCGGGTTGCGTGGCGAACAAGGACGCGGCTTGCGCCAACAGCTGGACCGCGACCTGCGCTGCCGAAGTGACGACGCTCGGTTGCGGAACCTGCGGCACGACGCCGCCCGCTCCGGTGGTCTGGATCAACGAACTCCACTACGACGACGCGAGCACCGACGCGGGCGAGGGGGTCGAGGTGGCGGGAACTGCAGGCCTCGATCTCGCGGGCTACTCGCTCGTCTTCTACAACGGCGCTCCCGGGCAGCTGAAGCAGTACATGCAGAAGACCCTGAGCGGTCTCATCCCCGACCAAAAGAACGGCTTCGGTACGGTATGGCTGGCCGCGACCAACATCCAGAACGGCGGCGCGGACGGTGTGCCCGAGCCCGACGGCGTCGCACTGGTGGACAAGGCGGGCAAGGTCGTTCAATTCGTCTCGTATGAGGGGACCTTCACGCCTACGGATGGTCCGGCGAGCGGACAACTCTCGCTCGACATCGGCAAGAGCGAGCTCTCCACCACGCCCGATGGCCAGTCGTTGGGTCTCACCGGCACGGGCAAGAAGTACTCGGACTTCACCTGGACGGGGCCCGTCGCGGCGACGCCGGGCCAGCCCAACGCCGGTCAGTCGTTCTGAGCGGGGGCAGGGGAGCGAGCGTCACTCTGCGTTCTTGGCGCAGCGGAAGCCCGCGACCAAGAGCCGCCACGTGCCGGGGTGGTGCACGCGGTTCGAGGAGCGCAGGCCTTTTGCGTGGTAGTTGAACGCGCCGCCGCGCAGTACCCGCTCGCACTCGGTGGGGATTGGGTTCGAGCCCGTGTAGCCCTCGAGCTTCTTCTGCCGCAGCTCGTCTTGCGTGGACAGGATCTGCTCGCAGCTTCCGGCGATGCCTCGGTCGGCGCCCGCACGCTTGTAGGCGTACGGGTCGTAGTGATCGTCCATCCACTCCCAGACGTTGCCCGCCAGATCGTGGTGACCGAACGGACCGGCATCGTCGGGGAACGAGCCGACCTCCGCAGTGGCGCCGCCCTGACATCCCTGGAAGCACCCGTGCTTCTTGGGATCGGGGAAGGCGTTCCCCCATGGGTATTTGCGTCCGTCGTCGCCCCGGGCCGCGCGCTCCCACTCGGCTTCTTTGGGCAGCCGCTTGCCCTTCCATTCGCAGTAGCTTTTGGCGTCGTCCCAGGACACGCCGACCACTGGCTTCTTGGCGACGCGGAATTCCTTCTCCGAGCCGTACTTCATGGCCTTGGCCGCGTCCTCCTTGTACGGCCGACACACCTTGGCGTGCACGCAATCGAGGTAGTCGCCGTTGGTCACTTCGTAGGTGTCGAGAAGGAACGCCGGCAGCGTCACCTTGTGTGCAGGGCGCTCGTCCTGTTCGCCGTCATCGTCAGCACCCATGGTGAACGAACCCGCTGGAACGAGGCGCATGTCGGGGGGGACGGCGACCTCTTTTGGTTTCCCGCTCGGCGCGGGGAGGGGTGCGGGCGCAGCCGAAGCGCTGGCCGACGCAGCGCTCGCAGGCAGAGGCGTCTTGGGCTTGGCTGCGCGCTTCGGTTTGGGCGCGCTCGGCTGGGGCTCGGCCTTGCTCGCAGGCGGGTGCGCCTGCGAAGCGCCATTGCACCCGACCCACGAGAGGAGTCCGACGAGCAGCCAAGTTCCTCGGAATTCCACGCCGTCTGTCTCTAACCGAGGCCCGCGGCGCCTGCCAAATAAGCGCGATGGTGCCCGCTCTTTCGCCTCAGGTGGCGTGAACCCGCCGGGCCCAATCGAGCGTTGCCCGAAGCCCGGCTTCGAGCGAGGTCTCGGCGCGGAAGCCCAGAAGCCGTTCGGTCTTCGTCACGTCCGCGACGCGGCACGACCCCTCCGTCGAGTCGGCGGCACCCCGCACCGGTGTCTGCTTTTCTCCAGTGACGCTCATCAGGGCGTCGACCAGCTCGTTCACGCTGACGCCACGGCCGGAGCCGACGTTCAGCACTTCTCCCGAGAGCGGGGCCTCGAGGGCGCGACAGGTCGCGTCGACCACGTCGTTCACGAAGACGTAGTCGAGTCGTTGCTCCCCGCTCCCGTACACCACGGGCGGCTCACCGGCTCTCGAGCGGTCCAGCGTCTTCACGATCACGCTCTTGTAGCCGCCTCCGCTGTACTGACGTGGCCCGTAGACGAAGAAGTATCGCAGCGCGAGCCAGTCCAGCCCACGAGCCTGGGCGAAGAATTCCAGGAGTTGCTCGCCTGCGAGCTTGCTCACACCGTAGACCGTGCGCGGCTTCGGGCACTCGTCTTCCCGCATGGGCGGGCCAGCCATGCGGCCATGGGCGTAGAGCGACGATGCGAACACGATCTTCTTCGTGCCCGCTCGGGTCGCCGCATCGAAGAGCTGCGCGCTGCCCTCCACGTTGGCGCGGAGCACGCGCGCGGGTGCGTCTTTGGACTGGTTGTGCTTTTCGGCGGCGAGGTGCACGACGAAGTCAGCGGCTTCGAGCACGCGCTCGAGCTCGCT
>JAXLYN010000095.1:0-19308 GCA_046351435.1 Polyangiaceae bacterium
AACGTGCCCTCGCTGGCGCTGTCGCTCAGCCCCAGCCAACCGTTCTTGCCCGAGAGCGCGGAGGTCACCGCCGCGTTCTTGTTGGAGTCACCGACTTTGACCAGGTGTCCCTTTGGCAAGCCCAGCGACGCGCACTTGTTCGTCGCGGCTTGCCAGCTGACTGTCGCGTTCGTGGTCGCGCAACACGTCATGCCCGACGTTGGGGTGCAGGCGAAGTTGTTCTTGCCGCCCGTGCCTCCGCTCGAAGTGCCCGCAACGCCACCGCTGCCGCCACTCACGCGCTGCCCGCCCCGCCCGTCGCGGAGCCCCCACCCGATCCCGTTGACACGCCACTTCGGCTGCCCCGAGGTGACGGGTACCGCCCTGGACGCTCGGCATGCTCACGCGGGGTCGCTGACTCGACCCATGAACAGAACCAACCCGGTCTGATGATCGCGGATGAAGAACAAGAACGGGTGGTCGGCCTTGAGCTCGACCGGCTTGGGGGGCATGCCGCCCGCGCGCGGCATCACGACAGCGGTGGCCGCAGCCGCTTCCGTGCCCTTCTCGTCGACCTTCACGAAGGCCTTGTGGAACACCTTGTCGATGTAGAGGCGGTCGGCGGGGCTCGGCGGGTTCGCGATGCCGGTGAAGTCGGCCTTGTCGGGGTCGAACGCCAGCGGCATGCCGAGCTCCTTCAACACGTCCCGGAGCGCCAGAGACTCCTTTGGGTTCACCTCGAACTTCGGCAACGCGACGTCCACGAGCTGATCGCCGAGTGAGCCCACGATGGATTCGAGCTTCTTGGCGTCGAAGGACGCCTCGAGCGCGCCCAGGCCATCAACGGCGTCGGGCAGCACGATCAGCATCGAGATGTCGCCGCCTTTGTAGGGCAGCTCCACGGCTTTGAGCCCGTCTTTCGCCACGAAACGAAACTCTTTGGCCTGGCGCATGGTCGGGACGTCGTGCTGCTCGGTCTTCGAGACGTGGAACGGCGCTGGTGCCGTGCTCTCCTTCTTGAAAGGCTCGCCCCAGTCTCCGAGGAAGTAGATGGCGTTGACCAGAATCAGACGCGTGTCCGGGTTGACGGCCTTGGGCGGGATCAGATCTCGGATGCGCTTCTGGGTCTGGTCCTCGACCCAACCGTTCACGTGCGTGCGCGCGCTGTCGGCTGCGTGCTTGAAGTCCACGGGCTCGAGCGGCGCGCCGAAGTCTGCTCGGGTCTGTTCGACGAAGGCCTTCTCGAACGTGTAGCTCTTCTCGCCGAACAACCGGTTGGCGGTGCGCAGCGTCACGGCGCGACCGGGGCTCTCGAGGGAGCGCCCGAGCTGCCCGACCCCGCGCACCGCTTCCGCCTGGGGTCCGGCGTAGTGGAGCACGGTTTGCATTTGCTTCGCCGTCTCGCCCCGTGCGCCGCCCCAGGTCATGGCAAGGGCCGTGGAGAGGCTGGCCGGAGAGAGCGCCAGGTTTCCCGACCGAGAGCGCAGCTTCCCGTAGATGTCGAAGCCGAGCTGGTTCGCGCCCTTGCTCAGCGCGGGCGCGCTCGCGGGCGCGTCCACCTTCGGCGCGGGCGTGGCAGATGTCGCCGGCTCGGGCTCGGGCTCGGGCTGCGCGTCGGCCCGGTTTTGGCCGTCATGGTGGGCCCGGGTGGGGAGCTTGCTCGGCCTTGCGATCGCAGCTGGTCGTGGCGACGAGGGCGAGGACGGCGAGCGTTCGAGCGGTGCGCATGCGGGGCTTGTCGCCAGGATGGGCATTCGAGTCAAGCGTCGCGCGAGCTTGCAGAGGCGCGCATCGACGCTCACCAGCCGTTCGCGATCCGAGCCAGGAGCTGCTCGAGATCGATGGGGTCTCACCCGGCGAGCTCGATGGGTAGATCCACGGCCGGGTCCCATATCTGGCCGCGAGCTCAGCCGCGTGCTTGGTCGCGAACCACTCGTAACGGGACATTTCCTGCCACGTGAGGTCCTTGTCCACCAGATCGGTGCAGAGATTGCGCGCGAGCTCGCAGACGTGGAGCCGTGGGAACGCCTGCCACAGAATTTCGACCAACGAATCCGTGACGCCGCAGTGCACGAGACCCAGCGCACGCAGTCGGGGCAACGGCGCGAGGCTGGCCAACACCTCGGCGTCGATACGCAGACCGGACAGATCGAGCCAACAGATGCGGTCGAGCAAGCCGTCCTTGGCCAGCTGCGCGACGAGGGCCACGTCTCCGGTCAGCCCGACCTTGCGAACGGGCGCGAACGCGTAGAGCTCCGAGCCCCGGGCGAGCAGCGTGGCCGCGTCGATGACGATGCTCTCTACGAACCCGCCGAGAAGAGCGCCCTTCGCCACGCCCAAGGGCGCTAGCTCGTCGCTCCACTCCGGATGGGCCTCCAGCAGGGCTTGCTCCGAAGCGCTGACGAAAGCCCGGTACCCGGGACTCGACAGCTGCTTGGTGCGACGCGCGAGCTGCTCGCGCACGAGCCGTGCTCGGTCCGGATCGCGGCTCTCGGCCAGCTCGGCCCAGCGCTGGCGCAGCGAGAGATCGTCGGGGTGCAGGGCGATCTCGCGACGCAGCGCGAGCGAATCGTCGGGCTCGGTCGGGACGAGCTGCCTCGGCTTCGACCGCTGCTCGACGAGCTCGCCGACCCATTTCCAGGTTGCGCCACAATTCCGCACCGTGCTCAGGGCCGCGGGCGACGCCACGGTCGCGTGAAAACACTCGCGCAGCGCCTGGGCGAGCGCTTCCGGGACCCGCGTCGCGCCCGCGCCCTCGACGCTGAACAGGGATCCGCACTCCGGACACTCTCTCAAGTCGTGCCGACCCTGGCCGAGCTGCCGCATGCCCCCGAGCCCGGGGGCTCGAGACGCTTCGAGCGGCGGGTAGTAAGGGATGACTCGACAGATCGAGCATCCGACCGTCCGCACGTGCCGTCTGAGCGGCTCGAGATGCGCACCCTCGTGCGGCTCGAGGGCGGCCCGGACGCATGCGGCCTCGTCGGGCGTGGTGACGAGGCGCTCGAGCAGATCGACCAGCCACGGGCTCTGGCCGGCGCGCGCGACCCAGCCTGGGATCAAGCGCTGCGCGGTCTTCATGTCTCGCCGGACGAGCGTGACGACCAGGTCACGGATGGGCGGCGGCGTCTCGGCGATGCCTTCGCCCAGTGCTTCGAGCTCGCGGTCGTCGAGCTCGGCCGCACGGTGGGCGAGCGTGCGGATCGCTGCGGCCTCTTCCAGACCCACGCGCGTGAGCGTCTCCTCGTCGTTGTTTCCAGAGCCAGTAAACGACGTGTCGTCGTGCCAGACGAAGACCGCGCTGCACTCCGGGCACTCCCAGAAATCGTCGCTGGACTCGAGGTCGTAGCGGGTCATTCGGGTGATCGGGTCACCGAAGTACTCTCCTCTGCCGGTATTGGCCCTCGCAGTCGCGGTGATGGTGCCGCACACGGGACACGCCATCGGGCGATGATAGGTGTGGCGACGCCGATGTCGAGCGTCCGTCATCAGCAGAAGGTCAGCACGCGACTGTCGCGTCGCGTTCGGCGTGGTGATCTCGAACCGCATCGACCACGAACATCTGGCCATCTCGGAGCTTGGCTCAGGCGTTGCATCCGAACGCTCTCATGCGCGGTGCAACGCTCGCGGGCGCCCTTGGCGCGCTGGTAGTCGCGACCTACTGCGCCTCGGGAAGCGCGCAAGCCCTCGGTGTCGTGCCCAGGCAACGAGCCGGCGAGGAAACCGTGCCACCGGTGCCACACTCGGGGGTCGAGCCCTACTGGTACGGGTGGCAGGGGCTCGGGCTCGATGCGGCCGCCATCAGCGTCATGGCCACGGCCCACGAGACGACTCAACTCATCGCCGGATTGTCGGCGTACAGCCTCGGCGCGCCAATCACCCAACTCGCGCACCATAACGGCATCCAGGCCCTCGGCAGCTTGGGGCTGCGAGCCGTTGGCGTCGTCGGCGGGGCCTTCGTCGCGATTCAAGTGGGCTGCCACGACGAGGACCAAGAGCGCAGGGTCGATTGCTCCGATGCGTTCGCTGCGGGCTACTCCGTGCTCGCGATGGCTGCGATCGCCGACGCGGCATCTTTCGCTTACGCAACAGACCGCCCGGCATCGCGTCAACAGCCCGACTCGAGCCCGTCGCGGGAGCCACGCGAGTCACCGCGACGGTCACGTGAGCTGAGATTGGAGCTCGCTCCGTCCGTCGCGGTGACGTCCGAGGGTTTCTTCGTCGGCGCGGCGGGCAGCTTCTAGCCGCTCGCCGGCGCGGCGCAGGTCCGGCGTGCGCCGGGCGAGCGGCTCAGAAAGCTCCGCCGACTGCGGCCCCGCCCGGCGTCGGCACGAGCCAGAGGCTCACCCGCTGGGGGCGGTGGCGCTCCGACAGGGCAATGGCGGCGGTCGGACGCGTCGCAATCTGGAGCTCGGTGACCAGGGTGCCGCCCAATAGGTTCAGCCAGCCCGAAAGGTAACGCCCGTAGCCGATCCAAAGCACGGCCGAGCCCGCGAGGTTCACGCTGGCGCCGGCGACGTGCGGAACCCAGGAGCGGCCCTCGATCTCTTCCTGCGCAATCTGATCGAGCAAAGCCTCGGCACGACGCAGACGGAGGCGCCGAGCCGCGGGCGTCGAGGCATCGAGCGCACGGGTACTGCTGCTGGCCGTGATCGCCGTGCGGGGCTGGAGCAGCACGCCGGCGACGCCCAGGCACAGCCCGGGCCGCGCCCACGGCGCTGTCGATGCGCAGACCGCGATCGTGCGCCGCCAGCGCGATGGTTCCCTGCACCACTGCAAGCGCTGAAGCCCACGGCCCAACCATTCCACCACAGGTGCCGGGCCGCGACCTTGCTCGAGGGAAAGTCGAGGATGACCGCGAAGCCTGCTTCGTCGGTGTCGGCGCGGCAGCGGCCGCGATCGAGAGACCGGCGAGCAGCGCACAAGTGGCCGCGAGGGAGTCGATCTCACGCTCGCGCGTCTCAATCGGCAGGCGGATGCCCGCCCGGCACTGCTCTCGCTCCGCTCGACGCGAGCCCTTGCCGGCGCCTGCACGGCCGGCCAGCCCCTCGAGCGAGTGAACGCTCACAGCTCGGTGACGCTAGCATGCGACGGGCGCCGCAACGCTGAGGACGACCGGGCCTTTCCGTGCACTGACCTGCGTAGCGGTGCGCGTCTGCCGCCTGCGCCAGCGGAAACACCCGGTCGACCAGGGCCCGAATCTGTCCCGCCTCGATCAGCTCGCGCGCCAGCTCCAGGTTTTCACGCCGCTCGTCGAGCAGCTTGCAAACGACCTTGGGGCCCCTGCCGAGGCCGGTCGCGAGCATCTGCAGGAGCTGCTTTTCCTTGAAGCTCACGTACACCAGACGTCCACCCGGAGCCAGCACGGGGCGAACGTGAGCGAACGAGCTCTTGCCCAAGATGTCGACGATCACGTCGTAGCTTCCGCCGCGCTCCACGAAGTCTTCGCGCGTGTAGTCGACCACCTCGTCGGCGCCTAGCGCGCGTAGAGTCTCGACCTTCGCCGTGCTGCACACGCCGGTCACCCTGGCCCGGTAGCGATGTTTGGCGATCTGCACGACCAAGGGCCCGATCCCACCCGACGCGCCGTTCACCAAGATGCGCGCTCCGGGTCGCAAGTCGACCCGCTCGAGCAGGTCGAGCGCGAGCATCGCGCCATACGGCACCGTGGCCGCCTCCTCGTGGCTCATGTTGGTCGGTTTGCGGGCGATGAACCCGCTCTCGCGCAGGCAGAGGTACTCGGCGTCCGCGCCCATGCGCGGGCCCGAGAACCCGAACACCGCGTCTCCGGGAGCAAAGCGACGAACGTCCGCGCCGACCGCCTCGACCACGCCGGAGAACTCGCTGCCCAGAACGGAGACTCGCGGCCGGCCCAGGCCGAACGCGAGCCGGCCCACAATCCAAAACAGGAACGGCATGTGAAATTGTCGCGGACCGACCGCGGGGAAGTTCCGCACCAGCAGGTCGGCGAAGCTCACCGGCGTCGCGTGGACACGGACCAAGAGCTCGTCCGCCTTGGGAACCGGCTGGGTGATGTCCTCCAAGTGGAGCACGTCGGGCGGACCGTAAGCATGGAAGGTCGATGCTCGCATGTTCTGCTCGGCGGGTGCCGCTGCGTTCGAAGCACGGAGCGTGCCCACCGACCGCGCGGCACGACGGGCGCGCGACGGCCCGGTTCGACGCGTGCAAGTTGCACGAGCACTCGCTCCCGGGTGCAGCTTCTGCGCGACGCCGGACGCACTCCCTTGCCGCGCTGGTCGGCTCCGCTGACACACCGGCGGGGCAGGCTCACTCGGGCGCCATCAGCTCCCCGTTCCACGAAAGCAGCACCCAGCCGTGGGTCAGGTCCTGCAACACGGCCTGCACCTCGAACAGGGTGTTGTACTCGTCGAGGGCCTGCTCCAGGTCTTCGATGGCCACCTCGAACCGACGCGTGCACTCGGCGATCTCGGGGGTCTCGCTGTCCTCGGAAAGCTCGGTAGCTTCCAACACCACCCAGGGTTCCGCGTTGAGCCCCACGAAAAGAGTCGGGCCGGTGCCCATGCGTACGGCCAACGTATCGCCGTCCCGCGTGACGCCGAGCTTGGCGGCCACCAGCGCACGCTCGGCGTCTTCGAGCGTGCAAGCGCCAGGGATGTAGACCAAGAACGAGGAGTCTTTGCTCATGGCTGGCTCGTCGAGAGCGTCGTCAGTGCCTTGTACGGGTCAAGCTCTTCGCAAGCGCGAGCAGGGGATGCGCGCGCCGCCACAGCTCCAATCCAACACTCTCTCTTTCCTGGACACAAGTCGGTTCGTGCGGCGCTCGGAGCGTCCTCACCAGTCGCGTTCGCGATCGATCAATGCGTGGAGCGCGTCGGCGTCCATCCCTGCCGAGCGCCCGAGCTCCGAGAGCGCCGCGCACAGATCTTCGCGTTCCACCGTCTCGACGCTGGCCAGCGTGAGCGGCGCGGGTACGTTGCGAGGCGGAGCGGGGCTGGGAGGCGCGGAGACCCGCGCGTCGGTCTCGGCTTTGGGCACTCGGGGGAGAACGGACTGCCATCCGCCGAGCACGTCGACCCACTCCGGAATGCTCACGGAGACCGGCGCACGGCCGAGGTGGACTGCGTTCTCGGGTGGCAAGTCTCCGGAGCTCACGATGCGCGTGGCGTCGGCGAGCCCCGAGCGCGCCTGTTCGAGCGAGGGAGCTTGTTCGTAGGCCGTGCTGCTCCCCGTGACCCAATGGCGAATGGCCAAGCTGTCCTCGTCGATGCGCCCCGAGATCGCGACGAGTTGGGCGACGCCCCAGATTGGACCGAGCGGCACCGCGAAGACGTCACCCGGCTGGGGTTTCGCCGCGAGCGTCGCTCGGTATTTCGCGTCGTTCCGAAAGCGGTGCTCCTCGGTAGAGCGTGTGCTCGACGGCTTTCCACACGCTCGAGCGGCGGATTTGAGCCGGATCGCGCCAATCGTCTCCCAAGGGCAGCGCCAGCTCGGCCGCCGATGGATGCACGTTGCCGATCAGGAGGTAGCCGTCGGGGACGGCGTCCTTTCAAGATGCGAACCCAGAACGGGCCGGAGTACCCAGGATGAGCCGCTCGAGCACGGGCGCCTGCTCGAGCGCCGCGAGACTGGGGGCTGCTTGCCGAACCACCCAGCGCCACGACAGAAGTGTGGCCCCAGTCGTGGCGCGCCCAGACGATGCGAAAGGCACCGAAGGATCGATTCCCGAGTCGAACGGCGAAGGTGTCTCCAACGGTCGCGAGTTTTCGCGGCATGAGGCGCCTCCTCCGTGGCCGAGCCTACTCGAAGGTCGCCGCCGGCCGATCTAGCGATCGAACAGCGGAGCCGGTCGTGCCGGGATGTCGTAGCCCGGGGCGTCGTGTCATCATCTCGTCCACGACATGGACGACTTTGCCGCCGAGCTCTCGAGATTGCAGTCCTTGCTCGCCAAAGATCGTTTCGACGCGCCGTCGAACGCCTACGCGAGCTCGAGGAGCGCTGGGCACGTGCGCTGCTCGGCCTCACTGCGGACCCGGACCTTCCGGGCCAGGTACAGCGATGGGTGGAGGCCGGACCGGACGCCGGGGTGGCCGCCGAGGCCGCCGGTCACCTGCGCGCGGCGGAGGAGTGGCAGTGGCAGATCGGGACCTGGTCCACGGGCTCCGGTGAGGGCTTGGCTTCGATGGCGGAGGTGCGGAGCCTGCAAGCGGCGCGAGCGTGGCTCTGCGCCGCCGTCGGGGACGCGGCCGGCGCCCGGGCTTTGATCGCCGGAGTCGCGGGCGATCCCAACCGGATGGGCGAGCGCCACGCAGCATCGCCGCTGCAAGCGCTCCGCGAGCGGCTGGACCGCTAGCGCCTCAACACTGCTGTTGCTCGGCGGCGCACTGGAGCCGTGGCGCAATTGGAGATGGCTTCGGTGCACGTCTTGCAATCTGCCGGTGCCGACGTGTAGCAGGTCCCGATGAGGCACGCCGTGTCGCCACAGGTGCAGGTCTTCGAGCAGCTCCACAAGCTTTCGCACTTGCTGCCGGCGGCCTCGTCGTTGGCGAAGTTCGGCCCGTAGCAGGCCTCGATTTCCGTGCCGCACTTGGTGTTCATGCAGTTCCGGAACACCGGGCAGCCGTTCCAGCTCAAGACCGAGCAGGTCCCGCCCCCGCCCGACCCCGCGGCGCCGCCGCTGCTGGTCCCGCCGCTGCTGGTGCCTCCCGCGCCCGCACCGCCGGCACCACCCGTGGCCGCTCCACCGGTGCCGCCGCCGCCCGAATCGCTGCTGCACCCCGCAAACACCAAGACCAAACCACAAACCAATACGCTTGTTCCCAACACCCGCATGGCGCGGACTTTAGCACCTTCGCTGCCGAATGTCAGAAGCAGGTGCCGATCAAGGTACAGCGTTGGTTGAACGCGCACGCTGTGCCGCCGCAAATGCAGAACCCCAGGTAGCAGGTGCCGCCGTTCAAGCAGGCGGCGTCCGAGGAACAAGCGCAGATGTAGTTTCCACCCGGAGTCTTCGTGCACGGCAGACCGGGGGCGCACAGCGTGCTGCACGAGGCGCACGTCGCGGACGTCGTCAGGTCCGCCTCACAACCGTTGCCGGCCAACCCGTCGCAGTCCGCGCGGTCTGAGGGGCAAGCCGTGACCTTGCAGGCGCCGCCCACGCAAGCCGTGGTTCCGACGGGCGCGCTGCATACGTCCGTGCAGCTCGCACAGTGGTCGCTCACGCCCAGGCTGGTTTCACAGCCGTTCGACGGGTTCTGGTCGCAGTCGCCGAAGCCGCCGTTGCAGCTGCCGACCGCGCATTGCCCGGCGGAGCAGGTCGCCGTGGCGTGGCTCAACGCGCAAGGCGCGCAGTCCGCGCCGTCGCAGCCGTTGTCCACCGCCTTGGCGACGCAGGTCCCCGCGCAGAGCTTCTGCCCGCTCGGACAACCGCCGCTGCCACCGCTACCACCGCTGCCACCGCCGCCGGTGTTCCCACTGTCTCCCCCGGAGTCCTTCCCCGAATCCGGCGCGCCCCCGCTGGGGAATCCACCGCTGGCCACCACGCCCCCATCGCCGCCCGCGTCACTCGCGCCGCCGGTTCCGCCGAGAGCGCCCGACCCGCGCGTTTCGTCCAGATCGTTGAGAGAACAGTGTGACGACAGGAGGCCTGCACCCACTGCGAGCGCAACCTGTACCAGGCGCCCAAGGGGCGAGGCCACTCCTGCCACGACCGCAGGATAGCTCCTGATGTATCTTGAAGCCATGAGAGCCACTTGGATTGCACTCCTCGCGCTCGGACCGTTCGTGCTCGGCTGCGGCAGCGACGATGGAGACGCGGGGACGGGCGGCAAGGGTGGCAGCGGTGGTGGTGGCAACGGTGGTGGCGGCGGCAGCGGCGGCAGCTACACGCCCGAGACCTGCGCGAAGGACCCGCTGAAGACCGGGCTCGTCGCACAGCAGACCGGCGTGTCAGCCGACGTCGCGGACTGCTCGATCCTGAAATGGACCGCGCAGTACTCCGAGCCCGACCCCATGATCGTCAAAGCGATGATCTACGGCGAATCGCGCTTCGACTACGCCGCCGACGGCTGCCCGAACCTGCCCTGCGGCGCCCAGCGGCTGGAAAGAGTCGGAAGCGCACTGCTACGGCATGATGCAAGCTGTTCTGCGCGGCGCCATTGCCGGCAACGCAGGTTTTCTCGCCAACGGGCACCCGAACCTCACCACGGACCAGAGCTCGCCGGATTCGCGAACTGATCTTCAACCCCGACGCGGTCATCCACATCGGTGTCGCGGGTTTCGCCGGCAACCGCGCCGAAGTGAAGTCGTTGTTCCCCGGCTGCACCGAAGACCAGTACACGCTGATGGCCCTGGGCAACCTCGCTTCCCACGGCAGCACCACCGGCTGTACCGAGTACAAGCAGAGGGACTACATCGACTACATCATGCCCGCGTACAAAGAGTATTGCGCCGCAGCGGGCTACCCGGCGCATCCGTACTGAGCGCCCCTCACCATTCGGCTTCGAGGCGCGCGCGCAGGCGCTTCTCGAGGGGCGTCTCCGGCGTACCGCGCTCCTCACCCACGACCACGAGCGCCATGTCGCGACCTGGGCGCGCCCCGGAAGCCGAGACTGGTCCGGACCACGAAGCGATAGCCTTTCAGATACGAGAACACGCCGTATCCGTTGCCGGCGTAGAAGAGGTGCACGCCGAGCTCGTGCTGGCCGGGCTCGACACGTCCCGTGATCGCGCGGACGCTCTTGGCCTGCAGCAGCCGAGGGTCGTTGGTTTCGAACGAGGTTTCGCCGTCGAGCGCCAGCGCGACCCCCGTTGGCCGGAATGCGCGTCGCTCGCGTCGTTGCGAAAAACGACTCGAAAAAGCCCGAGGCGGCGATGACGCAGCCGGCGTTCGAGTCGTAACCGCTCCGCGCGCACACAGGGTCCGCGCGAGCTGTTCTCGTCGCGCGGGTCGCCGTGACCCGTGGCTCGGGATTGGGAAAAGCGGGAGTGGAAGGCCTGCGCCACAGCCGGCAGCGCAAGAGAGCAGAACCAGAGTGCCGAAGCGACGCATGAACCGCTCGAAGGTTACTACGTAGACGGGGCCTGACGCGTCGAGCCGACCTCGAGGTCGGCATGCTCGCGGAGCGCTTGGAGCCAGTCGGCCAGGTCCTGAGGCAGCTCGGCTCGAAGCTCGAAGCGCAGCGCCGGTCGTCGGATGGCGCAGGGCCAGACGAGCGGCGTGGAGCGCCAGGCGCGGTGGGTCGTGGTTCGTGCGGGTACCGTGCCGTGGGTCACCCAGGACGAAGCTGCCCAGTGACCGCGCGTGCTTCCGGATCTGGTGCGTCCGCCCGGTGAGCAAAGCGGCAGGTCGTCGGCGTGGCCAGCGGCATGCGAGCAGGCCCGATGCGCTCGAAACGTGAAGTCGGTGACGGCGCGGCGGCCGCGAACCGGCGCATCGACGTCGCGCCCCGCCTGGCAGCTCCGCCTCGCTCTCGAGCACGGCCAGGTACTCGCGCTCGACCGCGGGTCCGGAACGTCTCGGCGAGGGCGCGGCTGGCCTCGGGGCTCCGCGCGTAGAGCAAGACTCCGCTGGTGCCGAAGTCCAAGCGCTGAACCACCCAGATGCGACCGCCGAGCAAAGGGCAAGCTTCTCGAGCTGCCCGCGAGGTTCGGCCGGCCGAGTCCGGCGACGGTGCGCTGAGCCTTCCGCGCGCTTGTCCACGACGACCACGTCCTCGTCCAGGTGCAGAATCACCGGATCCGAAGCGCAGTCGTCGTGGGCTTTCGTAGACACGCGAAGATGCTAGCCGAGTGCGGCGCTGCGCACCTCAACCGCCGTTCACATCCATCGCCGTCGGCGGCGCGGACGTCTTCTTCTCCGGCTCGTAGTAGAGGTAGGCCTGCGCGCCGCCGTCGCTGGCCTTGACCGGCATGGTGGCGAGCAAGTGGTACTTGTAGCTCTGGGTCGCCGAGGCCGGCAGCGCGGTCAGGTAGAGCGTGAGCTGCTTGCCCGTGAGCTCGTAGCTGGAGAGCAGCCCTTGGGTCTTGTACGCCTCCAGGTCGTCGGTCTGCACGGCGAAGCCGGGCGGAATGCCGACGGTGAGGATCACCATGTTCTGGATGCTCGCGGTGTTGTTCACCACCGTCACGGTCGCCAGGGCCATGTCGTTCACCGCGAGCGTCGTCTTGTCGTAGCTCACGCTGACCGAGAGCGGCCCACCCGGCTCGGGGGGAACCAGAGCCCAAGGCAGGTTGTGGCGCGTCACCAGGTTGTAGCTGACCTTGCCCGTGCCCACGAAGGTGAGCTCGACTTGGTGCGATGCGAGCGTGGCCAGGGTCTTCATGTCCACGGTGGTCATCACATCGGGCTTGTCGGAGGTGAGCGAGAGCGTGGTGAAGAGCGTTCCATCGACGCTCACGGAGAAGCTGCCCACCGCGCCCTCGGTGCCCTTTTCGGCAGCCAAGAGCAGAGTCCGCAAGGTCCAGATGGTGGCCTGGGTCGAGCCGAAGTTCCCCATCGGGTCCTTGCTGCCGACCAAGTACTCGAGCGCACCGTCCACCGTGCTCTTGTAACCACCCGCGCGCAGCATGGCGTGGGTCACCAGGGCCGTGGCCGTGACGGCCGCGTCGTTACCCGCGGAATAGAAGTTGGTCTGAGTGCCGTCCGAGTCCCAGTAGAGCTTCTTGCCGTCGGTCTTCTTCTTGGCGTCCAAGCTCGCCAGCAAGGTCGTCGTGGCCGGATCGTTCGGGGCCGCGCCGGCGAAGGCGTTGGCGACCATGCCCAGCGTGTAGGAGTCCTCGTCGTTGCCGAGCTTGCTCTTGACGAAGCTCACCGCCTGCTGCATCTCCGGCCCGGTGTAGCCGTTCTCCGCCAGCGCCCAGAGCACGAACGCGGTGTTCCTGACCACGCTGGTCTGGAAGCTGAAGAACTCCGACTGGTCACCTTCCCACGAGCCGTCCGGCTTCTGTTGTGCGAGCAGCCAGGCTTGGGTGCGCGCGATCATGGCCGGGTCGACGGGCATCACCTTGGCCATGTCGGCGAACTCCATCAAGCCGAACGCCGTGACGGAGAGATAAGGCGCCGTCCTGTCGCCGAACCAAGAGCAGCTGCCGCCCTTGTGCTCGAAGGTGAGCAGACGCTGATACCCCGCAGACAGAAGGCTTTCGGCCTTGAGAGCTGAATCTCCGGGGTGCGATCTGCCCGGTTTGGGTCATGTGGGGTCACCAGCACGCTGGGCCACGCGGTGCTGGTGGTCTGCTCGAAGCAGCCGTTCGGGACCTGGAGCATGCTGTCCATGCCCGTCACGACTTGGGACAGGAACGCCGGGAACACCTGCAGGTAGAGCTCCTGCGAGCCGGGCACGGCATTGGCAGGGAAGCTGACGTCGTGCTTCACGTTGCCTGCGAGCGAGCCGCTGATGGCGTCGGACAGCTCCTTGCCGTCGGGCACCACCAATACCTTGCGCGCGACCGCGTCGGCCACCTTGCTCCCCGTGGCTTTCACCGTGAGCGTCTGCAGGCCGACGGTCTCGACCTTCACCGGGAAGCGCGCACACCCACCACCCTCGCCGGGACCGACGTTCACGGTGGTCGTCGTGGGGCCCAACGCCGTGTACCAACTGCCTGGAGGAGAGCTCGAGCTTCACGCTCTCGGGAGTGGTCAGGTAATTGTAGACGGCGATCGGGAACTGGACTTCGTCGCCGCGGGTGAGGGTGGCCGGGAAGTTCACGTCGGCGAAGAAGTCCTGGAACACCTTGACCCCGGCGACGCCGCCGCCGAGCTTGCCTTCGGCCGAATGGGCCAAGCTGGAGACGCGCCATTCGGTGATGCTGTCGGCCATGTCGAGGTCGAGGGTGGCCTTGCCGTCGGCGCCGGTGATGATTTCGGGGTTCACGTACAGCGTCTCGGGGAAGTCCTGGCGCACCCGCGGACCGCTCTCGCCCGTGCCGGCCTCGCCACCCGTGCTCGTGCTGCCGCCGGCTGCTGCGCCGCCGGCGCCACCCAGACCGCCGGCGTTGCCGAAACCGCCACCACCCGGAAGCGCCCCCAGCCCCGGGCACGCCTCCGTAGAAGTTCACACCCAGGTCGGCGAAGGCGATGGTGAAGGTCTGATCGTCGCTGGTGCTGGCCTTCTCGTCGGGCCCGGAGGTCCGCAGGCGAATCGCGTAGTCCCACTGCTGCGACTCGTCGACATAAGCGTTGCCCTGGTAGTCGTAGCCCGCGAGCTTGCTCTTCATACCCTCGGCGAAGGCCTCGGGGAAGCTCTTCTCCAGCTGATCGCAGTAGTAGAGTTGCGGGTGCAACCGTCGGCGGCGAGCGCTGCCGCCACCTTCGCGGCGATGGCCGGTATTTCGGCGAGCAGGCGCCTACCTCGGCGGCGTAGTAGGGCGCGAGCAGTTGGGTCGCCTTGGCGAGCACGTCCGACCAACTGCCGAGGGCGAGCCCCGTGATCGACGCCAGCCCGCCGCGAGCGCTGCGTCTTGTCCTGAGCCGCCTTGGTTTTCCGCGGGATCGCTCGACCCGGTCTTGTCGAACAGGAGATCGGGCAGGAGCCGGGCGGCGGTTGATCTTCGTACTGGGGCTTGCTGTACGCGTCCTCGAGCTGGAAATAGGTCTTGAGCAACCCTGGCTGAGCGTCGATGAGGGCGAACACCGCCTCGTCCACGATCTGGACGCCGAGCGCTGCGACCGCGGGCTTGCCGGTCTCGTCGAGCACCGAGAATCGGTTTACGGCGCGCCGGGGGCATACAGTGGTTTGTCGGTGCCCGTTGACGCTCATGACGAGCTGGTGCGCGCGAAGATCGTGTGGCCCGCGCGGACGACGCTGCCGTCGGGATCCACCACGTAGGCTTCGACTCGGCTAACCCGAGCAGCGTCGTGTCCACGGGCATGACGAAGCTGCCGACACCGCTGGCGTCGAGATCGATGGTCCGCATGTCCACGGTTTGGCCCTGGTTCAGCCAGTCCACGTAGGCGTGGGCTTCGCCCGCGGAGGCGATGACCTGCACCTTCACGCTGTCGCCGACGGCGTAGACGCTCTTGTCGGTGCGCACCAGGACGTGCTCGCTGCCCGCCTGCTGCGTGAACGAGAAGGTCTTCTGCACCGCTGCACCCTGGTCGGGGGTGACTTTGACGCCGATGCTCGTCCCGTCGCTGGCGCCCGGCGTCCATTGGACCTCCGCGTAGCCCCAGGCGTCGGTGGTGGCGTTCAGGGTCTTGCTGCCGGCCTGGACCTCGGCGGCGGCACCGGCGATGGGCGCACCGAGCGGATCGGTCACGAAGAGCGACAGACGGTTCTCCAAGCCGGGCACCAGCGCGGTGGCCTCCGGAACCAAGACCAGGTTCACCGCGGACTGAGCCACCACCACCGGCGTGTCCTTCTTCACCTCTTGGCCCGCGGTGTCGGTCAGCGTGATGCGCAGGTTCACGAGGGCGTTGCCCTGCTCCAGGGGCAGCCCCACCAGGCTCGGGGGCAGCGCGAGGGAGAAGTCCATCTTGCCGCTGGCGTCGGTCTTGCCCACCACCTTCTGGAACACCGTCTCGCCGATGTCGAAGGTGATTCCCTCGATCAGCACGTCGGCGCCGGCCACCGGCTTGCCGAAGAAGTAGCCGGCGTCGATGGCGCCCTTCAAGGTGTCTCCGGGCAGGTACCAGTTCTTGTCGACCGTCAGCCCGACCTTGTACTTGGGCAGCGCGTAGCGCGAGACCTCGACGGTCTTCTCGGTGGCCGTGCCGTCCACGATGGCGCGGAGCTTGAAGGTCCCCATGTTGAGGATCCGGCCGAGCTCGAAGTTGGTCGCCGCGACGCCCCAGGCATCGCCCGGAACGTCGCGCTTCATGATCTTGTTGCCCTTGCCGTCCTCGACCTCGAACGTCACGCTGGCGCCCAGGATGGGCTTGTTCTCCGGTGGCGCGAGGGCCAGGGCCCGCAGATGGATGATCTGGCCCGGCTGATACAGCGGCTTGTCGCTGGTGAGCAGGACCTTGCGCCCGGGCTCGGCGACGTCGATGCCCCCGCTGAGCTTCGCCGTGGTCCCCTGGTTCGTCGTGGTGGCGAACACGGTGTACGCGCCGGTCTCCGGCACCGCGACGCTGAACACGGCGTCGCCCAGCGCGTCCGTCGTCCCCGGCAGGGTCTGCACCGCGACTTGGTCCTTGGCGACGGCGAGCACGACTGGCAGATCGGCGATGGGCGCCTGTGTCAGCGGGTTCTGGGCGTGGATCCGGTAGTTCACGGTCTTGTTCTGGGACACGTTCTTCGGTCCCTGGAGCTGGAGCTCGTAGGGCGAAACGACCCGGAGCAGGCTGGTCGTGATGCGCAACCCGTGCGCTGACCCGTCGTCGATGCGCACATTGCTCCGGACCCAATCCGCCTGCTGTGACACCGTGGGCGGAACGTCGAAGCTCGCGACGACGTGCCCCAGCGTGCCGTGGCTCACGCTGTAGCTGCGCTTGGTGCTCTCCAGCGTCTTCGAGCCGTCCACCATGCGCAGCGACACGTTGAGCGTCCCGCTGGCGTGGCTCGACAGTGCCTCCACCGGGATGTCGATGGAAAGCTTGCCGCCGCTGGCGGTGCCCACCAACGCGGCTTCGTCGATGCGGATCGAGCCGTTCGAGGACTTGTCGCCTCCGGGTCCGCCGGATTCCGTCTCGGTGCCGCTGGTCGATGAGCACCCGCCCCCGACCACGAAGGCCAGCGCCGCCGCGCTGACCAGTTGAAGAAACCGCCTCCCAATGCCTGAGGTCGCACTTTGTCGAGCCATGGCCATCTCCCAGGAAGCGCGCGAACCGGCGCGCGCACGAGTCGATGGGTCGGCTACAAGTTTCGTGCCTGATGCGTTTTGCGCGAGGACTCGCGCGACGCCCGAAGCCCGATCGCGACAGGCATCCGAGCGCCCGGCACAGGCCGGCACAGCATGGGTTTTTGCGCAGTTTCGTGCTCAGAGGCCCGACGCCGACTCGGGGGCGCTAGCTTCTGGCCCCATGGCTTCCCCGGAACGTGAGCGCATCATCGCGATGCTGCGCATGCTGCCCCGCGAGCTCCCGACCCGCGACAACGTCCCGCTCATGCGCACGCTGCTGGACGCCGCCGCCGGACGCTCCCCACGCGGCACCGAAGTCGAAGAGGTGGACGCTGCGGGCGTGCCGGCCGAGTGGGTGCGCTGCGGCGAGGTCGACCCCGACCGCCGCCTGCTCTACTTGCACGGCGGCGCGTACGTCACCGGCTCGAGGGTTTCGCATCGCGCCCTGGCCGCGCGCATCAGCCGCGCCGCAAGGGTGACGGTCTTGCTCATCGACTACCGGTTGGCGCCCGAGCATCCACACCCCGCCGCGCTCGAGGACGCAGTCGCCGCGCTCGGGTTCATGCTCGAAACGGGACCCCTCGGCCCGGCACGGGCGCGGCGCAGCTTCGTCGCCGGGGATTCGGCCGGCGGCGGGCTCGCGCTGGCGACGCTGCTCTCGGCCCGAGACGCCGAGCTGCCACTCCCCGATGCGGCAATCGCGCTGTCACCCTGGACCGACCTCGCCATGACCGGTGACTCGTTCATGTCGCGCGCGGGAGTGGACCCCATGATCACTCCGAGCTTCATGCATCCGTGCGCGGCCTTGTACCTCGACGCGACGGACGCTCGTCATCCCCTAGCCTCGCCGCTTTACGGCGACCTCGGCAACTTGCCTCCTTTGCTGCTGCACGTGGGCGACGAAGAGGTGTTGCTCGACGACACCAGGCGCTTCGCGGAGCGGGCACGCGCCGCGGGAGTCGAGGTGACCGCAGAAGTCTGGCCCGAGATGTTCCACGTCTTCCACGCCTTCGCGGGCATGCTGCCCGAGGGTCGCGAAGCGATCGCGAAGATCGGCGAGTTCCTCGCTCGTTGGCCCTGAAGGTCCTGCTTCCCACCCGCGACAAAGGAAGCCGCGCGCGAGCCGAAGTCAGTTGCGCTATCTTCGAGCTGGGCGGAGCATGCCGGGGCTGACGACGGACGACGAAGGCGTAGCGCACCCGGACCGGGTCGGACGCTACGTGTTGCTCCTTCCGATCGCGAGCGGCGGCATGGGGACCGTGTTCTTGGCGCGGACACGCGGCATCGGCGGCTTCGAGCGCGACGTCGCGCTCAAGCTCTCTCACTCGCACCTCAAGTCACCGGAGTTCACGGTCGCGCTCTTGGACGAAGTGATTCTCGCCGCTGGCATCCGACATCCCAACGTGGTGAGCGTGCTCGACGTGGGTGAGGACCCCTACGGGCTCTTCGTCGTGATGGAGTACGTCGAGGGGGACAGCCTGTCGGGCGTGGCGCGAAGGGCCAAGAAGGCCGGCAAGCCGCTGCCCGTGCCGATCGCGCTGCGGCTGATGGACGACGCCCTCGGCGGGCTGCACGCCGCGCACGAGCTCTTGGATGCGGACGGCAATCACGCCGGGCTCGTGCACCGCGACTTTTCGCCGCAGAACATCCTGGTCGGGGTGGACGGCTTGGCCAAGCTCACGGACTTCGGGGTCGCGAAGGCGCTCGGGCGCCTCTCCCAGACGACCAGCGGAGCCATCAAGGGCAAGGTCGCGTACATGTCCCCCGAGCAGGCGCGCGGGGACGCCCTCGATCGTCGCGTGGACATTTGGGCCGCGGGCGTCGTCACCTGGGAGCTCCTGACCGGCACTCGCTTGTACAAGGGCATCCCCGACGCAGTGGCGCTGCTGAAGATCGTCTCGGAGCGCCCCCCGCGCGTGCGCATGCTCAATTCCTCCATCCCAGCCGAGCTCGACGAGGTGGTCGCGAAGGCGTTGGATCCCGACCTCGACACGCGCTTGAAGACCGCAGACGAGCTCGCCCAAGAGCTCGCGCGGGCCGCGCGACAAACCGTAGGCATGGCCGAGCGACGCGAGGTCGCGACGTTGGTCAAGGAGTTGTTGGGACCCGCGCTGGCCTCTCGCAGGGGCAAGGTGAAGCGCATCGTCGAGCTGAAGGAGCAAATGGGGTTGCTCACTCGCCTGCCCGATCGCCGCTCGCGCGAGCGCGTGAGCCTGGCCGATGCGAGCCCGTTCGTGTCCACGGATCCCTCGAGCGCGCCGTCGATTTCTGAGGTGCTCGACGACGGCGACGGGCCTCGCACCGACACCCTCGGGCTAGCGTCCACGCGCCGCGGCAAGCCGATTGCCCGCGCGACGCGCGGCCTGCGCCGGCGCCTACCGCTGGTGGCCGGCGTGTCGGGCGCCGCGCTTCTGGCGCTGATCGTCGGGTTGTCGCTGCAAACGGAGGACAAACCCGGTCGCATGGCGCACTTGGCATTTCGCCACCTTCCGGAGCCGAAGCCCGCCGAGGCACCCCCGGCGCGAACCGCCGATCCGACGCGATCCGTCGAGCTTTCGGTGAACGCGGACG
>JAXLYN010000096.1:0-18959 GCA_046351435.1 Polyangiaceae bacterium
CTGCAAGCGCGGGCGCTCTTGGGCAGTGGCGCGCGCGCGTGAAGCCGATTTGCGCCAGTTGTGGGACGGAGCAGCGCACACGCGCGGCCTTCTGCCGGCGTTGCGGCGCAGCGCTCACGGCTGGGGCGGAAGCCCCCGCCTCGGCCAAGCCCGGTCCGGTCAGCGTGCGCACCGGCACGCGCGTGCTCTGGCTCGCCCTCGGCGCCTACGCGGTGCTCCTGGTCGCGAACCTCGCGAGCATGTTGGGGCGAGTCGACCTCGCGGAGCTGCGCGTGATCCAGTTGGTGCTCGCCGCGGCCGCGCTCGGCACGTTCTTCGCGGCTCCGCGTTGGAGCGCACTGCGCTCCCTCGGCACGTTCGCGTCGTTCGAGGGGCTGAGCCTCGGCGTGGTCGGGCGCATCGCCTTGGGTGTGCTCGGGGCGTTGGGGGCGGCTTGGCTCCTCGGTCTGGTCTGGCACACCGTCGATGCGGAGCTGATGGCCCTGTATCGCGCCCAAGGTCAATCGAAGCTCTTGGCTTTCGCGGACGGCTCGGTCATTGCCCCGGTGCTCGAGGAGACGGTCTTCCGTGGGATCGTGCTCGGTGCGCTGGTGGCGCCGCTCGGACGCTCGGGCGCGCTTTGGACCTCGTCCTTGATGTTCGCGACGCTCCACCTGACTCCGCTCACCGTGGTCCACCACACCCTGCTGGGGCTCACGTGCGGGTACGCGCGCTTGAAGAGCCGCGGCCTCGTGGTGCCGATGGGCATCCACGCCGGCTACAACACGTTGGTGCTGGCTTTGGCTTGGTGATGCGGGAGGGTCCGCCCATGGCACGCTTGTTGCGAAAGACCGTGCAGTGTGTGGTCGTGAGCCACCCTGTGCCATCGATTGGAGTGCCCATGTCTTTGTGGAAGTTCTTGGTCCCGATCGCGTTGCTGTCGGCTGCTTGTAGCTCTTCGTCTTCCGACGCCGCTGGCACGGGAGGCGCGGCCGGGCAGGTGTCCAGCGGCGGCGCTGCCGGAAGCGCGGGCACTGGCAGCGGAGGGGCCGCGGGCTCCGGGGGCATGGGGGCGGCGGACAGCGGGAGCGGCGGCACCCAGTGCACGGACATCAGCACCCAGTTCGCTTCCGCTCTGGTCAAGGCCAAGCAGTGCTCGCTCTTCCCGGGCACGTCCAAGTGCGACTTGCTGGTGAAGAAGAGCCTCGAGTGCGGCGAGTACGAGTTCGTCGACTCGAGCAACACCGACGCCGTCGCAGAGTTGAAGAAACTGCAGACCCAGTGGGACCAGGCCGTCTGCGACGGGCCCGAGGTCTGCGGTGTGGGTGGCTACGCCGCAACCTCCGCGACCTGCGAGGCCGGCGGACAAGGTGGCGACGTCGGGCACTGCGTCAGCAAGATGTGACGGCGTGCGCCCGCCTCAGGGCTGGCGGATCCACTGAAGCGCGCCCTTCAGGCACTTCGCCCGGAGCGCCGTCGCTTCTCGGCTCGCATTCTTCCACGCCTCGGCGCTCGAGCCCTTGCCGGCCCTTGGGCCCAGGTAACCGCGGCACGTCTCTGGCGCCGGAAAGCCGGCGGAGGCAGCTTTGGCGATCACCTGCTCGACCAGCTCCCTCGCTTCGGCGCTGGGCGTCTTCTTCTTCAGGACCAGACGCAGGTTGGCGCGTCCCTCGAGGCCGCGCACGATGGCGGTGGCGAGCTCGTCTTGGTTGCCGGCGCGCTTCGCCGCGTCGCCGTAGAACCAGCGCTCCAAAGTCGCGCTCTCTTCCGTCGCATGGGAGCGCGCGAGCTCTTCCAGGACCGCAGCTTGGGAGTGTTGGAGCTCCGCCAGCGTGTCGAGCAGCACTTGGCGTCCTTGGTCTGGCTCGAGCCGGCTCACCGCCACGGCGAGCTCGGCGCGCACCCAATCCTCGGTGCAGCAGCCACGGCCCTGCCACAGCTCCAGGAGCGCGGGTGCGTGGGTCGAGTTGAATATCTCGCGGGCGTGACTGAGCACGGTGCTGGCGAAGCGGGCGAATTGATCCGGCGGGGCGAGCTCGGGCCAGCCCTGCTGCTTCTTCAGCAGCGCGATGATCCGGTCGCCGCCGATCTGCTCGCGCGCCACCCGTTCGAAAGTGGCCCACGACGCTCGGTCGAGCACGTCCGGCTCGAGCGCAGCCACGCGGAAATAGAGCTCCGGGCTGTGCCGGAGCAGGCGCGCGAGGAGCTCGTTCGGGGCCGGGCGCGAAACGCCGACCACCTTTTGCCAATACTCGAAGGAGTCGAGGGGCGATGGGTGAGTGCTCATCCAGGCGCGCGCTTCGGACGCGCTCGCGAACTCACGAGCGGTGATCCGCCCGATGGCGTCCACACACACCCGCCCGAGCGTCTGCTCGCTCCAGCCGACCGGGTAGCAGCGCTGCGCGGCCTGCCCGACCATCACCGTGGGAAACACGCCGGCGGGCTCGGTCGCATCCATGCAGCGGGCCAAGCGAGGGATGTCGTCGACGTCGAGGGCGCGCGAGAGCCAGAGCGCAGCGACGGCGTGCACCGCGGGGCTCGCGGGCGCGTCCAAGATCGCTCGCAAGGCCGGCGCGGCCGCGGCATCCGGCGAGCCGGGCCACGCGCGTTGGTAGGCCGGCGGGATCTCCCCGGTGCAACAGGTGTCCTTGCAGTGTCGGCTGGAGCGCATGCGCTCGGCGATCGCCGAGAGCTCGGCGGTCGACGGGGAGCCCGAGGCTGGGGACGGAGCCGTCGTCGCTGCGACGGCCGGCCCTGCGCGCACCGGCGCGCTCGCGGGCTTCTCGGAGGTCGGTGCCGTAGCGCACGCGCTCGCCAGCACCACCGAGAGCGACAGGCGTGCAGTCGGGCTTCCGAGCAGCAGCATGGCGACATGGTAGCGCGCTTGCACGGGGGTCACCTGCCGACGCATGATTGTCGAGTGAAGGGTGCGGCCAGCAGCGACGATCTCACGCCGTTCGTCGCCACCCTGGGAAGGCCGGTGGAGGCCGCGCTTGGCACGTTGCTCGGCCTCGATGCTCGCGCGAGCGTCGTCTCGCGCCCCCGCGCCAACCCGGCGCCGGGGCGGCTCGGCCTGCTGGTGGTCTCGGTGGGGTCACCGGCTGGTGCGCGCGTCGAGCTGGAGCTCAGGGACGAAGCGCCGGCACGAGGCGCGTGGCTCGGCCTCGGGTCGCTCTTCGTTTCCTATCGTCGCGGCCGGGATCAGGACGGACCCACATGCCGACCCCGAGCGCGCGGCGCTGCTGGGAGCGATCCGCGCTCAGCTAGAGCCTTTGCCCGGGTCCGTGCTCGCCTCGGAAGTCGCCCGCACTGATCCGTGCCCTCGAACGCATGGGCTCTACGCCAAGGTCGATGATCGCATGGCACCGCCAGGTCTCGGCGGGCAGCGTGCGGCCCAGCGCGATCATTCGCCTCGGTTTCCGCTGTAACCAGGACTGCAGCATGTGCTGGCAAGGCCGGCGCTGGCCCGACCCTCCGGAGCCGCTGGCCCTGGCCTGCTTCGAGGAGATCGCCGCCTTGGGCATCCCGGAGCTCGTGCTCTCGGGCGGCGAGCCGACCCTGTATCGGTCACTCCCGCGCTCATCGCGCGCACGACGAGCTCGGCCTGAGCGTCGAGCTTCAGACCAACGCCGTGCTGTTGCGCAAGCCCGCGCTCTTGGCCGAGCTCCGCGCGGCGGGCGCCGAGCGTGTTCGTATCCGCATCGGCCACCTGCGAAATCTCCGGACGCGCTGACTCGAGCCCCGGGGACCCATGCGGCCACCGAAGAAGGCATCGCGGCTTGCCTGCGCGCCGGCATGAGCGTCCAGCTCAACACCGTCATCGAGCGACTGAACCTGCCGCAACTCGCCGAGCATGCCCGCGCGATCGTCGCCCGCTTCATCCATCGCCGCCGAAAACCCGCTGCGCGAAACTGACCTCTCCTACCCCACGAGCTACCACGACCCTGTGCTCTGGCGGGCGTCGGTGATGCCGCTCGACGAGGTTGCGCCCGCTTGGTCGAGGCCGCTCCGGATCCTCGCCGCCCACGGCGTGGCGGTGGACGCCAGCGGGAGCGGCTGCGGCTTTCCGTTCTGCGTACTCCGCGACGAACCAAGTTTGATTCGGAGCGCCGGTCGCGACGGCGTCGACCTGAAAGACAACTTTGACCCGCGATCATCCGCCCGCGTGCGACGGCTGCGCGATGCGAGCCGAGTGCCCGGGGCCGCGCCGAGAGTACTTGGAGATCCACGGCGAGCGGGGGTCGTGCCGTTCCGCGAGCAGCCCTGCTAGAGCGTCGGCAAGGTTGCGCTGCCCGGGGAGCAGCCGCACGGCGCGCCACCGCCTGTAGGTCGCCTCTCGCACCGCGCCGAGATCTCGCGGAGCCAAGCGGGCCTCGTGCCTTGCCAGCTCCTCGAGCTCGTCGAGGCGTGCGACCACGCGGGCCACCTCGTCGGATCGGTGAAGAAGTCGACCTCGGAATGCCTTCGGGGCTCAGCGGCAAAGAGTCGCACGTCCAGGTTGCGTGTCCGCGATGCGGGCGAACTCCAGAGGTCGTCGCGGTTGTCGCGTTGCACCACGAAGCTCAGGCTCACCCCGAACCAGCGCGCTTGGCAGGCGCGGAAATCGCAGCAAGCACGTCCAAGTTGCCGAGAACGCTCCACCAGGCGACGTGCCCGCTGCACGCGCGCATCAGGTCTCCAGCGTTCCAGCGTTGAGGCTCAGGGTGACCATCCCAGCGCCGCGCCTTCGATGCAGGCGAGCGCATCTTCACCGAGAGACTGCGTTGTTCACCCGCATTCGATGCGGAGGTCAGGTAGTGGACGAGGTCGGCGCGTCCGAGAGCTCCCAAGTGCGAGGGTGCGCGAAGGCTCTCCGCCCAGCAGGTCAGGGTGCACCGGCAGGAAGGTTGAGGAGCTCGTCGGGCAAGGCGTCAACGGAAGATCCCGGCGTGGTGCGTCCGTGGGCCGCGCTCCGCGATCGTAGTCACCAGTAGGTGCTGGGGCAGAGCGCCAGATGGAGCGGCATGCCCGGGGAGACTTCCCGAAAAGCGCTCGCGGATGTCCTCGGCCACGAGCAGTTGATTTCGGGCGAAGGCCTCGCTGCCGCAGCGTAGCGGCCTCGAAGTGACTCTCGTCCGGCTTGCCGATCATGTAGCGGCGCGGAGCGGATCGCGCCGCACAAGCGACCACGTGCTGCCCCATCGAGCCGCCGCGCGCAGGTACCCGTCGCCGTTCCACCCTGCGAGCCCGGAGCGGACCGCGTCACCGCGTGAGCTCGAGGAGTCCAGGTCGAGCAACACTGCCAGACGATGCCGTCGGGCTGGGCGATGATCTCCATGGTCGTCCAGGGCGTCGTGCAAAATGACGGGATGCGCCGGGAAGGGACGGCGCGGGGCGGGCTGGGGGCGGCGATGGATGCAGGTCACCGGCTCGCAGTCGGCACTGCGGCAGCGAGCGCGGTTTCGTCGATCATGCTGGGGGCGTTCCGGCGGCAACGCCGCGCGAAGGCACACGACGCGCAAGCCCGCAAGACCGCGTTCGGCGCGTCGGCGGCGTCGCCGGCGCGCAGCGTGCCGCGGAACGCCGCGAGGCACACGCGCCAGAGCGCCGGCAAAGAGGCACGCGGGCAAGTAGCCGCGATCCGTGAGCCGCGCCGCCGAGAACGAGATGTTCGGCGCGTCGAGGAGCGCGGCTTCCAGCGCTGCAGGGCAAGGTCGCGTCGGTCGCGAGCTCGAGCGCGGCTTCGTGGGGGCGCAGGCGCCGCGCGAGCGCGACGAAGCTCGGCGAAGCTCGCCTGTGTCGCCAGCAGCCGGAGCCGAGGAGATCAAGCCCGCATCGAAGGCGTCTCGGGCGACCGCTTCGTCCGCCGTTCCGGGCTGGATCACCAGCCCGTGGCACCCCGCGACACGCTGGGCGCGCCAGCGTCGCGCCATCCAGCGCCAGCGCCAGCGCCTCGACGTAGATCCGGCGCGCCGGATGAGCGCGGCAAAGCTCCGGGAAGCGCCAGAGCCCAGGCCGTGGTCGCGTCACCGCCGCCCAGCTCGATGCGACCTTCGCCGGCGCGCGCGTCCGGCGCGTCGGGGTCGGGCGCGACCAGCCACCGGACGACAGCCGGCGCGCCATGCCGGGGACGCACCAGGTCCGCGACCACGAAGCGAGCCGCCATCCAGTTCGATGGTATCACGCAGGCGCAGCAGCGGCCCGGACTGCTCGGCAAAATCCGCGCGACCTCCCCACCAAGACGGCTGCTCTTCCGCACCACGGGTGGCTCATGTGCGGCATCGGGCGTATCGTTCCGCCATGCTTCGTCGCGGCCTCTTGGTCTTGGCTCTCGTGTCGGTCACTTGCCGGGAGCAGTGATTCGTCTTCTCTCGTCGGCTCTCGGGGGCAAGGGCGGCGGTGGCAGCGGCGGCTTTCGAGCGCCAGCGGCGGCGGCAGCCAGGAGCAGCCAGCGCCGGCGCATGTGTCGCGTGCAGCGGCGACGCGGACTGCAGTGGCGGCATGCGCTGCGCGGTCCTCACCGGTGAGAGCTATTGCTTGCCGCTGTGTCCCAACGGGAATGAGTGCTCTGCGAGCGAAGTGTGCCTGCAGGAGAGCAGCGCAGGTGAGGCGCTCAGCGTGTGCGTCCCCCAAGCCGGTACAAACCGCAGCCGCCTCCCAACGACGGCGGAGCCGGCGCGAGCGGCAGCAGGCAACGGCAGCGGAGGCAGCGGCGGAGACAGCGGCGGAACGGCGCCGTTCGACGCCGGAACGGCGCCGCCACTCTTGTTCGCCGCGGTGGGCGACACGCGCGGCTCGCTGCCGTTCACGTCGAGCTACCGACCGACGCGAATCCACACGAGATCTACACCACCATCGAGGAGGCTCACTCCGAAGCCGCCTTTCGTGGTCTCGACAGGTGACTATGCGTTCGAGCTGATTTCGAGACCACCCTCTGCCAGCTCGACCTCTACCTGAGCGCGCGCCGAAGTACTCGGGCGACTTCTACCCGGCCATGGGCAACCACGAGGTACGCCGAAGCCGACCTCAACTGTGGTCAGGCACCGCCGACAGCGCCGGCCCGCAGTACAAGGCGTTCTTGAGCAAGCTGCTCAATCCCACCGGGCAGACCGTGCCCTACTACACCAAGAACGTGAACGCGGCGGACGGCGCCTGGACCGCGAAGTTCGTGTTCGTCGCGCCGAACGCGTGGACCGATGCCCAGGGCACGTGGCTCGAGGCCGAGCTCGCCAAGCCCACGACCTACACCTTCATCGTGCGCCACGAGCCGTGGACGCCACGTCGGCGCCGGGGGTCGTCCGTCGGGCGCCATCATCGCGAAGTACCCGCGCACGCTGATGATCGTCAGCCACGCACACCTACGAGCGCACCGGCCAACAGGTGATGTTCGGCAACGGTGGCGCGCCCAAGAGCGGCACCAAGGGGTGGGGCTTCGGGTTGTTCGCAGCGCCCGGACGGCGCGATTCAGGTCGAAGCGCGCGACTATCAGACCGGCGCCGTCGACCTCGACTTCACCTTTGCCGTCCACCCGGATGGTACGCCGGCACCGTGGCCAGCCCGCGCCGCCCGCGCGTCGGCGCGGTGGCCGTCGTGGTGGTCGTGCTCGCCGTGCTCGAGCCGGGCGGCCGCGCCGGCCCGGGCGCATCCCATGCCGGGCGCGGCTCGGCGCCGGTGTGGTCTTGCACGTACCCCGCGTGCCGGGCGGCATGAAGCTCGACGGCGAAGTCGACGACTGGCGTGGCAGTCGCACAAACCGGCTCCTTCATCAGTGTCGACGGCCAGAACACGCCGGACTCGGAGGCGCGCCTGGTCTGGAGCGACGGCAAGCTCTACCTCCTGCTCTACGCGGCGGATCAGGACATTCGCGCCAGCGTCAAAGCGCACGACGCTCCGCTCTGGCCCGAGGAGATGCGTTCAAGCTCGTTCCCGGCAGCCTGGCGAGCAGGCAAGTCGAGTCATCTTCGTGTCGCCCATCGGCACGGTCACCGACAGGATCGCCGAAAACCGCGTTTCGGCACGTCTTGGGTCCGGCGTGCAAGTGGCTCACGACCTGGACGGTACGGTCGGTGACCCGCGGGACGAGGACGAGGAGTGGATTGTCGAGCTGGCGCTGCCGCTCTCGGCCCTGGGGCTTCGGGGCGAAGCCGGCGAGCGCATCGATTTCAGCGTTCGTCGCTGTGACGTTCCCAAGGAGGTGCGGGCCGGCGTTGTGCCGCCTGGGGCGACCCGGCAGCGCGTTGATCCTCGACTGACCGGCGCGCGTCAGCGCAGCGCCGCGAGCATGGCTTTGCGGAACTCGCGGAAGCTACCGCCGAGGTCGGTGCCGGTGAAGTGGTACTCCTTGGGCGGCGCGACCCCTCGGTTCTCGATGTAACCAGTGGCGTGCCCCCGCGGCGTCCGCGGCGAGGGTCACCGTGTAGCTCAGCGAGCTGACGTCGAGCTCTTTCAACAACGCCGCCACGTCGCGCGACGCAGGGTGCGAACGGGTTCGGCGCCGAGCCGTCGCAGACCCGTTCTGGGACCAGCGTGCGCTGATCTCCGCCGGCGCCGGCACTGGTGACCCCGACGAGCTCGGCGCGTCCGGCGTCCGCCAGCGCCGCCGCGGCGACCTCCGCGGCGAGATGTTCATGCCGTCGACGAGCAGCGCAACAGGGCCGGAGTAGCGGACGCCGTCCGGTTGGCGTGATCTCCGAGCAGGGAAGGCAGCGGCTCGGTGAGCCCGGCGGGCCCCTTGGCTTGCTCCGCGAGGACAGTGAAGAACCTCTGGAAGCTCTGCACCGTGCCCGAGCTCTTCGGCAGAAAGTCCACCTTGGCGAACAGTGGGTAGCTCTGGAGGAAGGGGCCGGCGGCTTCTTCCGTCTGGATCGTCGCGAGCTGGCTCGCGTTGGCGCCGAGGAAGCCGGCGTCGCCGGCCACGATGCGGTGGTTCTCGGTGACCAGATGGTGCTGGATCAGGACCCGCAGCAGCGGCTGCTCGGTGAGGCGCGAGAAGAGCTCGTAGGCGAACAGGAAGTTTCCACGCGCCGTTGCCGAGCTGATCGATCACCAGCCCGCGCACATGGTACTTCTTGAACGCGCCTTGATCGCGTCCACCTTCGTCCAGCGCCCTTTGGCGCTCGGCGCCTTCGGCAACGTAGCTCCAGAAGCGCACGTAGCCCCGGGTGAGCCCGTCCAGCGCCAGCACGTAGCTCGGAAACGGCGCGTCCGGCGCGCTCTTCCAAACCGTGGGGCCCAGCTCCGGCAGAAACCCGCTGCGGCTCTTGCCCCAGAATGGGCAGCGCTCGCTCGGTGGCGAGGCGTCGTAGTCGAGCCAGGGCAAGCTCACGCGCCGCGGGGTCTTGTCCCGTGCCGAGCGCACCGCGAGCACGGCGTTGGTTCCCGCGGCCGGGATCGTGCGCCAGACGTCGTCGGAGCGCAGCACCAGAAACCACTCGGCGAAGGCTTGCTCGAAGCTCGGCGTGCTGCAGTAGAGCGACTCGCGGGTCGTCGCGGCCACGTCGGCGATCGGCACCCCGTCGATCGACTCGACCCGATCGCCGAGCCCCGAGCGCCACCCCCTTGGTGCGGCTCGCGTCGCGCCAGGCGACGCGGCCAGCTCCCGTCGGCCACCTTGACCAAGTGAATGCCGAGCCAGACGGCGTGGGTTGCGCGGAAGCTCGCGCCGGTGTGGATGTCCCGGGACGAACGCATCAGCTCGTGGAAGCGCTCGCTGTTTCTCGCGCTTGCTCGCGGCCGGCTCGCGATCGAACACGGCCCGGGCCTTGGCGAGCTCGGCGTCGGGCTCCCACGACGCTCGGCTGACGCTGAGCCGGGCGCGTACTCGTCGCCGAGCACGTGCCCCAGGCCTCGAACAGCTGATCTTTGGGCGACAGCAGTGGCGCAGGGGTGAGCACCATCGGCTGGTGAGTCGACATGGTGGCGGCGGGGCGGGTGGCGGCCTCGAAACCGGGAGGCGACTCGCCGCACGCGAACGCGAGCAGCGTGACCGATGCGAGCGATGCCAGATGAACCAGAGAGGCGCGCAAGACCGATCGAGATTATCCGCGATCGTCGCGAGTGGATCCAGGGGTTTCGTCGCGCGTTCCCCGGACGCTACACTCCGCCTCGATGCTGGCTTTTCCACCTGACCCAGAGCGGGGAAGCGGGCTGGGACTCTGCCGACCGCTACGCACCACCTTCGCTCCGGGCCGAGGAGCTTCGTTCACGCCTCGTACAAGGACGAGGTGCGCGAGAGCGCGCGCCTGCACTTCGCCAGCGTGCCGGCCGACCAGCTCGGGCTCTGGGCCATCGATCGCGCAGGCTCGATGTCCCGCTCAAGGTGGTCCGGGAATGCCCCGGGAGCCCGATGCCTCACGTGCACGGCGCCATCCCCCGGGATGCCGTGCACCGTTGCGCCCTCGACGCCCTCGACGACCATCCGGATCAGTGGCCGGGCACTCGCTTCGGCTTCGCCGCGTTCAAGCATGACCCTGTTGGATCTGGTGGGTCCCCTGGACGGGATCTCGCGCATCGCGAGCATGGGCTTCGATTCGACCGCGACCTGAGGTGTTCGCGCTGACTCGCGCCGACGATCCGCCGTTGGTCTGGGCGGCGATGGGTGCCGAGCTCAGGGCGTCGCGCTACCGGCCGCCGCTTCACGAGTTCGACGTCTTGATCGTTCCCGGGCTCGGCACCTGGGCGCTCTGCCGCGACCCCGGCCTGATCGCGTACCTGGCCAGCTATCCCGAAAACCGCTTGGTCGCGTCGGTGTGCACCGGGGCGCTCTTGCTCGGCGCCGCCGGGCGCCTGCGCGGTAAGCCGGCCACCACTCACGCCAGCGCCCTCGATCAGCTGGGCGAATGGGGTGCGACGGCGCGTACGGAGCGCGTCGTCGATGCCGGACAGGTGGTGACCGCTGGCGGGTGACCGCCGGCTTGGATCTGGGGCTTCACGCGGGTGCGCAGGCTCGAGGGCGACAGCGTGGCGGATGCCATCGCGAAGCAGATGGAGATGTCACGGCACGGGCTCTAGCCGGCGAGCTCCGCGAGCAGGCCCGCCAGGGCGCCCGCCAGCGCCGGTGCGTCCTGGGTCAAAGCGTACGAATCGCGGCTTCAGGCGATGCCGCGGTAAGACAAGTCGACATTCCCACGCGGAGCAACGGCCGCGCCGCCGGCGAGCTCGGATCTCGACGGCGATGCGCTCAGCGTCGAGGCCGAGCTCGACGAGCACGAAGTCGCGGCCGAGCTCGATCTTGCCGACCCGCCAGCGATCAGCCGAGCTCCTGCACTTGCGGTAGCGCCAAGGCTCGCGCGAGCCTCCGGGGAGAGGGCGCGGGCCGCGGCTTCTGCCGCGTCGGGTCTTTCCCTCGAAGCGCCAGGTCGGCGTCGCCTCGAACAGGCGCGCCCCGGTCGAGGCGTCGAGGTGCGCGCTCATGCGTTCCAGATCGCGGCGCTCAGCCCGCGCACGACGTCACCAGCAGGGTGTCGGGATCGAACTGAATCTCCGCGCCGGCGGGCGCCGCGTCATCAACGTCGTCGAGGAGCGCGAAGGCAGTGAAACACATGCACCTTGCAGCCGAGCTCCAGCGCGGTCAACGTGCGTAGAAAGCCGTCAGGGCTGTCCCAGGGCAAGCCGAGGATCAGCTCGACGCAGACGTCGGCGCCGAGCACCGCCAAGGTGCGCACCACGTCTTCGGGCGTTCCACGTCCAGCCGGCGCCGGAGCTGCCGCAGCACGTGCAGATCGTAGGACTGCGCCGACGCCGATGTTGCCGAGCTCGATGCTGGAGAGGAACGCCACGTGCTCGTCGGTCAAGCGCGCCGGGTGCAGCTCGAACGACAGCGGGATGTTCGCCAGCACCCCGGTGGCGCGCTCGGCCTCGGCCAGGTTGCGAAACGCTCAGGCGTCCAAGTTGATCGCCGAATCCAAGAGCAGGACCTCTTGAGGCCCGAGCCCGGCGATGTCTCGGAGGTCTCGCGCAATGGTCTCGGCGGAGAACACCGTCAGTTTGGCGGCAGCGCTCCCCATTGGCAGAACAGGCGATCCAGCAGGCGGCCCCGGAACGATTCGAGCATCGCGATCTCGCTCGGCTCGATCAGCCCGCGCGGTAGGGCGAGACCAGCGAATCGACGTCGGCCACGCCGGCGAATCGGGGCTCGCTGAAACCATTCGGCGTGCGCACCGCGACTCCCGGCAGCGTCGCAAATGAAGCCAGATCCCGGGACTTCGAGGCGGCCATGGCGCGAAAGGTCCGTTCGCCCTCGCCCACCACCAGAGCGTCCACGCAGCTTGCCGCTCCGCGATGGGGCTCGAGCTCGAACATCGCTGCGCGGGCCGACGGGCCGCCGAACACGACGGTGGTGTCCGGATGACGGCGCTCGACCTCGGCTGCCGCCTCCAAGAGCGGAGCGAAGGACCAGAGATAGGCGGAGCAGCCCAGGAGATCCGGAGCGAACTCTGCGACGGCCTCGGTCGCTTCGTCGGGCCGCTCCGGGTCCATCTCGAACAGACGAGCCTCGACGCCAGGCAGCGCCGGCTCGGTGAGCTCGGCCATCAGCCGCCGCGCCGCGTAGTTGAGCCAGCGGCCCGCGGGCTCTCCGGGGGACGAGCAAGCCAGGAGCGCGACGCGAGTCGATCCGCTCATCGTCCCCCCGCCGCGCTCAGCCCGACCCGAACGTGGCTTCGATGGTGCGGCCGAGCTCGGCCTAGGCCGTGTCGCGCAGCGGTGCGCCGTGTGCACCGATCAGGTGTTTGAAGTCGAGCGCCGCCAGGCGCTCGAAATCCCCGCGCAAGCTGCCGCCGGGTGGCGTCATGCCCTTGCGCCAGGGCGGTCCGATTTGCGCCGGTCGCTTGGTGAAGCCCATGAAATGCGTGACCAGCTTGGCGACGGGGCTGCACCCGGAAGTGTCGGGCCAGCTCTGCACCGAGTCACAGGTCAGCAACACGCCGCCCTCCCGCTTCAGCAAGATGGCGGCCTCCTTCTTGCGGGTCTTCTCGAACGCGAACAGCTCCGCGTCCTCGAAGGGCAACGAGCTCGGCGTGAGCTCCCGGTCCGGCTTCGGCTCTTTGGGTCGGCTGCCGCCGGGCAAGCTCCAATAGGCGGCCCCGAAGCGCTCGACCGTGTAGGCGTCGTCCATGCCGTGGAAGAAGCCGAGCTTCACCACGTTGCGCACCCTTCCCAGGCGCTCGAGCTCGGTCTCCCCCTCGGGCGAGAGGCGTACGGCGGAGATCAGCGTGAGCTCGTCACCGGAGCGCACGATGAACATGTTGCGCGGGATGCGCACGGCCGGTCCCATCTTGACCGAGCCCCGGACCCAGAAGAGGTCGGCGCCAAACTCTTGGATCGGGCCGTGGGGTTCGGCCGCGGGATGTGCGCTCATGCGCCAGAGGGGGCCATGATGATGGAGCAGCGTCAAGCGCAGCGCCGATCGCGCTATGCTCGGCGATGGGAGGCCAGATGACGTCGCGCGTTCTCACTTCGGTGTCGGTGATTGCCCTGTCGCTCGGGGCAGCGGCGTGCGGTGACTCGGGATCCAGCGGCGCCGCCACCGGCGGCGCTGCGGGGAGCGCGGGCTCTGGGGGATCCGGCGCGACCGGCGGCACCGCCGGTGGCGGTGGCACCTCGGGTAGCGGCGGCACCTCGGGCAGTGGTGGCGCCTCGGGCAGCGGCGGCACGTCCGGCAGCGGCGGCTCGAGCGGCGTGTGGCGCCCGTTCGCCGACACCAGCGCGTGGAACACCAAGATCCCCAGCGGCGCCGCCCTCGACCCCGAGAGTCAGAAGATGATCGACGATCTCACCATCTCGTCGCAGTGGGCGTTCCTCGGCATCAACATCAAGGGCTATTCGATCCCTCTACTGGGGCCAACGACACCACCCCGAAAGAGCTGGTTCAGGCAGCCGTCGGCGGCGAGGGCTTTCCCGGCAACAACGGCATGGATGGCCAAGCAATGGTCCCGATCCCGAGCGACGCCGCGCCGGACCCTCGAGAGCGATCACCACATGCTGATCGTGCACGAGAACAAGACCATCGCGTGGGACTTCTGGAACGCGGTCGACAACGGCAATTCTTGGACCTGCGGCCTGTGTGCCACCACTGATCTGCTGGGCAGCGGTGCGCGCCCCATCGCCGAAGGCAACCCCACCTGGTACACGTCGCACGGGTCCCGGGCCTGTGCTTTCCGCTCATCGCCGGGCTGATCCGCGTCGAAGAGATGGAAGCCGGCAAGATCGAGCACGCGCTCATCCTGGCCTATCCGCACATCCGAGCTGGTCTCTACACGCCGCCGGCGAGCACGGCGCAAGCCACCGTGGGCACCGACGCCATCAAGAGCCGCGGCATACCCTGTGGGGGGCGGGTGCAGCTCGACCCCAGCCTGAACCTCGACGCGATGGGCCTCAGCGCGTCCGGCAAGATCGTGGCCCGTGCGCTGCAAGAGTACGGCGCGTGCCATCGGCGACTACTCCGGCGCGATCAACGTCTACGCCGACGGGTCTCGGCCGCGCAGGCCAAGTGGGACGCCGGCCTGCTCGACACCTACGAAGTCAAAGACCAAATTCCGCTCACGGCTTTCCGGGTGATCCAGCTCGGAACTCTCTACGACAACGGCAACGGCGGCTGATCGCGACGCCCGGCCTGGTCACTTCCCCGGCCGCAATTCATGTGGACGGGATGAGCTCGCCCAAGCCCAAACCCCGGCAGCCCGAGGCGACCCGGACGCGCGTTCGTGACCGAGCCCTGGGCGGCGCGGTCGCGCTGCTCAGCGGTTGTGCGGGGAGCTCCTCCAATGCTGGGGAGGGGGCGCCGCTGTGGAGCGGCGGCGCCCCCGGCGGCGGGGGTGCTGCCGCCGGGGGCAACGGCGGTAGCGGCGGCGGCTCGAGCGCTTGCACGTTCTACCCACAGCAGACCGAGGGCCCGTTCTATCTCGACCTCGACCTTCTGCGCGCCGACGTCACCGAGGGCAAGCCCGGCACGCCGCTCGTGCTCGCGGTCGTCGTGCAGCGCGGGTCGGACTGCCAGCCATTGGCCAACGTCGCTGTCGACATTCGGCACTGTGACGCCGGCGGCGTCTACCGGGCTACCCCGGGCAGCTCGGTGGTCTCGACACCAGCGGTCAGAAGTTTTTGCGCGGCACCGGCGTGACGGGCAGCGACGGACGCGTGGAGTTCCACACCATCTATCCCGGCTGGTACCCGGGGCGGACGACGCACATCCACTTCAAGGTCCACACTTCTTCGACCACCGCCGCGACGAGCCAGCTCTACTTCCCGGAGGACGTGACCAGCGACGTGTACGCCGAGGCACCCTATGCGGCGCACGGACCCAAGGACACGAGCAATGCGCTCGACGGCGTGAACGCCGGCGTCGTGCCGCCGCTGCTCGAGGTCACGAAGACGGCCACCGGGTATGCCGGAACGCTGACCGTCACCGTCGCGAGCTGAGCGAGCGTCAGACGACCCCGAGGGCCTCGCGAATCGCGCTCGCTCGTTCGGCGACCACCGCGCGTGTCGCCAGGAAGCGCGGGTGAGCGCGCAAAGGCGCGAGGGCGGCGCAGCGATCGACCCACACGATGTCGAACAGGCCCCCGGCCACGGTCCGCTCCAAATGATCGAGCGCCGGCTCGACCCTGCGGCGGAATCCCTCGATCTCGGCCAGCGTCTGGAACACCACCGTCATGAAGCGCGGCGCCGTCTGCTGCTGTTCGGCGAAGCCCTCGAAGATCTTCAAGTCGCCTTCGACGTCCTCGCCGTGCACGACGCGGCGCGCGACCCGGAGCACTTGCCAGGGAGAGCTCATCGCGGCGTCGGGGATCTCCAGGTCGAGCAGCGAGGCGAGCTCCGCCGGCGCCCAGATCGCGAGCCGGCCACGCAGCACGATTTCGCCTGGGCCGACCCCCCGCCCGAGCGGTCGAGCCTGCTCGATCGCCTCACGCACCCGGGAGTAGTCGCCCATCAGCGCGTAAGCACGGATCAGCTCGAGCCAGCTGCTGCCCTGGTTCGGGTCCTCGCGCACCAGCGGCTCGAGAACTTCGACGGCTCGCTCGGGTGACGCGCATTCGAGCAAGAGGCGGGCGTACAGCTCGCGCGTGTCGTTGTTGTCCGGCGCGCGCTCGATGGCGCGCCGGCAGAGCTCCGCTGCGCCGCGCGGGTCACCGCTCATCAAGCGGACGCTGGCGAGGGCCATCAGGGCCTCGGGGTCGCCGGGGGCTTGCTTCGACGCGAGCTCGGCCAGCGCAGGGCGTCGCTCGCGGCTTGGGGTGCCGTACATCTCCGCGGAAGAACCAGAGTCGAGCGCAAGCCCGGGCGTAGCCCGACAGGATCGCGATGTCCTCCGGCGCTCGCTCGTGGGCCGCGCGGAACAGCCCGATGGCGCGCTCGATGCTGCCGTTCCTGGGGTCGCGAACCTCTGCGCGGGCTTTGAGGTACAGGTCCACGGCACCCGCGTCGCTGGGCGCGACGTGCTGGCGGCCTGCGCTGCGTACGGTGAGCGCTTCGGCCACCGCGCGAGCGGTCTCGTCGCTGACGACCAGAAGGTCGTTGGCCGGTCGGTCGAAGCGCTGAGCCCAGAGCTGGAAGCCGTCCTCCACGCTGGTGACCCGGGCGGTCAAGCGCACGCGGCTCTCCAGCCGGCGCACCGAGCCCTCGACCACCACGTCCACCCCGAGGTCGCGTCCGATCTCGCGCGGGTCCGCGTCCACGCCTTTGAAGCGCGTGACGCTTCCCCGCGGGCGCACGCGCAAGCCCGCGGTCATGCTGAGCGAATCGATCAGATCGTCGGTGATGCCGTCGGCCACGTACTCGTCCCCGGAAGGCCCGAGGTTTCGGAACGGCAGCACCGCCACGGCTTTCTCGCGCTGTCCTTCCGCGACGGCGCTCGGCGGCGGAATGCTGGGCTTGGGTATCGCGCTGCCTTGTTCCAGCGTGGGGCTCGACGCCGAGAGCGCGTTCGCGACCTCGAGCGCATCCGCGAAGCGCGCGGCGCGATCCTGGGCCAAACAGCGCAACACCACCTCGGCGATCGCCGCCGGCAGGGTGGGTGCGAGCGTGCGCGGGTCGGGCGGCGGTGCGTACAGCCGCGCGGCGGCCAACGCCATGGCCGAGCCCTTGAAAGGAAGCTCGCCGGTGAAGAGCTCGAACAGCATCACCCCCAGGGCGTAGATGTCGGTGCGAGCATCCATGGTCGTGCTCGCCTCCACTTGCTCGGGCGCCATGTAGGCCGGAGTGCCGACCACGATCCCCAGCGTCTCGCCTTGAGCGGCAGCCACGGGGTCCCGCGCGATCCCGAAGTCGGTGATCACGACGCGGCCGTCTTTGGCGAGCATCACGTTGTCGGGCTTGAGATCGCGGTGCACCACTCCGGCGTGGTGGGCAGCGGCGAGCCCGCGCACACGCCGCCGGCGATGTCGAGCACGCGGGGGATCGAGAGCGGCCCGGCTCGTCGCATCAGACCCTCGGCGACTCGCCTTCGATGAACTCCATCGTCAGGGTTTTGAGGCCGCCGTGCTCGCCGATGTCGAAGACCCGCGCCACGTTGGGGTGGGTGACACGGCGCGCGAGCTTCACCTCGCGCCGGAAGCGCTCGATCAGCTCGGGCCGGTCCACCAGCTCGCGGTTCAACACCTTGAGCGCGACGATCTCGTCCAGCTCGATGTCCCGGGCGCGGTACACGCTGCCCATGCCGCCGCGGCCGACCAGCGCGATGATCCCGTAGCGGCCCGCGACCAGCTCCGGCGTCTCGATGCTCGCGCTCGCCGCCGCGGCGCTGTCGTGCGCAATCGTGTCCGAGTGCGCCGGATCGTCGGGGGTCTGCCGGTCCGCCAAGAGAGGGCGACTATACCGCCGGTGCGGTCAGGGCGGCACGCAGATGCCGATGCCCGGCAGGATCTGCCAGCACTTGTAGCCCTCGGCCACGCGGCATTCCGTGTCGTTGGCACATGGCGGCGAGCACATGGTGAGCGTCGCGGAGACGCGGCCCCCCGACGCACCGATGCTCGAGCAGCCGGCGATTTCGCCACACTCCTTCTCCGACGAGTTCACGTCGCACACCTTCGAGCAGAAGCCGCCCGGGAAGTTGATGGTGGGCGCCGGCCCGCCGCCCACGGTCGTGTAGCACTCCGATCCGGGCACCGCGGTGCAATCGGCGTTGGTCGTGCAGGCGTCGCCGATCTCGCCTTTGCCCGTGGTCGCTCCGCTTCCGGAAGCGTTCCCGCTTCCGCCGTTCGAGCCTCCGCCGCTGGCGCTTCCGCCGCCGCTGCCTCCGCCGCTCGAGCCCGCTGCCCCGCCGGTTCCGCTCGGGCTGCCGCCGCTGCCCGAAGCGCTGCAAGCGCCGAGCAAGCACACACTCGCGATGAGGATCAACGCGCGTCCCATGCCCGAAGGATAGCGGAGGGCCAGTCGGCGCGCGAGGTCGAGGGCGGCTCGTGAGCGTGCAACTCTTGCCGGTGGTCACGCCGTGGGTCAGCACCCGCGCGCGAGCGCGCTCGCACGACACGGACCTGGGCGGCGCCGGCTATTTCCGCCGGGAAACTGCGCAGCAATCCGCTCGCCGCAAACTCGGGCTTGGCGTCCACCGGTCGCGCGTAACATCCTCGCGGTCGGGATGCAGCAGCAGGCGTTCTGGGGTCGAGCCGGGGACGTGGCGCGCTCGGCCCTGATTTGGGCGGGCTTCGCCGGTGTCACGTTGGTGGCGGTGCCGCCGATGGTGCTCGGCTTCCCGTTGATCTTGGTGGATCCCAAGCGCGCCATCTCCGACGCCTACCTGCGCACCATCGGTCGCGCCTTGGTGCGACTCAACCCCCACTGGCACGTCGAGGTCGAGGGGCGCGAGCACATCGATCGCGGTGGACCCTACGTGATCGTCGTCAACCACCAAAGCCTGTTCGATCTGATCGTCACCGGGTTCTTGCACCATCCGACCAAGTACCTGGGCAAGGCCAGCGTGTTCAGCGTGCCGGTGTTCGGCTGGGCGCTGAAAATCGCGGGCGAGGTTCCGGTCGAACGCGGCGATCGCGCCAGTGGAAGCCAAG
>JAXLYN010000097.1:0-18187 GCA_046351435.1 Polyangiaceae bacterium
CTGCGTGACGATCTCGGGGATCTCAGGATCGTGGACGGGGAGGATCGTCAGTGGCCCTACCTGCTCGAGCACGGCGCGAGCAACGTCGACGTCGAGCTCGGGGTCTCCCCGGGCGAACGGAGCCAAGGCGAGTCCCACTATCGCCTGACCCTGCCGCACGCGCCGCTGGCGCTGGACGCCATCGCCGTCGACAGCAGCGCCGCGTACCTCAACCGCGGCGTGAAGCTCTACGCCACGACCGACGCCAAGGAGCCGGTGCTCTTGTACGCGGGTCGCCTCACGCGACGCCCCGGTCGCGCCGATCCGCTCGGCATCGCCTTCACCAAGACGCGCGTGCGCGCCCTGGAGCTGGTGGTGGACGACGGCAGCGACTCCGCCCTGCGCTTGGACAAGGTCGCCGCCCGAGTCGCATCGGCGGACCTCTTCCTCGCGGCTCCTCCGGGAGATTATTGGCTCGTGGCGGGCAATCCGGAGCTCGAGGCACCGCGCTACGAAATGTCGAGCGCGCGGGATCTGGTGTTGGCGGTCCCTGCCGCTGCGATGGAGGGCGGCGCGCTCGAAGCCAACCCGCGCTACTTGCCGGCGCGGCGCTGGCGTCCATCGGAGATCGCACTCTGGATCTCGATCGTCGTGGCCGTGCTGGTCCTCGGCGGGCTCACCCTGCGCTTGGCCCGGCGCGAAGAAGACGAGTCCCCGCCGGAGCCCGGTCCCGAGGTCGAACCGAAGCAAGCCTGAGCCGGCTTTCAGCGATCTTTCACTCGGGGCCCGCTCGGGCTGGCGAATGATGGGAGCATGCAAGAACCGACGCTCGCGCTCCTCTCGGCGGTGTTTCTGGCTTCGGCGTGGGGCTGCGCGGCCAGTGACGCAGGCAGTCTCGGACCGACAGGCGGGGCGGCCGGCTTCGGCTCGGACGATTCCGGAGGGGCCGGGAGCAGCGGCACGGGTGCGGAGGCAGGTTGGGATGGAGCTGTCTCGACGGGTGGCGGTGGGATGGCGGGCACGCCGAGCGGCGGGGCCAACGCGAGCGGGGGTCAGGGCGGCTCGGGCGGCGCGGGGGGTGGTGACGGCGGCGTCGCCGGACAGAGCGGCGACGGTGGCGGCGGCGGACAAGCGGCGCCTCAATCCAACGGCCCGGTGACCACCTGCAGCATCACGCCGTATCCAGTACCCAGCACTGCTGCATCACCGGTGACGGCAGCGGCAATCCTGCCGTCGTTCCAGTGCCTGCCGTCCGGGATCAGTTGCGGGCTCTTCGCGCTCGAGCGCGAGTGCGATGCGGCGGAAGACTGCGCGAGGCAGCGAGCTCTGTTGCGCCAGCACGTCGCAGTGTCCACGCCTTCGGCCTGTCAGGCGAGTGTCTCGCGGGTGAGCAGCCCACGTGCTGGACCGGCGCCGAGTGCGGCGCGCTGGGACCCTATTGCTGCTTCTTTCCCGGGCGCCCGGCGGGGATTTCTGCAAGACCAGCGAGCACCCGGGCGCGACCCTGTGCGTGAAGTGATCGCGAGCCTCGGTCCGCTGATAGGCTCCGTCCCTCAGGCATGAGCGATTCCCCCCGTCTTTCTCACCGGCGCGTCCAGTGGCATCGGAGAGTCCCCTGGCTCGCGCTTGGCTCGCCGCCGGCGCCCGCGTCACCCTGCTCGCGCGTCGCGAGAGCTGCTCGGCCGTCGCGGAGACGGCGCCGAGCCGGAGCTTGGTCTTGGCGCGCGACCTGTCCGCCGAGCACTCACCGGCTGCGCTCTTCGACGAGGCCGAGGATCGCCACGGGCCGGTGGACGTGCTGGTCAGCAACGCCGGCGTCCAGATCGTCGAGCCGGCTCACGTGACCGAGTGGGAGCGTGGCGCGCAGCTGCTCACCGTCGATCTCTCGGTCCCGCTGGCGCTCACCCAGGAGGCGCTCAGGCGCATGATCCCGCGGGGCCGAGGGACCATCGTCGACATCGCCTCGATGGCCGCGCTGGCGCCGACGCCAGGCATGTTCTTCTACAACGCAGCCAAAGGCGGGCTCGCCGCAGCGTCCGAGGGCCTCAGGGCCGAGGTCGCGCGACACGGGGTGCACGTGGTCACGGTGTATCCGGGGCCGGTCACCAGCGCCATGGAAGCCAAGGCCCGCGAGAAGTTCGAGCCCACCTTCGCGGTCCGCGTCACGCCCACCGGCGACCCGGACACCCTCGCGCGCTTGGTGCTCGCGGCCGTCGAGAAGAAGCGCGCGCGCGTCATTTACCCGCGCACCTACGTGCTGGCCCGCTGGTTCCCGGGAACCTCGCGCTGGCTCACCGACGCGCTGACCCCGCCCCTGCAGCGCTTGCTTCCGAAGTGAGACGGCGTGCGTTGACAGGTCCGCGCGGGCTCTGTCCTAATGTGAAGCTAGGCTTCACCATGCTCAACCGGTCGACTTCGCTCCGCATTGGCCTCACCCTCGCGCTGCTCGCCTTCGGCTGCAGCTCGAGCTCCACCAACGAGAATCCAGCCGGGGGCGGCGGCGCCGGGGGCGGCGGCGGGGTGTCGGGCGCGGGAACGGGTGGCGCGAGTGGCGGCGCGGCGGGCACCCTGGGCACACCCGCCACGCTGTATTGCGGCGGGCTGAACTGCAACGCCAAGACCGACAAGTGTTGTTACGGCGCGACCGACATCGGTTTGTCGGGGACCGATTGCGCTGCGTCCGGGAACAAGTGTCCCACGCTCTTGACGCGGAGCCTCGACTGCGACGACGCCGCGGACTGTCAGGCCAAGGGCAGCCCCAACGCCTTCTGCTGCGCCTCGCCGCAGGTCGGGCCGTGCGCCGCCGGCGCCGACTCGGAGCACTGCATCGCCGGTGCGCAGTGCGCGCTGCCCGAGAACTGTGGGGGAACGTCGTTCTTCCTCTGCGACCCCGCCGCCGAGAGCTCGTGCCCCATCGGCTTCAAGTGCAACCCGGAGAACGGCACCATCCACCGCGGTGTGTGCAAGCCGGGCTAGGGTCCGCCTTCGACCTGTCAGCGCACGGGAACCCAGAACGTCACCGTCGTGCCCTCGCCGGTCGCGCTGGTGGCCGAGATCTGCCCGCCGTGGGCCTCGATGATGCCGCGGCTTGGGAACAAGCCGAGCCCGACTCCCGGAACCTCTTGGTGGGCGCGCGCGTAGGGCTGGAACAGACGCGGCAAGCTCCTCCTCGGGAATGCCCGAGCCTTGATCGATGGCGACGGTGGCGCGGGACGGCCTCTGGACGGATGCGGATCTCGGTGCTCGGTCGAACTTGATGGCATTGGCGATCAGGTTGTCGAGGACCTGTCCTGCGCGATGTGGCGTCAGCTTCCGGGCAGTGACTCGCGCTGCATCTCGACGACGAAGCGGCGTTCCCGGCGGAGACTTGGTTCTCGTCGGCAGCGCGCCGCACAGGCTCGGCCAGGTCGCAGGGGCGCGGCGGATCGAGAAGCGCTGGGACTCGATGGCGACGGCGTCGCGCATGTCCTCGATCAGGCGCGCGAGCCGGTTCGACTCTTCACGATGAAGCCCGCGTGACGCTGGGTCTTCGGCGAGTGGCGGGTGCGCAGCACCTGGGCGTTCAGGCTCAGGCTGTTCAGGATGTTCTTGAGCTCGTGGCACACCGCGGAGGTGTCGCACGGTCGCGCATCAGGCGCGGCTGCTGGTTGCGCTGCATCCAGCGCATCGCGCAGGGCCTGCTCCTCCCGTCACGTCGCGCAGCGACTCGATCAGGCCGACTACGCGCGCCCGTTGCAATCGCCGGCCGGAGAGCCCACGATCTCCACCCGCCGCGGCCGGTTTTCGCCGTCGAAGTGCACGTGGGTCACCGCCGTCCCGCCCGGTCTCCATCACCTGCTCGAGGGGACATGCTTCGCCGTTAGCCCAGCAGGGCTGGTCGGGTGGTGAGTCACGGCGTGGCAACGGCGCCGATCACCTCTTCCGCCTTCTGGCCGGTGGCGTCGAGGAACGCCTGGTTGACCATCGGGATCTCGTACCCGCGCTGATCACCATCATCCCGATCGCCGATGGAGTCGATGAAGGGCCGACACGAGTCCAGCCACTCCGGAGAGCGCTTCGACTCGCTTGCCGCTTCAGGGTCCGGCGCAGAACCGGCGTCAGGCTCGTGCTCAACCTGCTTCATCCACTTGGTCTCGCTGGAAATCTTGGGTGGCCACACCGCTCGGGGATTCGGCAAAGCCGCAAGCGACCTTGGAGTACTGGGTGCTCGACATGTTGAGGTAGTGGCCGTGCTGTTGGAAGTCGGCTCCCGGACCTTCCCGCCCACATTTGCGCGAGGCAGGTGGTCACCGTGGAATCGAGCCCGGGGTAGCCGGGGCACTCGTTCTGCGCCCACTCGCCGCAAGAGGGGAACGCGCTGTGCGGTGTCCCGGTCTCGCTGTCCTTCTTGGCTTCGCCGTCGACGCAGCTCTCCGCCGAGCTCCAGCGCTGCGCCCCAGGGCGGAAGCCCGAGCGTGGCTCGGTAGGTGTTGATCTGATCGACGCCTTCTGTCGATACGACTCGTAGGGGTCGCCGTCGCGCCGCCGCCACTGGGCGCTCGCCGCCGCCCGGCGCTCCGCCGCTGGTCGTACCGCCGCCACCCGGCGCTCCGCCACCGCGCCGGCGCTCCGCCGCTGGTCGTGCCGCCGCCGCCCGGCGCACCACCGCCCGGCGCGCCGCCGCCTGGCGCACCGCCGCCCGGCGCACCGCCGCTGGCCGAGCCGCTCGCGCCACCTGCCGCGACGCCGCCGCTCCCGGCGGCCGCACCGACCCCGTAGAGCGGAGCCGCCGTCCTGGAACGTCACTTCGTCGTACCCCAGCAGATCACTGCGAAGGCACACAACAGCGGCAAGATGGCGATGGAGAGCACCCGCACATCGAGGCCTAGTGTGGGACAGACCCAGCGCTCGACAGGGCCACCCCGGGCGCGGTCACTCGGAGCCAGTTCTGGCCCGTGCAGGGTCGCTGACGCGCCGGGAGCGCCGGGCTGGTTTGGAAGGCCCAGGTCGGAAATGGATCGAGGGAGCACTTGTTCTCCTGCCGAACCAACCAGTCGTCGCCCCCGACCGCGATCGGCGGATGATCCGCCTACCGGACGGGCCGAGTGGACACGACGAAGATTTCCAATCGGTGCGCCCCAGGGGTGCCAGCCGGAGGACTTTATCATGCATAGCAAGTGGCGTAGGCTTTTCGGACTCCTTTCCATGCTCACCTGGTGGTCCTCTCCACCACGTCGTGTCAGCGCATTCGCTCCTTGGTGAGCAAACGGCACGTCATCGCCAGCGAGGCCGACCGCGTTGGCCGCGCCCGTCAGCGTGTTGCCCGCGGGCGTGTCCATCGCGGACATCGCCGCGAAGGTGACGCCGAGCGTGGTCAACGTGTTCTCGGAGAAGAAGGTCGCGAGCGTTCCCAGCGCGTTGCCGTTCACGGCGGACCCGTTCTTCCGCTTCTTCTTCAATGGCAGCGAGCCTCGACGCTCGCCCGCGCCCGAGCGAAGGGAGAAGAGCCTCGGCTCCGGTGTGATCGTGTCGTCGGACGGCGTCATCATCACCAACAACCACGTGGTGGAGAAGGCCGACGAAATCCGGGTCGCGATGCAGGACGGCCGCGAGCTAGAGGCCACGCTGGTGGGCACGGATCCCAAGACCGATCTCGCGGTCCTGCGCGTGAAGGCCAAGGACTTGCCGGTGTTACCGGTGGCCGACTCTTCCAAGGCGCGGGTCGGCGACGTGGTGCTCGCCATCGGCAACCCGTTCGGAGTGGGGCAGACGGTGACGATGGGTATCGTCAGCGCCGTGGGCCGCGCGAACCTCGGCCTGGCCGACTACGAGGACTTCATTCAGACCGACGCCGCCATCAACCCCGGAAACTCCGGTGGCGCGCTGGTCGACATGGCAGGACACCTGCTCGGCATCAACACCGCCATCATGTCTCGCAGCGGCGGCTATCAGGGCATCGGCTTCGCAATCCCGAGCCAGATGGCCATGGGCGTGGAGGGCGCCATCCTCGACCACGGCAAGGTCACCCGGGGCTGGCTGGGAGTGGGCATTCAAGATCTGACCCCCGCCCTGGGCGAGGCGCTGCATCGAGAGCCGCACCACGGTGTGCTGGTGTCCGACGTGATGGCCGGGAGCCCCGCCGAGAAGGCCGGCATCGTGCGCGGGGACGTGATCGTGTCGGTGGACGGCACGGCCGTGAACGACACGGGGCATCTGCGGAACCTGATCGCCTTCGCCGGCAAGGGCAAGAGCGCGAAGCTCGAGATCCTGCGTAGCGGCAAGACCAAGTCCGTCGAGGTCACGCTGGGCGAGCTGCCGAACGAAAGCGCGAGCGTCGGCTCGACCAGCGAGAGCGGCGCCGGCGCCGGGGTCTTCTCGGGCCTCACCGTCGACACCCTCGATCCGGCGGCCCGGAGCCGGCTCCGTCTGCCCGACAAGCTCGCGGGCGTGGTGGTGAGCGCCGTCGATCCGGGAAGCCCCGCGGCCGACACCCTCCGACCCGGCGACGTGATCATCGAGATCGACCACACGAGCACGCCCACGGTCGACGCGTTCAAGAGCGCGGTGCACTCGGCCGGCAAGCACGCTTTGGTGCTCGTCTACCGTGACGGCTCCACCGTCTATCAGGTGCTCTCCGCCGGGTAGGGCGTCCGGTTGCAGCTAGTTGCAAGTCGGGAGCGTCACGTCGCCGGTGTCCGGGAAGCCGCAGTAGCCCTTCTTGCCGTAGTACTGCTCGAGCGCCGAAGCGTTCGCACCGGTCCAACCCAGGCAGGACAGCGCGGTGTTCTTGCAGTCGGCGTTGCAGTTGCACATCGGCGCGCACGAACCCAGGTCCCCGAAACCGGTTCCGCCGTTCTCGATCACGGTCGTCGGAGCGAAGAGGCAGGCTGCGGGAGCCGGCGTTCCCGGTCCGGACCAGCCACAGGACGCGGTCGCGCCCGCAGTGCAGCCTTCCATGCACATGTAGGTCGTCTTGCTACTGGGGCCCGTGAGCTGGATGCACGCTCCCCGGCAGGGGTCGGGGGTTTGTGTGCAAGCCTCGCCGATGGCCTTGCCGGTTGGGGTCGTCGCTCCGCAGAGCCCGGTCTTGGGATTGCACTTCAGTCCACCGCAGTCTGCATCGGAGTTGCACTGGGGGAAGCAGCCGGGCACCGAGAAGACGCCTTGGTCGTCGTAGAACGGCCGGCAAGCCACCTCTTCGCGGCCGTGACACTTGTTGGGCGAGAAGCTGGTCAGAGTGGTCGGGCCGAAATCGCAACCCTCGAAGCAGTACGCCTTGCCGTTCTCGAACGACACGCACACCGGCGACGTGTCGAAGGAATCGCAGATCGTTTCGTCGCTGGTGCACTCGACGCTGCAGTAGCCCTTCGCCGGCCCTTCGCCGTCGAGCAAGCCCGAGCTCGCCGTGACGCACATGAGACCGCCGCCGCACTGCGCGTTCGAAGTGCAGGCCTTCCGAGAACGCCGCTGCTCCCGCCGCTCCCGCCGATTCCTCCCGTCGCACCGGTTCCGCCGGTCGCGCCGAAGCCACCGGTCGCGCCGGTTCCGCCGGTCGCGCCGAAATCACCGACCGCGCCGGTTCCGCCGGTCGCGCCGAAGCCACCGGTCGCGCCACTGCCGCCCGTTGCGCCGAAGCCGCCCGTCGCGCCAAAGCCGCCGGTGCCGCCACCGCAATCGAGTCCGACCAAACTTGGGTCTGGGTCAGGACGCAGGTCTGGACGCCTTTGCACTGCCCCGGCCCCAGGCAAGCCTGGGTGGTCCCTTGGACGCAGCCGCCGCCACCTCCGCCGCCGGACGAGCTACACGCGCCGAGGATGACCCCGAAAAGCGCAACCGCCAGGCCGAAGCCGAGGACATGGGTGGGATAGGGGGCATTGTGGCTGGCCATCGACGGATCTCCTCGGGGCGGTATACGGAGGCGGCGCCGTTTGGCTTTTTCGAAACGACGCCGGATGACCGGGAGCTCGGTGAGCGCTAGCGTCGAACGAATGCGGGACGCCATTTCGGTGAGTGTGCTCGCGCCGCGCTCGCGCTCGGGGGCTGCAGCAGTGAGGGTGGCGACGGCAATGGAGGCGCCGGCGGCAGCGGCGCTCTGTCGGGCGGAGGCGGAGGCGGCGGCGGGATTGGCGGCAGCGGCGCCGCGGGCAGCGGTGGGGCTGGGGGCGCGGGCGCCGGAGGAAGCGGTGGAAGCTCCGGCACCGCCGGCGGCTCGAGCCTGGCCGATCCCAACTATCGCGAAGGCTTCGGTAAGGACGCGACCGGCGGCGAGGGCCAGGCGACCTACGTGGTCACCACCTCCGCGGCCACCGGCCCCGGGAGTTTTTACGAAGCGTTTCAGCCGAGCAACCGCTTGAGCGACAAGCAGGTCGTCTTCGCGGTGCCGAGCACCACGCTGCCTTCGACGGTGTACGTCGGATCCAACGTCACCATCGACGGCACCGCCAACGGCATGAACGGCGTCACGCTCGATCAGCCCGCGGATCAGGCGCGGGCCCTGGTGATCGAGGATCCGGCCAGCAACATCGTGATCAAGGGCATCAACTTCCGTTCGACCGCGACGCCCAACCAGAGCGCGCCGGAGTTCGACCTGCTCGCGCTCGACGGCACCAACGGCGCCTCCATCAGCAAGGTGCTCGTCGACCGTTGCACCTTCGTTCGTGCGACGGATGGGGCGCTGGACATCACGGGCAACGTCTCCGACGTCAGCGTGCAGCGCAGCCTGTTCTACGGCACCGCCAAGACGATGCTGATCAAGTATCTCACTCGCAAGAACCTCTCGATTCACCACAACGTGTTCACCCACAACGGTGAGCGAAACCCCCAAGCCAAGGGCGACCTGAAGCTCTTGGACTTCGTGAACAACGTCCTCTACCTCGAGGACGTCCCGGCCTACCCCGACGGGACCGTCACTTCGCCCTACGGAACCCGCGTCTTCTCCTGCGGCACCGGCTGCGATTCACCCGGCGACGTGACGGCGAACTTGGTGAACAACGCCTACCTCGGCGACGGCGCTCAGATCGATCTCCTGACCGGCCCGGGAGGAGGCAGCAACGCGGGGGTCTTCATCGCTGGAAACCTGTGCGTACCCGCCAGCAACTGTCCGGCGTCTCCCGCCGGCGCTGCCAACGCGATCCCGGCGGCGTACGCGGTGACGGCGCTGGGCACTGCCGAGCTCGAGCCGATGCTGCTCCCCTACGTCGGCGCGCCGAACCGCACGCCCCTCGACCAGCAGTACATCGACGAGGTCGCTGCGGCGCTGCCCTGAACGACCCGTGCCAGCTCCAATCCAACAAGACTTCACGGCAGTAGCGCTAGACTCGTGGGCGCCGGAGTAGCACGCTTGGCGGGGGGAGCGTGGAGCAAGCACCCACCAAAGGCACGCTGGCATTCGGCGTGGTCACCAACGACCCGGCGCGGCGATCGTGGCTCAAGAGCGCGTGCGAAGTGCTGTCGCGCAAGGTGGGCGCCGTCGTGTACCCGCAGGTGGCCCGAAGCTACCCCGACCTCTCGGCGGCCATCAGCGGCGGCACGGTGGATCTCGCCTGGACCCCGCCCCTCGTCGCGGCCAACCTGATGGGGATCCGGGCGGTGACGGTGGTGGCCGTCTCGCGCCGTGACAACGCCGCGCAGTATCGGTCCATCGTCTTCGTGCGCCGCGATTCGGGCATCGGGCGCGCCGAGGATCTGCGCGACAAGCACGTCGCCTGGGTCGACCGCACCAGCGCGTCGGGGTACGTCGTGCCGTGCATCTGGCTGCGGGATCACGCGCTCGACCCCGAGACGCTCTTCGCTCGTCAGAGCTTCCTCGGCACCCACGGCGCGGTGGCTCGCGCGGTCCTGGGGCGGGAGGCCGACGCCGGCGCGACCTTCGCGCTGTTCTCGTCGGGCCTGCGCGCCACCGTGGAGGCAGGCTGGACCGAGATCGATCCGAGCAGTGCCGACGAGGTCCGGATGCTGATCAACGCCGGCTCCGTTCCGGCCGACTGCATCGCCGCGTCGACGCGCCTCGGCAAGGAGATGTGTGCGCGTCTCGAGCACGCGTTTTGCGGCTTGGCCGAGCAGGACGTCGGTGTCTTTCGCAAAGCCCTGGGGGCCGACGGCTACCTGCGCTGCCCCGCCGACTACATGCAGTCGCTGCGCCGACTCGAGCTCGAGGCCTCCCGCGCCGTTCGCCGTTCCATCGCGCCGCCCTCGCGGGGCTAGCGCAGCCCCCCACTGTGCGGGCAGAGTACCCGCCGAATGAGCTTTCGTCTGTTGGGCATACCAGTCCGGATCCAACCCATCTTTTGGGTGGTCGCGGTCATGCTCGGGTTGCCCGGCGGAACGAGCGCTCGTGAGCTGGCCGAGCTCGCGGTTTGGGTCTCGGTGCTCCTGGTCTCGATCTTGGTGCACGAGCTCGGGCACGCCTTCGCGATGCGCGCCTTCGGCAGCTCGCCGAGCATCGAGCTCTGGGGCCTCGGCGGGCTGACGCGCTGGGGCGAGGGGGCGCTGATCACGCCCGCACGGGACGTCGTCGTTTCCCTGGCCGGACCGTTCGCTGGGCTCGCGCTGGGCTTCGCGGTGTTCGTGTTCTCTTTGGCGATCGCGCCGGCGCACGGCTCACTGCGCGTTCGCCATCCGGCAGGCGCTCTGGGTGAACGTGGCGTGGGGCATCGTGAACCTGCTGCCGGTGTTGCCCCTCGACGGCGGCCACGTGCTCGAGTCGTTGGCGACGGGCATCGCGGGTCCCCGCGGCCGGCGCGTCGCCCACGCGATCTCGTTGCTCCTGGCGGTGTCCGCCGCGGGGTTCGCGTTCTACTCCCGGCAAATCTGGCTCGGCATTCTGGCGCTCTGGTGCGTGAGCATCTCGTGGCAGCGCTGGTCGGCTCCGGCGGCGAAGCCGGTCGCGTCTCCGGCAGTGCCGCCCTGGGTCGGCGAGGGCGTGGATGAAGCGTGGCGCCTGCTCTTCCGAGGCGACGCGGAGGAGGCGACGAAGAGCGCGGCCGCGCTCGTCGCTCGAATCCCCGATGGCCCCGAGCACGCCGCGGCTCGCACCATGGCGCTCGAGGTGCTCGCCTGGGCTCACATCGAAGCGGGGGACGAAGGTGCCGCGCTCGAGGTCGCGAAGCAGATGCCCCAGCCCTCGAGCGAGCTCTTGAAAGCTCGGCTCTTGGTCGCCGAAGGCAAGCTGGCCGAGGGTCTGGCTCGGCTCGAGGAGCTGGCGCAACAGGGTGGAGCCGACTTCCCGGTGCTGGTGCTGTCCTCTGTCTACGTTCGCGAACAGCGTCCTGATTTCGTGCTGAAGCTCTTGCGTGCGAAACGCCCCGAGCCGCTCTCGCCCCAAACCCAGCTCGTGCTCACGGCCCAGCTCTTCCACTCGGGCTACCTGGAGGCGTGTCTGGAGGCCTGCGAGCTCGGCTTCGAGAGCACGCAGCAAGGCGTGTTCGCATACAACGCCGCGTGCGCGTGCAGCCGTCTCGGGCGCGTGGACGCTGGCATCGAATGGCTCGAGCGCGCCGTGACCAGCGGGTTTGCCGATGCCGCCCAGCTCGACGCTGACGATGACATCGCGGCTCTGCGCGCCGATCCACGCTTCCAAGAGATTCGCACCCGGCTCGGCCCAGCTCCTGTCCAACCCAATCCTTAGACTCGGCCGAGAGGAGCGAACGCTTGCGCCGACGGCGGGCTGAACCGATCATCCGGCGATGGCAGAGAGCTCCGCGCCGCCCGCGCTCGACGGTGTGACCGTCGCGCGGGACGTGGGGAGCGCCGGGCCGAGCTCCAGCGAGTCCGACCAGCTCCTGCAAGAGCGGCTCTTGATCTTCGTGCGACTCATGTTCGCCATCGCCACCTGGCTCTACCTCGTCGGCCTGGTCATGGCGGAGATCTTCATTCCGAAGCTGTTCGTCGCGACGCTGTTGCACCCGGCCAGGTTGGTCAACGCGGCCGCGGCGCTCGGGTGCGGGCTGCTCTGGCTCGCGCTCCGGCGCCGCTCGCTATCGCTGCCGGTGCTCCGGGCTCTGGACGCGGCCTTCGCGCTCGCGCTCGTCCTCACGGCTCACGTCGCGGTGGTGACGGTGCCCCTCGGCTACATCGGACCGCTGATGGCGATCACCGTCACGCTGCTCGCGCTGGGGCTGCGCGCCGCGCTGGTGCCCAGCCCGCCCAGGCGCACCGCGCTGATCGCGCTGTTCTCCGCGGTGTCGCTGGGGCTGACGACGAGCTACGTCGCGAGCCATGGGGAAGCGCTGCCGTACCCGCTGACGCCGCTGGCTGCCTCGGTCGCCGCCACCATCTGGGGCTTGGTGATCACCGGCGCGACGACGGCGACATCGCGCGTGGTGTACGGGCTTCAGCGTCAGGTGCAGAATGCCCTGCGCCTCGGTCAGTACACGCTGACCGAGAAGGTGGGGGAAGGCGGCATGGGCGCGGTGTACCTGGCGCGGCATGCCATGTTGCGGCGCCCCACGGCGATCAAGCTCTTGCCGCCGGATCGCGCCGGTGCGGCGAGCCTGGCGCGCTTCGAGCGGGAGGTTCAGCTCACCAGCCAGTTGACCCACCCGAACACCATCGCCGTCTACGACTACGGTCGGACCACGAACGGCGTCTTCTACTACGCGATGGAGTACGTGGACGGTGTGTCCCTCGAAGAGCTGGTGCGAGCCGACGGTCCGCTCCCGCCCGAACGGGTGATCCACGTCCTGCGGCAAGTGGCCGGAGCGCTGGACGAGGCGCATCGGGTGGGACTGATCCACCGCGACGTGAAGCCCGCGAACATCTTGCTCTGCGAGCGCGGCGGCAGCTTCGACGTGGTCAAGGTGGTGGACTTCGGGCTGGTCAAACAGCTTCGAGGCCGACGAGGACGCCACGGTCACCCAAGCGGACACCGTCACCGGCACGCCGGCCTATCTGGCGCCGGAGATGATCACGAACCCGGCGGGGATCGACGGCCGCGCCGATCTGTACGGCCTTGGCGGCGTCGGCTACTTCCTGCTGGCCGGCGCGCCGGTCTTCGGCGGCGGCTCGGTGATGGAGGTTTGCGCGCACCACCTGCACACGCCTCCGGATCCGCCCTCGCGCCGCCGCGGCGGCGTTGCCGGAGGAGCTCGAGCAACTGATCCTGCGCTGCTTGGCCAAAGAGCCGCTGGCGCGCCCCGAGCGCCCGCGCCGTCGCCGAGGAGCTGGAGCGGCTGGCTCTGGCGCATGCTTGGCCCGTCGCGTCGGCGGCGAGTTGGTGGAAGCGCTGGCGCACGGCCCACCCTCCACGCTCGGCAGCGCCCCGGGCATTCGACGCCACGACCGTGCAAGTGGAGGTCGGCGTAACCCCGGAGTGAGGCTCAGCGCGGTCCCTACTGCCCCCGCTAGAGCAGCGACTTGAGATCGAGCATCTCTTCCACGTTGGGCAGGAGGATCAGCTCCACGCGCCGGTTCTTGGCGCGCCCCGCCTTCGTTTCGTTCTCGCTCACCGGATCGGTCTCCCCGTAGCCCGAGGCGCTCCAGTGCTTGCCGTCCAGGCCGCCCCCGCCGTCCTTGGAGTCGGGCGCAGAGATCAAGAAGACCAGCACCTCCCGGGCGCGCATCAGCGACAGTCCCCAATTGTCGCGGAAGGTGTCGGCCGCGCGCTTGAGCGGCTGGTTGTCGGTGTGCCCGGCCACCTGGTAGAGCCGGTCCTTCAAGGCGTCGTCGCCTCGGATCACTTCCGCCACCTGCAGCAGGATCTTGGTGCCGTCTTTCCTGAGCTCGTCGGACCCCGACGAGAACAGCACGTCCCCCGGCAGCGAGATCACCATGCGGTTGTTCCGGATCTGGACGTTGAGGCCCAGATTGGTGAGCTTCTCCAGCTTCTTCTGCAAGAGCTCGAAGCGCGCCTTGATCCGCTCCAGCGTCTGCGCCCGCGCGCGGTACTCTTCCAACGCGGACTTCATCTGCTCGATGTTCTTGGAGAGCTCGGCCTTCTCGGTGCCTTCGGCGCTGAGCTTCACGCCCATCTTCTCCAGCTCGTCGTTCAGGCCCTTGACCCGAGCGCGCTCCTTGGCGAGCTCGGCCTCCAGCGAGGTGTTCTTTTGAGACAGCGCCTGGTACTTCGCGAGCTGGGCCTGCCACTCGTCCTCGGAGTGTCCACAGCCGGAAGCCAACAGGAGCGGGAGGAGAAGTGCCGCGCGTTTCATCGGGCACGACGGTAGTCGACTCGGCGCGGAGGGCAAGGCGGGTGTCACTCGAGCTCCACCCGACCGCCCTGGAGCGTCCAGGTCACGCTGGTGAGCCGCTCGGCGAACGCGTCGTCGTGGCTCACCAGCACGATGGCCCCGGGAAAGCGCTCGAGGGCCGCTTCCAGGCGCTCCACGCAAGGCAGGTCGAGGTGGTTGGTGGGCTCGTCCAAGACCAAGAGCCAAGCATGTCGGCCTAGAGCTGTGGCGAGCGCGATCTTGCGCGCCTCGCCCGGTGACGGCCGCCCGCTGTCGAGCACGCGGCTCGGATCGGTGCCCAGGGCGGCCAGTAGCGAGCAAGCGCGACCGCGGGCGTCGCGACCGAGCGTGCCGAGCTCGTCCAGCCAACGCCGCTCGACGGCCTCGGTCGTGTGCTGCGGCAGGTGGAGCACGCGCTCGGCGGGCAGCTGGGCTTCCTCGAGCAGGCGCCGGAGCAGCGTGGTCTTGCCGGCGCCGTTGCCTCCCGCCACGCGAATGCGCGCTTCGCGCTCGACGCACAGGTGAACGTCGGAGAGGAGGCGCGCCTCGCCCGCCCGGACCTCGGTCGCGTCGAGCCGCGCCAAGACGGCCTTGCGCGGCCGCTCGTACTCCACGAACAAGCTCCGCCCCAGGTTCTTTTCGACCTCGATGGCTTCGAGGGCGTCGCGTGCCCGCTCGACCCGAGTCCGCTCGCGGGAGACCTGCCGCGCCAGCGCCGACTCGGCCCGAGCGGCCCGGAACTTCTCGCCCACGCTGCGAGCGTCGCGGTCCTTCGGGCTCTTCATCCGAGCCCGGCTCGAACGCGAGCGCTCGGCGCTCTGCCGCTGGCGCTGGGCGAGATCCGCCCGCGCGCTCTCGAGCCGGAGCCTGCGAGCCCCGAGCTCCCGCTCGCGCAGCCGCTCCGCGCTCTGACGCTGCCACTCGCTCTGGGCCGCTCGATACGAGCCCGGGAAGTCCGCGATGGCGCCGCCCGGCGCGAGGCGCAGGAGTGCGCGTCGTCAAGCGCTCGAGGAGCGCGCGATCGTGCGACACGAGCAGGGCGATGCCGTCGAACCGCGTCAGCGCGTCGACCAAGAGCTCGCGCCCGTCCGCGTCGAGGTGATTGGTCGGCTCGTCGAGCAAGAGCACGTCCGGGCTCTGCGCGAGCGCCGCACCGATCTGCCAGCGCATGCGCTCCCCGGTGAGAGGGTGGGCCAGCGCCCGAGCTCCGTCCGGTCGAGGGCCAGGGCGTCGCGCAGGCGCAGGGCCTCGCCGCTCCGGGCCGCGGCGAGAAGTCGGACATGGCCGCGCTCGCGACTTCGATGCGCTGGCGCACGAAGCACAGCTTCGCGTCCCGCGGCTCGAAGCGGATCGAGCCCGTGTCCGGCTCCCGTTCGCCGGCGACGAGCTCGAGCAAGGTCGTCTTGCCCGACCCGTTCTCACCCACCAGCGCGGTGAAGCCGCGCTCGAGCACAACGACAGCCCACTGAAGAGCGGGAAGGCATCGGAATGTGCAAAACCGAGATCTCGGATCTCCAAATGACTCATGAGCTCCTCCTGCGCGAAAGACGCGACCGACGACCGGGATCAGGAAGAGACCGTCATGAGACGCGGTGCAGCGCACCGCAGACCAAAGATGCCAAAATTCAAGGCGAGCCACAAGTGCGGAGCCAAGCCGGCACGGCTCCGCGATCGCTCACCGGCGCAGCGCGGCGTCGAATGCGCTTCGCGCACGCGGCGTCCCCCGCGCAGATGGCGCTGGCGTAGGCACTGCAATCCGCGTCGCGGCTGCACACGAGCATGGAGTTGGCGCTGTCGCAGGCGTGGGCGCAGTGGGTGACCCTCGCGCCCACCGTCATGGACGTGCAGCATTGCCACCCCGCGCAATCGCTGGGCTGGGTGCACGCAAACGCGCCCTGGCTGGCATCCCCGTCGATGCCCTGGGCCCGCTCAAGCCGCCGCCTCGCGGCTCACGCCTCCCCGCGCCCCTGCTTCCAAACGCACACCGGCTGCTCGGCGGGGCACGCCTTCTTGCCGGTGCACGTCGCCGAGCGCAGCGGAGGCACGCACGCGCCGTGCCGGCATTTTCGAGCCCCGCGCGGCACGGCGCACCATCGCCCTCCACGCACAGCTCCGCCGCGCAGTTGCCGCTGGGCTCCGCGCAGCCCACGTACTCCGCCATGGACGAAGCTCTGACAGCAGCTCTCGCCCGAGCCGCAGTCCGACGCCTCGTCACACGCCCACACGCTGCCGTTCTGGGACGTCGACTCGCTCGCCGGCACGCAGTGCCAGCGCCCGTCGTCCCGTCTCGCGCACACCGCTTCTCCGGCTTTGCAGCGCTCTCGACCGCACGCGATCGTTTGCAGAGTGGAGCCCGGTGCCGACTCGCGGACCAGCGCGAGCTCGTCCACGCCGGCATCCGAGCCAACCACCGCCGCCGCCGCGTCTGGACCGATGGCTGGGGTCGTCGCGGCGCTGCTCGGGAGGGGCGGTGGCTCCGGAGAGCGCACCGGAGTTTCACAGCCGAAAGCCAGCATGAGCAAGCCAGCGCCAGTCAGCTCTCGGACGACCCGCACGCCCGCAGCATATCAACAAGACTGCCGCGCCGGAGCTGCCGCGGCGCGAGGTGCTCGACGGCACGGGCGCCCGGGCGTGACTGCGACGTCGAGTCGAGCTGAGACGTTTCCCGGAAACCGCCAAGCCGCCAAGAGCGCCAAGGGATGCTGGTGTGTGCGGCCGAGAACGACGCGGTGAACGCCACTCAGTGGCAGCTCGACGTCACCGCACGCTCGGTCGACGGCAACACCGCCGGTCCTCGCCACATCAAACATTCTCGAATCTTCTTGGCGAGGCTTGGCGTGCTTGGCGCCCTTGGCGGTTCCCGTAGCGCTGCAGTCCGGCTCGCGCTCGCCGCGCTGGCGCGGTGCGAGACTGTCGCGCGAGTGCGAAAATGAAATGCCGCGCTGGCGCGGTGCGGATCTGCACGGGGTCGCGGTGTGTCGCGCGAGTGCGAAAGTGAAAAGCCGCGCTGGCGCGGTGCGAGGCGGGTGCGCGAGTGCGAAAGTGAAATGCCGCGCTGGCGCGGTGATGCGAAGTCGCGCTTCGGCGGCTTCGAGAGGTCGATTTTTCTTGACGCGTTTCGCGGACACCCATCTCGCGATCTCCTCGACTCGATCCAACTCCAACGTCTGCGCGGCCTGCGCGCCTCGCTCGCGCGACTTGTCGCGCGGGACGACTTGCAACGCGTTTCGACCCTCGAAGACGCAGCTCCACGCCAACAGCGAGCTCGAAAATCTCGGGTGTAGGGTGCTCGCATGGCCAACGCATCTTTCACCTTCGATCACCTCTCCGACGACGAGCTGATCGCGAGCACGCGCTCGCTGGTCGGCCGGTCGAACCAAGTTTTGGCTGGGCTCTTGGCGCACCTCGCGGAGGTCGAGGCGCGCGGCGTGCATCGGCTGCGGGCTTGCTCGAGCCTCTACACCTATTGCGTGTACGAGCTGCGCATGTCGGAGGACGCCGCGAACCGGCGCGCGCAGGCGGCGAAGCTCACGCGACGATTTCCCGTGCTGCTCGACAAGGTCGCGTCCGGCGAGATCCACCTAACTGGGCTGCTGTTGCTCGGGCCGCATCTCACCGACGAGAACCTCGTCGAGCTGCTCGCCCTCGCAAAGCACCGCACGAAAAAGGAAATCGTGGCGCTGATCCGCCGTGTCGATCCCCAGCCGGACGTGCCGGCGCGGGTCGAGCCCCTCGGTCCGGCGCCCTGGGGTAACCCACTCGGCAATCCGACCTGGCAGGACTTCGTCGCGTCGTTCAACCCGGTGCGCGAGCTCTCGCCGGGCGAGCGACCGAAGGATTGGATGTCGGATTTGAGCTGCGACGTCGAGGGCGAAACCGAAACCGAAATCGAAACCGAAACCGAAACGGAAGCTGACGGCGATGTTGGTGCGGCGCCCGAAGCTCCGCGCGCTCCGCTGCGCTACAAGGTGCAGTTCACGGCGACCGAGGAGTACGTGAAGCTCCTGGAAGAAGCGCAGGATCTCCTGGCGCACGCCGTGAAGCAGCGCTCGATCGAGGAGGTG
>JAXLYN010000098.1:0-17566 GCA_046351435.1 Polyangiaceae bacterium
TGGGCGAGAGGATTCGCGTGGGCGAGAGGATTCGCGTGGGCGAGAGGATTCGCGTGGGCTTCGGCGAGAGCGTGGGCGAGAGCTTTCGCGCTACCGGCGTTGGCTGCGGTAGAGGCGGTAATATCCGAGCACTTTGCCGACGTAGGCTTGGGTCTCTTCGTATGGGGGGATGCCGCCGTTGCGGATGACCGCGTTCTCGCCAGCGTTGTAAGCGGCGATGGTGAGCTCGAGGTCGCCGTTGAAGAGGTTCGCGAGGACGCGGAGGTAGCGCGTGCCTCCGAAGATGTTCTGGCGCGGGTCGAAGTGGTCGGAGACCATCATGCGCTCGGCGGTCTCGGGCACGAGTTGCATCAGGCCGCGGGCATTGGCTCGCGAAACGGCGCGCGGGTCGAAGTCGCTCTCCACCTTGATCACCGCGCGCACCAGCTCTTCGGGGATTTGATAGAGCGTCGCGGCCTGGCGGATGTAGGCGTCGTAGCGCGAGAAGCGTTCCGGCGACGTGTCGCTCGGCATGAACACCGGGATCTTCGGCTTGTCCTTGGCGTAGAGCTCGCTCGACTTGCTCACCGGGCGGTTGGTGAACGAGACCACGCCCGTCGCATCCACGGTCTTGTAGATGTCCGCGCGGCCCGTTTCGCTCAGGCCGAGCAGAGCTGAACCGGCGATGGTGGCCAGAAGGAGGGGGCGGAGACGGGGCGTTGGCACGAAGTTGGACGAAATCGTAGCGAGAACGCCCCGACCCGGTCCAAGAATTCCCGCTTCGATAAGTGGGCTCGGGCCAAGTCGACCGCGAAACTCCTGGGCTTCCCCCCGGTTTCGTCGCTCGTGGCCCCGGTTCACTCGCTGTCGGTCAGGTAGGTGTAGCTGCGGAGCGCCTGCTCGTAGTGCTGCATCAGCGTGCGCATTTGCTCGTTGGTGAGGCGCCCGTTCTGCACGGCCCGTTCGGCTTGCTTGCGCACGGCCTCGACCATGCTCTCGGGCTGATACTCCACGTAGCGCAAGACGTCCGCGATGCTGTCACCCTTCACCACGTGGCGGACTTCGTAGCCCTCGTCGGTCAGGCGGATGTGGACTGCGTTGGTGTCACCGAAGAGGTTGTGCATGTCGCCCAAGATCTCTTGGTAGGCGCCATTCAGGAACATGCCCATGAAGTACGGCTCGTTCGACCGGTAGTCGTGGACCTCGAGCACCTGTTTGTCCTCTTCAACGTCGATGAAGCGATCGATCATGCCGTCGCTGTCGCAGGTGAGGTCGGCGAGACGCGCCGTCACGGTGGGCTGCTCCTCCAGCCGGTGGATGGGCATGATCGGGAAGAGCTGGTCGATGGCCCAGATGTCGGGCGCCGATTGGAACAAACTGAAGTTGCAGTAGTAGATGCTGCTCATGGTGCGCTCGAGGTCCCAGAGTTCCTCGGGCACGAACTTGATGCGCTTCACGCGCCCCATGATTTTCTCGCAGCAATTCCAGAACAGGCGCTCCGCCTGGGCGCGCTCGCGCAGGCTGAGATAGCCGTACTTGAAGAGGTTCTGCGCTTCCTCTTTGGCCTGCGTGGCGTCGTGCCACGACTCCTGCACGTTCTTGGCGCTGATTCCTTTGTACGTCTCGTACAGGTCCTTGAGCAGGCGATGAGCCTCGGGCTTCGGCTCCACCGGCTCACCGAAGCGGACCTCGCTCGCCCCCACCACTTCGAACACCAATACGGAGTGGTGCGCGGCGACGGCACGCCCGCTCTCGCTCACCACCGTGGGGCAGGGCACGTTCGCCTTGTTGCAGGCCGCTTGCACGTGGCCGACCACGTCCGCCGCGTACTCCTCGAGCGTGTAGTTTTTCGACGCGTGGAAGTCGGTCTTGGAGCCGTCGTAGTCGATGGCGAGGCCGCCACCGACGTCGATGAAGCCCATCTTGCAGCCCATCTTCGCGAGCTCGACGTAGATGTTCGCGGCTTCCTGGATCGCGTTCTTGATGGGGATGATGCTCGAAATCTGGCTGCCGATGTGGAAGTGGAGCAGCTGCAGACAGTCGAGCATGTCCTTGGCCGCCAAGCGGTCCACCAGCTCCACGATCTCGATCATCGTGAGGCCAAATTTGGCGCGGTCACCAGCGCTCTCCGCCCAGCGCCCGACGCCCTTGGTCGTGAGCTTGCTGCGCACGCCGAGCACCGGTCGAATACCGAGCTTTTCCGTTGCGCGGAACACGTGATCGAGCTCCTCGATGCGCTCGAGCACGACGATGACCGTCTTGTCGATCTTCTGCGCGACCAGCGCGGTCTCGATGTAGTGGAGGTCCTTGTAGCCGTTGCAGATGATGAGCCCGCCCACGTCCTGCATGGCGGCGAGCGCGATCAAGAGCTCGGGCTTGCTGCCCGCCTCGAGCCCGAACTGCCAGCGGCGCCCGTACTCGACGACGTCTTCCACCAAGTGGCGTTGCTGGTTGACCTTGACCGGAAAGACACCGCGGTAGATGCCCGGGTATTCGTACTCGACGATGGCGCGCTCGAACGCTTCGTTGATGCGCTTGATGCGGTGCTCGACGACGTCGCTGAAGCGAATCAGGAGCGGCAAGTCGAGTCCGCGAGTCTCGAGCTGCTGCACGAGCTCGTAGAGGTTCAGCGAACGTTCCCGAGTCGGATCCGGCGCGACGATGACGTGGCCGTGATCATTGACCGAGAAGTACGGCGTCCCCTCAACCTTGACTTGGTGTAGAGTTGAGCGCTCTTCTGGGTTCCAAGTTTCAGCGCTTTCGACGATCCCGTTCACCTGGTTCTCCGAGCGCGCGCGTTGATACACCGATATCGAACCGAGCCTGGGCTCGAGCGCGCGTGGGGACGGGGCGACGTCGGGCTGCGCGTGCTGGCAAAGCAAACGTCGGAATGCCTGGCGCTCGGCGCGGAAAATCGGGAGGTGCTCTTCCGGGGCCACGCGGCGTGCCTGCTCGCCGTTGTGACGGTACTCCGCGGAGCCGTGGAAGCGCGCGAGCTCGAGCGCTGCGCTCGCCACCGGTCCGAGTCGAGCGGCCGTCGCGTCGTGGTGCGCCGAGCCTCAGCCTGGCGCCCAGAACGTCGTGGGAAGCGCTCCCCGCTTCCACAGGGCGAGCATGTCCATCAAGAACGCCACCGTGATGTGGACGAGGAAGCCGGAATAGATGCTCCGTGTTCGCATGGCGAGGCTGCCGAGCACGACGCCGGCGACGATGGCTCCATTGGCCTCGAGATAGGGCTTGCCGTAGTGGATCATGCAGTACGGCACGGCCATGGCGAAGATCGCACTCGCGCCCAGGCTCTTGCGCAGGGCTCCGACGATCCAGCCGCGGAAGAAGGATTCGAGCGCCAGAAATTGAGCGAAGTAGATGGTCTCCCAGGCGAGGAAGTCGAACCAGCTGCGGGAGCTCTGCTTGTAAAATGGGTAGTAACCGCCGAAGTCGGGCTGCGAGGCTACGAGCAGCATCGCGGGCAACACGATGGCGAGGCAGACGCCGTAGATCCACAGGTGGGAGAAGAACCCGCGGATCCGGAAGCCCATGTCGAGCAGGCTGTCCTTCGGGAAGAGGAGTTTCCAGAGCGGCAGCGGGATGAACACGTAGCCGAGCACGCGGCTCGCGACCCACCACCCGTATCCGTAGAGCTCGTCGTACTTCGCGAGCTTGACCCAGGTGCGCCCGCCCGCCTCCAGATCGGCCAAAAAAGGCCGCAGCATCTGGTCGTAGATCTGCCGGCCGCCGTAGTACTCCTGGAGCGTCAGCACCACGGCCGTGATCGCCAGGCATGCGGCGGGGCGGAGGTCGTGGCGCGAATCTCGCACGAGCTCGGCGCGGTGCTCTGCGGCTTCCGCGTCCAGCGTGCGCCAAGTTTCACGGAAGAAGCGCCAAACGACCGGCGCGATCAGCACCAGGATCGGGATGGGTAGCAGCGCCTTGATGGGGGGATAGGAGAGGATGGAATCCCACCACGACGGGTTTCTGAGGTGCGTGAGGGGGAGAGCGAACCCCTCGAACTCCGGCGGTTGGTTGGCGAAGCCGTCCAGCATTCTCGGCTTCGCTCAGGCGTTCGGAGCTGCGATTCGAGCGGCGGCCGACAGGCGCGCGACCGTCCGGTCGCGACCGAGCACCACCATGACGTCGAACAAACCTGGGCTCGCGCTCCGACCCGTCAGCGCGACGCGCGCGGGTTGGGCCACGTCCTTCATCGCGATGCCGTCCGTCTCCGTCCAGGCGCGCACCTGCTCTTCGAGGTTCGGAACGCTGAACGGTTCGACCTTCGCACAGAGCTCCGAGAGCTTCTGCAGGATCGGCTGTGCCCCGGGCACCAGGTGTTTGGCTCGCGCTGCCGGATCGAGCTCCGGGGGATCCCGGAAGTAGTAGTCGAGGGCCGTGGCGGCTTCGACGAGCGTACGGGCCCGCTCGCGAATCGTGGGGATCGCCGCGCGCAGCGTGCTGTCATCGGGAGCCGCGAGGCCGCGCGCGCCGAGGAAGGGGGTGACCGAGTGGGCGTAGTCGTCGAGGCTGGTGAGGTCGGGCCCCTTCAGGTGCTCGAACGCGACGTCGGCGAACTTCTTTTCGTCGAACTTGCCGTCGCTCTTGTTCACTCGATTCCAGTCGAACGCGCGGATGAGCTCGTCGCGGCTGAATATCTCCTGGTCCCCGAAGGACCAGCCGAAGCGCACCAGGTAGTTCAACACACCCATGGGCGTGTAGCCCCGCTCCCGGTAGTCCTGCACGGCCACCGCTGCGTGCCGCTTGCTGAGCTTCTCGCCCTTCGGAGACAGCATCATGGGCAGGTGAGCAAACTCGGGGATTGGCCAGCCGAAGGCCCGATACAAGAGCACCTGTTGCGGCGTGTTCCCGATGTGGTCGCGACCGCGTGCCACGAGCGTGATGTCCATGGCGTGATCGTCCACGACCGCCGCCAGGTTGTAGAGCGGGTAACCGTCGGTGCGCACGATCACGAAGTCTTGCTGGGCTTCGTTCGGCGTGCGGATCTCGCCGAACACCTTGTCCACGAAATCCGTGGAACCGAGCTTGGGGGAGACGAAGCGCACGACGTGCGGAAGGTCGGGTTCGTCCTTCCGGTCCCGGCACGTGCCCGGATAGACGAACTGAGCTTTCGGGTCTTGGGCCTTGAGCTCCGCGCGCTTGGCGTCGAGTTCTTCCTTCGTGCAGTAGCAACGGTAAGCCTTGCGCTCACGGATCAGCTGCTCGACGGCCTCTCGGTAGAGCGCCTTGCGCTCGCTCTGGAAGTAGGAACCGTGGGGGCCGCCGACTTCGGGACCCTCCTGCCAATCGAGCCCGAGCCAGGTCAAAGCGTCCAAGATGGCCCGCACGCTCTCGATGCTGCTCCGCTCCTGATCGGTGTCCTCGATGCGAAGCACGAAGACTCCGCCCTGGCTCTTGGCCCAGAGCCAGTTGAACAAAGCCGTGCGGGCGCCGCCGATGTGCAGGTAGCCACTCGGGGAGGGGGCGAAGCGGACGCGGGGACCCATGGGACCCGCGCGTTAGCATGATTTTCGGGGCTCCGGGGAGGGGAGCGCCCAGAGGCATTGCCTGGGCCCCTTCACACTGCTAGACAGCCCGCCCTCACGGCCGATCCGGGCCGTTCGGAGACGACCATGAAGAAGACTCCCTTGAACGTCGTGAAGGACCGTTTCGCGAGCAAAGACAAGCTCGTCGAGGCCGTCCAGAAGCTGATGACCGCCGAGCTCTGGCTCGACCGAGTGAACGACGCAAAGGGGCTCGCTCGCGTGTCGAACGACAAGCTCCTGCGTCTGCACGACCTCCTCGCCAGCGCGAAGAAGGACTTCGGCTCGCGCGCGAAGCTCATCGACGCGATCCTGACCCTCGAGAAGCGTACGAAGGACGCCGGCTACAAGACCCGGCTCGAGCAGTACCCCCTGCCGCGCCTGCTCGACCTGCACGGCGCTGCCAGCCGGCGCAACAAGCGCGCCGAGGCGAAAGCCAAGCCCGCTTCTGCGCCCAAGAAGAAGGCGGCAGCCAAGAAGACGAAGTCGGCGAGCGCCTCGGCCTGACGAACGGCTGAGTCCCCGCACGATTCCGAGCGCGCCGCATCCGAGAAGGACGCGGCGCGTTCGTGCGTTCAGAGACCTTTCTCTTTGAGCCAGGCGTTGGTGAAGTCCGCGCCTTTTCGGTAGCTCTCTTCCATGTCGGCGATGACGCGCTTTTCGAGCATGCCGCCGACGCCGAAGATCTTGGCTACCACCGAGCACTCGAACACGCGCACGCAGCGGTCGCTCCCCTGGGCCTTGGTGTAGAGCGTCCCTTTGATCGTCATCTTGTCGGCCAGCTTGTTGGGCGTGATGACGATGGAGTAGCGCCGGGATTTCTTGTCGAACACGCCATCTTCTCGATAGCCGAGACCGTCGCCGACGACCGCTTTGAGCGGCCCGGGCATGGGTCCGAGCTTCGGCACGACGTTGATGCTGCGACGCACTTCCTTGTCGTCTTCGTCGCGTTTCACCTGCTCGTAGGTGGGAAACTCCAGGGCTTCCTTGAACAGGCGCCGGTTGTAGTCCTCTTCGAAGAAGACCTTGTCCCAGAACGTATCTTCGCTGCAGTTGTAGACGTGCTCGATCTTGACGTCGGCCATGGCGCGCATCCTATGCCGGCGGCGCCGGAACCCTAAAGGAAATGTGCGGCGCTTCGTGCCTTGCTCCGCTGGCCGAGCGAGCGCTTCCGGAGCGCCGTCGCTGCCGGTCGGCCGGCGCCTTCGGTGTCCTTCGGGCTTCCGTGTCCGCGGCGGTTGCCTTGCGCCTTGCGAGCTGCGAATGCTTCGTGGGAAGAGTGCGGTCGCACCATGCCTGCCGAAGCCACCGCGCGCCCCGCTGGGCCGGCCCGAACTCCAGGGTTTTTCACCCAGGCACTGGTGGTGCTGAGGAAAGACCTCCTGATCGAGCTCCAGAGCGGTGAGGTGGTGACGACCAGCGCGTTCTTCGCGGCGCTGGTCGTGATCATCGCTTCGTTCTCCTACTACGGCGGACCGGCCTCCAAGCGTCTCGTCGGAGCCGGAACGCTCTGGCTCTCCATTGCCTTCGCGGCGGTGCTCGCTCTCGGCCGCGCCTGGCAACGTGAGCGCGAAGAGAGCGCGCTCGCCGGGCTCTTGGTGGCTCCCGTGTCGCGTGCGGCGATTTTCGCCGGCAAGGCGCTGGGTCTCGTGGCGTTCTTGTTCGTGGTGGAGGTCGTGGTGATCCCGCTGACGGCTCTCCTCTTCTCCATCGATCTACTCAGCGTCGGCCCCGGGCTCCTCGCCATTTGCCTGGTGGCTACGCCCGGGCTCGCCGCCACGGGGACCCTGTTCGGCTCGATGACGGTGCGCACGCGCGCCCGAGACCTCTTGCTCGCCATCGTGCTCTTGCCGCTCCTCGCACCGACACTGCTGGCCTCGGTGGCGGCCACCCGTGAGCTTTTCGGCGGCGTTCCCCTGGCGGAGCTCGGCGACTACCTCGAGTTGATGGGCGTGTTCGACGTGGTGTTCGTGAGCGGAGGGCTCGCGTTGTTCGGCACGCTGATCGACGGCTGAGGTCACCCGAGCGCGCGCAACAGCGCTCGCGCGGTCGCTGCGACGTCGACTCGCCCGGCCCCGGCGCCCGTCAGGCTGCCGAGGGCATACAGTCCCGCGCCGACGCGGCCGTCGTCGTCGCGGCGGAGCCGGTAGCCTTCCAAAGCGTCGTAGTCGACCTCGCCGCCCGCCTGGATGGCGAGCTCGCTCGCCGGGGATCCGGGACCGTCCACCACGACGGCGTCCGCGCGGATTTCGAGCTCGTGCTCGCGCTTCACCACCACGCGGGTCACCCGCGAGCGCCCCATGGCGCGAACGAGCTCCGACTCCGCCACGCTCACGACTTCGATCGAGCCCGCCGTCTTCTCGACGAACGCCGCTCCCGCTCGGCCGCTCCCCACCAGCACGACCCGCGCGCCGAGGCCGATGCCCGCGGCGAACAATCCGAGCGCGGCGCGGGCCGAGTAGATCCCGGGCAGGTCGTTTTCTCCGAACGCGAGCACGGCGTCGTGTCGCCCGGTTGCGAGCACGGTGACGCGCGGCACGAACAGCGTGGCTCCCTGGGGCCCGACAGCGAGCGCGTGCAAGCGTCCATCGGCGCGTTCCGGCTCGCGAAACAGGCCCACGATGGTGGTCTCCGCGCGGAGCTCGGCGCCGCTCGCACGAGCCTCTTCCACGAGCTGCGCCGCTCGCACCGGGTCGAGGCCCTTGCACGTGCCGCCGAGCGCAGGCCCGTCGTCGACGAGCACTGCGCGATTGCCGAGCTCACGAGCCAGAGTGAGTCCGCTGGCCCCACCACCGACGACCAGCACGTCGAGCAAGCGGTGTTCGGCCTTGCGCGGTGCGAGGGTGGTGTCTGGCAGCTTTCCCAGACCGGCGACGCGGCGGGCGAAGCTCTGCACCACGCCGGACACGCCGCGCACTCCGGCGAAGAGGCGATGATGGTCGATGCCTTTGGGGAACAGGAAATCGGCAGCACGCAACATGTCCACGCTGCGGCTGCCGACGACGTTCTGGGTCTCGACCCGTTCTCCGCCGACTGCGCGCCGGAGACAGGTCATGACGTCGGGCGAGCCGTTCACTCGCGCCAGGCAGCCGTCGCAGCCCCCGCGGAGACAATACGGACCACGTGGGCGGTGGAGCTTCGGGCTCCGCGCGATGGGAAGCCGGCCTTCGGCGATCAGCGCGAACGCGATGGGCTCGCCGGCCTCGGCGACGACGGCTTCCCCGTCGTGGCGGAACTCCACGGGATTTCGCAGGGATCTCAGCCGGCCAGGCATGGGGAGCGCTCCGCGGGGAGCTTGCCCCACGAGGCGCTCGCGCCGATACGTGAGCCGAGTCGGAGCGTCAAACCACGCGGGCGGGCGCCGCAGAAACTCGTCTCGTGTCTCTGGGTCTTGCACTACCGTAGCTTCGATGCGCCTCGGCTTGCTCGGTCCAGCGAACGATCGCGACGACCTGCTCGAGCGCGCCGTGCGATTCTTGACCAAAGACCTTCCCGTGCATCGCGCGGTGTACCTCGGGCTCGACGCAGCGCTCGAACGCGTCGTGGGGGCGCTCGCGTCGCTGGCCGTGGGAGACGACCCCAACGTGGGCGCACTATGGCAGCGAGCGGCTCAGCGGTGCGCCCAGGCCTCGCCGTCCGAGCTCGACGCGTTCCTGGAAGCCGAGCGCGAGCGGCTGGCACTGATGGTATTTGGATCATTGCCTGGCGCCGACACGCGTTTGGTCGAGCTCTTGAACGGCAAGGTCGCCGTGATGATCCACGACAAGGCTCTCCTGGACGAGGATGACATCGCTTCGGCCACCTACCTCGTGTTCGGCAAGAGCGCGGAGCCGTTGGTCAAGCCCATCGGCAGCCGCTGGTTCCTGTCTCCGGGGCCGCTCGAGACGCATGGCATCATGTTGCTCGAAGATGGTCCCGACGGAGTCGAGATGACTTTGTTCGACGCGCAATGCCGCGAGGTGAGACGCGAGCGCTTGAGCGCCGGGACCTCCGCGCGCCTCCAGGTTTCGTCGTGAGCGGAGAGCCCACCGTCGTCGTCTACGGTGGAAGCTTCAACCCACCGCACGTCGCACACGTCCTGGCCGTCGCGTACGTGCTGTCGACGTTGGAGCTGCATCGGGTCCTGGTGGTGCCCGTCTACGACCATGTATTCGACAAGGATCTCGCGCCTTTCGAGCAGCGGATCTCGCTGTGTCAGGCCGCGTTTGGCTGGCTGCCCCAGGTGCTCGTGAGCGACGTCGAGGCGCACCTGCCCGCGCCGAGCTACACGCTACAGACCCTCGAAGCGCTCGCTCGGGAGCACCCGGACTGGAAGCTCCGGCTGCTGATCGGATCCGACGTGCTTCACGAAAAGCACAAGTGGCAACGCTTCGACCGCATCGAGGCAATCGCCCCGCCGGTGGTGATCGGTCGCCAAGGACATCCGCATCCCGATGCGCCCTTCTGTCCGCTGCCCGAGATCTCGTCGACGCACGTGCGTTCGCTCCTGCGGTCACCTTCGTCTCCGGCGCGCGACGCCGAGCTCGAGAGGCTCGTCCCGTCCCGCGTGCTCGGGATCATCGAAGAGCGTGGTCTCTATCGATGAAGGTCTTCGTGATCGGTCGGGGCAAGGTCGGGCGCGCGCTGGTGCGGGCGCTGCGTTCTACGCCCCATCGCGCGACCTCCGCGAGCGCCCGCGACCGTAGGCTGCGCGTGCCTCGCGACGCAGAGCTCGTCGTGCTGGCGGTGCGTGACGGTCGACTGCCGCATTGGGCGCGTTCTCTGGCAGAGCGCGAAGGGGTTCCGCCGAAGGCAGCAGTGATTCACGTCGCTGGTGCCATCGATGCGGACGTGCTCGCTCCGCTCCGGGGGCGTTGTGCTGGAATCGGGCGTGCTCATCCACTCGCGAGCTTCGCCGCCGAGGAGTATGCGCCGGACCTCGCCGGCTGCTTCTGGCTCGTGCAGGGTGACCGAAGCGCGACGACCCGGGCGCGGAGCCTCGTACGCGCGCTCCGCGGCGTGCCCGTTTGCTGGGCAGTGCCGAGCGCGCCCTACCACGCGGCTGCGGCCCTCACCGCCAACGGCGCCGTCGGCTTGATCGGGGCCGCGACCGATCTGCTCGTGGCGGCAGGTGCGCCCCGCGGCGCCAGCGTCCGGGCGCTGGGGAAGCTCCTCGGAACCGTGGTCGCCAACGTGCTCGAGCTCGGCCTGCCCGTGGCCCTCACCGGGCCAATTCGTCGCGGTGACCCGGAGACCGTTCGCCGTCATCTGGAGTTGCTCGACGCTGAAGCTCCGGAAATCGCAAGACTTTATCGCGTAGGCGGGCGCCAGCAGCTGCGCATGGCTGCCGAGCTCGGCGAGCTGGATCCGACGGCGCGCCGTCGCCTCCAGCGCCTGCTCCGCTCGCCATGAGCGGGCCGCAATTTCGGTCTCTGCCCCGGACGGAATCTGACGCGATTGGAAACGCGAGATGCAGCGGAAAGACAGCTGGATCCGCGTTGCCTCGACCCCCGATGGACGCTAGCGTTTTTGGGTCTTGGCGTCCTTTGCGGAACGGGTGACTGGCGCGTCTTCCATCGAACGCGCGGAGGCGGAGCGCTCGGGGTTCGAGTGCCTCGACGATCGTCTCTTGCGCGGAGATTTGGCCGGAGTCGTGCGCGTGTGCGCCGACTCGAACGCGCTCGACGCGGTCGCGGCCCACGTCGAGCGGCGCGCGCGTGCCCTGGGGCGGCGGACCGTGCGCTCGGATCGGCACGCCGAGAGCGCGTGGCGCGACGTGGCGCGGCGCTTGGGTCTCTCGCTCGTCGCCTACGATCCGTCGTCGCTCGCCCGCGCGCTCGCGCGCGAGGCCCAACGCGTGCGGGCTTGTGTCGTCGTGGTCCTGGCCGACTCGAGTGAGTGGGATCGCGCGGTGGCCGAGGCCCTCGTCGACATCGCGGGCGACGCCTCGTTCGTGCTGATCGCATCGGACGTGGTCGACGTGGATGCGGGGGATCGCATCGAGGTCGAGTCGGAGCTCACTTCGTCGGCGCTCGGTCGCTGGTGGGACGCCGTCGCGTCTTCACGCAGCGAAACCACGACGATCACGGCGCTCGGCCAATGGCTGGACACAGCCTGTCGAAGCGCAGAGCACGCGGATGGCGCGCTCGACGACGTGCCCGAAGCGACGCGTGCGCTTCACACGCGACTTTCGTTGGCGCGCCGCGCTTGGCCCGTCGATCGCATCGAGCTCCTGGGGTCAGCCGCGGATCTCGAGCGCCTGATTCGAGCGGGGCTGGCTTTCGCGCGCGACGGTTTGGTGACGACGGCCCCGCGGGTGTCGTCGCCCGACGCCCGCGAACAGGTCGCGGTTGCGGCTGCGTTGGCCGACGCCTTCCCCGGCGACGCCTTCGCATCGGCCCGCTCAGCGGAGCTGTTTGCCGAACTCGGCCAGCTCGAGCGAGCGGAAGACTCCATGCGGTCGGCGCTCGCGTCCTGCGACGACGGCGCGAGTCGCGCGGATCTCTGGCGGCGTTGGCGCTCCGCGCTCGACTCTGCGGCCCCCGGCGACACCGGTCCGATTCGACTCCGCGGCGCGGAGCTCGCGTTGACGCTCGGGGACTCCGACGTGGCGCTGGCTTGGGCGAACGCGGCCGGAGCGGTGGAGCCACGCGATCACGCTGCCCTGGTTCTCGGGCGAGCGTCGCTGGCACGCGGCGATCTGGTCTCCGCGCTCGCGGCACTGGAACGCGCCCGCAGCCTCGCGACCAGCGAAGAAGCCCGCCTGTCCGTCGCCGTCGAAATCGGCGAGGTCCGCTACGCGATGGGTGAGCAGGAAGCTGCCGCGGCGCTCGCCGAAGAGGTGCTCGGCCGCACGCCCCCGCTGCCGATCCGACTCGCCGCTCGCAACCTGCAGGGCAAGCTGCTCTTGGCGCGTGGACAATGGTCGCTGGCCGATGCTCACTTCGCCGCAGACGAGTGTGAGGCGGTGGGCGGCGCTGAGCTCACCGCCGAGCTCCGGGCGCGGGTCAACCGAGCGGTCGCGCTCCTGTCGCGCGGGTCCTCCGACGCCGCGCGCGTCATGCTCACGCAGGTGCTCCACGATGCGGAGAGCCGAGGCGAGCGTCGAGCCATCGGTTTCGCGCTGAGCAACTTGGCCGTCCTCGCGATGGAGCGTCACGACTACGGCCACGCGCTGGAGCTGCTCGAGCGCACCGCCGAGGCGCACCGCCGCCTCGGTGACCGTTTGAACGTCGCCCGCGACATCGCGAACTTGGTCGAGCTCCGGCTTCGCCTCGGCCTGTTGGACGCCGCCGAGCAGGGGCTGCGCTTCGGACAGAACGCGCTGGGGCCCGGTGCCCCGGGTTCACGCGCCGCCGAGCTCGCGCTGGCCCGGGCGCAAGTCCACTTGGCTCGTGGCCGCACCCACGAAGCAAGAACGGCACGTGCGTGCGGCTCTGGCTCAGGCGCGGATGTCGAGCGACGGCGACAAGCTCGGCGAATGTCATCGCGTGGCGGCACGCATCGCGCTCGAAGACGGCGCCGTGTCCCAGGCCGAAGCCGAGCTCGCGCGGGCGCGCGCGCTCGCGCAGAGTGCCTACGACCACGCCGAGCTCGCGTTGCTCGACGCCATGGTGCTGCGCGCTGCGGGTCGTCCCGCGCTCGCCGCCGCGGAGGCCGCCGTCACCCTGGGTCGCGAGGCGGGCGACGAAGAGCTCGGGCGCGAAGCCCACGTGCTCTCCGCCGAGCTCGCACTCCACCAAGACGACGTCGCAGGCGCACGCAGCCACGTTGCCCGCGCGCGCGCGTTGGCAGACGAAGTCATCGCATCCATCAGCGGTGTCGTGCGCGACGCCTACCTGGCGCGACCGGCCTTGCTGAAGCTCGCGCGACTCGAACGACTGGGCGGCGAAGCGGTGGAAGTCGAAGGCGAACCGCTGTCGTTGCGTCGCGAGAGCGAGCCGCCGCGAGCGCCGCGGGGGGAGACTACCTACGTCGGGCGGCACCCGAGCGTGCGGGCGCTCATCGATTCGGTCACGCGCGTCGGCAAGACCAACGCCACCGTGCTCATCCACGGCGAGAGCGGCACCGGCAAAGAGCTGGTCTCGGAGCTGATCCACACCCAAAGCCAGCGTGCGTCGGGTCCGCTCGTGAAGGTCAACTGCGCGGCGCTCGTCGAGACGTTGCTCTTGAGCGAGCTCTTCGGACACGAGAAGGGCGCCTTCACCGGCGCCAACGCGCGACGGCGCGGGCGCTTCGAGCGTGCCAACGGTGGCACGTTGTTCCTGGACGAAATCGGAGACATCTCCCCGCGTACCCAGGTGGCGCTCTTGCGGGTGCTCGAAGAGCGGCGGGTCGAGCGCGTGGGTGGCACGGCCCCCATCGACGTCGACGTTCGAATCGTGTGCGCGACCCACCGCGACCTGCGCGCCATGGTCGAGCGTGGCGAGTTCCGAGAGGACCTCTACTACCGGTTGAGCGGAATCACACTGGAAGTGCCGGCGCTCCGCGACCGGCTCACGGACCTGCCTCTGCTCTGCGAATCGATCCTCGAACGGGTGGCCCAGAACCGCGGCGAGGTGCCGAAGCGCATCAGCCGCGAGGCGCTCGAGCTCCTCGGTCGCCATCGCTGGCCGGGGAACGTGCGTGAGCTCGAGAATGCTCTCTCGGCTGCCTCGGTGCTGTCGGATGGCGACGTCATCGAGGCGCATGACTTCGTCGAGCACGTGGAGGCCTTCCGCAAGCTCGCGCTCGAGCCGCTCTCCCGGCGCGAGCCCGCACTGTCATCCAGGCCCACGGCGGCGGCGCTGGAAGCGCCTGCTCCTTCGGAGCCAGTTACCGGTGTCGCTTACCGGGAAATCCGCACGGGTCGGGTCAGTCTCTCCGATCTGAAGCGGAACATCGAACGCGAGTGCATCGAACGCGCGCTCGAAGACGCGGGCGGGAACATTACGAAGGCGGCGACGCTTCTAGGGATGAAGCGTCCGCGCCTCAGCCAGCTGGTGAAACAGTATGGCTTCCTGGTGAATGGGGCGGAGGATCCGTCATGAAACGGTTGATGAAAGCAAGTCTGGTTGCTGCTCTAGTCCTGCTCGGCGGCTGCGCGGTCGGGAGCGTCGAGTCCGACGAGAACACGAGCGTCGAGAGCGCGGAGCTCGAGGGCCAAGCCGGCGTCCCAGATCCCGGCGTTGAGACCCACTCCGACTCCCTCGGCAAGCCACGTGACCTCGTAGTTTCGACGGGCTCGGATCCCAGTGGTCCAACCCCATACCCCTGGCTCGATTCGGACGATCCCAGCGGCGGCCCGACGCCCTACCCCTGGGGAGGCGAGCCCGATGAAGAGGGTGCTACGTCGAGCAGCGGTAGCTCGAACTCGAACAGCGGTGCCTCGGATCAAGGGAGCGCCAGCCAGAAGAACACGCAGAGCCACTGATCGCGGCGCCGTCGCAGAGGGGCCCGCGCGCGTCGAACATGGACCGGCACGGGGGCCGGCCTCCGGTTCGAGCCGGACGGGCGCGTCCGGTGTACGCTCGTGACACGTGGATCTTCGCACCCGCACGTCGCTGTTCTGCGGTGCCCTGGCGCTCGCCATCGCGGTCTCCATCCTCTTGCGTGGCCGCCGCAGGCGAGCCCATCTCTTCTTCGCGGCCTTCGCCGGTGACATCGGCCTCTGGTACATCGCCCAGTGGCTCTATCACTTCGTCCACTCGGACGTTTGGGTGCGCTTCACCGCCATCTTGGCGGTGCTCTTGCCGCAGTTCGCGATTCACCTCTTCGAGGTTCTGGTTCCGCGCCGCGAGCAACGCTCGACCCTGATTCGAGTGGCAGGCGTGCTGATGGTGCCGATGATGGTCCTCGTGCTGTCCCCGCAGCACAAGCACGGCCTCGTGCGTGGCGCAGTCATGCTCTACGTGTTCGGCTTGATCGCGGCCGGGCTCTGGTCGTTGGCCATTCGCGGCGAACGCAGCCGTTCGCGGGCGACCCTGCAACGCGTTCGCTTTTTGGTGTTCGTGGGCGCGCTGGCCGCGGCGTTCACGCTGGCCGACTTCTTGTGGTTCATCGGCGCGCCGCTGCCTCCCGTCGGCGCCGTGCTGAGCATCGTGTTCCTCTTCATTCTTTCGGAGTCGATGATCCGCGAGCGGCTGGTCGACCTGTACGACATTCTCGGCCGGCTCTTGGTCTCCACCGCCCTGGCCTTCACGCTGGCAGGGATCTTCTACGTGTTCGTGGTGCTCGTCGGCGGCTTCTCGACCATGTATCTGAACGCGATCTTGGCGGCGATCGTCATTCTGGTGCTGTTCGATCCCTTGCGCGACAAGGTGGAGCAGTACATCCACATCGCGTTCTTCCGCGAACGCGTCGATTTGGACCGCGCCGTGGGCAAAGCGCGCGCCGAGCTCTCCCACGTGCTCGAGGCGCGCGAGATGATGCAGGTTGCCTTGTCTGCGCTCGAAGGGTCGCGTCGGGCCACGGCAGCGGCGCTCTACCTTCGGGATACCACGGGTCCGGACTTCGAACTGGGGCAGGCCTTCGGCCCGCTGCCGCCTTCTCGGATCGATGCGGCGACGGCTCGACCCCTACTCGACCGTTTGGCAGCGGTGCCGTCCGTGGAGCTCGAACCGCTGCGTCGGGAGATCGCCGAGCGTCGCGGCGAAGAGCGAACCGAGGAGCTGCAGGCGGGTCAGCGGCTCTTGGCCGCTGCCGAAGTCTTGGGCCCGTTCCGCAACGGGGTCTGCTTGGGGGTTCGCGGCGATGGGCAAACCCTGGTCGCCATCCTGCTCGTGGTGGACGATCGCGTATCGGATGCGTTCAGCAGCGAGGATGTGAAGCTGCTCGAAGCGTTGTGCGTGCAGATGGCCGTCGTCATCGAGAACTCCCAGCAGTACCGTCGCATGCAAGAACGGGATCGCTTGGCCGCACTCGGGCAGATGGCGGCCGGTCTCGCCCACGAAGTCAAGAACCCGCTCGGCGCCATCAAAGGCGCCGCGCAGCTCTTGAACGAGCCCGACGGTGGCCAACTCGCGGATCCGCAGGCACGGGAGTTCTTGGGGATCATCGTGGAGGAGGTGGACCGGCTCGACCGTGTGGTGGGTTCGGTGCTCGACTACGCGCGCCCCTCCAAGGGCAACCCCGGTGCCGTCGACGTCAACGCTGTGGTGCGCCGCACACTCCAGGTGCTCGCATCCGGTCAGCCTTCGGAACAGGAGGTGGATACGGATCTCGAAGAAGACCTCCCGCTCGTCCGCGCCGACGCAGAGCAGTTGCGCCAGGTCCTGATGAACCTGGTGAAGAACGCGCTCCAGGCGACCCAGAGTCGTGGTGCGGTCACGGTAGCTACGCGTCGCCGCACGGGGCCGCGCAGCAAAGGGGACTCCGTCGAGATCGCGGTGCGGGACGACGGGCCGGGCATCTCCCCTCAGATATTGAAGAGCCTGTTCGTCCCCTTCTTCACGACCAAAGACAAGGGCACGGGTCTCGGTCTCGCCATCAGTCAGCGCCTCGTGGAGGAGTGGGGCGGACGTATCGAAGTGGCGTCTCAGCCGGGTGCGGGTTCGACGTTTTCCGTCGTCCTGCCCGCCGGGCTGGAAGCCGTGGCGCCGACTCCCTCCACGCCCCCCGCGGCGCCCGCGCCCGGCCACGACCCGGCAGCCGAGCCGGCCTGAGCGGCGGAAGCCCCGACTTCCCGGGCCCGGGCAGCGGAAAGCGCTCGGATACTTTGCGGCTTGCTTGACCCTATCTTCACGCAGGCCCTATCTTTTTATCGACAATCGTCTCAGCTCGCTCGCCCCCGGCCAGAGGTCGAGGGCGCCGTCCGAGCCCTGCCACCCGTGATGCCCGACAGACTCGCCAATCCCACCGGTCAAGGGACCGGCGGCCGAACCCGCCTCGCGCTCAGGTTCATTTCCGGGAAGTACCAGGGTGGGGAGTATCCGCTGGAGGACGGGCGACAGATCGTGATTGGGCGCTCGAGCGACCTCGACATGGTCTTGGTCGAAGAGATGGTCTCCCGGCGCCACGCGCAGATCTCGATGAACGCAGGCGTGATTAGCATCGAGGACCTCGGCTCCACCAACGGGACGTTCGTCAACGGAGAGAAG
>JAXLYN010000099.1:0-14811 GCA_046351435.1 Polyangiaceae bacterium
GCGAGGGTGAGCGTCAGGTGCAATCGTCGGCGAGCCACATCTCGAGCCGGCCCGCTTTCAGGAACCACTGCGGAGGGTCGTCTTCGGTGCGCTGACCGTACTTCAAGAGCTCCACTAGGTTCTCGCCACTGGGGATCGCGGGGCGAGTCCGCGCCAAGATCTTCGCGAACGTGCACTTGGGTTTGGGGTAGGTGAGCTCGTCGCAGTCCGAAGTGGTGAAACTCGCGGTTTCGTCGTCGCGTGACAACGTGACGCGGATGATGCACCGCGGGTCCTCTTGATCGCCCGTGAGCGTCGCCTGCTTGGGCGACAAGAAGTAGTAGTCCGCCCGCGGGCGGCCCGAGCCCGCAAAATCCAGGCGTCCATCCAGCGCCACGTCGTGGGCCTCGACCCGCACCAACGCCGCGTCCGGCGCCAGCACCTTGGCTCGAGCCCAAGCCGTGTCCACGAACTCGGCGGGGTCGGGGCGCCGCTGCGGCGCGCGCTGGGCCGGCGCAGCGCTCGCTGGCGGGCGCGCGGCTCGCGCCGGTGGCTCCTCTCGCGCAAACGCGAAGAACAGCACGGCCCCGACCAGCACGACCGCGACGCCGGCAAAGAAGAGGGCGACGGCCCAAGGCAAGAGCGCGCGCACCATGGAAGGACGCGCAGGCTCTGGCAGCGTGCGCATGACGGGGTCGAGCGCGGGAGACGTGGGCAAGATCGGGGGAGTGACCGGCGCGGGTGTCGCAAGCCCGCGCAGCCCCGCCTCGATCAGTGGAGGCACGAAGCATTCGGCGGGCAGATGACGGCTCGCTTGCTCCAGCGCCTGAGCCATCTCCAGGGCCGAGGCGAAGCGGTAGCTCGGCTCTTTGGCCAGCGCCCGCAGCAGGACTTGCTCGTACGCGGGGGGCAGCGCCGCGTTGAGGCGGCTCGGTGGCATCGCAGGCTCTTCGATGTGCTTCCGCAAGAGCTCGAAGAGCGACGAGGCATCGAACGGCTTGCGCCCGGTGACCGCTTCGTACAGGACCACCGCGAGCGAATAGAGGTCGCTTCTCGAATCGACGGGACGGCCTGCCGCTTGCTCCGGCGACATGTAGTGCGGCGTGCCGAGCAGCGCACCCGTATGGGTGTGGGGACCCGTGAGGTCACCGCCCGGCCTGAGCTTCGCGATGCCGAAGTCGAGGACCTTGGCGTGGCCGCCGGGCGTGACCCAGAGGTTGTCGGGCTTCAGGTCTCGGTGAACGATGCCGCTGGCGTGGGCGGCGGAGAGCGCCCCCAGGACCTCGACGAAGTAGCGGCTGAGCCAGCCGAGCGCGGGCGAAGCGTTTGCCCGGAGGACACCGGTGAGGGGGCTCCCCTCGAGGTACTCCATCACGATGTAGGGTCGCCCGTCGGGAAGAACGGCTAGGTCCAGCACGTTGACGATGTTCTCGTGGCGGATCAGGTTGACCGCGCGCGCCTCGGAGAAAAAGCGCTCCACCGCGCTCTGCGAGTCGACGTAGGCGCGCGACAGGAGCTTGATGGCGACGCGGCTGCCGATGGTGGGGTGCACGCCGCGGTACACCTGGCCCATTCCCCCCGCGCCGAGCAGTCGTGTGATGCGAAAGCTCCCGACGATCTCGCCCAAGAGCGCGTCGTCTTGCGCGGGCTCGAGCGCGCTGCCGTCACCCGTGCAGAAGCCGGCTCCCGCGGCCGGGGCGCCGCAATCGGGGCACACCCAGCGAGCGGTCATGGCTCGCTCGCCACGCGTCGGAGATCCGAACGGTCGCCCATCCGCGGCGCAGCATATCACGCGAGACGACCGGCCGAGGTCAGTCTTCGAACAAGTCCTGTGCTGCTCGCAGCACGTCGATGTAGCTGACGATGCCGACCAGTTCTTGGCTTCCCGGCCGTACCACTGGCACCGCGCCGACCTTCTGGTCGATCATCATCTCGATGACCTCGGTGAGCTCCGTCTCGGGCGTGACGCTCACGACGTCCGCGTTCATCACGCTCGAGACGGGTTGTGCCAGCTTCTTCTGCACGTCGCTGGGCTTCTCGAGCTCGAGCATGCTCGGCGCCAGGAACGCTCGGAGATCGCGGTCGCTCACGATACCCACCAGCTCGCCTTCTTCGACGATGGGAAGATGGCGGAAGTCGCTCTCGAAGAGTGTCGCTATCACCTTCCGGATGGGGGTGTTGGGACGGGTGGTGATGGGGTCCTCCGTCATGACGTCTTCGACGACCATGGGACTTGTCTCCTCGCGTTCATCACTGCGCTCACCACGATGCAACGCGCATGCCCCTGGTTCGACACTTGCAAAACCATTCCGAGTACACACCCCACGAGTTCCCGGCGCGCAACGACTGCGCTACACAGGATCCAGCAGCGCAGGCCGTGCGCAGGAATCGAGGAATCATGAACTCCAGCAAACACACGCACTCGGACCTCGGGCCCCAGCGCAACAAGGACGGGGCGCCTGGCGCGGCCGAGACCACGGTGGTCTCGGAGGTCATGACGCGCAACGTCGTATGTGTGCCGCCCGAGCTGGGCGTGGAGGCTCTCACCTCGCTCTTCCTCGAACGCGGCATCAGCGGTGCACCGGTGGTCGACGGAGCGGGCCGCGCGCTCGGCGTGGTTTCGAAGACCGACGTGCTTCGTGACTATGCCGATCGCGGCGAGACCGCCGAAGTCGGCAAACCCGAAGTCCACCAAGGGGGTATCAGCGCCGAGCTCGATCGCGGCATGCACGTGCAGGCGCTACGCGAGCCCACGGTGCGCGACGTGATGACTCCGCTAGCGTTCACGCTTCCGGAGAGCGCGTCCATCGCGCGCGCGTCGGCGTTGATGGCGCTCGAAGGCGTGCATCGCGTCCCGGTGGTGACTTCCGCTGGCAAGGTCGTCGGCATCTTGTCCGCGCTCGACGTGCTGCGCTGGCTGGCCCGTAGCGAAGGCTACGCCGTGCCGGATCATCGACCGGGTCATCACGACGACAAGTAGAGGAGTCCCTCGAGTGCCCGCCTACAGCGACATCTTGTGCCCCATCGATGCTTCGGAGTGCTCGGTGCGGGCGCTCGCGGCGGCGGCGGCACTGGCGCATCGGTTCGATGCCAAGCTCACCGTCCTTCACGCCTACCACGTCCCAGCCTACGTCGAGCCCGGCCTGCTCGTCTGGGCCGCGCTCGGACCGCGCCCGCTCTGGGAGGTCGCCCGCGAGCGGGCGCACACCGTGGTCGCCGAATTCCTGGCCCGCTACCTGCCAAACCCAGACCGAGCTCCCGAGAGCGTCATCGAGCTGGGAGACCCGGCCACGCTGGTGCTCGAGCGAGCCCGGCGCGGGGAAACCGACCTGATCGTGATGGGAACACACGGCCGGACGGGCGCGCGGCGCTGGATGCTGGGGAGCGTCGCGGAACGCGTGGTCAGGCTCGCCCCGTGCCCGGTGCTGGTGCTACCGCTTCACGACTCGCTCTCCAGGCGCGAAGCGCCGGAACCCGGGCAGGGTTCAAAGCTGCTGTCGAAAGGAGACTCTACATGAATCCAATGCGTCGCATCCTCGTACCCGTGGACTTCTCCGCGTGCTCTCGCGCGGCCCTGGAACATGCCGCGATGCTCGCGAAGAGCTTCAACGCGACCATTGACTTGCTCTACGTCTGGGAGGCTCCTGCCTTCGTGGCTCCCGAAGCCATGGTGGGCGCAGCCGGCACGACTCAGACCTTGGCTCAACTCGCCAGCGATCAGGCAGAGGTCGCCATGCGCGAGTTCGCGGCGCAAGCGCGCGAAGAAGGCATCGAGATCGCCGCTACGCGCGTCGAGCAAGGTGACCCTGCGCACACCATCGTGGAGCTGGCGGAGCGCGAGAACTACGACCTCATCGCCATGGGTACCCACGGTCGGAGCGGCTTCGCCCACTTCCTGTTGGGCAGCGTGGCGGAGAAGGTCGTGCGACGCGCGGCACGCCCGGTGCTCACGGTACGCACCGCCGAGAGCGAGGACTGAGCTGCCAAGATGGACAGCGCGGAGTTCGAGGGCATCCGGCGCTACGTCGGGTTCGACGCCGAGGCGAGCGCGGCGGTCGCCGAACTCTTGCCTCGGGTCGCGGAGGAATTTCCTCGCATCGTCGAGGACTTCTACGCCGCCATCGAACGAGACCCTGACGCGCGCCGCGTGCTGAGCGGTGGCGATACTCAAGTCTCACGGCTGAAGGGCACGTTGACGGACTGGCTCAAGAGCTCGCTCTCCGGGCCGCACGACATGAGCTGGGTCGAGAGCCGGAAGCGCATTGGTCTCGTTCACGTGCGCATCGGCCTGGAACAGCGCTTCATGTTGAGCGCCATGAGTCGGGTCCGCACGAGCCTAGTGGATGCGACTCATGCCACCTACAAGGGGGCCCCAGAGCGCCGCATGGCCACCGAGCACGCGGTGCATCGCCTACTCGACCTCGAGCTGGCGATCATGTTGGACTCCTACTACGAGTACCTGTCGGAGAGCATTCGCACGCACGAGCGCCTGGCGACCATCGGGCAAATCGCAGCCAGCGTCGGCCACGAACTCAGAAACCCGCTCGGGATCATCGAATCGTCGCTGTTCTTGGTGAGGCAGCGCTTGCAGAAGCTCGCGCTCCAAGACGAGTCCGTCGACAAGCACAACAACCGCATCCAGCGGCAAGTCGCCCAGTGCAGCACGATCATCAAGAACCTGCTGGACCTTGCGCGGGACCGCCCGCCGCGCCCCAAGACGTTCCGCCTCGTGGCCCTGATCGCCAAGTCTTTGGACGAGCTCGCGCTGTCACCGAGAGTGCGCGTGGAAATCGAAGAGACCCTCCCCATCGACGTCGATGTCGACGACTTCGGGCACGTGCTGGGGAACCTCCTCGGGAACGCCAACGAAGCCATGGGCGCGAGCGGCGAAATCGTACTGTCGGCGAGTCGAACCCGCGGCGGCACCGAGCTCGTCGTTGAGGACTCGGGGCCAGGCGTGCCGGCCGAGATTCGCGATCGGATCTTCGACGCCTTGTTCACGACCAAAGCGCGCGGCACCGGCCTGGGGCTGGCGCTGTGCCGACGCATCGTGCGCTCCCACGGAGGAGAGATCGAGCTCGTACCGAGCGATCGTGGCGCGCGATTCCGCGTGTGGTTCCCCGACTCCCACGGAGCCGTGGCCGACGGCACCGACGACTGACTCGGTGGGGCCTTGCCATCGACCGAGCGGCCGGCTACTAGTCACCGGTTTCCATGAAGCCGCTGAGCGTGCTCATCGTCGAAGACGAGCCTGAGATGGCGGAAAACCTCGCGGAGGTGCTCGACGCCTTGGGCGCCTCGGCCGACGTGGCGCATTCCGCAGAAGCGGCGCTCGAGCTGCTCGGCCAGGGCAGGTACGCCGGCGTCATCACCGACCAGCGTTTGCCCGGCCGGCCCGGGGTCGAGCTCATTCGCGAGATGCGCCAGCGACAGGATCCCACGCCGGTGGTCGTGCTGACGGCGTTCGCCGACACGCCCACCGAACAGGCCGCCTCGGACGCGGGTGCGTTGGACGTCTTGACCAAGCCGCTCGACATCGGTCGCCTGCTGGTCTTGCTGCACACCTTCGACCGCACCGACAACGAAGTTCTCGTGGTGGACGACTCGACCGAGCTCGCGGACAACGTCGCGGATGCTCTGGTGCAGCACGGGTTCGAGGTGGCCGTGGCGCACAGCGCCGAGGAAGCCTTGGCCCGCCGGACCCTGCCGCGCGTCGCAGTGCTCGACATCCGTCTCCCCGACGGCAGCGGCCTCGAGCTGGCGCGCCGGCTCGCAGCGCGCGATCCAAACGTCCGGGTCGTGTTCGTATCGGGGTTCGCCGAACAGCATCTGTCGGAGCTGCTCGATCTCCAGCGTACCGTCCGGGGCGTCGATGGGTCTCTGTGCTTGTCGAAGCCCTATGACATGGTTCAGTTGGTGCACGCCGTTCGCCAGGTAGCCGGGCTGCCATGACCCAAAGCCACGTGCTCGTGGTCGACGACAACGCCGACCTGGCCGAAAACGTCGCGGAGATCCTGGAGGGCGGGAGCCAAGGTGGCATCCGCTGTCACCGGGCTCGCAGCGGGCGAGAGGCCCGAGGCACTGCGCGGGAACTCGGTCCGAGCCTGGACTTGATGCTGATCGATCGTCGCTTGCCCGACATCGACGGCCTCGCCCTCGTGAGCGAGCTCAGGGAGACATGCCCACTCGCCGAAGCCATCATCATCACCGGGGACGCCAAGCTCGAGAGCGCGGTCGCTGCCGTCGGGCAAGGCGTGTTCGCGTACTTGCTAAAGCCGTTCGAGTCGTCGGAGCTCTTGACCAAGGTAAACGCCGCTTTGGCTCGCCGCGCCTTGGTGCGCGAACGCGAAGCGCTGCGCGCTCGGCTGGAAGAGTCGGAGCAGCGCCATCGCGAGGTGGTCGAAGCGGTCCCGGCACTGGTCGTGGCCCTGGGCCCCGATGGCTCGATTCGGCTCTGGAACCGGCGGCTCGAAGACGTCACGGGCTTCTCCCGCGACGAGATGATCGGCAAGCCCGGCCGCGCGCTCATCGGGTCGGGCGGCGAGCAGCGGATGCTGCTGAAGTCCGGCCAGCACCGCTCGATCTTGTGGCAGCTGGCCGAAGTCTCGGGCGCTGCCGGTGCGCCGACGACCTACGCCGTGGGGATCGACGTCACCGACGAGCGCGCCATGCAGCGACGCACCGCCCTCGCCGAGAGGCTCGCCGCGGTCGGCACGCTCGCTGCGGGGTTGGCTCACGAAGTGCGCAATCCGCTCAATTCGGCGTCGCTTCAGCTCCAAGTGCTTCGCCGACGGCTCGAGCGCGGACAAACCACCGCCGACGCCCTCATGCCCGTGGTGGACGTGGTCCATGACGAGATCGGTCGCCTCGATCGCTTGGTCTCGGACTTCTTGGCGTTCGCTCGCCCGCACCGCCTGACCATGAAGCCGCTCGAGCTGGCCGAGCTCCTCGAATCCGTCGCGGTTCAGCTCCGACCCGAATGCGAGACGGGGAAGGTGCGAGTGGCCGTCGACATTCAGAGTCGGCGCACCCGCATCGAAGGTGACGGAGAGCGACTGCGACAGGTGCTCCTGAACCTGATGCGAAATGCTCTCGAAGCCATGTGCGAGGGCGGTGGCTCGCTGACCTTGCGGCTGCTCTCCTCGTCGGACAGCGGGGTCGAGGTGCAAGTGGAGGACACGGGACCTGGCATCTCGGAGGAAGCGCCGATCTTCGACGCGTTCTACACCACGAAGCCGTCGGGGACCGGACTCGGCCTCGCCATCGTGCATCGCATCGTCCAAGAGCACGGGGGCAGCATCCACTTCGAGTCCCGGCCGGGGCGGACCGTCTTCACGCTCACCTTCCCGCGTTCGCCTGACTGACGGCCGTCAGGTCGTGCAGCGGACCGCCGGCGGGCCGGAAAAGACTCGCCGCAGTGCGTCGGTAGGACTACGCGCGCAGATCTTTCGTCCCACATGACGTGATCCGCAGGGAGCGCGTGGCTGGTCGACCCGATGCCGGGATTTCTCGGGTTTTCTGCGAGGCACGCAGGATGCATTGGCCTGTCCCGGAAAGGGACGCGAGATGGATAGCGACGCGGCGATCCGGATCCTGGTCGTGGACGACGAGGCAGCAGCGAGGACGGCCCTCGCCGAGCTCTTGAGGGACGAAGGCTACATCGCGGACACCGCGGGGGACGCCTTCAAGGCCCTGGCCCGCGCCGAAGAGCAGCGTCCAGATCTGGTCCTCACCGACCTCCGGATGCCGTCGATGGACGGCGTCGAGTTGATCCGACGCCTACGGCGCGCCGACATCGACGTGCCGGTGGTCGTGATGACTGCCTACGGGAGCATCGACGCCGCGCGCGAGGCCATGTTGCACGGAGCGGTCGACTTCGTGGTGAAGCCGCTGGATACCAGCGTGCTCTTCGGGGTGATCGAGCGCTCGATTTCCAACCGCAAGCCACTCACCAAGGAGGAGGACGCTCCGACCGAGCTTCCGGGCCTCGTGGTGCAGTCTCATGAGATGCGTGAAGTCGCACGCCTGATCCGGCAAGCCGCGCGCGCCCGCGCGAACGTGTTCTTGCGCGGTGAGGCCGGCACCGGCAAGGCTCGAATTGCCAAGGCGCTCCACGAGCTTTCGCGCAACTCGCAAGGCCCCTTCATCGTGCTGTCGTGCGAGAAACTCGCGCGCGACCATGCCGCGGATCCCGAAGCTTGCCGCGAACAGGTTCGGCGAGCGGCGGAGGCTGCGCGCGGAGGCACGCTCTACCTGCCGAGCATCGCGACCCTACCGTGGCCCGCCCAAGCAGCGCTGCTCGACGCGCTGCCCTCCTCGGCCGCGGAACCGCAGATCCGGGTGGTTTCTGCCGGAGCTCGAGACCTACGTTTTGCCGTGCAGGACGGCACGTTTCGTGAAGATCTCGGCCGGCTGCTCTCGGTCGTGGAAGTGCCGATCCCATCGTTGCGCCAGCGTTCGGACGATCTGATCCTCCTCGCGCGATCTCTGCTCGGGCCCAAGGGCCCCGGCCTCAGCGCGGAGGTAGTGAGTCGCCTACGCCGCTACGATTGGCCCGGCAACATCCCCGAGCTCGCCCAGGTGCTGTCGCAGGCCCAGGCTCAGACTCACTCCGGAGTCATTCGGGCGGAGCACTTGAGCTTGCCTGCCCGCAAAGATCATCGCCGCCCGACCATTCCGGGGGCGACCCTGGAGGACATCGAGCGCTTCGCGATTCTTCAGACCCTCGAAGCGCAAGGCGGCAGCACGTCCCGCGCAGCCCGCGTGCTCGGGATCAGCGTGCGAAAGATCCAGTACAAGCTTCACGAGTACGGCGTCACTCGCTCGCACGTCGATGGATCGGCGGTGGGGGAATGAAGAAGGCTACGGAGCCCGGCGCGCTCGCCTGCCTCCTGCGAAGCGCACTGCCGGGAGCGAGCCCGCGGTCCACGGCTGGATTGGAGCCGGGGCCGCGGGCCTCGTCGACTCGTCGCCCCGGATGATTCGGGGGGATGACACACGTACGTAGACTCTTGGTTGCGACGGACTTCTCTCCGCACTCCCACGCGGCGCTGGAGGGCGCCGGCGTCATCGCAGCGAGAACGTCGGCGGCGATCGACGTGATTCACGTGTGGGAGCCCCCGCTGGGTTTGCCGCTGAAGACCACTGCCGCGAGTCACGGGGGTTCGACCTTGAGCGAGCTCGCGCGCAAAGAAGCCCAGAAGAAACTACAGGCGTTCCTGGCGGGCATCCGCAAGCCACTTCGCCAACGCATCGAGGTCGGTTCCGCCTCCGAGCTCATCGTGACGCTCGCCGCCAGCGAGCGGTTCGATCTGATCGTGATGGGGAAAAGTGGCGCCGGCCGCAACCCATCCCACATGGGGAGCGTCACGCGGCGAGTGCTCGACGCGGCCCCCTGTCCGGTCCTGACGCTGCGCGCGCCTGCCCCGAACCGCACCGCCCCGAGCCCGGCGGAGCCATTCTGATCCCCCTCGCGGTTGAACACCGTGACCGACCCCCAAGCCATTGGAGCCGAAATGAGTGCACCTGAGTACGTTGCCTTGGATGGCAACGAAGCCGTAGCGGAAGTTGCCTACCGAGCCAGCGAAGTCATCGCCATCTATCCCATCACGCCGGCCTCGGCGATGGGCGAGTTCGCCGATGCCTGGGCAGCCCACGGCACCAAGAACCTCTGGGGGCGCGTGCCGACCGTGGTCGAGATGCAGTCCGAGGGCGGCGCCGCCGGCGCAGTGCACGGCGCGCTCCAGGCGGGTTGTCTGGCCACGACGTTCACGGCGTCTCAGGGCCTGCTCCTGATGATCCCGAACATGTACAAGATCGCGGGCGAGCTCACGCCGTTCGTGCTCCACGTGGCAGCGCGCACCATCGCCACCCACGCGCTCAGCATCTTCGGTGATCACTCCGACGTGATGGCGTGCCGCGCGACCGGGTTCGCGCTTCTGGCGTCTGGGTCGGTGCAAGAAGCCCAGGACCTCGCCTGCGTGGCCCACGCCGCCACGCTCGACTGCCGCATCCCCTTCCTGCACTTCTTCGACGGCTTCCGCGTGTCGCACGAAATCGCGAAGATCGTCCGGCTCGGAGACGACCAGATCCGCGCTCTCTTGCCCGAAGCGGCCATCTCCGAGCACCGCGCGCGAGCCCTGTCGCCGGACCACCCCGTGCTGCGCGGCACCGCGCAGAACCCGGACACCTTCTTCCAGGCACGCGAAGCCATCAATCCGCTCTACGCGCGCTGCCCCGAGGTCGTCGCCGACGCGATGAAGCGCTTCGGCGAGGTCACTGGCCGGCACTATCACTTGTTCGACTACGCCGGGCACCCCGCCGCCGAGCGCGTGATCGTCGTCATGGGCTCCGGGGCCGAGACCGTGGAATCCACGGTCGAAGCGCTGGTCGCACGAGGCGAGAAGGTGGGTGTCTTGAAAGTGCGGCTCTACCGTCCCTTCTCGTTCCAGCACTTCTTGTCCGCCTTGCCCGCATCGGTGCAGAGCGTCGGCGTCCTCGACCGCACCAAGGAGCCGGGTGCGCCCGGCGAACCGCTCTACCTCGACGTGGTGAGCGCGCTCCAAAACTGGTCCCACGCCGGTCCCGCGCCACGCGTGGTCGGCGGCCGCTACGGTCTGAGCAGCAAGGAGTTCACTCCGGCCATGGTGATGGCGGCGTTCGCCGAACTCCAGAAGCCCACGCCCAAGCAGAGCTTCAGCGTGGGAATCGTCGACGACGTCTCTCACCTTTCCCTCGAGGTCGACCCGAGCTTCCGCATCGAAGACCGCGACACCTATCGCGCTGTCTTTTGGGGTCTCGGCTCCGACGGCACGGTGGGGGCCAACAAGAGCTCCATCAAGATCATCGCCGAGGAAACCGACGGATTTGCCCAAGGCTATTTCGTCTACGACTCCAAGAAGTCCGGAGCGGTGACGGTCTCGCACTTGCGCTTCGGACCGAAGCCGATTCGTGCGCCGTACTTGATCGACGAAGCCGACCTCGTGGCCTGCCATCAGTTCGAGCTCCTCGACCGCTACGACGTGCTCGGCACGGCGCGCGAGGGAGCCATCCTGCTCCTCAACGCTCCATGCACGGGGGTCGCGCTCTGGGCCGCGTTGCCCAAAGAAGTCCAAGACGTGATCCGGGAGAAGAAGCTCACGTGCTACGTGGTGGACGCTCACGGACTCGCGCGCGAGCACGGCCTCGGTGGCCGAATCAACACCGTGATGCAGGCCTGCTTCTTCACGCTCAGCAAAGTGCTGCCGCGAGAGGAGGCCTTGAGCCGCATCGAAGCGTCCATCAAGAAGAGCTATGGCGCTCGCGGCGACGAGCTGGTGCACCGGAACGTGCAGGCGGCGCGAGCTGCCCTCGATCACTTGAGCCCGTTCGTGCCGCCGGCCAACGGCACCGAGGGCGCGCGCCGACCTCCTCCGGTGCCCGCGGAGGCCCCGGACTTCGTGCAACGGGTCACGGCCACGATCCTCTCGGGGCACGGAGATCTCCTTCCGGTCAGTGCCTTCCCCGTCGACGGCACCTGGCCGGTGGCGACGAGCCGCTTCGAAAAGCGCAACCTGGCGCAAGAGATCCCGGTTTGGGACGAGAAGCTCTGCATCCAATGCAACAAGTGCGCACTCGTCTGTCCCCACGCTGCGATCCGCGCGAAGGTCTACGGAGGCGACACGCTGGCGCGAGCGCCCGCGACCTTCAAGAGCACGGAGTGGAAGAGCGGTGAGCTCCAGGGCCAGCGCTACACCATCCAGGTGGCTCCCGAAGACTGCACGGGCTGCAGCGTGTGTGTCGCCGTGTGCCCAGCGAAGGACAAGTCGAACCCGCGCCACAAGGCCATCGACATGCAGCAGCAGCTGCCGCTGCGCGCCTCCGAACGCGAAAACTACGCCTTCTTCTTGGAGCTCCCCGAAGCCAATCGCTCACAGCTCAAGCTCGACGTGAAGGAGTCTCAGCTGCTCGAGCCCTTGTTCGAGTACTCGGGGGCGTGCTCGGGATGTGGCGAGACACCCTACGTGAAGCTCCTGACGCAGCTCTTCGGCGATCGACTGCTCATGGCCAACGCCACCGGCTGTTCGTCGATCTACGGCGGGAACCTGCCCACCACCCCATACACGGTGAACCGCGACGGGCGCGGTCCGGCCTGGGCCAACTCGCTCTTCGAGGACAACGCCGAGTTCGGCTTGGGCTTCCGGCTCAGCGTCGACTACCTCAGCGACCGAGCCCGGAGCCTCTTGGGCTCCCTTTCGGCGGAGCTCGGGAGTGAGCTCGTCGACGCGCTGCTCGGTCAAGACCAAAGCGACGAAGCCGGGATCTCGGCTCAGCGCGACCGTCTGCGGGCGCTCCGCGAGCGCTTGTCCCGCTCGACCGCGGCTCAAGCCAAGGCGCTGCTCGAGATCGCCGACTACCTCGTGAAGAAGAGCGTGTGGATCGTCGGCGGCGATGGCTGGGCCTACGACATCGGCTTCGGCGGCCTCGACCACGTGCTGGCCTCGGACAAAAACGTCAACATCCTGGTCCTCGACACCGAGGTCTACTCCAACACCGGCGGTCAGCAGTCGAAAGCCACGCCTCGCGGCGCGTCCGCGAAGTTCGCGGCCGAAGGCAAGAGCATCGCGAAGAAGGACTTGGGCCTCATCGCCATGAGCTACGGACACGTGTACGTCGCCCGCGTGGCATTCGGCGCCAAAGATGCCCAGACCGTGCGCGCGTTCGTGGAAGCCGAAGCTCACCCGGGTCCCTCCATCATCATCGCCTACAGCCACTGCATCGCGCACGGCTACGACATGGTGCACGGGCCACGACAGCAGAAGCTCGCAGTCGAATCCGGCATGTGGAACCTCTTCCGTTACGACCCGGAGCGCACGGCACGGGGCGAGCCACCGCTGCAAATCGACTCGGGACCGCCCAAGGGCAACATCCTCGAATACGCGAGGAACGAAGCACGCTTCCGCATGGTCGAGCGCAGCGACCCGCAACGTTTCAACAAGCTGATGCAAGAGTCTCAGAAAGACGCGAAACGCCGTTTGGTTCTGTACGGGGAGCTCGCCCGTTTTGCCTTGCCCGCGGAGAAATGAAATGGACCTCTCTACGCAGTATCTGGGACTTCGGCTGAGCAACCCGCTGGTGCTCGGCGCTTCTCCACTCGCTCACGACGCCGACGCCGTTCGCCGCGCCGTGGACGCCGGCGCGGCCGCCGTGGTCATGCACTCGCTGTTCGAGGAGCAGCTCACGGTGGAAGAGCTCGCCCACGACCGGCACGCCGCCCATGGCTCCGCCGAGCACTCGGAGGCGCAAAGCTGGCTCCCGGCGCCGCCACGCTACGTACTCGGCCCCCACGAGTACCTCGAGCACATCGCGAAGCTGAAGCGCACGGTGAACGTCCCGGTGATCGCTTCTTTGAACGGAGTCACCGATCGGGGCTGGCTGCGCCACGCGAAAGGCATCGAAGAGGCAGGCGCCGATGCGCTCGAGCTCAACATCTATCAACTCGCAGCGGATCCGGAAGAGTCTGGGGAGCAAGTCGAGACGCGCATCTTGAACATGGTCCGCAGCGTCGAGCAGCAAATCAAGATCCCGCTCGCGGTGAAGCTCTCCCCGTTCCACACGTCGCTCGCGAGTTTCGCCAAGCGCCTGACGGACGCGGGAGTGCAAGGGCTCGTCGTGTTCAACCGCTTCTACCAGCCCGATATCGACGCCGAGGAGCTCGAGATCGTGCATCGGTTGCAGCTGTCGACCTCCAGTGAGCTGCTCCTACGCCTACGCTGGTTGGCGATTCTCCACGGCCGAGCCGCCAAATCGCTGGCCGTCACCGGCGGCGTGCAAGACGCCGCGGACGCCATCAAGGCCATCATGGCCGGCGCCAACGCGGTACAAATGGTGAGCGCCGTCTTGAGACAGGGGCCGACCCACTTCGGCACCGTGCTCGCCACGCTCCGCGCCTGGCTGGAAGAACACCAGTACGAATCGCTCGCGCAGATGCATGGCAGCATGAGCCTACTCAAGTGCCCCGATCCGCGGGCCTACGAGCGCGCGAACTACATCCACGTGCTCCAAACCTGGCGCGACCTCTGACCCTGGACTTCAGAGCAAGCTCCGGGCTGCGGGTCGAAGTCGGGGCCGACGATGGATCGGGCTCCCGAGCGGAGCCGAGCGCGACGACGGCGAGCCCCTGAGTCAACGACCACCAATTGGCGACAAATTGGAGTGTAGCGCTTTCGATCACTTGCGAGATCGCGAGCCCGAAACCGACCCGGCGAATTGGCGCTTGACGCAGCTGTCGCCTGCCGAGCACCGCAGCAGCCGCCGCCGCGACCGCCAACCGACGACCGATGGCCAGGCCCCGCGTTCGGAAACTCCAGCCAAGCCCGCTCGTCGGCGAGCATGTGTCGCCGATGATGGAACGGCGATTGGGTCCGCAGCCTCGCCTTCACCTGCCCGGCGAATGCCGGGTTGCATGCAGCTCGACCGCGCTGCGCGTTTTCGGCTCAACGCGCGCCGGAGCGGCGCCGACGTTTCTGCTCCTTTTTCACGACGGCCGCCGCGCGCGCGTAGCGCTTCTTCGGGGATGGCGCGCGACCGCGGTGTGGGAGCTGCTCGGCGTGATGTTCGTCGAAGCTGCCCGGCTCGTGCCCGAGCTCGAAGAGGGTCACCTCGCGACGCGCACGCTCGCCGATGCGCACGGGCATCACCGACGCGCCGATGCCCGCCCCCACGTAGACCGCACCAGGCGAGGAGCCGCCGTTGCCCCGCGCGCCGTAGAGCCCATGGATGTAGCGGTGCCCCGCCAGTCGCCCGATGGCGATCTCGTGAAGGCGTGCCAGCGTGACTTGCCCGGCGTGGGTG
>JAXLYN010000100.1:0-13462 GCA_046351435.1 Polyangiaceae bacterium
CCCCTCTTTGCGAGCGAGGTCTCGCTTCACGCGGTAGGCCCGCTCGTCGCTCACGGTGATGATCTGGTGCGGGACCGAGGGATCGAAGTTCTTCGGGACGAAGCCGGCGGCGATGCCCTGGATCTTGCTCGGCCCGCGCTCGCCACGGGAGAGCGTCGCGCTGCGTTCCGGTTCGACGGCGATGACCCGGCACTCCGGGTGCCGCTCGCGCAAGGCCCGCCCGACGCCGCTGACCGTGCCCCCCGTGCCGACCGCCGCCACGAAGGCGTGGATCGGCGCGCCCCCCATGGCACTCTCGATCTCTTCGAAGGTCGCTCCGTAGTGTACGTCGGGGTTCGCTTCGTTCTCGAACTGCTGGGGGAGGAATGCATGGGGCGTGCGCGCCGCGATGCTCTGGGCTTCGTCGATGGCCCCCTGCATCTGCAGGGCCTCGGGCGTCAGCACGAGCTCGGCACCGAGCGCCTCGAGCAGCTGGCGGCGTTCGAGACTCATGCTCTCGGGCATGGTGAGCACGCAACGATAGCCGCGCCGCTTCGCCACCAGCGCCAGCCCGATCCCGGTGTTGCCGCTCGTCGGCTCGATGACGGTGCCCCCGGGCGAGAGCTTTCCCTCGCGCTCCGCGCGCTCGATCATCGCGAGGCAGATCCGGTCTTTGACCGAGCCACCCGGGTTCACGTGCTCCATCTTGGCGAACACATTGGCGCGCGGCGGAACGATCTCGAGCTTCGAGAGCTCGATGAGCGGAGTGTCGCCGATCAGGTCGAGCACACCCGCGTAGACGTGGCGGTGATCGGGCAACGGAGGTCGCGGATCAGATGACGTAGACATAGCGCTCCCGCGCTTGGGGCCGGTGGATGCCGAGCGCCACCGCCTTCTCGCAGAGATCGGCCACCGACACCTCGTCGAAACAGGCCTCGATGCGCGCCGAGAGATCCTTGAACACCGCGTCGGTCACGGTGCGACCGTCGGGCGCGTGGCGGTTGCGCCGCCCCGCCGGATCGGCGCGGTCGGCGAGGGCGATGGGGCCCTCGAGGGCTCGCACCACGTCGCCGAGCCGGATGTCCTCCGCCCGCTTCGCCAGGCTGTAGCCACCTTGGGGGCCGCGCTTGCTGCCGACGATCGCAGCCCGCTTCAGGTCCTGGAAGATCTGCTCGAGAAAGCGCGGCGGAATTCCCTGGCGCGCCGCGATGTCCTTGACCTGGGTGGGCTTGCCGTCGTTGTAGAAGGCGATGTCGAACAACGCGCGGACGGCATAGCGACCTTTGTTCGAGAGCTTCACACGCCGTTTGTGCATTCTCACATCGGATTTGTCAAGAACAGTCTTGGGGCCACAATAGCGGGGATTCCGGAGCGAACGGACGGATGTGCGACACGTTGGTGGCGACTGCGGAGGCGACCTGGGATGGGCGCGTCGTGTTCGCGAAAAACAGCGATCGGGAGCCCGGCGAGGCCGAGGTGGTGGAGATCCGCCCGGCGGCGACCCATGGGGAGGGCGCTCGGGTCCGCTGCACGTACCTCGACCTGCCCGAGGTGCGAGCGACGCGCCGCGTGCTCTTGTGCCGGCCCTATTGGATGTGGGGCGCCGAGATGGGCGTGAACGACGCGGGCGTCGTCATCGGCAACGAGGCCGTGTTCACGCGCGCTCCGCATTCGGCGCTGGGTCTCACCGGGATGGACCTCGTGCGGCTCGGGCTCGAACGAGCCGCCGACGCCGAAAGCGCGGTGCGGGTCGTGGGCGAGCTCGTCGAGACGCACGGCCAGGGCGGCAATGCCGGTCACCGCGGCCGCTTTCGCTACCACAACAGCTTCCTCATCGCGGACCGTCACGAGGCCTGGGTGCTCGAATCCGCGGCCAAGGCCTGGGTGGCCAAACGCGTGAGCGGAGTGCGCTCCATTTCCAACGCGCTCACCGTCGGGGACGACTGGGATCTCTCGAGCCGATACCTCCGCGCGCGAGCCCGCGACTACGGGCTCTCGCCCGGCAAGGCTCGCCTGGATTTCCGCGCGCTGTTCGCGAATCCGTGGATGGATCGAGCCGCCAACGCGCTCACGCGCCGGGGCTGCACCGAGGCGTTTCTGGAGCGCCGACGCGGTCGGATCAGCGCGCTCACCGCCATGGAGGCGTTGCGCCAGCACGGCGCGCCCGATCGACCGAGCGCTGCCCTCGTCGGACTCGGGCAAACCGTGTGCGCGCACGCCGGGGCGCTGCCCACACGGTCCCACGGGCAGACGGTCGGCTCGCTCGTGGTGACGCAGAAAGGTGACGAGCTGTCGTGCTTCGTCACCGCTACGGCCGCACCCTGCCTGTCGCTGTTCAAACCGGTGCGCGTCACCGGGAGCGTACCCTCCATCGGAGAACCGACGGGCCGTTACGATCCGAGCTGTCTCTGGTGGCGCCACGAACGACTGCACCGGCGCGCACTCGCGGATCTGGAGCTCGCTCTCGCCCACGTCGCTCCCCGCCGTGCGGCCCTGGAAGCGGAGCTCGCGTCCGGAGCGGAGCCCGAGGCCGCCTTCGCCCGCGCCGATGCCGAGGAGGGCGCCTGGCTGGAGGCGCTCGAGGAGCTCCTGCCCCGGCGGGCTCCGAGCGGTTACTGGCGGGGCATCGACCGTGGCAGCGGGTTCGAGTCTGGCGGCCGCGCGTCTCGGCCCTGACTGGAACTTTTCGCCTCGTCTGGAAGAAATCTCGGCGCTCCGGACACTTGGCGCGTGCATCGGCCTTCTGACATGCTCCAATGTCTCGCCGCCTGGGAGGCTCGATGCTGCGCGCCCTTTCGCTTTCGGTGTGTGCTGTCTTGGGACTGTCCGTCTTCGCTTGCAGCTCGTCGGACGAGACGCAGGTGAACCCCAACTGCTCGAACGGTTCGTGTAGCCAGTGCGCGAATTGCTTCGACCTCTGCGTCTGTGCCACGGGCGACACGGCGGCATGTGGTCCCGCGTGTCAGGTGAGCTCGAGCGGCGGAACGGGCGCAGGCGGCGCGGGAGGCAGCCCGAGTGGAGGAGGCGGAACGCCCGCCGGAGGTTCCGGCGGCACGATCCCTTCGGGCGGCCTCGCGACCGGGCTCGCCATCTCGGAGATCCATGTCTTCCAGGCGGTGGACGTCCCGGTGATGCAGAACTGGGCGGAGCCGCCGCGCAAGGCGCCGGTGGTCACCGACCGGGAGGCCGTCTTCCGCGTCTTCGTCACACCCGAGGCGAGCTATCAAGCGCGCGAGATCGTGGCGCGCGTGGAGCTCGGCGGCGGTACGCCGGGTTCATTCGACGGCAAGGCGTTCATCGGCGGCGCCTCGTCCATGACGGATCCGAATTCCACGATCCAGGTGTCCATTCCGCCAGGCGCCATCAAAGCGGACGCGACCTACACAGTGAGCTTGCTCGAAGCGACTCAGGGCGGGAGCTTCTCGGGTTCGAGCGACCAAGCGAAGTTCGGCGCCGTGAACCTGGGAGCCCAGAACTCCGGCACGTTCAACGTCACCGTCGTGCCCATCGTGGTGAACGGCATCACGCCGAAGACGGACGCAAACGCCGTGCAGGCGTACCACGACCGGCTCTTCAAACTGTACCCGACCGCGGAGATCGCGGTGAACGTGCGCGCGCCAGCCAGCTACGGAGGCAACCCGCCGCAGCCCACCAGCATCTCGGGTTGGAACCAGCTCTTGAACTGGCTGATGCAGCTCCGCAGCCAGGACAAGCCGCCGGCCAACACGTTCTACTACGGCGTCTTCACGCCAACGAACTCGTTCTTCCAGTTCTGCAGCGGCGCGTGCATCGCGGGCCTGTCCAACACGCCGGCGAATCAACCGAACGACGTGTTGGCGCGGACGGGCATGGGTCTCGGCTTCTTCCCATCGGACGGCAACCCGTCGTCGTCGGACACCATGGCGCACGAGGTGGGGCACGCTCTCGGGCTGTTCCACGCTCCGTGTCAGACCCAAGACGCCGATCCGAGCTTCCCCTATCCGGGCGGCGGCATCGGCACCTGGGGCTGGGACATCTTCACCAAGAACTTCCTGAATCCGTCGGGCTACAAAGACATCATGGGGTACTGCGATCCGACTTGGACCGCGGACTTCACCTTCAACAAGATGTTCAAGCGCATGGCCTACGTGAACGGCACGGGCGACATCGCGGTCTCGTCGGATCCGAAGCGCGCGCCCGGCTTGTTCCAGACCGCCATCTTCGACGAGGACGGCACGTTGAGCTGGGGCTATCCCATCGACACGCCGTGGCCCGTCCTCACCGACGAGGTGACGCTCGAAGTGCTCGACTCGACGGGCAAAGTCGTCGGCAAGGTCACCGGTTTCGAGTATCCGTTCGGACACGCCGGCAAGAGCCGTTTCCTCTTGGTGCGCGACAGCGGTCTCAAGCTCCCCAAGGCGGCGAGCTTGCGCCCCGCGGGTACGCTCGCGAGCCTGCCGCTCCCCTGAGCTGACCTTGGCTCGCCGTTCGCCGATCACTCGCGAGTCACTGCTGCTCGTGCTCGGCGCGCTCTCCACGGGCGCGTGTCGGAGCGAAACGCCGAGCCCAGAGCCGACGCCGACCGCGCCGCCGACTCCAACGGGCAACGCCAGCGCTGCTGTCGAACCACCGCCTGCCGACAGCGTCGGCGCGGCACCAGCCGCCGCCTCGGCCCCGGCCGCCGCGAGCGCGACTCCTCCAGAGCGCAAGCTGGGTCCCGTCGTCGCACGCGAAGTGAGTCCGGCCCGTCCGAGCGCTTCCGCGGCGGAGCCCGCGAAGCCCGAAGCGACGACGCCAGCGCCCGAGCCGGCGCCACCGCCTGCAGCGACCCCGCCGCCGCCCCCGAAGCCAGGGCCCGCCATGAAGTGCGCTCCCGGCAAGTGCGGCAAGAAAATGTGAGCCGAGACCGCGCGCGCTGCCGGCCGGAGCTCAGTCGCGTGCCTCGAGCAGGAGCTCGCGGAGCTTGGCGGCTGCCGGCGGCAGGCGCGTCACGCCGCGGTGCACGAGCACGAGCTCACGATGGATGGGGGTGTTTTCGTGGCGGAGCTCGCGGAGCCGCCCGATGGCGAGGTCGCGCGTGATGGCAGCGCGGCTGAGGAGCGCGACTCCGATCCCTTCGGCGACGTGTCCCTTGATGGCGGCAATGCTGCTGAGCTCCATCACGATTTCCACCTCGGGGAAGTGGCGGTCGAGAGCCTCACGCGTCACCGTGCCCTTGGGGAAGGTGAGGAACGCAGCGCCCTTGAGCCGCACGCCCGGAGCCGCGACCAGCACGAAGGCGTCGTCTCGGAAGTGCTCGCCCCCTGGGCCGCTGAGCACCGCGATGTCGATCTCACCGCGCTCCAGCTCTTCTTGCGCCGCGTCGCGCGTGAGCTCGCGCAGCACGATCCGCACACCCGGGTGACGCTTGCGGAAGCGACCGAGGATCGCCGGCAAGAGATAGGTCGCCGTCGTGGCGCCGGCGCCGATGCGCACGACGCCGCGCTCGAGCCCGGACAGCTCGGCTACGGCTCGCCGGGCGTCTTCGACGGCGGCGAGCGCCGCACGCGCGCGCGCCAAGACCTCGCGTCCAGGCGCGGTCAACTCGGCGCCCTTCCTCCCGCGATCGACCAATCGGCACTCGAACTCGACCTCGAGGCGTCGGATCGACACGCTGAGGGCGGGCTGGGTCAGGTGGGCCGCGCGGGCGGCGGCAGTGAACGTGCCGCGCTCGGCGACGAGGACGAGGTTCTTGAGGTCATCGAACAGCATTAACGAAATTTATCGAAACCTGTAAAACAATCAATTGGCGCTACCGCACGCGAGTCTCCAGATTCAGCGCATGACGCTGCTCCTCTTGCTCTTCGGCACCGGCCTTCTGGCGGGCGCCATCTCGAGCGTGGCCGGCCTCGGTGGCGGGATGCTCTTGCTGTCGGTGACCTCGCTCGCCATGGGGCCCCTCGCGGCCCTCGCCACCACCTCACCGGCCCTCCTGGTCGGTAACCTGCACCGGACCTGGCTGCATCGGAAGAGCATCGATTGGGCTCTCGCTCGGGCGTTCGCGCTCGGTGCGTTGCCCGGCGCCGTGTGCGGCGCACTGGCCGCGGTGAGCGTGCCCGTCGTCGCCATCCAGTGCCTGTTGGTCGTCTCCACGCTGTTCGCGGTGGTGCGGAGCCTGGGTTACGTGAGCCTGCGCGCGCCGCGCCAGGCCATGGCTCCAGCCGGCTTCGTCATCGGTGGGCTCACCGGCACTGCGGGCGGGGCGGGAGTGCTCGCGGGGCCGCTGTTCTTGTCGGCGGGGCTCAGCGGCGACGCCTACGCCGGAACCATCGCGTCGGGCGCGGTGGCGATGCACGTCGGCCGCATCGCGGGCTACGGGGCCGGCGGCCTCCTCGAGCCCGAGCTCTGGGGAAGCTCCGGGCTCATCGCCGTGGGGCTCGTGCTCGGCAACGGTCTCGGCGGCCGGCTCCGCCGCGCGCTCGCGGGTCTGCCGAACGGGCTGGTGGAGCACGTGGTCTTGGCGCTGAGCGTGCTCTTCGCAGTCCTCGGCCTCGGGCGAGCCTGACGTGCTAGACCCGGGGTGCATGCGGCCGACTCTGCTGCTTCTGCCTCTGGCTCTGCTCGCGCCGCTCGGCTGCAGCTCTCCCTCGAGCCCGTCCGAGCCGAGCGAAACCACCAAGTGCGACCCCGAGAAACCAGCGCCAGCCGCGGTTCCGGCGTTCGAGGCGCTCACGACCGACGCGGCGGGCGCCTTCCTTCCCATCGCGCCCGACACGCTCTTCGAGCGGCACTTCGGGCCTCAGGGCGGCTCGCACTTCTACGTCTACGCCGGCGTGTTCAGCCCCGACACCAAGATCTGGTCGGTGAGCGCGAAGCTCACTGCGACCGATGGCTCGACCCTCGCCGCCGGTCAACGCGGCTTCACGCCCTGCGAAGGGAAGTGGACCGCGCCTCGCGAGATCACGGTGTTCCTCGAAGCGAGCGGGGCCATCGATGGCACGCTCCACGTCGAGGCCACACCCGGCAGCGGAGCGCCCCTGAGCTACGAAGGGCCCGCCAGCGTGACCGGAGGTTGACCCCCCGGCCACGCTCGGGCGACGCGCTCTGCTCGGCGGCCACGAGCTACCCGGTGACGGTGACCGGCGCCTCCAGCTCGTCGGGTTCGGAGTCGAGCCGAGCACGCGAGGCCGCGGCTTGCGCGCGCCAGTGCCCGCGCTCGAGCCGCCACCAGAGCACGCTGGAACCGACCACGATTTCCGCGCAGAGCCCGAGCCAACCGCCGAGGGCGCCGAAGCCGAGCCGCACGCCCAGAAACCAGGCGAGGGGAGGCGTCGAGACCCAGGCGATCAGCACCGCCAACACGGCGGGATAGCGCACGTCTCCCGTGCCCCGCAGCACCGAGCGAGCGATGGCGTTGGCGCCGTCGAAGATCTGGAACGCAGCCGCGACCCAGATGAGCTTCACCGTGACCGCGCGCACGGCGGCGTCGCCGGTGAACGCCGCCGCGAGGTGCGGGGCGAACGCGACGAAGCCGAGGGCGCAAAGGCCGGTGTAGACGCTGGACAAGAGGAGCCCGCGGCGCGCCACGCGCCACACCTCGCGGTCCTCACCGGCGCCCACGGCTTGGCCCACCATCACGCTGGCCGCTTCGCCAACGGCGAGCGCAGGCAAGAACGAGACGTGCGTGATCTGGAGCGCTATCTGGCGGTGCGCCGCGAGGTCGACCGCGCTGATTCCGGCCAAGACCGCCACCAGCACGGCGAAGGCGCCAATCTCGAGCAGTAATCAGGCCGAGCGGCACGCCGAGCCTGGCGAGCTGCGCCGCGTGACGGAGCTCGATGCGCGCCCAGGCGAAACCGGGAGGCCTGCGAGGCTCGATCAAGAACGCGGCCTCGACCACGTGGGCGAGCGCCGTCGCGGCGCCGGCGCCGCGCACCCGGAGCCCGAGCCTGAGCAAGAACAGCGCGTCGAGCGCGATGTTCACGAAGGCGGCCAGGGCCGAAACCAGCGGCGAGCGCGAGTCCGAGAGCCCGTAGCGGGCCTCGCGCAACGCCACGGCCACGAGCGCGAACGGCGCGCCGAGGTTCCGCCACCAACAGCCCGGCCGCCAGGTGCCTGGCCTGGGGCTACTGCGGAGAAGCGCGGCAACACGTGGGCGAGCGCGCGCCCCAGAGCAACGCTGAGGACCCCGAGTGTCACCGCGAAGAGCACACCGGTCGCCACGTACACGGGGATGTCGCGGCGCTTGCCCGCGCCCGTGGCCTGACTCACGACCACTTTCACTGCGCGCAGGAGGCCGAAGGAAAAGACGATGAGGCCGAAGGCAGCGATGCCGCCCAGGCCGACCGCTGCCAGTGCATTCGCCCCGAGCCGGCCGACGAACAGCGTGCTCACCAGGGTCATGACGCTGTACGAGAGCATCGAGACCGCGATGGGCCACGCCAGCCGTACCAGCTCGGGGATGGGTTTCTGTTTCCAGCGAAGCGATTCTCTTTGTCGTCGCGTGTTCATGGGCGTGTCCGTGGGGAAAGGGGAAGGGTTTCGGGCAAAAAAAAACCGCGGGACCAATCGGTGCCCGCGGCAGGATTTCGAGGGATTTTTCGCTGGTCTAAGCGATCGGTCGCCCTCCTGCCGCGCGGGCGATCTGCACGCGAACGCGCTTGTCGGAAGCGGTCGGCGGCATCGAGTTTTTGCGCGGGAGGGCCAACATGAAAAATGTCTCCGTCACGTGCTTCTCCCATGACGCGGCGCGCGGGTCAAGTCGGCCGCGGCGCGCGACGCGTTGCTCGCGTGCGCTCTCCTCCGCAAACGCGCGCGGTGACTCGCGTTCTCCGCCGGCGGGGCGTTCGGCGTCGCCAGCTACCGAGCAGCGCCGATCACTCGCCTTCGACGGGGCAACGCACCCGAATGCGCGACGGAGGCAAGCACTCTTTCTTCGGAGCGCAAGGGGGTGTGAAGGTCTGCCAACAGCTGCCGTCGGCGTCCCAGCGTTCGAGGGGATCGGCGTCTCGCATCTCGGGGAGCTCCGGCGCCGAGAGCGCGCGGGGAAAGAGTGAAACCTCGAGATGCGCGAAGCGTTTGTCGTCCGCTGGCAGCGCCACGCTGGCCGCAGCCTCGCGCGCACAGCTCCGGAGCTCGGGGTCGCCGGCGCCCGACACGATCAGCTTGGCATTCGCCAAATCGACGTCGAACGAGAGAGTGGTCGTTGCGCCCTCGAGTCGCGAGAGCCAAGCCGCGTAGCAGTCGTAGAGCCCGGGCAGCAGCGCGAGCAACTGCGTCGTCGCGGGAGGAGTCAGGGGTGGCCCGCCGTCGGTTGCAGCGACCGCGCGCAGGAGCGGCCCCTCGGGATCCCCGCGCTTCACCCAACCACTCGAGCTCTTGTCGAGCACCGTCGGCGGCGGCTTCGGTGGGGCTTCGTAACGGCTCTTCGCCTCGGCCGGCGCACAACCGAGCCAGGCGTCCGCGTCGCGGAACGCTCGCTCGAGCCACGGTTTCGGGATCGCGTCGAAGGGCTCGCCCGTGAGGGCCGCTGCGCTCGGCCCTTGGAGCCCCGGCAGCGACTCGAGCACGCGCGCGTGTCCCCGTACGGCGGCGATGCGCAGGAAAGTGAATGCGCTGACGTAGCGCGCTTCGTCGCGGGCCTCCGGCGCGTGGTCGGTGTAAGCGAAACCGAAGACCACGCTGCCGTAGCGGTATTGGCCTTCCAGACTGCCGTTCTCGGCGGCTTCGCGTAGGTCCTGGACGCCGCGTTCCAAGACGCCGGCATCCGGGTGTTCCTCGTGGCGGAGGAGCTCGAGAAACGCGCTGGCGCGCTCGATCGCGGCTCGTCCGCGCGCTGGATCGATGACCGGGCAGACAGGCCGCTTTCCCGCCGCCGCGCCGGCGTTTTGGGCCGGCGTCGTCGGGGTCGGTGGGCAGGCCGAGAGCCCGACCGAGCACCCGAAAGCGAAGGCGAGGGAGGCCGCTCGTGGACCGAGCGAGCTCCCGACGAGAACTCTGGTGGGTGGCGACGGCTGGGACTTCAATTGTAGAGGGCGTCGAGCGCGCTCTCGTACTTCTGGAGCACGCTGCGCCGCTTGAGCTTGAGGGTCGGGGTGAGCATGCCGTTGTCCGTCGTGAAGTCTTCGCTGGTGAGCACGAACTTCTCCGGCCGCTCGAAGCCCTTGAAGCTCTTGCTGTACTTCTTGAGCTCGTCTTCGATGAGCTTCTTCACGTCGTCGCTCTTCTCGACGTCACCCAGGCTCTTGCCGCTCTCTGTGGCCCACTTCTCCAGCGCTGCCTTGTCGGGCACGACCAACGCCACGTTGTACGGCTTGTTGGCGCCGTGGATCATCACGTTGGCGATGAACGGTGAGAGCTTGAGCTCTTCTTCGAGCGGCGAAGGCACCACGTATTTGCCGTTCTCGAGCTTGTACTGCTCCTTGATGCGACCGGTGATGTAGAGGTAGCCGTCGTCGTCGAGGTAGCCCATGTCGCCGCTGCGGAAGGTGCGGTCGCTCATCAGGACGGCGCGGTTCTCGTCCTCGCGGTTGTGGTAGCCCTGCATGATGTTGGGCCCGCGGATCAGGATTTCGCCGTTCTTCTCGTCGCCCGTCACGGACTTGTCGATGACGATGGTGACGCCGGGGATGGCCCTGCCGACGCTGCCGATCTTGCGGTTGCCCGGGAAGTTCGCGGTGGCGATGGGGCTCGTCTCCGTGAGGCCGTAGCCCTCGTAGACTTCGATCCCGAGCGCGTCGATGAACTCGGCGACCTCGCGGGAAAGCGCGGCGCTGCCGCTCACGGCGTACTTCAGGCGTCCGCCGAACTTCAGGCGGATCTTCGAGAAGATGATGCTGTCGGCCAGCGAGATCCCCATGCCGGCCCAAACGCCGACGCTCTCTCCGCGGTGCTTCTTGGTGCGGTTCGCCACGGCGTTCTTGAACAGGCTCTGGATGAAGCCGGGTTTCTCGGCCATCTGCTTGTTCACGCCGTCGTAGATGCGATTGAAGATGCGCGGGACGGCGAACAAGATCGTGGGCTGCACCTCGGCGAGGTTCCCCACCAGGTTCTCCACCGCGTCGTTGATGCCGAGCGAGCAGCCCATGCTGAGCATGGCGTGGAGCTCGCAGGTCTGGCCGAACGAGTGGGCCCAGGGCAAGAACGACAGCGAACGATCATTGGCCTCGAACGGGAAAATCTCGTGGATGGCGTTGATGTTGCTGGTGATGTTGCCGTGGCTCAGGATCACGCCCTTGGGGTTGCCCGTGGTGCCGGACGTGTAGATGAATCCGGCGACGTCCGAGTCCACGGGATGGCTGGCGGTCACGGGCTTCGCGCTGCCCGCTTTGAGCAGCGCAGCGTAGGAGTGGTCGTCGCTCTCCGCTGCTTCGAGGCCCACCACGTGCTCGAGGGAGGAGACCTTCTCTTGGACCCCCTTGAGCTTGTCGTAGATGGCGTTCGTCGCCCCGATGGCGACCTTCGCTCCGCAGTCGTCGAGGATGAAGCGCCACTCGTCGGCCTTCTGCGCTTCGTACATGGGGACGAACGACGCCCCGAGCCCGTAGGTGGCGTAGGCGGCGACCGCCCACTCGACGCGGTTGTTGGCGACGATGCCGACCTTGTCGCCGGCGCCGACGCCGAGGCTCGCGAGGCCCCCGCGGAAGTCGTCGACGAGCTTTCCGAACTCGCCGTACGTCATCCACTTCCACGTGCCGTCGACCTTGGTCCCGAACAGCTCGCGGTCTTTGTATTTCTCACAGCTCTTCTCGCAGAGATCGACCAGGTTCTTGAATTGCTCGGCCATGGTTTCCTCCCGCGCGCGGGCTCCCTCTCGTGAGCCGCGGCACAACGCGCACCGGTGGCTCGAAATCGGCGCGAACCATAGGGAAGGGCGGGCACCCGGTCAATGCGAGTCGTCCCGCAAAGTGGCATGCTGGGCGCACCATGCACCGCGCATCGTGCAGCCTTTTCGCCTTGGCTCTCGTCGGCTGCGGTCCGCCGCCGGCCGCACCGAGTGCGCCCGAGCCGCCGCCGGCGGCGCCAACGGCCGAGCCCGTCCCGCCGTCCCCGGCCGTGACCATCGTCGCCCAGAGCGAACCGGAGCTCGAACCTCGGACCGCCGAACCCGCTCCGCCTCCAACTCCTCAGGGCAGCGGCTGCTCGGTGCCACCGGCACCCGAGCGCAGCGCCGGGAGCTTGGTGGTGCCCAGTCCGCCGGCGAAGCCCGCCCGCGCCTACGCGGGACGGCTGCGCGCCCACGTCGACGGTGCGCTCTCGCTCCAAGCGAAGCGAACCTGGGTGGGGCCTCCCGTCCCGGCGTTCGTCCCCCTGACGAGCGGGACGCTCGAGCTGTTCCTGCTCGATCCGCTGCCGGACGGCTTCTTCGCGCTCTACCGCGACCCCTACGGCGCCTCGAGCTGCAAGCTCGCAGGCAACGCGAACTGCGCCTTCGAGGTCGCTGCCTTCGACTGTTCGGGACGCACGCGCTTCCGCATCCCGCTCAAGTCGCATCTCTCGCGGCGCGACGAGCTCGAGGTGCAGGACGCCCGGATGCTGGACGGCGTCGTGTACTTCAACGAGGCGTGCCAGAGCTACTCGCGACAGGCGGGCGGCCGCTGCTCGTCCTTGGTGGCCCTCGACCCGGTGAAGAAGAAGGTACTTTGGCGAACGCCGGCGCTCACGTCGAACAACCGATTCTTGGTCTACGACCGCTACCTGGTGACGGGCTACGGCTTCACCGCCGAGCCCGACTTTCTATTCCTCGTCCGGCGGAGCGACGGCAAGGTGCTCGAGAAGCACGCGCTTCCGTCTGCCCACGAGGAGCTGATCGACGGAGAGAACACCGTGGTCGCGCAGATCGAGGCCGGCAAAGGGCTGCTCTTCAAGCGCGTCGGCTTCGACGGCGCGACCGGTCGGCTCGAGGCCGCCGGCTGGGTGGAGAAGCCGGCACCGTGAGCTCCGTCGGTGCGGCGCTCGCCCGCGTTCCGGGGGGAAAGTCCGCCGCTTGTCTCCGATTCTGTCGCCGACCCGGCAGCGGTCAGCTAGCTTCGGCGTCGCCGTGAAGCGCTACGCCATCGTCACCTTCGGCTGCCAGATGAACGAGCACGACTCGTCGCGCATGGCCGAGGTCCTGGAGGCCGCCGGGCTCGAAGCAGCCGCCGACGTCGACAGCGCCGACGTGGTGCTGGTGAATACCTGCAGCGTACGCGAGAAGGCCGAGCAAAAGCTCCGCAGCGAGGTCGGGCGCTTCGTGGCGAAGAAGCGCGAGCGACCGGGGCTCGTCCTCGGCGTCACTGGCTGCGTCGCCCAGCAAGAGGGCGAGAAGCTCTTGCGCCGGGTTCCGGAGCTCGACCTCGTGCTCGGACCCGACAACATCCCCGAGCTGCCCGCGTTGCTGGCCGACGTCGAGGCGGGCGGCCCTCCGCGCGCGCGCACGGTGCACGACCTCGACGAGCCCCATTTCCTGCGGGCGCGGGCCGAGCCGGGGCGGGCAGGCCCGAGCGCCTACGTCACCGTGATGAAGGGCTGCAACGAGCGCTGCTCG
>JAXLYN010000101.1:0-13188 GCA_046351435.1 Polyangiaceae bacterium
GTTCGAGGTAGCCGGGACCGATCTCGAGCGAGACGGTGCGCCCGGCCAGGTGCCGGGGCAGCGGGACGCTGATGATCTTGGTGAACTCCTTGCCGGTGTAAGGCACGAACGTGAGCCGGATGCGTGCGCTCTCGCCGGCGTCCACTTCGGAGTCGAGGAGCTCGGCCCCGCGCAGTCGCAGGATTTCGCGAGCGTACTTGAGCTCGATCTCCATCTCGGCGCCTTCGATGATCACCGGCTCCCAGAGGTTGTTGAGCAGCGCGCCCACGGCGCGCGACAAGTTGCTGCGGATGAACTCGTTGGGGTCCGGGGTGCCGCCGATGCTCACGCCGAAGTCTTCGAGGTTGATGTCGCCGTACTTCTTCACCTTGAGCTTGCTCTTGGCCGTCCACGACACGTCCTGCTTCTCGTTGGCCGTGGCCTGGAGCGCGCTGCCGAGTGCGATGGCCAAGAACGCCGGGGTCATGAACTTCTCGTGGGCGACCTCGAACTTCCATTCCTGGTCGGGCGCGCCGGGCACGCCCTTGATCTTCATCTTGACCGGGATGACCGGCGCCTTCGCCGATTGGGAGACGACGATGCTCGCCTGCCGGTCGGCGAGCAGGGCTCCGACCGGGCGCACGGGCATGCCGATCTTGAAGGAGCGCATGTCGCTGGCCAAAAACCAGAGCACACGACCGACGGCCGTGGGCAGCGCGGTGACGCCGGCCTCCATCATGGGGTGACCGAACGCGACCAGCTTGTCGCCCTCGACCCGCGTGACGGTACCGAGGCCCTGCGCGCTCATGTCCCCCCGGATCAGCTCGACGCCGATGGCACCGCCATCGACGTATTTCGTGGGAGCGTCTTTCTCCACCTCGCCACCGCCACCCGCCTGCAGGGGCTCGAGGCCCAAGGGCGAAAGCAGCTCCTTCGCCAGCTCGACCGCTCCACTCGTCATGCCGCCGATCAGGAGGGGCGTCGCGACGGGCATGGCCGTGCCGTTCTGTCCGACGGATTTCTGCTGGCGTTTCGCCATCTGCTTCGCGTGCTCGGACAGATCGTAGGCGCCGACGTTGCCGGCGAACCGGTTCTGCGACGAGCCGCGCGCTGCGTGCTTGTCCCGCTTCTTGTCGGCTTGTGCGCGAGGCAGAACCTGGATCGGCCAACCGTCGATGGATTTCGGGAGCGGGCGCTCGAGCTCGTCCAGCATGTTGCGAATGGGAGTGACCCCGGCCACCGGCTCCTTGCCGAAGGTCCAACCGTAGGCGTAGGCGCCGATCATCTTGCCGTCGATGTAGATGGGGCTACCGCTCATGCCAGCGACCACCTTGGCGACCTCGAGCCGCGGGTGCTTCGTCTTGACGAGAATGAGCTCCTGCCGCGGGCGGAAGTTCTTGAGCACGTCGATGACCTCGACGTCGAACTTCTCGGGCTTGACCCCTTCGAACACCGTCAGGCCGTAGCCCTTCATGCCCGGCTTGATGTCTTTGACGGAAAGGATGTCGGAGCGGGTCGCTGCGCCTTCGGCGCGGGCACTCTCGAGCAACGGAAGCGGTGCGAGCAACCCGAGAGCGGTCGCCGCGATGAGCAAGGTCGTAAAACGCACGGTGGGGCAGTCTAACTGACCGACCGTGCCTCGGCGACAGCTTAGGTTTCGGGCTCGAATCCCCAGGTCGGAGGGCGGGCTCTGCCGGGAAAACGCCTCCGCTTCGGCCGTCGGGCGCCCTCCCCGGCCGGCGCGTTCCGTCCCCCTGTCCCCGGCCGGGGAACGGTGTTTAAGTCGCAACCCGCGTGGACGTGGCCGTCCTCATCGCTCTGGTCGTGTCGTTTGCCGTGCTGGTCACGGCACACGTCGCACTGGCCTTCGCCCTGACCCTGCGCGTGCCGCGCTGGCGCGGACCGGTCTCGTTCTTGGTGCCGCCCCTGGCCCCGTATTGGGGCATGGAGGTGGGCATGAAACGGCGCGCCGGTCTGTGGGTGACGGCGCTCGTGGTCTACGTGCTCGCACGCATCCTCGCGGAGCTCTGATGGACAAGCTCGTGGCCGAGTTCGTCGCTTTCGTGCGCCGCGGGGCGATGCCCGAACCCTACGTCCAAGCCTACGCGACCATCGCTCACCAGTTCCTCTCGGCCTACCCGCTGATCCGCCCCGAAGAACTGGGACCAGACGAGATCGGGCTATTCCTGATGCACGCCCAACAGCATGGCGCGAGCGAACAGCAGATCAAGAACGCCCGCACCGCGACCGAGGCCTTGGTCTGGTATCTCAAGAACCGGACGCGCACGAGCCTCGCGCCTCCGCCGGCGTCGAAGCCCCCGTCGCGAAGCGAAGAGCGGGTGTCGTTCATCCGGGACGTGCAAATCCGCGATCTGATGAGCTGTCGCTCTTCTGATCTGTCGAGCGGCGGGATGTTCGTCGAGACCATGGGCCAGCTCACCATCGGCAACGCCCTCGAGCTCTCGTTCCGCCTCGAGCACGACGAGGCACCCGTCCACGTCGCTGCGCGCGTGGTCTACACCCACCCCATGGGCGCCGGCGTCCAGTTCCTGAACGTCGACCCGGCCGTGCGAAAGCGCATCGAGCGCTATCTGGCCATGGCGCGCGGTGACGGCTGACCTGGCGTCAACGGATCGCGTGCTTCTTGATCAGCCGCTGCAGGAGCTGGCGCGACACCTCGGCGAGGTCGGCCGCGCGGGTGGCGTTCCCGCCGGTTTTCGCCAGGACGGCGCGGACGTAGGCCGCTTCGAAGTCGTCGCCGGATTCGCGGCGTGCTTCTTGGAGCGAGACGAAGCTGCCGTCCGGGCGCTCGAAGCTCCGCTCGTGTGGTGCGTTCGCCTGCGCGGAGAACCGAGACAGTGAGACGTCGAAGCTCATGGCCAGGCGTTGGACGGCGTTCCGGAGCTCGCGCACGTTGCCCGGCCAGCGGTGCGCGCGGAACATTTCCCACACCTGCTCCGGAATGTCCTCGGCCGACTTACCCGCCCCCTCGCGCGCCAAGAAGTGGCGCACGAGCGGCACCAGATCTTCCATGCGGTCGCGGAGCGGGGGCACGTGGACGTGGGCCGCTGCGAGCCGATAGTAGAGATCCTGTCGGAAGTTCCCCTGCCGCACCTCGTGGGCGAGGTTCCGATTGGTGGCCGCGATGACGCGCACGTCGACGGGCAAGAAGCGGCTGCCGCCGACGCGCCGGACCTCGCGTTGTTCGAGCGCGCGCAAGAGCTTGGGTTGAAGCTCCTTCGGTAGCTCGCCGAGCTCGTCCAAGAACAGCGTGCCACCCGCAGCTTGCTCGAAGAGCCCGGCGCGCGCGGCGACGGCGCCAGTGAACGCTCCGCGCTCGTGGCCGAAGAGCTCGCTCTCGATCAGGTTCGCCGCGGTGGCCCCGCAATCGAACACGACGAACTCAGCGGCACGCCGCGCGCTCTCCTGGTGCACCGACTCCGCCACCAGGTCTTTCCCGGTGCCGGTCTCGCCTTCGATGAGCAGCGTGTAGTCCGTGCTGGCCACCCGTTCGAGCACCGCGAACAGCTCGCGCATGCGCGCCGATTCGCCCAGCAGCAGACCGAAGCGACTCTCGCTCGCTTGCTCCTTCTCGACCACGTCGCGCGTGGGCTTCATGCTGAGCTCGGTGTCGCCGAGCCGAATCACCACGGGCGGCGACGCCGCTGCGTCCCAGATGCGCGCTCCACCCAGAAACACGCCGTTCTTCGAACCGAGGTCCCGCACGCGGATGCCGAAGCTACCGAGCTCGGCCTCGCAGTGGTTGCGCGAGACCGTGTCGTCACTGAGGACGAGGTCGTTTTCTGGCGCCGTCCCCACGCGGATCGGCGAGCCGGCGAGGTCCACGTGTTTGCCCTTGTCGGGACCGCGCGTCACGCTGACGCGAACGGTGTGGTAGCGGACCACGAGCGGCGGCCGGCGCGCGCGCGTGGGATCCGATTCCATGGGCGCGAGGGTACCACGACCGTTCCGGGTCTCCCGCGGCGCGCGGATCGCGCCGAAACTCAGCGCCGGCGCCGCGAGAGCAGCCAAACGAATGCGGCGATCCATGCGTAGCCTCCGGTGTGCGTCCCCCTCGGCCCGAGCTGACAGCTCGCGGTCGCGCTTTCGCTCGCGGACGCTTCGGGCGCAGCGCTCGCGGGCGGGGCGTCGGCCTTGCCGAGATCCGAGAACGTCGCACCGTAGCGCAGCGTGGTCGCGTCACCGCCGGCACCCCGCGCGCGATTGGGGGCTACGCCCCAGCGCTCGCGGAGCGAACGCCCGAGGCCGGGAAACGACGCTTTGCCAGACTTCGGCAGGGCCGATTGCTGACGGCTGCTGCTGAAGATCTGCACGGTAGTGAGCGAAACGTCGGCTCCGGGTCGAGGGCTCGAGCTCGAGCGAGACGCGCCCGAACTGACCGGGCGCGCGTGGAACGCGAAGTAGCGCGACGCCAGATGGGGCAGCTTGCGCTCCCTGCTCGCGGGATACGTCTTCGGACGCTCTGCCCACGCCGCCTCGGGCCAGCTCTCGAGCGCCGTGGGAAGCAGCGCGGCCGACAAGCTCGGGCTCTCGCGCAGGTCCATGGCTTCGAGCGCCAACGCACCGAGCTCGTCTCCGAGGCTCGAACCGCGCGCTTTCAGGCCTGCATCGATCGCCTCCGCGACACAGGCGCGCTGCTCCTCGGATTCGTCGAGCAGCGTCGTGCTCGGACAGAGCTCCGCCCCGCTCTTCCAGACATCGGCGCTGCTCTCGGCACCGAAGCGACCGCTCGTGAAGAACCAGAACGCCGAGCTCCCGTAGAGGTGGGTCGTGTCGAACGTGCAGCCGGCGTGGTCCTTGGGCATGGGTGGGTAGCTCTCGGCGCGCGGCGCGTCCAGGCTGATCTCCGGGTACAGGAACCAACACGGCAAGAAGTCGGCGTAGCCATCGCTCTCGGGCTCGGCCTGTTGCTCGAACCAGGTCGCCGCACTCTCGAACAACCAGGCCGGAGCGGCGGCGAACGCTGCGACGTCGTAGGTGTGCTTGAGCTCGTGGGCGATCACGGCACGCGCGTCGGCCGCGAGCTGCGCCTGCACGAGGTCCTTGTCGATGAGCAAGAAGCTGGACATGCGGAGCGGCGCGGACGACACCACGGCCTCGGGGACGGCAAAGCCGTGCATGCCGGGTAGCTCGGCAACGTAGACATCGAGCCGCGCGTCACCCCCCTCCGCGCCGTCGTCGACTCCGTGGTAGCCGTGACCGGAAGCGGTGAGCTCCCCACGAGCCGCCCCGAGCGCAGCCAAGAGCGCTTCGATGCTGCCGTCGCCGGCGTCGGCGGGCGCATGAGGCCCCTGCTTCAGCCAATGCACGCAGAAGCTCGCGTCGCAGCGCCGCTCGGCGGAAAGCGGCGCGTAGGCGAACTCGCTCGCTGGATCGGTGGGGCGGCGAACGACGTCGGCGAAGGTCGACTGCCTCGCCGAGGCGCTGCCCGCGAGCGCCGCCCTCACCTCGAACGTCCGATCGCAAGCGGGATGGACTCGAGGAGTCGCCGAGAGCGACGCGGGCATTAGACACGCGGCGAAGGCGACGTGAGCGAAATGGCGGGGACGCGACATGGGAGCTCGCCACGCAAGCCGCGTGCCGCGCGGCAATCTCCGTCGAACTCCCGCGTGGACGAGTCGAGCGGAAACCGTGGCTGCTCGTGGGGCGTCAACCCGAGGTTGACAGTCTCGCGTGGTCGCCCTGGGAATCGATCATCGCCGACTCCCGAAACCCGAACCGCCCCGAACCGGAGCGGTTTTGTCGCCGATGAGCGGTCGGTGAGTTGGTACGATCGAAGCCGCGATGTCCCGCACCGGCCTGCCCCCGCCCTCCGCTGCGCGCTTCGAGGTCATCGCGCAGATCGCCAGCGGCGGCATGGGAAGGGTCGACCTGGCGCGGCTCGGGGACTCGCTGGTGGCGGTCAAGCGCCTGCACGCCCACCTCTCCGAAGACACGGACCTCGCGTCGATGTTCCTCGACGAGGTCTGGCTCACGGGGGCGCTCGAGCATCCCAACGTGGTTCGCCTCATGGCTTGGGGCCACGACGCGCAAGGCCTCTTCTTGGCCATGGAGCTCGTCCACGGGATCCCGCTCAGTCACGCGCTCGCCCGTTGCAAGAAGCTCGGCGAGCCGTTTCCCGTGGAGCTAGCCGTCCACGCCGCCTCGCGCGTCGCTGCGGGTCTGTCTGCGGCCCACGCGCTCACGGGTCCAGGCGGTGAGCCCCTCGGGGTCGTGCACCGGGACGTCACCCCGAGCAACATCCTGATCTCGTTTCGAGGCGAGGTGAAGCTCACGGATTTCGGCGTGGCCAAGGCGACGCGCCACATGGCCCGAGCGCGAACGGCGACCGGAGTGCTGAAGGGCAAGGTGCCGTACATGTCACCCGAATACGCGCTCGGCGGGAGCGTGGATGGGCGCAGCGATCTGTATTCCGTGGGCGTCGTGTTGTTCGAGCTCCTGACCGGCAGCCGGCCGTTCGACGCGGAGACCGATCTCGCGTTGCTTCGCGCGATCACCGAAGAGGTGCCGCCCCGCGTCGACGCGCTCCGGAGCGACGTGGACGCGGAGCTCGCGAGCCTGGTGGCTCGCCTGCTCACCAAATCGCCTGCCGATCGCCCCGAATCCGCTGCCGAGCTCTGCGCGCTCCTGGACGCTTGGCTCACGCGGCGCGGTGCGAGCCCGGCGGAGCTGGAAGCGTGTTTGGGCGAGCTGGTCAGTCGCCTGGGCAGCCAAAAAAAGAGCGCGTTCGACGGCTGGATGTCCAGCGCGCGCACGCACAAGATGACTGCCACTGCGCAGGCAAGCGCCGAAGTCGCGCCAGAACGGATTGGGACGCGCTCCGTCGTCGCCACCGCTGCCCTCGAGCCCACTTCTCACACCCGCGAGGTGTCACCGCCAGCGCCACGCAAGTCGCCGCTCTGGCTGCCGCTGGCAGCGGTTTCGGCACTGCTCGCCGCAGTGGTGCTCGGCTGGGCGCTCTTCCGCGCGACGGCGGGCGCGGACGCGTCGGGCCCCGCACGAGCGACTTCGACGGCGACGCCAACGAACCTGACGCTACCGAGCGCTGCGCCGGCGGAGAGCCAGGCTCGACCCGCCGCGCCTCCAGCGCTTGCGCCGACCATTTCCGCGAGCGCCGCCCGAACCGCAGCGCCGGGGGGGCGAACGGGCCCGCGGGTGCAACCGCCTCCCAAGGAGCCGTGTACCGTGACACACTGGAACTATCCGAAGTGTCTCACCGAGCACTGATCCTCTGCCTGGTGTGCATCCCGCTCGTCGCCCGCGCGGGAGAGCTCGAGTGCCCGAAGCGCTCGAATCCGAAGCAAGACGAGAAGCTCGCGCGCGAGCTGTTCCAGGCCGCGCTCGAGGACGAGGCGGCCCTGCCAGAGCGCGCGCTCGCGCGACTGCGCTGCGCCGACGGCCTCGCCGATCGCCCGGTCGTCGCCTTGCGACGTGGCCTCGTGAGCGAGCGACTCGGAAACAACGCCGAAGCGGCCGACGCCTTCACGCGCTACCTCGAGCTCGCCGGGAGCTCGGCGCCGGATCGCGAAGCGATGGAGGAGCGGATCCGAGTTCTCCGCGCGAGGCTGGAATCCAGAGCCAAGACGGATTCGGCGCCCCGAGCGGCGAGCTCACCCGCGCCGGAAAGGCCCAAGGCTCCGGGCCCGAGCCGCACCCTGGGTTGGGTCGGCGTCGGCGTCGGGGTCGCCGCCGTGGTGACCGGCAGCGTTCTGCTCGTGAGCGCCAAGAGCGACAGCGACGCGGTCGCAGACATTTCGCCGAGCTCCAACACCGACTGGACCAGCGACGACGCGCGCGGGCGCTGGGAGCGGGCGAAGACCAAGCAAACGGTCGGCATCATCGCGCTCTCGGTCGGCGCCGTCGCTGGCGGCTTCGGCACCTACTGGCTCCTGCGCTCGCCGAACAAAGATCGGATCGAAGGCTTCGGCGCCGCCTACACGTTCCGGTATTGAGCCGTTTCGCCCATCGCCAATCTCCGACCTTGGCGACCTTGACGGTTTGGTTGCTTTGCTCCTGCATCACGAATCGCCGTCGGCGGGCGCGGGCTCTTCGGCTTCGCGGCTGGCGAGCCGCAGCGTGATCGCGCCGAGGGCGAGCACCGCCGCGCCGATGGTGACCCGGAGCGCGACGAATGGCACTCGCACGCGGCTCGGTCGAACGTAGGCTGGATTCGCTTCGAAGGCGCCGAGGGTCGCGTGGCCGGCGGGCACCGAGAACGCCATTTGTCGTGCTCGAGCCAGCTCGTAGCGGGCGGGCTCGGCGCGCGTGTCCCCGACCAGGAGCTCGTAGTTTCCCGGCGGCGCTGCCAAGAAGACCTCGCCCGCCGTCACCTTGGCCTTCACTTCGGTCAAAGCGAGCGGCGCGTCGCTGCCATTTTCGATGGTGAGCTCGAGGCCCGTGAAGCGCTCGGGAGTGAAAGCCATCTCGAGCCTCTCGGTCGAGCCCGGCGCTCTCGAGAGCAGACCCCTGTAGAGCACGCGACGCTCGCCGCCTTCGGTGATGCCCAACAGCTCGACGTCGCGACTGACGTATTGGGCGGCGGCGTCCAGCGACACTCGCTCGATTCCGAGCGGAGCGCACGGCAGCTCGAGGGCGAAGCGCGACTGGTCGGCCGCTGCGCGCGACGGGCGGAGCGCGACTGGAACCTCGAGGACCTCGCTCGCGCGCTCGACGAAGTAGGGCCATTGCTTGGCGTTTTCGTCCACGATGCGCAAGTCCGAGAGATCGGCCCGCAGACGAGACAGCTCCTCGGGACCGAGCACCACGCGGCACAGCCCCTCGGGCGCCGCATCGATGCGGAGCGAACGCCGGTGAGAGAAGCGCGCGAGGTCCAGAGCCGGCCCCGGCCGGAGCGCGAACTCCAGCGCCGGTCGCGGATCGAACTCAGGATTGGGCTCCCGCGGGCCGAGGCTGGCCTCGACGACGGCGCCGTCGAGCATCGCGCGGCCGAGATCGGTGCCTTCGAGTCGCTGCACGTCGTAGTCACCGCGCCGCGCACGGCCACCACCGAAGCCCAGCCAGCGCGCACGGCTCGCGGACATCACCAAGCTCGGTTGCCCGACCAACGCGACCACCGAGAGCTCGGCGAGCTCGGGGCTCCCCGCGTCGTCGATCTCGAGCTCCAAACGATCGCTCAGCGGCGGCGACGTCAGGGGCACCATGAGCTGCGTGCCGCCCGCGACGTTCTCGACGCGAAAAATGTCGCCGGCGCCGAGCACGCGCTCTTCGCCCCCGGGTCCCACGTCACGCACCGTCACGGGGCGATGAAACGAGCTCGTGCGGGTCACGACCACGACCCGATCCGGAACGACGCCGCGCGGACGCACCAAGCGGAGCCGCGTCCGGCCATTTTCGCGGTGGCGTGAGAGCTCCACGAGGGGCAGTGAGAGCTCGCGTTCGCTCGCGGCGCGCTCTTTGATTCCGAGGCGAAAGCTCGGCTCGAGATAGCCACCTTCGCCCGAGAGCACGACCTCCACTTTGCCCCCGTGGCGCTCGCCGAGTACGAAACTCCTGCGTTCGCGCGTGGGGTTCGTCAGGCGGAACACCGATCCGCTCGACCACGGTTCGCCGCCATCGACCGGGCCGACGCGCAACTCGCGTACGAATTCGGGGCGGCGACTGTCCACGCTGAGCTCGAGCTCTTGATTCGCTTTTGGCTCCGGTACCTCGAGCACCACGCGCTCTCGGTAGCTGGGGCCGAGCCCCGGGCGGGCTCGAGTCTCGCGCCGCATGTCCAAGATGCGGAGCGTTCGTTCGACGGTGCGATCCGCGTGGAGCGCCACGGGGCGCCGCGTGCTGTCGACCACGAAGGGGACCTCGTTGCCGCCGGCATCGAACACGCGCAGATCCGACAGGTCCGGGGCCGCCTCGGCGATCACGTCCACCGGCAGCGGGACGCGCACGAGGCCGCTCGAGCTGGGCGGGCGGATCTCGGCACGCTTCGGGAACAAGCGATCGAGCCCATCGGCGGCGGACGCGTTGGTCGCGGCGAGGCAGGCGGCCACGAGCACGGAGCTGGCGGCGAACGAGCGGATGGGGTCAAGAGGTGGCATGCAGTCTCCAAGGTCGGCTTCGGAAGACGAAGCGCTGGTAGGCGAGCGACACCGAAATCAGCGTGACGGCGAGCCCCACGAGGGAGGCCACTCGGTACAGGTCGCCGAGGTGCGCCAGGTCGTAGAGAAAGACTTTGAAGCTCGTGGCGATGAGCAGCGCGAGGCTGGCCGCCCTGAGGCCCGTGCTTCGGCGGGCCACGCCCGCGGCGAGCAGCACCAGCGCGTAGCTGGCCCACACCAGCGAAAGAACCAGGTCTCGCGCCGGCTCCCGCGTGAAGTCGAGCTCGAGCATCGTGCGTGTCGAGAACACGTCGATGACGCCCAGGTTCAGCCAAACGAAGACGATGAGGATGCCGAAGCCGGCGGCGGCGCGGGCGCCGAGCGGAACCAACTGCGCGGGTAGCCACTCTTGCTCCAAGCGGCGGAGCCGCGGCGCCTCCAGGGCTCCGAGCCAGCGCGCGGCAATGAAGCAAGAGAAGGCAGGCACGAGGTAGGTGTAGGAGAGCCAGTTCGCGAGGGGGATCGGAGCTCGCGCGTGGTATTCGAGCACCCACGGGTTCGCGACCAAGCGCACGCTGACGGCGGTCAGGAGCGCGAGCGCGGCGTACTTCAGACCGACGTGGTCGAACTTGCGCCAGAGTGCCAGAAGAGCGACCGCTTCGAGCGCCCAGCCGATGGTGATCCACTCGTTCTCGAGCTCCAGGGGAACGGCGAGACTCACGAACGAGAGCGCCGCGGCGCACAGCCACACCCAGGCGACGCGCCGCACACTGGCATCGTTGGGCGCATGCCGGCGGACGAAGAGCGCCGCGAGGAACGACAGGGAGCCGAACGCCAGCGCCAAGAGCGCCACGCCATCGTTGCCGAAAGCGCTCACGTAGGCGTGCCGCGCCGCGAAGAAGAATGCGGGGCCCGTGAGCGCGGCCGCTCGCCACGTGAAGCGCTGTTCGCGCTGGCGGGTAGGCAGCAGAAGGGTCCAGACGAGGAACGCGACCGTCGAGGCGCAGGCGAACGCAAGGCTCACCAGCCCGTCCGCTCGCGTGTCGCTCCCGTGCAGAATCCAGCGCGTCTCGACCAGCGCCGTCAGGGCGATGGAGCCCAAGAGCGCCGGGGCGCTCTCGGCACGGAGCGCGGTGATGGCCATGCCGAAGCCGAGGATGAGCGCCCCTCCGAGGCGCTCGGCGAGCGTGAGCCCGAGGTCACCCGGGAGGACCCCGAGCCCGAGCGCGAGCAGCGCAAAGAACACGATCGCGCCCTTGGCGCCGAGGCGCCGGGATCCGAGCGGAGGGGCGACGGAGTACCCGGTGACGAGCAGACCGAGCGCGAGGGCGACGAGCCAGGAAACCCGAGTGGCTCCATCGGGGCGGAAGGCCGCCTCGATCCAGAGAGCGCTGCTCGCGGCAGCGCCGAGGGCTGCGAGCGCGACGAACTCGAGCTCTTCGCGACGCTTTGCGCGAGACAGCCCGAGGAGGATGGCGGCGTGGGCAGACCAACCGAGAAGCCAGAGCGGAAGGCCCGCGTCCTGCGAGAACGACCACGCCCACGTCAGCGCCACCGATCCGAGCGAGAAGATCGAAGCCGCGACGACGTCGCCACGCCGGCTGCGAGCCCCGATCAGCGCGAGGAGGAGCGATACCACCAACGTCACCGCGAGCACTTCTCGGGCGCGTTCGGGAGTCGGAGAGTGGGTCACGAGCCAAGCCCCGAGGCTGCCGAGCCCAGCCGCGACCGCGGCGCGTGCGACGAGCGTGCTCTCGGCGCGCGCGCTGAACCACGCCGCACCGAGGACGAGCAACCCGAGATAGGCGCCGGGCAGGACGAAGCTCGGGGCGAGCTCGGCACGAAGTCCGAAGTAGAGGGCGAAGACGAAAGGCGCCGCGAGGGCGATGGCCCGCGTGGCTCGCCAGAGCCGCTCCGACGAGCCCGACCGCACGCGCGCCGCCACACCGAACACCAGAGCGAACACCAGGAGCACGGCGATACCCAGGCCGAGACGCGTCGGACCCATGCGCTCGCCGATCCAAAGCCCCTGGTAGAGCACGGTTCCGAGGAGGCTCATGAGCGCGAGCGCCGGCCAACGGCGAGCATGGGCGACACCGAGCAACGCGAGGTCGAGCAGGAGCAGGTACGAGAACAGCGCCACCGGCCGGTCGCTCCCGGTGGACAGCAGGAGCGGAGTCGCGAACCCACCGAGCAGGCCGAGCAACGCGACGGGCAGAGAGCGCCGCCGGATCGAGAGCGTCACCGAGGTGGCGGTCACGAGCACCATGAGCAACGCCCCGACGCTCATGGGCACGAGTCCGTAACGAGCCGCCGCTGCCCAGAACGCCGCGTAGAGCAGCGCGACGCCGGCGCCGGCCATCCAGTTTGCGAGCGGCGCGAAGCGCCTGCGGAGAACGGTCTCGGACGCCGAGAGGCACGCGATGCCGCCGAGCGTGCCGAGCGCGACACGTAGCGGTGGTGTGAGGAGCCCGTGCTCGACGGAGAAACGGAAGAAGTAGAGGCCGGCGAGCACGAGCACCACGGCGCCGAGCGCGGCCGCGCCGCGTACCCCGAGGAGCTGCTCCCACCCGATACGGGCGTCGGGAAACGGTGGAACCTCGAGCGGCTCAGGCGGCGAGGGCGGCTCAGGCGGCGAGGGCGGCGGACGCGGGGGCTCGCCATCGCTCGAGCTCGGCGAGATGGCCGGAGCCTCCGGCTCGGGAGTGGCGCTGGCGACCGCGGACGGAGCGGCGCCGTCGGAGCTCGTGATCCGTTCGAGGGCCGAGCGCATCACCTGCCTCCGCGCGCTCACGTCTGCTTCGACGGAGGAGCTCGGTTCGGGGGCCACGAACGGCCCATCCGGCCACGGCGTCGGTGTCGGTGTCGGCGTCGGCGCCGCGACCGGGGGCTCCGCCGCGCGTGGAGCCGGCGCAGCCGATGCAACGAGGCCCGCGAGCTTCCGCTCGAGCTCGCGCTTCTGATGGCTGAGCACCGCGCACCAAGCCAGCGCCGCGGGTCCGGACGCAAATGCGAACGCGAGAAGCAACAGCAACAGTGCAAGAGAGAGGTCGTTCACGCGCCCGGTGACGGGTGCATCGCGCGTGCCGGAATCGGGCGCAGTCCCAGGCGTGTCAGGATCGCGTCAGCTGCGCCG
>JAXLYN010000102.1:0-12489 GCA_046351435.1 Polyangiaceae bacterium
GCTTGCGCGAAGACGGCTGCGAAACGCCCGTCATCGTGATGACCGCATTTGCCGACGAACGGGTGATCGCCGCGACCGACGGGCTCGACGCGGTGTTGCTCTCGAAACCGTTCAGCTTCGACGCCCTGCGCGCGGCTTCACGCGGTTTCGCCGAGCTCGGCCCGTTCCGGCGCCGGAGCCGGTCGTGGCTTCGCTAGCCGAGCCCACGGCCTTCCGGCGATCCACCTCGGCGCTGGCGTCGGAGCCCCCGCCGCCGCGTCCGCTCTTGGGCTCGGTCATGGACGCCGTCGTCGCGCGACTGACTCCGTCGCGGGCTTTGGTCTTGGCGCTCACGCTCACCCTGCTGGACGCGCTGGGCGACGCCGCGACCGGGGCCGAGACCCCAACGGCGTTGTTCTACCTGGTGCCCATCGGGCTCGCCGTCTGGTTCCGCGGCGCCTGGGCTGGCTACTTCATGGCCGCGCTGGCCACCGGGCTCTCGGTGGTCGGGGACGTGCTCGCCGGCGCGCGCCCGCTCCGCCCGATGACCATGGCGTGGAACAACACCATGGATCTGCTGCTATTGGCGCTGTTCGTCTGGCTGTTCGCGATGCTCAAAGGACGCCTCGAGATCGAAGCGCGCCTGCGTCACGAGACGTTGGATCAGCTCCGCCACTCGGAGCGGCTGAACACCGTGGGGAAGTTGGCTTCCGGCGTAGCCCACGAGCTCGGCACGCCGCTCAACGTGATCAGCGGGCGCGCACAGCTGATCACTACCGGCAAGGTGGAGCCGGAGCCGGTGCGCAAGCACGCGGCGATCATCGCTCAGCAAGCCGACCGGATGGCGGTCATCATCCGGGGGCTTCTGGACTTCGCGCGCCGCGGCGGGACGGAGAAGTCGCTGGAGCCTCTGCACGAGCTCTGCAGCGAGACGGCGGCGCTGCTCCGACCCTTGGCCACCCGGATCGGCGCCGAAATCGTCGTCCGCGGAGAGCCGATCCAAGCGCTCGTCAATCGCCCAGAGTTGCAGCAGGTCTTGACCAACCTCATCACCAATGCGCTGCAAGCGATGTCTTCCGGTGGGACCGTCGAGATCACGACCGGTGCCGAGGTCATCGCGGCGCCCGGAGGCTCGCCGCGCAAATCCCTGAGCTGCGCGGTGATCCGCGTATCCGACGACGGAGATGGCATCGCGCCGGAGGTGTTGCCGCGCATCTTCGATCCGTTCTTCACCACGAAGGACGTCGGGCACGGTACCGGGCTCGGGCTCTCGGTGAGCTACGGCATCGTCCGCGACCACGGCGGGTGGATTCGGGTGAACAGCCGAGTGGGGGCAGGGACGACGTTCGCGGTTCACCTGCCGCAATGAGCGCACCGCTCGCGGGTGCCGGGTGGGTCGTCAGCTTCTGACGCGGCGCCGGGCGAGACCGAGCAGCGCCGTGAGGGCGCCGAACAGCCAGAGGGGGCTCGAACCGCGGTGGTTCGCCAGGTTGCAGCCGGAGCTCTCGCTGGTTTCCGCGGGACCGGAGCTCGAGGGCTTCGGCTCCCACGGCGGCGCCTCGTCCACGCCGTCGGCCTTGCCGGCGCAGTACAAGCTGATGGTCGTGCACCACTCGGTCGGGTGGGACGTGTCCAGGTTCGGGACCGGTGCCAGCGGCTCCAGCGCCGCTTCGCCCCCCGCGCACACGTCGTTCGACGGCGCGTTCGGATCCACCAACAGGTTTTTGTAGAGCTGATCCTGCACTGCCGGCACGACCACCTGGTTGTTCCAGCGCCGGTCGGTGCCGTCCCAAGTCGTCGCGCTCTTCAGGAAGTCGCACACGCCGCCGCGGGACGGCCAGAACTGCGGGTTCGGATTGTTGTTGGTGTCGTGGTCCGGAGGCGGCGGAGGGGTTGGGACTTGAATCGCTTTGACGAAGGTGTCGAAAGCGAGCGCGGTCTCCTGCTCGGCACAGGCCACCGCTCCGGGCTGCACGTCGGGGCTGTCGTTGGTGTCCGCGCACGAATCCGAGAGCGAGAACCAGGCGTGCTCGGGGTTCGGCATGCCGCTGTGGGCACAGTTGTCTTGGATCGTGTGCAGTGCTCGACCCAGCGCCACGGCCAGAGCCGGGTCGTAGCTGCTCTGAGCCTGGGAGATGGAGCGCATCTCCTGGGCCAGCGTGCGGATGCGATCCACCGTCGCGTTCGCGGCGTCACACTTGGACTGCCCGACTTCGGGCTGTCCGTGGGCCGCGAGGGTGTCCCACTCGTAGTGGTCTACGTTGTAGGCCGCGGCGCCGACGGCGTCACAGAACTCGCTGGGGAGCTTCTGCTTCCAGCAAGCGTCCACGCTGAGGCTTCGGTGCTTGCTTTGGGCGAGCGCCGACGCCGCGCTCGGGACGAGCAACACCGCGATCGGGAGAACCCAGACCAGCCGGTTGGTTCGCATGGGGCTCAGGCTCCGCAGACGCTGACCTTGTCGGAGCAGCAGTCACCTCGCGGTGCTGCAGTAGCCGTCGCAGTAACAGGCTGGATTCGAGCCCGGTACCGCGCTCGACGAGCCGGTAGCCCTGGCAGCTGCCGGTGCTGGTCGAGCCACCCGTGCCACCGCCCGTGCCGCCCGTGCCGCCCGTGCCGCCGCCCGCGGCGCCGCCAGTGCCGCCGGCGCTGCCGGCGGCCGCTGGTGCCGCCACCCCGAGAGCGAGCAGAAATCCGTCCAGGAGTGGTTGGTCTCGGTGTCCTCGGCCACGTTCTTCTGCGGGCAAGGCCTGGTCCTCGCTCCACTGCTTCCAGAGCGCGCCTGCCGGTGGCCGCGGGCGAAGTCGGCGAACACCTTGTAGTGCCGCCGCCCGTGGCCTTGAACACCACGGGCATGGTGCAGGCGTTTTGCTGCAGGCTCTGCTCGTAGTCCATGATGATCTGGAACATGTCCGCGGTGCTGGAGTTCCAGCAGCAGGTCTTGCTCTTGTCGTAGACCAGCTCCGCCAACGGCGCAGTTCTCCATCTTGCGGATAGTCGCGTCCGGGTCTCGGCGGGGAGATGCCGAACTGGTCCTGGTTCAGCTGGTACAGATCGCGGAAGGCGTTCTCGCGCTTTCCTCGCGCGCCGAGCACGACGCCGGGTACTGCCGCGCGCATGCGCGCGTCCTCGGCGATGGCGGCCAGGGCACCGCGCAGCTGCTCCGGCGGGACCTCGCCCAGCAGGCTCTGGAAGTCCTTGGGGCGCTTCTTCAGGTTCTCCCAGTCGTCGTCACTGATCCAGGAGGCCTCGTCGGCGGCCATCCAAGTGTTGGTCCACTTGCCGTTCCAGTTCTTGGCCACGCGCCAGCGCTTGAGGCCGCCGCCGAACTTCTCGTAGCCCTCGCCGCCCATGGCCTCGTTGGTGAAGTACTGCTTCGAGGCCACCGCGTCGTCCCACTTGGGCTGACGCCGGGGCACGGAGCCGGAGGCCAGCTGAGCGTCGAAACGCCCGCCTTCCAGCGGGGTCACGGCCTTGAGCAGCAGGGTGTGGCCGATGCCCTGGCCTGCCAGCGCTTCAGCAACACGTCGCCGACGCGCAGTGAAGGCGGCTTCAGGTTGTAGGTGTTGCGCGAGCTGGCGACGTTGATGGAGCCGAAGTAGCTCAGAGGTGCAGGGCAAATGCCCCACGCGTTTGTTCAGGAACACCTCGTCGAAGTACGTGCCGGCCTTTGCACCTGGCGCGATGTAGTCCATGTCGTCGCCGCCGCCGTACAGGCCCTTGGCGCGGAGCTTGTTGTCCTTGGGCCAATTGGCTTGGTACTGGGCCGGTGACTGGTTGGAGTAGTCCGCGTAGGCACTCTTGTAGCGGGGCATGCCGGAGTAGGCGTCGGTCGCCGTGCGCGCGCCGAAGTGACCGAAATACACGCGGGTTCCGTGCTGGTCGGTCGTCGTCATGAAGAACGGCAGGTTGTACCAAGACGCGAAGGTGAGCCGCATGAACATCGCGACCTCGGCGCATTCGAGCTTCGGCGAGGGTAGCGTTTTGCCCCACGGGGTCGTGATCTCGAACGTCTCACCGTAGGAAACCGCGTTGATCTTCTTGAGCGAGTTGACCCAAGCCGAGTACTTCTCGTCCCAGTTCAGGCCGCTGTTCGCGGGCCAGGCCACGCCATCCTTCTTGGGCTTCGGCGGTGTTGCGGTCCTCCCACTGGTTCTTGACCTTCCACACCTGCGTCTCGGAGTCGTCGAACTGGGTGCTGATGCCCGGCACCCCGGCGTTGTCCGCCTTGCCGACCGGCCCCTCCGGCTCGCACGTGTCGGGGTTCGTGCAGAAGTTCCCGGACGCACCGTGGTAGTAGTCGTCGTTGTTCTTGTCGGAAGCGGAGTCGCTCGCAGCCGACCAGCGCCGCGACCAAACCCAAGAGCCTGAGCACTACCGGACGCCAAAGACCGGTGTGCCGCCAAAAAGAAGTCTCGCCCATAGCCCTCGGATGATTGCCTTGGTCTGGCGCGAAATCCAGCGCGCAGGGCTTGCGCGGCATGTGGGCGCAGGTGCGGCAGCGAGAAGTACGCGGGACTCGTGCGCGAATTTGATCGCGGTCAAACGATCAGAGTCGTCGAGAAGGCGGCATTCGACCCCGCTCGACGGAGGCGGGCCCCGCGTCCAGCTCGTCGAGGAGCTTGCGCCAGCTCACGCCGTTGTCCACCTCGAGCAGCATCGCGATCTCCGCCAGCGCCTCTTCCTCCTCCTTCGTCACCGCCGTCGGCGCGTCGAGGGCGTGGGCCGTCGCGCGCGCGATCGACTCGGCGTGAAGCAAGAGGTCCGACAGCTCCTCGGGGTGGATCAGGGGCTCACCGTCCTCGGTCTGCGCGAGCAAGAACAAGCTCTGAAGTCCGTCGTCGAAGTAGTCCTGGGGCGGGCGCTTGGCGAGCCAACCGTCGAGGATGTCCAGCCCGCTCTTGCCGAAGCGGAACTTCTTCCGAGCGATGTCGTCGATGCGCTCGATTTCCACGTCCTCGATCTTGCCATCGGCCCACGCGACGTACACCAACGGCAACAGCATCAGCACGCGGTGGTTGTCCGGTGTGAGCCCGAGCGACAGAAGACTCTCTTTCAAGCTGGGCTGCACCCGCCACCTCCCTCGGCCGCGGGCATACACCGGACCGGCTGCGATGGGGAGGGGTGTCATCGCGACCAGGACGAGCGCGGCCTTTGGCTGCTCGCGCGTGCTCGCGACCTGCGGGCTCGAACGCCGAGAAAGTCCTCAGCGACGCGCTGGAGCTGACCGCCCAAGACCGTGCCAAGCTCGCCGCTGCGCTGCTCGCCTCCCTCGACGGCGGCTCGCGCCTTGCGACCGCGACCCGCCCGGCGAGTGTTGTGCAGGCCGAGCGACGCGACAGCTCCGCCCCGACAATTCTCTTTCTAGGGTGCGGAGCCCGCGTCGGCGCTGCGCGCCTTCAGTGCGCGGGCCTGCACGCTGTTCGGGTAGGCTTTGACGAACTCGTCGACCGCCGCCTGCTCTTCGGCTGCGCGCCCGAGGCGACGCAAGGCTTGGATGCGGCCATAGCGCGCCTCTTGAGCCAATCCACCGCCGCCGCGCAGGTAGGCGTCGTATGAGCGCAGTGCACCGGCGGGATCTCCCCACGGACCGAGCTGCAGCTCCGCGAGCGACAGCAGCGCCGCGTGGGCCTCGGCGCTCTTCGGGTGCACGGCCATCAAGTGACGATAGGCTTCGGCGGCTCCGCTGGAGTTGCCTTGGGCGCGCAGCTTGCGCGCGTTCTCGAGCAGCTCGCCCGCGCTCGGCAGCTTCACCGCCGGCTCAGCAGACGCGGAGGTTTCGGGCACCGGCGGCGGCGCCTGGGCGACGCTCGCGCTGGGCGGCGGCGCCGCGCGCGGGGCTCGGGGCCCCGTGACGCCCACCAGGGCGAGCTCGTGCTCGCGCACGTCGGGGTCCACGGCGCGGCCACTCTCGGTGCGGATGTCGAGCTCTTGGCCCGTGGTGACGCTGCGGGTGGGCTTGTCACTGGCCTCGGCGCGCACGGAGCCCTCGTGGACACGCACCACGACGCTCTTGTGATCATCGCTGGTGCTGACCGAAAAGACGGTGCCCGTCACCACGGCTCGGCCGGACAGCGCGTTGACCGTGAAGTGGTGGCCGGCTGGAAGCTTGTCGAGAGAGGTGACCACGGTGCCGTGGCTCAGGAGCAGCTGGCGGTCGTCGGCGGCCGTCTTCGCCAGGGCGAGCTCGGTGCTCGCGTCCAAGCACGTGCGTACGCGGCCGTCATCGAAGGTCAGGCACGCGGTGCTGCCGGCTGCGACGTCGATGTGCGTACCCACGGGCAGGGGCATGCCCACGCTGGCGGGCGCGCCGGCCACGCTCACGCTGCCGGTCATCGAGACGAGCACTGCCGACGGTCCGGCGCTGTCGTTGCCGGCACCTCGGAGCATCAGCGTGACTCCCGCGGCGAGGGCCAGCGCTGCCGCCACCCCGCCGGCGAGGTAGGCGGTGCGAGCCTTGCGTGCTTGGTCCAGGGAGACGACTCCGTGTCCGGCGCTCGGCGCGTAGCTCGGCATCGCGGCGGGCGCGGCGGGCTCTTCCCGCAACGGGAGCTTCTTGGCTTCAGCCTCGGCCTCGCGAAGCGGCAGCTTCTTGGCTTCGGCTTCGGTCTCGCGGAGCGGCAGCTTTTTGGCCTCGGCCTCGCGGAGCGGCAGCTTCTTGGCTTCGGTCTCGGTGGCGATGCGTTCGCGAGACTCGGCGAGCGCGCGCTCGACCAGCGCTTCGGCGTCCTCGTCGCCCAGGGCGTCGGCCCCGTCGCTCTCGGCGATCACGGCCCAGGCGCTGGATTCCGCGCGGCACAGCGCGCAGCTCTCGGCGTGGGTCTCCGCGAAGCTCTGCTCCTCGTCGCTCAGGGCCTCACCGAGCATGCGGCGATCGGCGATCTCGGCCCAGCGATCGCAGTCGGACGGCGCGCCGCTCATGCGGAGCCCCCTTTCGCGCTGACACCGATGGCGACGTCGCGACGGATCAGCTTGCGCATCTCCTTGGCTCCACGCAAAAGTCGATCCTTCACGGTGTTGGGGGACGCGTCGGTGAGCTCGGCGATCTCGCCGACGGAGTATCCCATCACGTGTCGCAGCACCAGCGCGGTGCGCTGCACCTCGGGCAACTGTTCCAAGTACTCTTTCACCGGGCGCGGCGCCTGGTCGGTGACCGAATCCGAGAGCTCGCTGCTCGGCAGCGCGTCGAGCTCGGTGTCGTCTTCGGTGCGAGTGGTCGCCTTCGGCGCGACCGCGCGAGCCTCAGACTGGTGCGCACCAGACGTGTGGTCCGACCAGCGCTCGATGCCGCCTGCCGCGATAGCCTTCGTACAGGAGATCTCGATCAAGCTCGCTGCGCGGCATCGTCGGCGCCGTCCGAGGGAGCGCGCAGGATCGACTTCGACACGCGGTGAACCCGGTGCACCAGGCGGTTGGCCGGTGAGTGCGGGAAGCGACCGGATCGGCGGCGACGGTTGGCGACATCAGTCGGAGATCCTCTGTGTATTGGCCTTCGGCTTCCGGTGTCTCGAGCTTCGGCTTCTGTCCCCCAGTGGAATGGGCCACGGTCTTTTGGGCGGATTTTTCTTCACCATATATCGACCGCGAGGCCTGCGAGGGCCTCGGCGCGGGCGCGATACGGCGACAGGAGGGTTTCTGCACCCGGTAACTCCGCAACGTACCGAGAATTGTTCAAGAAGACGTCGAGACCCACTCCCACCCCCACGCTCGTACGCTCCCACACTTCGTAGCGCGCGAGGACCCGGGGGGAGACCGCCCAGACCACGCGGTCCCTGGATCACCGGCTCGACGCCCCCGGCGGTCTTGGTCGTGCTCCGGCGATCCAGCTCCTCGACCAAGCCCAGCTGCCCGACGAACGGAAACGATCGGCCGGGACTTCGTAGCCGGCGAACGCCCGCAGCGCATAGCGCGAGCGACCCGGAACCCGAGCGGAGTCGCCTTCCACCTCGACGGGCGCGATGGCGACGTAGCCGAGCCCTGCAGAGCCGTAGCCATCCGGTGACGCGCTGAGCTCGATGCCGAGGCCGCTCTGCCACTGGGCCGAGGCGCGAACGCCTCGCCGGCATAGTGAGCGGCGAGGCGCCCAGTGTCGGTGCGGGCTGGCGCCGGCTTGGGCGGCGGGGGCTTGGGTTTCTGGGCGGGCAAGGCTCGGCGTTTGGGCGCCGGCGCGGGTCGCAGCTCCGACCCTCCTCCATGCCGATCTCACGGCCCTCGAGCAACGCGCCGACGGTGGAGCGAACGATCGTGCTCGAGCTCCTCCGCGCCGGCCTGCTCGGCGCCCGGAGTCTTTTGCACCCGGCGCACCAGCGCGCGCTTGGCTTCGGGCTCGATCAGGTAGAGGAGCAAGTCGTCTGCGCGTTCGAGCTCGATGAAGAATGCGCCCACCGCTCCGTTTTCCTTGCAAGCCTTGGCGGCGAAGTCGAGTCGCTCTCGCAAGTCCTTGGGTGCGCTCTCGGCCGGCGTGACCACCAAGCCCACGGGTAGATCTCCGAGCTGAGCGCGAATCGCATCGAGCGTGGACTTGGCGCGCTGCTCTTCGGCGCCCGCGCTGACGACCAGGACCACGCGTCGCGGCTCTTGGGCCTGCGCGGCGGTGGCGAGCAAGAGCAACGCTATGCACGCGGCGATGGCCCTCCTCATAGTGATCGCACCTCGATGACCAGCGAGCTCAAATAGAGACCTTCGGGGAACGCGGCCGGTACCGGGTGATCCGCACCCTGGAACAGTCGCTCGAGCACCACCGGACGAATCCCCCACGTCGCGCCTTCCGCCGAGGGCCGCCGCGCGGGTGAGCTCTTCGACGCCGATCGCCGCGGAGCACGAGCAGAGGACCAAGAGCCCTCCGGGGCGCGTCGCCCTCGCGCCGGCCGCAGCCAGCCGGCGCATCGCTCCCAGGGCGCGCTTCTTCGCGGCGCGGGTGGGCGCGAGCTTCGGGGTCGCACACGACCAAATCGTATCCATCTCCCGGCGCCCCGCCAGGGCCAGGGCGTCATGGGCGCCGGCTTCGCTCGAACTGAATGCGCTCGAGAGCTGGTTGTCCTGTTGCAGCGGCCGCGACCTTCGAGGGCCAACGCGCTCTGGTCCACCGCGTGGTCCTCTCGAAGCGCCGCCCCGAGCCGCGGCCAACGCGATGGCACCCACATAGGTGAACGTGTCGAGCACCCGCCGGCCGTGAGCCAGCGCCTCGACCCGGGCGCGCAGCGGGCGCTGGTCCACGTAGAAGCCGGTCTTCTGTCCGAGCTCGAACGGAATGCGAAATGAGAGCCCGCGTTCGCTGAAGGCCAGCTCGTTCACGGACGAGTCACCGAACACGACGCCGCGCCCCGCCTCGAAGCCCTCGTTCTTCGCCGCGCGCTCCGAGCTCCGGTCCAGTATTGCGCGGGGCGACAACGAGCTGGCGAGTGAGTCCAAGATCAACTGTTGGCGCTTCTTGATCCCGATGGTGCCGATCTGCACGACCAACACGTCGCCGTAGCGATCCACCACCAGTCCGGGCACGTCGTCGCCCTCCGCGTGCACGACGCGATAGGCGTTCGTCTCCGGCGACGGCAATTCCAGTGCTTGCCGGCGCGCGACTGCGGCGGCGATGCGACGCTCGATCAGCGCGCTGTCGATGCGACTCGTGCGATCCCGCGTGTACAGGCGCACCACGATGGCGGAGCCCGGCGAGTACAATCCTCGGCCGAGCGCGTTGCCGTGGTCGTCCACGACCTCGACTTCGTCGCCGGGCGTGGCGCCGCCGCTGATTCGCGCGACCGCCTGGGCGTACACCCAAGGATGGCCGGCCCAGATCGGCTGGACGTGCCCGGGCTTGATGGTCACCACCGCCACGCCGCCGCAGTATTCCGGGCGCCACGCTGCTGTAAACGGCTCTCCACGGCGGGGCCCGGGCCCCCGGCAAAAACCCCGCAAGACTGCACTCTGGCAAGTGGCACCGGGGTTGCTACCCTCCAGACGTCGGCCCCCGGACGGGGCCAAGGAGCCGCATGCGGACCCCCTTCGCTTTGGTCGCCTCGAGCCTGGTGCTTCTGTCGCCGGCGCTCGTTCAGGCACAAGAAGATCCGAACTGCCCGCCGGGCGGTTGGTTCTGTGAGGAAACGGAGCCGCCCGTCGCCGAACCGGACGATGAGCCCGAGGCACAGCCTCCCGGCGATCGGGAGGGAACCGAGCCGGGCACGCGCCCGGGCCGGCGCGGCCGCCCGCCGAATCTGCGTTACGGCCACCCGCCGGTGGTGGTGTACGAGCCCCCGCCGGCTCCCCCGAAGAAGCGCCCCTGGCGACGCAAGTGGGGCATCAACCTGCACCTCGAAGGCGTGATGATGGGCGGTGGCGAGGGACGCGCCGACGACGCGGGCATGGCCGGTCTCGGCTTGGGGTTCCGCTATCGTCCGGTGCCGCACTTCGCCTTCGAGGCCGGCCTCGACTTCGCCGGCGGCGTCGATTGGCAAGGCAATCAGCGCAGTGAGAACGCGTTGCTCTTCAACGGCTACGTGTACTTCAACCCGCGGGACGCGGTGCAGTTCTACATGCTCGGCGGCATCGGCTTCAGCGGCGCGACGGTGACGCCCCGCGACCAGAACGGAGATCCGATCCAAGAAGCGCGCCGGAACTACTCCTACTTCGGCGGGCAACTGGGCGCAGGTCTGGAGTTCCGCGTCACCCACCGGGTGTCGTTGAACCTCGACATCGTGGGCTTCATGCGGGGCGCACCGACCAAGACGCCCGCGTTCAGCCGGAGTTCACCGAACCCGGCACCGGCCGCACCACGAACACGTCCGGTGGTGGCCTGGGCCGCGGTGGAATCACCTTCTACTGGTGATGGTTTCGGGTCTGGATTGAAACCCGGCGCAACGCCGCGCATCGGCACGCGCGCGCGACCCCTGCTCGTCGCGATCGCAGGCGGAGTGCTGTTCGCGCTTCCGCGCCGCCGACGGACTTCCTGCCGGCGGTGTTGCTCGGTCTGTCCGCTCTCTTCCTCGCCGTGCGCGGCGTGGAGCGCCCGCGCTCGGTCGCGCTGGTCGCCACGGTTTGGGGCACCAGCGCGAGCGTGGTCGGGATGCGCTTCGTTCCGAGCGTGATCGTGCGGTTCACCGATCTCGGCTTGGCGCTGGGCGTGTTGGCGTTGGTCCTGCTCTCCCTCGTGCAGTCCGCGATCTGGGCCTTCGGGCTCGCCTTCGCGCGCTGGGTCGAGCGCCGCACGGGTCTCGACCCGCGCCTCGGCTTCGGGCTCGGTGTGTTCGTGGCTCTGCACTTCGTGTTCGTCATCGCCTGGACGCCGGCTGGGCTGATCTCGCCCTGGCCGGCCTTGGTTCAATGGGCGGAGGTGATCGGCGAGCGCGGCGTTTCGTTCCTCTTGGCGCTGGCGGCGGCGCTGGTCGCGGCGCCCTGGCTCGTTTCGTCGGCCGCCTGCTGGAAGACCGCCGCGTTTGGCTCGGTCCGGCGCTGGGGGCGGCGCTGCTCGTCGTGATGGGGCTCGCCGGCGCGTGGCGGATGCGCGACGTGCGCGAAAAGCTCGCGACGCTACCCAGCATGAAGCTCGGCGTCGTCCAGGGCGCAGTAGAAGCGCGCATGCGCTGGCAACCCGGCGCCCGCGACGAGATCCTCAAACGCCTGCGCCGCCTCACGCTGGAGTCGGAGCGGGGAGGCGCCGAGCTCACGCTGTGGCCCGAAGCGGCATACCCCTACGTGATCGACCACGCGCCGGGCCGCATGCCCCGTAGCCGGCGCAGCGTCGTGGGCATGGGCGTGCACGGCCCGGTGCTGTTCGGGGCGATCTCGAGCGCTGGTGACGAGAGCTACAACGCAACTACCGTCGTATCGAGTGACGGACAGCTGCAGCTGCCCCAAGCCAAGATGGAGTTGCTCTGGTTCGGCGAGACGGTTCCGCTCGGCGAGCACCTGCCGTTCCTGCGCAAGCTGTTCTCTCGTGCAGGCGGCCTCGTGCCGGGGCACGACGTGGTGTTGCTCGAGTCCGGTCCTGCGCGCATGGGCGTGCTGAACTGTTACGAGGACACGCTGGCGCCCGTGGGCCGGAAAGTCATGGGCAAGGCGCCGAACCTGTTGGTCAACGTGACCAACGACGCCTGGTTCGGGCCCACCGCCGAGCCCGAGTTGCACCTCCGGCTCAGCGTGATGCGCGCCATCGAAGCGCGGCGAGATCTCGTCCGAGCGGTGAACCTGGGAGTGCCGGCGTGGATTGACGCCTCCGGCAGCGTGCGCGCCCGCGGGGCCACCGAGGCCGAGAGCGTGATGTTCGTCACGCCCACGCTGAGCGACGCGCCCCCGACGTTCTACGTGAGAGTCGGGGACCTGCCGCTCTGGCTCGGTCTCGGGCTGGCCATCGCCGACGCCTTGTATCGCTCCCGCCGCCGCCGAGCCGCCGCGCAGTGACACACAGCGCGTTCACGAGCGCGCTTCGGCGACCAGCGCGTCGAGCAACGCGAGCACCTCGCGCTCGAACGCAGGCCCCCGGGCGATGGGTTCTCCTCCCACGATGCGCGCTCGGACCGCGCC
>JAXLYN010000103.1:0-11949 GCA_046351435.1 Polyangiaceae bacterium
GAGGCCCGGCGTGCTTTCGAGGATCGCCCCAAGGCCCCACAAGCCCGCCCCCGAGCCTCCGCCGAAGAAGAAGGCGAGGCCGACCGGGCGCAAGCCGATTCCCGACCACCTCGAAGCCGAAGCGCACGAGCTCCGCCCCGACGCTTGTGCCGAGTGCGGCGCGCTGCCCTTGACGTCGTCGACGAGCTCGTCGAGGAGTTCTCCGCAAATCTGGTGGTGCAATCCCTCCCGGCGACATCTCGAACTGGGAGCGGATCTACGTTGTGGTTCGTCCAGGTCCCCAAGCAAGCTGCCTCATTGCCGACTACGTGTTGTCAGTGAAGGTATCTCATCAGAACGGCTTCTATTGATGCCACGCACTCTACGACGGCTTCTCCTGCTCGCGTTCGCCAGTCTCGGTTGCGGCCGAACCGCCGAAGAAGCGCCCACGGGCGCTCATGGCGATGCCGGTCCGACCGTGCCCCCGCATGCGCCAGCGATCTTCGCCAACGGGTCAACGTCCTGCGCGCTGGACTCGTCTGGAATTCCCACCTGCTGGGGGGACGCGACAGATGGCGCGTTTCACCCGCCCGGAGGGCTCGCGCTAAAAGACCTCGCCATCGGTTTCGGTCAGATCTGTGGCCTCCTGGGCGATGCCACGCTGGCGTGTTGGGGAAGCCCAAACAAGGCCATCGCTCCCACTCCGCCGCCGGCAAAGTTCTCCCAGATGGCGCTCGGAAACTGGCATGCGTGCGGACTCGATCCCGAAGGCCACATCCTCTGCTGGGGCAAACCAATCTCCAAACCGGGGGGTCCCGGCGCGCCGCCCGGGAGCTACAAGCAACTCACTGGCAGTCGTGGGCACTACTGTGCACTCCGGAAGAGCGACAGCTTCCCGATCTGCTGGGGCCTCAATTCTTCCGGTCAGGCGAGCCCGCCCGACGAATCCCTCGCTAGCGTCAGCGCAGGGCATCTCATGACCTGTGGGCTGAGACCCGACCGAACGGCGCTCTGCTGGGGTGTGCCGGTCGCGGTGCCCGCGGGGACGCTCCGCGCGGTCGTTGCCGGGGACAGCGCAGTGTGCTTTGTACACGACGACGCGAGTGTGAGCTGCGCACAAGTGAGCCTCGCGCCGCCGGGTGCTCCGATCACCCAACCACCGGCCGGCCCGTTCGCGGAGGTCGCCGTCGGCAACAAACACGCGTGTGGCGTGCGGCCGGACGGGACCGTAGAGTGTTGGGGCGACAATGAGTACGGGGCAGCGACTCCTCCCGCGGGCTTCAATGCCGGGAAGGCGCCATCGCCGTGAGACGCGTCTCCGAGCGCTCATCGCCGGTATCTACTGCTGCGCCAGCCTGAGCTGCGAATCGAAAACCGCTCCGGATGCGCCTGGGCCGGCCCAGCCATTGCCGAGCTGCGCGTTTCGCGAACCGCGCTGCATACCAAAGCCGCTCCGCGAGCCCCAGCCCCCCGCCCACGTGATTTCGGATGGGCCGCCCATGCCGTTCAGGCCGGGCGAAGTCCTCGAAGACTGCGGGCTCTACGTCGGGCTGCATCGCTACGCAGTGACCACGCCGTGCCGACTTCAGCTCGCGTGGAACTTGTGCCGCGACTACTCACTCGGCGACGTCGAGTACGATGAGCAGCTCTACATCTCCAAGATTCGAATCCACCGAGACGGGCGGGGCGGGAGGCCCTTCGCGGCGCGCGCGGCCTACCGGCACACGCTCACCGCATCGTTGGGCATGTCGAAGCGGGAGTTCCTGCGCAAGAACCCGAACCCGAAGGACGTGTCGAGTCGGATGGACCCCGAGTTCGGAGCCATCGAAGTCTACCGATACGATCTGGTGGAGTACGAGTTCGACGTCGTCGACGCCGACCGTATACTCGGCGCCATCACGCTGATCTGACCCGATTGGACGGGATCCCGCGCTCCGCCGAAGAGATCCTGGACCCTGACGGCCAGATCCGGAAAGGCGCGTGGCGTCACCGTTTCGCCGCTGAGCACGCGCCGAACGAGCGTGAATCGACCGCCCTCCGGGTGGGTGTGTACCTCGATGGCGCGCGCCGCCACGTCGACGATCCAGTACTCGTCGACGCCGGAGGAGGTGTAGAGCGGCCCTTTGGTGTCGCGATCGTAGTCGAGTGACGACTCGGCGACCTCGATGACGAGGTAGGCCGAATCGGGATGCTGCTCGAAGTAGTTGCCCATGGGGACGACAGCAACATCCGGCTCGGGCTCGGACTCGTCGAAGGCGATCCATGGGTGCCGAACGCGCACGAGCGCACGTTCGCCGAGCGCACGCACGAAGACCAGGGTGAGCCGATCCACGACGCTGGCGTGCGGTGGCCCGTTCGGCGACATCTCGAAGACGATGCCGCGAATCAGCTCGACGCGTTCGTCACGGAGTCGAACCCGGGCGACCTACCTTCGCCGGCGGCGCGTTCCGAGCCAGCCGAGCGCCGCGAGCAGGAGCGCGTGCGCGCCGGAGCTCGAGCGATGCGCAGCGCTGCAACCGGACTCGGTGCTGCTGTCGTCCACCAGCTTGGTGTGTTGGCCCGCGCCGCCGCTGCCGGCTCCCGCGCCTCCGGAGGCCGAGATCCCGCCGGCTGCGCCGCCGAGCCCCGTGCCGCCCGCGGCTCCGCCGCTGCCGGGCTGTCCCGCTGCGCCCGCTGCGCCTGCTGCGCCCGCGGCCCCGCCGCTGCCGCTGCCACCGGTGCCGCAGTTGCTGCTCGTGTCGCAGGCGTCGCCCTGGCCGTCGCCGTCGCAATCGGTTTGATTCGCGTTGGCGACGAGCGGGCAGTTGTCGGCGGTGTCCACGGCGCCGTCGCCGTCGTCGTCGGTGTCGCAGACGTCGCCCTTCTTGTCCTTGTCGGTGTCGAGCTGATCGGCGTTCTTGTCGGCCGGGCAGTTGTCGTTCGCGTCGCTGACGCCGTCGCCGTCTTTGTCGGCGTTGCCGTTGCAGGTGGCGCCCTTGGCGAAGCCTTCGGCCGGGCTCTTGCCGAGGCGCGAATCCGTGGCCGGTCCGAAGTCGCCGTCTTCGGCGATCTTGTCTTCGGGGTGATTCAGGTTCCAGAGCATCTGGAACGCCAGGACGTCGGTGCCTTTGAGGCCGGTCGCGCCGCTGCCCGTGTACGTGTAGTGATAGACGTCACCCGAGCCGTACCACTGCCAACCTTTGGACTCGAGGGCGCTCTTCCACGCGGTGTAGTCGTTGGTGTCGAGCGCGAGACCACCTTCGTGGTTCGAGTTGCCCGGCGTCGCGGCGATGGGGATGCCACACTGCCCGGCTTGATCCCAGTGCCAGAGCAACCACTGCTGCGGCAGCGTGCGGAGCATGCTCGAGATGTGGAGCGTCTTGCTCGGGTTCGCGTCGAGGGCCTTCACCAGCGCGTCGGAGGCCGCGGGCTGGAGATAGAGAAAGACGTGGCTCCCGGTCTTGACCAGGTTCGGCCGGGTGGGGACGGCCTTCAGCGCGTTCGGTTTGATGCAGTTCATCTGGGCGATGATCTGCTTGCTCAAGCCTTCGACCACCGCAGTGGAGCAGCCGCTCGAGAGCGCCTGGTTCACCGTGATCGCGCTGGAGACGACGGCCACGTCTTCGTTGGGCTCGGGGCCGTCGGGCTCGCTCGGGATCACCTCGGCGCTGCAGCCGGCGAGCGGGAGCAGGCAAGCACAGGCGAGGAGCTTCGTCTTCACTTTGCCTGCCTCGCGCGCCGCCTCGAGCCCATGACGAACGCCAAGCCTAGCACGAAGAGCGAGAGCTCCGAGCCGCTGGCTTTGCCACTCACGGAGCAGCCACCGCTCGCGTCTTCGCTGTCGCCGGCGCCCGCCGAAGGCGCACCGCCCGTGCCTGCCGAGCCCGCAGCACCTGCGCCGCCGCTCGTACCCGCCGAGCCGCCCGACCCGGAGCCGCCCGAGCCCGAGCCGCCGGTCCCGCTGTTCAGGGCGTCGCACGCATCGCCCACGCCGTCGTGGTCCTGGTCGCTCTGATCGTCGTTGGGGTCTTCGGGACAGTTGTCCTTGGTGTCGAGCACGCCGTCGCCGTCGTCATCGTCGTCGCAGGCGTCGCCGTCGCCGTCGGCGTCGAGGTCGGTCTGGTTCGAGTTGGCGACACCCGGGCAATTGTCGGTGCCGTCCGCCACGCCGTCGCCGTCGTCGTCGCTCTCGCAAGCGTCGCCCTTGCCGTCCTTGTCCGAGTCTTTCTGGTCCGCGTTGGGGTCCAGCGGGCAGTTGTCGGTCGCGTCGGCGACGCCGTCGCCGTCATCGTCCCCGTCGCACTCGTCGCCCTTGCCATCTTTGTCGGTGTCAGCCTGGGCTTTGTTGGCCGCGAGCGGGCAATTGTCCGCCGTGTCGAGCACGCCGTCGTTGTCGTCGTCGGTGTCGCAGGCGTCGCCCTTGGCGTCTTTGTCCGTGTCCTTCTGGTCGGCGTTCTTGACGCTGTCGCAGTTGTCCTTGTCGTCGGTGACGCCGTCGCCGTCGGTGTCCGTGGCGCCGACGCACGAGCCCTGGGCGGTCAGGATCTTGATGTCGCTGCCGTAGTAGAACTGGAGGATCTGCTTGTAGTCGAAGCTCTTGTTGGCCTCGAGGCAGCGCGCACCCCACTGGCTCATGCAGCCGCGGTTCTGGCCGTATCCCGGCGGCCCGATGTAGCCGAGGGAGGTCTGCTTCACGCTGGTGCCGCTCAGGCCTTGGTTGTACGTGACGTACTTCTCCATGGCCGCGCTCGGGCTGCCCTTGCAGCTCGGAGGCGACGTCGAGCTGTCGCCGCTCACGTAGAAGCCGTAGGTGAGCATGCCGGCGAACGAGAGGTACATGCCCGCGGTCTCTTTCACCGCTTGGTAGGCCTTGGCGCTCGGCTTCGCGCTGCAGCTATAGACCTGGCAGCCTTGGCCGTCGCAAATCGAACCCTTGGTTGCCATCGCGTAGTAGGCCACCGAGCGCGCCGCGATGGCTTGAGCCTTCAACGCTTCGAGATTCGCGCCGCCGTTCTCACACGTGATCACGTGAGGCAGATAGTCGTCCTCCATGCTCTTCGTGCCCGCGCCGGTCACTGGGATCGTGCAGTACGCCTTGGCGAGGGGAGCGCTGACGTCCTGTTGGACCTCGAGGATGGGCTCCTCGTTTCCGACCGGGCCCGCCTGGCAAGCCAGGGCGGAGAGCAGAACCGAAAACGTCCCGAGGCGAGTCCAGAGCGGCATCCGAGGTCCTCCGCTCGGATGTAGGTGCAAAGGCGAGACCAACCTGCACTCCAGGGATCTCGCGGGCTTCGCCAGCCAGGAAATGCCAACCCGCGCGCGTGGGCGCCAACCCCAAGTTGGCGTCCCACGGGCGAAGTGTCCGGACGAAGTCCGGCCGTCGTCCGGGCGGCGGGCGATGGGGCCGTTCAGCGGCGGCGGCGGCGGACGGCGAGGGCGAGGCCCGCGAGGAGCCCCAGCCTAGCGAGACCGTCGCGACCGGCGGGCGCGGCGCCGAGCGAGCAGCCACCGGACTCGTCGCTCGTATCGCCGGCGCCGGTGTCTCCGGTGTCACCGTCGGAGCAGGCGAGGCCCTTGTCGCCGCTTCCCTGCTTCTGATCCGGGTTCGCCACCGACGGACAGTTGTCGACCGTGTTGAACACGCCGTCCCCATCGATGTCGTCGTCGCACGGGTCGCCGACGCCGTCTTCGTCCGAATCTTCGAGGTTCGGATCCGAGAGCTCGGGACAGTTGTCTCGAACGTTGGGGCTTCCGTCCCCGTCGATGTCGTCGTCGCAAGCGTCGCCCACGCCGTCTTGATCCAGATCGCTCTGGCTGGCGTTGGCGAGCTCCGGGCAGAGATCGGTGGCGTCCGGAGTGCCGTCGCCGTCGTCGTCGTCGTCGCAGGCGTCGCCCTTGCCGTCCTCGTCGACGTCCGACTGATCCGCGTTCGCCGCCAGCGGACAGTTGTCCGTTGCGTCGGGCAAGCCGTCGGAGTCGTCGTCGGCTTCGCAAGCGTCGCCCTTGCCGTCCTTGTCGGCGTCGGCTTGGTCCGCGTTCTTCACCAGCGCGCAGTTGTCTTCGTCGTCGAGGACGCCGTCGCCGTCGTCGTCGTCGTCGCAGGCGTCGCCCTTCTTGTCTTTGTCGGTGTCGAGCTGGCTCTTGTTGGCCGCGGTGTCGCAGTTGTCTTTGTCGTCGAGGACGCCGTCGCCGTCGTCGTCGGTGTCGCAGGCGTCGCCCTTCTTGTCTTTGTCGGTGTCGATCTGGGTGGCGTTCTTGGTCGTCGGGCAGTTGTCTTTGTCGTCGAGGACGCCGTCGCCGTCGTCGTCGGTGTCGCAGGTGTCGCCCTTGCCGTCTTTGTCGGTGTCGGTCTGCGAGGTGTTCTTGTTGGAGGGGCAATTGTCTTTGGAATCCGCGACGCCATCGCCGTCTTTGTCGGGGAAGTCTTGGATGTTGTCGCGCCGGATGGCCTTGTAGCTGCTCGATATCGAGCGGCCGCCCCGCACGCACCCGTAGCTACAGCCCTTGCACTCGATGGCGGTCACCCAGCCCCAAGGGTCACCGCTCTCGGAGAGGAAGATGTGACCCTTGCCGCCGGCGTTGTAGACGAAAGCGTCCGCCTTCTTGGCCGAGCTCCGCGACACCGTGCCCCAGTAGTTGCTCTGGTTGTAGAAGTGGTAGGTCGAGTAGGGGTGTGCGTCGGTGGTGACCGCGATGGTGCCGGGCACCTGCCACGCTTTGGCCACGAAGCCCGAGCAGTCGGCGCCGTAGGAGCCCGAGTGGGAGCAACTCGGACAGCTGCCAGAGCAGGAGCCGTGTGCCGTGGAGGTCGTGCTCCAGCGACCGTGGCCCCACCAGTACGAGAACTTCACCACGCCCTTGCCGCGCGTGATGATCTCGTCTCGCGTCATGGCGGGAGGGGCGGCCCGAGCGGGCAGCGCGGCCAGCGCCCAGGCGGCGGAGACGGCGACGATGAGCCAAGTGCCGGCGCGGTTCATAGCCAGATCCTCCTCATGATTGCCCCCGACTCTTCGAAGCCCAGGTGATAGATGGCGCCGTCGGCGCCGACGCGGATGCGGCGGAAGCTCTCTTCGGGGCCGACGCTGGCGGGCAGCTCGACCCGGGCGAGCTCGGCTCCGCGCGGATCGAGCAGGACCACGACCTCGCGCGCATCGAGCACGTCGAAATTCGGGGCCGGACCCTCTTCCAGCAGGCTCGCCGCCAGCACCACGTTGCCTTTCGGATCGACGTCGAGCTCGAGGAGCTCACGGAGCGGCAGATCGAAGCTGACCTTCGACAGCGGCGAGACGCCGCGTGCGTTCCGCTCCGCCACGAAGGCTGCGCGATCGCCCGAACGCGAGGCGCGGAGCACGCGATCGGTGCCGCCGAAGCGGCCTTGGACGATCACCCGATCGTCGAGCGGAGCGCCGTCGGCGTCGGCGACCTTCACCAGGTTCGCGTGGGAGACCTCGAGCCAAGTACCGTCGTCACGCTGAAAGAGCCCGGTGACGTCGCCCGCGTCTTGGATGCCTTCGCCGGCGATGGGCACTTCGTGGCTGACGCGTCCGCTGGCGTCGGTGAACGCCACCGTTCCGTCCTTCAATCGATCGAGCAGCGCGAGACCCCCGCTCTTGGTGAGCGCGACGTCTTGGAACGTGTCGGCCGGCACCGGGATCGAGCGCGGCTCTTTGCCGCTCTCGAAGACGGCGACGCGTCCGTTCACTTGGTCGAGCACGTAGGAGCGACCGCTGCCGTCGACCGCGAACGCCATGGGGCCTTCGGGGGAAGACTCATCGGCGGCCTTTCTGCCGAGCTCGCCTTTGCGACCGCCCCAGGGCGCGCGGAACACTTGCTCGACCTTGGCCTCGCGGCTCGCCCGGACCGGCACGCGAGGCGGGGTGGGTGCGCTCGGTGCTGGAGCCGCTTGGCTCGTGCGGGGAACGGCGACCCGAGCGCCGTTCTTCGTCATGCGTTCCGGAAAGAAACGGAACAGGCCTATCCCGAGCGCGACGACCGCCAGCGTGACCGTGGCGCCAGTGAGGACTCGCTTCGAAGCCATTCCCAGCGTCGTTTGCAAGGCCGAGGCCCAACGCAGAGCCGCACAAACCCGCGGGATCGCGGGGCGCGACTGCCAACGCCAGCGTGGCTTCCGCCAACTCGAGGTTGGCGCTCACGGGATCGGATCGCGACCGAGGGGCGAGAACGAGACGCCGAGCAGGAGCCCCGGCCGGAGCGCGTAGGCGCGGCTCCGCTCCGGGTAGCGCGGGCGAATCTCGAGGTCCGGCGGGTTCGGATCGAAGTCCACGAGACCCAGGGCCGAGAGCTGCACGTTCTCGACCAAGCGCACGCGGAACGCCAAGAGCCCGCTCGCGACCCAGGTGAGGCGATTGCCTCGCGACGAGTGCGCGTGACCTTCTGGATCCTCTACGCCGTGACGGATCCGAAAGCGATCGAAGCCCCCGCCGAGGCCGAGCGCGAGCACCGCGCTCTTCGAACGCGCGACGTCGATGGCAGGATAGAGGCGCATCGAGAACGCATCGGCCTGGGGCGGAATGGGCGAATCGTCGATCTCGAACGGGAAGCGGTACTCACCGAGGAGCCAGAGCCCCGGTCGCACGGGGCTTGCGCGATGCGCGACGTGGACTGCGCCCGCCAAGCTCGGCGGCGCGACTGCGGACGGATCCACTGCGTGCAGCCCGAGCAGCACCAGCGCATCGGCGCCGAACGTCGGCGGCACCTGGGGCGGCGCTTCTTCGCTCTTCGCCGGCACCGGTGTCACGGTCGGCGCGGGAGCGGGCGGAGGCTCGGCTGGCTTCTCTTCGGGAGGAGTCGAACCGAGCAAGCTCTCGGCCGCCGCCTGGATCACGTGGGCGGCTTCGTCGAGCGCCACTGCCGTCGAACCTTGGCGCTCGACCCGACGCACGCGCACCGTCCCCGAGCGATCGACGAGCTCGACCACGATGGCGCCGGGCGCGGTCAGGTCGACCCGCACGCTCGGCGCACCGACCGGGGGGACGGGCGCTTGGTCTCGAGTCTCCACTCGCGTGAGTACGAGCTCGACGCCGAGGCGCCGGAAGAGCTCGCCGAGCGAAGCTCCGAGGTCGTCCGCGTCGAGAGCGCTGCCCACGACCACGACCTGGACGCGCGAGCGCGCGGCGCTCGGGGCTTCGGCGCAGGCAAAGCAGCAGAGCTCGCCTCTCTGCGAGCACCGCGGCGCACAGGAGCGCAGCCGTTCGATGCCGGAGGGACATGGTCTATCGCGAGGGCACTATCGCATCGCGTCGCGCGAGCCGTGCGCGCGCCCGCGTGGCGTGCACCGAGCTCGGGTAGCGGCGCAGAGCTCTGCTGCCAAGCCGCTCGTTCCCCCGCCACGTTGCCGAGGCGAGCTTCGGCGAGCGCGCGGCCCACCCAGGCTTCTTCGCCGAGCGGGGCAGACGGGTCGGCGAGGTAGCGGTCGTAACCGGCGAGGGCCGCCTGGTTCTTGCCCGTGTCGAGCAAGATTGCGCGCGACGATGGCCCGCGACGCGCGTGCTTCTTCCGAGCTCGGGAAGCGCTGCTCGAGCTCGCGATAGTCCGCGAGCGCCGCCGAGTAGTCGCCGCGCTGGCGAGCCCCTCGCGCGCGCTCGAAGAGCGAGCTCGCTTCCGAGACCGTTGGACGCGGCGGCTCCGCCGGAGCATTCCTTGTCCGAGGTGCTTCGGTCGTCTTCGCCACGGCCGAGGCCGACCGCACGGTCGCGGTCGCCGTCACGCTCGCCACGCGCTCGGGCGCGGGCCGCAATCCGCGCTCGAGCGGATCGGGCGCGGCCACGCTCGACGGGCCGTTCTGCGTCTCCGGTTCGAGCGCATCGTCCGCGGAGCTCGCCGGCGCCGGCTTCGGCAGCGTGCGGCCGTGCGTGGAGAGCTTCCGCACGGCCGCCGCCACGCTCGGCTTCGCCAGTGGTGTCGTCGCCTGCACGGGCTCGCGCCGGGGCTCGCTGCGGAACAGGCCCGAGCCCGTCGCAGCGGCAGCGCTCGCCGCGAGCAGGGGCGGCCACCAGCGGCAGGCGCATCCAGCCGATGGCTCGGCGCGTGCGCCGCGGCTCGACCGGACGAATCTCTCCTGCCACTCGCCGAGAGACGTCGCTCGCGCGCTCGCCGGCCTCGAGCTCGGTGCGTTCGGCAGCGAAGTCGCCGCGCGCGGCATGGAGCACTCGGCACGCGACGCAGCTCGCGGAGTGGGCGTCCACGAGCTCACGTTCGCGCGCCGATGGCTCCTCGGGTCACGCTCGAGCAGCTCTTCCGGGTGCAGCATGGCGTCCGGTCACCCCCAACTCTTCTGCGAGCGTCGCGTCGGCGACGATGCGATCCCTGAGTGCCTGTTTCGCCAAGCGCAGCCGGCTCTTCACCGTGTTGACGGGCGCGCCGGTGGCGTCGGCCACTTCTTTCAAAGGCAGGTCGAGCACGATGTGGAGCGCGAGCGCTTCCGCCTGCTCGTTCGGCAGCTCGTCGAGGAGCTTCCGCACCAGATCACGACGACGCGCAGCGTGGACCTGCTCGGCCGGCGTGCGGATCGACGGTGGGGCCGAATCGCTCTGAGCCAATCCCTCGATGCGCGCGCGACGAGATTCGTTTTGCTTCCGTCCCGCCAGCGCGGCGCGCACGGCGATGCGAATGGCGTAGGTCTTGGGCGCGCACTCGTTGCGAAAACGCGGCAGGCTCTGGACGAACGCGATGAGCGATTGCTGGACGATGTCGTCGGCGTCGGCCGCAGACGGGCCGAGCACCGAGCGGACCGCCCAGACCACCGAACGCCCCACCTCTTCCACGAGCGCCTGGGTGGCCGCGAGATCTCCCTGGGCTGCACGGGTGGCCAGATCCGCCACACGTGGCTCGGGCGCCGCGGGGGGAGAGGAGCCGCCTTCGGGGCTCGGTGCACGGTGGAAGCGGGAGCCGAACATGGCTCGTTACCCCGTTAGAGTAAGGGCGGGGGCGGAGCGGGTCACTCCGGGCGAAAGAAATCTTTTCGTCCTTTTTCGGTGACCCATCTCCGGCAGGGGCCCCCTCGAACGGGCAGGAGCTGAGGCAAATTCCCATGACTATCAAGAAGCATTCCCTGGTTTGGCTCGCTGCGTTCCTTCCCCTTTCCGCCTGCGGAAGCTCGAACGACTCCGTGGACCCCTCGACGGCCATCGCCGCGGCCGAGCTGAGCGAGACCCAAGGCGGCGTCATGCCCGACGCCCTCTTGCCCAAGGTCCTGCCCATCCCCCTCGACGCAGCGCCGGCCACTCCCGAGGAGGCCGCCGCCGCCGTTGCCGCCGCGGTTCCGGGTGCCTTCGAACCCGCCGGCTGCGCCACCGCTACCGTGGACGGCGCGACCGTGACCTACACCCTCGACGGCTGTCGCCCTCAGCGCGGCATGGGCGGCGTGCTGCATCCGGACCACGGCAAGGGGCATCGGCACGACATGGTGGCAACCTTCACGCTCGCCTTCACTGCCAGCGACACCGGCTTCGCCATCGCCATCAACGGCAGCAAGGTCAGCGGCCCCGACTCCGACTTCGAGCTCACCGGAGACGCGACGCTGGATCTGAGCGGCGGAAAGCGTGTTCTGGTGGTGAACACCAAGGGCACCGGAGTGGGCCGCCACGGTGAGACCTTGACCCGCACCGCCACGCACGAGCGCACCTACGATCCGATCACGGATTGCTTCACGCTCGACGGCAAGTGGACGTCCGACGGACCCCACGGCACCCGCGAGCGCTCGGTGGATCGCTTCGTGAAGTGCGCGGATGCGTGCCCCGAGTCCGGCACGGTGATCGGAGAAGGCATGCGCCGCCACCACGGCAAGGGTCATCACGGCGAAGGCGGGATGGGCAAAGGGGATGGCATGGGGAAGGGTGAAGGCATGGGGAAGGGTGAAGGCATGGGTGACGGAGACGGGCCGAGCGACGTGAAAGCCGACGGCGACGTGATCGTGACCATCCAGTTCGACGGCAGCGCCGAAGCCGCCTGGTCGGCCGACAACGGGGACTC
>JAXLYN010000104.1:0-11522 GCA_046351435.1 Polyangiaceae bacterium
CAGAACTACACGACCGACGAGTACGCTCACGGCATCGAGCACCCGTCCCACCTGCTGCGCACGCTCGTCGAGTTCCTGCGAGGCGCCGGATGACCCGGCCGACGAGCGGGCACCGAGCGCTCGCGCTCGACTTCGCGAGCGTGCTCCTCGTGTCGCTTCTGATCCTCTTGGCTGCGAGTCGGCTCTGGGTGATGGCCATCGGTGTGCCGTCGATTCTCGGCCTCCGGTTCCTCGCGCGCGCGCGGCTCCCCGACTCGGAACGCGACCTCTCCGTCCGGGCGGAGCTCCCGTTCTTCTTGGCCCTCGTGCTGATCGGCGGCGGCAACGATTGGAACAGCGTCCACCGTCACCACGTGTACGACTACACGGTGCCGGCCGAGGTCCCGGAGCTTTCGAGCATCCCGATCTGGATGCTGCTGTATTGGGGGCTCATCCTGCGTTTCATCCTCACGCTGAGCCATTCGCGGCTCCTGGCGCTGCCGCCGCTCGCGGATTCGCTCGTGCTCTTCGGGCGGCGGGTAGGGGGTCCGGTCGCGCGCGCACTGGTGATCCTCGGGCTCACGGTCGCGACGCGTCAGAGCATCTATCGAGCGTTCGAACACCCCATCGGCTCGTGGCTGCCCTTCGCCGTCGCCCTGGGGCTCGCGCTCGTCGTGCTGCGTCCGGATCGGCGGCGCATCCTGCTGGTCGTGGCGACGGTGGTCGTCGGGCCGTTGGTGGAGGCCGTGTACATCGGCGGCGCCGGACTCCACCGCTATCGGCTCGGATGGTTCTTCGGAGTTCCGCTGTGGATCGCTCTCTGGTGGGGGCTCGCGGTGCTCGGCTGGGACGAGCTCGGTACGCGCTTCATGCTCTTCGTGGAGCGGAGCGTTCGTCCGCGAGCAAGCGCGCGATCCGTCGGTGCGCCGCCGGCAAGGCCAGCGAGCTGAGCTCGGCGATCCGCTTCCACGACGAGTGTGCGTCTCGGGCCGAGCCCGAGACCTCGCAGCGGTGGACGTCGAGCTCGATGCGGTAGCGCGTGACGCTGTGCTCGATGCGGAAGAGCGGCGCGTGGGCGTCGATGCGTGGGCCGCCGGCGGATGCGAGGGCCCTGGCGAGCGCGAGCTCGAGCCGTTCTCGTGGCTGCTTCTCCGCGCTCGGGAACAGCCACATCCCGCCCCAGCGGGGTGCGTCGCTCGGGAGCTTGCTCAGGAGCACGCGTCCTCGACGTTCGACCACCGCTGCGACCATCGATACGCGAGTCGGCGCCGGACGCGCGCGTGGCGTGGGCAGCTCGTTTTCTCGACGTTGGCGCCGGGCGGCGCAGAGCGACCGCCAGGGGCACTCGAGACAGAGCGGTGCCCGCGGCGTGCACACCGTCGCGCCGAGCTCCATCAACGCCTGGTTGAAGCGGCCCGGCTCTTCCGCCGGAACGAGCTGTGCGGCGCGCTGCCAGAGCTCGCTTGCGAGCGGCGGGCGGGTCGGATCGCCGGCGAGGGCAAATAGCCGGCACAGCACGCGGCTCACGTTGCCGTCCACCGCGGGCGCGCGGCCGCCGTAAGCGATGGAGTGGATGGCGCCTGCAGTGTACGGACCGACGCCAGGCAAGGCGCGCAGCCCATCGAGGCCGCGGGGGAGCTCGCCGCCATGTTCCGCCACGACCGCGCGCGCTCCGCGGAGCAAGCTTCGGGCGCGCGAGTAGTAACCGAGGCCCTGCCAGGCGTGGAGCACGTCGTCGTCGTCGGCCTCCGCCAGGCTGCGAAGCGTCGGGAAGCGCTGCATCCAGCGCTCGAAGTACGGGATCACGGTGGCGACGCGGGTCTGCTGCAGCATCACCTCGCTCACCCAGATCGCGTAGCCATCGCGGCGGCGACGCCACGGCAGGTCGCGCGCATGCTCGCGGTACCAAGCGACGAGCGTCGCGCGGATGCGCTCGGTCTCAGCGGATGCCTTCGAGGCTTTCTTCCCAGTTCTGCCCATCGAAAGCCACCCTACGGAAGTGCGCTCGGAGCTCCGGCTCGAGGCAGCGCACGTTCACGTCGACCTGATCCGGGTGTGAGCGCGGAGTGTAGAAGGGGTGAACGCCGCAGTGGCGGCAGAAGCGGTGGCAGGCGACGCCGGTGTGGAAGCGGTATTCGGCCAGCGCGTCCTGACCCGTCTCGAGCTCGAAGTCGTGTTCGGGCACGATCAGGTGTTCGAACGCCTTCTTGGTGCAGATGGAGCAATTGCAGTCGATGGCCTCGAGCGAGCGGAATCGCACCCGAAAGCGCACGCGGCCGCAGTGGCAGCTGCCCGTGTGCCAGTCGAGCCCGTTCACGTGGCGCGCTCTTGGCAGCGCTCGAGTTCCACCGGGTCGTGGGCGGAGAACACCCGAACTTCGTCCGAGTTTTCGCGACTGAGCGTGCGCAAGCGCTCCTGGTTCGCCATGCGCGCGCGCCCGTCGATTTCGACGATGCGCTGGAACGTGTCCAAGAGGGGAGGGCAGCGGCGGCGGTCGGGCGCCATCTCGCCCCGATGAAAGTAAGCGTCGCCGGCGTGCAAGAGCCAGCCCGTGCCCGTGTCGACGGCCACGCCCGAGTGCCCGCGGGTGTGGCCGTGCAGCGGGATGAGCAGGATTTCCGGCGGCAGCCCTTCCAGGTTTCTCACGCTCTCGAAGCCGAACCAAGGTTCCCCGTTCGGCCGGTACACCGACCACTTCGCGTGGTGCTCGAAGTGCGCTCTCACGTAGCGGTGGCGCTCGAGTCGCGTGCGCGGGTGGAGGGCCGCCTGCTTCTCCTCGGCGTGGACGTGCACGACGGCTTCGGGGAAATCCGGGACGCCGCCGGCATGATCGAGATCCAAGTGCGTGAGCACGATGTGGCGTACGTCTTTCGGACTGAATCCCAAGCGCTCCACCTGACGAACGGCGGTCTCGGCGGGGTCGCGCACCGGGTGGGTCACGAAGAGGAACGGGCGCCCGATGGTCTGCTCCGGCGTCTCGACGTCGCGCAGACCCAAGCCCGAGTCGACCAGCACGAGCCCCGAGCCCGTCTCGAGCAGCAGGCAATGACAGATGAGGCGGGCGGTCGAAGCGAGCGAACCCGTGCCCGAAAGCAGGCGGCCGCCGTACGGGCACATGGTGGCGCAGTTCAGGTGGTGGATGCGCATCGGGCGGACAGGCTACCAGAGCCGTGGTCGCGAATCGGCAAACCGCCCCGCGGCGCGCGGCGGAGCGTGAGCCCCCCGGGCAAAACGCCCGTCCTCACGTGCCCCCGATCGCCTTCGGCCCGCAGAGAGCCCTCCATCTGCCTCGGCGCGGCGGCTCGGCGCGAACCCCTTCGCTACCGTGGCCCGGGCGCGGTAAGCTCCTACGCTCGCATGGCCCCCCTGACCGAGATCCCGCTCGAGTCCATCCGCACGGATGGCTGGTTCGAGCGCATCGGGGAGAGCATCGGAAGCTTCCAAGCGCTGTGCGACATCATCGGCGCTCGCTTCTTCGCATTCGCCATGATCACCGGCGCGCGCATCACGGCGCTCACCGTCGACCGCCGGAACCCCGACAACACGTTGGTCGATTTCGTGGTCGGCGCCCCCGACGCCGAAGTCACCGACGCCGACACGCAGCGCCTGACGCTCGCAGACTTCCGTCGCCGCGTGGTGGCAGCGCTCGTCACCGAAGAGCCCATCGCTGCTCCACCAGCGCGCCCCACGGACACCGAGGCCGTGCAGCTCCACATCGGTGTGCGCTACCTGCTCCTGGCGCCGCTCTATGGTTACAGCCTGACGAAGCTCACGGTCGAAGGCCGCGATTCGCACCTCGATCTCTTGCACGACGGTGTCGAAGAGCGTCACGAGCTCGCCGAGCTCCGCGCGCGCATCCGCACGCACGTCCGCGAAGAGCTCGATCGTGTCCAGCGCGGTGGCCGAAGCGCCATCGATCTCGGTCGCATCACCGAAGCCGAAGCGGCCGAGAAGCGCGGCGAGGTATTGCGCGTGGTCGAGCTCCTCGGCGCTTGGCCGGCGCCGCTCGCCATCTTCCTCCGCACCCCCGAAGGCCAGCTGCTCGCACCGGACACGCGCGCGCTCATCGCTCGTGGCCTCGGCTACCTCGGCTCCGCCTGCATCGGGCTCGGGGAGGTCCACAAGGGGGAGGAGATCCTGCGCCTCGCGGTCCAGTACGCCGGTGATGGCCCCGCCGCTCCGGAGATCTACGCGCGGCTCGGCGAGTCGATGGTGAAAAATGACCGCGCCGGGGAGGCCATCGGGCCCCTGCGTCGTGCCATGAACCTGGGCGCCGACGGGGCCCGGGTGTGGCCGCTGCTCGCGCGAGCCCTGACCGACCGCGGCCGGCTGCTGGCGGCCTACGGCGCCGTGCTCGAGGCCCGCGCGCTGGGCGTCGAGGGCCCGATGCTGGACACCTGCGTGGAGAAGATCCAGCACGGGCTGGGCGAGCGGCTCGACGCATGGCACCACCTGGTGGCTCGGAGCTGACCGAAATCCATCGGCATTTTGGCCAGGTCCAGGGGCGATACTAGGGCTAGGCTGCCCCCCGTCGCCTGTGGTATTCGGGGCGGCGTTCAGCCGAAATTTCCGCGGGTTACGTCAGTGGGCCTCCGGCCCTACGACCTCCCCCGAGGACGCCACGGAAGGCGCGCACGAAATGGTCGAGCTCTACCTGCCGATGTTCATCATGTTCGCCATCGCCGCAAGCATCTGCGCGGTGATGTTTTTGGGCGGCCAATACCTCGGCCCCAAGAACCCGACGCCGGAGAAGCGGCTGCCCTTCGAGTGCGGCAACGACACTTCGGGTACGCGCGGCGTGAAGCTCAGCGTGAAGTTCTACCTGACCGCGATCCTCTTCGTGGTGTTCGACATCGAGGCGGTCTTCATCTACCCGTGGGCCGCGCTCTTCAAGGGGCTCGGCTGGACGGGGTTTCTGACGATGCTCGGCTTCATCGTGGCCCTGCTCGTTGCGCTCGTCTACTGCTGGAAGAAGGGAGCCCTCGAATGGGAGAGCTGAAGACGCCGACCACCCAAGAGATCCTCGAGACCGGGCAGGGCCAAGGCTTTGCCACCACGAAGTTCAACGAGATCTTGGCGTGGGCCCAGAAGTACTCGCTCTTCATGTACCCGTTCGTGACGGCCTGCTGCGGCATGGAGTTCATGGCCGTGTCGGGACCCCGGTTCGATCACGCACGCTTCGGCGCCGAGGCTCCGCGTTTCTCGCCGCGCCAGAGCGACTTGCTCTGGGTGGTCGGCACCATCGTGCAGCGCCAGGCCCCGATTCTGAAGCGGATCTACGAGCAAATGGCCGAACCCAAGTGGGTGCTGGCCTTCGGGACCTGCGCTTCGGTCGGTGGTTTCTACGACAACTACGCCTGCATCGCCGGCATCGACAAGATCATCCCTTGCGACATCTACATCCCGGGCTGCCCGCCCCGGCCCGAGGCGGTGCTGGACGGACTGATGCTGCTGCAAGACAAGATCCAAAAAGGCGACCGCCGTCCCGGCATCGTCAAGCCGCGATTCGACCCGGTGAGCCGGCCCGACATGGGCGTCGTTCAGCTTCGCCGCTCGCGACATGGATGAACCCAGTGCCGCGCCGGGTTGCAACCGCGCGGCGAGGAAACTTCGATGGCCAAAGCCCTGGTTTCGCTGCTCGAGAAACAATTCCCCGGTGCCGTGCTCGAGGCTCACTCGCAGCATGGTGACGACACGGTCGTGCTCGACCCCGCCCGTTGGAAGGAGGTCGCGCGCTTTCTGCGCGACTCCGCGGGCATGGAGATGCTCGTCGATCTCACCTGCGTCGACTGGCAGCACCGCGAGCCCCGCTTCGACGTCGTCGCGCACCTGCACTCGCTGTCCAAGGGCCAGCGCCTGCGCATCAAGGCGAGGGTGGGGGACGTGGAAGGCGAAGAGGCCGAGATCGATTCGTTGACCGGCTCTGGGGCTCGGCCAACTGGGCCGAACGCGAGGCCTTCGACATGTTCGGCGTGGTGTTCCGCGGACACCCGGATTTGCGCCGAATCCTCACCTATCCCGAGTTCGTGGGGCATGCGCTCCGCAAGGACTACCCCGCCGACCGCATCCAGCCCCTGGTGCCGTATCGCGAGGTCGAAAACATCCAGAAGCTGCCGCCCTTCGACCACCACGAGGGCATGAGCTTCGGGCGCCAGACCCACGACTTTTCGCGGGGGGAGGACTGAGATGGAACCCCTCGATCAGGATCTCGACCACGGCGAAATCGAGCTCGCCGCCGAGCCCATGCTCATCAACGTGGGCCCGTCGCATCCCGCCATGCACGGCACGGTGCGCATCGTCATGGAGCTCTCGGGGGAGACCATCGAGCGCTGCGACGTGCAAGTGGGCTACTTGCACCGCGGCTTCGAGAAGATGTGCGAGCGCGGGACGTGGACCCAGGTCTTCCCCTACGTCGATCGCTGCAACTACGTCTCGCCGATGCTCAACAACGTGGGCTTCGCCCTGGCATGCGAGAAGATGCTCGGCATCGAGGTGCCCGAGCGCTGCCAGTGGTACCGCATGATCCTGGGTGAGCTCGCGCGCATCGCCGACCACCTCACCTGCGACGGCGCCATGGTGATGGAGCTCGGCGCGTTCACGCCCTTCCTCTGGATGGTGAAGACGCGTGAGATGATCTGGGACGTGCTCGAAGAGGAGACGGGGGCGCGCCTGACCCACAGCTTCGGGCGCGTGGGCGGCATGGCCGCTCCGCCCACTCCGGGTTTCAAGGAGCACACCCGCGCCGTGGTCGATCACGTGCGCCGTGTGCTCGACGAGGTGAAGCGCCTCTTGCTCGGGAACCGCATCTTCCTCGATCGGCTCGAAGGGGTGGGCGTGATCTCGCCGGAAGACGCGGTGTCGCTCGGCTGGACGGGTCCGGCCCTGCGTGGCGCCGGCGTGGCCTACGACGTGCGCAAGGCGTCGCCCTACCTGAAGTACGGCGAGGTCGAGTTCGACGTCCCGGTGGGGACCGCCAGCGACTGCTTCGATCGCTTCATGGTGCGCATGGAAGAGATGGAGCAGAGCTCGCGCATCATCGATCAGTGCCTCGAGCGCATGGCGGACGAGGGGCCGATCAACGTCGACGATCCGCGCGTGGTGCTGCCGCCGAAGGACGAGGTCTACTCCACCATCGAGGGCACCATCCGCCACTTCAAGATCGTGATGGAAGGGCTCAAGCTGCCCGCCGGCGAGGTGTACAGCTACACCGAAGGCGGCAACGGCGAGCTCGGCTTCTACCTGGTGAGCGACGGCAGCGGGACGCCCTGGCGCGTGCGCATCCGTCCGCCCTGTTTCTTCGTCACCGGTGGCCTCGAACGCATCATCACCGGACAGATGGTCGCCGACGTCGTTCCGTGCTTCGGCTCGCTGAACATGATCGGCGGGGAATGTGATCGATAGGACCCACGATGCCCACGTTTAAGCTAGACGGACGCGAGATCCCGTTCGAAAAAGGGGATTCGATCATCCAGGCGGCGCGTCGCGCCGGCGTAGACATTCCCCACTACTGCTGGCACCCCGGCCTCAGCGTGGCAGCCAACTGCCGCATGTGCCTGGTCGAGATGCTGCCCCCGCCCGGGCGAAAGCCGCTCTTGCTCGACGTGCTGGAGTGGGACGCGGAGAAGGAAGACTACGTTCCGGCCAAGAAACCCAAGCTCGTGCCTGCGTGCCAGCAGGCCGCCGGCGAAGGGATGGAGGTCGCGAGCGACTCGAGCGAGCACGTGGCGCGCGCGCGGGCCGCGGTGCAGGAGCTCCTGCTCTTGAACCACCCGGTCGATTGCCCGATCTGCGATCAGGCTGGCGAGTGCCGCCTCCAGGACTACTGGCTCGAGCACCAGGGCACGAAGAAGCGCATGAAGGACGAGATCGTGCACAAGCCGAAGGGCGTCGTGTTCGGTCCCACCATCGTCTACGACGCCGAGCGCTGCATCGTGTGCACGCGCTGCGTGCGCTTCTGCGAAGAGGTCGTGAAGGACCCGGTGCTCGAGAAGCGCGAACGCGGCAATCTGTCGGAAATCACCCTGGCTCCGGGTCGCGAGCTCGATCACGGCTACACGCTGATGACCGAGTACGTGTGTCCGGTTGGCGCGCTGACCGCGCGAGACTTCCGCTTCAAAGCCCGGGTGTGGTTCCTGCGCAGCGCCCAGACCGTTTGCACCGGCTGCGCCACGGGCTGCAACGCCTTCACCGATTTCGATCCGCGCGACCAGACCGTGTACCGCTATCGCCCGCGGGAGAACATGGCGGTGAACCAGTACTGGATGTGCGACGACGGCATGCTCGACTATCGCCGCATCCACGAAAACCGAGTGCTGGAGGCGCGCGTGCGGGGCAAGAAGACCTCGTTCGAAGACGCCCTGGAGAAGGCCCGCGGCATCCTGGCGGCGGCGCCCGCCGAGCAGCTCGGAGTGGTGCTCTCGGCGCAGCACAGCAATGAGGACAACTTCGCGATTCTGCGTCTCTGCCGTGACTACCTCGGCACCGGTCACATCTACGTGAGCGGTCGAGCGCAGGGCCTCGGCGATCCAGTACTCAAGCACGCCGACCGCAACCCGAACACCGCCGGTGTGACCGCGCTCTGCACGAGCACTCCGCCGAAGACGTTCTCCGAGCTCGCCAAGGACATCCACGAGGGGCGCATCACCCACGTGCTCTCGCTCGGCTCGTACTCGAGCGACGCGGAGAAGACCGACGCGCTCACCCGGCTCCAGGGGCTCGTCACCCTGGCCACCCACGAGGGCCCGCTCGCCAAGCACGCCACCGTGGTCTTGCCCACGTCGAGCTGGGCCGAGTGCGACGGCACCTTCGTCAACGCCAAGGGCATGGCGCAAGAGAGCGAGAAGGCCGTGGCGCCGCGTGGCCACAGCGAGCCCGCGTGGCGGCTCGCGGGGCACCTCGCGCGCGCGCTCGGGTTCCCCATGGCGTGGACCAAATTGTCGCAAGTCAGAAAAGCCATGGCGCCGGAAGCCGGTGCCAGCGTGGCGATGATCTCCGGAGCAGAAGCATGAGCCTAGCTGTCGTCGCGCTCGCCGCCGCAAAGGCGCTGTTCATGGTGTTGTTCGGCATGAACGTGGCCGTGATCTTGACCTGGGCGGACCGTCGCCAGGGCGCCATGATCAACGACCGCATCGGGCCGAACCGCGCGGTGGTCTGGCTCCCGAAGCGCGTCGCGCAGGGCATGATCTTCATGCCGGCGGCGCTGATCGCGGGCGCCGTGGTAGCCTGGGTCTACACCAACAAGGCGGAGGGTGCCGCGCGCACCGGTCGCGCGTTGCTCTTCACCGAGCTCGCCATCTTCGCCCTGTGGGTCGCGATGCTCGCCATCGCCGGGCGCGTGGCGAGCCGCGGCGTGAAGAACAGCTTCGACGGGTGGGTGAAGAGCATCGGCGACCCGCGCACGTTCCTTTGGCTCGGGCTCGGCGCCCACGCCGTGACGCTCGGAGCGAGCGCTCTCTTGCGCGGAACGCCCATCGGGCGGAACCTGCGCGAGGTCGGCTACGGCGCAGGGCCTGCCGTCTTCGCGCTGGCATTGCTGGGTGGCGCTGCCTACGCCGTGTGGGCTTTCGAGAAGCAGGAGCGCGTGGGCCTGCGGTTGTTCGGATTGTTGCACCCGGCGGCGGACGGCCTGAAGACCATCTGGAAGGAAGACTTCATCCCGCCCAACGCCGACAAACTGCTCCACGGCCTGGCGCCCATCGTCTCGTTCTTCCCCGCGCTGGTGGTGATGGCCGTGGTGCCGTTCGGCGACGTCCTGTGCTTCGGCACCAAGAACGGGCACATCGACGTGACCCAACTCCAGCGCGTGGTGCCTCGCGAGGGCCTGTGCGCCGAAGGTGCTGTGCCGCTCCAGGTGCTCGACGTGAACGTGGGCATCCTCTACTTCTTCGCGGTCGCCGGCACTGGCATCGTGGGCGCTGCGCTCGCGGGTTGGGCGAGCGACAACAAATTCAGTCTGCTCGGGGGCCTTCGGGCCGCGAGTCAGATGGTCTCGTACGAGGTGACGCTGGGCCTCACCATCGTGGGTGCCATGATGGTTTACGGCACCGTGCGCCTCGACGAGATGGTGCGGTGGCAGGCCGAGAACAGCTGGGGCATCTTCGTCCAGCCGCTGGCCTTCGTGCTGTTCTTCACGGCAGCGGTCGCCGAGTCGAAGCGCGTTCCGTTCGACTTGCCCGAGGGCGAGAGCGAGCTCGTGGCGGGCTACTTCACCGAGTACTCCGGCATGAAGTTCGCCATGTTCTTCTTCGCGGAATACGTGGCGGTGGTGGCGTCGAGCGCGCTCCTCACCACGCTCTTCCTCGGTGGTTGGCACCTGCCGTTCATCGACCGCTCGGGCGTCCACATCCAGGTCGGCGACACGGTGATCCTGCACCAGACGCTGTCCCACGCCGTCGTGGTCGTGTTGGGCGTCCTGGCTTTCGTCGGCAAGGTGGTAGCGCTCTCGTGGCTCCAGCTCATGATCCGCTGGACCTTGCCGCGCTTCCGCTACGACCAGTTGATGCGCCTCGGTTGGCGCAAGCTCCTGCCAGCGTCGCTTCTCAACATCTTGGCTACGGGGCTCGTGATGATGCTCATCGCGGGTGCGAGCCAGAGTGTGCAGGCGGGGCTGCGGATCGCGGCCGACGTCACCCACGTGGTCGTGGCCGTCGCGGGTGTGTGCCTGGCCGTCTGGTTCGTCGTCTTCGTGTCGAGCCCGGTGAAGAAGCGGCGCATCCTCGCCAGCACGGCGGCGCAATTCGCTGCGCAACTCGGTGGAACCCGAACCGCCCGCATGGGCGCCTGATCCGACGGAGAGAAGCATGCCGATCACGCCCAACGCGCCCCTCGGTCCGAATCAGGTGGCCGGCAAGGCCATCGCGCGTCCGACGCGCAATCTCGCGGTGCAGAGCTACGTGCCCGAGATCACCAAGGGCCTTGCCATCACCATGAAGCACTTCTTCGTGAACACGAAGGAGACCGCGCTCGGGCAGCGCAACGATCCGGTGCTCGAGTCCATCGACGAGGGCATCAACTGCATCAGCTACCCCGAGCAGCGCCGGCCCTATCCGGTGCGCTTCCGCGGACTCCACCGGCTGACCCACCGCCCGGATGAATCCCCCCGCTGCGTCGCCTGCTTGTGCTGCTCCACGGCGTGCCCCGCCCAGTGCATCCACATCGAAGCCGCCGAGTATCCCGAGGGCGATCCGCGGCGAGGGTACGAGCGCTATCCCAAGCGCTTCGTCATCGACGAGCTCCGCTGCGTGTTCTGCGGTTTCTGCGTCGAAGCGTGCCCCTGCGACGCGATCCGCATGGACAGCGGCATGCATGCGGTGCCCTACGACTCGCGCGACCAGTTCCTGTTCGAGCGCGAGCTCCTGATGTCGTTCCCGGGGCGCGACGGCACGTTCGAAACCGCCAACCCCCGCAAAGAGCCGGGCGAACAGGGCCACCCGGGCATCGACCGCTCGAAGCACTGAATCGACTGCTCGCGCCAAGATCGACTCGAGATCGATCGGTCCGAGTTGCCCACCCCCGTCCGCCCCCGTCCGTGCTCGGCGGCTCCG
>JAXLYN010000105.1:0-11383 GCA_046351435.1 Polyangiaceae bacterium
AATCCCAACATGATCTACGCGGCCATCGCCGCCATCGACGCCTGGACCAACGCCGGGCTCGACCGCATCGCGCCGGACGCGGAGCCCGACTGGAGCACCGGCGCCGTGCTCGGCACCGGCATCGGCGGCATCGACACCATCGCGGAGAAGCTGGTGCCCAAGACCGACGCCGGCAAGGTGGCGCGGCTCGGGAGCACCATGGTCGAGCAGATCATGTCGAGTGGGAACAGCGCGCGGGTCGCGGGGCTGCTCGGCCTGGGCAACCAAGTCTCGACCAACTCCAGCGCGTGCAACACCGGCACCGAAGCCGTGGTGGACGCCTTCCTGCGCGTGCGCGAAGGCCGCGCCGAGCGCATGCTGGCCGGCGGCTCGGAGGGGAGCTGCAAGTACATCTGGGCCGGCTTCGACGCGATGAAGGTGCTGAACCGCACCAAGAACGACGCGCCGGCCCAAGCCTCGCGCCCGATGAGCCAGAGCGCGGCGGGCTTCGTGCCGGGCTCGGGCGCCGGCGTCTTGATGCTGGAGAGCCTCGAGAGCGCCAAGGCCCGGGGCGCGCGCATCTTGGCGGAGGTCCTGGGCGGGCACGTGAACTGCGGCGGCCACCGTCAGGGCGGCAGCATGACGGCGCCGAACCCGAAGAGCGTGCAGCGCTGCATCCGCGGCGCGCTGGACATGGCCGGCATCGCTCCCGGGCAGATCGACTTGATCAACGGTCACCTCACCGCGACCTTCGCGGACCCGCACGAGGTGAAGAACTGGTCCGAGGCGCTGGGCCTGAGCCCCGGGAAGATGCCCTGGATCCAGTCGACGTCGTCGCTGCTCGGGCACGCGCTCGGAGCCGCCGGCGGCATCGAGTGCGTCGCCTCGGTGCTGCAGATCGCCCGGGGCTTCGCCCACGGCTCGATCAACTGCGAGGATCTGCACCCAGAGATCGCTCCGTTTGCTTCCCGCGTCCTGCAGCGCACGCAGGAGGCCCCGATTCGCGCGGTCGCCAAGGCGAGCTTCGGCTTCGGCGACGTCAATGGATGTGTCGTATTCAAAGAGTTCACCGGGTGAGCCCGGGGGAGACGAAATGGACGAGCAGCAGGTATTCGAAAAAGTGGTGTCCCGATCCTCAAGCCCTTCGCCAAGGCGCCGGACGTGTTGGCCAGCGCCGGCATGGAGACCTCGATCCTCAAAGACCTCAAGATCAACTCGGCGCGCCTGGTCGACGTCGTGCTCGAGATCGAGGATGCCTTCGAGATCGAGGTCAAGGACGAGGACGCCGACAAGGTGAAGACCATCGGCGACGCCGTGCGCTTGATCCTCGGTAACGCGAGTTGAAACCGCGTGCGCCCGCTCGTCGGCAACGACGTGGTCGATCTGCGACCCCGACAACGCCCAGTCGTTCCGCCGGCCGGGCTACGTCGAGCGGGTGTGCAGCGCGCGCTGCCGAGCGCGAGACGCTGGGGACGGCGCTGGGCCCGAACGCCTGTTCTGGAGCCTGTGGGCGGCCAAGAGCGCCTACAAGCTGTTCACGAAGCTCGGCGTGGTTCCGAGCTTCGCGCACCAGGAGCTCGAGGTCGCGGCGGATCTCCGCTCGGTAGCTTCGAAGGGCGCCGGGTCGCGCTTCGAGCTGATCTCCGGGCGAAGGCTTCGTGCACGCCCACCAGGCCCTCGGCCCTGGCGATGCCCGCGCCAGAGTGGGGCCGGCGGAGACCCGAGCCGCGGCGCCCGCCGGTTGCTCGCCGATCTGGTGGCCTCGATGACCGAGTGCGCGAGCGCAGAGCTCGCCGTCGAGCAGCAGCCGTGCCCGGCAGCTGGGACGGCTTCGGGCCGCCTGCGATCACGCGCGCCGGGGCTCAGCTGGACCTGGACGTGAGCCTGTCCCGGCGGTCGCTTCGTCGCCGCCGCGGCATCCGCCCTGAGTCGCGCCGGCGGCCTTCGCTCTCCGTGGCGCCCTGAGCCGAGCTTCGAGCAGCGTCAGGTGGAACCAGCTCGGAAGCTTGTCGAGCCAGCTCGCTCCTGCGCTCGATCTCCGCGGCGCTCGCTCCAGGTCGATGCCCGCGCGCTCGAACACCGCGGCTGCGACGTGGATGGGCACCTGGTTGCCGACCGCGAGCGCGATGAGGTCGGAGGACCGCGCGTCGAGCTCGAACCGACTCTGCGCGTTCACCACCACCACGGTGCCGTAGAAGATGCCGTCGTCGATCTTGTCCACGTACGCTCTCGATTCGCCCGCCGAGCTTGGCCACGGTGGAATCAAGAAGAGGTCATGGAGCAGGCGGGCGCTTGTAGGACTTTGTCGAGGCGGAGCGCGGATCGGCCGAGGCTCGGTGCCCCGATGAAGATCGGAAGCGCGCGCTTGGTGCCGGTCTCCACCAAGAGCACGACGTCGCCGCCGGTGCCGAGGTGCGTCACTCCGGCGGCGTGGGCCGCGACGTAGCCCTGAGATGCTGGCCGGTGCGGGGGCCGGCGCCGGCGCTCGCCGCCAGGCGAGGGGCCCAGCACTGGCGCTCGCCGCCGGAATGCTCGGGGTCTCGCCGGCTTTCTTCTTCGTGCAGGCCCGAGCGCGAGGATCAGGAGAACGGCGCCCGCACGGCCGATCGTTTCGTCACCGCGGGAGCTTAGCGCGCCGGCGCCCGCCGCGGCAAGGTGGCGTCCGGCGCCGGATTTCCCGCGGCGCCAGCTCAACCGCCGCGCGAGGTGAGCTCGGCGCGACGCACCTTCGAGCTCGGCGAGCTTCGCGGTTCTTCCAGCACGCGCGCCGCCCACGGCCACCTGTGCGCGCAGGCGCTGCGGATCAGCGTCGAGCAGCGTGCCGAAGTCCACCGGCGCGCCGATGGCGATGATGATGGGAGGACCGGTGCCGTCGAACGTCGAGCGGCACTCGGAGACGAAGTGGCTGGTCATGCCGTTGATGAAGATGGGCAACACGATCGGCCGCGCCTGGAGCACCACGCGACCGAAGCCCGGCTCCGCCGGCAAGGGATCGTAGGGTCGTCCCCCTTGTTGCGGGTGCCTTCGAGGTGGATGCCCACCACGGTCGGCCAACTGGGGGCTCGGCCGCCAAGAAGTCGGGCCAGCGCGGTAGCGCCGCGCTTCTCGGTCTCGCGATAGACCGGCGGATACATGCTCATCGCGCTGGCGAGCGCGTTGATCAGGACTCCGAAGGGTGGTCGTACTGGAACGCCGAGCGCACCGGGAAGTACGCGCGGTGCCACCAGTCCACGTGGCGGTGCAGGTGCGTGAGCACCATGTACATGTCGAAGCTTGCGGTGGTTCGCGGCGAGCAGCACTCCCGCGATCACGGTCACCTTCGTCCGTTCTGGGCCCAGCAGATCGGCCTTGCGCTTCAGGGTAGGGCGCTCCGGCGTCCAGTTGCGGCTGGTTGAAGCGGCGTTGCGCGCTGCGGCATGGCGGGTTTGATCACCCAGCTGCCCAGGCTGAGCGAAAAGCGCTCGAAGCCGGTCAGTTCCTTGGCGAGGTCCTCCTCCGCGAGCACGATGGGCACCGCAGGGCACGTCGGGCGTTGGCGACGGCGATGCGGGGGTCGGCGGAGATGGGACAGCCCGGCGGCTCAGACCCAGTAGTTCGGCGCCTCTTCGGCAGTGATCGTCGTGGACGTGGCTCTCACGCAAGCCGGCGTTGGTGATGCGCACGAACTTGGCGTTCTTGCGCATGTCCTGGATGTCGCGGGAGCCCGTGCTGGCCATGCCACAGGCGCGCAGGCCGCCGACCAGTTGGTCGATCACCGAGCGCAGTGAGCCGCGGTGCAGGACGCGGCCCTCGATGCCCTCCGGCACGAGCTTCTCGTCCGCAGTGCCGGCCTGACCATAGCGGTCTTGCTGCCGCGCTTCATCGCCCATGGACCCCATGCCCAGTAGACGGCTGCGGCCTTGGTAGAGCACGAGCTCGCCGGGCGACTCGTCGGTGCCTGCGAACAGCGAGCCGATCATCACGCACGAGGCGCCGGCCGCACGATGGCCTTGTTCCACGTCGCCGACTTCACGCCGCCGTCGGCGATGACGGGCATCGTGCTGGTCCGCGACCTTGACGCAGTCCGCGATGGCGGTGATCAGGGCACGCCGATGCCGGCCACGATGCGCGTGGTGCAGATGCTGCCGGGCCCGATGCCCACCTTCACCGCGTCCACGCCGGCTTCGATCAGCGCCCAGGTCGCCGTCCGCCGTGGCGATGTTGCCGGCGACGACCTGCAGATTCGGGTGGCGCTTCTTGGCGTTTCTCACCGCGTCGATCACGCCCTTGGAGTGGCCATGGGCGGTGTCCACCACGATCAGATCCACGCCGGCTTCGACCAGCAAGTCCGCGCGCTGCATGCCTTCGGCGCCGGGTCCGATGGCGGCGCCCAGCGCAGCCGGCCGCGCTCGTCGCGGGCGCGTAGGGATTCGCGCTCGGCACGGAAACAAGTCGCCCCGATCGTGATCAGGCCGATCAGCTTGCCACAGCGAGCGACCAAGAGCTTCTCGATGCGGTGCTTGTGCAGGCTCGCGCGCGGCGTCGTTCTTACGCCCGGGCTCACCGTGACCAGGTCCGTGGTCATCAGTGCGCTGACCGGTTGGTCCAGGTTCTTCTCGAAGCGAATGTCACGCGCCGTGAGGATGCCCACCGGCGAGTCGCCCTCGACCGGCACGCCCGACACGTCGTGCTCGCGCATGACCGTCAAGGCTTCGCGCAAGGACTGAGAGGGGCGGACCGTGACCGAGGTCGATGATGATCCCGCTCTCGGCACGCTTGGCCGATCGACCTCGTGGGCCTGATCGCGCGGGGGCAGGTTCTTGTGCACGATGCCGATGCCGCCCTGGCGCGCCATCATCACCGCCGCGCAGGCCTCGGTGACCGAGTCCATGGCGGCGCTGACCAGCAGGATGTTGAGCTCGATGGCGCGCGTCACACGCGACTTCATCGACCTCGGCCGGCAACACCTCACTGTACGCCGGCAGCAGCATGACGTCCGTCGAACGTCAGGCACTCTCAGGCTCTCCGTCAAGCATGTCCCAGCATACCTTTCCGGGGCTCCGGTGGAAGAAGGTGCCGCGCGGCAGCGCTCGGGAAAAAGCGGCCCATCCGGGACCTCGGTGCTTGCGCGTCGGGCTCACGCCGGTACATTTCCGGCCTAAACTCAAGGAGCCGCGAACATGAAGCGCATTGCTTACGCTGCGTCGATGAGACCGACTCTGCTCGCCGTGGGGTGGTGTGGGAACAGGCGCAGCGAGCGCGTACCCGCCGCACAGGCCCAGGGCCGCGTGATCGACGGCTTCGTGGACGACGCCGACAAGGCGGCGGTCGGGCTCGCCATCAACATCTTCAACGTGTACTTCACCGGTCACTGCAGCGGCACGCTGATCGCGCCGAACCTGGTGCTCACGGCGCGGCATTGCGTCGCACTGACCTCCGGTGGCGGTCCGCAAGAACAGCGTGGTGTGCGGTCAGACGAGAACTTCACCAACGGCGGAGCGATCTTCCGCGTGACCACCACCGACACGGTGCGACCGACGCAGGACGGGCCCGAGTTCTACGAGGGCACGGGCAACGTCGTCGTCCCACCCGACTCCACCGACATCTGCGGTAACGACGTGGCGTTGATCCAGCTCGAGGGCGCCGGGATTCCCGAGAGCGTGACCAAGCCCATCATTCCTCGCATCGATTCCAAACCGGAGCAGCAGGAGGAGTACTCGGCGGTCGGCTACGGCCTGACCGACCCCAACAGCAAGAATTCGTCCGGCACTGTGCGTACTCCGCCGGGCGGCAAGCGATCCTACTGTAGGTGGCCTGTGCGGCGGTCTCGGTGGTGACCAGGTGAAGCCGACCGAATGGCAGGGTTCGGACGGAACCTGCCCGGGAGATTCCGGTGGGCCGGCGCTCGACACGCAGGGGCGCGTGATGGGTGTGCTCTCCGAAGCGCAGCCCTCACCGAGCCCCTCCGTCTACGGCGACGTGAGCTCGTGGAAGGACCTGATCATCGACACCGCGAAGAAGGCGGCGGAGGCCGGAGGCTACGAGCCGCCGTTCTGGGTGACGACGAGCTCGAGCACACCGCCGCCGGAGCCGAGGGCGGCGTGGGTGGCGCCGGGGGCACCGGAGGCGGCGAATGCGGGCTTGCCCTGCAGCTCCACGGACCCTGCGGCAGCGGCTACAAGTGCTTCGCCGAGGGCAGCGCCGACGGCTAGCGGTACGTGCGTGGCGGCTTGACCCCGCGGCACCGGCCTGCGCCAGCGCTCGACCTGCGACGCGAAGCTCGGAGCGTGCATTCCCCAGGCCACCTCGTCGGGCAAGGGGTCGGACTCCGGGGACAGCGGTGGCTGCTCGACCCGAGGTCCCGCGAAGCCCGTTCCCTGGCTCTGGGGCCTGGGCCTGACCGCTCTGGTTGCGCTCGGGCGCCGTCGCGCGCCACGCTAGGAGGGCATGTCCCAGGCGACGGTCCCGGCCCGAGCAGTCGCGGTCACGCGGGCCACAGTCCACGGTGGCCACGGCGGTCACGGCCACGGTGGTCACGTACGGTGCGCCCGGTCCACGGCGACCATGGCTGGTCCGCCGACCCGAGCGCTGGCGTTGACGCCCAGTGCTCGCCTGGGCTTCATGCTGGTCGAAGTGGTCGGTGGCTACGTCAGCGGCAGCCTCGCGCTGCTGGCCGACGCGGGTCACATGTTGGCCGACGCCGGCGCGCTCGCTCGCGCTGATCGCGCAGCGCTGGGCGCTCCGACCCCGAACCGAACGCTCGGCCTTCGGCTTTCGGCGCGCCGAGTGCTGGCCGCATTCGTCAACGGCATCGCCCTGGCCATCACGGCCGTGTTCGTGGTGAAGGAGGCCGTGGAGCGCTTCTTCCCCACCGACATCGAGCCAGCATCATGTTGGTCATCGCCGGCGGTGGCCTGCTGGTGAACCTGGTCGTCGCGCTCATCTTGATGCGCGCGCAGCATCGGAAACCTCAACGTGAAACCGCGTTCGCCCACGTCGCGACGGACGCCGTCGGCTCAGTCGCGGCGCTGGTCGCGAGCTGCGCGGTGTTGTTCTTCGGCATGCGACGCGGACCCGGCGCTGTCGGTGCTCATCGCACTTCTGGTGGCCTACAGCGGCTGGCGCGTGCGCGAGACCACGGCCATCCTGCTCGAAGCGGCGCAGCCGCTTGGACGTGCCCGCCATCGGGACGGCGATCCGCGAGTGCCCCGGCGTTTGCGAGCTGCACGACCTGCACGTCTGGCGCATTTCGGATCAATTCGACGCGCTGACCGTGCACAGCCCGACTCTCTGATCGCGGTGCGCACGGTGTCGGGTGTGCCGAGCGGTGGCAGAGAAGCTGAAGAGCCAGTTTAGGCTCGACCACGTCACCATCAGCCCGAAGCGGCACCGCCGGAAGCAAGTGGTGAGCGTGCGCGCGGACCGCGACGGCGCGGCCATTCGGCGCGCCGCTCGTGATACGCTTCGACCATGCGCAGCACGGCGTTCCTGATCGCGGTTTGCGTGGTCGCCTGCTCGAGCACCTCGACGAACCCCGAGGTCGGCAGCAGCGGTTCCGGGGCGGCCAGCGCCAGCGGCGGCACGGCCGGCAGCGGCGCGACCGGTGGTAGCGGAGGCACCGGCCGGCGGCGCGACCGGTGGTAGCGGAGGCACCGGCAGCGGCGCGACCGGTGGCAGCGACGGCGCCGGCGGCGGCAGCGGCAGCGCCAGCGGCCGGCAGCGGCGGCGCGATGGGCGGCAGCGGCGGCGCGATGGGCGGCAGCGGCGGCGCGATGGGCGGCAGCGGCGGCGCGATGGGCGGCTGGCGGCGCCAACGGCGGGGCGGTGGCGCGACCGGTGGCAGCAACCGGCGCGACCGGTGGCAGCGGCGGTTGCACCATCGCGCCCCGGTCGATGCGACGGAATCGTCCCGCAACAGGGCGCGTGCATCTCCGGGACGAGCTGCTGCGCGGGCTCCACGCGATTCGACTGCGATTGCTCACAGCAGGTCCACTCGGCGAACGGCGCGTCGGAGTGCTGCCCCGCCGCCTCGAGCATCAAGCTGGGCGAGACCTGCACCGCCTCTGGCCAGCTCGGCTGCTGCTCCAGCGGCATCATCTACAAGTGCGTCGCGAAAAAGTGGGTGACCGGCGGCGTGTGTTGAAACCGCCGCCCCCTCGCACACGGTGCCGCGCCGTCACCGCCGTCCGACGGCGAATCGCCGGAATTCGTAGGCCTTTACGGGCTGTCACGGCGCGGTTTGGCCGTGATACGGTAGTCGCCCGATGCTGAAGACCGACGAAGATCTCGAAGGGTTTCTCAACCGGCTCGGCCGCCATTTCGAGCGCCTCGAGAACGGCACGTTCTTGGTCCCCGTGGGTGCCAACCTGGCGCCGGTGGCGGTGCGCATCGCTCCCCCGGTGCTGGTCACCCAGGTGGCCATCGGGCCCGTGCCGACGGGCAACCCGGCGCTGGAAGCGCGCGTGTTCCGGCGCCTCTTGGAGCTCAACGCCTCGGACCTGCTCCACGCGGCTTACGCGCTCGAGGACAGCCGCATCGTGCTGACCGCAGCCCTCGAGCTCGAGAACTTGGACACCAACGAGCTCGAGGCGGTCCTGGCCGACATGGGCATGGCGCTCTCGAAACACATCGGGCCCTTGCGCGAATTGATGAAGTAGTAGGGATTTTCGGAGCGACCATGGGAATTTTCGCGCGCCTCGCCAGGCTCATCAAATCCAACCTGAACGACCTGATCAGCCGGGCCGAAGACCCGGAGAAGATGCTGAATCAGATCGTCATCGACATGAACGCCCAGCTCATCGAGGCGAAGAAGCAGGTGGCTTCTTCGATCGCCGACGAGAAGCGGCTGGCCAAGCAGGCGGAGCAGGAAGCCGCCACGGCCGCCGAGTGGGAGCGGCGCGCGATGATGGCAGTGCGCGCCAGCGACGACGCGCTGGCGAAAGAAGCTCTGGCTCGCAAGAAGGAGCACGAGAGCCTCGCCGAGCAGTACAAGATCCAGTGGCAAAAGCAGAAGCAAGCCGTCGATCAGCTCAAGCTGGCCTTGCGGGCTCTGAACGCGAAGATCGAAGAGGCCAAGCGCAAGAAGAACCTGCTGATCGCGCGCAAGAAGCGCGCCGAGGCCCAGAAGCAGATCCAAGAAACGATGAGCGGGCTCCGCAACGCCAGCGCCTTCGAGGCGTTCGAGCACATGGAGCAGCGCATCGGTCAGATGGAGGCCGAGGCCGAGGCGGGCGCGGAGCTGGCCGAGGAGTACTCCGGGGACGTTCTGGCCACCAAGTTCGCCAACTTGGAGATGACCGCGGGCGCGGACGCGGACCTCGAGGCGCTCAAGCGCAAGATGGGCGTCTTGCCGCCCGAAGCGCCGCCGGCGCCCCGCGAGGCCGTGCGCGTGGAGGAGAAGGCGGAGGCGGGTGCCGCGGAGCCTGCGCTCGACCAAGCCGAGCAGGAAGAGCTCATGCAGGCGCTGGCCGAGCTCGAAGCGCAGGAGCAAGCCGAGCTTCGGATGAAGCGCTGAGGAGGACGCCGTGACACGGTTCTCGACAGCGCTTGCGAGCTTCACTGCCGTCGCGCTGAGCGCCGGCGGTGCGATGGCTGCGGGGACCACCCTCGACGCCATCAACATGGCGAACATCAAGCTGCGTCTCGACGGGGAGCTCAAAGAGTGGCCCGGCAAGATGGACAGCCTGTCTCACGCCGTGCAGGGCAGCGCCGGCGGCGAATCGGCGGCGGGTCAGATCGGTTACGACGACCAATACCTCTACGTCGCGTTCAAGGTCAGCGACAAGCAGTTGGTCCGGACCTCGGGCTACGGGGCCAGTGAGGATCACGGCTCTTTGCTGATCGCTTTCCCGAGCGGCAAAGGCGGCTACACCAACTACGAGCTTTTGCTCTTCCAGGGCGATCCGGGCAAGGTGGCGGGCTCGGTGCGCACCAAGGGCGGCGCGGTCAAGGGCGCGCAGTTGGTCGAGGCGCCGGCGAAGAACGGCTACACCTTCGAGGCCAAGATCCCGTGGAGCGCCATGCCCCAATCGGCGTCGGTGCGGGTCGGGATGCGGGCCGTGCTGCGCTACACCGACTCGGACTCACCGGGCTCCGTGAAGAGCGTGCTCGCCACCGGAACCGGCTCGGGGGGCGGGTCGCTGCCGCGCTTGCGCTTGGAGAACGAGCAGGGCCTGTCGGCCAGCCTCCTGAAGCAGAAGGGCCTGTCGGAGACGGCGGCGCGGGAAGCGTACGGCGACATCAACGGCGACAAGATGCTCGAGCGGGTCGCCGTGTACGGCGGCTTTCTGACCATCGTCGGACCGCACTACCGCGGGGGAGACCAGTTCTACTTCGGTGAGCTGGGCGTGGCGGACGCCAGCATGGTCACGAACTTGATCCTGCGCGACTTCGACGGCGACGGGAAAGACGAGATCTTGATCCAGAAGCGCGTCGGCGCACCGGAGAAGTACCGCGAGATCTTGCAAGTGATGAAGATCGGCACCGACGACGCGCCCTGGGCGGCGTTCTCCCACGAGGTCGCGATCGTCACCGAGAAGGGCAAGATCGAGAACGACGTCAGCGTCGCGATGAAGGGCAAGCTGCCGGCCATCACCGTCGCTCAGGGCAAGGCCGACGGCTTCGAGCCGGACAGCTACGCCGAGCCGCTCTCGGGTGACATGCCGAGCGCGCTCTTGCCTTGGGAGAGCGTGAAGAGCCGCACCTTCCAATGGGACGGCAAGGCCTTCAGCAAGGTGGACGAAGCGACTGGGACACCGAGCTTGAAGTCCGGCGGCAAGAAGGCGGCCAAGAAGCCCGCGGGACCGCCGCCCCCGCCGCCGCCGCGCCCGCCGACCGCCGACGAGATGCTGGACCGGCTCTACGCGCTGTATCGCAAAGATCGCAAGGTCGGCACCAAGCCGCCGCGTTTCGATTTCGTGACCGATGTCGCCGGCAACACGGACACCGAGCGCGTGTTGGTCCACGACCGCGACATCGTGGTCTTCGGCAAGGGCTACCGCGGCGGCACGACCTACTCGTTCATCACCATTGGCGTGGCGGACCCGAAAGACGTCTTGGACGTCACCGCGCGCGACCTGACCGGCGACGGCAAGGCGGAGATCGTGGTGCGGGCGCTCTTGCACGCCAAGGCCAGCAAGGAGCTGGGCGGCGACGTCGTCGATCGCTACGCGTTGTTCGTGTATCAGGTCACCGAGAGCGCCATCCGCAGGGTCTTCGCGGCCGAGACGGGGCGCGCGCTCAAAGAGAATCGGGTGCTCGGCACCATCGCGTTCGTGCCGGAGAAGTCCGGGGTGCGCATCGAGCTCAAGCCCGGCCGCGCCGTGGGTTGGACCGAGAAGAGCTACCCGTTCCCCACCGACACCACCGCCGCCGGTGGGCTCGAGCCGCTCTTGCTCCCCTGGGCCGGTTCGAGCAGCCGCAAGTA
>JAXLYN010000106.1:0-10905 GCA_046351435.1 Polyangiaceae bacterium
GGAGCATCTTTCAAGTAGCGCGCGCAGAGGTTCGCAGCGCGCACGAGGTCGCCCGCCTTCTGGTACGCCGTCGCCGCGTTGAAGATTGCGGCGGGGTGCGGCGCGATGTCGTAGGCCTCCTCGAACGCCTTGGCCGCGGTGGAGTACTCGTGACGTTTGAAGGCCTTTTCACCTTCCTTGAAGCGCGCGGCCGCCTTCGCCTTGGCCTCCGGATCCTGAGCGTCGTCGGCGGCTCCGAGGGCCGGCGCCGGGACGAGCGCGAGCAGGAGGACGACGGTGGGGAGCCGAGCGATCACGACAAGGTCATGGTACCGCTCGGGCCCGGGCAGGCAAAGCCGGGCGACCCGCCGGCACCGGAACCTGGTTCAGGAAGGCTCTCCGCGGCTCCGAGCGCGCTCGACCAATCTCGACAGGATGCGGTTGTATTCGGCCGCGTGGCTCAGGTTCACCACGTGCCCGGCGCCGGCCACTTCCGAGAGCTCTGCGCCCGGGATGCGGCGACCGAGGGTGCGACAGGGACCCAGCGAAGGGCCGTCGAGCGCACCCACGATGACCGCCGTCGGCGCCCGAATCGATTCGAGCCCCGGGATCGCCGCGGGGGCCGGCTGGATCGCGATCAGCTCCCGCAGCACGTGGGCGAGCGCCTGGGGTTGGTGCTCGAGGAAGCCCTGACGGATGAGCTCGCGCGCCTGGCCGTCGAAGCGTCCCCAGATCGCGCGCTCTCCCGCCACGTCGAGGCCGTCGCGCTCGATGCTACGCGCGAACTCGAGCGCCCACGGCACGTGTTCGGGTTCGTCCACCGCCCGCGGGAACGCGGAGAGCGCGAGGCCCGCGACGCGCTCGGGGTGCTCGAGCGTGAAGCGGAGCGCGATGCCTGCACCCATGCTGAGCCCGCCCACGATGGCACGCCGCACCCGCAGGCCGTCCAAGATGGCGCTCAGGTCGGCGACGAAGCTCGACGGCCGGTAGCTCGCGGCGTCGGGCGGGGCATCGCTCCGCGCGTGTCCCCGCGCGTCGAACAGCACCACCTGCGCAACGCTCGCCAGGAAGCGTGCCTGGGGCCGGAAGTTCCGCGCGCTGCCGCCGAAGCCGTGGCCCAGGACCACCACCGGGCCTCGCGTCCCCCAGCGCTCCACGTGGAGGGAAACACCTTGGGAGTCGACGCGAAGCCGCTCGGGGCCGCTCAAAGCGCTGCCTCGTACAGCGCGAGCACGTCGCCCGGCTCGGGGAAGCGAGGTGTCCCCGAGAGCACGAGGTCGGCCATGGCGTCTTCGACCAGCTCGGGCAGATGCTTGCGCTCCACGCCGAGCTCGGTGGCCGAGCGCTGGGTGCCGATGCTCTGCGAGAGGCGCTCGACCGCCGAAATGCTGCGGTGCGCGTTCTCGGCGTCGCTCACGCCCGGTGCGCGTACGCCGAGGGCGATGGAGAGCTGGGCGTAGCGAGCCTCGCACACGCCGAAGTTGAAGCGCATGACATGGGGCAAGAGCGTGGCCAAGGCCTGGCCGTGGGACACGTCGAGCCGACCCGAGAGCGGGTGGGCCAACGCATGGCAGAGCCCGAGCCCCGAACTCGCGAATGCGAGCCCCGCGAGGTGCGCCGCGAGCAACATCTGGGCGCGAGCCTCGAGATCCGAGCCATTTTCCACGGCCGAAGGCAAGAACGTCACGAGCGCCGCGAGCGCGCGCAGGGCCAGCGCGTCCGAGAGCGGATTGTGGCGATTGCTGGTGAACGCCTCGATGGCGTGAGCCAGCGCGTCCATCCCGGTGTGCGCGCTGACGTCCGCCGGCACGCCGAGCGTCAGCTCCGGATCCAGGATGACGGCCTCCGGGAGCACGCTCGGGTGGCCCACGACCATCTTGCGCCGGCTGCGCGGGTCGATGATCGCGGCGAACATGTTGGTCTCGCTGCCGGTGCCGGCGGTGGTGGGCACGCACACGACCGGGTGCCCGGCGTGCGCCGGGCGGCAGCCGGGAGGAAAATCGCTGAGGCTGCCGCCGTTCACCGACAGGAGCGCCACGGCCTTGGCCGAGTCCATGGAAGAGCCGCCACCCACGGCCACCAATACGGGATGCGTCGCCGTGCGAACGCGGGCCGAAAGCGCCTCGACCTGTTCGACGCGTGGGTTCGAGCGCACGCCCGGCAGGACTTCGACCAGGAGCCCCTCGGCGGCGAGTGCGCTCTGGACGCGCCCCGGAATACCGCTGGTTTCCACGCCAGCGTCGGTGATGATGAAGACGCGTTCGCGCTCGGTGGCGCGCACCAGCCGCGGGAGCTTCTCGAGGCTGCCGCAGCCGAAGTGCGCGCGCACCCCCGGCATCAGCTCGAACACCTTGTCGCTCAACATGGCCGACTCCCGACCGTAGTCGAGCGCGCGGAACTCTGCCAGGGCCGACGCACGGAACGCCCGGGGATGGAAGCTTGACCCTGCGGCGCCACCTTTCTATGGCCGCATGCCTACATGTTTCGACCCATCACAGGCCGCGCCCCAGGGGAGCAGGCTCGTACGCCAGCCGGGCAGCGGGGCCGAGCGGGGCGCTGCGCGTTGCCGACGAGTGAGCGCTGATGTCCGAACCGAGCCTCAACCCCGCGCAACGCGCCGCCGTGCGCACGCTCTCCGGGCCGCTGCTCGTGCTGGCAGGTGCCGGCACGGGCAAGACGCGGGTCATCACTCATCGCATCGCCGCCCTCATCGACAGCGGGATCAAACCCGACCGAATCTTGGCGGTCACCTTCACCAACAAAGCCGCGCGCGAGATGAAAGAGCGCGCCATGACCCTGCTCAAGGGCGGTCGGCGGCGAAAAGGTACGGCTCCCGAGATCTCCACGTTCCATTCGCTGTGCGTGCGGGTCTTGCGCAGACACGCCGAGAAGCTCGGCTACCCGAAGGAGTTCACGATCTACGACCGCGGCGACCAGGAGACCGTGGCCCGGGCCGCGCTGAGGGAGATCCGCGTGGGACACGAGACGCTCCGCCCCGGCGACTTGATCCATGCCATCGGCGGTTTCAAAGGTGCCTCGCTGCGGCCCGAAGAGGCCGAGGCCAAGGCGGAGGGGGACAAGCAAGAGCTCGCGGCGCTGGCCTACGGGCGCTACCAAGCCGCCCTGCGAGCCAGCGGCGCCATGGACTTCGACGACCTCTTGCTCAAGACCGAGGAGCTGTTCGCCCATTTTCCGGAGGCCCGCTTCGCCGAGGCCTCGCGTTTCGATCACCTGCTCATCGACGAGTACCAAGACACCAACGGCCTCCAGTATCGCATCGTCAAAGCGCTGGCCGAGCGTCATCGCAACCTGTGTGTGGTGGGCGACGACGACCAGTCCATCTACGGCTGGCGCGGCGCCGAAGTGACCCACATCCTGAGCTTCGAACGCGACTGGCCCGAGGCCAAAGTGGTGCGCCTCGAGGACAACTATCGCTCCCGGGCGCCCATCCTCCAGCTCGCCAACACGCTCATTGCGCACAACCGAACGCGGCACGACAAGGTGCTGCGCCCGTTCCGATCCGAAGGCGAACCGCCCCGGTTCGTGCGCTTCGAAGACGAGACGGCGGAAGCCGAAAACGTCGTGCGTGAGATCAAGCGGCGCACCGACTCGGAGAACCCGAACCGGGTGTCGCCCAGCGACATCGCGATTCTGTTCCGCACCAACGAGCAACCGCGAGCCTTCGAGCTCGAGCTCCGCCGCGAGCGTGTGCCCTACCAACTGGTCGGGGGGCAATCGTTCTACGACCGCAAGGAAATCCGCGACGTCCTCGCCTACCTCAAGGTGCTCTCGAACCCCAACGACGAGGTGTCGCTGCTCCGCATCCTGAACACGCCGCCCCGCGGGATCGGCGCGAGCACCGTGGAGACCCTGCTGCGAGCGGCCGTGGCCGCGGGGCAGCCGCTCTGGGTGGTCTTGCCCCAGGCGACGGAAAACGGCGACATCCCTCACTACGCAGGCGAACGCATCGAGTCCTTCCGGCGCATGATCGAAGGCTTCCGCTCGCGCTTGGGTTCGATGCCGCTCGCGGAGCTCGTGCGCGAGCTGATCGGCACCGTGCACTACAAGGCGGAGATCGAACGCGTGTACAAAGGTGCCGGCGACGTGGAAGCGCGCTGGCAGTCCATCGAAGAGCTCGTCAACGCCATCGCCCAATACGAAGCTCGGGAAGCCCAGCCGAGCCTGCTCGGCTTCCTCGAGGACACTACGCTCGCCGGGCGCGAAGACCAGAAGGACGACGACAAGGACAAGCGCCAGCTCCACGCCATCACGCTGATGACGTTGCACAGCGCCAAGGGCCTCGAGTTCCCGCACGTCTACATGGTGGGCATGGAGGAAGGCCTCTTGCCCCATGGTCGCTCCATCGTGGATGGTCGGAGCATCGAAGAGGAGCGCCGGCTCTGCTACGTGGGCGTGACGCGGGCTCGCGAGACGCTCACCCTGTCCTTGTGCAAGGCGCGTATGAAGTGGGGCAAGGCGCGGCCACAGATCCCGAGTCGCTTCTTGATGGAGATGCGCGGCGAGACCGAGAAGGCACAGAAGGCCGCCGAGGCGGCAGAGAAACTCTTCCGAGGGGAGCTCGGCTCCGGCGCCGACGCCGAGGCTCCTGCCGAGAGCAGCGGCGAGGCCAAGAAGCCCAAAGCCGCAGCGCGTTCTCGGCGAACGGCCGGCAAGTCGAAGCAGAGCCGCAGCGCTTGACGACGGCTCGCCGCCGCCCGAGAGCTGCAAGACGGAGGCTTCGTTCATGGCAGTAGCGGTCGTCACGGGTGCAAATCGAGGGATTGGTCTGGAACTCGCGCGCCAGCTCCGCGCGCGCGGCGATCAGGTCATCGCCGTCTGTCGCCGAGCCTCGCCCGAGCTCGCCGCGCTCGACGTGCGCGTGGAAGCCGGCATCGACTTCGCCGAGCCCGGGGCTGCTGCCGCCCTCCAGGCCCGTCTCGAGCACGACCGGATCGACCTCTTGATCCAGAACGCGGGCATCCTGCGCGCCGATGGCCTCGACGACCTGACTCCGGAAAACGTGCGCGCGCAGTTCGAGGTGAACGCACTGGCACCACTGCTCCTGACGCGCGCCCTGCTGCCGCGCCTCGCCCCCGGCGCGAAGGTGGCGCTCGTCACGAGCCGCATGGGTTCCATGGGCGACAACGGCTCGGGCGCCTACTACGGCTACCGCATGAGCAAGGCCGCGCTGAATGCCGCAGGCGTGTCTCTGGCCCGGGACCTCACGCCACGCGGCATCGCCGTGGTGATTCTGCACCCGGGAGCCGTCCGCACCGAAATGACGCATGGCCACGGCATGATCGAGGCAACGGAGTCGGCGGCGGGACTCCTCGCGCGCATCGACGAGACCACGCTGGACTCGAGCGGCCGCTTCTTGCACATGAACGGCGAAGTATTGCCATGGTGAGCGAGCTCGAGCCCTCGCCCGGCCGCGTGGCCCGCCACGCAGCCATCGCGTGCGTGTGGCTCCTGTCGTTCCGGCTGCTCTCCGACCACCTGCTCCGGGCCGTCCCGCTCTCCATCGCGCGCGAGCTCAGCCTCGCCGCCTACACGTCCGGCGTCCAGGTTCTGTGCCTCGCCGTGGGCCTCGGCCTCGCGTTTCTCCTGCTCCCGAACCCACGCCAGGCGTTCGGGCTCGAGCTCCCGCGCCTCCGCGCGCTCGCGGTCGTCACGGCTCTCGCGCCGGCCGCCTACGTGCTCGCGAGCTACGCGGCCATCTACGTTGCGCTGCCTACGCTGCTCAGCGAGCTCGCGGAACGCGGCCGCGCGGCGGTGCAGGCGTCGACCGGAGAGTTCGGCCGCGAGCTCGTGGGTTCGGGGGTCGTCGCCACGCTGCTCTTCACCGTCGTGCTGTCGCCCATCGCCGAAGAACTGATGTTCCGCGGTGCGGTCTGGTCGTTCGTGCAGAGCATCGTGGAGCTTGCAGCGTCGGTGGTCCGGCCGGCAGCGGCCCCCGACTCGAGCGCGCTCAGCCCGAGCGTGATCGAGCCGAGCTTCGTGCTCAGCGCCGCGCGCTCTCTCACCGACTACTTTCGCCGCGGCTTCGTCGCGACCCTGGCCACCACGGCGGTGTTCGCCTGGATGCACGCGGACATGCCGGGAGGTCTCGGCATCGTCCGCTGGATGAGTGCACTCGGCCTCGGGCTCGCCACGGGCGTGGCGCGCCAAGCCAGTGGCAGCCTGTTCGCCGCCATGCTCCTGCATGCGCTCTTCAACCTCGCGTCGGTCGCTGCCACGCGGCGTTGGGTCGTGACCGAGAGTTTCCCGATGAAACTCGGGGTGCCGACCCTGCTCAGCCTCGTCGGCTCGGTGGGCGCGCTCGTGGCACTCTCGATCCTGGCGGTCGGCTACTTCGGTCGCCGGGCGCGCACCGCCGCGCAGTGACGGCCCGAGTCGCGACCCCGGCGCGCGGCGTCAGAGCTTCTCGAGCTCGGCATCGATCTGATCGTCGTAGGCGTCGCGCGCCGCCTTCTTGCCCTTCTTGCCTTTGGGCTCGGCATCGAGCGCTGCTGCGCGTTGGGCCTCGGAACGCTTGCGCCAGCGCAGCAGCATCGCGCCGAGGCCGATGCCCGCCGCGCCGAACGCCAGCGACAGCAGCACGCCCACGTCCTTCAGCGGGTTGCCGGGCGGGACGGCCAGGATCTTTTCGCCGTAGCGTTTGACGAAGTCGGCTTGAATCGCGTCCGAGCTTTCGCCGGCCTTGAGCCGGCGGCGGATCTCGCGGCGCAGCTCGTTGGAAATTTCGGAGCCATGGATGTCGAGGGTCTGCGTCCAGCAGCACGGGGCGCGGATACGCCCTTCCAGAGCAGCTGCCCCCTCGACGACCTCGCTGAAATCCGCCTTCTCCTCCGCCTCGCCGTGGGCCTCGGGTCCGGCCGCCCAGGTCGGCGTCGCCGAGAAAAGGAGCGCCGCGAGAAAACCCGAACGGCCGATACGAGCGAGGGACATGGGCGGAATCTGGCGCGGCGCGGCGCTGCCGTCCAGGCCTTGCGTGAATGAGGAGCCGTGCGATAACCGGCGAGCATGCATCGAAACGTGCTCCTCCTCGCCTGCGCGGCTGCGGTTTTTGCCTGTGAAACCGAGCCGGCGCCCACCCCCGAGTCGCCCGCGCCGACGCGGCCCGCCGAGCCGAAGGCAGCGAAGGCCGATTCGACTCGCTCGTACGGCGCGCCGATCCAGGGCGGAGCGGTGTCGAGCCTCGGGGCCGTGCTCGGAGAGCCCCAGAGCTACGAGGGGAAGAACGTCGTGGTCGAAGGTGAAGTCCGGCGTGCCTGCACCAAGAAGGGGTGCTGGATGGAGATCGCCGAGAGCCGAGAACCGAGCGCCCGCGGCGCGCGCGTCACCTTCAAGGACTACGGCTTCTTCGTCCCGACGAACTCGGCCGGAGCCCATGCGAAGCTCGAGGGGATCGTCAACGTGCAGCTCATGAAGAAGGGCTACGTCGAGCACCTGGAGGAAGAAGGCGCCAAGTTCGAGAACAAGAATCCCGACGGCACGGTGCGCGAGGTGCAGTTCGTCGCCACGGGCGTCGAACTCACGCGCTGAATCGGCAGGATGCCCTCGCGGGCAACTCCGCGCGTCCAACTACGCGATTTGCCGCGAGCCCGCCGAAGGCGGCGGGGGGAGCGGTCGCACCCGCGAGCCGCGGGGGGAAAGGCCCCCCGGGAGTTGCCGCGAGCCCGCCGAAGGCGGCGGGGGGAGCGGTCGCACCCGCGAGCCGCGGGGGGAAAGGCCCCCCGCGATTTGCCGCGAGCCCGCCGAAGGCGGCGGGGGGAGCGGTCGCACCCGCGAGCCGCGGGGGGAAAGGCCCCGTTCTTGACGCTCAGATCTTCGGAATTCGCAGCGTCTTGCTGATCATGGCGCTGCCGCTCAGGAGGTAGATGCCGACCAGTGGGTGCAGGGTGAAGCCAAAGGGCTCGATGGTGCCCAATGGAAGCGCCGAGCCAATCCGGCCTCGGTAGGCCGCGATGGCCAAGACCAATACCAGCGCGAGGCTCGTCGGGATCGGAGTCCCCTCGAAGTAGCGCACCTTACCGCTCTCGTCGGAGAGCGCCGCGGCCGTGGCGTTGTATCGGGCGAGCCGGCTGATCCCACAACACACGAAGTATACGAGCACGACGGCGTCGAGGCCGCCGCGCATGCCGACCCCCCAAGCGAGGGCTGCCGGCGCCACGCCGAAGGAAACCAGATCGGCGAGGGAGTCCAGCTGGGCCCCCAACAGCGAATTCTTGCGGCGCCAACGCGCGACGCGGCCATCGAGGTAGTCGAACACCATTGCGAAAGGCAGGAACGCGAAGGCGAGCCAAAGGTACTTCGTGTCCCCGCCCGAAACGTAGGCGAGGACCGAGAGCAAGCTCGACGTTCCGGACGCGCCGTTCGCGAGCGTGATCACGTCCGCGAGCGTGAAGTCACGGAGCATCGAGAAGTGCCGCACCCGCGCGGGGCGATGGCTCGCTCTCGGGTCGCGCTTGGTGGAGGCCACGGGCGACCTTGAGCACGGTCGGACGGAGGCGGAAAGGCCTTCGGCAGCGGGAGGTCCGCATCGCCCGGCGGTCGCTCAATAGCCCGTAATCTTTGGGTATTGACGCTCATCGTCCGAACTGCTGGCGGTGGACTCCCCTGCCCCCGCCGACCCGGAGATTGCCGGCTCTTTCCCGCCGACCGGGGGGTTGTGCTAGCGCTTGCCCCGTCCATGCAACGGTTCCTGCTCGCCGGCCTCGTCGCACTCTGCCTGTCGTCCGTCTCGCCGCTCGCCCATGCCGAACGCACCCACGTCGTCGGCAAGGGTCACACGTTGGGCAAGATCGCCAAACGCTACCACGTTTCGATCGAGGATCTCTGCAAGGCGAACGGCATCGAACGGCGGTCGCCGCTCAAGCCCGGGACCAAGCTCGTCATCCCCGAGGCCGGCGACGACACGGACAAGAGCAGCAAGGACGACGAAGAGAGTACTGACTCGGAGGCGAGCGAGAGCGCCGACGACGCCGACGACAAGAAGCCCGCCAAAGCCGAGAAGGCTGCGAGCAAGGCCGAGAAGGAAGACAAGGCGGCCGACGAAGACGACGAGGACAATCCCAAGAGCCGCAACTTCGGTAGCGACGGCCTACGCGTGCTCGAAGTCCCGGGGCACGGCGAGTCCTACTACTACGAGCCCGTGGGAGCCGGTCGCAAGAGCATGAAGCCGGTGGTCATGTACCTGCACGGGCGCGGCGGAAACCCGATGCGCGACTGCCGCCGCTGGGCACCCGTCGCGCGCCGCTTCGGCTGGCTGGTGTGTCCGAGTGGCCCGAGCCCCCACGGCGACGGGCGCGATTGGAACAACAACTGGGCAACCGGCCAGCAGGTGGCGCTGGCTTCCCTCAAGGCACTGCGAAAAGAGTACGGTCGGCGAGTGCAGCTCGTGGGAAACACCCTGGTGGGCTTCAGCGAGGGCGCGTACGTGGCATTGAACGTCGGCGTGCGAGAGCCGCGGACCTTCAACCGCTGGCTGATCCTGGCCGGCAACACCAGCTATTGGGGTGGCTCGGGGCTCGAGGAGCTGAAGAAGAACGCCGGCGCGCTCAAGCGCGTCTATCTCATCACCGGTGAGGCCGACAGCGTGATCGAAGGCACGCACCAGCTCCAGGAGTGGCTCGAGCGGCACAAGGTGGCGACCCGCGTCTCCACGCCGAAGGACATGGGCCACGAAGTCGCGCTCGAGCGCAAGAGCGGGATGTACCGCGCGGCCCTGCACTGGCTCGACAAGGGCGGCGGCGCGCGCCCCGGCAAGAAGGCGAGCGCGAACGCGAAGAAGGAAAGCGCTCGGCGGCGCTGACGGCCGGCGCGGGCTCAGTGCCACGCAGCGGCGGTCTTCACCGGCTCGCCCGTCCGATCGTGGGTGGCCACGAGCTCTTCGGCGTGCTGCATGCACCCCACGCACGCCGGGAAGCGCGAACCGTGGTCGCACGTGATCAACGTCGCGGTGGGCGGCGAGCCGTCGAACTCCGGCGGCTCGATGTGCCGCCCGCACGAGATGCAGTGGATGTGCTGCGCTTTGACGTTGGGTCCGGCGCGATGGGTCGGATCCTGGGCCTTGCGCTCGCGCTTCGTCAGACGCTTCTGTCGCTTCATGTTCGGTGCTGCCCGTGACGGGGCTTCGCATCAGAGCCGACCACGATCGACCCGTCAAGCGCGGTCGAGCGTTGCCAGGAGCTGCCGCGCCAGATCATGGTGCGGATTGTCGCTCAGCGCTTTCTGAGCGAGCATCTTCGCGCGCCGCACGTCGCCTGCACGCTCGGCGAGCACGGCCAGCTGGTATTGCGCGTGGGCCTTGACCTCCATCGTCACCGGCTCCCCCGACTCGTCTTCACCGGCGCGCAGCATGGTCACTCCGCGGAACGCGCGACCCGCCACCTCGACCTCGTCCATGTCGAGAGCCAGCTGTCCGAGCTCCATGGCGAGACGGGCATTCTTCATGTCCATCTCGAACGCCTTCGTCAGCGATGCCAAAGCCTCGCTCAGGTAGCCCTCGGCGAGCTGGATCCGGCTCATCTCGCGGTACACCGGTGACAACTCGCGCGCGCGGCGCCCGCGGAACGAGCCCACCAGCTCTCCCAAGAGGGCCATGGCCTCTTCGGCCCGGCCGAGGGCGGCGTAGGCCCGCGCCGAGAGCACCACGGCTTCCTGGCCGTCGGGCGTGAGCCGGCGCACTTCTTCGAGCACGCCGAGCGCACGTTCGGGGTCGCCGTCAGCGAGCAACAGCAGGTGCCCGGCTTCGAGCAGCAGGGCGACGCGTCGGCCGACGTCTTGTTCCGCGGCCGCGTCCCCGAGGACGAACTCCGCGACGCTGCGATTGTCGCCCACGGCTTCGTACAGCGAGCGCAAGCGGCGCCGGAGCTCGACGTGGGACGGGGCGGCAGCGAGCGCACGTTCGAGGCCGCCGCGCGC
>JAXLYN010000107.1:0-10265 GCA_046351435.1 Polyangiaceae bacterium
TCAGCCGGTTGCGGTGTGATTTTTGTCCAGACGAAGACACCGCCGCCGCCGTCCCCTCTTGCGGCATACCCTAAGACGACAACGGTAGAAGTCTTGTTATTTGCCACACCCTGGCCGCTGACAGCCTTCAGATCGCTGATTGTGTCGACCCAGACGAGCGCCGATGTACCGATGAGCTCTTGGTGGGTCTGTCCGAGACTTTCCGGTTCACCGGCCTGCGCAACGCACCCAGTGAGCGCTTGAAGCGCGACGCCGCCCGCCGCGGCACCGAGCAGCTTCATCACGAGATCGCGCCGACTGACGTCGTCTTTCGGCTCAGCCACGCCAGTCGAAATCTCTTCACCCGTTTCCCGCGTCTGGTTCGTCGAGATGGCGTCCTCCTCGGAGCAGCACTCGCCGCACCAAGCTAGTCCCGCCGCGACACGCCGACGTCAAGCGAACACTCGATGACGCCTGCCGACCGCGCGCGTGTGGAGCCACACCGATTCGATCTTGGCGCTCGAGTTTTCCACAGCTGAACGCTTGATTCAAAAAATCGCGACGACTGCTCGACGCACCCGAAGCCTTGTCCCCCTTGCGGGTGACGCTCAGAAATTCAGGTGCGTGCTTGGCGCACATCGCTGGATGGATCCAGCGTCGAACGCAGCCGCCGATGACATGTGCGCGTCACTCACTGCAGTCGCTGAGTTTGCTTGACGTCGCTCGACGGCAGCGGGACGTCCACCAAGCGCCCAAGGGCTGCATGGGAGGATTCGATGTCGAACGGAAAGAGCGAAACCGACGGGACCGAAGTAAGCGTGACCGACGCGAGGGAAGACGTCAGCCGGCGCGAGCTCGTTGTGAAACTGCTGGGTGCCGTCGCCGGCGGTGCAGCGCTTCAAGCATTGGCGGGATGTGCCGCACCGTCGGGTGATCCTCAAGCAAACGAAGATATCGGCGAAGTCGTGGAGGCCCTAACCGGAAACGGTACACTGAAGTATGCCGACACTGCGACTGCCCTGCGCGGGCTGACTGGCGGCGCAGTCAGCTGGGTTGCAGTAATGCAAGGCTACAGCGCGGCCGGAGACGGCGGCGGCGGCGTTTTCTTTTGGAGTACGACGGCGAAGCAGGACGACGGGTGGTTTGTTCTAAATTTCGGATCCGGTAATTCGGCCGGATGGAGACGAGTCAATCCGGGAATTGCGTGTGCCAACAGCGTGACGACGCTGCGCGCGATTAGCGGGGGGTCAACGAGCGCTCTTGCAGTTTTAACCGGGTACACCTCCCCAGGAGACGGAGGCGGAGGTCTCTTTCGTTGGGACACTACGTCCGTTGCCGACGACGGTGGGACGGTCTTCAATGCAGGAGGTTTCGGGACGTCTTCAGCTGGTTGGCGCCGGGTCTACTCGGGACCACTCAACGTGAGGTGGTTTGGTGCGAAGGGTGACGGGATTCAAAATGACGGACCGGCAATCAACGCGGCGATTTCAGCTGCAGCAGCGACCGGTGCGGCGGTTTTGGTGCCGGCTGCATCCGCCGGAGGAACGTACAAGGTAACCAACGACGCCGGGGGAAACGGAATTGTTCTGCAATCGGGTGTCAAGCTATTCGGCGACGGTCGGCCTGTTCTCAATTTCACCGTCACAAACGACGCCCTGCTCGGGGACCGCGTTCATAACGTCGAGATCAACGGCCTCCAGCTACAGGGCACGTGCGTTCGCGTAATTCGCATTCAAACCAGCAGCGATAACATCCGAATCACTGGTTGTCGGATTTCTGGCGGAGTGAATGGCGCGATGGCGGCTGGGATCTCCCTGGGCGCCGTGGACAGTGTCCGGATCGAGGACTGCGACATATACGACAACGGCAATCCTACCGGGTTTTCAGGTGGCTATGTAGGACAGGATATCTTCGTGGACCCCGGAGGAGGCACGAGACTCACGATCGCCGGGAATCGAATTACTCAACTCAATACGACAATGGGAATTCACCTTGCCAACTGTAGCCAAACCCGGGTTTCGGGGAATCTGGTTCTGGGCGCGAACCGCCTGGGGAGTGGAGAGGACGCTGACTCGAGCGGCTACGGAATTGTCCTATATCTCAGCGGCGGCACATGTGCGAACAACGTCGTTGAAGGAAATTATGTCACTAACACGGCCGGAACGGGCATCTACATTCAGGGAAGTGCGAACACAATTGTCACCGGCAACGTCTTAGTCGACACCTGCAAACAACAACCCGAAACTAGCCTTGTCGTTGGCGCGATCGCCTCGAATTCGCCGTCGTGCACGATAACCGGGAACAACATCAGGACTTGCCCTCAGTATGGAATACAGTTCCAAGGTGACGACGTCAGTATCACTGCCAATGTCATCGGAGGAATCACCAAGGATGCGATTTCCATGCGTCCAAGCACGAGTCCCGGCACCGTGCAGCGCGCCTCCATCATCGGAAACACAATCGACGGCGCGGCTAAGGGCATCGCGACTTGGCCGGCTGTCAGCGACATTGCGGACATCAAGCACTGCGTTATTTCCGGAAACACCATCTCAAATGTGGCAGATGGAATCTGGATTAGAAGTACATCCGGCACCCCCGCTGTATCGAATCGGATCATTGGGAACGTGTTGAAAGGATCGAGCGATTGGGGCATCGCGCTCCAAGGCGCCACGTACACGGATGTAATCGGGAACACGGTTGACGGGTTTCCCGGCGGCATCCTGCTCAGCGCGACCTGTGTTGGAAGCGACGTGCGTAACAACCGCGTACTTGGCACAAGTACCTACTTCATCTCCAATAGCGACTCGACAGCTTCATTGTCGGGCAATCGTGGAGCAGGGTCGCTGATTGGAACTGGCACACTGGCCGGGGGACAATCCGTTGTGTCTGCGGCCGAGATCAGAGCAACAGACACCGTGTACAATGTCCGCGTGACTCGGACGTCCGACCCCGCAGCCGGTACTGCGGGTCACCTGGCAGTCACCGCGACATCCACCGGTGCGTTTACCGTGAAAAGCTCGAACTCAAACGATAGCGGGAACTTCTCCTGGGAAATCGTCCATTAGTAGCCAGAAGTCAGTGGTCCGTGGCAGGGCTCGCCAGTAATCCCTGGTCCGAAGAATCCAGGCCGGTCACGTGGTCCTTTGCTCGTTGGGCCGCCTGCTCCTCATCTCAAATTGGACGCAGGTAGCCGTCCGAGCCACTGAGCGCGCCGCGATCGAGATACCCGTTGAAGTATCGACACGAGGGTTCACCGAGATGAAGACACGCCACGCACGCTCCGCCAGCACGCACGCACCCCGGGTCCAGCGGGCAGCGATGGTCACTGAGGGCCACCTCCCTGAGCAAGGAGTGAAGCTCGGTTTCAAAGACCGCTTGGAGGCCGCACACCGGGTCCTTGCCGACGTTGAGGAAGTAGGCCAGGCCGAAGACCTCGATCTTGCCCGAGGCGTGCTTGCGCGCCGCCGCCTTCACGATGGCCTCGGCGCCGAGCTTCTTCCACGCCTCGACGTCTACCGGGTCGTCGAAGCCGTAGAGGCCGGCCGGAGCCGCGGCCGCGATGTCGTCCCCGCCGAACTCGGCTGGCTGGTCGAGCGGCGCGACGAACTCGGCGACGCGGCGCAGCCAGGTGCCGTCGAGCTCGACATTGAGCGAGGAGACGTCGCTGTGGCACTCCTCTTCGTGGCACTCGCCTGGCGGGTGAAACACCAGCATGCCCGTGCAGCAGCGGCGGCGCCGCCGACCGTAGCTCTCGAGGTACGTCCCGCCGAAGTTCAGACAGAAGTAGGCGCAGTCGTGCGAGTGCCGCGGTAGTCGAGAGCCAGCCGCGTGGTGGGACTCGACCAACGAGAGGTCACCGATGTCCCGCCGCAATCGCGCGTGTCCGAAGAACCGACCCGGAGGTAGCCGCCCAGACCCCATGCGGCATCATACGCAAGCGCGACACGTCGTGCTCGAGTCTCGAGCGCCGGGAACCCTCGCGGCGGGGTGCTCGATCGGCGCTGGGGCATTTGAACTCGGGCACGCGGCCGACGCCGCGTCAGTTCTGCCGCTGCGAAATGTAGAACACACAGATGCCCACCGTCACTCGCTTCTCGAAGAACGGCTCGAGCTCATTGGGCGGTTTGGGCACGCGCGCACCCACCAAACGCGGGTTGGGTTGGTCGTGCGTGTCTTCGAAGAACACGATCTTGCCGTCCTTCACTTCCTTGTCGATGCTCTCGGTCCAGCCGCCTCCGCCGCAATTGACCTTCAGCAGTCGATGGATCCGATCCCAGAGCTGTCGCGTGTACGGGTGCTCGGGGTCGAGAGACGGCGCCCGCTCGGTCGCTACAGAGCTCTCGGGTGGGGCGCTCGGGGCCAGCGCTGCAGCTTTGTCGTGCGGAGCGATCCGATGCGCTGCCGGTTGCGGACAACGCGACATGCGGCAGCGCGGGGAAGCTCCGGCGGGTTCCGCTTGCTGAATCGCTTGCTGAGGACTGTGCTGCGCCCGCCGCACGGCGAGCCAGTTCGCTCCCGCGCCATCCCGCTCCGCCGGTCGGCGCCGGCCCCTGCTAACCTCGCGCGCCATGGGTAGCGTGCTCGTCGTGGGGGGCTGGGTCGAACTTCAAAGCGACGAGGCCATCTCGGCGTGGCGCAAGAAGAAGCTCGCGATGGCGAAGCTCAGCGGCTGGGGCGGACCGATCGCTGCCCCGGAGGCGGGGTCGGCGTTCGATCGCTGGAGCATCGACGAGCTGTGGCAGAACGCGCGCGAGGCTTCCGAAGCGATCGAGATCGTCGAGAGTGGACGCGGCGTTCGTTTCGCGGCGGCGCTCTCCAGCGTCACGGGCCGCGCGCTGTGGGCACCGGCGCTGCTCGCCGCGGTCCGGCGCGCGGCGGGACTGGGCCAAGGCGCGGCGTGGGCCAGTTACGTCAGCGAAACGCCTGGCGTACTCGCCGCATCGGCATCGGGCCGCGGTTCGTTTCGCGAGCTGGACGACGACGAGGAATCGGCCCGTGTGTTCGACGAGCCCGAGCTCGCTCGCGCGCTGGACTTGATCGACGGCCATCCGCCCAGCGAGGGAGCGCTGTCTCTGCTGCCAGCTCGCGCCGTCGAACCCTGTGGAAAGAAAGCGCCAGCGAAGCTCGCCGCGTCGAAGCGCGGCAGCAGGACACGGCCCGTCACGGCGCCCGCCGTCCCGGCGAAGCCGGCACCCCGCGTGCGCAAGCTCGCGCTACGCACCTCACCTTCACACGGTTCGAGGCCGAAGGTCCGACGGCGGCCGACTACGAAAAGGCGTGTCGGGCGGCCATCGATGAAGGGTCGGCGTGGCAGCTCGCGCTGGTGCAGGTGCCGAGCGGCAGGTGGCGATCGCCACCGGCGAGTGCGGCGATCGCCACCCCTGACCTGCCCGAAATGGCTGAAAACGTCCGCGCTCGCCCCACATGAACCGTGGGCATGGCGATTGCGCCAACGCGCGTCGTGTCCGGCAAGCCCGCATACGAACGCCGCAAGCCCGAGGCGACCGCGTTCCACCAGGTCGTGCGCGACAACCTGCGCACGCTCTACGCCGCCGCCGAGGACGGCTTCGCGGCGCCGCTGCCTGGCTTCGTGAGGGACGAGCTCGAGGGCTTCATCGATTGTGGGGTGCTCGCGCGCGGCTTCGCCGTGATCGCCTGCCAAGAGTGCCGCGAGCAAAAGGTCGTCGGCTTCAGCTGCAAGGGCCGGGGCTTCTGCACCTCGTGCGGAGGCCGCCGAATGACCTCCACCGCGGCAGATCTCGTGGACCACGTGCTCCCCGACGTCCCTCTGCGCCAGCTCGTGCTCACGCTGCCGTTCGAGCTGCGTGCTCGGGTCGCGTACGACGGCGAGCTCCTCGGCGCGGTGACTCGCACCTTCGTGGACTCGGTTCTCGGCTGGTACCAGCGACAGATGCGAGCTCGCGCTGTCCCTGGCGGCAAGAGCGGCGCCGTCACGGTCGTGCAACGCGTCAACTCCGACCTTCGACTCAGCCCGCACCTACATTCCCTCTTCCTCGACGGCGTCTTCGCTGAGGCCGAGGGCGGCGAGCTCGTCTTCCACCCGTTGCCCTTCCTCACCAACGACGACGTCGGCGACGTGCTGCAAGTCGCCCGCGCGCGCATCCTCGCGCTCTTGCGACGCAAGGGCGTGATCGAGGACGACAGCGTCACCCGCGACGCCGAGCTCGCCGACAGCGAGCCCGCCCCCGCCGCGCTCGCCGCGGCCTCTGTCACCGGCACGCTGCCCGCCGGTCCGGCCCTTCGCCGTCGAGACCCGATCCAGCTCCGCGCCGACACGGAGCTGCTCCACACCAAGGCCCTGTGCGCGACGGCGGGAGGCTTCTCGCTTCACGCCGCTACGACGGCAAAGGCGGGCGACGCCGCGGGAAGGGAAGCCTTGTGCAAGTACGTGTTGCGTCCGCCGATCGCCAACGAGCGCGTCCAGCTCCTCGGCGACGACCTCGTCCGCCTCGTGCTGAAGCGGCCTTTCAGCGACGGAACCTTCGCGCTCGACCTCGACCCGCTCGCGCTCTGGTTCGGCTGGCGACGACCGTGCCGCCCCCGGGGTTCCACACCATTCGCTATGCGGGGGTGCTCGCTGCTGCCAGCAAGTGGAGAGCGCGAGTCGTTCCCCCGCCGCCACAGCAAGCCATGTCGCGCAGCGATGACATCACGGACTGCAAGACCGACTGCGCGACGTGCAGCCCAAAGACCAAAGACAAGCCGCCCACCCATCGGTCGGGGTACCGCCCGTGGCGTGAGCTCCTGATGCGCGCATTCAAGATCGATGTCGAGAAGTGCGACAAGTGCGGCGGCAGGATGAAGCTCCGCGCTCTCGTCATGACCGCGGCCGGCATCGAGAGGTACCTCGCTTGGCTCGGCGAGCCGTCGGACCCACCCCGGCTCGCCCCCGCTCGCGCCCCGCCGTACTTCAAGCACCCCGCCATCCGCAGGCGACTCGGTGAACCGGTGCAGGCGGAGCTGTTCGGCGCGCACTGAGGCGCGCTCGACGAGGCCGACCTGCGCCTGCCACCACGAGTCCACGCATCTCCACCGTTGTCGGGGTCAGCCGCCGGAGCTGCGCGAGCCTACCGCCGCGCCTGGTGAGCTTCTCCCACGCCGAGTTCCCTCCTCGCCGCCGCTGCCAGCTGCCGCGCACATCCTCCAGACCCTCACTATCGGGGGGCTTGTAGGACCTACGCGCTGCCCATCAGTCGTGCCCCGAATTCCCATCCACGATGAAGTTCGTCCTCCTGCGTCTTGGCGCTAGTGATTTGCTTTGTATGCCAAGCGAGCGCCTGCTCGATCGCGATCTTTGCGCCGGCGACGAGGGCCGTAACGCCCATTGTAGCGATGTCCACCATGCTCAGTTTTACCACGGCAAGTGCGCACGCCGGATCCATGGATGTTTCCGCGTAGTTGGGGAGGTTGCTTGGAAGGCGCTTTCCATTGTCTAGACAACGCGTAGGATAGAGACCATGGTCACGCGAACCCGAACGGAGCTCTTCACAATCCGCATGACCGCGGACGAGCTCGCGATGGTCCAGCGGCTCGCCGAGGCCGACGGGATCAGTGCGTCCGATCTTGTTCGGCAGTTCGTTCGCCGCAGCTTTGCGGAGCGGTTCGGCGCCGAGAAGCCGCGCCCGAAACGCAAACGCTGAAACGAATGGCCCCCGCGCTGCGCAAACAGCCGGAGGCCGTGGCAACCACTGGAGTGACCCAATGGCTACGAAACGAAGAAAACCACGAAGTAGACAGGACAACCAAGCGAGCGCGGACGACCGCCGCGAAGGAGCTCGCAGCGCAACGGCGCAAAGCGGTCCAGGCGCTTGGCGATATGGCGAAGGGCCTCGAGGAAACGGGCGCCGAGCTCGCGAAAGCGATCGCGACCGGCGACGAACACGAATACGTGGCTCAGCGCGCGGCCGCTTCGGCGTTCCAACACGGTCGACTTCTCGAGCATCGTGCCGGCCAGCTTGGGGCGCTGGAGTTTGCGATCGAATTAAGGCGAACCGTGGCTGATCGACTCAAGAGAGGAGGCGAATGTGGCTGATGATGTTTTCGTTGCCTGGATCGGTGCGGCCGTTTCCGCGACCGGCGCGCTCGTCGCCTGGTTCCGCGCGTCCAATATCGAGCGCCTCAAGAGTGAACTCGCGAAGGATGCCGCGACACACGCGGCTGATCTCAGGCTCGAGACCGAACGACAGATCGAGCTTTTCAAACTTGCCGCCGCTGCAACGGAGGAAGCCGCTCGTAGCCTTCAGAACTGGAACGACGCTCTCAAGGACTACTCGGCCGAAACGGTAACTACGGGCGGCGAAGCTTGGAAAAAAAGCGGTGGGGCGCTGCAGGACCTCGGCCGAGCCGCCGCGAAAACGGGCCTCTTCATTCCGCCTGCACTCGACGAACCTTTTCGGAACGCGATCGTCGCGCTCGACAATGCGACCACCGCGGTCTCAGGCGCTTCGATTCTGAAAGGGCTCAAGTACGAAACGCTCGAGAGTATCGATAAGCACTATCGCGGGAAGGAAGGCGCGGAAAAAGCGGTCGCCGAGTTCCTGCAAAAGGCGCGTCAGTGGAAAGCGATGGAGTGGCCCCGGCCGCGCGAATCAAGCGGCAAGGAGAGCGGAGACGCCAATGGCTGATCGCAAAGTCGACTTTCTCGACGTTGCTCCCGGGCCGTTGCTCAAGGTGAAACCGGAGCTGATCATCGCGCCGCTCGATGGGGGGGCTCGCAGGGACAACAGCCCCGAGGCGCGCACCGATGCTTTCTTGCTCGCGCTCGCGCTCGCGTTCAACGACCTAAAGTTTTGCGTGACGCTGATGGGGCGCATCGCGGAACGGCGCAGCCCCGAGCACTCGCTCGCAGTCGAGGGTGAGCTCAGCGGCATCTCCGCCCAAGCGGCGCGATACGGCTGCGGGATCTTGCGCGAGATCCTCGCTCTGATCGAGGAGCGGCGTGAGGTGCTCGCGATTCCGCGGTTCGTCGAGATTACGGGTGCCCTTCCGCCCGCCGCAGCCCGAGACTGGCAAGTCGTGACAGACCTTGCGCTCAGCCGGAGTTCCTTGAAACGCGTTCTTGTTAAGATCCGAGCGAACGCCGCTTTTCACTACAGCCAGACGGCCGGTCTTGCGGCTGCCTATCGACACCACTTCTACGAGGAACCCCGTACCTCGATTAACGAAACCGCCTACATCGCTGTTGGAAAGAACTGGGCGGAAACGCGCTTCTACTTTGCCGACGCCGCCGCGACCGCCGCGATGATGCAAGCGGCGAAGCGCGAGGGCCTCGACCTCGACGATTTTAATCAGGAGCTCACGGACGCGCTCTGGTCGGCGAGCAGCGCGATTTACGCGCTCGTCGCCGTGTGGTTGCGGGCCAAGAACGGCGAGACTTTCGAGCGGCCGGAAGCGGCACCGGACGAGAGTGGGGGTTGAGGTATGGCGCGCAGAGCAACTGGCGAGGTTCGCAAAGACGCGGACGGCAACTTCAGCACGGTCATCCGGATGTCCGGCAATCGACAAACCTTCGATCTGCCGACGTGCCGAACGAAGGAGGATGCGCGCGAACGATCCGCTCTCTTGGCCAACCTCGCGAAGCGTTTCCGCAAGGCCGGCGTGATCGAGTCGGAGCAGGCGATCAAGCTGATCGAAATGGCCGCAGCGGCTGCGCCAGCGCTGCTCAAAGGCGTCTTGCAAGTCGCCGGTGAGCTCGTCGGCGGAGAGCTTGCGCCGGAGGGCGATGCAGACCGGCTGACGTTCGGCGACGTCGGGAAGAAATGGACGAGTGGCGATCTGCATCGCGAGCATCCGGACCACGTTCGGCGCAAGGACTCGGACCTTGACGCCGCGCGGCTCGAGAAGCTCTGCGCGATCGACGTCGGAGGCATGCGGCTCGGAGACATACCGGTCGACCGCTTCACGATCGATCACGCCGAATCAGCGATGCGCGCGCTGAACGAAGCCCTCGGCAAGCGCAAGGCGGAATCGTCGGCGACGCGGCGCGCCTACGCGCAACTGATCCATCGCGTGCTCGCGCTGGCGGTCTACCCGCTCCGTGTGATTCCCATTCATCCCCTGCCCCGCGGCTTCATGCCGAAGGTTGGTAAGCCGCCGGCTTTCTCGTTCCTCTACCCGGCGGAAGACGCGAAGCTCTTGGCGTGCTCCGAAGTGCCGCTGCTGAATCGGTTGCTCTACGGTGTGCTCGGGCGATTACAGGACTGCTCGCGAACCAACAATTGGGGCTGCCGGGCTGGGTTGTCGGCAGGATTATCGTGCCGCCATCA
>JAXLYN010000108.1:0-8843 GCA_046351435.1 Polyangiaceae bacterium
GCTCCGAACTGGGAAACGCAAGGCTTCGCCTTTTCGTCGCAGCTCGTGGCGGCGTCGGCGGCGGCGTCCGCGCCCGCCGAGCCGCCGCTCGCGGCGTCCGCACCGCCGGCGCCTCCGCCGCCGGCACCACCGCCACCGGAACCCGACGAGCCTCCGCCGAGACCCGCGGTGCCCGCGGTGCCCGCGGTGCCCGCGCCTCCGCCCGAAGAGCCACTCGACCCGCCGTCGCTGCCACAGGCGAGCGGAGCGAGGAGAGCGCTCGAAGCCAGAATGAAGAACCAGACAGGTTTGGAGCTCGAGGTCATGTCATCTTCTTCTCTTGTTGCCCACCGACTGCGCCCGAGCGAGCGCGCGGGCGACGTCGGCGTCGATGCCCACCGAATATTCGATCACGAGATCGGCCAAGATGCGCGCCTGCCGCGGGTCGTTCGGAGCGAGCTCGAGGGCGCGATGCGCGAGGTGCGAGCTCGGTAGCTTGGCGAGTTCGCTCGAGAGGGAAGCCGGCGCGACGTTTGCTAGCGTCTCGATGCGTTCGACCTCGAGCAACGCGCGCGACAGCGACCCTTCGCTGCTCCCCGGGACGGTCAGCGTGCAGCCGAAGCGTCGCACCTCGCCTCCACCGCGGCCAGCCGCGTGCTTGAGCCGGCGTTCACCGCGCACGAACGTGGTCTTGCGGGGGTCCGAGCTGGCGATGACCAGCGCGTTTCGACCGGGCACGATGCGCCCGACGCGGCGGCCTCGCCAGAGCTCCCATCCGCTCGCCGCCTTCTGTTCCACGGCGTTCGTGATGTCGATGGTCTCCCCACGGACGTTGGCGCGATACGGCGAACGCCGCTCGAACGTCCGCCAGAAACCGGGAGCCTTGCGCAACTGATCGCGCATGCGGACGTCGCCCCAGAAGCGCTCCATCCACTCGTTCAGCTCTTCGTCCGTGCGCTCCGCTCGACACAGCTCCGTCGCCAGCATGTCGCCGAGCCGGTAGATGGCGGGCCAGGAACCGAGCTCGGCGAACAGCTCCGCCCAGCGCTCCAGTTCCGGAGGTCGTTTCCCGAGCTCGTGGACCGCTTCGAGCTCGAGGCGTTCCGCCAAGCGCTCGCGTTCCTTGGTGGCGCGCGCGCTCGTGCGGGCAAGGGTGGCATAGACGCGCTCCGCCCTCTCCTCGAGCTTCCGGTAGGCGCGCAGGCGCAGCTTGGGTTCGGCTTCCGCCAAAACGCGGCGCGTGGCTTCGACGACGCTCGGGACCCAGCGCTCGGCAAACCCAGCGAAGCTCTCGACCGGGAACGCCTCCTGCACGTACCAAGTCACCATCGCGGCGTTGTGAGCGTCGATGAAGTCGTCGAGCGTCGCGGGGCGCCAGAGCGCCTCGGGCAGCTCCACGACGTCCCGCACCTCGAGTTTCCTCCCCGTCTCTTCTTCGATGAAACGCTTCACCGCGTCCGCGCTGGTCCCGTGGAGGCGTTTCGACTCGAGCACGATGAAGGTCGTCTCGGCCGGCGGCTTCCCCGAAAAGAACACCATCGACTGCCAGTCCGGTCGAACCATCTGTCGCCCGCCGTACATGTCGACATAGAGCACGAGCTTCATGGGCGCTCTCCCGACCCCACGACGACCCGCGGCGCGTCCGCGCCGAGCTCCGCATCGGGCACCAGTGCGGCGAGCGCCTGGAAGTGAGCGAGACGATCCAGGAACTCGGTGAAGCGCTCCGCTGCGCGATCGGAGTAGCGCTCCCAGAGCCCGAGCTGAAAACCGCGTCCCTGAATGAAGAACTGGAGGTAGTAGTCCACCGCGACGCAGACCTCGCCCGGCGCGCCGTACACGTTGTTCAGATTGAACACGCGCTCGAAGGGGAGGAGCGCCTCGAGCACCGCGCCGTCGTCGGAGAACGGCAGATCGAGCACGAGGGGCGCCTGTGGATCGAGGCCGCCGAGCGCGCGACGCAAGGCCGACATGTCGTAGGCGTAGCTGTTCAGCGACGCGAGGCCGCCGAACCTGCGAAGCAGCCAGCTCTGACACTCCTCGATGCCGTCCGCGAGGTGAGCGACCACCTCCTCCAAGCTCACGGGCTCCACCTCTTCGACGCCCCCGGGAAAGAGCAGGAGGAGACGCGCCGGTCCCGCGCTGGCGAACACGGCGTAGAGCAGGAAGCTCATCAAGTGAATCACGTTGCCGGGCAGCACGAACGTAACCGGCAGCGGCGGTGGAAGCAGACCCTTCGACCGCTCGCCGAAGTGGCGCAAGAGAGGCAGGAGCAGCGGTTCGTGGACCAGCTTCTTCAGCCCGAGCGGCGCGGCGTTGAAGGCGCGCACGATTTTGTAGAACGGCAGAGAGAAGCCCTGCTCCTCGACCGCGTGACGAACCTTCTCGGCCAAGCGTTGGACGTGGCGGGCCTCGAGCCACGGCGACCATTCCACCAAGCGCAGCAAGGTTTCGACCACGGTGGCCGTGCGGAGCGCGTAGTCGCGGAGCGCCTCCACGTGGTCACTGGGCTCGGTCAGACCGAGCCCGGCGTTGCCGAGCAGACCCATGTACGTCGTGATGGGGATCGTGCGCTCGGAAGCTTCGAGCACGTCCAAGAACGGGCGGGGGCCGGCGCTTTGCAGCGCGTTTCGCGCCCGAATCGTGGTTCCGATGGGCTCGAGGGATGGCTCGTCGATGGCCGCGAGCCCCTTGCCGAACACGAAGTCGTGGATGGCGCGCTCACGCGGTCCCTCGAAGCGGAACTTGAGAAGCGCCGCCGAGGACTGGATGGCGCTCCGGTACTTCTGGAGAGCGACGCCCGGCGCGTCGGCGAGGAGCTTGCGAAACACGCTTCGGAGCTCGTCGAAACGAGGCTCGACCAGACGGAATTCGAGGCTCCGGCGCCAGCCTGTGAACAGCGAGCCGCTCGGCTTCACCACGGCGGCTGGAAACGCGAGCCGCCAGCCCCAGGGCAGGGAGCGGAGCCAGGTATGCGTCAGCTCGAGGTTCCGCTCTTCGAATGCGCGGAACGCCAAGAGCAGCTTCGCGTCGTTGAGGAGCCCGCGCGAGTGCGCGGCCAGAGCGGTGATCTCGTCGGGGCGGGCGTTCCTGACCAAGTGCCACAGGCGCGCGACGTGGTCCGACTCGGTGAGCGTGGTCGACGGCGAGAGCTTCTCGACGAGCGCGGCATCGAACATCGGACTGCCGGTGGAGAGCGGCAGCGGCACTCCCATGTCGAAGGTCGGGAGCGCCCGCCCGAGCGCCAAGTTCACCTTGTATCGACGCTTGAGCTCGCGGAGGGGGATCATCGGAACGGACACCACGCAGTGAAGGTGCCGCCCGGTTCTTGGGTCGGGCGGCGTTTGGGTGGAAAACCCTGAACGCTCTCCGTTGCGTGGGTTGGAGAGCGCACCGAGCGTACGGCCAGCCGTCCCACAATGGAACGGCAGAGGCTGGGCTGGGCGGCCGGACGCGCACAGCGCGGCTCCAACGGGCCTCAAGCGCCGGGCCGAGCAGCCGTTCCTGGGAGGAAAATGGCTGCACTGCCAAGACCTGTGACCGGCATGGCGCGCCGGGAAGGGTACGGGCGCGGCACGCACGTCATCGCCGGCGGCGCCCTCGCCGTCGCGACCCCGGAGGATCTGGCTCGCGAGGTTCTCGCCCGCTTCTCCGCCCCGGACTACGAGCCACCGATTCTTCCGAGCGTGGCCATGCAGCTGCTCGAGCTCAGTCGCAAGAGCTCGACGAGCTTCAAGGACGTCGAACGGCTGCTGGAACAGGAACCGCTCCTCACGGGACGCGTCGTGCGCATCGCCCAGAGCGCCGCCTACGCGACGCGCGAGCCCGTGCGCAACCTGGAGCAGGCCATCAGCCGCCTCGGGCTGCGAACACTCACGGATCTCTTCCTGCAAGTGAGCATCGGCGCCAAGATCTTCCGAGCCCCCGGCTTCGAAAAGCCGATGGACCGCCTGCGCAAGCACTCGATCTTGGCGGCCCACCTCTCTCGCGAGCTCACACGCATGCTGGGCGCCGCGGACGACGAGGCGTTCCTCGCCGGCTTGCTCCACGACAGCGGCATCGCGGCCATGCTGATCCTCGCCGCGGACTTTTGCGCGAAGAAGGCGGATCCGGATCTCGAGCACATTTGGAACGCGATCCTGGAGGCCCATCTGCGCTGCATCGAAGTGTTGGCCAAGTCGTGGAAGCTCTCTCCCGAGCTCACCGAGACGCTGGTTCGACACCACGCCCCGTTCGTCGACGGAAAACCCCACCGACGAGCGGCCCTGCTCTGCGTGGCGGACTCACTGGCCGGTGAGCTCTTGCCGGTCGGCGACGAGCGGGACGATTCGGCCGCGGAGGCGCGACGCGCGCTCGGGCTTTCGGATCCGGATCTGGAGCGGCTGCGGACGCTGGCGCATCACATCGAGAAGAGCTTGACCTGAGTCGCCGGACGTCGTCCCGGCCCCTCATTCCGGCGGTGCGATCAAAGGACGCGGCTCGCCCTTACCCACCGTCATGCTGACGAGCAGCAGCTTCTTCAGTGGGCGTCGGGCCTTCGCCTCGGAACCGAGACCCCAGAGGCCGACTTGGAGCTCGAGCTTGTCGCCGCTGGCGAGCGGCTTGTCGCTGGCTTTGTTGGGCCACTTGCGTTCGAGGACGAGCGGCGTCCCGGGCGAGAGCAACGCTTCGTCGTCCCCCTCGCGCGTGTCGCTCAGGTTTTCGACGCCGCCCGACTTGCGCGTCAGCTTGCCGGCGAGGGCGAGAGCGCGGGCCTTGGGCGCCAGGAACGAGTGCATCTTCTCGTCCTCCGACTCGGCCGTGACCTCGAGAGCGATGCCCCAACCGGCGCCGTGCTTCACGGCCTTCGCCACGGGCTTCATGCGCACGCCCTCGGCGTGGATCTCGAGCTTGCCGCCGACCATGACGTATTTGACTTCACGCGGCCCCGGGGACTCGGCCGGAGCTGGCTCGGCCGGCGCCTCGCTGGCCGTGGGCGCAGGCTCGACGGGCGCCGAGCTCGCGGCCGCTTTCGGGGGTTCCGGCGCGCTGCTCGCGACAGGCTCGGCTACGGGCGCCGGGGAGCCCGCGCAACCCAGTGCCAACATGAACCCGGTAGCCCATCCAGCTCGCATCGCCATCACCCGGCCTCCCATTCGGCTTTCACGTCGGCCAAGAGCCGCGCATCTTCCAACAAGTCGAGGGCGGTGCGCGCCAGCGCCTTCGCACCCACGAGCATGGTCTCGAAGCCTCGCTCGCTCTTCGCGCACTCGAGGAAACGGTGCTCGTGACAGAGCGACTCTCCCTCGTCGCAGATGGCAAGGTACGGGTGAATGGAGGGCAGCGCGAGGCTCACGTCACCCATGTCGGTCGAGCCCGCGCCGACCCGTTCGTCGAACTCCCGACCCTTGCGGCCGAGGCTCTCGAGCGCAGCGCCGAAGCGCTTCGCCAGCGCCATGTTGTTCTTCATCTCGCGATAGCCCGTACGCACCGAAAGCTCGACGGAGACGCCGCATGCCAGCGCCGCGCCGCGGGCGCAGCGCTCGACGATGGCCTGGACGCGCTCGAGCTCGGCATGGGTCTTCGCCCGCACCGAAAACTCGGCGCTCGCGTGTTCGGGGATGATGTTCACGGCCTGGCCACCGTTGGTGACGAAGCCGTGGACGCGAACACCATCCCGGAAGTGCACGCGCTGCGAGTCGATGAGCCGGAAGGTCTCGAGGCACGCCGTGAGCGCGCTCTGACCGTCCCAGGGGGCGGCCGAGGCATGGGAAGGCTTGCCCGAAAAGCGCAGCTCGACCCATTTGCTCGCGAGCGCGGGGTGCGCCAGAAGGTCGCGGTCGAAGGGGTGGAACATCATGGCCGCATCCACGCCTTGGAACGCACCGCGTTCGAGCAGGCGGATCTTCCCTGCCCCGCCTTCTTCGGCAGGCGTACCGACGATCAGCACGTTGCCTGGCAGCGAATTGCCTTGGCTCGCGAGGGCGAGGAAGGCCCCGACGGCACCGCCCGCGATCAGGTTGTGTCCGCAGGCGTGGCCGATTTCGGGCAGCGCGTCGTACTCGGCGAAGATGGCGACGGTCGCACCCCCAGCGCTCCCGACCTTGGCGCGAAACGCCGTGGGGTAGTCGCAGAGCGAGCGCTCGACCTCCACGTTGCCGACGCGGGTGAGCGTCTCGCAAATCCACTCCGCGGCGCGGTGCTCCTGCCAGCGAAGCTCGGGGTGATCGTGGATCTTCTGCGCGAGCTCGACCAGCACCGGGCGAAGCTCGTCCACCCGCCGGTCGAGCGCGCTCTTGTCGATGGCCATGGCCTTCGTCTACCACAGAGACGCTCGGCCACGGAGCCCACCGGCTCTGGCAGGGTCGGGGCCGCTCGCTGGCGGGGCCGAGCCCGCCATCCTGCGCCGAGCGCGCGAATTGTCACTGAACTTCCGCTCGCCGGCGCCGGCATGCCACGTGCAAACGGGTCGAGCCAGGAGGTGTTCATGAGACATCTGTTTGCCGCTCTCGCGCTGCTCGTGGCTTCGACCGTGTCGTTCGCCTGTAGCAGCGAGGACTCGAACGGCACCTGTTCGGACGGAAACTGTAGCTGCAAGAACGGAGAGAACTGCGAGTTCCAGTGCACGAAAGGCAACTGCCAGCAGGGCTGCGCGTCGGGCTCGGACTGCAAGGCGTCGTGCAAAGCGGGAGGCTGTCAGCAGGCGTGTACGCCGGGGGCCAAGTGCTCCTTCACCTGCGAAGGTGGCGGCTGCACTCAAGCCTGCAACGGCAACGCGGATTGCAGCGCGTCGTGCTCGCCCGGAGACTGCACGAGCGACGTCGGCGCGGGTGGTTCCGGCGCCGCGTCGGGACTCGGCGGTAGCTCGAACTTCGGCGGCGGCGCCGGACTCGCGGGAGGAGGTGGCGTGGCCGGCGGAGGCATCTGAGCGACCGCGTCGTCGCGCTCGGGCGGCTGAACCCTCCCGAGCCACCGCTCGAGTGCGGCGACGGTTTTCGGTGAGCGCGTCTCAGCCTTGCTCGGTAGTCGGGCCGGACAGTGTGCAGGCATGCCCTCGGTGGTCTTTGGCAGCGGCAGCGCCGTGGGCACGAATGCGAGCGAAAAGAGAGGAGTGCGACATGGCTCGAACGGGACGCATGAAACGCCGAGTCATCGGCGTGCTTCACAAGCGCATGGGCGAAGTGCGACTCGACCAGATCCCCGACTCGCGTGACCGCCGCGGGCGCCGCTGGAGGCTCGACACGCTCTTGACCAGCGCGCTCTTCGGGCTGGTCGCTGGCTGCCGGAGCCTGCGCGAGGTCGAACAGCTGACCGCGGAGCTCGCCCGCCCGATCCGCGAGAAGGTCGGCATCCCAGGTCGCGTGCCGGACACGACCCTGCGTGATGCGCTCTCGTCGCTCGAGCCCGACCTCGTCCGTCCAGCCTTGCACGCCGCGACTCGCACAGCCCGGCGCGGCAAGGCTCTCGACCCCGACTCCCTTCCCTTCGGAGTCGTCTCGCTCGACGGAAAGTCGACCGCTGTCTTTGCAGCCGACGACTTCTTGGCGGCAGTCCCGCTCGCCTCGGCGAGAACCGATCGGGGCTGGAGCGCGTCTCGCATGGGTTCCATCGGCTGCTCGGATGGCCTAAGACCCCCGCGTGTTGCCCTCGCGGCTCTGGTTCCTGTGTGTGCTCGCCGTGGCTTGCGAGCGCCCCGAAGCTCCGCATCCGGTCGTTCCAACCGATGACGCGAAGTCGGCGCCCGGCCCGACCGCACCGGCGGTGGCGAGCTCGAGTGGGCCGACGCCCGAGCCCGAAGTCGAGGTGAAGAAGCTCGACGTGCTCGACAAGGCCATGGGGACCGAGGTGCACATCATCGCGCTCACCAACCCGAGCGCAGACGAGAAGAAGGTGCGCGAGGCCATCGGCAAGGCCATCGACGAGATCCGCAGGCTCGAAGACGTGCTCACGACATGGCGCGCGAGCGAGCTCTCCAAGCTGAACGAGAACTCGGGACAGTGGGTGGCGCTCGGCCCCGACTCCCTCGATGTCCTCCAGAAGAGCGTGTGGGCGGGCAAGACATCGAGCGGGACCTTCGACATCACGTTCGCGAGCATGAGCGACGTCTGGAAGTTCGGCGACGCCGCCGAAGCCGAGCCGAAGCTCCCCGACCCGAAGACCGTGCTGCGCCTCAAGAAGTTGGTCGACTACCGCAAGATCGAGCTCGACGTCCCGGGCAAGCGCGGGCGCATCGGCAAGGGGCAACGCATCGACGTCGGCGGCATCGCCAAGGGCTACGCCGTGGACGCCGCCGTGCGCGTGCTTCGCGCCCACGGCGTGAAGGATTTCTTGGCGCAGGCCGGCGGCGATCTGTTCGGCGCCGGCAGGAAACCCGACGGCTCGCCGTGGGTCAGCGGCATCCGAGATCCGCGCGGCCCCACCGACAGCTTCTTCGCCACCATCGAGCTCGAGAACCACGCCTTCTCCACGGCCGGCGACTACGCGCGCTCGTTCGTGAAGGACGGCAAGCGCTACCACCACATCATCGACCCGCGCACCGGCTACCCGGCGACCGCCTGCCGGAGCGTGACCGTCTGGGCCGGAGATGCCTTCACCGCGGACGCGGTGGACGACGCGGTGTTCATCCTGGGGCCGAAGTCCGGACTCGAGCTCGTGGAGTCATTGCCGGACGTCGGCGCTGTGATCGTGGACGGTCAAAACCAAGTGTTCGTGAGCAAGCGCCTCGAGGGCAAGGTGCGCGTCATGCGCAAGCCGACCGACGGCATCTGACGTCGCGCGGCGGTTTCGAACAGAGCGACGTCAGCCGCCTTCGCCGCCTTCGCCGCCCTTCTTCTTCTTCTTGTTCTCGTCGGCGGGCGCGTCGCCCACGGCGATTTCGCACTCGCCGA
>JAXLYN010000109.1:0-8767 GCA_046351435.1 Polyangiaceae bacterium
CAGCGGCGCGGGGGAGCCCCTGCTCACGCTCCGACGGTTCGGCGCACGCACGGCCGAGCGACCTCCCTCCTTCGAAGACGTCTCCCTCACGCTCACCCCCGGTGAGATCGTCGGGCTCGCGGGTCTCCAAGGTTCGGGTGCCAGCGAGCTTCTGCTCGCGCTCTTCGATGGGTCCGCCCTCGAGCTCGAGGGCGAGGTCTCGCGCCAGGGGGCGCGCTACGACCCTGAGGGTCCCGAGCACGCGCTGGCTTCCGGGGTCTGCTACTTGGCGGCGGACCGCAAAGCGAGCGTGCTGCCCGAGCTTCGGATCAGCGAAAACGCCACGCTCTCGAACCTCGGGTTCTACTCGCGCTTCGGGTTCGTCGCCCGGGTGAGAGAACTCGAAGACACGAAAGCAGCCAGCCGCGGGCTCGCCCTCGTGGCGAGCGGGCCGGAGGCGCGGACCGGAAGTCTCTCGGGCGGAAACCAGCAGAAGGTGGCGCTCACCCGTTGTTTTCTCGCCAAGCCCCAGGTCCTCCTCCTCGACGACCCGACCCGCGGCATCGACGTCGCTGCCAAAGCCGACGTGCACGCCTGGATCCGAAAGCAATGCGGCACGGGCAGCGGCGTGCTCGTCGCGTCGACCGACCTCGACGAGCTCGTGGGACTCTGCCACCGCATCCTGGTGTTCTTCCGCGGACGAGTCCGCGCCGAGGTCTCGGGCGCACGAGCGAGCTCGGCGCGCCTGCTCGCGCTGTGCATGGGGGCGGAGGACGACGCGGCATGAAGCCCGCGAGGCCATGGCAAAGCGGCGCTCTCCGAGCCCTGCTCCCACTCCTCGTGGTGTTGGTCGTGGGCGCCGTGTTCCACCAAAATGGCGCGTTCTTCCAGTGGAGCACTCACCGCGCCATGCTGCGCGAGATCAGCGTGCTCGGCATCTTGGCCGCCGGCATGACCGTGGTGATCGTCTCCGGCGGCATCGATCTGTCCGTCGGTAGCGTGCTCGCCGTGTCGGCCGTGCTGTTTTCGAGCGCCAGCATGCAACACGGCATGGGGCCGGTCGCGAGCGTGAGTGTGGTGCTGGGCGCGGGCGCCGGGCTCGGGCTCGTCTCGGGTACGCTCGTCGCACGCTTTCGCATCCAGCCCTTCATCGTGACGCTGGCGATGATGGTCTTCGCGCGCGGCCTGGCCAAGCTGGTCTCGGGCGGCAAGAAGGTCACGAACTACGTGACGCTGCCCGACGGCACTGGAACGACGGTGGAGCTGCCGGCGATCTTTCGCAGCATCGACAGCAAAGTCCTGGGCGACAACGTCTCCGTCGTGACCTTGGTCTTTGCCGTCGCGCTGCTCTTCACCTGGCTCGTGCTCCGGCGGCTCCGCGCTGGGCGCTACCTGTACGCCGTGGGCGGAAGCTACGAGGCGGCGCGCCTGTCGGGCGTGCCGGTGGGCCGCACTTTGACCCTTGCGTACGTGCTCTCGGCCGCATTCGCCGCCCTCGCCGGTATCTGCCAGGCAGCTCAAGAAACCCAAGGTGACCCCGAAACCGGCGCCGGCTACGAGCTCGATGCCATCGCCATGGTGGTCCTCGGGGGCACCTCGCTCTCGGGCGGACGCGGTGGAGTGGGCTACACCTTGGTCGGCGCGCTCACGCTCGGCATCCTGCAGAAGGTCTTGAGCTTGAACGCCTTCAGCACCGAGGCGCGCCTGATGCTCACGGGCACCATCCTGATCGGTGCCGTCCTCTTGCAGCGTCCGTGGCGAAGCCGAGAGGCTTGAACGAAAGGAATCCCGTGACCGTTCGGCACGTGCTCACCATCTTGGCCGTTTCGGAGCTCGCACGTTCGAAGCGATTCTACCTCGAGGCTTTCGAGTTCCCGGTGCGCGTCGATGTCAGCGTGTACGTCGAGCTCGAGATGCCCGGCGGAGCTCGGCTCGGTCTCTACGAGCGAGAGGGCTTCGCCAAGAACACTGGAGCGCTCCCCCTCGCTGCTCGAGCGGGTCAACTCGTACCGAACGAGCTCTATTTCCACTCGGACGAACCCGAGAGCGCCATCGCTCGACTGAAGCAAGCGGGAGCCCGAGAGCTCAGCCCGTTCGCCCCGCGACCTTGGGGCGACGACGCCGCCTACTTCGCTGACCCGGACGGGAACGTGCTCGTGATTGCGCGCCCGTCGCAGCCGAGCTGAGTCCCCATTTCCACGGCTCGTCGACGTGGTACCGTCGGCGCCGATGCGAACGACCAAGTTCGTGACGTGGGTCGCTGGCGCGCTCGCCCTCGGAGCCTGCAAGTCGCCGAGCGAGGGAGGCTCCGCGCCCGCCGCGAGCGCGAAGCAGCGCGGCACGGAGGCGAATCCGTGGGTCATCGGCATGAGCCAGTGCAACCTCGGCGAGCCATGGCGCGTGCAGATGAACGAAGACGTCAAGAAGGCAGCCGAAAAGCAGCCCGCCCTGAAGGTGGTGTTCAAAGACGCGCAGAACGACTCGCTCCGCCAGCGCGCCCAAGTCGAAGAGCTAGTGGCCCAAGGCATCGACGTCTTGATCATCAGCCCCAAAGAGGCAGCGCCGCTGACGCAACCCGTCGCCGAGGCGTACAAGAAGAAGATCCCGGTCATCGTCCTGGATCGCGCCGTGCAGGGCGACGACTACACGACGTTCATCGGCGCGGACAACGTGAAGATCGGGCGTGAGGCCGGCAAGTGGGCGCTCGCCGCGCTGGGCGGCAAGGGCAACATCGTCGAGCTCAAGGGCTTGATGACCAGCACGCCCGGCCAAGACCGCAACAAAGGCTTCCGGGAGGGCCTCGAGCTCGACAAGCACCCGGACCTCCACGTGGTGTTCGAGGCGGACATGCAGTGGCTCGAACCCAACGCCCGGAAGGAGATGGAGTCGGCGCTCACGACGCAGAAGAAGATCGATCTCGTGTACGCCCACAACGATCCGGGCGCGCACGGCGCATACCTCGCCGCCAAGGCCCAGAGCCGGGAGAAGGACGCGAAGTTCGTGGGCATCGACGCGCTGCCCCACGAGGGGGTCGAATACGTGAAGCAGGGCATCCTGGATGCGACGTTCCTCTACCCGACGGGCGGTAGCGAAGCGATCGCCACCGCCCTGGACATTTTGGCGGGCAAGCCCGCTCCGAAGAAGATCGTGCTCGGCACGCGCGCGTTCACCCGCGAGAACGTGGCAAAAGGCGGAGAGGCAATTCCATGAAGAGTGGTCACTGGGTCCTGGCCCTCGGCCTCGGGCTCACGGGCTGCGGCCCTTGGATCGACGAGGTCGTCAAGGAGCGCGGTGCGAAAGTCGAGCAGAAGCTCACTCTGGTGCGCGCCGTCGCAGAAGAGCTGCCGAAGACGCCGCTCCTCGAGAAGAACGAGCCAGCGAGCCTCACGGCCACCGTGAGCTTCGAGTGGCCGCCGTCGAAACCGTTGAACGCCGCCATCGCCTACGCAGAGGACTTCCGGGATCTCGACGAGCTCGGCCTGGTGTACGCGCGAGTCGGGGGCTCCACGCTCGTGAACCAGTGCTCGGCCTACGTGCACACCGAGCGGGAACCCTGGGACCCTCTGCACCCGGAAGCGACCCCGGCTTCGGGGACCGGCTACAGCGCGGAGAAGCGCTTCGACGCCTGCGAGAAGCTCGACTATCTGTTCGTGCTCCGAACGCGCGCCTTCAGCAAACCCTCGGTCGGCCGCACGACGTCGAACCCGGTGAAGCCCGAGTTCGACGGCGGGTTCGTCGACGTGGACGTGCTGGTGTTCGACCTCGCCCAGAAGAAGCGCGTCGCCGGCCTCCGTGTCCAGGCCGAGAGCAGCGAAAAGCTCGAGGAAGCCCAGGCGTTCAACGTGGAGTTCGATCTCCAGTACAACCTGCAGAAGGCCCTCGCCGCCGCGCTCAAGAGCGAGCTCGGCGTCACCGTCTTGGGGATGTGATGGCAACCGATCACGACTGGCTCTCCGAAGAGGCAAGAAAACGAGTGGAAAAGGCCATCGTCGCCCTGGAGTCGCAGACCGCGGCGGAGGTCGTGGTCACGGTGCGCCAGAGCTCGGGCAGCTACGTGGCCGCCGATCTGGCCTTCGCCTCGCTGGTGAGCGGCATCGGGCTCTTCGTCTACGTCTATCACCCAGCCGAGTTCGCCGACGACCTCGTGCCGCCAGCGCTGGCGTTCCTCTACGGGGCGTCTGTTTTCTTCAGCTCGCAGCTCGCGCCGCTCCGCCGTGGGTTCTCGCGCCAAGCGACACGACGGGAGAACGTGCGTCGGGCGGCGCTCACGGAGTTCCACGAGCAGCGCATCAGTGGCACGAGCGCTCGAACCGGCATCCTCGTCTACGTTTCACTCTTCGAACGCTTGGTGGAAGTGGTGCCCGACGTGGGGGTCGACGCGAAGAAGCTGGGAGACTCCTTCGGCGACGCCGTGGCCGAGCTCAGCGGCGCGGTTCGTGGCGACGGAGTCGCCCAGCTCGAGCGCGGGCTCTCTCGCATGGCCACGCCGCTCGCTCGTGTCTTGCCACGCTCGGCTGACGACGTGAACGAGCTGCCGGACGGGATGGTGTCATGACCAAGGCCCAACGCTTTTCGTTTCTAGTTCTCGCGGCGCTGCTCCTCGCCGGGCTCTTGCACGCGCGGCCGGGTGGGGGCAGCTCGTTCAAGAGCAGCTCGTCTTCGGGGTCGTCATCCAGCTCGTCGCGCTCGTCGTCCTCGTCATCGTCGGGCTCGTCGCGGTCGAGCTCGGGTTCGGGCTCGACCTACCGGCCCTCGACGGGAGGCGGCTCGACCCCGACGCCGAAAGCCGCGCCCATCTACACCGTGCGCGTCGGCAACGCGCGGGAACGCGCCGTGATGCTGGCGGCAGGCACCGCCGCAGGAGCCGCGACCGGCGTCTACGGCATCGTGCCGACCCGACCGGCTGGCACGAGAGTGAAAGGGAGCAACGAGCGCGAGTCCACGGTGCTGGGCCTGGGTTTCCTCTTCGTGGTGGGCGTGGTCGGCATCGGCATGATCGGGCTCGCCGGCTTCTTGTTCGTGCGCTGGATGAACAAGCCCAAGGGTTGGTCCACTGCGGCACAGCCGCCGCCCGAAACCGTCTCGTCGGCACGCTCGCAGCTCGAAGCGCTGAAAGACCAGGATCCGGACTTTTCCATCGTGCTCTTCGAGGACTTCGTCTACGCCCTCTACACCGAAGCCCACACCGCGCGCGGGCAGGGCAAGCTCGACGCCTTCGCGCCCTACTTGAAACCGCCTGCGCGAAGCGCGCTCACCGCGCTCGGGCAGAAGCCCACGAGCACCATCGTAGTCGGCTCCATGAGCTACCTCGACGTCAGCGTGAGCGCCGGCAGTGCCAGGCTCAGGCTGGGGCTCGAGGCGAACTACACCGAGACTCCACCGGGCGGGTCGCCCCAGAGCTTCTGGGTGAGCGAGATCTGGACCCTCGAACGCAGGGCGGGAGCGAAGAGCCGACCTCCCGAGCGGGTCAAGCTCTTCACTTGTCCGAACTGCGGCGCGCCCCTCGACCGCATCGTGGGCAGCACCTGTGGCTATTGCCAGAACGTGGTGGACACGGGTGCGTTCGACTGGGTGGTCTCCGAGCTTTCCGTCGAAGGGCGCGAGGCGCGCCCCCCGATGCTCACGGGCACCACGGAAGAGACCGGCAACGAGCTCCCCACGCGCCTCGACGCGGGTCTCGACACTGCGCTGGCGGCGCTCACGACGCGGGACCCGGCCTTCGACCAGACCAGCTTCGTCGCTCGCGTGCGCCTGGTGTTCGACACCATGCAGGTCGCTTGGTCGTCTCTCGAGTGGCAGAAGGCTCGCCCCTTCTTGAGCGACAACCTGTGGACGGCTCAGACCTATTGGATCGACGCCTACAAGCGCTCGGGCCTCCGCAACCTCATGGACAGCCCGGCGCTCGCCAGGGTCGAGCTCGTACGGGCCACCAGCGACCGCTACTACGACGCCATCACCGTGCGCATCTTCGCTTCGGGCTTCGACTACACCGTTCAGGTGTCGGATGGCGCTGTGGTCGGCGGAAGCAAGACGAAGCAGCGCCTGTACACCGAATACTGGACGCTGATCCGCGCCAGCAACGCCAAGGGGCCGGCGCGCACGGATCCGAGCTGCCCGAGCTGCGGCGCGCCCCTCGAGATCAACGCGGCCGGTCAGTGCGGTCACTGCCAAGTGAAGCTCACCTCCGGCAGCTTCGACTGGGTGCTCTCGCGCATCGAGCAGGACGAAGTCTACGAGGGCTGAAGGCGGGGGCGGGCAGATCCACGGCTTCGACGACTACGATCCGCCGTTCGACCTCGACGGGTAGGCTGTAGGCTTCACGGCGCCGCTGCGGAAACGCACGAACGGCCAACGACCCGTTCCATGGCCAACGAGGTGTCGAAACCCGCTGTCACGCATCTACCCATGGAGCCGTGCGCGCTCCCCGTCTAGCTGTCGCACATGACTCTCACGCGAACTCTGCTCTTTCTCGTCTCGGCGTCCATCGGGCTAACGTCCGCTTGCAGCAAGAGCTCTGCTCCAGCGCAAGCGAAAGTGTCGAAAGTCGAGAACGGCCGGGTAGCCGTCGAGTTCGCCAACGCCAGCGAAAAGGAAATGACCGGCGGCTATCTGCGATTTTACTGCTACGACGATGCTGGCAAGCAATCGGGTCTCGAGAGCGTGAACGTGAACTTCTCGCTCAAGGCGGGGGCGACGAAGAGCGACTCGATGCCCATTCGTTGCGCCACGGGAGCGGCCGCGGTCGAGACCGAATGGTATTGGGTCAGCTTCGGCGACGGCACGAAGTGGGAGAACCCGAGCCAGCCTCCCGACCAGCGCGCAAAGGGCGGGAAGTCCTGAGCGTCGCGAGTTCAAAAAGGCCGGGACCACACCACGCGTGGCCCCGGACCGACCGCAACGCCTGACCGACCCGGTCCCTCTGCCGAGAAAATCAGCCAGGCACCGGCACCCGCCGCGACGCCGCCGACGCCGGCGAACACCAAGGCCCAAGTGCGATCCCTGCGAGCAGCTCGGTCCGCGTCCACCGCGCTCGGCTCGTGGCAGGGCGTGCCGGGCGGGCAGAGCTCGTCCCGCTCGTCTTTCTTGGCGAGCATGTCGAGGGCGAACCAAGTCGAGGCACCCAGAGAGACGAGTCCCACGCCGGCTACGACGAAGCCGAGCGTCTGCCTGCCGCCCGGTGGCGGTGGGGCAGTGTCGAGCTTTCGCGCGGGAGCGTGTCGTGCTCGCACCTTCGCTGGGGGCTTCCTGGGTGGCTCGGGTTTGGCAACTGGACCGTCGGGTGGACTCGGGAGCGGTTCGAGCTCGGGGATCTCGACCACGTCGAGGCCCGCCCCCACCTGAACGTCGAGCTCGCGGGTCCAAACGGCGCGCCCCGGTGCGCTGACCTCGATCCGATGCGAGCCTGGGTCGAGCGGGATCTCGCTGCCGAGCGCCGCTGGTGCCAGGAGCGCGCCATCGACGGCGATGTTCGCGTCCGCGGGCAGGGACTTCGCCTCGAGCTTGACCCGATGCAAGAGTGGCTCGAGCTTCTTGGCGCGATCGCGCGCGAAGCGTTCGCGGTCGACGCGTTTCGCCGCTTTCGCCTGGGCGGAGGCGGCAGAATAGCTGGCCCAAGCGCTGGCCGTCTTCCCAGCGCGCTCGTAGCAGAACGCCAGGTTCAGCAGCGTTCCGAGCGCCGGCTCGAGCTTCTGGCTCGCTTCGAGCTTCGGGCACGCTCGCTCTGCATCCCCAGCTTCGAGCAGCGCCTGACCTTCGCGAAACAAGGCCTCGGCGCTCGACGATGGGCTGCCATCCGCGGTCGAGACCCGGGTGAACGACAGCGCGAGAACGAACCAACGTGCAACGGCGCGCATGCTCAGAATCGCTCCCGCAAGATCTCCGGCACCGAGCTCGCGGCCGGCGTTGGCGGCGCGGCGCTCGGGTTGCGTTTGGGCCCGACACCGCGCACGGGCGGCGGAGCGCTGCTCGCGGGCGCACTCGAGGGCGTTTCTGGAGCGCTGGGTCGAGCCTCTGGCATCGGCGCGGCCGCTGGCGGGGGACGTGCGGCGCTGCCACTCGCGTCTGCGGCGGGTGGGTGGTTGCGGCGAAGCGCAAACGCGAGCGCCACGGCAGCACCGGAGAGCACGATCACGCTGCCGACGACGGGGAGCCGCCTCGCTCGCAGGTCTCTGCCAAACGACCAGGTCGCCGCCGTGCGTAGTCCAGCACTGCTCGGTCCCGCGCGCTCCAGCGTCTCCGTGCGCCAGGACTCGTCCGGCACGCCATCGTCCGGTGCATCATCGTGCGGGAAGCTCGCCGCAGAGCGCTCTTCGATACGGGTCACCGACACTCGACCACGAGCAGAGGCGAGTGGAGCCAGAGCGGTGGCCAGCTCGACGACGCTACCAAAGCGCTTCTCCTTCGAACGTTCGAGACACCGCATCACCAGAGCCTCGAGCTCCGTGGAAACCTGGGGCGCGAGTTCGACCAGCGAACGTGGAGCGTGTTCGAGCACGCTCGCGCTGACCTCTGCTGCGGTGGCGCCCTCGAATGGCAGCTCCCCGCTCAGTATCTGGAACGTCAAGACTCCGAGCGACCAGATGTCCGAGCGCGCGTCGACATTGCGCGCACCGCGCAGCTGTTCGGGCGAAGCGTAGGCTGGCGAACCGACCAGCGATTGGCTGGCGGTGACGCTGCCATCGGCGTCTTCGAGCTTGGCGATGCCAAAATCGAGGATCTTCACGCCGTCGCGGCGCGTGAGAAACACGTTCGAGGGTTTGAGATCGCGATGCACGATGCCGCGGGCATG
>JAXLYN010000110.1:0-8705 GCA_046351435.1 Polyangiaceae bacterium
GGCGAGAGCGGCAAGGTGTACGGGCAGAACTCGCGCTTCATCTTGGATCGCTTCGCGGAGAAGCCGTGGACCGAACGGCTCGGGCGCCCGGTGCTTGCCAACGTGGTGCGGCTCGATCGCGAGTTCGACGATCCGTTTCCCGGCGAGGTGAAGGATCTCGACGCCGTGCTCGTGGTGCTCTTCTACCACGACACCGTTTGGATGAAGGTCGATCGCGACAAGATGAACCGCGCGGTGTACGCGGCCCTGCGTCCGGGCGGCCTCTACGGCATCGTGGACCACTCGGCGCGGAGCGGCAGCGGAATCGCGGACGTGGAGACCCTGCACCGCATCGAAGAGAAGGTCGTGGTCGGCGAGGTCGAGCGCGCCGGCTTCAGTCTGGACAAGCGCGGCGACTTCCTGGCGAACCCCGAGGACTCCCGGGACTGGAACGCGTCGCCCCGCAAGGCCGGCGAGCGGCGCGGGACCAGCGACCGCTTCGTGCTCGCGTTTCGCAAGCGCTGAAGCGGGCTCAGGGGTTGCAGACCGCCTGGGTCACGCCGAAATAGGGCTCCACGTCGAAGCTGGGCCATTTCGCGCCGAGCTTCCAGATGCTGTTGTCGTCCTCGTACAGCACGACGTTGTCGTTGTCGCCGCTGGCATAGGCGCCCCAGTGCCACTGGCAGATGTCCTTGTCCGAGCGCGAGAACGTCGCGTCGAACACCTTCTCGCCGTCCTGCCAGGTGACCATCACGCCGTCGTAGTAGTTGATGTAAATCGTGGTGCGCACCCACTTGCCCATGGGGAAGGCCGGCGCGTTGGGAGCGAAGGTGACCGTGCCGCCGGTGTTCTTGATGTGGGCCGGCGTGAGCTTGTTGCTGGTGTCCTCGAGGCCGAGGGTGATGACGGTGTCCGCCCAGCCGCAGTCGTTGTTCACCGTCCAGAAGCTGAACCACTTTCCGTTCTGGAACGCGTAGGGCGCTTCCAGCCAGCTCCAGTAGATGTTGACCACACCGAACGGCGCGTCGATGCCGCTGCCCTGGTTGGTGTAGGCCGGGACCAGCGCATCGCCGGAGAACTGCAGGCCGCCGTAGCCGCGGTGGGACTCGGTGTCGGTGCAGGTGATCTCGGAGCGATGCGAGTGCGTCGGGCTGTTGGCTTGAACCGTCGAGAACCCGTTGTCGTGGCAGAGGCCGTTCTTCCAGTCCTTGCCGTAGGTCTGGCTGGTCCAGCGCGAGTAGTCGCCGGTCTCGAAGTCCTCGAACCAGAGCCGCTTGGCGTCGAAGCAGGTGCCGCCGCCGGTCCCGGCCACGCCGCCGCCGCCGCTGACTCCACCGCCGCCGGGCGCACTCGCCGCCGCCGGGCGCGCCACCCCACCGGGTGCGCCGCCGCCGCCGGGCGCGCCGCCGCCGGGTGCACCACCGCCGCCGGTCGTACCGCCGTTGGCGCTGCCCCGGTGGCTTTCGTTCCGCCGCCTCCCGAGGCGTCGTCACCGCCGCCGCAGGAGCACACGAGCAAGCCCAAGAGCGCGAATCTGAACCAGCCTCGCATGGGACGAGTCTGTCATTTCGGAGCGCGCATCGCGAGCGGAGAGAGCAGAGCTACTGCGGCTGAGCCGGGGCGTTGGTCTTGTAGTCGCCCTGATAGGAAATGTAGACGCCGGCGAACAGCGCGCCGAGCGCGACGATCAGGCCGACGACGGCCACGACGAGCTTGGTGGTGCGCTGCCTCCGGATGATCATGATCGAATCTCGACCTCGCGGTCGGTGAACAGATCGTCATCGGCAGTCGGCGTGTGCGCCATGGGCTATCTCCCTGGGTGTTTCCCGGCGCAACGCAGGATTCGTGCCGTCCGGGCAAATGAAACCGTTCCCGCCGGCGCTTCGCGCAGAGGCTGCGCAGCCCCGCGAGACGGGCACCGGATGCCGGAGTCAGGCGTCCAGGTACGCGCTCAGCTGCCACAGCTGTGAAGTGCTCGTCGTCGGTGGGGACCAGCCCATCGGCTTCGAACATTCTCGCGCACTGCGTGGACGAGCTCCTCGTCTTCGCCGCTGGTCAGCGCGCGCACCACCGAATCGACCACCACGTCCGCCACCCTCGGCGTCGCCGCCAGCACGTCCGAAGGGATCGGACCATGCTCGAAGATCGAGCGAGCTCCGCGTCGCCCCAACCGGCGAACAAGAGCTGCCTGTTGGGATCGCGGTGCACGTAGGTGGCACCGACGTCCGCGGTGCCTTCCATCACCGCTTGCACCACCGCTTGGTGCGAGCCTTCGAAGCTCTCGTACACGAACAGCCCGTCGAGCTGGTAGCCCTGCGCCTTGAGCGCGGCACGAACCACGCGATAGCCGGCGGCGCTCTCGCGATCCACCCAGGCGGCGCGGGAGCCGGCGAGCTCCGACGCGCTTTGCAGCTTGGAGCTCTGGGCCACGAACAAGGCCGCGAAGAAGCTGGTGGACCCGCCGCGGACCGGCGCCAGGAGCGGCCGCGCCTTGCCCGACCGCACGGCCTTGAAGGCGACGAAGGGCGGCAGCCAGGCGAAGTCCACGTCGCCTCGGTCCATCGGCAGGCTCAGCTCGGCGTAGCTGCGAGTCTGGACCGGCGACACCCGGACTCCGAGCTTCGTGCCCAGCGCACCGCAGAACGACTCCAGGCGCGCCAGGCTCACCGCCGCGTCGTACATGCGCGCCGGTACCAGCGTCACTCCGACACTTCGAGCGACTCCGATCTTGATCACGCCGGGTCCACGCTAGAGAAAGCGCGAGCGGCGTGCAAGGCCGCGCTAGCGGGCGGCGACTTTGCGGCTCGGACGCGCGAACGAGGTCTGTGCAGGCGATCGAAGAGGAAATCAGTGAGCAGCGCCAGCCCGTCGTCGTCCACCGGGATGAGCGAGCACGCGAAATGCTCGCCGCGGACGCCGATGCGGCGGATGACCAGCTTCACCGTTCCGCCCCGAGGATCAGGCGCGCAGAGGCGTACTGCCACGGAGTGTCGAAGAGCTCCCGGGGTCCCTTGGCGAGCAATCCCGTCTGGGACAGCTCCACGCAGCGCGCCGTGAAGGTGATCTTCCCGCGGCTGATGGCGAGGGGGACGTTGGCCTTGGTACGGGGCTGACGCGTCGCTCCATGGTTTCCTCTCGTTCCGGCGCCACACTGGGCTCCACTTGAAGACACCCGCCGTGCGCAGGCTTTGCACGGACGCGCGTGCGGCTTTCCGGCTGGGATTGGCAAGGGTGATACGCTGCCCCGGTGACGCCCTCGAGAGCCGCTGTCGCGCTGTGCTTGGCCCTGCTCGCCTCCTGTTCGCCCGCCGCCCGCGGCCCGGTCACCGCGGCTCGAGTCGGCTCCGGCGACCCGGCCAAAGGCGACGCGCAGCCGGCGTTCGCGCGTATGAAGCAGCTCCTCGCCGCGGTCGAGGACGGCGGCGCCGTGCTCGAGGTTCTCAGTCCCGAGCAACGCCGAGCGGGTCAGGACGTGGTCTCTGCGCTCAGCCAGCAAGACCGCGCCGAGCTCTTGCGCGCGGACAGCCCCACGGCCCAGGCGCACCCGCTGATCTATTTGCTCGCGGGAGGGAAGGACCCGAGCGCGGTCTTGGCGTTGTCCCAGGGCAAGGGCGGTGTGGATCTGATCTCGCTCTGGCAGCGGGCCGGCGGCAAGGACATGAACGCGCTCCTGCCCCAAGCGCGCTCGCTGGTGCGAAGGGCATCGGCACGTTGGCTTCGCCTCACCGCGGAGCAATTGAAGTCGGCGACCGACCTCACGCTGACTCGCGCGGACGAGATCGAACGCGTCGCCCGGAGCTACGGCAAGCCGCAGATCGTGCGGTTGGCGCTGAAGACGTCCACCGCCCTCGAGCCCAGCGGAGAGCGCTGGCTGCGCGCTGCGGACGCAGCGGCCCGGGACCTCGACGTGGAGGCGGCGAAGGATGCGCTGCGGCGGGCGCGATCGAGCAGCAAGAAAGCTCCGACCCCGGCCGCCATCGCCGCCACCGAAACGAACATCGCCGACGCCGAGTTGGCGAGCCAGTCCGGCGGGCCCGGCTCCAAGCTCGCCGACGCTCTGCCCCGGGCGCGCGCGCTGATGCGCCTTGGCCACGCTGCCGATGCCGAGAAGGTGCTCGGCAGCTACCGCGGGCTCGCGTCCTCCCACGCCGGAGTCGCGGCGAGCCTCGCGCTGGCGCTCTTGGCGAAGCTCTCGGACGAAGAGTGTGCGCTGACGGATGCCGGTTCTGACCTGTCACGCCTGTGTTTCATTCGTCTCACCGATCGTCCGGAGATGAAGCAAGCGGTCGAGACGCTGCGAGCCGGCTGGCAATCCAAGCAGGGCAGGGACCCCCTCGCGGCCGAGACCTACGTCGGCCTGGCCCACGTGGTGCCGTTCATCGCCAGCTTCCTCGCAGCTTCCACCGGCGACCCCAGCGCCACCAAGGCGCGCGTGCGTGAGACCGTGATCGGGCTCGAAGCGGCCCTCGCCGAGGCGAAGACCGTCGCGCCCCAGCTCGCGGGGCTGCATTTCTACTCCGTCGGGCTGCGCCGCGTGTTCACCACCGAGGACATCGCCAAGCTCTGGGCATCTCCGGCGGACCGCGCCGATTTCGAAGCCCAAGCCGCCGAGGTCGCCAAGCGCTACGGCAGCGATCGACACAGCCAAGCCGGCGTGACCTTCGCCGCCAGCTTGCTCGCCCTCGACGGCAACAGCGCCTCGCTGTTCGACGCGCTGCCGGCGGAGATCGACCCGCCCTTGCGCCTCCCCCGGGCGTTGGTGCGGCTCTGGGTCCGGCGTGGTTCAGCAGAACGCCGAGGTGGTGGGCGCGGCCGGAGCCGAGGCGCTCCAGGCGGTGCCCGCGGTCGGCACGGATCCGGTCCGCCGCGCGTCCACGGTGCTCCTCATCGCCGAGACGAACGTGGCCATGGGTGGCGGACCGCAGGCCCTCAGCGAGCTCGCGGGCTGGGCGGAGCAGGCCTCCGTCCCGGGTTGGCCCGCGGAGCTTCGCCTGCGCGCCCTGATCGATCGCGCCGGCGTGCTCTCGCGCTCCGCGCAGTCGGCGGCGGCGGTGGAGCTGCTCGATGCGATCCCGGCTGCCGAAGCCGCCCTGGCACCGGACATGGCCAACATCGCCAAGGCCTACTCGCTGGTCCTGCGCGCCGGCGCTGCCCACGGCGACGCCAAGAAGACGCTCACGGCCGAGCTCGCGAAAGTCGGAGACGCCTCTTCGGGTCGGGCGTTCGGCGTGGCGCGACCTTGGGTGCGCGAGCTCGAGTTCGCCGCCGCCATGGACCGCTGCGGCAAGCGCGCCGACTGCATCAAGACCGCCGCCAAGAAGCGCCGGCTGCCCGACGCGGAGATCGACCAGCGCATCGGCCGCTGGCTCGCCGCGCTGGCGCGCCACGGGATCCTCAGTCAGGGCACGTTCAACGCGTCCATCAACTACTCGTCGGTCACCGGCTTGGCGGCCTCGGTGGACTTCGCCTTCGCGCTCCCCGCCGTCGAATACCCCATCAATTAGCTCCGCCTGGGCGGTTTGCCCCGGCGCCTGGCGAGCGCGCCGGGGCGTCCTCGGCCCGCGCAAGAGCAGCTCCTAAGCACTTCTTTCGACCAAACGCACCAGCGTGCCGATGACGCGGTCGAAGTCGGTTCGAAGCGCCGGGTCGATAGGCCGAAGGCTTCTGCTACTTCGAGACACGACAGCATCTCACGCGCAGAGCCGAGGGCGACGTGATACTTCGCCGCTCGATTGCGGCCCCTCGAATACATCCCTTCACCCAGATTCAAACCTGCGCTGGATGCGCAGCGGCGGAGTTGACGCCCAGGTCACGATCCTTGCGCTCGATCACCGAGAGCAGAGGACGCAGCCGGCGGATGACCTCGAGCACGACCGGGTAGATTTTCAACATGCTGGTGGCTCCTTTCGATGCGAAAGCCACCGCGCCGTTCCCGCGCTGCACCCACCCCTATTTCCTCCGCCCACTCGCCCTTCGCGCTGCCCCTGCACGTTGCACTGCCGCCCGCGGCAGGCGCAGAGCGCAACGCGAGCGCCGGGCTCAGCCGCGGGACGTCCGCGAGAGCACGTCAACGCGGCCTTCAAACCGCCGTGCAGAGCGTCCACGTCGGTCTTCTTCCAGCTCGACGGCTCGCCCCGCACGAACGAGGTCTTGTCCGAGCGGTTGTCGAAGCGCGCCACCGGCAGGTGGAAGATGCGGTCCCGGTAGCTCACGTGGCCGTCGGCGGCCTTGTCCTCGAAGATGCGCTCGACCTGCACCGTGTCCGGCCGATCGGACTGCGCGATCAACCAGTCCATGTCGTCGCAGCCGTACTGACCCAACATCACTTCCATGGGGACCGAGTGGTGGAGGATCGAGCCTTGCCCGTCGGGTCGTCCGCGCTCGATGTTCTTGCGCCGGGACTCCGCCGGGTCGACCCAGATGTAAAGGATGCTGGAGCGCTCGAGGATCTGCTCCGAGAGCTGTTGGAAGGTGCTGCCGTAGCCCACCGGCGGGGTGAGCGGGAACGCGGCGCCGTTCGGTCCGCCGCGGGCGGCCTCGATCACGATGGTCTTGCCCTTGGGATCTTCGGAGCAGACCTTGTTCTTGTGCTCGAGCTCCGCGGCGCACTCGGCCTCGAGCGTTTCGGCCACCCGCTTGCGGATGCGGTGCGGCACCTCGCCCAGGTGCTCCGGGAGGCCGACCTTGGTGTGGGCCGCGTCGAGCCGATCGAAGAGGTGCTGCGCCGCGGAGGCGAGCGGGTCCTGACGGCCGTGGACCGGTCGTCGAATCCTCGTTCAAGAGCTCCACCAGCGCCCCCACTCCCAATCGTCCTGGAACGGGCGGTTCGGTCCCTTGTAGTAGACGTAGTGCCAGCCGTTGGCGCGTAGCTCGTCGTCGATGCGGTGCATGAATGCACGTAGGGGTAGTCGTCGAGCTGCAACGTCTGCCCCATGTGGAGCTCTTCTTTGCACTGAGCGGGGCTCAGGCTCGCGAGTATCGCCGCACCTCGGATTTGCCGGAAGCGGGCAGCGAGAACAGGAGGATGGTGTCGAGGATCGGCGAGCTCATGGGCAGGCCGCCGAGTATAGCCACGGCCGGCTCGCCAATGGCAGCTCGATCCGGTCCGGGGACGATATCATCCGCCCGTGGTTCCCCGACCCATCGTGCTGGGCGCTGCCATCGTCGCCGTGGGCTGCGGCGGCGCGAGCGCCAATCGACACAGCGCCGAGCGCGCGGCTGCCCCCTCCGCGCTCCACGTGTTCGCAGAGGGGCCGTGCCCGAAGCTCTCGGTCCAGAGCGCCGGTGCCAGACGCTTCCTGGTCTATGGCGATCACGGCCGGGTCCTCGGGGGATGGATGCCCGGCGACCGCGTCGCCGCTCGCGAGACCATCGCCGAGCTCCGGGGTGGCCGCGCCTATCGCCGCGCGTCGCTGCTCGAAGGTCTGCCCACCGACGCTCGGGGCTACGTGCGCGGCGAGCTGCGCCTCGGGGGCAGCGAGCGCGAGCCTTGGTTGGTGCGCACCGAGGTTCGCTACAGCGTCGTGCGGCGCGGGCCATTGTTCGAGCGTTCGCCGACCGGGTATCGATTCGACGCTCGCTGGCGGCAGACTGACGAGCCCGTCACCGTGCCCGACGCCGCGCGCAACCTGCCCGAGCTTCCCGTGGCCGAGATGTGCGGCGGCGAGCTCGCATTCGTGCCGCTGACTTGGACGGCCACCCCCGAGGGCGGGTTGGTGGTCGCCGGTCGCTGCGACGACGACAAGCCCGCCAACTACAGCGTCACGACTCTGCTCGCCGCCCACGGCGCGCCCCACGCCAAGAGTTGGGAGGTGAAGCAGCTTCCGTTCGGCGAGGTGCTGAGCGGCATCGTCAACCTCGGCTTGCACGCCGTCAGCGAGCACGAGCTCTACTTGACCGCCTACGAGCCGTTCAAAGAGCCCGCCGAGCGCCGCGCCTACCTCGCTCGCTACGACGGCAAAGAGTGGCAGGACATCGAGACCCGAGCCAAAGACGGCTTGATGGCGGTCACCAGCGACGGCCACGGAACGCTCTGGCTGGCCGGCGGGCGCGCGCTGTATCGCTGGCGCTCGGGCGAGCTCCAGCGGGTCGCGCTGCCCCCGCTCGAGCGTGCGGATTCCGGCGCCGAGCTCCACATCCACGCCGTCGACTACCTGAGCGGCGAGCTCTGGGTCGAGGCCAGCTATCGGGCGCGCTCTGCCGATGGTCGCGGGACCGAGTGGGCCAGTGTGCTCTTCAGCTCCCGCGCGCCGGACGTGCCCATCTTTTGTGACGCGCGGGAGGGCGCCGAAGCGGCGCTGTACGAGGCGGCGCCATGAAGCGGACCCTCGCCCTGACCCTGCTCTTCGCCTCGAGCTTCGCCAGCGCGCACCCGGCGCGACACCTGGTCTGTCACGAAGAGATCCGCGTCGAGGCCAAGCCCCGCGCCAAGCCTCGCACCGAGGCGGACGACTGGACCCCACTGCCGCGCCGGCGCCCGCCGCGGCTCGGGCTCGCGAAGCTCGAGGTGTTCGACGTCCCCGAGAGCGACCCGATGCCGTCGCGACGCGTGGTGGGTCCGCGACCGGCGGCGCCGGAGCCGGTGGAGGTGCGGATCGAAAGCCGGAACGACTACCTCTGCATCGGAGTGCCGCGGGGGACACCGGGGATCTTGCGCGCGATCTCGGCGCCGCCGGGCACCCGGGTCTGGGGCCACCCGTATCTGGAGTCATGGCGGCAGGACAACA
>JAXLYN010000111.1:0-8154 GCA_046351435.1 Polyangiaceae bacterium
CGCGAGCCAGCCCACGAACACGCCGCCGAGGGCGCCACCGGTGGCGACCCAGACGTAGAAGCGCGTGAGCTCTGCCGACGCCGGCCGCGAGCGCGCCAGCTCTCCGTGGCACAAGAGCCCCGAGCTGGTGAGCGCGAGCAACGTCGCCCCGAGCTGACTCCAGAGCGGCGCCCGCGCCTGGGCGAAGGCGTTCCAGCCCATGCCGACGGCCGCCACGATCCACAGCGCCAACACCGGCGCTCGCCACGCGTCGCGCCACACGCTGAAGGCGACGATGAACGTGCAGAGATAGAGCGCGAGCGGCACGACCCACAAGAGCGGCACCGCGGCGACGTCGACGGTGATGTGATTCGTCGCCGAGAGCAGCATCACGCTCGGTACGAATGCGCAGGCGAGCCAGCGCGCGGGGGATCCGGGCCTCGCTCCAGCGTCGGACCGAAGAGGTTGGGGTGGAGCTGTCACAGGCGTGGTCCGGAGCACCCAGACGCCGGCGGAGACGAGGCCCAACGCGTACAGCCAGAACGCGCCGGCCCAGAGCGTGCGTTGCGCCTCGAGCCCCAGGGCGGGCTCGAGCAGAAACGGATAACCGAGCAGACCCACCAGGGAGCCGGCGTTCGAGAGCGCGTACAGACGGTAGGGTGAGCGTTCGCTGACGCCTGCTGCCCAGCGCTGGATCAGCGGCGTCGTGGTGGACAGCACGAAGAACGGCAGGCCGATGCGACGCAGCAAGAGCCACGGAATCGCCACTGCCGGCAGCATCGAGCCGAGCTCGACGCGCCCGCCCCGCGCTGCGAGCACCAGCGCCAGCGCCGCGGCGACGACCAGCGCCAGGTGCGCTCGGATCCCGGTCCGTGGCCCGAGGCGGCCGGAGCTCAGGTGCGCGTAGGCGTACCCGCCGAGCAAGAGCACTTGGTAGAACAGCATGCACACGGCCCACGTCGCGGGGCTGCCGCCCACCTCGGGCAAGAGCCACTTGGCCAGCATCGGCTGCACCCCGAAGAGCAGGAGCGCGCCGAAGAACGTCAGGGCGGCGAACAGGACCTGCATGGCTCCGCGCCACGGTGGCACGCACCGCGTTCGCGTAGCAACTTCGCTCGCCCGGCTCGGGGCCGTCAGCCGCCGCTCAACGCCTGGAGCAGCTGCACCTCGTCGCGGGGGCGAAGGCGGTGCCGAGCCGAACACTTGCTCCCCGTTGACGAAGAAGCGCATGTGCGGTCGCACCCGGTCCTGCTCGTCGACCACGCGAAAACGGATCCCCGGGTATTGCCGGTCCAGGTCCAAGAGCAGCTCGGCCAAGGTGCCGCCGCTCGCCTCGACTCCAGCCCCACCCGTGTACGAGAGCAGCGGGCCGGGGATCAGCACCTTCACGACTCGGCTGTCTCCACCGCGTAGATCTCCGGGAGGTTGCGCAAGATGAGCCCCCAGTGCCGCCCTCGTCGCGACTCGCCCACAGCTCGCCGGCGGTGGTCCCGAAGTAGAGCCCCACCGGATCCCGCGCGTCGGCCGCCATGGCCTGGCGCTTCACGGTCCACCAGGCTTGGCTCTTGGGGAAGCCGGCGTCGAGACGCTGCCAACTCTTGCCGCCGTTCTTGGTGACGAACGCCGACGGCTTGCCGTCGGGGCTCGTGCGCGGCCACACCGTGTTGCCGTCCATGGGGAAGACCCAAGCGGTGTTGGCGTCACGGGGGTGCACGACCATGGGAAAGCCGATGTCGCCCACGTTCTTGGGCATGCCCTTGCCGATGCGAAGCCAGTGCTTCTTCGGCCGGTCGAGGCGATAGATGCCGCAGTGGTTCTGCTGGTAGAGCCGGTCGGGGTCGCTCGGACACATGCGGACGCAGTGCGGGTCGTGGAAGGCGACGTTGGACGGGTCGAAGCCTCCGACGACCTCGAGGCCCGCTATGAGCGGGGACCAAGTCCGACCCTGGTCGAGGGACTCGTGCACACCACCGCTCGACATGGCCATGTACAGGTGCTTGGGGTCGCGCGGATCCACGATGATCGAGTGCAGCTTGGGTCCGTCCGGTGTGCCGTCCTTCTCGCTGCCCATCCAGGCCCGGTACTGCGGGTCGCTGTTGATGGGCATCGGCGCCCAGGTCACTCCGCCGTCGTCGGAGCGGAAGATGCCCTGCGGCGAGGTCCCGGCGTACCAGGCGTTGGGCTCGTTCGCGTGGCAGGGGGTGAGCCAGAAAGTGTGATCGACCGAGCGACCCTTTTCGCCGTCGCGGGCCTTGGCGAAGGCCGGCGGCCGCCGCGCTTCCTTCCAGGTCTTTCCGAAATCCGTCGAGCGGAAGATGGTGGGACCGAGGTGACCGGTCTTCGCCGCTGCCAAGAGCGTGCGACCGTCGCGCGGGTCGAGCACCAGGTGGCTGATGATGTGACCGAGGAAGTGCGGGCCATCGACGCGCCAGATCTTGCGCGCGGCGTCTCCGTGCAAGAGCCAAGCGCCTTTGCGGGTCGCGACGAGCAACGTGGTCCGGCGCGCCGGCGACTTGCGCGGGGCCGCTTTGGCCCGCGCCGCCTTGGGCTTGGCTCGGACCTGCGTCTTCTTGGCGGATTGGGTTCGGGGGTTGGGCTTCTTCGCGCGGGCCATCGCTGCTCCTGGGCCGACGAAGATAGTTGCTTTCAGAGCGAACGGGGTGGCTCGGATCGCGCCCGCCGCGCCTCGGGCGATTGTCCGGTCGCCGTCCGAGAAGCAGGTCAATCACTGGCGGGTGCGGCAGCTCCGGCGCCCGCAGTCACCAAGGCTCGAATGTCGCGATTCTCCAGCACTGTCTTTTCGCAGCCCGACAGCGCCGCGTCGACCATCACCCGGGCCAGGGCGTCCGAGTCGACGCCGACGTTCGGGTAGACCCAGCCGAGCACCGGGTGAACGGCGCGCATCAGCTTGTAGCTGAAGTTGGGTTCTTCGCGGGCGACCACGGGGTGGATGTAGCCGGGCCGAAAGACGTGGAGTCGCTCGAAGCCGAGCGCAGAGAGCGCGTTCTCCGCGGCGCCCTTGTAGCGGGCGAAGCTCATGCGGCTCTTCTCGCTGGGGTCGGCGCCGGCCCCGCTCAGAAAGCAGAAGGCGACGTGCGGGCTGTGCCGGCGCAGCACTTCGGCGAAAGCGACCGTCACGTCCACGGTGATGCGGCGGAACTCCGCGTCGGGGACCTGACCGGTGTACACCCCGACACAGAACAGGCAAGCGTCGTGGCCGCGAAACGCGTCGACGATCGCGGAGAAATCGAGAAAGTCGGCATGGACGACTTCGAGCAGCTTCGGATGCTCGCGGCCGGTCCGCTTGCGGACGATGGAAGTGACCCGCGCGACGTCGGGCCGCTCGAGGCAGATGTCCAAGGCGTGCCCGCCGACCATGCCGCTGCTTCCGGCGATCAGGACTCGTTTCGGTTTCATGAGGCCGGCGTCCAGCGTGCATCGATCGCCCGACGCGGGACCCGACGCAAGGGCTTCGAATCAGGCGGAGGATCGGGCCCGGGACCTGTCTGGCCGCGGCGGGCTCGAATCGGGGTCGGCGGGCCGAAGGGGGACACGCAGCGCCGGCGCGCGTCGGGCTCGCGGTCGCGCTGACCTTCTTACGTCTGAACGGCGCCGCGATCCGCGCGACGGACGACGAGCTCGTCGCCCTCATCGTCGGGGTCGCCGCCGGAGAGACCAGCAAGGCCGACGTTTCGGTCTTCTTGGCCGGCCACACCGCGTGACGCGCCGAGCTTGCCGGTCGAGGCCGTGGGCGGCGGCGACGGTCGAGCCGCGTGGTATCCTCCGACGGAGGTCGATGTCCTCCCCGCCAAACGACACACACCCGGCCATCGAAGCCATGGTCGTGGAGGGGTACCGGCGGATGACGCCGTCGCAGAAGCTCGAGCGCGTCCAACAGCTCAACGAGACCGTGCTCCAGCTCGCTGCGGCTCGCATCCGCCGCGAGCATCCGGGCATCGAGGAACGCGAGCTCCGACTGCGCCTCGCCGCGCTCTGGCTGCCGCGGGAGACCCTGATCAAGGCGTTCTCGTGGGACCCGGAGCACAACCGGTGACCTCCCTGGCAGAACCTATCCAGGTAACGCTCATCATCACCGGCGCGCTCGAAAGCTTGGATATTCGATACCTGGTGGGAGGTTCGCTAGCCAGCTCGTTACATGGCATTCCCCGATCGACGCAAGACCTCGACATCGTCGTCGAGCTGCCGGGGGCACTCGTCGAACCGCTGGCTGCCAAGCTCGAAGCAGAATTCTACGTGGACCGCGACATGATGCACGATGCGGTTCGGCGGCGTGCCTCGTTCAACGTGATCCACCTCGCGACCATGTTCAAGGTGGACGTCTTCGTCTCCGACAAGAGTCCGCTTCTGGTCGAGGAAATGAGCCGCCGCCAGGGATTCGAGCTCGGTGATCCGCCGCGCGTCGTACAGATGTGCAGCGCAGAGGACATCGTCATCCAGAAGCTCGACTGGTACGAAAAGGGTGAGCGAATCTCGGACCGGCAGTGGCAAGACATCATCGGAGTGCTGGAGAGTCCGGGGAAACGGACTCGATCTCGACTACGTTCGTCGCTGGGCTCTTGCGTTGGGGCTCACGGACTCGTGTCAGCGAGCCCTTTCGGAGGCCGGCCTGACCCAGGACTGAAGCGCCGCGCATCCACAGCGCTGCCGCAGCCCCAGAATCGGCTAGTCTCGCCGCATGGCGCAATCCTGGGGTCGAGCCGGCGCTGTGGCGGCCGTGATCGAATTCGTGGCACTGGGTACCGGCTGTAAGAACAAGGATCAACCGAGCACACCGGCCGCGACGAGCACGGCCGCGACGAGCACGGCGCCGAGCAGCGTGCCGAGCGCAGCCGCATCCGCGCCGAGCGCGGCAGCGTCTGTAGCGAGCGCGCCGGCCGCGAGCGGCGATCTCCCGCGCTGCAAAGCGCTCGAGAAGGGCCGGCGCGTCGCGCTCGGCACGCGCACGACGGAGCCCGGTGCTCGCGGCGCGTGACGGCTGGGTGTACCGGCTCGGTTTCTCCCAGCCGATGGCCAAGGCCGAGCTGGTGCGCTTCGGTCGCGATGGCGCGAAGCCGACCGAGCTCGGCAGCTACAAGGGGCTGGGCGAGCCCAAGAGCTTCGTGCTGGGCGCTACGTCGGTGCTGTTCAGCATGCAACGCCTCTTGGTCCAGATCCCGCTGGGGGGCGGCGACCCGGTGAAGCTCGCCAAGGACTTCTCGAGCGTGGTCGCAGCCAACGCGACCCACGCATTTGGCGTGCGTTGCGACAAGAAGGCCGGCAGCGACCAGCTGGTGCGCGTGAGCCTGGCGGGCGGTGATGTGGAGACCGCCGCGAGCTGGCCGCGCGTCAAAGGCCACGACTCGTGCGACTACAAGGGACTCGCCATCGACTCGAGCCACGCCTTCGTCGCGGACTGGGGCAACCGCCGCGTGTTCTCCGTCGCGCTCGCGGACGGGTCCACGCGGGAGCTGGCTCAGGACCCCTATCCGAGCCGGCTCGCCGTCGAGCCGGAGAGCGTGGTCTTCAACGGCCAAGGCGGGATCTACCGAGCGTCCAAAGCGGGCGGGGCTGCCAAGCAGCTGACGGGGCTCGGCGGCGCGCCCTTCAGCACGTGGGCCTGGGACCCGAGCGCGCTCTACGTGCTGCAAACCGAGGCGTACTCGATGCGCGACTTCGTCGCGAAGGTCCCGAGCGACGGCGGCAAGGAGCAGGAGCTCGAAGGCTTCCCGGTGAGCGACGTGGTGGAAGGGTCCGGCGCGACGCAGATCGCCGTCGACGACCAGTGTGTGTACTTCGCCTTCCGGCGCAAAGGGTACTCGGAGCTCTTCGCCCGCCCGAAGTGAGCCCGGCGAGCCGGCGCCAAAGCTCAGGCCTTGGATTTCTTGGGCCGGCGCGGGGCGGCGAGCTCCCGGCCGACGGCCCCGACGCGATCTCGAAACCACTGATGGGCGGGATCCTGATGGTGTCGGTCGTGCCAGACGAGCGAGAGCCGAACCGCGGGAAGCTTCAAGGGCAGCGGCAGAATCGCGAGTGGGAGCTGCGAGGCGAAGTGCCGAGCCACGCGCTCGGCCAGGGTGAGCACCAAGTCCGTATCGGCCACGACGTGGGGCGCCGCCAGGAAGTGCGGAACCGTGACGGAGATGCGGCGCTCGAGCCCTCGCGCCGCGAGCGCGTCGTCCACCGCGCCTCCAGGCTTGCCCCGCGGAGCGATGAGCATGTGTTTGGCAGCGGCGAACCGCGCCAGCGTCAGCTTCGCACGCGCGAGTGGATGTCCCGCGCGCACCACGCAGACCAGGCGGTCGTCCAAGAGTTTCGCGACGTGCAGCTGCGAGCCATGCTCCATCGCTCCAAACACGCCGATGACGAGATCGAGCCTCGCCGCGGTGCAGTAGCGCGAGCGCGTCGTCCGTGAAGGGCTGAATCCAGGTGTCCACCTCTGGCGCGGTCCGGGCCAGCGCCCGTGAGAGCGCCGGCAAGAGCAGGAGCTCCGCGTAGTCCGTCGCGGCGAGACGAAACCGCCGTGTGGTCACGGCGGGATCGAAGGGGCCCGCCGCGAAGAGCGCACCCTCGATCAACTCCAGCGCTTGCGCGAGGGGACCCGCGATGGCCTCGGCGCGCGGGGTCGGAGTCACGCCGTGCCGCGAGCGATGCAGCAGCGGGTCTCCGAGGACTCCGCGCAGGCGCGAGAGCGCGTGGCTGGTCGCGGACTGGCTCAGGCCGATGCGCTTGCCCGCTCGAGACACGCTGCGCTCCTCGAGCAGAGCGTGAAGGACCACGAGCAGGTTGAGGTCGAGCGCCGAGATATGTCCACTGTGCATGTTTACTGATGACATCATTGCACGTGACGCATGTGCAAGCGGGCGCTATCCGTGCTCTCGGGGCCCAACCCCGGAGGCAGCATGTTCATTTTGCGCATCGAGCACCCCGTCCCGAGCTTCGGGCCCGGCAGGCGGCCTTCAGAGCGACCCCCTGGGCCGTGAGGCCTCCGGAGTGCGCCGCTATCGAGTGTACCGGCCGACCGGCGATCCGCGCTTCGTCCTGGTGGACCTCGAGCTGGACCGCGCCGCGGACGCCGACGCCCTGCTGGTGCGGCTCCAAGCGCTGTGGGGCCGCGTCGAAGGCAAGCTGATGTCGGACGCGCGGGCGCGAGTCCTCGAAGTGATCGAAAGTCACGAGTACTGAGCGCCGCGAAGGCCACCCGGCCCCGCCTTCTCCCTTGCGCGTGACAGCCGCGGGCGAGTACCTCTTCGACTCGAGGGCGGTCCTCGCTCGGGAGCGGTTCGAGGAGAGCAGCGTGGTCTGGTACGGCTATCTCGCGCACTTTTTCGGTGGAGTGTTCCTCGCCAACGCTCTTCCGCATCTGATCGCGGGGGTGTCCGGTCAACCGTTGCAGACCCCGTTTGCATCGCCGCCCTTCAAAGGGTTGTCGTCGCCGCCCGTGAACGTGCTCTGGGCGCTCGCCAACCTCGCGCTCGCGTATCTCTTGCTGGTGCGAGTCGAGAGGCTCGATTTCTCGAGCTGGGCCGACTTTGCCGTCGGCTTCGCCGGGTTCGGGCTCATGGCGCTCCAGTGCGCCCGTTCGCTCGCGCGGCTTCGAAGTCAAGGCGCGCGCTAGGCCGGGAGCGGCCCTCAGCGTGCTAGCGTCCCAGTATGAGCGGGACTTCGCTCGAGGCCTGGCTGGCGAATGCGGGGCCGGAGCTCCCGGCGCCGGAGCTTCGGCGCATCGTGGGCCTGCAGGTGGCGGTGACCCTCAGGGACAACCACTCTCCGCTTCGGCTGAGAGACGGCGAGGTCAGCGCCAAGTGGTTCGGCGAGGCCGTGGCGCTGCGCGACCCGAGCCGTCCGGACCAAGGGGTCCACAATCGCGTGATCGGCTTTCACCCGGGCGCCGTCGAGCACCTCGACGAATGGGTGAGCTACTACGAGCAGGCCGGCATCCCTTGCCAGATCGACATCGCGGCCTCGCGCTTCACGGATGCCGTTCGCGCGGCGCTGGCTCGACGCGGGTTCGAGCTCGCAGGCACGTCGCGCACTTCCGTGGCGGACCCGCGCTCGCTCGCGTTGCCCGAGCACCCGGAGGTCAGCGTCGAGGACGTCACACCCGACACGTTGGCCGAGGTACTGCAAATCCTCGCGGTCGCGCAGGGGCGGCCCGCCGTCACGCCGGAGCTGATC
>JAXLYN010000112.1:0-7661 GCA_046351435.1 Polyangiaceae bacterium
CTCCAAGACCACGGCGCCGCGACGGCTGGAAACGACGAAAGTCTCTCACGCGTTCTTTCGCGCCCTGCCCAGCCTCGACCGTGGTCGCTCTCGAGGCGGTGCCAGCTGCGGCGCGCTGCATGCGATCTGCGATGTCTTGCCGACTGTGGCGCCCCCAGAGTTCCATCACGACGATGAGCTCCAAGACCACAGCGCCGTGCTTCGCCCAGGTGGGCCACTGTTCCCAGACATCACCGCACTTCCAGCCGCTGTCTAACTGGACGTTCCACCCGACGAACGCGGTCTTGCCCTCTTCAACGTCTTGCCGCTACGGCCGGCGCCCTCTCTGTCTACGGCACGCGCCGGCCTCTCACCGCGCCTTGCCCTCTGCTACGCTCTTGCTCGCGTTCGCGGGTGAACGCCAATTCGTTATTCAGAACTTCAGGGCAGCGCCGAGGAGGTCCCATGCGTCGCGCGAGCTGTCGCCGACGAATGTCGCTCGCGCAAGTCGCAGCGCCTGTCCCCGGCACTGGAGTGCTCGTTGCCCGCTGAAGTGGATCCGCTCATCGCGTACTCGTCGCTGCCGTTCCGGTCGACGACGTGAATGCACTCGGTGAGCTCTGTGCCGCGCTGCGAGCTTGCAGCGCCGAGCTCGTTGCGCCGTGCGACCGGTGGCGCTGAGAGTCGCTCCTGCGTCCGGTCGCGTCTGCGCTGGGCGCCCGCGCGCTCTCGCCACGCAGAGCCGATGCAATCGTCGAGGTTGTGCGCTGCCTCGAGCCTGGTTCGCTGCGCCGACTGCATCGCCGAAGAGTCGACAGTGAGCTCGTTCCCACTCGCGCATTCAGCGATGAAGACCCGAGTCTGAATAACTGGCGTTGCACCCGCCGAACGCCGGTCGTCCCGTCTGACGCGTCGGTCTGCGTCGGCCGGCGACAACTGTCTGCGGCACACGCCGGCCTCTGCGTCGCTTCGGTTGTCTGGTACGATGTTGTCCGGCGTTCGCGGGTGAACGCCCGTCCGTTATACGAACCCGCGGATCTGTGACCCGTGAAGAAGGTTCAGCTTCCAACTCCTGAACTCGCCCGTCGCGTTCGCATTGCTCGCATCGTGCTCGCTGCGCAGGGCCTGTTCCTCATCGGGGCTACCGTTTATCAGCCCCTCGTGATTCGGACGCTCCTCAGCGGGTCCGATCCGGCCCTTCTGCGTTTCAAGGCCCAATTCGGGCCCGACTTTGCTGCTGGGTGGCTCTACTTCTGCGCCATCATCATCGGGGGGCTCTATCTCATCCTCGCTGTTGCCGCTCTCGCAAGCGCTCTCGCGATCGGCAGGCCTACCCGCTGGGGTTGGTCGACAGCTCTCTTCGCGTGCGTCGGCGGCCTCGCCTTCGCTTGTATGCCGTTCGGCATCTACGTCATTTGGGTTCTAACGCAGCCTGGGGTCCGCTCGGCCGTCTCGCCCACTCCACCAGTCGCATAACTCGACGTTCCACCCGCCGAACGCCGGTCTGGCCTTGCTTCACCGTCCGTTCCGCGTCGCGGGCGCTCTCTCTGTCTGCGGCACTGCGCCCGCTCTGTAGCGCCCCGCGGTCTGGTAGGATGATGCTCGGCGTTCGCGGGTGAACGCGAATCCGTTATACCGCTGTTGGCGAGCAGGTGAAAGCGCAGAAATTTGAGCGGCCCGGCCGATCGAGATCGAGCCGGGCTACGTGAAGTGTTCTTCGGGGGGAGCGGCTACGACTCGTCGTCCTCCTTGCGCATGCTTGCACGCCTCTCCTTCGCGGATTGCTGGGCCTCGCGAGCACGGTAGCTCTCGCCTTCGATGGCGATGACGTCGGCGTGGTGGATGACGCGGTCGATGAGGGCGGTGGCGCAAGTGGCGTTCGGGAAGATGCTGGGCCAGTGACGGAAGGCGAGGTTGGTGGTGAGGACGAGGCTCTTCTTCTCGTAGCGACGGCTGACGACTTGGAAGAGCAGATCGGCGTTTCTGTTGTCGAACGCGAGGAACCCGATCTCGTCGATGATCAAGAGCCCTACGCGTGCGTAGTGCTTGAGGCGCCGCTCGAGTGCGCGCGCGGACTCCTGCGCGGCGAGATCCAGCAAGAGCTGGGCAGCGGTGACGAAGAGGACGCCGTGCCCCGCGAGGATGGCCTGGTGCGCGATGTTTTGGGAGATCATCGTTTTGCCGAGGCCCTGCGGGGCGACGAGGACGACGTTTCGGGCGGATTCGATGAAGTCGAGGCGCACGGCAGACTCGACGAGGTGGCGGTCGATCTTCTTCGGCCAGTTCCAGTCGAAGTCGGCCATCGGCTTGAAGCGCTCGAGGCGACTTCGGGCGCGGCGACGCTCGAGTCCGCGTCGCGCTCGCTCCTTGTCTTCAACGTCGACGATGTGCTCGATGAGCTGAAGGTGGCTCCAGCGTTTCTTGGTGGCGTTGGCGATCAGGTCGTCGAGCTCGGCGGCTGTGACCAGCAGGCCTAGCGCGCGGAGATGGTCTTTGATGGTGCTCATGACTCGTGCTCCGGCTGGATGTCGAAGGATTGGTCACCGTGGTCACCGAGCTCGTCGTAGCGCTCGAGCGCATGCGGGGTGACGACGATGTCGCGGATGCGCGGGTCGTCGGGCAGGACGACATCGACCGGAGGCAGGGCCCCACGAGCGCGAGCGCGCTGGTCGAGGATGTGGGCGACGGACTGGGCAGCGAAGGCGCTACGGCCGTGCGCCTCGGAGATGGCGGCCTCGAGCTCGGGCGCGCCGTACCTGTCGAGCAGGTGCAGGAGCCGGCTGGTGGTGCCGCCGAGGTGGCCACCGTGGCGTGCGACCTGAGCAAGGAACGCGAGCGCGCTCGGGCAACTTGCCGTGAGGCGATTGCGCCCGCGGTGGTCGCGGGCGTTGCGCTTTTCGCGGGCGAGCGCCGCGAGGTGCGTTTGATCCTCGATTTGCTGTTTGCTGTCCCAGCAGCGATCGTGTCGGGCAACCTCGGTGTCGCCGTCGAGAATTCTCACGGTCGTGTCGGAGGCGACGAGCGTCAGCGGTTTGCGCACCAGGGTGTGAGGGATCGAGTAATCGTTGCGATCGAAGCGCACGTATGGGGTCTTCCCGGAGACGACAGGCTGCGCGAAGCACGGGTCGAAGGCGTGCTCGGGCAGCGGGAGAAGTCGCTCGCGCTCTTCGTCGAGCGCGCCGGCAACGGTGCGCGAGTCGTCTCCCGGAACCAGTCGCGAGTGCACGACGCGCTCGAGCCAGTCGTCGAGCTGCTGGTTGAGCACGGAGAGCGACGAGAACTCTCGGGCCGCGAAGAAGGACTCACGGATGTCCCGGATGCGGCGCTCGACCCGAGGCTTCTCGTTGCCGCGCGCAACGCCGACCGGAGTCGGCGCGAAGTGGTAGTGGCCCGCCAGCTCCAAGATCCGAGGATGGAAGCGAATGAGAGAGCCTTGCCGCTCGAGCACCACGCTCTTCAAGTTGTCGTAGAGCACGGTCCTCGGCGTGCCTCGAAACCGATTGAAGGCTTCGACGTGGCAGCGAGTGAAGCTCTCCAGCGTCTGGTCGAGCGTGAAACGCGCGAAGGTCGCGCGCGACCACGCCAGCACCATGACGAAGCACGACAAGAAGCGCTCACCGCGCCCGACCCGGATCTTCCCGAACGAGCCCCAGTCGACTTGGGCTTGCTCGCCCGGGAGCACGGTGAGCCGAAAGAAGGCCTCGTGCGGCGAGACTGGGCGGACGCGCCGCACGTGCCTGCGCACGGCGTAGACGCTGCCCGTGTACCCGCGGTCGCGGATCATGTCGTACAGCCGTGTCGCGCGCAGGCGCGGGTACTGCTCCAGCGTCTGCCCGATGAATGCCTGATACGGCTCGAGCAAGCTGACGCTGCTCACCAGGCCGCGCCGAATGAAGCGCCGGGGCTCGACCGCAAGCTCGACCGTGTCGTGGTGTAGGTCGAGCTCGGCGGCGATGGTGCCGATCTTCCAATGCTCGGCGAAGAACAAGCGACGAATCAGGGTGCGCTGCTCGTCGGAGATCATCGGGCCACCTCCGAGATCACGAGCCGCTCGAGATCTTCGAAGTTACCGAGCCCGTGCAGTCGGTGGCGCCGCCGGCGGTGCGCGCCAGCGGGGACCCAGACGACGCTGTACAGTGCGCCGCCGTCGTCCAAGAACGCTTCGCGACAGATATTCGAGTCGCACGAAAGTCCCCGAGCGTCCGCACACAGCGCAGCGCGGACCGGATGTCCCTGCCACAGCGCCACGGCCTCCAGCAGCGTCGCCAGGGCCCGGGGGTGACGCGGGTCCGTTGCGAGCTGCGCCTTCAAGATCGTGTCGTGCGGCCCCGCCATCGCGATCACGCGAGTGCTCGTGGGGCTCGGCGCGATGCCCATCCAGATCGATTCCATCGGTCGTCTCCTCGCGGGACGACTCGGCCGCCACACTGACGGCAGAGCGCTCCGCGAAGGCGACGATCGGCGCCAGGTCAACTTCTCGGCGACCCTTGTCCGTTTCTATTTTCCGACGACGCTCCCGGCACCTGGCCGTCCGAACAGAGGTCTTCTTCTTCGCCGAATGCTTCAGCCAGTGCGTCCGTTTCTGCTCGCGGCGGCGCGCGGCCCGCTCGGCGTCGTGGCGACCGTCCGGGCAGTAGATGTGCCCGCGATCACACCCACGGCACAGGTGGAACAGCTCTCGGCAATCGTCTCGAACGCACTGCACTTGCCGGAGATCGTCCACTTGTCGCAGCGACCGCCGGGAATTCGGCCAGCCCGATGGACCCGTGCGACAACCCTGTCGTCGAACGCGTCCACTCGCGGCGACCCGGGGCTCGGAGAGGTGATGACTCCGAGCCCTACTCTTTGGTGGCGATCGCGGAGATCGTCCGGCGGCTCATGCCGAAAGGCCAACTACGCCGCCGAGTCGGCCCGCCCGGAATCCCGCGCTTTCAGGTGCCCGTCGACAGATGATGGCTCGCGTCGTGGCAATTTCTTCCGTCCGCTCGGGTGATGCAAGAGATGGACCACCGTCGGCGAGGATGTTGTTTCCCGGAACACCCGAGGCCGCAGGGTTGTTTCTCGAGTTCTCCCGGACGCCGCGGCTCGGGTCGCACGTGAGTGGGACAAGTCCGCGTGAAAATGCGCCACAACGCGTATTGCCCATTCGGGCGCTCATTCATCTGGCGAGCCGGCACCACAGCTCGGCACCAAGGTGATGTGGGACTTACGCCCGTCGCGGGGCGGATGCCGCTCGCGGACTTCGAAACCCACGCTGGTCGCACAGGCGCCTAGGGTTGAGGCAGCTTGGCAAGCGTGAGCGGCTGCAGCGCCGTGTTCGGGTCGGCGTCATGTTCACCGACTCGCCGAATTAGCGCGCGCACGGTAACCTGCAACCAGTACCTCTCACTCGCGGTATGCGCCCGCAGCGTCGATCGACCATCGAACTTCCGCGCGGTAGTGAGATCGCCGACGTCGCTGCTGAGCTCGCCCAGCTTGTCCAGCACCGAGAGATCGATGTTCACCGCCGTGGCAAGTGCTCGTCGACCACCGAAACGGCGTTGAGCCAAGCTCAGACAGGCGTATGCGGCACTCGCGAGCAGCTCGCCGCCACGTTCGGCGCGCTCGTAGCGATCCCACATGCCGATGACGTCCGGCGTCGCAACGAACCGGCCGGGAAGCGCCGGGTATTGGCGGCGAATCACGGCGACTCGGGCGGCGAATGCCGTAGACACTTCGAGGGCCGCGCCCACCGCGTGCATTTGGCCCGTGCCGGGTGGCGGTGGGTCACGATCGACGACGTCCGCACCATCGTACACGAAGTGCAGTTCCCGCCGACCGTGCTCGAGCGCGTAGTGGAGTTCCCATGCGTCGATGGTTGGTTGCGCTAAGGCGCGAACGGGCTCTGGATCGGTGAAGTGCGCTCGGGGGGAAAACTCTGCTTTGTGGTCGCTCACCCGAATATCGAAGTCGGGCGTACTGCACATCAGGTCCGGCGGGCCCCGCAGTTCGAGCGTGTCGTCGGTCTTGATCGCAAACCTGATGCGCTCGACGTGCGGGTCCCGCACTTCAAAATCCGTCCTGCCCGACCAGAGTGGCCGCGTAGGCCGGGGCCTGCCGGATGTCCTCGTCCTCGAACTCGGGGTACTGCTGCTTGAGCTCGAGCGGATTCGGGTACACGGCCAGAGCTTCGAGCACGCGCTTCACCGTCAACCGCATCCCCCGGATGCACGGCTGACCGCCCATCTTGGCGGGGTCGACGGTTATGCGGTCGAACGTCACGCCGCCATCGTAGCACCTCGGGTGGGACAACTCCGTGTGCATCCCTGTCCACCCGTGTCCATCCCTGTCCCACCGACCCGCGCGCGAAATCTCACCAAACCCGCGGAAATCACCCTCGATTCGCTCTTCCGCCGGCGGGCTCTCTTAATCCGTTGGCTGAAGGTTCAAGTCCTTCATGGCCCACTGAGAACATTGGAGAATCTGTCGCGCAGCTGGGACAGCTGGGACAGTCGCTGGGACAGATCCTCCGTGAGTCCGTTGGGGCCGCCTAGCGCAGCTCTGGAATGGCTTGGTGTAGGGGCTCGAGTCCGCCGAGTTCGAGCTCGGCGTGCGTCCGCGCGGCCCTTTTGTACCGATAGATCATTTGGCTCGACCTATGCCCGGTCCTATCCGTAATCCACGCCTCGGTCTTGCCGACTGCCAAGTTCACGGTCACGAAGGTCGCCCGTAGATCATGGGCTCGAAGCGCCAAGCGCAGGTCGCTAGCCTCGAACACCTGAGCGCGGGTCACGCCGGCCTGCCTGAGGAAGAGCCGGAGGCGGGGCGCAGCGCCAACTGGGTCGATCTTTCGACGCTTCGCGTCCGCCAGCACAGGGACCGACGGCGACGCCTTGGGCACGAACCGCGACTGCCAGCGCTTCAGCGCCTCCACCACGCCCGGGTCCATCGCCCAAGCGCGTGGCTCGTCGGTCTTGTTCTCGTCGAGCGTGAGCACCCCCCTTGCGAGGTCCACGTTGGCCCAGGTGAGGCCGAGGAGCTCCGAGACGCGCATCCCCTCCCTGGCGAGGAGCCCGTAGAACAAGCGCTCCTGAAGCGGCACCTCCACGCAGGCCATCAGCGCCTTGTCCTCGTCGGGGTAGAGGTAGGTCTTGGCCTTGTCGTTGGTCACGCGCGGCACGAACCCCTTGGGCAAGGGATTGGCCATGATGATCTTGGCCGGGTACACCGCGAGGGTGAGCAAGCGGTGGACCGCCTGGAGGACCTGGCGGCGCGAAGCGGGTCGGAACGTCGGCCCCACGGGCGGCAGACCAGCTGCCACTCGCTCGACCAGCTCAACACCCTGCCGCCCTTCAAATGCTCGGAGCTCCTCACCCCCGATCAACGGATACACGTAGGTCTTCAGCCGTGCCTCGTCGTCCTTCGCCGTCTGCTTGCGCCGAACATGATCGGGAAACTGGGACGCGAGCTTGCCGCTGGTCCAGAGGCGCCCGAACTCCTCCAAAGTGATGAACGGGCTGAACGCGACCGGCCCCGCGCTCGTGACAGCGGCTGGGTCTCGCTCAGCCCCGAGACGCGTTTCCCGATACCACTTCTCGGCGAAGGCCTCGGCCTCCAGTATCGACGTCACCGGCACGGGTAGGTTGCTGGGAACCCAGTGCTTTCTCCGTTTGCCGTTCTCGTCGTAGTACTTGATCGCGAAT
>JAXLYN010000113.1:0-7031 GCA_046351435.1 Polyangiaceae bacterium
GCAGGCGCTCGACGGCGTGGGTCTCGGCCAACTCCGGACGCAGCAGCTTGAGCGCGACGTGAACGTCCAGGTCCAGGTTGCGCGCCGCCCACACGGTGCCCATACCGCCTTGGTCGAGCTTGCGAACGAGCTCGTACTTGTCGGCGATGCGGTCCCCCGCGCGATAGCGTTCGCTGTCCGTCACCTGATCCCCCGACGCAAGCTGGCCGAGCCGCGCGGAGCATAGCGCAAGTCCCCGAGCTGGGTAGTCAGGGAAACTCCCGGGGGCAGAAAGCCCCCAGGGACCGAGCCCGCTCACTCGGCGGCGATGCTCTCCACGATCAGGATGACGTCCGGGCCCGGGCTCATGTTGCAGAATCCGCCGTCGTTCTTGGCCGGCAAGGTCAGCTGGAAGCCGACGATGCCGGCGCTCTTCGGCAGCGCCAAGACGTCGTCGCCGAAGCTCTGACCGAAGCCCAGGGACTGGACCGGCGGGGTCGCCGCCGCGTCGAAGCTCCCGACATCGCCCTGGGTCTTTTCCCCGCTCGGGGTGAAGAGCGAGAGCGTGAACTTCGGGACCAGCGTCGCCTCGCTGGAGACGAGCCGGGAACGCACACGCACCTTGGTCTTGCCGGCGGTGTCGAGCAGACCCACGAGCGCTCCGCCCGCACCATGACAGGCGTCGCCCACGCCAATCCGCGCGCAGCCGCCGGCTTCGCACACGCCCGGGTTCTGGCCGGTCTCGAGCGCCGCGTTACCCGTCGCGCCGATGCCGAGCACGCCGGCGTCGAAGCCGTGCGTCAGCTCGGCCTTGCCAACGGCCAGCGCGCTCACACTGGTCTTCACCAACGCGCTGGCGTTGCCGTTCAGATCCGGGACGCCCTCGAGCGCGAGATCGAAGCTCGGTCCGTCGCTGAGCGCCGTCCAATCACTGAAGGTGCCGACCAGGCTCCGCGTGCCTGCCCACGCGGGGTTGCCGGGCTCCGCCTTCCAAGTCAGGGTCGGCGCGGTGCCGGTCTTGGCCACCACGCTCACCGCGGTGACGATGGCTTGCTCGTCCACGCCCTCGCTCGCGGAGATCTGGATGCCGCTCCAGGGCAGCGCTCCGCTGGCATTGACCTCCAGCACCGGAGGCTCGGTGTCGAACGCGACGCTGCCCCAGAACTTGGTGGTCTCGTTCAGTATGATGTCGCCTTGGAACAGGCCGTTGAAGCTGGAGACCGCCTCGAACGAGCCGGTGAGCTGGCCATCGGCAGCGCGCTCGAGCACCAGCTGGGTGAGTGTCCGGCTGTCTTGTTTGGCGCAGCCGCTCACCGTGACGCTCTTCGAGTCGACGCTCACGCTGCACCCGACCGCGCTCGCGAGCTTGCTGCTGACGGCCGCTTCGAACCCGCTCGCGACCGCGTGAAAGTCGAGCCGCGCCGCGTCGAAGCCGCTGCCGGAGAGGCTCTTGTCCTGACCTTCGATGCTGAGCACGAACGAGGGTTTTTCGCTGGGCCACGCGAACGCCCCGCCGCTCGCGGTGCCGCCGCTGCCGGTGCCGCCGCTGCCTGTGCCGCCCGAACCTACATTGGATGCGGACTCGCCGCCGCACGCCGTCGTCAGAATCAGGGCCCCGAGCACGAACGCTTTCCGCATGACGCCAGGGGTCTGCAATCAGCGTGCCCGTGATTTCGTGCCAGGCTGTGCCGAGCTCGCGCGCTACGGCATCTGATCCGAGCGAGCCTTGGCCGGCAACGTGCCGATCATCGGGCTCAGATCCGAGCCGGTCCAGGGCCACGCCGTTCCCGCGGGCCACCAGGCGGGCGCGCCCTGCAAATACAGAGACGGCGGCAGCGTGTGGTTCGCGCTGGTCGGGCTCCAGCTGACCGAGTGGTTCACGGCGTCCCAGTTGCCGTGACGGTAGAGCGTCGTCACCGCGACGTCGTTGGCTCCGTCACCGTTGTTGCCGAGCTCGAAAATCGAGAACGGACCGCTGTCGTAGGCGTCGTAGGTCGTGCTGACCCCGTCCGTTCCGAGCACGTTGCCGAGCACGTTCATGCCCACGTCACCGCCGTCGAATTGGAGCGTGGTGACGTTCCCGGTCTGCGTCTCGGTCGAGCCCCAGACCGCCGGCGGCGCGAACTGGCTCGAGGCGTAGTTGCGGTAAAACGTGAGGTAACCCGCGTTACCGTGGGTGGTCGTCGCGCCCATGTGCGGCGCGTAGTTGCCCTCGATGAGCTCCATGTGGGGGAACGAGCAATGGCAGTCGATGTTGACCTCCTGCCACGCAGGCGGCGTCGCCCAGGAGTTGTCGGCGTAGTTGTAGCCGACCACGTTCCCGCCGCCGCTCACGTTGAACATGATGGGCTTGTTCATGTAGCGAACGATGTTGTTCTCGATCAGGTTCTCGGCCGAGCCGCAGCGCAGCACGATGCCGTAGCAGTCCTTGCCGAAGCCGTAGTCCGCGGAGTGGTGGAAGTAGCTGTCGCGCACCACGGTGCGATAGGTCCCGGTCATGGCCACGTGCATGCCGCCGATGGTCTCGTCGGTCTGGACGTCCTTCACCCAGCAGTAGGCGGCGTTGGAGATGTCGATGCCACCGGCCATTTGACCGTTGTAGCCGGGGTTGTTCCCGCCCTGGATGCGCAGGCTCTCGATGCCCGCCCAGCGCGTCGTCGGCTTTTCCACCCGCGTGACCTCGGCCTGCGCCGCGGACCCGAAGTCCCAGTGCAGCGGCGACGACAGCGTCAAGGTCCCCGCCGCGGAGTCGACGGCGCTGATCTCCACCCGCTGGCTCACCGAGCGCTTGTCCACGCGCTTGAAGTACGCGCAGTCGCCCTCGTCCACCGGGCTTTGGTCGACCAAGTCCACCAGCGCCAGATCACCCTGCGCGAAGCCGCTCGCAGCGCTGCCCACCGAGAGCGTGGTCGATTCTTTCGCGGCGTCCGTGGCCAGCGGCGCGCCCGTGCCGCCGTAGCAGGTCGCGTCGCGATCTTCGCCGATGGCGATCACGGTCTCGCCACCCGTCTTCACGATGGTGGTTCCGCCGGGTGCGCCCTCCGAGCCCGCGCCCCGGAGCACCACGCCCTTCGTCAGCGTGAGGGTCGCCGACACGGTGTACGTCCCGGCTCCGAGCAGCACGACCTGTCCCTCCGGGCAGCTGTCGATGGCGCTCTGGATGTCTTGGCCCGGTGTGAGCGTCGCGCAGGTCTTCGTGCGCTGGGGAAGCCCATCGGGTCCGAGCGGCAGGCCGAGCTGAGCATCCGAGAGAATGCCCGGGTTCCATTGAGTGATGCGATCCGGCGCCAAGAGATCCGTGGGGGGAACGACGGTGCCCCCCGAGCCGCCGGACCCGGAGCTCGCTCCCGTACCTGCGCCCGCTCCCGTTCCGCCGACGCTGCCGCCGGAGCCCGAGCTGGCGCCCGAGCCGCCCGCTCCGCCCGTGGACTTGCTCCCGCCCTCCGAGTCGGAGCTGCCGCAGGCGAGGAGGCGGAAGCGCGAGAACGAACGACACCAACGAGACCCGAGCGCGACGCATCGTCATCACGAGGACGAGCATGGCTCACTCGCCCACCGCTTCCCTGCGCCTTGCTACGCCGGCGGCCGGTGCGGTGGGCGGTGGGGAGGCAGGACGAGGGCGGGTGCAGCGTGCAGGGGGCAGGGTGAGTGTGGAGGGGTGAAGGGTCGAGGGTCGAGGGGTGGGTACCGGACAGGGTACCGGACAAGACATCGCTGACAGTTGGGGTGAGGGTCGCTGACAGGTTCTCCCGGGGTTGGCAGGCTCGAGCGGGTGGCACGACGTCGCAGCCGCACAGTCTCGAACCGATCCCGTGTTTCGGTTCCCCACACGATCCCAAACCGCGGATCGGTCAACCGATCTCGCGTTTCGGTTCGCCTGGCGATCCCAAATCGCCGATCGGGTCAGCCACGGCTACCGCCACCATCACTGGAGCAGCCGCAGCCGCAGCCGCGGCCACCGCCACGCCTTTGCGCCCCCGCCCAGCCCACACCCTCCACCCACCACGCTCATCGCGTTCACTTTGCCCTCTGCACTTTGCACGCGAGCACTCCCGGCTCCGGCTCCCGCTCCGGCTCCGGCACCCGCTCCGGCTCCGGCTCCAGCCGCCACACGCGACTGCGACTAAAGCGCAGCGGGGGCGGCGCGGCGGCGTCCTTTGGCCAAGCCCCGCGTCGCGTCGCGGGGGGCGTGCGGCGCCGGGCAGCTCGGGACACCAGCTGCGCAGGGACGCGTCGATGGTCGGTCCCCGCGGACAGTGGGGCGGCGGGAATTCGTCGTCGGGCACGGGGGCTTCGGGCAAAGGAGCGCGCGCGCTGGGAACCGGGAGCTGGCGCAGCGTCGAGCGCGCTCCGAGCCGCGAGCGCACGCCGAAGCCCCGCGAGCGCGACGACGGCAACGAGCACGACCAGACGCGGGATGGTGAATCGGGACATGTGAGCTCAGACCCCGAAGTCGCGTTCGGGGTCGGGTCGCGCACGGACATTACTTGTCCCAGTGGATTGGGAACTGTCGGCCCGGCGCGGTGTCGACTACCTTCGACGCGGGAACGGACCGCGGTGTCACAGCTCAAGACCAACATCAGCTGGTGGGTCGCAGCACTGGTGGCGCTGGGGTGTTCTCGGGAGCCACCGCCGGGTCCGGCCAAGCTCGAGAACCGACGTGCGATTGCGGCGCCGGCGCCCGCCGACGTCGGGGAGGGTTGCATCGACGTCGCTGCGGTGCGCGCGTGCTTCGCGCCGAGCGGTCCCGTCGGCGTGCCGCGTCCCATGCCGGCGGAGCCGACGCCGCGCGGGTATCGGTGTTGGGGCAGCGGGGCCGAGCGAAAGTGCGAGGACCGCGGCTGGCAGAGCGGCGCGTTCGCGTGCACCGGTGAGCTGTGCACCCAAGCGACGCCCCGGTTGCCGGACGACGGCGAGTGGGAGTGCGCGGATCTCGAAGGTGTCGTGGTGTGTCACGGCGGGCGCGCGCCGGCGGGGGTGACTCCGGGTGCGCCGGACGTGGGGTGGATTTGCGGTCCGCGGCGTGGCGTGGACGGCGAGAAGGTGTGCGTCGACTTCGCGCCGGATCGGCCCGAGCCGGAGCCCTGGGCGTGTCGCTTTCAGTACGAGCCCGGAGTGCCGCGGCGCGCGTGCCGCAAAGGGGGCGTCGGCCCGGTGGGCCGCGCGTGCGGCAAGGGGTGTCCCTTGGGCAGCGTGTGTAGCTCAGGGCATTGTCTGCCGCTCAAACCCGATCCGAGCTGCTGGCTCGACCGCGATTGCGGCGGGGGGCAGAAGTGCGCGCTCGGGACCTGCGTGGGGGCAGCGCCGTGAGGGCTCGGGCGCGGGTGGCTCTTGCTCGCCGCGCTCGTCGCGTCCTGCGGGCAGAGCGAGAGCACGCCGGAGCTCACCCACGTGAGCGTGCGCATCAAGGCGGGGAGCGACGTCGATCTCGCGAGCTTGGTCTGGCCCGCCGCCGTACGCCAGGCGCTGCGCTTGCCCCAGAGCCTCGAGCTCGGCGTGGATCGCCGCGCGCTCACGGGTCCGCTCACGCTCGCTGGACCCGGGGTGTGTCCGGTGACGGTGGGCCTCGACTCCGAGACGAATCAGGTCGAGGTCAGCGCCCTTTGACGCCGAGCGCCGGCAACGCGATGGAGCTCGGCTTCGATCAGCCCTTCACCATCACGCTGAAGCCCGAGTGCCGGGAAGCGCTCGCGGGCAAAGTGGAGTGGACGCAGATCGACGGGCCGACGTTGAAGACGACGGTCGAGCAGAACGGCTACACGCTGCGCGGGCGCACGCGGCCGCTGTCGGAGCTGCACCCGGATCCGATCCCGGCGGGCATCGTGCCGTTCTCACCGCGCACTCGCGGGCAATACGCGTTCAAGGCCAGCTTTCGCGGCAATGGCGGGGCGAGCGACGTGATCGTGCGCTTGGCGTCGGTGGCGCGCAGCTCGGGCTTGCCCAGCGTGGCGCTCGGCACGCGCATCTTCTTGGGCGGCACGGGCTGGCACGTGAAGAGCCCGGCGCGGGGGGGGCGCGCCGAGATCGAAGTCGGCGGTCCGCTCGAGGCGTTCCGTCCGGACGCCCGCGGGCGCTGGCTGCTCGAGGACGGGCAAGGCACCGAGCTCGCGCTGGTGGCGGGGCTTCACTCGGACACGCCGCTGGATTGCGGGCGCAGCGAGTGTCATCAAAAGGAGACCGAAGCCTTCCAGACCTCGCGCATGACCAGCGTCTTGCACCGGGGGCTTCTGGGCGTGTTCGCCGACTACGACCCGGCTTGTGCGGTGGGCTGTCACAGCGCGGGTGAGCCCGGCCTGGCCGACGGCGGATTCGACGCGGTCCGGCGCGAGCTCGGGCTCTCGTCGCATTTCTACAAGGGGGCCGGCGGTTGGGACGCGTTGCCGCGGGCGCTCCGGCGCGTGGGCGGGGTGACCTGCACAGCGTGTCACGGTCCCGGTGCGATCCCGGTGCCCTCGGCGCGCTGGGCCGTGCTCCGCACGGACGTGTGCGCGGTGTGTCACGACGCGCCGCCCCGCTATGGACACGTGGCGGCGTGGCAGCACACCCGCATGGCCAAGGCCGACGCCGATCCCGACGCTCGCCACGGAGCGGAGTGCCGGGGCTGTCACACCACCGCGGGCTTCTTGGAACGCAACGGCGTGCGAAAGCCCGATCCCCTCGCGCCGGACGTGCCCCTCGGGATCAGCTGCGCGGCCTGTCACGCGCCCCACGGTCCGAGCTTCGGCCTACGGCAGCTGCGCGAGATCCAACTCCCGAGCGACATCACGCTGCCCGCCAGCGCCGCGCCGAGCCGGGTGTGCGTGAACTGTCACTTCCCCGCCGCGGGCAAGCTGGTGTTCGGGGCCATGGACAAGGCCACGCCGCCCCACGCCGAGATCGGCTGCACCGGCTGTCACGGCGCGGGGCGCGTGCGCGGCGAGGGGCACGACTTCAAGGTGTCGAACCAGAGCTGCGGCAAGTGCCACGACGCGGGCGTGCCGAAGGCGCCGGACTTCCAGGCCCGCGCTCGCGAGCTGTTCCAGAAGATCACCGGCAAGACCCCGGGGCCGAGG
>JAXLYN010000114.1:0-5612 GCA_046351435.1 Polyangiaceae bacterium
CTCGGCTCGACGCTGGTGCCAGAGCCCTACGTGCCGCTGCTCTTGGCCGGCCTGGCCATCAGCCGCGCCGGGAACGCCGAGCAGGTGAACCAGTTCCTCGCCCCGAGCCTTTCGGGCGACGAGAGCTTGGCTTGGGCCTGGGCAGAGCTCCAGGGCCGGCACGACGTGCACGACGTCGCGACGACGGCGAAGCCGAGCGGCAAGCGCTGGCTCATCTCGGGCAAGAAGCGCTGGGTCCAGAACGGTCATGGGGCAAATCACATCGTGCTCAGCGCGCGCACGTCCGGCAGCGGCCGTGAATCGAACGGGCTCAGCCTGTTCGTGATCGACCCGGGCATGGCGGGGTTGAAGGTCGAACGCGTCGACATGATGGACGGCCAGAAGGGCGCCATGCTCACGCTCGAGAACGTGGAGGTCGACGAGAGCCGCCTGCTCGGCGCGCCCGGCAGCGCGGGGCCGCTGCTCGACCACCTGATGGACTACGGCGCGGCGGCCGCGGTGTGCGAAGCGAGCGGCATCCTACAAGCGGTCCTCTGGATGACCCGCGGCTACCTGATGGAGCGCAAGCAGTTCGGCGTTGCCATCGGCACCTTCCAAGCGCTCCAGCACCGCGCAGTAGACATGTTCGTCGAAACCGAACTCGCCAAGTCGTGCGCCATGCTCGCGATGATTCGCGCCGACGAGAGCGACGCCGCCGAACGCCGCCGCGCCATCAGCGCCGCCAAGGCCAGCGTAATCGAGAGCGGCGCGTTCGTGACCCGCCAAGGCATCCAGCTCCACGGCGGCATCGGCGTCACCGACGAGCACGACGTGGGCCTCTACTTCAAGCGCATGCACATTCTCGGCACGCTGTTCGGCGACGAGGCGTTCCACGTCGCACGCTACGCGGACCAGCCGAGCTTCCTCGCCAACGTGTGACGCTTCAGGCGTCCCGAACGTGCTCCCGCACGAAGCGCGAGAGCACGCTCCGGCCCGGCAGCGCGTCGTGGACGCCCGCCAGCATGGCGTCGACGTCGAAGCCCTCGCCTTCGAGGATCGCCCGCCGCGATTCCACGTAGGCGCGCATGGTCACGGCGTCGAACTCGGGGTGACCCTGCACGCCGAACACCTTCGGTCCGAAGCGCACGAACGCGTGCGGATCTTTCTCGGTGCGTCCCAACACGCGCGCGCCTTCCGGCAGCCGCTGCACCACGTCGCGATGGGTCGTGTTGACGGAAAACGGGCGCGCGTCCGGGTCGAGAACGGGATCCTCTCCGGTGATCTCGGCCTCGAGCGTCCCCATCTGCCGTCCGAGCGGATTCTGCGCCACGAGCCCGCCGAGGGCCTGACCGAGCAGTTGATGTCCGAAGCAGATGCCGAAGACCGGCGTGCCGTCTCGCACCAAAGCGGCGAGCCAAGCCTCGGTGCGGAGGATCCAGGGAGCGCGCTCGGTGACGCTCGCGCTCGACCCGGTGACGATGACGCCCGAAAGCTCGCCGCTCACGGGAAACGGGCCATCGCCTTTGGCATCGAGCTCCCGCCACCCCCCCGCATACGCATCACCGACGGCGCGACGGATCATGTCGAAGAAGGAGCCACGAGCCGCGCGCGCAGGCGCGACGGGCTCCCCGGTCACCAGAATCACGAGCGGCCGCGTCACGCGGAGAGCTTAGAGCGCATCGGGGAGCGCGGCCAGGCCGGGACTTCTTTTCATGTTGCGGATGTTTTTCTCACTCCGTGGACGGATATTTTTTTCACTCCGTGGACGGATATTTTTCTCACTCCGTGGACGTCCGTTGGCGCCTCGCGACTGTTCCTCGCTTCGAAACAGCCGGCGCCGGTCCCGGCCGGGTTCTCACTCGGGTCTCAGTGGCGGATAGATGGGATGAGGCGGGCCCCGAGCCCGTCACGTCCATGCGAAACGAACTCGCCGAGAAAGTAGCGGCCGACCTCTCGCCGACGGGTTTCCCTGTCAGCACCCCCACGTGCTCAGAGGCACAACCGAACGGGGGCCAGAAGGAGAGGTCAGCCATGCGGAAAGTAGCACTGGACCTTGGTGCGCGGAAAACCACGTTCTGCGAGGTCGAGGGCGAGCAGGTACTCCAACGGGGCGCGGTGACCGAGCTCGGGACGCTGTCATCGCTGCTGGGCCCGAGCCAACCGCCAGCGGTGGTCGCGATCGAAGCTTGCCGCGAAGCCTGGTACGTCCACGACTTGCTCACCCGGTGGGGCAACCAAGTCGTGCTGGTCGACACGACGCGGAGCAAGCAGCTAGGCATCGGCCGCCACGGTCGCAAGACGGACCGAATCGACGCAGAAGTCCTGGCGCTCGCTCTGGAGCGCGGGGGCATACCGATGGCCCACGTGCTGTCGCCGCAGCGGCGAGAGCTCCGGCGCTGGCTCAACGTGCGGCGCGCGCTCGTCGAGTCCCGGGCGCAGATGGTGACCACTGCGCGCGGGCTGGCGCGAGAGCACGGAACGAAGCTGCCCAGGTGCACGGCCGAACACTTTGCGAGCACCGTGACCAAGCAACGCCTCGACCTCGAGCTCGGTTCGATACTCCTGCCCTTGCTCACGCTCCTCAACGGAATCACCGCAGAGCTGAAGACGGTCGAAGCGAAGCTCCTCGAACTTTGCGCGACGGAGCCTGTTGTCGAGTTGCTCGCCACCACACCCGGCGTCGGTCTCATCGTCGCGGCTAGCTTCGTCAGCGTGATCGACGATGCGAAGCGCTTCCGCACCGCTCACCAAGTCGAGTCGTACTTGGGGTTGGTGCCCAGCGAGGACAGCTCGGGAGGGAAGCGGCGCATCGGCGCCATCACCAAGAAGGGCAACAAGTACTTGCGCGCCCTGCTCGTGCAGGCCGCGTGGTGCGTAAAAACTCGGGCTCCGAACGACCCGCTGCGGCTCTGGGTTCATGAGGTCGCCCAGCGACGCGGCAGGCGCGTGGCAGTGATCGCGTTGGCGCGCAGGTTGGTCGGCATTCTGTGGGCGATGTGGCGCGACGGCACCGTCTACGACCCTGAGCACCTGGCCCGCGCCAGCAGCCGTGGCACCCACCGTGCCGCACGATCGGCCGAGCTTCGCGCCAAGGCCCTCGCGGCGGCCGCCAAGAAGCTCTCGAAGAAGGCTCCAACCAAAACGCGGGAGGTGACTCCCGTCGCGTAACTCACGCGTCTCCAATCCGCGCCGCGAGCGCGACTGTGAGAGCGGCCAGATCGGTTGGTGGATGAACGCGAAGATCGCGATGGTGCGGCGCCACGGCGTCGAAACCCGTCGGATAGAGTGCGTCGCCACCCTCCTTTTCGAAGCCCCATCTGCGGGCGAGCTCACCTAAAGCAAGGGCCCATCAAGCCCGAGCTCGAACACCGCGAATAGTCGATCGAAGCCAGCTCGTAATCCGTCGCAGCAAGCAGCGCCTCACCTCAACAGCGGGCCCCAGCTCGCACCGGACAGCTCCATGCCCAGGTCTCGTACCGCCACCACAAGCACCCGATGTGCCCGAAAGAGAACGGCAAAAATCCCTTTCATTCAGTTGACGTCAGGCCCGCCTCATAGTCGTGATCTGATCGTGCCAAGACTGTAGGTGTGGATCCAGGACTCGGCCTCCGGCCGAGTGCACGCTTCGGCGTCGCGTGCCCACGCGCAAGCTCACGCCCACGCGCAAGCCCACGCCCTCGCTCGAGCGTCGCAGCTCACGCGAGCCCCCCGCGGCGCCGGAAAAGCCAATGCGCTCCGAGGAACATCGCAGCAGCGAGCGTCCACGCCCACGCCGGCAAGAGCGGCGACACGTGACGTTCAGCCGCGACGCGCGTGGCATCGGGCAGCGGAAGGTCCCCCTCCCTTCCCGCGACCACCGAGCGCCCGGCCGTCACCGCCGAAATGCGTTCGAGTCGCGGCGCGTCCGGGCGCGAGTCACGATAGGCCTCGCCGCCCTTTTCGCAGGCGAAATCCAGACGAGCGGGCGGCGACTGGCCGACCCGCACGCGCGCGACATAGCCGCCGGGATCGAAGCCGACGAAGCTCACGTCCAGCGGTCCCGGCGCGGGTTCGGCCACCTTCTTCACGAGCGCGGGAGCCGTGCCCTTTCCGAGGCGTTCGACCACCACATCGACGTCGCCTCGGGCCGCCGGCAAGCGCGTGAGTCGCAGCGTGGTCTCCTCCCCCGTGATGCATGCGCCGACGACCTCGGCGCGCACCACCTCGAATCGAGGATCGCGCATCAGCCAGCCCAATAGCCCATCCCAGAGCGCACCGAACGCGCGCCCCGAAACGCTGGCGGCGAGCTCGCTCCACGCGAGCCGGTAGCTGCCGTCGACTCCGAACGCGATGCTCCGACCGTCCCCCGATTCGCCGAGCGCGAGGACGGGCATCGGGGCGTTGTCGGCCTTGCGCGACGGGTGTTCCATCAAGACGAGCGAAGCGCCGCGCGGCTTGCCGAGAGTGTTCGAGCCGGTCATGCTCGGAAGCTCTTCGCCGAGCAGCTCGAACACGCCGCCGAGCACCGGCGCGGCGCGCCCGGCTTCGGTGTAGCGCGGGGTGAACTCGGCGGCGTCGGCCGGTTCGAGCTTCTCCGAGAGCTCCACGGGCAGCACGCGCTCGAGGGCGGTACCCGCGTAGTTCCCGCCCGCGAACGACGACGGGCCGCCGACCATGATGAGTCCGCCACCCCCCTCGACGTAGCGCGCGAGGGCCGGCAGATGCCGGTCGAGCTTGTACACGACCGCGTCGATGTCCTGGAGCACGATGGCGTCGAAACTCGGCAAATGTTCGGTGAAAAGCTCCTCGACGGGGAATGGAATCAGGGCGAGCTCCGAATCGTCGTCGGTCATCGTGTCGTCGGAGTTAGCTCGCAAGATGAAGAAGGCGACCAGGTCCACCGACTCGTCGCTCTTCAGCCACTGGCGTAGGGTGCGCACGTCGTACGTCGGCCTTCCCGCCACGTGCAAGAGTCGCACGCGCTCCCGCGCCACGCTGAACGTGATGAACCGCCGATCGTTCTCCGGGACCTTGTCCCCATCCGGAGCGTCGATGCTCACCTCGACCACGCGCGCACCGGCTCGCTCGAGCGTGATGCGGAGCTCGAGGGTCGCGCTACCGTCTTCGATCCGCGCGATGCCGCTGGCGAGGACCGCCGGCTCGACTCCCTGACGGTGCTCGCGCACCGCCACCGGGATGTCGCCGCAGCTGAGCCCCCCATCACAACCGACCTCGATGGTGAGACTGAAGGGCTGGTGCGCCACTGCCGCACCGGCGACCCGCACGGCCCGGATGCTCGCGTCCGCCGGTGCGCGCTCGGCCAAACGTACGCTGTGGATCGGGACGCCGAGCTCGCCCACCACGCGCGAGAGCGCCTCGTCGTCGCTGGTGCTCGCGGGGCGGCTGAGCCGTCCGTCGCTCACCACGACGACGGCGCGCGGCCGCTCGCCGGGAGTCTCCGCGATCTCCGCCAGAGCACGCGCGAGGTCGCTCTCACTGGCTCGGCGAGCCGGCGGAGGTCCGTCGCCGAGAGGCACGAGGGTCGAGTCCCCGAAACCGAGGGCCGAAAGCCGGGCCTTTTGATAGCGCGTCCGAAGCTCGGCGAGACTGCGCTCCGCGAGCGCTTTTCGCGGAGTGCCGTCGTCCGAGGGCAG
>JAXLYN010000115.1:0-5136 GCA_046351435.1 Polyangiaceae bacterium
GCCCTCGGCAAGCCGCGCGACTCCATGCGCGCCATCGAATACTACCAGCGCTCCTGCGACCTCTTCGAAGGCGAAGGCTGCCGGCTCATCGGTCTCATCTACCGCAACGGCCAGGGCGTCCAGGTCGACAACGAGCGCGCCCACGAGTACTTCGCCCGCGGGTGCCGCACGGGCCACCCGCGATCCTGTTACCACGTGGCGGCCGACCTCTACACCGGCACCGGCACGAAGGTTGACTACGCCAAGGCCATGAGCCACTACGAGCACTCCTGCTCCGGCGGCTTCGCTGACTCCTGCAACGAGGTGGGCTTCCTCTACGACCACGGTCAGGGCGTGAAGGAAGACAAGCAGAAGGCCGCGGCCCTCTTCGACCAAGGCTGCGAGCTCGGAAGCTCCACCGCCTGCGAGAACCTCGGCAAGTACATCGAGTCGGGCGTCTACAAGGCATCGAGCAAAGACCGTGCGCTCGCGCTCTACGCCCAGGCCTGCGACAAGGGCGACCCCGCGAGCTGCCACCGCCTCGCCCAGAAGTACCAATACGGGAGCGGTTTCGCCAAAGACCCGGTGAAGGCGGTGTCGTTCTACCGGAAGGGCTGCGACCGCGGCTACTACCAGGCCTGCATGCAGCTCGGCGACATGTATCGCTTCGGCTTCAGCGGCATCAGCGCGAGCGAGCGCGACGCCTTCGGCTTCTACAGCCGGGCCTGCAGCGGGCGCCTCGAATCGGCGTGCGACGCCATGGCGGAGCTCTACGTGACCGGCAAGGGCGTCGGCGCAAACCCGACCGAGGCGGCACGCATCCGACAGGGCAGCTGCGAACGCGGCAACACCAAGAGCTGTCGGAGCCTCGCCAAGATGTACGTGGAGGGCGTCGGCGTCGCCAAGGATCCCAAGGCAGCCGCGCAGCTCCACGAGAAGGCCTGCTACCTCCGCTCGAGTCAGGACTGCTACGAGCTCGCGCTGCTCTACGACAAGGGCGAGGGCGTGAAGGCCGACGGCAAGAAGACCGCCGAGTTCTTCCAGCGTGCGTGCAACTTCGGCAGCACCCTCGGCTGCGCCAACATGGGCTACTTCATCTACAAGGGCTCCGCCGAACAGAAGAAGGACACCACTCTCGGCTTGGCCAAGCTGCGCTACGGCTGCACCAACTTCGCGAGTTGGTACAAGGACGAAAAAGAGAAGGTGAAGAACGTCTGGGCCTGCGCAGCGCTCAAGAAGCTGAACCAAAAGCTCGACGCGCCCGACAAGGCGCCGGCGGGCACGCCGCCTCCGGTCAAGCCTGCGCTCCCGCCCCTCGGCGGAACCCAGAAGATGTGAGCGGCGGGGACTGTCCCGCCCGCCCCACCCGACTCCTCCCGCGGCGCTCCGTCATCCCCGCTCGGAAGTCGGGCCGGCCAGCAGCTTAGAAGCGACGCGTTTTCGATCGGTTGATGGCGCGCGAAGGTGAGCGAAGGCAGAGGCTCAAATTCGCACTTTGGCGCGTGCAGGCGGGCTTGGGGTGGGACGATCGGGGCACCGAAGCGGCTGGGCTCGCCACGACGCGTGGTCTTCGCGTTCGGTGGCGCCGCCCCGGGTTGGAGCCGCAGCGTGACGGATCAAAACTTGCCCCGCTGTTCCTCGCCCATAGAGCTGCCGCTGACAAAGACCACAAGGGCATTCCGTGCACGTCCCTTCGGTGGGGGACGTGCTCGCACCGTCCTTGCTCTCGGTGTCACGAAAGAAAATGCATTGTCTCGCAGTTCGCTCTTGACACGTTTCGGAGCAGCCTCGGCTCACGCTTCGACGACCGCGGCGATGACGGCGTCGTGCGCGCACGAAGTCGCACGCTCATTGCGCTTCGCGCGCGCGACGACTCGCGACGAGCTCGGACCCGCGAAGCGCGCTCAGCGTGTCAGCAGCGAGGCCAAAATTTCGCATGGTATGCACGAAGACATGCGAAGCTCCCCTTTGCTCTCCGATCGCGAGCTCCGCGAGCGCCTCTCGGCCGCCGTGAGCACCGAGCGCGCCGCATCCGCGGAGGTCATCTTCCACCTGGCCGAGCTCGACCGGCGCAAGCTCTACCTCGAGGACGCCTGCTCGTCGCTCTTCGCCTACTGCCTGGAGCGCCTGGGCTACTCCGAGGACGGTGCCACCAAGCGCGTGCGAGTCTCCCGTCTCGTCCAGCGCTTCCCTCAGGTGCTCGACGAGCTCGCGTCGGGGGAGGTCCATCTGACCGGCCTGTTCCTGCTCTCGGGGTACCTGACGGAGGACAACGTCGACGAGCTCCTCGGCGAGGCGCGGGGGAAGTCCAAGCGCCAGCTCGAAGAGCTCATCGCCAGGTGGTTCCCGCGTCCGGACGTGCCGCCGACCATCACCCCGATGCTGCCGGAGCCCGTTCAGACGGACTTATCAACAATGTCTGGAGCAGGTAACTCCGGACCCTCGCCGATGCCGCCGCATCGCTCTCGCGTCGAGCCGCTGTCGCCGGCGACCGTGCGCATCGAGCTCACCGCCGGGGTCGCGTTCCGCGACAAGCTCGAGGCAGCTCGGAATCTGCTCAGTCACCAGGTTCCCAGCGGCGACCTGGCAACCCTGCTCGAGCTCGGCCTGGACCTGCTCATCGAGGACGCCGTCAAGCGCCGCTCGGGCGCGGGCAAGCCGCGCAAGCGCCGCGAGACGAAGCCGGGCTCTCGACACGTGCCCGTCGAGGTCCAGCGAGCGGTGCGAGAGCGAGACGAGGACCAGTGCACCTTTGTCGACGCTGAGGGGCGACGTTGTTCCGAGAAACGCTTCCTCACCATCGAGCACATCGAGCCCTTCGCCAAGGGCGGGCCCACCACGGTGGATAACTGCTCCCTGCTTTGCCAGGGCCACAACGCCTACCGAGCGCGACAGGTCTTCGGCGAGGAGCACATCCAGGAGAAGATCTCCGAGGCTCGCGCTCACCGCGAAGCGAACAGCACTTCCCGGGCACCTGCAACGTCCCCAGCGCCCGCGGTCGAGCCCGCGCCCAGCGTCTGCGACGACAAGGTGCTCTTCGCCCTGGTGCACATGGGCTTCAAACGAAAGGCGGCGCGGCAAGCCCTCGAGCAGGTGCGAGCACGTGGGGTCGAGCCGCAGCACCAGCCGCTGCTGCGCGCGGCGCTCTCCGTGCTTTGCCCTTGAGACGGTTCGGGCCCACCCCGACAAAGGGGGTGGGCAGGGATGCCCTCGGTGGGCTTGGCGGCGGCAGCGTCGTGGGAACGGATGAGAGAGCGAGAGACGAGCACGTCATGGCAACCACGGGCCGCATGAAGCGCCGGCTCATCGGCATGCTGCAGAAACGTATCGGCGAGGTACGGCTCGACGAGGTGCCCGACTCGCGCGACCGGCGTGGCCGCCGCTGGGAGCTCGGCACGTTGCTGGCCGGCGCTCTGCTCGGGCTGGTCGCTGGCAGCCGCAGCCTGCGAGACGTCGAGCAGCTGACCGCGGAGCTGCCGCCACCGGTCCGCGTCAAGCTCGGTATCCCGCGCCGCGTGCCGGACACCACGCTGCGCGATGCGCTAGCCGCGCTCGAGCCCGAGCACGTCCGCCCCGCCCTGCACGCGGCGACTCGCGCTGCCCAGCGCCGCAAGGCGCTCGAGCCCGACGGCCTTCCTTTCGGCGTCGTCTCTCTCGACGGCAAGTCGACCGCCGTGCCCGCCGCCGATGACTTCTTCGCTCAGCGGCACACCACCGCTGAAACGGGACCCCTGGTCGGTCTGGTCCGGACGGTTACGGCCACTCTGACCAGCTCCACGGCTCGCCCGGTCATAGAGGTCTTCCCGATCCCGGCCAGCACCAACGAGATGGGCATGCTCCACCACTGCCTCTCTTCCTTGATGAGAGCTTACGGTCGAACCGACCTCTTCCGACTCGTCACCTACGATGCTGGCGCGTGCTCCAAGGAGAACGCTCGGGCGGTGCGCGACCTCGGGCTGCACTACTTGCTCGCCATCAAGAGCAGTCAACCGACCTTGTACGCCGAGGCCACCCGCTGGCTTGGCGCGGCAGCGCCGGATGACGCCGCCGCTTCCACCACCGACGTCGACCATGGCTACCGTGTCGTGCGACGCCTCTACGTCGGCGACGCCACGGCTGCGCCCGAGGGCTGGGAGCATCTCAGGACCGTGCTCCGCGTCGAGTTCGAGACGCTCGACCCGAAGGGCACCAGCGTCGCAGTCGACAACCGCTACTTCGTCTCGAGCCTGATGCGCTCGCGGCTCACAGACGCCCAGTGGCTGCTGCTCGTACGCCGCCATTGGGGCGTCGAAACCTCTCATCAGATCCTCGACACCGCCTTCGCCGAAGATGACCACCCGTGGATCGAGCAGAACCCAAGGGCAACGGTCGTCGTGATGGTGCTGCGGCGCATCGCGTACACGCTGCTGACGCTGTGGCGCGGCGTGAGCTTGCGCGGTGACGAGCAGCGTGCTCGTCCCTGGCGCGACCTGATGCGCGACATCCTGCTCGCCGCTGTCACCGCGACTCTGCACCAGCTCCGGGGCCTGCGAGACCACCGACTCCCACCGCCCCTTTCGTAGCCATCGCCCAGGCCTCGCGCCGACCTGCTCTTTGACAACCTCCGCCTCGGCTCAGCAGCGTCGAACCAGGGCCCCCGCCTTGGCTCGCACGCGCTTACGCTCCGCGCGGCGAACAGCCTCGTACCGCCACGTCCCGGGTCAACTCTCCCCAACGGCCGGCGGCGCTCACGCTCGGCCCGGCGAGAAGCGATCGAGGCTGGGCCGACGGATAGGTTCCTGAGCCGATCCCCTGTCACTGACCGGTGACCGTCGCCGTCCGCGTCGCACGGATCGGCATCCGGGCCGGCGTCGAGCACGCAGGGCGCGCCACCGCTCCCGGACGCCTTTCCCTCGCCGTCACTGCAAGCGCCCGTCACGAACGTGAGCACCGCGACTGACCACGCCGCCCGGCTCGCCATCGGAGTCACCGCTTCGCCGCGACCGGGTACGCGCAGCGGAAGCCCTGGTTGAAGATGTCATGACGTGCGTAGTCTTTGAGCAACCGGTCGCGGAATTGGGCGCGGTAGAACGCCGGGTTGTCCTTCGCGGAGATCACCCCAGCATGCAAGCCACGTGAACCGTGCCCGTCGTCATCCCACATGTTCTTCCCGGCAGA
>JAXLYN010000116.1:0-5084 GCA_046351435.1 Polyangiaceae bacterium
CCGCCGACCCCGGAGAATGCGTGCGCCATCGAGCTAGAATACCCGAACTGGGCGCGTCGAGCGTGCTCTACTCGTCGGGATGAGCAGCGTCGCATGTCCGCACTGCGGTGAGCCGACCGACACGTTCGTCGACCCGGGCGGCGGCGAGCATCAGGAGATCATCGAAGACTGCGTCGTGTGCTGTCGCCCGATCCGCTTCGTCGCCTCTTACTCCGATGAGAGCGCCGACTACGAAGTCGAGGCGTACCCGGAGTGAGTGGGGTCTACTCGGCCGAGGGTTTTGATCAAGCCTCGCGATGCCGCATCTGGTCCGGCTCAGGCCGCGCCGCCACCCGTGTGTACGAAGGACGGCCAGTGTACGTCGATGGGTCTCGAGCCCGTCTGGCGAACCCGTAAAGGGCAAGACCCAGACCGCGTAGGCGGTTGGAAAGACACACCCCACGGCTTTCCAAGGCGTCCACGTGTCGTTCGGTCTCCGGGGTCGTGGCGTTCGCACCACGCTCGCTGGTCTCCTTGCTACGCTCCCGCGCATGACGGCTCGGCTCAAACGCGCGCTGGATGGATTCTACGCATTCGTCGACAAGCCCCTTTACCTCTGGACGCGACCCGTGCTGCTCGTCCTGTTGGTACCGCTGGTCGTGGGGCTCACGCTGCCGCTCTGGCACATGGAGATGGAGGCCCCGCAGTATCCGCAAGGGCTCTCTCTCGACCTGTACGCGCACAAGCTCGTCGGCGGCCACGGAGGCAAGGACATCAACGAGATCAACATCCTGAACCACTACATCGGCATGAACAAGCTCGACCGCGCCAACCTCACGGAGCTCGATTGGCTGCCGTTCGGCTTCGGCGCATTGGGTTTGCTCCTGATGCGCGTATCCGCGCTCGGCAATGTGCGATCGCTCGTGGATCTCTCGGCGCTGGTCACCTACTTCGGTGGCTTCGCGGCGCTGCGGTTCGTGTTGAAGCTGCAGGCGTACGGTCACGACCTGTCGCCCGACGCGCCGTTCAAGGTCGAACCCTTCACGCCGGTGATCTGGGGTAGCAAGCGGATTGCCAACTTCACCACCCACGCGTCTCCCGGAACGGGTGCCTATCTCCTGTCGGTATTCGCCGTCGGCGTCGTGGTCGTGACGCTGTTCCATCTCGTCGAGGGACGCCGGCGCGCGAGGCGAGAGCAGCGTGAAGCCGAGACTCGGGCCGCCGAGCTCGACGCGGAGGGCTGAGATGCGGGCACCGCGCCGATGCGCTGCTCGGGCTCGCGTTCGGGCTTTCCGCTTGTCGGGGCTGCGGAAGGCGGGTCGCCCGCACCCGTGGAGGAAGCCGGCGCCCGGGCCAATTCCGAGTGCGAGCCCCGCATGGGCGAGCAGCTGTCGATCCCCTTTGCGAAGCTGTGCTCGCGCGACCTCAGCGTCGCAGGCGCTCGCTTCGAGCCGTTCTGGATCGCCGCACAACAGCTCGGCTGCTCTGCCGGTGAGCACGACAGCTTGAGTTGCCCCAGCGCGACCGCGCTGCAGCACCCGACCCTCGGCGAAACGCGTGCGCCAAGCGCGGCCAAGCGGAGCCTGGCCGCCGTGGTCAGCGCCAGCACGGCGCAGACCGTGTGTTTCATGCGCTTCGGTGGGCGCCTACCGACGCGGGAGGAGCGCGCCCGCGCCGAAGCGGCCATGGGGTTGGCCAGCGTCATGGTCGCGCAGTCGACCACCGCTCCCACTCACTTCGAGCTGATTCGGCTGGCGGAATGGGTGACCGAGACGCCGTGCCAGACGTCGAACATCAAGAACTGTTCGCCCGCGCTCTACCCGAGCGGCGGCCGCCGGAAGATCCCCTGGTCCACGCTGGCAGCGTGCTAGGGTACGCCGCTTCCCATCGACGCCGGAACCCCACTGCTCGCCATCGACGAGAGCTGCCCCGCGCCCGACTTCGCCTGGGACGCCGGCGCCGGCCGCTTGCCCTGCGCAGTGCGGAGCCCGGCGCTGCATGCACCCGTGGCCGGCTTCGCCCTCGATTGTCTCGCACCCAATCCCGCCACGCCCCACCCCGAGGACGACGTCGAACAGACCGCCGCGTTCCGCTGCGTTCTACCCGCTTCGGCATACTTGTCCCCTCCCTGAACCGCCGCAGCGACGGCGGACCTGCCCCGAGGTGGACCGCGGCTCAGCGAGGCAGCTTCTTGCCGAAGCTCTCGAGCAACAGATCGCGAAAAACCCGCACTTTGGGCGCCAGGAAGCGGGCCGCCGGATACACCAGGAAAAGCTCGGCGTGCCGCACGGACCAGGCCGGGAGCACGCGGACCAGCTCACCGCGCCTCACCTCGGGCTCGCCCAAGAGCAGCGGCAAGACGGCGATGCCCGCGCCCAAAACCGCCACCACGCGGCTGAACGTGAAGTCGGACGAAGTGATCGACGCACGCAGAGAGCGCCGGTCCTCCTGCCCATCGGCGTCGCGACGGAGCGTGAGGGTGGCGCGACCGCGTTGTCCGTGAACGACGACCAGCGCGTGGGAGTCGAGGTCGGCTGGACGCCGCGGTGCGCGGTGTTTCTGCAAGTAGGCGGCGCTGGCGTAGAGTGCGCTGCTCGCGTCGGACAACCTGTGAGCGATGAGCGTGGAGTCGGGCAAGGAAGTGGCCGCGCGCAATGCCACGTCGATCTGATCCCTGAAATCCAACACCGCGCTGGTCATCAGTAGCTCGACGCTGAGGTCCGATGGCGTTGGGTGAGCTGGCGATCAGCGGCGCGTTACCGGATGGCGATCGAAGGCGCCGTCACGCGCAGGTTCCCGCTCGGCACGCTGCCGCGGTGCTGGACTTCCGCGACGGCGACGTTCAAGAGGTCCAGGGCGCGCTGTATGCGCAAGCGAAACTGCAGCCCGTCCTCGTGGGCGCCACGGTCCGCGGACTGCGCCGGAACAGCCGACACCGAGGCTCTGCTCGACTCGGCGCACGCGGCGGCTCACGCTCCTCTTGGTCTCCCCCAGGGTGCGGCCAGCCGTGATGGAGCCGAGGTCCACCACCGAAGCAAACGCCCGGAGATCGGCGAGCTCTCCGCCGTAGGTTTCCGTCTTGACAACCTGACGTCCCATTTCTCCGGAGGGATTGTATCCGATTCCGACCCTGGCCACGTTTGCCCTGCAGCGATCCCCATGCGCTTCGTCCACGCTCTCGCCCTTTCGAGCCCGCTCGCCGCCGCCTGCGACAACGACCCGGCAATGGCAAGCCGAAGGTCGAAGCCAAGGAAGCCGTCGCGACGCCTACGCCGCACCGCCCGCCGGCGCCGTGAAGTACGCCTTCAGCTCGACCAACTCCAAGCTCTAGTTCACCGCGGCCAAGGTGACCGCCAAGCACGAGGGCAGCTTCAAAAGAGTTCGGGCATCGAGCTGGCTCGACGAGACGTCACCAAGAGTCGCGTGAACGTCGAGGTCTCGATGGCCTCGGTGTCCATCGAGCCGCCCAAGCTCCAAGGCCACCTGAAGAGCCCGGACTTCTTCGACGTGGAAAAGCCTGAAGGCCAGCTTCACCTCGACCAAGATCGCCGGCGGTGAGAAGGGCGCCACGCACACCGTCACGGGCAACCTCACGCTGCGCGGGGTCACCAAGAGCGTGACGTTCCCCGCCACCATCAAGCCCGGCGCCGACGGCATCTCGGTGACGCCGAGTTCGTGATCAACCGCAAGGACTTCGGCATCGTCTACCCCGGGATGACCGACGACTTGATCAAGGACGACGTGGCGATCATGCCGACGCTGGCCGCCAACAAGAACGTTTCCGACCCTGGCCGGCGAGGGAGCCGGCGCGAGGGACGCCGGCCCGAGCCCACGGACAGGATTGTTGGTGCGGAGCTGTCGCGGCGCGCGTGAGCAATGCGTGAGCGCGCGGCGCGATCAACGATCGCCGAGCGCCCATGAACCCTCCGAGGCCAGGCAGCGCGGGCAGGCCCCGCCCAGGCGGAGAGGGGCGGAGGGAGTCGTCCTTCGCGCACCCCGGGGAGCTGAGACTTCGGGGCCCGGCTCGGCGGCGCGCTGCTGCGCTCGGCGGAGCTGGAGCCAATTTCTCGGGGATTTGGCGGCCAGCCTCACCTTCGCGAGGTGACGATCGTCAGAGTTCGATCCGACTCGCGAGGGCTACGATGGGGGTGAGGGAACAGCAGACGCATGCCCGACGACCCCTCTGACCGCGGTGACGTCCCCCGAACGGGGGACCTCATTGCGGAGAAGTACATTGTGGAACGCGTGCTCGGCATGGGCGGGATGGGATTGGTGCTGGCTGCGAAGCACACGACCCTGCGCCAACCCGTCGCCATCAAGCTGCTGTTGAGCGAGGCCTTGGCCAGCGAGGAGGCGCGCCGGCGCTTCGTGCGCGAGGCTCGCGCCGCCGGTGGGATCAAGAGTGAGCACGTCGCGCGAGTGCGCGACTTTGGCACCCTTGAGTCCGGGGCCCCGTATCTGGTCATGGAGTACCTGGATGGCGTGGACCTCAAGCAGCGGCTCGCGGAGCACGGACCGCTGCCCATCTCGGATGCCGTGGACTACGTCCTGCAAGCCAGCGAGGCGCTCTGCGAGGCGCATAACGCCGGGATCGTTCACCGGGACCTGAAGCCGGCGAATCTCTTTCTGACGGCGCACGCCGACGGCTCGGCTCTGATCAAAGTCTTGGATTTCGGCATCTCCAAAGCAGCGTGCTTCGACAGCGTCGGGCACAACGCCGACTTGACCCGGACCGATGCCGTACTGGGCTCTCCGGTGTACATGTCACCCGAACAAGTACGCAGCCCCCGCGACGTCGACCTGCGGACGGACATTTGGGGTATCGGCGCCGTGCTGTTCGAGCTGCTCGCAGGCATGCCGCCCTTCGACGCCGACAACGTGGCGATGCTCGGTGCGCGCATCGTCATGGATCCGCCGCGGTCCCTGCGCGAAGCGCGCCCGGATGTTCCAGCAGCGCTCGAAGCGGTCGTGCTGAAGTGTTTGGAGAAGGTGCCTGCCAATCGGTACCGCTCAATCGCGGATTTCGCACACGCCTTGGGGGAGTTCGCGCCGGAAGGGGCGCAGCTGTCTCTGCAGCGGATTTCGCGCATCGGCTCGCGAGCAAA
>JAXLYN010000117.1:0-4786 GCA_046351435.1 Polyangiaceae bacterium
AAAAGGCGGAGGCGTTGATCCGCGAGTGGCTCGCGGACGAGTCCGGGTACGACGAGGCGACTTGGCCGGAGCTCGAGGCCGCGCTCAAGCAGAGCCGTCAGGCCGTTGGCGCGCGGTCCCCGTTCGATTCCGAATAGGATCCCGCTCGACTCACGCCACTTCGCGCGGCGTGAGGGTCAGGATCGCCGTGACCAGCTCCAGCTCGTCTTCCTTCAGGCGAGCGCGCAGCTTGGCCCAGAGCTGCTCTTGCCGGTCGATCTGAGTTTCCCCGCGGAAGGCGTCGGAGACGATGTACCCACCCACATGCCCGTCAGCGGTCGTCTCCAGGAAGATCTCGTCGTCCGCGTAGCCGAGCTCACGGAGCACCGCTTTCATGTGTTCTTCCATCGTGCCACTCCCAGATTGACGATGTTGTAGCCGTTTTCGAGCGTGACGCGAGCGTTCTCTTTCAGCGAGTCGCCCTTGATGCCGAAAAGGAGGTCGCGGTCGTGGAGGTCCGCCCGCACCCGGGCATCCGGGGCGTAGCGGTAGCCGTTGCGCCACCGCGACCAGACCTCGCCCAGCGAGGCTGAGAGCTCTACTCGGCGCTTGGCCGGCACGAACGAGACGAGCCCACTCTGCTTGAGCAAGGCCGCCAGGTCGTGCGCAGCGTCGAACTGTGGATCGAGTCGAAGGCGGTACGCCCGGAGAATGCACTCCACGGCGACTCCGACCAAGTAGATGGACGCCCCGTAGCGGCGCAGGTCGTACAACATCCGCGCCGTCTCGATGCGGGCGCTGGCTGCGAGCCGGTAGTCGTCTGCGTTCAAGACCACGAAGTAGGGTTACCGCTCGGCGTGGTCGGCTGCAAGCCTCTGCGGGCTCACTTCCCACGCCCGCCCGAACGCTGGCCGCCCGACTCGACTAGCCGCCACTTCGGCCGCTCGCGCTCGAGCCAGTAGCGGAGCAGCATCTCAATCATCGGCGTGAGCTCCATCCGCTCCGCGCGCGCGACCTTCCGAAGCGCGTCCGCCACATCGTCGTCGATGTACAATCGGCTCTTCGGCGCAGGCTGTTCTTCGATCTCGACTTCGATGCGCGGGCGCCGTTTTTTCGTAGCCATGCCAGTACAGTAGCTACTTGACTAGCCATGTAGCAACCACTATACTGGCGCTCAGTATCGGGGAGGTTCGCATGGACTACGTCGTCGTCGCATCGGCGCCGCTCTTCTGGTGCGCGGAAGAGCCCGCGTCGCCGTTCCTGACTCGGCTCGAGGCGGCCGGTTACTTGCGCGTCAGCGTGCGCACCTTCGACGCTCACGTGCGCGCGGGCGTGCCCGAGCACCGCATCGGCCGGAAGCCGCTTTTCAAGAAAGAGGACCTTGCAGCATGGCTCGACCGTCAGAAGGCTGGAAACTGCGCAAGCGCGGCGGGCGGTACTTCGTCCGCTTCACCGTCGCGGGCGAGCGCGTGGAGCTCGCCACGGGCGCAAGAGATCCTGAGGAAGCTGCAAGGTGCGCGGCCAAGCTCTACTCCGAGCACCAGCTCTCCGGACCGACGCGCCGGCTGAAGGTCCTGACGCCCGAGCTCGCGCTGGTCGAGATCGCCGCGACGTGGATCGCCGACATCGACGGCGAGCTCGACCCGGCGACCCTCGACACGTTCCTGATCTACGCGCGGCACTTCCAGGCTTTCTTCGGCTCGATGTCGGGGATCACCGACGCCGCCTGCGCCCAGTATAGCCGCGAACGGCTGCGCAAAGTGAAGCGCCAGACGGTCCGCAAGGAGCTGAGCGCGCTCCGACGCTTCGTGCGCTGGTGCGTGCAGCAAGGCGTGCTCTCGCGCGAGCCGCAGATCCCGAGCCCGCCGCCCCGCGCCACCGGGACTGCGCACTTCGAGCGCCGCCGCAGCAAGGCGACGGTGATCACGCCGTAGCGGAAGCGCGCAATCATCGAGGCCTTGCCGGAGTGGTCGAAGAAGCCCGGCGGGAAGCCACCCGTTCCGGTCCGCGCGCGGATCCGGTTCGCGTGAACGGCGCTCCGCCCGAAGACGATCGACAACCTGAGCGTGCCCGAGCACTACACCCGCGGCGCGACCACGCTCATCATCACGGACGAGATCGACAAGGCGCGCTTCGGTCGAGAAGATCCCGCTGACCGCGGGGGCGCGCGCAGCGATCGACTCGGTGTGCCCGGACGTCGGCGTCATCTTCGGGCGGCATCACTGCCGGGACCGGCTCACGGCTGCCGCGCGGGCGGTCCTGCCGCCGGAGAAGGCGGCGACGTTTACGCCGTACGACCTGCGGCACTCGCGGGCGACGGAGTGGGCGGAGTCGGGGAACCTGGTCGGCGTCGCGTTCCTGCTCGGGCACAAGCACATCAGCACGACGAACCGGTACACCAGGCCGAACGAGGCGGCGGCGAGGCGGGTGCTGGGGGTGAAGGACTCGGCCCTGATGAAGTGGACTTTCAACGCTGCCGCGTGACAAGGGGCCGCCACCAGGCGCGAGCGGCGCGAGGTTCTTCACGGCCAGGCGATTCAAGTCACAGATCATCTCGGGCGTAACCGGCACACCACGCTCCGTGGTGAGCGCACGCCCGATCAGCACGCAGAGCTGATCGTACTGGCGGAGCGCGTTGGCTGACTCGAGCTCCGTGACTGCGTCGGGTGGGCCGGCAGACCAGCCGGTCACTTCATCGCCGGCGGTCGATTGCGGGCCGCCTGCTCCGCGACGATTTCCCGCGTCACCCGCGGGTTCTCCAGCGCCGCGTTGCCGTATGCGAAGCTCTGACGCTGGGCCTCTCGATCAGCGGCACTGACGGGCACTCGGCGTGCCCCCGCGGCCAGCGCTTCGAGGGAGCGGTCGGGTGTGCGGCTCGCCAGACTTTCCGGACGGATGCGGCCAGATTTTTGCGGAACTTACTGACAGGCGGAAGCTGGCCTGGTCGGGGGCCCAAGAGTCGTGCGCGCCACGCCACAATTCGTGCGGACCGCGGCACTTGCCGCTCCCTGCGTCTCCGGCAGACAATGGCGCAACCTCCGGTGGCGCTGCTCGTGGGACTCGTCGTTGTGGCCTTGCTGGCGTGGCTCGCCATCAGGACGCTGGTGCCCGCACTGTTCGGTACTCTGGAACGGGACGCTCAGCTGAAGGAGTTCCAAGCCTACCGGGGCCGGATTGCAGCCAGCATGCCCACGATCCAGGACCAGATGGGGCTTCAGACAGCCGCGGTGGTGGCGGAAATGCGCAAGTGGATGGCCAATGAACCATTGGCTTCGCCAGACATCCTGGTCGGAAGAGGAGCCCAACACGTGCGAGCGGTGTTTCCTGCCAACTCTGACTACGAAAGTGCGGAGTGGGTCGGTAGAGCGGCGTTCGTCGAGATTGCATCCGAGCAAGAGTCTCTGCGCGGTGACTTTCCCGAGATGCTGCGAGCCGCGGAACGAAGGGCTGCGCGCGAAGTTTCTATCCCGGGGCTCCGACGGATCAGCGTTATCGACCAAGTGTACCCCGAGTGTGCGCGCCGGTATGCGAATGCCGGGGCGACTAGGCGCTCACGTTGAGCCATCATCGCCAGGTCGCGCTGAAGCAAACGCGCCAGGCGCCGCCCAGCACGACCGAAGCGACAACTCAGATCTCAGGACTTGGTGGCGGGTCGAACGATCTCCGCGTGCACAACAGCAAGCGGGGGAACTTCAACGTCACTGACAACACCGATGAGAACCATCGCGTGCCCTCAACTCAATCGCACACCTCCTCACAGATGCCGCGGTCGTTGTTGTCGAGCCCCAGCCGGTACCCGCGGCACGTCTTAGCCATCAGGCACATCTGGCAAGGCACGCTCTGCTTCGGCAAGAGATCTGCGACGAGAGCCTCGCAGCCCGGTACCGGGATGTCGCAGCTTTCCAGCCGATAGCAGAAGACACGGGACTCTGCCTCCGCCGGTGTGCAGCCGGTTGCCAACAGCGAGAGTCCCACCCAAAGAAGCGCCGTCGCGCTAGCAGGTCGGGTCAAAGTGACGGAGCCCTTTCGGACGGGGGCCACGATCAGCTGCAGTGCACTTTGCACGCCAAGCGTCGCGCACTCGCCGGCACGCTGCGTTCGCGCGGAAAACGAGGCGCGAGGGCCTTCTGCAATCCGGACGGTTTTCCGGACGCGTCCAGAAAGGTCATCGACGGGCCGCCTACAGTAGGCGAGCGCAGACAACACGCTGGCCGCCGGCCGATTAGTGCAGCGCCGGCGATTCAATCTTCGGCCACCAGGACTGGGCGTGCATCGCGCTACGTGTACGCGACAGAGCACGTGGGGCAGTCGGATGCACTCGCTGAGCGTCGCCGTGCCCGAGAATGGGCCGGCGCGGCCAAGAACGGGCATGCGACCCCTTCGACAACGTCCGGCGTCAGATCGCCCGCGGGGGCTCGCGAAAGACCTCCTCTCGGTGCCACCTGATGAACGCAGGCTGCGGCGACATGTGGCCCTGGGTGGGCGCGCTCAGCGGGCGGCCGCAAAGGTCGATCAGCCAATCTTGCACCCGGCTTCCACCACAAAGGTGCTCGGAGACCAGGACGCGCCCGTCCTCACCGACCCCCAATGCGCCCGCGTCGAGGGCCTTGTGGTGCAACGAGCAGAGGCAGAGCCCGTTCTCTTCGATGTCGGGACCATCGAATGCGTGCCACTGGACATGCGCCGCCTCGACCCCGAAGTCAGCCCGGCCGAGGCGTCCATCGAATCCACACATCGCGCAGCGCCGCTCGTAGATGCGCAGAATCAGCTCGCGGAAGTCGGCGTCGCGAGGTCGCCGGCGATCAGT
>JAXLYN010000118.1:0-4783 GCA_046351435.1 Polyangiaceae bacterium
AGATCTGCGGAAAAAGCGGCGTCGAAAGTCGCTGGACCACTACACCCCCTAGAACGCCAGCTCGTCCACCGTGAATCCCGCGGCCCCCGCGCCTGCGCCCGTGCTCTGTCCGTTCCCGTCTGCGCCACCGCCGGCGGGCGATGCGGCGGTCGCTACGCTGCCGCCAACGCGCATGGGCTTACCGCCCACGTAGGCAACGCCCACGCTCGGTCCTCCCGCACCACCGCCGCCGTGACCACCGTTACCACCTTTGCCGCCCTCGCCTCCGCCGCACCCGTCCGAAGAGCCGCCGCTACCCAGGCCCTTCGGCCCGGAACTGCCCCCGCTTCCGCCCGGCTGTCCCTTGCCCCCGTCGCCGCCCTTGCCACCATCAGCCGCGACCAGGTCGCACGCGTCGATCGTGACCGATGAGCTCACGCTTGCGATAGCGATGCTCGCCCCACCACCTTGGCCGCCGCCGCCGCCCTTTCCTCCGCAACCGCCGCCGCCGCCGCCGCCCCCGCTCGCGCCGGTCTTCGCACCGCCACCACAGTCGCCGGATCCCGTTGGTGCCTTTGCGCCGCCGCCCCCTCCGGCTCCCTGCCCAACCGACCCCTCGGTGCCGTTCTCAGCAACGGCTGGTGTGTAGCCGCCACCATTCAAAGCTCCAATGGAGTCCGACCCTTTGCCGGGATTGCCGGGATTGCCGGGATTGCCGGGCGTACCATTTCCGGTTACGCAGGTGAAGGTTCCGCTCGTCTCGCCCAGGCCGCCTTTTCCGCCGGGACCGAGTGGCTGTCCATCATTGCCACCGCCACCGGGCGCAGCGATCCCGTTTGCGCCGTCGCCGCCCTTCCCGCCGATGCTCGAAGTTGCGGTGCCGCCACAGCTCGTCGTGACGGCAGGGCCGCCGGCTGGCGTGGCCGCGCAAGCGTTCGAGCCCTTCTGCCCGTCAGCGCCCTTGTCTGCATTCGCGGAGAGCGCACTGCCTGCTGCGCCCGCAAAGCCGTTGCCCGCCGCCAGCTTGCTCCGCCGCACGACGATGTTCTGACTCGTCGAGACCAGCATCGCGATGCTCGCTTCACCAGAGGACTTGCCGTTCGATGACTTGACATCGAAGTCCTCGATCTTGAGCCCACCCGCGACTCCCTCGATCTTCCACGCTGTGGCATCGCTGGACTCCACCTTCGCCCGCGCGGAAGTCGAGTACTTCCAGGTCGCACAGTCAAAACCCCCGTAGAGCCCAGGCGTAGTGCTGGCGCTCGTGATCGAGATCGTTTCCGCATACGACCCGTTCGTGTTGCAGACGTAGATGCGTTTTGCGCCGGCGTTCGTCAGCGCTGCGCCGATAGTCTTGTACGGTGCGGCTCTTGTGCCGTCCGGGGCGCTTGCGGTGCTTCCCGCGTCCACGAACACACCGAACTCTTCGTCCACGAGGCAGGGTTGATCGCTTGGGGACTGCGTTGAATCGCATGTGCTGCCATCGCCACCAGAGCCGCCCGAACCGCCCACGCCGCCAGTGTTGCCAGTGCCACCGCTGCCGCCCGTCCCGCTACCTCCACCACTTCCGCCGCCATCGGCTCCGCCCGAACCGCCCGTGTACGCACCACAAGACCCGGTGTCAGCACAGTCCTCCGAGCCGCAGGCGCCGGCAACAACACCAGCAAACAGCAGCCCTACCGCGGAAAATCCGCCAATGACCGATGCACGCATCACTACTTCCCCTGTTCAAAGTTAGAAGGCACTACTCACGCTGAGTCCGCCAGCTCCGACGGACAGAAGTGGAGCGAGACGAACGCTGCTCGCGGTCTTCTTTTCGCGAGGCCAAAGCCAATACGTTGCTGTCGCGATGGCCGCCGCTCCGGCGACGGCGAAACCGGCGATCCCATATGCGCCGAGCCGCTTGGCGTCGTCGTCAAGTTCACCGATGTCGGAGCATTGGGATTTGTACGGCGTTCCAGCTCCACATGGGCTTGGTCCGGGCAGCTTGCTTCGCTCATCGTCGCGGTCGCTCGCCTTCGAGCTCGAAGCCATGGTGAACCCGACGCCAGCCGCGAGGCCCAACACCACGACCCCGCCGCCCACCACCAGCCACGTCGTGTTCGGTCCCGGCTTGCCGTTGCCCCCGGGTGTCGCCGTGCCGCCGTCTCCGTTGCCGCCGCCCTGCGCTGCGCCGCCAGCGCCGCTCGTGCCGCCGTTTGGATCTCCGCCGCCGACCGGTGCCGCCTCACCCGCGATGACGATCTCCAGCTCTCTCGATTCCCCCACGTCCATCGCGATCGTCTTCTTCGCGCTCTTGTCGCGTATCTTCGCCTCGATCGTCGCCGCACCCGCGTCCACGAACACCGGCCCGGGCAGCGGCGATTTCCCCACGCTCTTTCCGTTGACCGTGATCTCGGCGCCTTCGCTGACCTTCAGTGACAGCGTTCCGACGCTCTTCTTCGCCTCCGCGAACCGCTCGGCCGTGCGCTTCTTTGCCGCTTCTTGCCCCGCAGGCCAATTCCGCAGCGAGTACTCGAGGTGCTCGGCGGCTTCGCGGTGCTTGCCCAAGAACAGCTCCACGTCTCCCAAATTTCCCGCGATGTCGTAGCTCTGCTTCAGGGCCCACGCTTCCTTGAAGGCTTGCTCCGCCTCCGCCCACTGCTTCTTCTTCGGGGTTGCCCACCCTCGTCGCCGCTTCGCGGCGCCGGTCCCTCCCAAAGCCGTGCTCGCGGCTTCGCCGCTGCGCGCGGCAGGGAGGGACTCTGACCCGCCGGCGTCAGGGCGAGCTCGCTCGCGCGCCGCTTCGCGACGAGCTTCGTGACGATGGGCCGCATCGCTCTTCCGCCCGGCGCAACGACCGGGCTGCGCTCCGCTGGCGCACGCTCTCTGCCACGCCGCGCGTGGAGTGGAACAGTTGGCTGAGCTGCGGCCGACAGCTCGGAGAGGGTGAGGTCGGGGGCGGCGTGTCATAGATCGTGCGCCGTGGGGTCGCGAAGCCCGGCCGTCACGCCGGGAGGAGGAAGATTCATGGCCCATCGTCCCCAAAGCTCTCCGCTCATCATCGCACGAGCTCGCGAGATGCGCTTCGCGCTCACGAGCAGCGAAGAAATCCTGTGGCGAGAGCTGAAGGGAAGCCGGCTCGGCGTGGCGTTTCGGCGCCAAGTGCCGCTCGGTCGCTACATCGTCGACTTCTACGCACCTCGGGTAAGGCTCGCGGTGGAAGTGGACGGCGGTTACCACCGCCGGCGCGTGGCGGCGGATGCGCGGCGCGACCGCTTCCTCGCTCGCGCGGGTTGTCGGGTGCTCCGCCTCGAAGCCGAGCTCGTGTGTTCCGAGCTCGAGGTGGCCGTGGCGCGGGTGAGGGAGGCGCTTGAGGGGTGCGGCTAGCCTGACCGGATGACTCCTGCATTGCCTCTGCCTCGGGGCTGGCCAGCGCATGCGCGTCGAGCGCTGCTGCACGCGATCGCGCTGGCTCGCGTGGTGCTGAGCGCCGCCGCGACGAGCGTGAGGACTCGGCGGTGGGTGAGCGCCGTGCAGACCGCCGCCGTTGCCCAGGAAGAAGCGCGTCTCCTGAGGGCGCGGCTCGAGCACGTGCCCGCCGCGCATCGGCCGCACTACCCCGCGACGGCCCGGCTCGCCATTCTGGAGCTCCGCACTGCCATGGGCTGGACGTTGGCAGAAACGGCGCGTCGCTTTCTGATCACACCGGAGACGGTGAGCAGTTGGATGCGGCGTTTGGACGAGGAAGGGCCCCGTGCGCTCGTCCGAGCGCGCGAGCCCGTCAACCGATTCCCTCACTTCGTGCGCGAGCTCGTGCGCGCGCTGCGCTCGACTCTGCCCATGCTGGGCAAAGTGCGTCTCGCTCAGATGTTGGCGCGACTTGGACTGCATCTGACCCCCAGCACAGTAGCGCGCATGCTTAAGGAGAGCAGCAGGCCTCGCCGTCCGCCGCGCGCGACGCGAACGCAACCGGCGTCGACCACTGCAATCGTGTCCAGGGTGACCGCGAGAGGGCCGCACGATGTGTGGCACGTCGACCTGACCGCGCTGCCGCTCGTCAGCGGGTGGTGGGTGCCGTGGTTGCCGCAAACGCTGTCGCAGGTGTGGCCCTTCTGCTTCTGGCTGGCGGCCGTGCTCGATCACACTTCGAGGTCGGTGGTGGCGTGGTCACTCCACCGAAAGCAGCCATCCGCCGCCGAGGTGTGTCGTCTGCTCGATGCAGCGCGCGCGCAGGCTGGCCGGCCGCCGCGCTACATCATCAGTGACCAGGGAACGCAGTTCGAGGGCGAGTTCCACGAGTGGTGCAAAGCGAACGGGGTACGGCCGCGTTTCGGAGCCGTCGGCGAGAGCGGGAGCATCGCGATCATCGAGCGCTTCTTCCGCTCGCTGAAGGGCGAGATGTTGCGAAGGCTCAGCGTGTTGCCGCTATCGAAAGTCGCGTTGGGGAAAGAGCTCGCGGCTTGGCTCGATTGGTATCACCACCACCGGCCGCACCAAGGTCTCGGGGGGCAGACGCCGGCCGAGGTGCTCCACGGTCTTGAACCGGCGAGGGATGGCGTGCGCATCGCGACGCGAATACGCGATGGCCCGAGCCTGGTGAGTGAGCTCGCTCTTCACATCGAATTCGTTCGCGGCAAGCGACACCTTCCTATCGTCCAACTGAAGCGCGCGGCGTGAGGCGTGCGCGCTGAGCGTGCGATGCACGCGAAGGCGGAAGTGCGCGCGGCGTTCGGCGAGCGCCGTTTCACGTTGTGAGAACGGTGAAACTTGAAGGCGAGATCTGCGGAAAAAGCGGCGTCGAAAGTCGCTGGACCACTACAGC
>JAXLYN010000119.1:0-2833 GCA_046351435.1 Polyangiaceae bacterium
CGCCGGAACCTCCAACGAGAGCTGCTCGGTCAAGGTCTCGTTCTCCGGCCACACCTACTTCGTGCGCGCGCGCAGCAAGACGCCGGGCACCAAGGTCACGGTGACGGCGAAGAAGGTCAAGTAAGCCCCTTCTTCCCTCGAGGTTCGCGCGGCGCTCGGCTTCGGCCCGGCGCCGCGCGGCGTTGTGTGGGGTCGCCTTGACCGAGCTACCGCTCGGCGGACAAGCTCTCTTCATGCGCGCTCTTTGGGGGGTGCTCGGTGTCACGCTGGCCGTCGCTTGCGGTAGCGACGACGCCAGCGGCGTTGCAGGCGGAAGCGGCGGCGCAGCGTTGGGCGGAGCCGGAGGCAGCGTCACCGGCGGCTCCGCGGGGGACTCGGGTACGGGAAGCGGCGGGAACTCATCGGGCGGTTCGGGCGGCGCGGACGGCGCCGCGGGCTCGGCCGGGACCGCCACGGACGCTTCCGCGGACGCGCCCACGGAACTCGGGGACGCGGCCATCGACCAGAACACCGGGACGGTGGTGCTCTTCGAGCAGGCCGGTCAGGTCTTCACGCCGACCGCCAGCGAGACTCTGAAGAAGATCTCTTTCGGAGAAGCAGGAAAGGTCTACCGCCGCGTCCGCGTGGAGCTCGACGTGCTCGCAGGCGACTTCCAACCCGAGGTCCCCGACGAGGGCAACCCCGACCGCACCGAGCACATCTTGTTCGGGCTCTTCCGCGCGAAGCAGACCAAGTCCGACCTGCGCTACCTGATGGGCGCGGCCGCCGTGAGCTTCGCCACCAAGTCACCCCACTTCCGCATGTTCGGCCGGAGCTCCATCGGCTCCGGATACACGACCTACACGACGTGGTCGGGGACCTACCTTTGGGAGAAGGGCACGCTCTATCACCTCGACTGCCTCCTCGACGGCATCAGCCACGAGCAACGCTGCGAGCTCTCCAAGGCCCAGAGCGTGGTGAAATCACTCGCCGGAGCCGTCGCCTACCTCGACCCAGCCCAGCACCTGTCGACCGGCTTCTACGTGGAGCTCGGCCGCGCGCCCCTCGGCGACATCGAGACCTCGCCCATCGGTTGGGTGTTCTCGAACCTGCGGGTGACCGGCGACCCGTGATCCGCCGAGGGCACCTTCACTCGACCGACTTCGCGTCTTCGAGCAAGGCGTCGTACTTGTAGCCCGCGCCGAGGTCTTTATCGAGCACGAGCGTCCCCTCGAGCAGCACGGTCTTGCCCTTCGGCAGGTCTTCCGTGGTGGTCACGCTCAGGTCGGTCCAGGCTCTTTTCGCTGCCGATCCGTCGCGCAGGTGGACGAAGTTCTGCCCATGATGCCGTTGGTGGCCTTCACGACCACGCCGCGCACGCGCACCTTCTTGCCAGCGAGCTCTTTCTTCTGGGCGAAGATCTCGGCGATGCGCCGCCCGAGGGGACCCGCAGCCTTCTCGAGCTTCGGGATCACGACGTCACCAGCGGGCGCAGCGCCCATGGGCGCGCCCGAACCCGCCATGGGCGGATGGCCCGCGGGAGCCTCACCCGTCGCAGGCGCACCGGTCGCCGGGTGGCCCGGCGGCATCTCACCCGGAGCAGCGGCCGCGGCGGTCCCCGCGCCGGTCGGCGGGTGACCCGGCGGCATCGCACCGCCCGCGGCCGAAGCACCCTGTCCGTTGTCGAGCGATCCAAAGTGGATGCTCGGGAACTTGCGCTTCAAGGTCTTGCTCTCGAAGTCGGTCATCAAGGTCTCGGAGCGCACCTTCACCTTGTCGCCGACCTTCACCTGCGCCGTCGCCACCGCCGTCCAGGTGCCGTCGCTGCCCGACTCCCCGATGCGGATGTACGTGTAGCTCGGCACGTCGAGCACCTCGAGCGCCTGGCCTTCGATCACGGTCGCAGCCGCTCCGCTGGGATCCGACTCGCCCGGCAGCGCCGGGATCGCACCTTGTTGCGCGCGGGGTGTGGTCTCGGGAGTGGGCGTCGCCTTGGAACGGAAGCCGCCGCCGAAGATCGCTGCCGCGCCTGCGAGAACCACTGCACCGGTGAGGACGTGAACCATCTTCATGACGCGGCGAGGTCTAGCAGAAGGAGAAGGCGGGACGCCAGATCCCCCGCAATTTTCCGCGGTTTCTGTCCAAGACGCGTCGCGTGTGCCGTGCGCGAAATTAGCGCGGCGGCCCGGCGATGAGCTCGTGGACGTTGACGCCGTCCACGACGATGTTGTGCGGGTCCTTCGTGTAGAACTCGGTGTAACCGCAGCGTGGACACACGCCCGCTTCGAGCTCTCCCGCCCGCTCCGTTCTCGCCAGGGCCAGCCCGAACACGCTTCCCGATTGCTTGCGATAGTGAGCGATTTTCATGGGCGTCGAGGTCTCTTGGTTCATGGTCGCGCCATACAGATCCGCCACGTGGGTGATGTAGAGGATGCGGTCGTGCTGGCACTTGGGACAGCGGTGCGAGAACTTCATGCACCAAGCTTGCCCGAACCCGAGCCGTGAGCCAGCCCCTCGACAGCTGCGCGAGTGCCGCGTAGTCCTGGTCTCATGTCGATGACGAAGCTCGGCCGCATCGCCCCTTCCCTCCTGCCCGCGCTCCTCTTCGCGCTCCCGCTCTCGTGCAGCTCGGACGACGACAGCGGCGGCTCCGGCGGAGCCCACACGGGCGGCACCTCGGCTTCGGGCGGCGCCGGAGCCACCGGCGGCACGGCCGGCACGACGGGCGGTACCGGAGCCACGAGCGGCGCGGCGGGCTCGAGCGGCGCGGGCGGAACGAGCGCAGGCGGCGCAGGCGGCGCAGGCGGCGCAGGCGGCGCGGGCGCAGCGGGTGGCGCAGGCGGCGCAGGCGCGA
>JAXLYN010000120.1:0-2803 GCA_046351435.1 Polyangiaceae bacterium
TACGGGCTGTCAGTGGCGATGGCGTGGTGGCCGATCGCCTTCGCCCTCGCGCTCTCCTACTTCACGCTCATGTTTCGCGCGAACCGCGGCAAGGTTCGTCGCGATCCAGCCTCGTCAGGCCCGGCTTCGCCGCCGCAGTCCGAAGAGCGCGACCCCGAGTAGCCCCAGCGCCAGGGCGCCCTCGGACGACCCGCGGGTGTCCGCGACTCGGCAGCCACAGCCGCCCGGCTTCTCCTTCACTTCGCCCGGCTTGTCGTCGGTCTTCACCGTGGGCTCTTCGGTCTTGTCCTCCGCCGTCTCGGCGGGCTCGTCCTTCTTTTCCTCGGACGCTTCGTCCTTCTTCTCGTCGCCGTCGCCGTCCTTCTTGGCGTCGTCCTTCTTCTCGTCCTTCTTCTTCTTGTCCTTCGGGTCGGCGAAGACCATGGCGCGGCGGTCGATGACCTCGTTCTCGCCCTCGAGCTTGAGCGTGATCGGCGACCCGACGATCTGCCCGTTGCGCGCGTCGCGGATCGTAACCTTGTACTCGCCGGCCTCGAAGCCCAGGGCGCGGGTGATCTTGAAGCTGAAGGAGGTGCCCTTCTCGATCTTGCCGCTACCGGGATCCAGGAAGCCGACCTCGACGCCCTCGATGATGTCTTGTTGGTTGACCAGGGGGACCTTGCGCTCGACGAGCTTGTCACCGTCCATCATGGCGCGCTCGTAGTAGGCGAGCGGGCCGAACTCGAACTTCATCGGCACGTGAGCGACGTCGGGCGCCTTCGCCATGAAGATCTTGAGCTCGAGCTTCCACGACTTGCTGTCCGTGTTCTCCTTGATGGTGGTCTTGGACCACTGAACGCGCCCGGCGGCGGCGCACAGGCCTGCCACCACCAGCACCGCGATGAAGCTCGCTAGCGCCGCGATGCGCCGGGCCCAGGGAGAAGTTTTCCGCGTCGACATCTCGCACCTCCGAGGGCAGCACGCTAAATCAGCAGGGGCCCTCGTGGAAGCGCGTCGAAAGGATTGGCTGGTCCGCTCGCTGGTTTTGGCGGCGCTTTCCTGCGCGCCGGTTCCGGGCACGGCCGGCCCGGTCGGGCCGCGAGTGAGCATTCCGCCGGGCCCCGATGCTCCGCCCGCTCCGGCGAGGCCCGCTCTGCGGGAGCGCGAGACGAAGCCGCCGTGTCACGACGAGCTCGGTGCGGAGCTGGCCAAGCTCAGCTGCGACGGCGAACGGATCCTCCTGGCCGGGCGGATCGAAGTGAACCCAGCTCGACCAGCGCCCGCCGAGCCGTCGCGTCGGTTGCTCGCCGCGGCGGTTCAGCTCCTGCGCTCGCACCCGGAAATCCTGCTGGTTCGCATCGAGGTCGGGGTGGGCCGCGACGTGGGCAAGAGCGTGGAGAAGAGACGGGCGGAGCTCGCCGAGGCCCAGCGACGAGCGGACGCGCTGTTCGCTCACCTGTGGCGCCACGAAGGCATCTCCGCCGAACGCCTGGAAGCCGTGGCGTATCCCTACTCCCCCGAACGCCAAGACGGCACGCGCTTCCCCGTGGCGTTGCGTGTGGTCCAGCGAGCAGAGTAGGCTCGTCGGCGATGCGTTGGATAGCGCACTCGCCGTGACGGCGTGCGCCGCCGCGCTCGCGCCAGCCGCGCGCGCCGCAGGCTGCCACCGGGACTACTTCTTGGATGCGCCGCCGGCAGGAGCTCTACTCCATGTCCGACGCCTACAACGTGGGCGCCCAGCAGAGCTTGGAGCATCGCATGCACCTCGAAGAGGGCATGAGCATGCTCACCACGCGCATCAGTGGCATCGCCAGCTATCCCTACGCGGATGGCAGCATCAACGTGGACGCGCGCTTGATGCTCTTCACCCTCGGCGGCAGCGCCGGCTACCGGCAGGTCTACCGCAATCAGACCTTCGCCCCCGGAGCCGACCGCAGCCGTGACGCTCGCATCGAGCGCGAGAAGGACGGCAACTTCGACTCCCAAGGCTACGCCTACGGCGAAGGACGCTTCCGCATGGTGGTGCCGCTCGACCCGCTGTTCTTGGTGGCGACGGGCACGTTGCGCTACGAGGACTGCGAAGACAACTCGTTCGACTGGTATCACGCCTTCGTCCACGACCATGGCTTGATGGAGAAGGCTGAAGGCACGCTGTTCTATCGCCACCGCGACTTCGGCGCCATCGGCCCATACCTGCGTTTCATGAACGTGCCGCGCATGAGCTCCGACGGCGAGAGCAAGCGAGCGAACGAGCTCAACTACGGTTTCGTGTACGGCACGCGGCCCGGGCTGGTGCGTCCCCGGGGCGGCAACTCCGACTTGTTGCTGGTGCAGATGGTGGTCAAGTTCGGCGACAAGGACTTCGGTCTGCACCCCTATCATCTGCCGGCCTACCCGCTCGTGGTGTACCGCGCCGTGCTGCACGTCCTGTGACGCGCCCTAGGATTCCGCCGGTCTGAGCAACGTCCGCAGCGGCCAGCGATCGAGCGAGAGCGAGACCGCCAGGGCGGCGAGGGCGATCCCGGCGATCAGCGCCGCGGTTCCGTTCCCTTCGGCCGGCCCCAATCCGGCGAGGTCCGCCACGCCGAGCAAACCCAGATGCACGACGTAGACCGAGAGCGCGTGACGTCCGATGCAGACCAAGGGCCAGAGCGGTCGCGCCAGCGCGTGTCCGGCCGCGAGCAGCGCCGCCAGAGACGCCGAGAGCGGAAGCAACAAGCCGAGGCTGCCCAGAGCGGAGTGGTTCCAGAAGCTGATGGGCGCGCGGGGTCCCGCCGCCGACAGCAGCTCGACCAAGGCCAGCTGCCCGGTGTGCTGCCGATAC
>JAXLYN010000121.1:0-2774 GCA_046351435.1 Polyangiaceae bacterium
GCACGCCCGAGGGGAAAGCGCTCATCGCCATGATGAACGCGCTGCCGGCGCCGTATGCGGGGCGCTTCATCGCGTATTGGTCGAGCGGCGGCATCGGCGACGTGACGACGGCCTACCCCACCATGGTGAAGACCATTGCAGCCAAGGGTCGCGCCATTCTGTTCGAGCGCTATCTCTTTTCGAGCGCGGACTACAGCTCGACGACCATCAGCAACACGTTCTACGAGCCGCAGTGCAAGAAGACCGTGGCCCTCGCCCCCGGCGTGAAATCGAAGCTTGCCATCGTGATCGGCATCGACAACTTCGATCCGAAGGGCAACGGCGACTACGTCTATCTGGATCGCCCCACGACCGATCTCGCGCCGAACTCCACGGGCATTCTCTATCGGCAGTTTGCCGCCATGCACGCCGGCAGCTGCACCAACGGCATCGGCGGAGCCGGCACCTACACGTTCACCCGCGTCCACGACTTGCCGCAGTACACGACGCTCGAGCTGGCAACGCAGCTCCGCAAGTACATGAACTGGTGGAAGTGAAGCTGGCGAGGCCGACCGCCCAACGCGCGTCCACGTCGTGAACGGTGCGGCTCACCCTTCTGGCGGGTCGTCCCCGAATAGCGTCCCGACTGCGATCTCGATCGCATCGAAGGGTTCCGCCCGTACGACCTCGTGCCGCTCGGCTCGGAGCACGGTGATGTAGCCATCTTGGTTCCAGCGCATGACAGTCAGCGTCGCGTCGCGTGGATCGGCGATCCAGTAGTGCGGGATGCCCACGCGCTGGTACAGCCGAAGCTTCTTCACCGTGTCGTGAGTGGCGTTGCTCGGCGACAGGATCTCGCAGGTCCAGTCCGGGTGCAGCTTGACCGGCATGCCGGTGGGTCGCTCTGCACAGTGCTCGCGCCGCCAGCCGAGGATGTCCGGCCGCACGATGTCCCCGGTCTCCAAGAGGACCTCGACCTCGGTTGCAATCCACCAGCCTCCGGGACCGCCGCCGCCGGACCGCCGATGGAACGGGCCCTGGACCGCGCCGATGATCCCAGCCTGCGTGCCACCGTGCTCTCCGCTCGGCGCAGCCTTCTCGATGAGCTCGGCGCCGATTAGCTCATGGAAACGCTCCTCTTCCGGAATCGCCCAGAAGTCTTCGGGGGTGCCTCCACGCCGCGCGGACTGGCTCATGACGCGACGTCAGTCTAACGCGGCACCGCATGGCCCGCACCAGACTCGTGGCCGAAATCAAGAGGTGATCGACTCGACTCCCGCTGGCGCAAGCCAATGCTCCGATGACCGCCCAGCCGAAAGCCAACGCGCCAATCCAAGCGCTATCGCGGCCGCACCCGCGCCGCCACGAGCTCGCCCCAGAACGACCTCTCGTTGCTCACTTCTTCGGGTAGCAGGTGTAGGTGAACCCTTCGCCGACGAACCTCAGCGAATTCGAATCGAGCTCCGCGGCGTAGCAGATGTCGGTTCCCTGCTTGCACACCTCGAGCGGCGCGCAGGTGATGCGAAAGCGCTCGAAGTCCGCGGTAGCGTCGGCGTTGCACTGCTGCTCGGAACGGGCCGAAATCAGCAGTGTGATCGACTCGATCCCCGCGCCCCGCGAACAAGTGTACGACGGCGCTCGACACGCCGAGCAGGTGGTCTCCTCCGGGTCGCTGGCGCACGCCAACGCTCCGAAGACCGCGCAGGCGAAAACCAACGCGCTAATGCGCCGGCAGCGGCTTCTCGTCCTTCCAACACATGGCGGCGCCGTCATAGCAGGTCCTCCAAGCGCTATCGCGGCCGCACCCGCGCCGCCACGAGCTCGGCGGCGAGGACTCCTCCGCAACGCTCTCGCTCGGCGCACGGCTCGCACTCCAGAAGCCAGCGGCGGGCTTGCCCGCGGAAGTAGAGCTCGATGGAAGTCGCAGCCCCGCGCGTGACGTGCGGGGCAAGACACAGCGGGAAGCCCACGAGCGAGAGGTCGGGCTCTCCGTCGAGAGCAGCCTCGAGGGCGTCCCAACTCGGCACCTCGCGCGCGTAGTCGAAGAGCTGCTCCTTGGGCCGCACCGGCGCGAGCGCGAGCCGCGTACCGAAACGCTCGCGAACGAAGGCGGCGAGTCGCGGCAGCCGACCCAGGGTTCGGCGCAATGCGAGCGTGTGGACGCGAACCTCGATGCCCGCGGCGCGAGCTGAAGAAAGTCCGGCGACCGTGCGCTCGAAGGCGGCGTGCCCAACCACCTGATCGTGGAGCTCGGCCTCTTCCGCGTAGAGCGGCGACGCGATGGTGACCACGCCCCGCTCTGCCCAACGTTCGGCTTCTCCGGGCTCGGCCAAGCGCAGCCCCGAGGTCATGAGCTCGAGCTCCTCGAACCCCACGTCGCGCGCGCGTTCGAGCAATCGTTCGAAGTCGGGATGGCGCGCGGGCTCCGTACCGACGAGACACAGTCGGCGCAGGCGAAGGGATCGGTTTTCTTCGAGCCAGCGCTCGAGCTCCGACCACGGCGTGATGGCCGATGGCGGTGGGTTCGTGACTCCGGGGTTCGCGCAGAAGAAGCAGCGGCTCTCGCACGCGTTCATCACCAGCCGCACGCCGGTGGAGCCAACGCCCCAGCTGGCCAGCGTCGGCTGCTGCGCGGCGAGCGTTGCGGCGAGCAACGCGAGCACTCGAGGTTCTTCGTAGTTCTCGCGGGCCACGAGCGGGATCTTAGCTCACGCCGCGACGCCCGAAGCGTCGCGGCAGGGAATCACTGCACGACACAGCTGATGCTAGTCCCATTGAAACAACGGGAGAGGAGC
>JAXLYN010000122.1:0-2666 GCA_046351435.1 Polyangiaceae bacterium
GCCCCGGGCTCGCACTCGGAGCTCAACTGCACGAGGTAGCTCTTGCCGGTCTGGTCCCAGACCTGGATCTCCTGAAAGTAGGTCGCCTCGAGTTGATCTTTGGAGATGGTCCGGTCGTCCACGGCGGGGCTCGCGTGTGCGAAGTGCACGACCACGCCGTTGCGGTCCGCGGTCACCTCCACCGCGAGGGAGCCCGACACGTCGAAGCTCCTCTCCACCTCACTGCCGCGAAGCACCGGCAGGGTCACGCACGCCGCTCCGGCGCTCGTGGGCACCGGAGTGCCAGCTGCATCCGAGGCGGCGATGCCCAAACGCGCATAGTCCAGGGAATCGTAGCTCTCGTCGCACGCCAGGAGCGCCGCGAGGAGCACGGCCAGCGCGACGAGGGGGCTTCTGCCGAGCTGATTCATGGGAAGAACACCATCCTCACTCCCGAGCCGAACCAACCATGGATCGCCGTGCGATCGATGCCACCCGAGTGAGTCTCCTGCCCGTTGATTTCGGTCGTAGCGCGGGTGTAGCGGCCAATCTCGGACTGGAGGTACAGCCCCAGGCCGAAGACCTTTCCGAAACGGAAGTCGATGCCGCCTTGGAAGCGTCCGTACTGCATGCCTTCGACGCTCGACCGCTCGGTGCGCTGTCCGATGTGGTCGTCGATGTTCTCCTGGGCCCACTCGTACGCGAGACCGTAGCCGAGCCACGGGTTCACCAGCCCGTCCGGGATGAAGTGATATTGGATCTCGAGCCCGAGCCGCGTGGATTCGGTGTTGCAGTCGACGTCGTGGAGGGAGCCCCCGTTGCAGAGCCCTCCGGTGTAGACGTCGTCACCCTCCGCGCCCGTCCACAAGCCGGCGTAGCCTCCGAGGTAGATCGGCGCCGACAGCTTGGCGCCGAGGGCGATCTCGGTGGCGAACTGCGACGAATAGCGCGCCGTCTGGCCGTCGCCGGGCTGGTCCGTCGCCTTCCCGAACGGCACCCCAGCGCCGAGCCGAATGGACATCTGGAAGCCTTCGCGCGCCGGCGGATTGGGCGGCTCCGGCGCTGTGGGCTTCGAAGGCTGCGGCTGCGGCTGCGGCTGCTGCCAACCTCCCGGCGGCGGCGCATAGCCCGGTGCGGGGTAGGTGTACGCCGGCGGATAGTAATAGCCCGGCGGCGGCGCGGCGGGGCCGGGCTGTGCGGGAGCGGGCGCGGCGGGTGGGGGCGGCGGAGCCGGCGCGGGTGCAGCGGATGGCGCTGCGCCCGGCGCCCCCGGCGCGGGGGCGGAGGCGGCGGCGGAGCGGGTTGTGCGCTCACCCGCGGGGCCAGCGCGGCGACTGCGATCGCTACGCCGACCGCCGGTAAGACGGCCCGAGTAACCGCGTGCGCCACACCTCGAGCGAGAACCAAGACGCCCCGAGCGTACTCCAGCAAGCGGCAGCTGGACAGCGCCGATCGGGTGCGCTCCATCGGGGCCGATGCTACGCGGAGGTCATGCCCAGCGACCCGCGCTACGACATCAAGACCGACGACAAGTACGGTCAGCTCGCCTTCGTCGACATCCCGGCCGAGGCCGCCGCCCACGAGCCCTGGTTCAATCAGACGCTCACCAGCGTGAACGACTCGGTGGTGCGGCTGGGGCTGTTCAAAGGCGAGTTCCACTGGCACAAGCACGACGAGCAGGACGAGTTCTTCTTGGTGCTCGAAGGCGAGCTGCTGCTCGACGTCGAAGGCCACGGCACCATCACCCTGGGCCCGCACCAGGGCTACACCGTTCCGAAAGGCATCGTGCACCGCACGCGATCCCCCGAACGCACCGTGGTCTTGATGGTCGAGTCGAAGGGCATCGTTCCGACCGGTGACTGACCGAGCGAAACGGCGCGGCTCGACAGCCAAGCGGACGACCGCGAAAGTCCGAGCGGATCGCGTGGCGTCTGTCGTCGGGCTGCGTGTCGTCGCATTGAAGGGGCTCAGCTCGGGGCGCCGGCGGCGGTCAGGGCGGCGGACAGCGCCTCCGGCGAGAGGTTCGGCGAGCCCTGGCCACGCGCCTCCACCTCGTGCACGAGCGCTACGATGGCGCCGTTGACGCGAGCTTCGACGCCGGCACGCGCTGCCACGCGCACGATCTCGCCGTTCAGGTAGTCGACCTCGGTGGCACGCTTGCGCTCCAGATCCTCCCACATCGACGAACGAGCATCGGCGTTCACGCGCAACTGTGCGCGGGCGAACACACGCACCAGGGGCGTGGGCAAGCCCAGCAGGGTCACGAGCAACGCCGGCGGGACGCCTCTGAGCTTGGCGGGGCGAATACCGGCAGCGGACAGCACGCGCAGCGCCTCGCCGATGATGCTCGCCAGGATCTTGCGGTAGCCCGGGGTCAGGATCATCTCGCGCGTCGGCGCGCCGGAGAGCGCGCTCACGGCGTTGCCGAGATTCATCAGGAGCTTCGCCCACTGATGCCGCGCGATCTCCCGCGGGGTCACGACCCCGATGCCGCTCCGGCGGAGGGCGTCGCACAGCTGCAATGCGATGGGGCTCGAGGAGCGCTCGATGATGAGCGGACCGCTCGTTCCTTGCCGAAAGACCCCCGGCCGGCCACCGACCACGTTGAAGCTCACGATCCCCGCGAGCACCGGGTGACCAGGGAGATGCGTGCGGAGCACGTCGGAGTTGCCGACCCCGTTCTGCAA
>JAXLYN010000123.1:0-2655 GCA_046351435.1 Polyangiaceae bacterium
CTCTCGCTGCAGAGCGCCTACGCGGCCCTCGACCGCGAGAAGGTGAACCTCAAGCACGTGCTGCTCTTCGCCGACGGCTCGGACGCCGAGGAGCGGGCCGGTGCATTCGGGTTGGTCTCGGGCGCCAAGTCCCGAGGCATCACCACCAGCGTCATTTCGTTGGGACGCGGCTCGGACACGCCAGACCTGGAGAAGATGGCCAAGCTCGGCGACGGACGCTTCTACCTCGTGGAGGACGCGAGCCGCCTGCCGGCCATCTTCGCTCAAGAGACGGTGCTCGCGGCCAAGAGCGCCATCAACGAGACGACCTTCAAGGTCGAGCTGGGCTCGCCTGGAGCCGCCGTCCGCGGCATCGACGTCGGCGCGCTGCCCGCGCTCACCGGCTACGTCGTCACCATCCCCAAGGGACGGGCACAGGTCCACCTGCGCGGGCCGGAAGGCGACCCCATCCTCAGCACGTGGTCCGTGGGCATCGGCCGCGCGGCCACGTTCACGAGCGACTTCAAGGATCGCTGGGGGCGCGCCTGGACCGCCTCGTCCGACGCGGCGCGCATGTTCGGCCAACTCGCCCGGGACATCACGCGGCGAGCCGACGACCCGCGCGTCCGGATGGAGGCGGACGCCGCGGGGGGCGAGCTCCACGTCCGCGCGAACCTGGTCGGCGACGATGGCCGCGCCGAGAGCTTCCGCCGACTGAAGGTCAAAGTCGGAGGCCCCGACGGCTTCCAGCGTGAAGTGGCCCTCGAGGCCGTGGGCGCGGGCGCGTACTCCGCGGCGATCCCGCTGTCGCGTCCGGGCTCCTACATCGCCACGGCCATCGACGAGCTCTCGGGCGATCCTGTGGCCACCACCGGCGCCGTTCTGAACGCCGGTGAGGAGCTGCGGCCCACGGGCACCGACCGCGGGCTCCTTTCACGCATCGCCGAAGTGACCGGCGGTCAGACGCGGGACACGCTCGCCGGCATCTTCAAAGAGCGGAGCGTGAAACGCTTCGCCTACACCAGTCTCACCTCGCCGTTCTTGATCTTCGCGCTCGCGTCGCTGCTCTTCGGGGTAGCGTCTCGCAAGCTCGCACTGCCCGACCGCCTGGCGGGGCTTCCCGGGCGAGTGCGCTCGCGGCTGCGCGCGCGCAGCGCTCGCGCGGAAGCTCGCGCCGAGGAGCGCCAGCGAGCCGCGGCGGAGAAGTCGGCGACGCTCGGCGCGCTGCGGGAGCGGAAGGCGGAGCGAAGCGCGGAGCTCGCCGCTCCCCGCGTGTCGACCGACGCACCCCCGCCGTCGGTGCCGCGCTTCGGCCACGCCGTCGCACCCGCTCGTCCTCCGGAGCCGGTGCGGGCCCCAGCGGCTGGCCCGAACGCGAGCCGGACTGCCGACGTGCCGCCCCCCTCGACACGCAACGCCAGCGCCGCGGAGATCTTGCTCGCCCGGCGGCGCGGTCGAAAGCAGTGAAGACCCGTCCGAGCCTCCGCGGTTTGGGGTAGAGTCCCCGAGCTTCATGGCTTCGGGCTCCGCAACGCGAAGAGGAGGGGCAGTCGCACTCGCCTGCGCCGTCGCGATGCTCGGCAGCTGTAGCCGCGGTCCCGAGCCTTGCGCGGGAGCCGGCGTGTGTCCGGAGGGTCAGGAATGCCTGGCCAACCGCTGCGTCCCCGCAGGGGGTGAACCCGTGCCGAGCGACTCGCAGCGGCTCGTGGCCGAACCCGAGGCGCTGGCAGTGATCGGTAGAGCGGAATCCCGGCCGGACGAGCTCCCGTCGGTCGTCACCTTCGGTGGCACGGACTCGTCCACGCTCTTGCTGGCGTTCCCTCCGATCTGGCGCGGCGCCCGCCGAATCGAAGCGGCGTTCTTGCTGCTCGAGCCCATGCCGGGAACGTTCGGATCCGGGGCCGACGTCCCGGTCCACGTGTGGCGAGTGCGCGGCCGCTGGAAGCCAGAAACGCTGAAGCCGAACCAGCTCCCCGACTTCGTACCGCCTGCGAGCCGCGGCCTCGCGCGATCGAGCGTCGACAGCCCGCTCCGTATCGACGTGACGGACCTCGTGACCTATCTCGCGACGCATCCGTCCGCCGACCACGGCATCGCCGTGCGCGCGGGCACCAGCGACGGCGCGGGCGTCAGCTTCGCCACCGGCTCGAGCGGCGGAAAGTCGCCCCGCCTCGAGGTCTACGCGCGGTAGTGCCGCGTCCCGGCGGTTCTCTCCCGCGCGAGATGGCGCCGGCGACGTGACCCCGGGGCGCGGAGCCCGACCCTTTCGGCCCCGGGCGACCCTGGCGAGGGCGAGCGGCGCCACCAGTCGGGTTCCATCGGACGACGAGACGCTCTACCGTGGCGCCGATGAGCGAGACCCTGCTTCGCGTGGAGCGCCTCACCACGGCGTTCCGCACCGATCGGGGCATGCTACGCGCGGTGGACGACGTTTCGTTCGCCGTGCCAAAGGGCAAGACCCTGGCGGTCGTCGGCGAGAGCGGCTGCGGCAAGAGCGTGACCGCTCTATCGGTGATGCGGCTCATTCCGTCGCCGCCCGGCAACATCGAGTCGGGGAAGGTCCTGTTCGGCGACCAGGATCTCCTGGGGTTGCCCGAAAAAGAGATGCGGCGGCTCCGCGGCGACAAGATCTCGATGATCTTCCAGGAGCCCATGACCTCGCTGAACCCGGTGTAC
>JAXLYN010000124.1:0-2507 GCA_046351435.1 Polyangiaceae bacterium
GGGCGCTGCGCAAGCCCCAGGACGGCTGGACCAGTCGCTGGCTCAATCGCTACGTGTCCCTCGCGATCTCGCGCCTCTTGATCAAGACGCCGCTCAGGCCGAACCAAGTCTCGGTCGGGATTCTGGCGGTCGGCCTGTTCGGTGCATGGCTCGCGTCCCGCGGCACCTATCTCGCGATGGCGCTGGGCGCGTTCCTGTTCCAGATGCAGAGCATCCTCGACGGCTGCGACGGCGAGATGAGCCGAGTCTCGTACCGCGGCTCGCTCACCGGCGAGTGGCTCGACACCGTCGGCGACGATCTGACCAACTACGGCTTCTTCGCCGGCGCCGCCTGGGGCCTGCACGCCGCGACCGGCCAGACCCTCTACCTCGCCGCCGGCGCAGTCACCGTCGCCTGCGGCCTCTTGGCCAGCGGCATCGAGTACCGGTACCTGATTCGCATCGGCTCCGGCGACCTGTTGAAGTACCCCATCTCGGCCCAAACCGAGGCCTCCGAGGGGCTCTTCGCCAAGGTTCAGCCGCTGTTCAAGCGCGACACGTTCGTGTTCGTGACGTTCCTCGCCGCGCTCGCCCACGCCCTGGGGCCGATGCTGATCGTGTTCAGCCTGGGCGGGATTGGTATCGTGATCGGCGTGCTCAAGGCCGAGCTTCGAATGGCGCGGGAGCGGCGAGGGGTGAGCCCGCAATGACGCTGGCGCGCAGCGGCGCCTGGTGGCGGGCTCTGCTCACCGTCGCGGCCCTCGGGTCGTGGGCGTCGAACGCCCGGGCGGCCGGGCCCCTGGGGCCCGACGGCAGCCCCATCGCCACCAGCAACTATCGCGTCGACCTCAGCCAGGGCGTGGTGCTCGGGGGCAACCGAGTGCTCGGGCTGGCCGGCGCCTACGTGGCCATCGCCGAGGGCATCGACGGCAACTCGCAGAACGCGGCGGCTCCGGCGGTGCGCACGGCCTACTCCTTCGACCACCTGGACTACGATCTCGGCTTCGGGCTCACGTTCCCCGCGGCCGTGCGTGGCAACGACTTGTTCAACAGCGGCGACAAGACCACTCTGAGCCGCAACCAGAAGTCAGCGCTCTTCATCGACATCGGCGGCAACCTGCAGATCGGGCGCTGGGGCGTCGGGCTCACCGCCAGCTACATGCAGTTTCAGCTCGCGCCCCAAGGACAGAACCTGGGCCTGACGTCGCGCTTCGGCGGGCTCCGCCTGCAGATCGCGCGGGCTTTCGCCGACGGCCAGCTCGTGCTCGGAGTGGGCAGCCGCGGCACGGGGTTGGTGGTCGAGAGGGAGAATCCCTCCGGCGGCTCCACGCAGCTCTTCAACATCGAAGGTGCCGACGCCGAGTTCGGCACGCTCTGGCGTCCCAACGACCAGCCGTTCCGGATCGGCGCCGCGGTGCGCTCGGCGGTGATCACCAACGACTTGACCACGGACGTCCCCAAGGACGCGCTCGGCGACCGCGTGCTCAAGGTCGGCAGCACGAACATCTTCCTGCCGAACGCCGTCGCGCTGCCCTGGGAGATCAGCGTCGGCCTCGCGCTCCAAGTCGGCCGCCCCTTCAACCCGCGCTGGGTCGATCCGGACGAAGCCCTGGCGCGGCTCGACCGCTACCTGCGCTGGCGCGAGCTCGAGCGCAAACGAGCACACGAGCGCGTGCTCGCGCGACCGAACTCCACGCAAGCCGAACGCCAGGCCGAAGATGCGTCGGCTTCCATCGACGCTGCCGTCGATGAAGTCCATCGCGAGCGGCTGGCGCGCGCGGTCCGCGAAGAGCTCGTCCGGCGCCAGCGACAGCTCGAGCGGTTCTACGTGCTCGTGTCGAGCTCGCTCCTGGTCACCGGACCGGTGAAAGACGCGGTGGGGGTCGAGTCGTTCATCGAGCGCCGTGTGCAGCGGTCGGGCCAGAAGGCCACGTTCACGCCCCGGCTCGGCGTCGAGAGCGAGGTCGTGCCCCGCTGGCTCAAGTTGCGAGCCGGGAGCTACGGCGAACCCACTCGCTTTTCTTCGCGCGGGGCGCGAGCACGCTTGCACGGCACGGTCGGCTTCGAGCAAAAGCTCTTTCCGTGGACCGTGTTCGGACTATTCGACGACGGAACGGAGTGGCGACTGTCCGGTGCGCTGGATGGAGCCCGTCGTTACTTGAGCTGGGGCGTGAGCCTCGGGGTCTGGCGATGACGGAGCGCCGTTGGCTCTGGTGGCTCGGCCTCGGGCTGGTCGCGCTCGCGTGCAAGAGGGAGGAGCCACCGCCCGAGCGCAAGGAGCCTTGGCTCGCTCATCCTCCCGATGCTGCGAGTACTGTACGTGCCAAATACACGGTCGGCGGACGCTGCGACGCCAAGGTCGAGCTGAAGGGCAAGGAAGCGACCGTGCGCGGAGCATTCCGCGTCTGCCGCGGTGAGCTCGACGTCGACTTGACCGACCTCGCTCGGAGCCGGGGGTCTTTGGCCGTCGACGTGGCGAGCATCGAGATGTTGGGCGACGGGGACGCAGGGCGCAGCGACGAGTTGAC
>JAXLYN010000125.1:0-2427 GCA_046351435.1 Polyangiaceae bacterium
AAGAAGCCGGTGCCGCCGCGCTTGCCCGTCCTCGACCGGAAGGTCACTTTCGACGAGGTGGACACCCAGGTCCTTCGCAAGACCTGCCGTCACTGCCACACCAACCCCGACATCGCCCGTGGCGACGGCGGGCCTGGCATGACCGGCGGATTCGGCTTCGCGCCGCGTAAGCTCGACTTCTCGACCTACGAGTCCACCAACGGCGGGCTCTTGGACCTGAAGGGCGAACGCATGAGCGTCTTCAGCAAGACCAAGGACGGCACACCGCTGCTCGTCGCGGGGCTCATCGCGCGACAGAGAGAGGAAGCCGGCGAGATCGATCCCGACGTGCGAGGCATGCCGCTCGGCTTGCCTGCGGTGTCCGCCGAAGACGTACAGCTCGTCGAGACCTGGATCGCCCAAGGCCGCCCGCAGTGAAGCACGGGCCGCAACTCGTCGGCACGGACTCCCCGCCGGCCCTCAGCGCGCTGCCTGTTTGAGCGCGGCACGGAGCGCGTCGCCGGAAACGGGCTTCCTGACGCGTGGCGCACTGACGCCGCCCAGGAAGCGATCGACCTGATCGGTGTGCACCTCGCCGGTGAGGAAGACGAAGCGGCGCGAGAGCTCGGGGGTAGCCTTGCGCACGTCCTCGAAGAGCTCGACGCCCCCGGAGCCAGCTGACGTGAGGTCGACCACGAAGGCGGCGAAGTCCGGCATTTCTGCCAGGCGCTCGGCTGCCTGCTGGCGGCTCAGCGCGTGAGCAAAGTCGTAGTCGCGCCCCAGCTCTCCGCGCAGGACCGCGAGACTCTCCGGATCGGCGTCCACCAGCAACACGCGGCGCTGCAAGGCGTCCGCGTTGCTGTCGCAGCGGGGGAGCCGCAGGCGGAACGTGGACCCGTTGCCGAGCTCCGACTCGACGCCGATCTCGCCGCCCAGCTGGTTCACGATCCCATGGCAAATCGACAGACCGAGCCCGGTGCCCACTCCCACCGGTTTGGTGGTGAAGAACGGATCGAACACGCGGGCTGCAACGTCGGGAGCCATGCCGGGTCCGTTGTCGGTCACTTCGGCGATGACGTCGTCGCCCTGGGCGCGGGCGCGGAGCCAGACGCGGTTGTGCTCGGGGTCACGGCGAACGAAGGCTTGGAGGGCGTTCAAGGCCAGGTTCAGGAACACCTGCTCGAGCCGTCCTTGCTCTCCCCAGACGTTCGGAACCTCGTCGCACTCCACCACGACCAGGGCCTTCTCTTGATGTTCCGAGCGTGTGATGCGTTCGACGAACGCGAACACCTCGGCGAGTGCCACGGGACCGCGCGGTTGGTCCGCCGAGCGCGAGAACGTTCGCAGGTCACGCACGATGCGGGTCACGCGTTCGGCGCCATCGCGAAGCTCGTCGAGCTGGGCCTTGCCCTCGGCGCGTACGCTTTCGGGAAGGCGGAGCAGCCAGCGCTCGAGGGCGTCCAAGCGCAGGTAGAAAAAGGTGAGGGGATTGTTGATCTCGTGGGCGACTCCCGCCGCCAACGTGCCGAGCGCGACCAGACGATCGGCCTGGGCGAGCTGGGCGTCCATGCGGGTCCGCTCGGTGACGTCCCGGGCGAAGCCCAGGGCCGCGGGTCGGCCGGCGTGGAGTGTGGGGATCGAGGTCACTTCGACCTTCACCCGCGCGTCGTCGGCGCGGATGCACGTGTAGACGAACGGAGGGAAGCGCGCGCCATCGAGCAGCATGCTCCGGATGCGTGCGCCCATCAGCGCGACGTCCGACGCCTCGAAGAGTTGTTCGAGTCGCTTCGTCTTGAGCACGCTCGGTGATGGGTAGCCGAAGATGTGTGCCGCCCGCGCGTTGGCGTAGACGAAGCGACCGTCCTGGATGATACCGATGCCGTCGGGTGCGTGTTCGATGAGATCGCGGAAGCGAGCTTCCGACTCGCGCAGTGCGAGCTCCGCGCTCCTGCGCTGACTTCGCTCGAACAGGAACGAAACGGCGACCGTTTCGCCCTGCCACTCGGTGGAGGTGAACGCGACCTCCACCGGCACGAGGCCGCCGTCTTTGCGTACGAGCTCGATCTCCAGGAGTCCGGTGCGCAGCCGTCCCTCGAGCCAGCTCGCGAGATACGCCTCCGCCGTCTCGCGCGCCGAGGCGGCGATCACCGCGTTCGGGCGTACGCTCTGGACCAGCTCGTCCACCGAGTAGCCGAGCATGTCCGCGGCCGCACGGCTGGCGAAGAGGTAGCGCCCGCCCTGAGCGTCCGGGACGAAACCGGTGACCCCGATGCCCGCGACGTCTGCGGCGCGTAGCACCGCCTCGGCGAGCTCCGGGTCGAGCATTCGACCCGACGAGTATGCCCGAGCCGGATGCGTCTTGGAATCAGGCCGGAGTCAGCCGGCGTCCCCGCCGCCGCTCGCGTCGGCGCAACAGCGAAAACCCGCCTCGTAGCCGTAGTCGAATTC
>JAXLYN010000126.1:0-2403 GCA_046351435.1 Polyangiaceae bacterium
CTCGCGCCGTGACCAGCAAGACCGCCCACGTTCTCGTGTTCGACTTGGCGGTGGGGGAAGATGGCGGCGCGCTCCTCGCTTGGCGTGACGACGACACGGCGCCGGGTGCCGAAGAGCGGCGCATCTACCTCGGTTTGGTCAAGCCCGATGGCAGCGTCGAGCGCCAGGTGATGGAGGACGAGAGTGTGGGTGCTGGAGCTCCCGCGCTCTGGGTCGACGGGGCGGGGGGAGGCGTGCCGTTCGCGTGGCTCAGCATCGACAGCGTGAGTGACACCACGCGGCTCGCGGCGGTGAGCGCGCGGGGAAACCTGCTCGATGCGCTCGCCTCGGATCCGGTGGTGCGCAGCGCGGAGGTGTTGAGCTTCGCGCGGGGACAACTGCTGGTGGCCCGGCCACGTGGGCTCGCCATGGAGCTTTCGGTGCTGGCCTGCAAACCGGGAGCAGCACCGGCGCCCGAGGCCGACGCGGGGCCGCCGCCTGCGTCGTCGGGAGGCTGAGGCGAAGACGACGCGAGGAGGTGCAGATGGCGAAGGTAGTGGTCTTGTTGGCGCCGGGCTTCGAGGAGATCGAAGCCGTGGCGGTGGTCGACGTGCTGCGGCGCGCCGGCGTCGACGTCACGCTGGCCGCGCTCGGTGAAAACCCCGTGAGCGGTTCCCACGACATCCGGCTCGAGGCCGACGCCAGCCTCGACGACGTCGGGGCTCCGGACTACGACGCCGTCGTTCTCCCAGGGGGAATGCCAGGCGCCACTAACCTCGCTCGCGACCAACGCGTCGCCCGCCTCCTGGCCGAGATGGACCGCGCGGGCAAGCTGGTCTCCGCGATCTGCGCGGCGCCCACGGTGCTCGAAGCCGCGGGGCTCCTCCGCGGGCGACGCGCGACGGGCTACCCGGGCTTCGAGCTCCCGAGCGCGCAGTATTCCTCCGAACGCGTGGTGAGCGACGGCCGCATCGTCACGAGCCGCGGGCCGGGCACGGCCATCGAGTTCGCTTTGGAGCTCGTCGCGCGTCTGGTTGGGCCGGAGCGCGCGAGCGAGCTTCGCGAACGCATGCTGGTGTCCTGAGCACCCGACGCGGCAGCAGTCAGGGCAGGAGCAGCGTCGAGCCCGCAGTGGCTCGCGCCTCGAGCGCACGATGGGCACTCGCCGCGTCGCGCAGCGGCCAGCGCTCGTGGATCTCGATCTTCACGGCGCCGCTCTCGACGCGCTCGAACAGGGCATGGGCGCTCGCGAGGAGGTCTTCGCGGGACGCGGTGTAGGTCATGAGCGTGGGTCGCGTCAGGTAGAGCGAGCCTTTCTGCGCCAAGAGCTGCATGTCGAACGGCTCCGGCTTGCCGGAGGCGTTGCCGAACGCGACGAGCATCCCGCGAGGCGAGAGGCAGTCGAGGGAGCCTTGGAACGTGGTGCGTCCGACCGAGTCGAACACGACGGGCACGCCTTTGCCGCCCGTGAGCTCGCGCACCCGCTGCGGGAAGTCTTCTTCGGTGTACACGACGGTGTGGGTGCAGCCGTGGCGTCGCGCCAGCTCGGCTTTTGCCCGAGACCCGACGGTGCCGATGACGATGACGCCGCGGGCGGCGAGCCATTGGCACGCGATGAGCCCGACGCCGCCCGCCGCGGCGTGGAAGAGCACGGTTTCGCCCGCAGCGACCGGACGGCAGCGCTCCACCAAGAACTCGACGGTCATGCCTTTCAGCATCATTGCGGCGGCAGTTTCGTCGCGGATGCCCTCGGGCAGCGGCACCAAGCGGTCGGCGGCGATGTTGCGCGCTTCAGCGTAGGCGCCGGGCGGACCGGCTGCGTAGGCCACGCGTTCGCCGAGCTTCACGCTCGAGACTTCGCTCCCGATCGCCTCCACCACGCCGGCGGCTTCCATGCCGATGCCGTGGGGCAGGGCAGCGAGCGGGTAGAGGCCGCTCCGGTGGTAGGTGTCGATGTAGTTGAGCCCGATGGCCGTGTGGCGCACGCGGGCCTCGAGCGGCCCGGGGCCGGCGAGCTCGACGTCCTCGTAGACCAGCGCTTCGGGTCCGCCGACTTGGTGAATGCGAACGGCTTTCGGCATGGCGCTCTCACACGTAGGGGAAGAAGCAGGCCACGCGGTGGTGGCTGCCTTTTTCGGTTTCTTCGAGCGGCGGCGTTTCGACGTCGCACTTCCCCTTTTCGGCCCGCGGACAGCGCGGGTGGAACGCGCAGCCAGGGGGCGGATCGATGGGGCTCGGCACGTCGCCTTCGAGCAGGATGCGAAGCCTGCGGCGCGCCGGGTCCGGCACCGGAATCGCGGACAGGAGCGCTCGCGTGTAGGGATGGTGGCGCCGCTCGTAGAGCATTTGAGCCGGGGCCACTTCGACGATCTTGCCGAGGTACATCACCGCGACGCGCCGGCTCACGTACTCGACGACCTTGAG
>JAXLYN010000127.1:0-2372 GCA_046351435.1 Polyangiaceae bacterium
CCCTACGTCGGCACTGGCGCCGAAGGTCGCGTCTACACCGTCGACGACGCGCACAACTCGGTGCTGGTGGCGGATACGGAGGAGCGCATGGTCGGCGCCCTCGCCATGGCGGGGAAGAACAAGTTCGTCGCCACCAGTGACCCGGCCGTGCTTCATCCGGTGCGAGGCGTCGGCGGCACCGACAGCGTCTGGACCAGCAAGGTCCTCGATTCCGGCATCCGCGCGCGCTTCGGTCGCATGACTTGGGTGAGCACGGGCGCGCTCGAGCTCTCGACCCGCAGCGGCAACACCAAAGAGCCCGATGACACCTGGAGCGCGTGGGGCAAGCCGCTGAACACTCCCGGTCCGGTCGACGCCCCTTCAGCCCGCTTCATCCAGGTGCGCGCGCGCTGGAACAAGGACGCGAGCAGCGTTCTCAGCAAGGTCACGATTCCCTTCGTGACCGACAATCTCCGCGCCGTCATCACCAGCGTGGACGCGGGAACCAAGAGCATGGACTTCGGTGGCGGCGACTCCGTACCCCAGTCGGGTGGCCCCGTGGACGGCACCGCGTCGAGCAAGCTGAACCTGACTTGGAAGGTCGACAACCCGGACAAGGACAAGCTCCGCTACAAGCTCCAGTACCGCCTGGTGGGGACCACCACCTGGTACGAGCTCTTGAAGCCCAACGAGAAGCTCTCCGCCGAAACCTACTCGTGGGAGACCGCCGATCTTCCCGAAGGCGAATACCGCGTGCGCGTCACGGCCAGCGACGAGCTCTCGAATCCGCCGAATCGCGTGCGCAAGCACACGCTCGAGAGCGGCGTCGTGCTCGTCGACAACACCCCGCCGCGCATCGAGGGGCTCACGGCCAACGGCCGCCGTATCCAGGGGCGTGCCATCGACGGTGTCGGGCCCATCAAGCGCATCGAGGTCAGCGTCGTCGGCAGCGACGAGTGGTACCCCTTCGAGCCCAAGGACGGCATCTTCGACGAGCAGAACGAGGACTTCGAGGCCGATGTCTCGAGCTTCGCCCCTGCCGGCGCAGTTCTCGTCAGTGTCCGCGTCTACGACCGTGCCAACAACTACGTGGTGCGGAACGTCGCCTTGAAGTGAGCCGCCACCGCCCCGTGACAGGATTGTCAGGGGGCCGACCACCCGAATAGGAGGTGGTTTGGCAGGAAATGCGCGTCGGCACGCGGCGTGCTCTCTCTTCCTTTGCTACACTTCCAAAAGGCGTCCATAGATGCGCCACGTCTCTCACAGCTTGCTTTGGCTCCTCGGTGCGTGCAGTGCCGTGACGGCCTTTGCCGCGAGCTGCGCATCGGTGGATGCGCAGGAAGCAGCGGGCGCCGGCGGCACGTGCGTCGGCGTCACGTGCAGCGGCGAAGACGCGGGTCGAGATCAGATCGTCGCCGACGTTCCGCCGCCGGACTCGGCTCCCGACGCCGCACCACCCAAGCAGAACCCCCTGTGCGGTGCCGGCTGCCTGCCGGACGAACCGAACTCCGCCGAGTGCAGCGCTGCCGCGGCCGGCGGCGCCGAGTCCGATCCCGATGGCGCACCGCCGGACGCGGGCCAGGGGGACGGTTCGCCCGACGCGGACTTCGATGCGGCCGTCCCGCCTCCCACCAAGTACGGCTGCGGAGTCGTGAGCACGGCTGGCGGCCCGGTGAGCCAATGCCTCGCTGCGGGCACGGGTGAAAACGGCTCGCCCTGCGTAGCCGCCTCGGATTGCTCGCCGGGACTTGCCTGCGTCTCCGAAGGCACGACCGCGACCTGCCGTCCGTATTGCTGTTCCTACGACACCACCTGCGGTGCCGACAGCTTCTGCGCCGAACGCAACCTGGCCGAGCCCACGGGCGGCAGCGGTGCGAGCGTGCCGGTCTGCGTCCCCGCCGATCACTGCAACCTCGCCGAGCCATCGCCTTGCCCTGCGGGCAAAGCCTGCAAATGCAAGGACGGCACGGCCTGCGCCGTCGTGAAAGACGACGGCACCACGAGCTGCGTGAAACCCGGCGAAGGCCGCGCGGGCGAAGCCTGCCCCTGCGCCGCCGGTTACGTCTGCTCGCAGTCGATCAAGACCTGCCTCAAGCTCTGTTCGACCCAAGCCACCACCCCCGAGTGCGGCACCGGCAAGTGCGTGGCCGTCGCCGGCCTACCCGAAGGCTTCGGCGTCTGCGGTCTCGGCAGCTTGGGCGACGGCGGGTAGCGCGAAGCGCACAGATCCTGTCGTGCGGCAGCCACACTCGCATGTGGGAGCGTGTGGTCGCGCGCTGCGCGGAGATCGCCGAAACAGCTCCAGCGAGCCCGCTTCGGCGCCCGCTTGCCCCCGCGCACGCGCCTTGCAGTCGCTGCGTCATTGGCATGGCTCGCGAGAACCGACAAGCCCG
>JAXLYN010000128.1:0-2115 GCA_046351435.1 Polyangiaceae bacterium
CGAGTCACCGGCGCCGCGTCCGAGCACTGCGCCGGCGGCGCCGATACCGAGCGCAGAAGTCGCGCCGGCGTCGACCGAAACGCCCAAGACCGAAGCGCCGACGGCCGCCAAGCCCGACGAGAAGAAGCCTGCGCTCGCACCCAAGCTCGAAAAGCCGAAGAGCGAAGCAACCATCGGCGGAAAGTCCGTGAGCGACGTGGACGGACTCCTCATGCTCGCCGAGGCGAAGAAGCTCGGCTGGGTGAAGGACGGAACCGGGGTCGGTGGGGGCGTCATCGGACCCTACGAGCAATTCCGTTTCGACATCGAGAAGGGCGGGATGAAAGGCTACATCGAGGTCGTCCGTCCGACCGCAAACCCGGGCGAGGCCGGCAGCGTGAGCATGACACCGCCGGTCGAGCTCAAGGCCCGGCGAGAAAAGGAGGGCGCTGCGACCGAGCTCGACGAGGTCGCCGACGTCATCGTCGTGGTGAGCGTGGAAGGCAAGACCGCCGACGCCAAGAAGCTCCTCGGGCAGCTGGTGAAGGTCGCCAAGCCCAAGGCCAAGAAAGCGACCCCCAAAGCCACTCAGTCGGTGGACAAGCCGTCGCAGTGAGTCCGCGCGCGGGACGAAGCCGGAGCCGACAGGCGTTCTTGCCTCACGACATGCGGGTCCGTCGTCTCCTCCTGGGATGCAGTCTCGTCGGCATGGGTTGCTCGAAGCCCGACGCTCCATCGCCCGCTGTCACGACGGGCACGGCGAGCGCCGCCGTTTCGGCGTCTTCGGTGTCGCCGGCGGCCGAGCCGGCCGAACTCGCCGTCGTCGCGCGGCTGCCCCGAGGCTCGCGCCTGTTTACGCTGGGTGACAGCGTGTTCGTGAGCGCCGGGCGCCTGCTCTATCGCGCCGATGCCGCGGGTCTACACCAAGACGTCGGGCTGATGAATGGGCTCGGCGCGAACTTCTACGCCGGCGCGTCGCGAGAAGCCGCCGAGCTCATGGGGTTTTGGCCGGACGGCGCTTGGGTCGTCGGGCACTCCGAGATCGGCGACGAAAGCGCGCCCACGCTCTCCCTCACGACCTACCGCTGGGTGAAGGAACGCTGGCGCGCCGTCAGTCTGTTCGAGCCGGGAGAGCACCTGCTCGGCATCTCTTCGTTCCGCAAAGGCACGGCGCTCGCGCTCCTCGGCAGCGAGGGCGGGGTTCGCCTCGCCATCGTGAACGACCGTGGTTTTCTGGACTTCGCACCGAGCCCGACCGAGTGGGCGAAGAGTCTCGCGACGGCTTCCGACGCGGGAGCCGGAGACGCCGGTGTCGACGCCGCAAGCGAGCCGAGCGACGCTGCGTCGGCTCCGCCCGATACCGCGCGCGACGCCGGTGACGAGCACTGCCGCACCCAGCTTCGGGGCGCGCCGCTGTCGGCGCGAGCCGTGGACCCGAGCGGCGGCAGTCCGCTGACCGCGCCGCGCGCGGTGCTGGGCTTCGAATCGGGGCATGCCTTCATCGCAGGCACTTCGTGCGAAGACGGCGACGCTCGCTTCCTGGTGGAGCGCTACGATCCGAAGACTCGGCGGACCCAGATCCAAGCCATCGACAAGCCCCGCGATGCGGCCGCGCGCCCCGAGCTCGTCCTCGCCGGGAGGAGCGCCGACGACGTCTGGCTCCTCGCGCGCCGGGGGAGCTTGCTCCAGCACTTCGACGGCAAGCGTTTCGAGGCGGACCCACTCTCGCAAGCCGAGCGCTTCACGGACATTTCCGTGAGCCGGGAGGGCAAGTCGTGGCTCGCGACCGCCGACGCCGTTCACGAGCGCAGGGGCAGCGAGTGGCGGCGGATGAACCTGCCGAAGTACGAAAACGCGGAGCTGGTTCCGCTGGAGCTCGCCGCGGTGGGTGGCGACGTGGTTTGGGTGTTGGCTCGCTCGGGCTCGCACGAGGTGCTGCTCGCCAAAGGTGTACGGAGCGGCGCCGAGCTGCTGCTGCCCGACGAAGCAGCCGCGCTGAAGGCGCGGGGGGACGTGCTCCGTTACCCGGCGTCTCCCGTGTGTGAAGCGCCCTTCGTGCTCGTGGCGAGTCGCGTCAAACCGAAGGACGAACGCATCGAGGCCGCGGCGAGAGTGGTGAGCGAAACGCCAGGCGCC
>JAXLYN010000129.1:0-2099 GCA_046351435.1 Polyangiaceae bacterium
CGCTTCGGTCTCGGCCTGCGCCTCCGCGAGCGCACGGTCGGCACGCTCCACGTTCACCCGAGCGCCGATCCCGGCACGCTCGAGCTTGGTCTCGCGCTCGAGGCTCGCCCTTGCCGTGAGCACTCTCTGGCGCGACGCGCGGAGCTGTCCTTGAAGCTGCCCGACCTCGACGCTCGTCAGCGTGAAGAGAACCGTGCCGCGCTTGACGGCGCTGCCGAGCTCGACGTGAATTTCCTTCACCAGCCCCGCCACGGGTGCGCGGACGTCGGCGACCCGATTGGGATCGAACTCGATGCGTGCCACGGCGGAGACTCCGGACTCGAACGCCGCGCGAGCCGCGTCGGTGAAGGTGATCCCCGCGGCCTGCTCCAGCGCGGGCGATTTGAAGCGGATCACCGTCCCGGGCGCGACGCTCGAGCTCGGCCGGTCCGAGCCCTCGGCGGGCGCCTTCTCGGCGAGCTCGGGGTGACAGATAGGGCAGATCGACTCGGGGAATTCGTGCTCCGCGCACCAGTCACCCTTGGCCCGAAACACCGGTTCGAGCTTCGGGTTGCACTTGGTGCAAAGGGACTCGATGGCGCCGTGCGCCCTGCAGCGCGGGCCCGCGAGGAGCTTGGGATCCACGGGTCTCTTGGGCTGTGGCGCAGCCGCCACCGCGGTGGCCTCTGCCGGAGTGTCGTTCTCTCGCGCGGTCGCGCGCGCGCAGCCCGCCGCGAGGATGGCCAGCGCCAGCATCCAGTTCGAGTGGTGCATGGCTTCAGCTCTTGGGCGGCCGCTTGATCTCGAGCTTCGGATTGCAGATCTTGCACTGACTCTCGGGTACCCCGTGCTCTTGGCACCAGTCCCTCGTGGCCTTGAAGGCCGGAATCAGCGAGGAGTTGCAGCGGGTACACATCGACTCCGGGACCTGGTGCTCCCCGCACCAGTCCTCGTGCGAGCCGGGCTTCACACCTTGTTGCGCGTGGGCGGCGGCGGGCGCCGCGCTGGCGCTCGGAGCCCCGCCTGGTTCTTGTTTCGAGCAGGCCGTCGCCAGCACGGCGAAAGCCACGAGCAGAATGTGCTTCTTCATGGAAATCCTCCAGTTTGCGAGCGCTCGCGCTCGCGCATCGATCGACGCGTGGGTGAACGAGCCGAGGCCGCTCGGGCGACCTCAGGCTGCGCGCCTGGGAACGTGGAGGACTTCGAAGCGAATGCCGTCTTGGGCGCGCTCGAGCGACGCCGAGGGGCTGAGCGCGAGCAGATATCCCGGAGCCATCACCACCGGACTGCCCGTGCTGCTGGTGGCGCGTGCGCCGGTCTGGGCGCAACACACCGCACAACCGAGGGGACAATCACAATCGCCCTCGTCGTCGTGGCTCGACCCGCGATCGTCCCCGCAGTCGCCGCACTCGTCGGCGCACAAGCTCGAGTAGGCCCCTGCCAGTTGGGCCGGCATCGCCGCCGACACGAAGACCAGCAAGAGCGCGGCCAGGGCGCGGAGCGAGCGGAGCCAGAGCCTGATGCGGGGACGAATGAGCACGATCGCCAACACGCTAGCTCGATCTCCTGCGACCGTCCAGGGGACCGGCCGGGGTCGCTCGCGGTCAAGCTCTCGGGTTTCTCCGTTGCGAGGGCGAGGAACGCGGCGCCCGGGGCGTGAAGCCGTACCAAGAGCGGGTCCAAGCGGGGCCATGGCGCGAGCGGCAAGTGCGCTCGGCGGGAAGAACACGGCAGCGCGCACGCCGACCAGGTTCAGCCCGACCACACGCACCAGCTTCTCGAGCTCGGTCAGCGACCAGAAGTGAGCGCGGCGCCAGCTCCCGGAGCCAAGCCACGCGCGCGCACTTCCGCTCGAGGCTGGGTGCGGCCGTCGGGCGCAGGAAGTGACTGTCGCGCCAGCCGGTGCAAGGACGCCATTGGCACGGCCCCCCACAAAGGGGCCGTGCACGGCACCACGCCTGAAGTCTTGGCAGCGGCAGCAGCCGCGCAGTGTGGTTTCGGGGACGCTTCCCCGAAACCCGTGCCTCGGCACGCGTTCGCACGCGCCGTCGTGCATCGAACCCCGCAGAAATCCCGCTGCGACGTGCGAAGCCGCCGCCTTGAGGTGCTAGCGGGGTAAC
>JAXLYN010000130.1:0-2094 GCA_046351435.1 Polyangiaceae bacterium
CATCGCTCAGAACGACGACGAGCGTGAGCCCGAAGCCAAGACCAAGCTCAGGAGCGCCGCGGACGCAGCCAAGATCGAAGCCGAGATCGAGGTGTACCCCGCGCAGCACGGCTGGTGCACCACCGACGCTCCGATCTACGACGAGACGCAGGCCGAACGGGCCTGGGCGAGGATGCTCGCTCTGTTCGAGCGGCATCTCTGATCGTCGCGCGCGCGCGCGCTGCGTGCAGCGCCGTCTCGGGCACAGCATCTGCGCCGACCGCCTCGCCCGCGCTTCCGCGCCGACGGGGAGCCGTAGCGCTACTCCTGCGGCAGGTCGAGAGCGGCGACTGGCAGCCCCAGGAGCTTGGCCAGCAGCGCGATATCGTCGCGCGCGGCTTCGACCTCGACGGACCCTCGGCGGCGGAGCTCGCCGACGAGGCGGAACAGCCGATTCACCGAATCCTCACTCGCCTGCGGCGTATCGTGTCTTCCTGGCTCGAGCCCGAAACGAGCTTCGATACGTGCGAGGCTGGTCGGGACGAACTCGGTCTCTAGCGTCGAAGCGAGGGAGTTCGATGCTTCGCCGCATTCGTGAGCCATGGCCGAGAACTCCGGCATGCCAGTGCCGCGCGGCGCCAGCATGCCTCTCCAACACGCCGCGCTCTCGCCGATGCGCTTCACGATCACCGATTCGGGCGTGGCGGCCTCCTCCCACGGCGGCTCGTCGGCGTAGCTCACGACGAAGCCGCAGGCGCAATGCCACGGACCGAGGAGTCTGCGCGTCCAGGCGTTGGCGCGGACGTCGCGCACGCTCGTGCGCAGGTAGGCAAAGAGCCGCTCGGGGTCCCACGCGCCGCCGTCGCTGTTGGACGAGTTAACCACCGCCGCGCCCGCTTCGGACAGCTCGTCCCACGACTCGGGCGGGATTCTCCCCCCGAATCCGATGCTGAAACGTGCGCTCTCCGTCGCCGCGCTGGCGTGCAAGCGCGCGGCGAGTCGCAACGCCGAACAACGGAGCTCGTCGCGGGCTCCGGCTTCCTCGCGACTCCAGTCACCGCCCCCCCAGACGACGACCTTTCGCGCGTCGAGGTCGACGAAAAGTGCGTTCGAGCTGGCCCCCGGAGACAACCCGGCGTCCCGCTCGTCGACGAAGAGGCGCAGCAGGGTACCCACGAACGTGAATGGATCGTGAAGAACCTGATTGCACACCTCGATGACGACGCCGTCAGCGTGGCGATGGAACGAATCGAACGCGCGGCCGTGGACGCGCACGCGAGAACCCAGACTCACGCCCTGGAGCGAAGCGCCGATCGACGGCGGGCGCAATACCGTCGTCGCCGGCTCGGGCGCCGAACCGCCGTCATCACTTGGCTGGTGCGCGCGGCACGACCTGTTTCTTGATCTTCTTGCTGAAGGTCTGCGTACAGCTGCCGTGACTCGTCTCGTACTCCACGATCTCGCGGATCAGTCTCGCTTTGACGTCCTCGCTGCAGATCGGGCTTTCCTTGACCAGGTTCGCCAGCCGCCCGCCCTCCGGCGTCGATGGCCAGTTCGGCTTGGCCATCGCGGCTTGCTTGTCCTGGGGTCGATGGTGTGACGGCTTCGTCTTCGTGACGTCGCGGAGCAGCCCGGTCTCTTCACTCTTCCGTCCGGTTCCATTGCAGCCCGGACAGCGCTTCTCTCCGCCTCCGAACGAGTTCGCGATGCGGCCGTCGCCTCCGCACACCCCGCAGGGCTCAGCCGACAAGGGGTGCTCCGGAGGACGCAGAGGTTCTCATGACCGACACCATACACTGGATGCGCGGGCTGTCCCGACAATCCCCCGTTCGCGGAGGTTTGGGCGCTCGTCGCCCTGATATGCTGGGCGAGATGGTGCGTAGTGCCGTCTGGCTCGCCCTGCTTCTCCCCTCGTGCGTCGGTCCCAAGTCCAAGGAGTGCATCCGCCAAGTCGGCGTGGCTTCCGAAGCTTCGCGGAACGTCGACTCGAAGAGCATCGACAGCGTGCGACAGGGACTGGACGCGGTGGAGACCGCGCATCGAGCGTGCGTCGAAGCGGGCCGCGACGACGAGGCGGCCCAGCTCGACAAGGGACGAAAGGACTTGCGCGCCCAC
>JAXLYN010000131.1:0-2012 GCA_046351435.1 Polyangiaceae bacterium
CGTGGCTGCGAGACGAAGTCGAGTCTGACCAGCGCCGGCGCGCGCGACCCGGAGAGATTTCGTTCAAGACGCAGCGGATGGAGCTCCGCATCGTTCGATGCGTGCGGCGGTCGGTGCGGTCGCGCACCACGCCGTCAAGGCGCATACAAGAACGCGAGCTCCGGGCCGAACTCGGTGTACGTGCCGCTGTCGGCGCCGATGACCAACCCCATGCGGAGCGCGTTCAGTGAGAGTGAGGCGCTCGAGCCGAAGCGCAGGTCGACCGGGTAGAGGGACCAGACCAGGGCGAGGCCGGTGCCGCGATCGCGCCGCCAATCGACGGCGACCTCGGGCAGCAGGTAGCCCGAGAGCGCGGCGGTGCGCACGGCGCCCTGGGCGTAGCGCGCGAAGGGCCGGACGCCGGCGCGCGTGAAGTCGGGGCCCCAGGCAGCGTGGGCATCGAGCCCGAGTTCGTTGCCGGCGAGCGCGCTCCCAGGTGCGAAGAAGAGCCCGATGCCGCCGCACAAGAGCACCGGGATGCACCAGCGCATGCTCTCGACCGTGGGGAGGAGATCGCCCGACTTCTCGTGGGGCTCGCTGTGGAGCGGTTTCATCACGTAGTGCAGGCCGACCCAAGCGTTGCCGCCGAGTGCGCGATCGAAGCCGCGGCGCTCCGTGCGCGTGGCGAACGATGCCCAGGGGCCGACGGCGGCTTCCCAGGCGATGCCTTGGCGATCTTCCCAGTCGTCGCGGGCTGGCGCGCGCGCGGCGGACTCAGGTGGAGGTTGCGGAAGGTAGAAGCGTCCCGTGTCGGTTTGGTTCTGCTGCGTGTTCGACGAGGCAACTTCAGGAGGCGCTTCGGGGCAGGCGGGGAGAGTGGGGGCGGGAGCGACTTCGATCGCGAGCTCGGCGTAGTCGCCCCAGGCGAGCAGATAGCGGCCGGGTGCGAGCGGTTCTCGCGAGCGGTACGTGCGATCGGTGTCCGGGCGCGCGTCGGCGGTCGGGGCGACCTCGTCGAATTGGATGGTCGTGGGCGTGAGGTCCGTGCGGTTTCGGAGGCCGTGCGGCGGCGGGCGCTGGGGTGTGCAGGTGGCGGCGGCGAGCGTGAAGTCGGACGCACCGAGGGCGTGCGTGGATTGCGACGGAGCCACCGAGACGTACGCGACGCAGTGACCGCGGAGCTCGAGCGGCGCCGACGCCGGGAGCCGCGAGACCAGCGTGCCCGGGTCGACGCTGGCGCCGGCGACCACCAAGCTGCAATCGAGGTGGCCCGTGGCTCCCGCTTTGGTGGGGAAGACGCTCGCGGCGCACGCGAAGAGCACGGCGGCGGCGGTCCGGGGCGTGGTCGAACGGGTCACGCGACGACAGCCTTACGCCGTTGTCGGCTCGGCGCAATTGGTTCGCCGGTCGGTTGGGCATTGGCTCGCGCGGCCTGGGCGTTTACGTTTTTCGCATGGTCGAGCTGCCGCGCCTGCTCCACTTTCGCATCTCGCACTACAACGAAAAGGTGCGCTGGGCGCTGGATCTGAAGCACGTCGCCCACGTACGAGAGGCGCTGGTGCCAGGCTTCCACGTGCCGCGGGTGCGATTCCTCACGAAGCAGAACAAGGTGCCCGTGCTCGTGTTGGACGGAGAGCCTTGGGCGGGGTCGGCGCAGATCCTCGACATCCTCGAGCGGCGCTGGCCGTCGCCGCCGCTCTACTCGGATGACCCGACGCTCCGCGAGCGAGCGCTCGCGCTCGAGCGACACTTCGACGACCAGGTGGCGCCCGAAGTGCGCCGATTGTTTTGGAGCTACTACTTCGATCATCCGGCGGAGTGCGCCCGGCTCGCGACCGACGGGTTCGGAGGAGGGAGCTACGCCACGTTTCGGGCGCTCTATTGGGTATTGAAACCGGCGATGAAGCGCAGCATGGGTTCCGATGCCGCGAGCGTCGAAGCGGCGCGCGAACACCTCCAAGGGCACTTCGAACATCTCGAGCGCGAGCTCGGCGGGAGGGAATACCTCGTGGCAGGCGAGTTCGGCGTCGCGG
>JAXLYN010000132.1:0-1998 GCA_046351435.1 Polyangiaceae bacterium
TGCTCGTAGACGTAGGCGCGCCCGCCCGGTTTGTCTCGCGCTTCGTAGAGCACGGTGCGGATGCCGGCAGTCTGCAAGCGAATGGCGGCAGCGAGCCCGCCGAAGCCGCTGCCGATCACGGCGGCGCGCCGCGCGATTGCGTAGTCTCCACTCTCTCTTTCAGCCATAGCTTCTCCCGAGCAGTTCGATCTCCGCTTTGACGTCCACCAGCGCCGGCGCATCGCCGAACACGCTCCCCAATTCCTCGAAGGCGCTCCGCAGGTGCGCCGAGATGCGCTCGCGACCCACGCCACCCACTCGGTCACGGAGCTCTTCGGCGAGCGCCTCGGGGTGGAGCTCTCGTTTCGCGACCTCCTCGGAACGCCGTCGCAGGCGTTGATACGCCGTGCGGTCGAGCTCCTCGGCCGCCCAAGCAAACAGCCAGGTGGGCCTGGCGCTCGTGAGGTCCTCGTGACCCTTGTGGCAGCGCTCGACGCTCACGATCCCGCCGAGGTCGTCCAGCATCTGGAGACCCGCTCCGAGCTTCATGCCGAAGCGCGCGAGGGCCTGGGTGACCTGCCGAGGCCCTCCCGCTGCGATGGCGCCGAGCGACGCCGCGAGCTGCATCAACATGCCGGTCTTCAGCCGCGTCGTGACGCTCACGACGTCCGGCACTTCGCTCTGGGTCAGGTCGAACACCCGGGTCGACAGGTCGAGTGCCTGCCCGTGATGGGCCGAGAGGAGCGTGCGGTCGATGGCGCGGCGCACGCCGAGCTCGATGGGAGGCGCGAGCTGCATGCGTTCGAGCAGCGCGTCCGGCCAGAAGTAGAGCCATGACCCGGCGTTCAGAGCGCGCGGGAGCCCCCACTTCTTGTGTAGCGCGAGCTCACCGCGGCGATAGCTCGAGTCGTCCTCGATGTCGTCCACGATCAGCGACCCGGCGTGGAGCACCTCCACGACCAATGCGAGCTCGGGGGGCGGCGAGCTCTTCTGACCCGCGAGCTCCCAAGCCATGCTCACGAGGCGCCCGCGGAACTCTTTGCCGGGGCGCGACAAGAAATCCGACAGCGGGCCGTAGAGCGCCTCGTCCCAAACTCGCCAAGGCACGCGCTCTTCGCCGAGGCCCAGCGTGCGCTCGAGCGAGGCCTCGGAGAAGTGCTCCGAGAGCACCTCCAAGATGAGCGGTTTGTGATCGAGGACGAGGGCGGTGTTCGTCATGCGTGGGCTCCACTGGACAAGGCAGCGCGCACCGAGAACCCGCGCGGAGGCCGACCACACAGGATGCGCGCTCGGTCTTCGGGGGTGGTGCGAAGGGCGTAGAAACGACGAATCGTCGGCTCGGGCAGGCGGTAGAAGCGCTCGAGGACGTTCCGGCGATCTTCCGGGCGAAACGCGGCGAAAAGCAGCCGGTTCAGCCACAAGACGAAACGCTGCTGGCGGCGCACGTCGGCCACCAGCCGCTGCCAACTCTCACCGAACAGGTCCGAGGTCGGCTGGCTCGCGACGTGTCGCGCGAGACGCAGCGCAACCGGCAGCGAGTAGCCCGTGGTCGGATGGAACCAGCCGCCGCCGTAGCCCGCGCGGAGCGGGAGCGCGCGAGAGAGCTCCGGCATCGCTCGGGTCGGGATGGGGAGCACCCCGACTTCTTCTCGGGCGATGGCACGCACCCGGAGACCGCGAGCCTTGGCGTAGGCGAGCACTTCTGCTCGCAAACGCGCGCGAGAGAGCTCGGGGCGATCGGAGTAGTAGGTGTCTTCCACGAGCACGCGACGTTCGTCGAGCGGCAGCGAGTAGAAGAACCGAAAGCCGTCGACCTGAGGCACCTTGGCATCCATGAGTGTCGGCAGCTCGATGGAGTGAGGAGCGTCGAGCGCGAGCTCGAGCCCCAGGAACTTCTGGTACGCGACGGCGCCTTCCGTCGCGAACTGCTCCGGGCCGCGCGCGTCCACCACCATGCGGCCGCGGAAGGTTCGGCCGTCCTCGAGCCCGACCTCGTGGGCTCCGATGCGACGCGCCCGA
>JAXLYN010000133.1:0-1966 GCA_046351435.1 Polyangiaceae bacterium
TCGGATTTCCGCACGATCACCCGCTCGCGCACCATCCCGCCCACCCACGAAGAGGCCGCCGTGCTGGCGGTGCTCGAAGAGCTCTACCGGGCGTCGCGCCGCGGACGCATGGCCATTCGGCTCCTCGGCGTCGCGCTCAGCAATCTCGAGAGCGCCGACGCGCCGCTCCAGCTCGCGTTGCCGTTCGAAGCGCCGAAGCCCGTCGGCAACGTGATGGACGGCGTGCGAAGGAAGTTCGGCTACGACTCGGTTCACTTGGGTCGCGGCGCCAAGCGCAAACCCGCCAGCGCTCACTCCGCGGGAAGCTGAATCCGAACGACGCTCCCCCCTGGGCGATGATCTCGTGACTTTCCCGGGGCAATCCCCTCACCGAACGCGACGGTCGAACCCGCGCGGCGCCCTTCGTGATAGCCAGCAAGTCATGCCTCGCGCGTCTCTGCTCCTTGCGCTCTTGGCTCCCTTCTCCTTCGCGTTCGCCTGCGCCGACGGTGAAGAACGCTCGGCTACGCCCGAGGAGAAGCCACCCGACGTCGAGCCCCTCGACTTCGCGGCCATCGAGAAGTCTTGCGCGTACGATTGTCCCGTCACCACCTGTGCCGAACGAACGGCGCCCTACGCGTGTCAGAACCTGGACGCGTGGAAACGCGTCCCGCACGCGGAGAGTTGCGGAACGTGGGACGGCAAGCATCCCAAGGTCACGACGGGCAAGTGCAGCGCGAGCGCTCCGAGCGGTGACGCGGCGAAGTACGCCGGCGCCGACGGTGATCGGACCATCCTGCCAGACGGAAGGCGACTCTCGCCTTCCGCGAGCGAGTGGATCTTCCAGGAGCCGGATCTACAAGGCGGGATCACCACGGGCCTAGCGCCGGTGCCCGGCACCACGCTCGCGCTCGCGGTCGATACCGGCACGGGAAAGCACGTGGTGCGCCTGGTCGACACGAAGTTGATCGGCAGCGGTGACCCTGTCCGCTCGCGCGTCGCCTTCGAGGGCGACGTGACCTTGGGAAGCGGCATCGCCGTCGCCGGACCGAATCGCGTCTACGTGCCGTCGTCGACGGGCAAGGTGTTCCTGCTGGCGCTGGACGCCCAAGGCGGTACTCTGAAACAAGACGACGCAGGCGCCGTCGCCTTGCCTGCGGTGACGAAGAAGCAGCAGCAACCCGACGGCTGGTACGCTTCGTCGGTCGCCGCGTCGCCCGACGGCAAGCGTTTGGTGGTCGGGTCCGTGTTCGAGCCGACTCTCCTCGTGTACGACATCGATCCGACCAGCGCGACGGCCGGCACGCTGCTCGGGCAAGTCGCGCTAGGGGCCACGGACGTATTCGGTGTCTACTTCGACCCACAAGACACCGAAGGGACGCTCGCCTACGTCAGCCTTTGGGGCGGCGCGCGGGTGCTGGAAGTCGACCTGACCGATCCCAAAGCCCCCGAGGTGAAGCGCAGCTTTCCGACGCCCAAGGATCCCCAGGGCATCGTCTTCCTCGACGGGCGTTGGATGGTCGCGAGCGGAGACCTCGGTGATGCGCTGGCGGTCATCGACCGCAACTCCGGCACGGTCACGAACCTGCCCGTGGACACCAGCAGCGACTTGAGAGGCGTGGAGCCCGCCGTGTTGACCTACTCCGCGAAGGACCAACGACTCTACGTCGCGCTCGCGGGCATCAACGCCATCGGCGCCTACGACGTCGACCTGACGAGTGAGCCGCCGAAGATCTCGCCGGCGGGACGCCTGCCGACGAGTTGGTGGCCGAGCGGCGTGCTGATTTCGGACAGCGGAGAGGTCGTGGTCGCGAACATGCGGGGGCGCGGCACGGGCCCCAACGCGAAACACCTCGACATCGGAGACGGCGAGATTTCGAGCTTGATTCGCGGCAGCGTGCAGAAGTTCCCGCCGCCAGACGCCGCTTCGCTCGCCCTGGGGGAGCAGACCGTTCACGAGAACAACGCGGTCTCGACGCGGAGCGGG
>JAXLYN010000134.1:0-1949 GCA_046351435.1 Polyangiaceae bacterium
CGAGGCCGGCCACGAGCGCCACCAGGAGCGTCAGCGCAAACGCGAAGAAGCCGCGTCGCCCGCTCATCGGAGCACCGTCAGGTCGAGGGTAGCGAGCACACGATAGCGCTGGCCGACCAGGCGATTCGTGCTGTGCTCCCACTCGAGGCCGAAGCGAGTGTCGTCGAACGGCGTGACGCCTCCGCCGAGGACGTAGCTCAGACTGGTGGCCGAGCGATCCGGACGAAGGCCGTCCTCCCAGTCGTAAAGGGACACGATGCCAAGGGTGTCGTAGTACCCGTTGGCGAAGGCTTGCCGGGCGGTCACGTCCCCGCCGGCGCGATGGCCGCGCTTGCCGGCCTCCAAGCTGCCGCGAGCGCCGACGCTCCCGTCGGACCAGCGGTAGCGACCTCCGAGGTTGGCCAGGCCGTCGGTGAGCCGCCCGGTTTCGCTACGATCCGGAGCTTGGTACGCCCCCGGCGAGCCCGTCTGCTGCACGCTGCCGTACGTCCCGCTGTTGCCCTCGGTCTCGAACCACTTCGCTCCGCCCGACAGCGCGACGTCGAAGCGACGGGAAGGCCGCCACTCGACGCGACTGAGCAAGCTGGTCATGCCTTCGTGGGTGAACCAGTTCCAGATCGAGTCACCATCGAAGGTCGGATAGAAGTAGTCGTAGTCGGCGCCGACGGTGATCTTCTCCGTCGTGTACCAATCGAGCGCCAAGGCGCGCGAGCTGACGAGCTGGCTGTAAAAATCGTAGACGATGCTGCCGCGCACGGCGCCGACGCCCTGATCGCTCGCTCGCAGTGAGTAGCCGAGCCGCTCGCTCGAGACCCGATCGCCCCCGACACGCTGGAAACCTCGTCCCGGATCGGGAAAGGGCGACACGAGCACGCGGTCGCGGTTGATCACTTTGCGATACGAGAGTCGGCTGTGCACGTAGTGCGTTCCGCTGCTCTCCAGCGCGAATCCGTACGCGGGCGCGAGCTTCGACTCCTCCAGGAAGAACGGATACTGGTCGAGCTCGAGATCGTCTCGGTTACCGCGATACACGCCTCCCGCCGAATAGCGCTCTGTCCCGAGCAGAATGGGGAGCCCGCCGCGTTGCTCGAACCCGGCGTAGCCCTCGAACGACAGGAAGACCGGCGTGGTCACGCGAGCGAGACCGCCGTCGAAGGACCAGAACCCGAGGGCGTCGGTCACGTATTGACGGCCCACTCGGAATCCGAGCCAGCCGCCAAAGTAGTTTCTCCCCTCGAGGTACGCGTACATCACATCCACCGGGGCTTGCTCGAGGCCCGGGACGTAGCGCGCGGCGTTGGCCGGATCGCGTTCGTACGCTTCGCGTCCGAAGTCGGCGTCCAATCGAAGCCGCGCCTTGAAGCTCAGGTCCGGACCGAATGCGACGTAGTCGCCCTGGATGTCGTACACGTGCAGCGCGAGGGTCTGGGTGTAGCGGCGGCGACGGACCACTGGGTCGCCGAACGGCGAGCGCAGGGTGTAGAACTGCGCGTCGCTCGTCGCGTTGACCTCGGCTTCATAGGCCGAGGCCACTCGGGACTCGGATAGCACCACGAGCGCGAGTCCGGCCCCGAGCAGGCGCACGCCGCGCGGGGGCCAGGGCTTCGAGCGCTCGCGACGTTGGCCCATGGAGCAGGCCCCGAGCATCGTCGAGCAAATTGATGGATGTCAACTTGCGGGCGCGGTCGCAGGCGCCGGGCCTCGGGCCCAGAGCCGGAGCTCCGAGAGATCCGCCGGGCTGACGAAGTCCGAGAGCTCGTCCAACGCGCCGACACGGCGGATGTCGGCTCCCAAGCGAAGCGCCGCAGCCCGCGCGACCGCCGCCAGGATCGGGTGGGGCGAGGCGCCGAGGAGGATCAGCCGTTCGAGCAGCGTTCGCTCTCCCAGCTCCGCGGCAAGAAGGGCCGCCAGAGGCCGAGGGTCCGCCGGCGCGTCGAGGCCGGAGCCGA
>JAXLYN010000135.1:0-1866 GCA_046351435.1 Polyangiaceae bacterium
TCGTCACGCGGCTCGTCGAGCTCGGCAAGGTCGCACGGAACGAGCGACGCGCCCCGCAAGCGGCGGCGTACTTCAACCGAGCGCTGGCGTTTCGCCCCGACGACGCCGAGCTCTTGAAGCAAGTGGCCGGCCTCGCCCAGAGCGAGCGACGAAAGCGGCTCGGGAGTCGCGCCGCCCTGGCCCTCGGCGCGAGCCTCCTCTGCGGCGGCATCACCTACGGCATCGTGAAGCAGCTCCGGGCGAAGCCGGTCGTTCCGGTTCCGGAGGCGCCGCTGGTGCGCGAGCCCATTCTGAACCCCGAGACCAGCGAGCGCGTGCTCGCTCCGAGCGCCGTGCCGAGTCAGGACCCTTCGCCCGACCGGAAGCTCCCGGTGGCGAAGCTGCCGACGGGGGTCTTTCCGTTGCCGAGCGGGAGCGCAGCGGCTTCGGGCAAGACGCGAATGGTCAGCGTGTTCGTGCGCGGTGCCCGGGGCGGCCTCGTCTACATCGACGGCAGCGTGAAGGCGGATTGGTTCGGAAAGCCGTTTCCTCTCACGGTGGGTCCCCACACCATCGAGGTGAAGGCCCCCGATCCGGATTGCTGCATCGAGAAGGGCGTGAAGAGCTTCACGCTCGCTCCGGGCGACGACGTCTACCAGGTCAGCGGGGAGGTCGAGTTCAAGCCGGCCCGCATCACCATGGAGGGGCCCGAGGGCGCCGAGGCCGTGTGCTCGGAGGTCTTCGGCGGCAAGCTCGTGCCGAACGGCGTGAAGACCGTGACGCTGCCGGGGCCCGATCCCACGCGGACCGTGTCGTGTACGCTCACGGGTCCACCCAGCGGATCGCCGCCGAAAGTCGTGAGGCTGAAGCTCCGACCTGGGCAGACCCACCCCTTGTCATGGTAATCCGGTTGACGCGCCGGCCGGCGGCGTTCGAACCTCGGGCCTCGGCGGGTCCCGCGTGGGGCCGCGGCCCCGATGCTGTTTGCTCGTCTCCGCTCCCTCGCTCTCTGGCTGGCGCTCACCTGCGCCGCCACGAGCGCATTGGGCCAGCCCGCTCCGAAACCGGCGTCGCCCCCGGATCTCAGTGAAGAGGGTCAGCTCGCGCGGGTGGTCACGCTCTACGACGCCGGCAAATACGCCGACTGCGTGAGCGAGTTCTCGCGCCTCATCGGCAGCGAGCCGCGCAAGATCGAAGATCCCGAGATCCTCGAGAAGGCCCGGGTCTACTACGCCGCCTGCCTCATCGGGAACGGCCAGACGAGTGACGCCGAAGAGCAGTTCAAAGCGGCCCTCCGCGCCAACCGCTTGATGCGCGCGCCCGACAGCCTCGTCTTCCCCGGGCCCGTCATCGATCGCTTCTTCCGGGTGAAAGAGGCGATGACCGAGGAGCTCAAGAAGGCCGCCGCCGAAGATCTCGCCAAGAAGCGCGCGGAGGCCGCCGCCGCTGCTCGCCGCGCCGAGGCCGAGCGGCGGCGCGTCGAGCGCCTCGAGGAGCTCGCGAGCCGCGAGGTCCTGATCGATCGCAATAGCCGCTGGGTCGCAGCCGTTCCGTTCGGCGTCGGACAGTTCCAGAACCGGAGCCCCGTCCTCGGCTACGTCTTTCTCGGCACCGAGGCTGCCCTGGCCGCGACGACCCTCGGCGCCATGGTCCTCGAGCTCCAGTTGAACTCCCGGGCCGACGACGACCCGCCTCCCGATCCCAAGGATCTGAACTCGAAGCTCGACACGGCGCACCAAGTGCTCGTGATTTCGAGCTGGAGCTTCCTCGGCGTGGCGGCGCTCGGCGTGCTCGAAGCCCAGCTCTCGTTCGTGCCCGAGTTCCGCGACACGCGGAAGAAGGCGCTCCCCGCCGACCTCCGCCGGCCGAACGACGCGCCCGCGCTCT
>JAXLYN010000136.1:0-1685 GCA_046351435.1 Polyangiaceae bacterium
CGCGTCCTGTTCGGCGCGTCGCGTCCCGCCCGCATCGACAAGGGCTTCCGGCGCGGGCAGCTCGTGTCCGCCGCGCTCTACTCCCTCGGTCACGGCGGCAACGACGCCCAAAAGACCATGGGCATCATCACCTTGCTCCTGATCACGGCGGGGCTCCAGCAAAAGACTGCGCACGTGGAGCCGAAGCTCTGGGTGGTCCTGCTCTGCCAAGCCGCGATGGGTCTCGGTACGCTGATGGGCGGCTGGCGCATCGTGAAGACCATGGGCATGAAGATCACCAAGCTCCGGCCCGTGGGCGGCTTTTGCGCCGAAACCAGCGGCGCCATCACGCTCGCCATGGCCACGTTCTTGGGCGTCCCGGTTTCGACCACCCACACCATCACGGGCTCCATCGTGGGCGTGGGGACGGCGGAGCGACGCTTGAGCGCCGTGCGCTGGGGCGTCGCTGGGCGCATCGTCTGGGCCTGGGTTTTCACCATCCCGGCGTCGGCCACCATCGCGGTTCTTTGCTACTTCGTCATCCGCGCGGTCTCCGGGGCGAAGTAGCTCGAAGGCGTCGAGCCGGGGGCCTTCGTGAACTCCACCGTTGCGGTCCGGCGCTGGTCGCGCCATCTTCGCGTCGCCGGCCCCGCCGGCGGGCACCTTCTACAATTATCGTCAGCATGAGGGACACATGAGGCTCGGGAGTCGTTCGTTTGCAATGAATGGCCGCATTCCGGAGGAGTTCGCCGCCGGGGTGAAAGGCGAATCCGGCCCCGTGCCCGGGCCGAACATGAGCCCCCACCTCGCATGGAGCGACTTCCCTTCCGGGACGAAGTCCTTCGCGCTCATCTGCCACGACCCCGACGTGCCGTCGAAGGCCGACGACGTGAACAAGACCGACCGCACCGTTCCGTACGATCTGCCCCGCATGGACTTCTACCACTGGGTGCTGGTCGACATTCCGGTCACGGTGACCTCGTTGGAAGAGGGTGCGGAGTCGGAAGCGTTCGTGCCCAAGGGCAAACCGCTCGGCAAGTCGGCGTTCGGCCGTCGCGGCAAGAACAGCTACACGGATTGGTTCGCGAGCGATCCCGCCATGGGCGGCGACTACGGCGGCTGGGACGGGCCGTGGCCTCCCTTCAATGACGAGCGTCTGCACCACTACAACTTCACGCTCTACGCTCTCGACGTGCCGAGCCTGGATCTTCCGGAACGGTTCGGCGGGCCCGAGGCGCTGGCGGCGATTCAGGGCCACGTGCTCGATTCTGCGACCTGGATCGGAACGTACACGCTGAACCGCGACGCTCGCGCCTGAGCGGCGTCCGGCCATGACGTCGCTCTGCTCTTGTCAGAGACACCTGCTCGAGCGGCAGGGATACCGCGAGCTCGCCGCGTCGCACCTCTTCTCGATGGGGGTGCCTCTGGCGCCGAGCCTCGACGAAAAGCAGATGCTCGCCCGCCACTGCTTGGATGAGCTCGAGCATTTCGAAGCCGTCGCCATGCTTCACGAGGAGGAGGGCGGGGAGGACCTCATCGGACGCGTCGCGGAAGAAGTCCGTGCGCTCCCACGCCCCGAGACATGGTTGGAGATGGTGGTCATCGGCATCGTGTTCGATCGTGCCGTGTACTACCAGCTCCGGGCCTACGCCGCCGCGCCCGACCCGCGGGTCGCGAGCTTCGCCGTGCGGGTCATCGCCGACGAA
>JAXLYN010000137.1:0-1622 GCA_046351435.1 Polyangiaceae bacterium
CCCGCCATGAAATCCGTCGAGCTTCACTACGACTTCTCGAGCCCCAACGCCTACTTCGCGGCCATGGCGCTGCCGGCGGTGGCCGCACGCCGCGGAGCGAGCATCGACTACCGCCCCTTCTTTCTAGGTGGCCTCTTCAAGCTACTCGGAGCGCCGCAAACGCCGGGGATGTCGAGCCCCGAGAAGGCGGCCCAGAGCCTCAGGGATCTCGAGCGCTGGAGTCGGAAGTACGACATTCCGTTCCGCTTCCCCTCCCGCTTCCCGATGAACACGCTGAAGGCGCTCCGGCTGGCACTGCTCGCGGAAGAGCTCGGGGTCGCCCACGGCAAGCTCGCGGAAGCCGTGTTCCGCGCCTACTGGGTCGACGATCGCGACATCTCCGACGATGCCGTCCTGTCCGAGATCCTGACCAGCCTCGGGGTCGACGCTCCGAGCGCGCTCGCGCGCGCGGACTCGCCCGAGGTGAAGGACGCGCTCCGTGCGCGCACCGAGGCCGCGCGCGTCCGCGGCATCTTCGGCGCACCGGTGTGCATCGTCGGAGACGAGCTCTTCTTCGGCAAAGATCGCCTGGAGTTCGTCGAAGACGCGCTCGCTTCGTGACGGTTCAGGGACGCCGCGCACGTCGAGCTTTGGGCTTGTCGTGCACCGCCTGTTGTTTGCCCTCGGCACGCACCTGGGAACGCCGGCGGCGCTCGGCGGCCGGAGGTCTCGGGGTCGCCGCAACCGGTGCGCCCGCCCCCGCGGCCGGCGTCGTCTCGGTCACTTCGTGCGGCTCGGGAGCAGGGGTGGCGAGCTCCGCCGGCTCGAGCTCGCGCGTCGCGTCGCGGATGCCTGCGGCGAACACGTCGAGATCGGGCATCTTGTCCCAATCGCCGGTGAGACCGAAGCCGAGCTGACCGTCGTAGGAAAGAACGGCCACGCTGAGCGGATTCGTGGCAAACACGGGCACGTAGGGGAACGCCTCGAGCATGCGCGCGCCCCGCAGATAGAGCGGGAACTGCGGGCCGGGCACGTTGGTGACCACGAGGTTCACCATGCGCTGGAGGGCCACGGCGCGGCCTGCGAGCGACAGCAGCGTCGGTGGTGCGTATTCCCCGAGCTTCACCCAGTGATCAGCGCCGACGGCTTGCCCGCTCCGCTTGAGCTCGCTCATACGCGCGTTGAGGAAACGCAGTCGCGCGACGGGATCGGCCTCTCCCACGGGCAGGTCGGCGGCCATCATGCTCACCTTGTTGCCCCAAGTCCGCGCTTGTGAGGCGTCCCTGACGCTCACGGGAACCATGGCCTTCAACACCAAGCCAGCGACGGACTCGCCGCGCGCGGTCAGGAGTCTTCGCAGCCCCGCCGTGACCAGCGAAAGCACGACGTCGTTCACCGTCGTGCCGTAGGCCTTGCGGATGCGCTTCACTTCCGCGAGCGGAACGCGCACCACTTGATAGCGGCGATGCGCGCCGATGGGCGCGTTCAGGCTCGTCTTGGGCATCACCTCGGCCGCAGCCTTGCCGAAGTTCGTCAGGCCGCGCAGTGCGTCTTTGGCGCGCGAGCTCCACGAATCGAACAGGTCGGGCTCCTGGAACGCGCGACGGGCCGCGTCGCGGAGGCGCTGCGACCGATCGGAGATC
>JAXLYN010000138.1:0-1605 GCA_046351435.1 Polyangiaceae bacterium
CCAAACCCACACCCGAAAACACCGCGACGCTCGTCGGGCCCAAACCTCCGACGCAAAACCCGTTCGATCGTCGGCTATAACGGGATCTCGATGCGCGTCGCACTCCTCGTCGCCGCCCTGGCGCTGGTCTCCCCCGAGGTCATGGCCCAGGGCCGTGACGCCACCGCCGCCGAAGCGTTGTTCAACGCCGGGCGCGACGCAGTCAAGGCCGGCGACTATCCCACGGCGTGCGCGAAGTTTCGCGAGAGCAATCGACTCGATCCCGCGCCCGGCACCGTGCTCAATCTCGCGGACTGCGAAGAGCACCTCGGCCACGTCGCGACCGCGTGGACCTTGTTCCGTGAGGTCACTCAGCGCGTGCCACCGAGCGACGAGCGGCACGCGCTCGCGACGCAGCGCGCGGCGCAGCTCGAGCCGCGCCTGCCGAAGCTCACGGTTTCGCTCGCGCCGGGTGCGCCGGCGGGTACGCGCGTGCTCCGGGACGGCATCGAGCTCGGTGCGGCCGCTCTCGACACCGCGCTGCCGGTGGATCCGGGCAAGCACAGCATCGTGGTGCAAGCGCCGGGCCGAGCGCCCTCGGAGACGAGCGTCGAGTCGAGTGAGGGCCGAGCCGAGCGCGTCGTCGTACGCGTGGGCGCCGCGCAAAGCGACGGGGGAAAGCCGTCAGGCACGCGCTCGAACGGCAAGAAGACCTGGGGCTGGGTGCTGACGGGAGTCGGAGCGGCGGGCGTCGGAGTAGGCGCGGTGACCGGCTTCATGGTGCTCGGCGAGAAGCGACGGGTCGACGACAACTGCGACGCTCAGAAGCGCTGCAACCAAACCGGGATGGACGCCGTCGACCGAGGCCGTACGCTCGGCACGGTGTCGGGCGTGAGCTTCATCGTGGGTGGGTTGAGCCTAGCGGGCGGCGCCTACCTTCTCTTGTCGAGCGGCAGCAAGGAAAGCCCGCCGACAGCGCTACAGATCGGGCCCGGCTGGGTGGGCGCGGTCCGACATTTCTGAAGCTGCCGGGCTCACCGCCCGTCGACTTGTGTTCGTGAGCGGGCTCGGGGAGGCTCCCGGCGCGTCGCTGCGGGCGCGCGCGACGGGAGGAGGACCCATGCCCAAAACGACATCTGCGCAGTGGTTGGAAGACCTTTGGCTGAGCACCATCCCGAGTCTGCCGAAGCTCGGGATCGCGCTCGGGATCTTGGTGGGAGGGTGGCTCGTCGCGTACACGATACACAAGTCCATCTTCGCGGCGCTCCGGCGCACGACAGTGGACGACAAGGTCGCCGAGCTCGTCGGGTTCGCGACCGGCGGTGACCGAGGCTCCCGCGTCGAGCGGGCGGTCGCGCGCGTGGTGTACTACTTGCTCCTCGCTTTCGTTTTGGTGGCGTTCTTCAGCTACCTCGGCATCACGGCGGTCACGGCGCCCCTGCTCACGGTGCTCAACGACGTGGCCGGCGCGGTCCCGAACCTGATGAAGGCGGTGGTCATCGGGCTCTTCGGCTTCTTGGTCGCGACCGGCGTGCGCAAGCTCATCGTCACCCTGCTCGAGCGCGTGGGGTTCGAGGCGCGCATGAGGAAGCTATCCGGCGAAGACGCCGTCGAGGCCGCTCCGCC
>JAXLYN010000139.1:0-1557 GCA_046351435.1 Polyangiaceae bacterium
CACTTGATCCGAGAGCCGCCTTCGGCGCCCATCGACGACGGTTGCGGCTGCCGCACGAGGCCGAGCGGGAACCCAGGCGCAGGGCTCGGCTTCGTGCTCTTCCTGACGCTCGTCGCGCGAGGGCGAAGCCCTCGGCGTCCGGCTCAGGGAAACCCGACTTCGAGCTCGGCTTCGGCGCCGACCTTCGGGATCTCGAAGCGGCGAAGTCGGCCGTGGTCGAAGCGCAAAAAGACGCGACCGGGGTCGTCGAGGCTCTCGGGAAATCGGTAGCGGATGCGCCGCGGCGCCCAATCTTCGAGCTCCATGATCTCCACGGACAGCCCTTCGACGTCACGACGCTCACCGGCTCGAAACCGGTTGGGCGGCGCGTCGGGGCGCTTCGGGTCGTAGCCGAAGAGTCCGTCGCCCGGTTTCGCGACCCGGAGCTCGAGGACGTCGTCCGCGACGCGCAACACGCGGATCGGAACGAGCGCGCTCGTGAGCGTGCGATAGCTCTTCGGTCGCGGGCTACCGTGCTCGTGCCGCACGCGCACCGGGTAATCGATGGCAACCAGGTCGCCCGGGAGGTTCAAGAGCACGAGGTCCTGCTCGGCCACGCGCGCGTCGTCGATCTCCGAGTCGTAGGACGCGGCGCGGAGCCGCGCGGCGCTCACAGCGAACGCCCGCGACTGGTCGCGGCTCGCCCACGCCGAGAGCGGGAGGTGCAGCACGAAGAGCGGCAGCCCCACGAGCAGGAGAGCGTAGCTCCCGAAGCGTCGAGGCCCGTCGCGGTTCGTGAAGCGCCGAGCGGTCGCCCAGAAGGCCGCAGCGAGCACCAGGCTCCCACCGAGGCTCGGCAGGAGCAGGAGCCGAACGCCGGGGACGGTTCCGGCGAGGGGCACGAGCCCGAGCACGGTGCCGAGCGCGTAGCCCGCCATGCGCTTCGGCAGTGGGCCAGGCGCACCCGCCAGGGCGCGCCACACGAACAGAGCGGCGAGGACGCCGGGCACGACGGCCCAGACGAGCAACGGCGAGCGTAGGAACAGCGCCACGTAGACCGCCTCGCCCGGCAAGAGCAGCAGCTCGGTCGCGAGCATGGACGGAACCCGATAGAGGACGCCTCGCAGAAACGCGAGCGGCGCCTCGAGGGGGCTCAGGTACACGCCTCCACCCGCCGCGCCGTAACGTCCGACGACGTGGACCACGGCGTAGACGACGGCGGGCGCGAGCACGAGGGCGAAGCGGCGGACACGCACCTTCGCGGGTGATTCGGCGAGAACCTCGCAGCCGAGCAGGAACGAAAGCACGAGGATGGCGTATTCGCCACCGAAGAGCGCGAGGCACATGAAGAGCACGACGCGAACCGCGGATCCACGCGACGGGCGCTCTTGGTGGTCATGATAGGCGGCGAGCGTGAGCGCGCCGAAGGTCGCCGTGACCAGCGTGGCGCGGTTGCAGAGCCACGCCACGGGCGAGACGAGCGAGACGTCGCTCGCGACCAGCGCCGTCGCCAGCAGCGCGGCCGGGATCGGCAAGAGGCGGTGCGCGAGCTCGCGAAATGCAAAGAGAAACGCCACG
>JAXLYN010000140.1:0-1517 GCA_046351435.1 Polyangiaceae bacterium
CCCACCTATAAATTGGGCGAAACGTGACGTTCGTCATGTTTATACGTAGGTGCATAATACGTCGGCGTATGTAGCCGGCATCCGACCGTGGCCTCTACGCGATATACATTCATGTATTATGCAGTTGCGTATGAATCGGTTCGTCGTCAACCCGTTTCAGTTCGGCGCGATCGCGCTTGACGACGCGTTCACCGATCGTGAGCGCGAGCGGCGGGAGCTGGCCGGCGACATCCGCAACGGCCAGGACGTGGTGGTCTTCGCCCGCCGCCGGTTGGGGAAGTCCTCCCTGGCCTGGAGCGCGGCCCAGGCCGTCATCGCCGAGGGCGTGCTGGTCGCACAGGTGGACCTGATGACCACGCCGACCAAGGAGCGTCTCGCCGCCGCCCTCGCCAGCGCGATCTTCGAGCAGATCGCCTCGCCCCTGGAGCGCGCCAAGGAGGCCGCGCTGGCCCCGTTCCGGGGACTGCGAGTTCAGCCGAGCGTGACGATCGACCCTGCCGACGGCACGATCGCGTTCAGCTTCGCGACCAGCTCGCCGCCCGGCGACATCGACGCGACGCTCGAGCGCCTCTTTCGCCTGCCGGGCGAGCTGGCCGCCGAGCGCGGCCGTCGCGCGGCGCTGGTCATGGACGAGTTCCAGCAGGTGGTGGACATAGACCCGCAGCTGCCCAACCTGATGCGGGCGGTATTCCAGCAGCAGCCGGAGGTTTCCCACGTCTACCTCGGCAGCCGCCGCCACGTCATGCAGCGCATCTTCAACGATCGCAACGAACCCTTCTGGCGCAGCGCCAGGGCGATGGAGCTCGAGTCGATCGCGCCCGCGGCCTTCGCCCCCTTCGTGGTCGAGCGCTTCCAGGGCAGCGGCAGGTCCGTGGCCGCCACCGCGGTGGCCGACCTGCTCGAGCGGACCGGAGGGCACCCCTACGCCACCCAGCAGTTCTGTTACTTCCTCTGGGAGCGGACCCCGCCGGGAACGGAGGCCGACGGGGCCGCGTTGGAGGCGGCCCTCGGCGACGTCCTGCGCTCCGAGCACACTCACTTCCTGCTGCTCTGGGAAGGCGCGACGCCTACCCAGAAACTGGTGCTGGAGGCACTCGCCCGCGAGCCCGGACGCCCCTTCCGGGCGGAGTACCGCAACCGCCACGGCCTCGGGCCCGCGACCAACGTGCAGCGGGCCCTCACCACGCTCGAGCGCCGTGAATTCGTCGCCGGCGAGGGCGGCGCTTACGGGATCGTCGAGCCGTTCCTGGCCGAGTGGCTGGTCGGCTAGATGAGCTCGGTGCCGTCGTAGAGCTTCTTGACGTGCACGGTGCCAGCGGGGGCGGCCTCCAGGCAGAGCCTGCAGAGCACGCACTCGTCGACGTTCGCGGCGACGACCTCGACGCCGGAATCGGTGTCCCTGTAGATGCCGACCGGGCAGACTTCCTCGAGCTTGGCGCCCAGCGCCGGATCGCTCGCGGTGGGCTCGTCGACCTCGATCTCGATGAAGACCTCGTTCAGCTGCTCGGCCATCAGGC